>CAVUAH010000026.1:0-20278 GCA_963739405.1 uncultured Actinomycetes bacterium | reverse complement strand
AACAACCAGTCGTCATGACGAAGTCGAAGCGCAACGATCGCAAGAAGCCCGTTACGGCCGACCCACACTGACCGCGGCAGGGCGACGGTGGGCTACGCGCGAACCACCTGTCGGGAGGCTTCGGGTGTGAGAAGAATGACCGGTATCCGTCGCGTTGTCCGTTCCTGGTAGCGGGCATAGCCGGCGTACGTCGCCGTGACCATGGCCCACAGCCGCTCGCGTTCCTGCTCCGACGCCGACCGAGCCGTGACGTCCAGCTTGTCGGTGCCGATCTCGACGACCGCGCGCGGGGTCTGCTGCAGGTTGAGCGACCAGTCGGGCGGCCGGTCCGCGCCGCCGTTCGATGCGATCACCACGAGGTCGGTCCCGTCCCGAAAGAACGTGAGCGGTGTCGTACGCGCTTTACCCGACCTCCGGCCCGTGGTCGTGAGCAGGAGCACCGGCATTCCGGCCACCGAGCCAAGGACACCTCCCCTCGTCACGCGATGAATGGCCAGGTGCGCCCTACTGAGGCCTCTGATCACCCAACGACGCGACCTCGACCGAACCGCGGACACGACGTGCACCTGCACCATCCTCCCGGTCGCCCCGTCCACGATCATGGCACTTCGGAGTGCTTCAAAGCCGTCCCAACCGGCCGTCCGTCGCGATCAGTTCGAACGGGGCACACCCCCGTCGACCTACTCCCCTCGACCAGGCCCCCGACTCCTCAGGGACCAATGAGTCCGCGCACTTCCTCCACCAGCGCCCGGGATCTACGCCCGCCGCGTCGCCGCGAGGTCCTCCAGCTCCTGCCGGTCGATCAACTCTCCCGGGATCACGGCAACGCGGGAGCGCGTTCGTGCGCTGAGGGTCGCCGTTCGCGTGCCGCCCTCGAGCAACGCCCGCTCCCCGACGATCGCTCCGGGCCCGATCTCGGCAACCTCTTCGCCGTCGATCTCCACGGCGAGCACGCCGTCAAGAATGAGGTAGAGCTCGTCGCCGGGAGCGCCCTGCTCCACAAGCGTCTCGTCCGGCTCGAGCGCGCGTCGCTCGGGGATCATCTTGCCCGCCATCAGCTCGCGCGAGATCTCTCGTTCGAGCGCGCTCTCTGCGGCGGTGACGAACGCGTCGGACTCCTCGTCGCCCCACGGAGTTCGCTCGCCGTGCGTCCCGCCGTACCAGGCCTTGAAATCGATCGTCCCGGACTTCGCTGTGAGGTTTCCGTCCCGGTCGTAGATCCAGTGCCTGGGGAAGGTGCTCGCTCCGACGAGTTGGTGCTCCGAGGAGCCGTCCGTTCGGATCGTGAGCGCGAGCGTCGTCCAGGTGTTCGCCGAATGGATCCGGAAGAATTGCCCCTCGATGGCCCTGCGCGGAGCCGGGAACCCAGCGCGGCCGCCGACCGTCTGCACGAAGCGAACAGCGTTTTCCTGAACGTCCGGCTCGTGTCGCAGGACCTCGAAGACGACGGCGGGAATCGTGATTTCCGTAACACCGCGGTTGATGAGCGCCGAGCCGACCAGTCCTGTGCCCTCGTACCCGTGGCTTACGATTTTCCCGTCCTCGACGTCAATCCAGGCAGCGAGGCGATTGGCCTCGCGAAAGCGATCCTCGGCGCGTAGGCGCTCGAGCTCGCCTTCCTCGAGATGCTCGGGCGGCGGCTCGTCGTAGCGCGCGACCCCAAGCTCGAACGGAAGCTTTGGCATCTCCTCGATCGCATCCGACGGAATCCAGGAAATTGCCGTGACTGATGACTCGATGCGCATCTCGCACCCCCGCACTCGACCCTCCCCACGCTAGAGCATCCAGAGGGCATTGCCTAGTCGACCGCACGGTCGTCCCGTGCTCCTCGGGGCGCCAATCGCGCACGCGCACGCGAGACTTGGTACCAACCGTTCTCACGATTCCGGGGGGACCAGAGGCTCCGTCACCCACTCAGAGGCCCGCGAACAGTTCTACTAGGGCTAGTTGTCGCCGGGATCGTGGCGATGTCGTCGAAGACGGCCTTGCCAAGGCCTCTCGCGAGCTCGACCATTCGGTCGGCGCCCTGCGATGGCCCGCCGATGCGTAGGCACGCATCACACCTCTCGAGGATTCTTTCTGCGATCGGATGGAAAATCTCGTTGAAGGCGTCATCGCCGACGCCTGTCGAGCCGGCAGCCTCGATCAGTGGAAGCGCGAACCATTCGCCCATGACGGGAAGGTGCCCGAGTCGGAAGAGTCCGAGTGCGGCCTGACTCATTGCCGCGACATTGGCTTCGATCAGAGCAGGGTCATCGTTCGTCCCCGACCGGTATGGGCCGGCCACGAGGATCATCAACGGGTCGTTCATGCGGTCTCCGTTTGGTCGCGACGCTTCTATCCACCGGTGATTCCGCGCGACCCCCAGATTCGAAGGTCGGCGCTGTTCCTCCCGATCCACCTCAAGCGCCGCGCGCATCCGGCTCGAGCGACGGCCACACTCGTCCGGCATGGTCGATGTAGACGACCTTGTCCCCGGTGTCGATCTCCCAGAGCGGATAGAGCGGTGACCGCGAGGCGGGAGACGATCGCCAGACCAGCTCGGCTCGGCGAGCCGTCGACGCGCCGGTGCGTCGAATCGCGGCTTCGCGATCGAGCACGGGATGTGTAGCGGCGTCCGGCAGCGTCGCCCACTGGGTCACCTCTCCGCTTGCCGCGTCGACGGCGGCGATGCCGAGCGCTGCGCTCGGGCCGCCGAGCACGACGAGGTAGTACGCCCCTTGGGGCGGGTCCCTCCTGGAGACGAGAAACGCGCGCGCGGGCGTCCTGTCACTCAGCTCGAGCCGCTCGCGCGCACGGGCGATCGCCTCGGTCTCCGCTACGTCGGGCGGCATTCGCGCCAGCGTAGCCCTGCTGGGCCCGAGGTCAGATGCCCGGCGTGTTGATGTGGAGCGTCGCGAAGATTCGTCCGTCGAGCCGGACGTAGATCCGGTAGTCCCCGGCCGTGACCATGTGGAACGGGACGAACGGCGACAACGACTCGAGACACGGCCGCCAAACGAGTGTCGGGTACAGGCAGTAGGACTCTCGTCGCACGGTGAGGCGTCCTGCGCGGTCGCCGAGCTCGATCGGCCGCTCGAGCGTCTCGCGGAGCACCGTCTTGCGATCGAGAGCGGTCAGGATGCTGGCGCCGCCTCGCGGAAGCGCGATCGCCTGGCGGTAGTCACCGAAGCGCGCGTCCACCGCGACAGCTGCGGTCACGCCCAGCCTCGGCCGCACGAGCGGGACGATGAAGTAGTACGAGTCGATCTCGTCGAGACGCTGGACGAGGACGGGCGTGCCCGGCTCCGTGTCGTCGAGTGCCCACTTCCAGTCCTTTCGTTCCGGGAGCCCGTGGCGTTCCAGTCCGGCAAGCGCGTTCTTGATTGCCGTGGCCGGTCTCAGCAGCTGCCGGCCCGTGGCCCGCTTCCCGGCGGGCGCCTGCGCCCCCAGGCGTGTCGCTGGGGGATCGGGATCGCAGACCGCCACGTACTTCCCGTTCCAAAGGCTCCCGTACTTGTTGCCGGTCGCATACGAGGACTGCCATGTCGAGTAGGTGATGTGCTCGTTGGCGACGCCACGGGTTCCGCCGCCTCCGCAGCCGTCGGTTCCGCTGTGGGGCGGAGGGGCTGCCGGCGGGAGCCCGTAGAAGCTCGGCACCGGCGGCCAGGGATTGTTCACGTCGAAGGCGGTGATCGTGTACGACGTATCGGCTGAATCCGTCGGCGCGGCGCTCGCCTCGTACCCGCGGACGACGAGCCAGTGATCGCCCTTGTAGACCATCGCGATCGCGGCCACACCGTAGTGGTGGATCGTCCAGCAGAGCTTGCGCGAAATCGCGTCCTCGCTCGCCAGCGAGTAGAGCGCGAACCAGCCGCCGAAGCCGCCCGGACGACGGTCGTTCATGACCCACTGGAGGCCGTCCGGCGGGTTGTACCAGGAGGCCAGCTCACTCGTGTGGTTGCGCTCGTCCGTGTAGATGCCGTCCTGCGCTTGGATCCCAGCGCCGATCGAGTCGAGCACCATCTGTGCGCAGGCGGCGCCGCAATAGACATCGGTGTCCTGCTGGTGGTACGGAACGTTCAGCAGTTCGTGAAGCGACACTGTTCAGCCTCCACGCGACCTGTCTCGGCCGCTTGTCCGTTGAGCGCGCGTCCGGCGCGGCCACGATCGCAGCGGTCCGTCACCACCCCGTCACCGCGCCGTCACCCCCCGCGTTGACACGTACCTGCTACGGGAGTAGAAACGAGACGGGGCGGCGCCCCCGATACGACGCGACGAAGGCGGTACGTCCTGTCGAGCCAGGCGACCCGATCGTTGCTGCGGCATCTCGGACTCGAGCTCTCGAGCGGCAGACGGTGCCCGCGATGACGGGCGCGATCCCTCTGGAGGAGCTGACAGAGACCACGCGGCACGGCGGGCCGTCACTCCAGCTGCTCGACAGCTTCGAGCTCGTATGTGAAGGCAGGCATCTCGAGCTGCCTCTGCCCGCACAGCGGCTCCTCGCCTTCCTGGCGTTGCACGATCAACCGATGCTGCGGGGCTATGTCGCAGGGACGCTCTGGCTCGACTCGAGCGAGGCGCACGCAGCCGGAAGCCTGCGCTCGGCGCTCTGGCGCATCCGACGGCTGGGCCCGCGGCTCGTCGAGGCACGCGGCAGCCGCCTCGAGCTGGCCTCCGTCGTCGCTGTCGACGTCCGCGGCGTCGTCGCCTGGGCGCGGCGCGTGCTCGATCCGTCGTCCGAGCTCCGCGGCGCCGACGTGGCGCCGATCTGGCGGCCGGGACAGCTTCTGCCCGATTGGTACGAGGACTGGATCGAGATCGAGCGCGAGCGGCTGCGCGCGCTCCGGGCACACGCGCTCGAGGCTCTCTGCCACCGCCTGACCGCCGCGGGCCGCTTCGGAGAGGCGACCGAGGCGGGCCTCGCCGCCGTCCGGGACGAGCCGCTTCGCGAGAGCGCCCATCGCGTGCTGATCGGCGTCCACATCGCGGAGGGCAACCGCGCAGCAGCGCTGCACCAGTACCGAGCCTTCGCGCTCCTGCTACACGAGGAGGTGGGGATGGCTCCGTCGTCGCGTATGGAGCTGCTCATGGAGTCGATGACAGGTCGCCCGTGACGACGCGGTGACGTGTCGTTGACGCCTGATTGCTAGATCGGCGGTACGACCTGGAGGTGGAACGATGCCGATCGGCAAGGACTACAGACTCACCATCGGTGCGGGCCGCGAAGAGCTGCCGCCCGCCGAGGATCGCGAGGGAGCGACTTTCGCGAATCTCAGCCCCGAGCCTGCTGCGGTCTACGAGGCGCTGAAGCTCATTCCGGGGGCCGAGGAGATCATCAAGGAGATTCCCGGCCTCGGCGACTTCGTCGCCTGGGTGCCCACGGCCTACTTCAGCGTGTGCAAGAAGACGGGCACCGCCTACTACCTCGACATGTGGGACGTCGATCACTTCGACGGCTTCACCGACATGGCGCGGTGCCTCGCGGACTGTCGCGCCTGGTTCTCCGGTGACGGCTTCACGACGTGGGGGTCGGGTCAGACGAAAACCGGACGCGTGAACTGCTACTTCGTCGCCCCCACTGCCGGCCACTACATCTGCACCGCCGCGCTCCAGAGCTACCCGACGGGCAGCGGCGCGCAAGTCGAGTGCCTGATCGACAACTCCTCGTTCGGCCCGCTGCCCTTCAGCGGGACGATCTACCAGCCGCACCCGTGCGACCTCTCGGCGGGTGGCCATCACTTCCGCATCAGGCAGATGTCCGGCTCGTTCTTCTTCCTGAGCCTCACCGTCTGGAAGGTCTGATGCCCGTCGAGTGCAGCCGGCTGTTCCAGGCGCGAGCCGTCGTCGCGCCGCTCGAATGCCGAACGGTCGCCGGCCCGTTCAGGAGTTCCGTCGTCCTCACCGACGTCGTGTTCGAGCTCTGGAACCACGCGAACGGCTTTCAGTCGCGCGCGTGCGGGTTCGTCTGGAACGCGCTGCCAGGCCAGTGGAGCCGCCTGCTGATGGGCGGCCAGGTCGACGACGTCGGCCGCCGGTACGACCTCGAGTCGGGCGTGCTCTGCCCGACTGGATCGACGCTCTCCGTCTGCACGTGCCTCTTCGTCGCGTTTCCGACGAGCACCATCTTCGCCCTCCTCACCGGCTACAGCTGCCAGGAGTCGCACGTCGACGTGTCCGGGGTGAAGGCCGTCGGCGGCGACTACTCGATCGACTGGCTCGAGACGCAGTTCGGGGCGCTCGACCCCCACGACCCGACAGGCGCCGGGGCCGTGACCGGGGACGTGGCGCACGCGCTCGGGGAGCGCGAGCTCGTCGGGACCGTCCGCGAGCACGTCCATCCGGGCGACCTCGTCGTCCACGGCGCAGACGGGACCACGACCGTCCCGCACGGCTCGACGATCGCGGTGCGACTCGCCGGCCACGAGCCCGGGCTGCAAAGCGGAGGCGAGGAGCGAACGACCCGGCTGCCGGAGGGGACGAACCTCGTCGTCGCGCGGCGGTCGGCCGACGGACGCTCCGTGCACTGGCTCTGCTATCGCGAGCACGAGCCGCCGCGCGCGGCCTGACTCTACTTCGTGGACAACGCGCGCCAGCGGTCGCTCGAGCGACCGGCGCGCGCTGGAACGGGCTCCTGCCGCAGATCGCCGAGAACGGCGCGCATGCGACGACGACGCCGGAACGGCTCGCCGAGGCCGTCGACATCGTCCGGAAGCTGCGTGCCGATGAGGGCGTTCCCGATGGAGGGCTTCGACGTGGTCGTCGAGGGGGACACGTTCGGCGGCTGGATCGAGAACGTGGCTCCGCTGGCCGACCGGGAGGCGGCCGGCCGACCTGGTGGGTCGAGAGTTGGGGGAACGTCGAGCGCGGCCCCGACGGCATTGCGATGTACGGCGGCGAGTCGCGGCCGGGCCGCCCGCCTAGGCGCGGCGCAGCAAGCATGAAACAATCGTGACGAGGACGGGAAGATTGCAGTGCGGTCGACCGTCTCGTGGGAAGTGCCGCTCTTTCCCTGCGCGGCACAACTTAGGAAGGGAGGCCCTCCATGGAGGGAACCGGGTTGAGCGCCACAGCGATGCTCACACCCACGGACGCCGGGGGACGTCCGGACGCGGCCACCGTCACGATGGCACGCGAGGAGATCGAGGACGCACTGGCTTCCGACGAGCCGCTGGAGCTCGTCCTGACAGTCGACCGAGGAGCCGGCAGCCCGCAGGACGTGCGGGTCGGCTGGCAGCGCACCGATCTCGAGACGGTGCTCGCCGGCACGGAGGCCGGTGGGATCACGTTCTCGTTCGACCGCGCTGAGCTCTACCGAGCGCTCGAGCACCCGGACTTCGAGGGGCACGGCATCCGCGAGATGGTGCTCCTCACCGTCGCTGCCGCGTCCGCCTCGGCGGCGCTGGGGGCGTCGACCGCATCCGGCCATGTCCTGGACGGAGGCGACGGGGGGACTTCGGTAACTGCCGTTCAGCCGGGCGATCCGGGGACGATCCCGTACCTGAGCCAGGGGATCGGCGTCGACCAGAGCCAGTTCCAGGGCGACACGTCAACCGCCGGCACGCAGGCCGAGCCCGCAACGATCCCGTACCTGAGCCAGGGGATCGGCGTCGACCAGAGCCAGTTCCAGGGCGACACGTCAACCGCCGGCAACACAGGCCGAGCCCGCAACGATCCCGTACCTGAGCCAGGGGATCGGCGTCGACCAGAGCCAGTTCCAGGGCGACACGTCAACCGCCGCAACACAGGCCGAGCCCGCAACGATCCCGTACCTGAGCCAGGGGATCGGCGTCGACCAAAGCCAGTTCCAGGGCGACACATCGACCGCCGCAACGCAGGCCGAGCCGCCCGCAACGATCCCGTACCTGAGCCAGGGGATCGGCGTCGACCAGAGCCAGTTCCAGGGCGAAGCGTCGACCGAGTCCGAGCCGGTCGTTGCCGACTCCGGCTCGAGCCTCGAGCTGCCGTCCGTCGACCCGGGCACGGCCGCCGCGATCGGCGGCCTTGCAGGCGCGAGCCTGCTCATCGTCGGCGCCGCCTTCGTGGCCCGCCGGCGCACGACGCCCGTCTAGCTCCATCGTCCGCGGAGGGCCGCTGTGCGGCGGCGACCCTCCGCGTACGCGACGCTCCATCGGGCAGCATGGCCGGATGGCGCGGCGCACGGTGGTGACGGGTGGCGGAACCCGCACGACGTCTCGGCAAGCGGGCGTCGTTTCCCCACGAAGTCCGCGACGGGCGACCTCCTGCTTGCGTCCCAGGAAGTGATGAAGGGGCGCGTGGGCGCGTCTACGTACTCCTCTTCAGCGCGCGTACTCGTCCAGGAACCGGCGCAGGTGGCCTGCGAACTCCTCGCGGTGGGCTCGCATGTCGTGGATCCGATGGCCGCTTCCTGTGACGCGGACCACCTCGACGGTCGGCTGGCTCTGCGCGAGGCGTTCCTCATCGCCCGTCGAGAACGCGGCGCCGGACGCATCATCCGCGGCGACGATGACCACAGGCGGCGTGACGGGTGATCGCGTGTCCGTGGCGGCGAGGGTCGAGCCGTCGATGGCGCCGTCGATCACTCCGATGTCCAGCCGTCGGTACCCGAAGGCCATGGTGGCCAGCCCGTCGTCCGTCAGGAGCTCGCCGAGCGTCGGCGTTCCCGGAGGACCCCAGCGGATCGTGCCGATGTGCCGCTCCGTCTCCTCCTCGGAGAGCCCGCGCTCGCGGCTCTCGAGGATCACGGCCCTCACCGCGTGGAACACGTCCCTGAACCTCCCGGCCTCGGCTTCCGGGGTCTCGCCTGCGAACAGAGGCGGGTCCTCGAGCAGCGCCGCGGTGACGAGGCCAGGGTGGCTCTGCGCAAGCCACCAGGCGACGACGCCGCCGAGCGAGTTCCCGACGACGACGGCCGGGCGCGACTCGACCGCGCGCAGCACCGCCACGACGTCGGCGCCGTAGCGCGGGATGACGTAGGTGCCCGGCGCATGATCCGACCGCCCGTGGCCGCGGAGGTCGACCCGAATGATCCTCCGGCCCCGCGTGAGCTCGTCCGGAACCCATTCCCACGTCCGGCCGCTCGAGCCGACCCCGTGCAGGAACAGCACCGGCGCCCCGTCCTCCGGCCCCTCGAGCTCGACGTGGAGATCGACGCCGTCGCTCTCGATCCGCCGCGTGTCGGTCACGTGCCAGAACGTATCGCGGACGCGGTGGCGACGTTCAGGGCGAGCGCGTGCGTGCTGCCGTGGGACGCGGGTGCCGACCGCGGCGCGGGCTCATGGCAGCTGCCGCCATGTCTCGTTCGGCCACTTTCGGTGCGCTCTGTGCAATGGCATCATAACGTCATGACGTCAAAGCTGTACGATGCGGCCGTGGCCAAGGAGCGCCTCACCGTGTACCTCGACCCCAACGTGGCGCGCGCGCTGCGAGTCTCCGCGGCTCGGCGCGGGATGAAGGACTCCGAGGTCGTCGAGCAGGCGCTGCGCGACAAGCTGTTGTTCACCGCGCTCGAGCAGATCTCCGCCGTGGCGACGATGGACGAGGACCAGGCGCTGGCGCTCGCGGTCGAGGTGCAGCACGAGGCGCGGAGGGTCCGTCGGAAGCGCGCCTCGTAGGTGCTCCGCGTCGTCGTCGATGTCAACGTGTTCGTCTCGGCGGTTCTGACGGCGGGTGGGACGCCGCATCGTCTGTTCGAGCGTTGGCGTGACGGAGCGTTCGACCTCATCGTCTCGCCGAAGCTCGCCGAGGAGCTCGACCGCGTGCTCGCGCGCGCGGAGGTCCGAGCGCGCTCGGATCCCGAAGCGATCGACCGGCTCCTCGCGGGGCTCCGCGACGGCGCGGTGACCGTGGATGATCCAGAGACCGTCGAACGCGTGGTCGCGCGCGATCCGGGTGACGACTACCTCGTCGCCCTGGCTCGGGCGGCGGGCGCCCACGCAATCGTGACCGGCGATCGGCATCTGCTCGAGCTCGAGGAGCTTCGCCCGCCTGCGATGACGCCGGTCGCCTTTCTGGCGTGGGTCGAGAGGCTCCCGTAGCGCGAACGGTGTCCGACTGAAGTCGGACACCACCCCGCCTCAGGCGGACGGCTCGCCGAGGAAGAGCGCGTCGACCTCGTCGGGCGGCTCCGGCTCGCCGGCCGACGTCACGAGGCTCGCCATCATGTCCGCGTCCAGGAGGCGCTCGGTGCGGTACATGGGGGTCGGCGCCGGGCCGGGTGCGAGCGGTGGCGCCGTCAGCACCGCCCGAGAACGGCCGAGGATTGCCGTGATCGTGTCCCACACGGCTCCCGCGACGCGCGAGGGGTCGAGGGTGCCGCCCTCGAGCTGCTGGTAGTAGCGGCGGACCTTCGGGCGCGCATCCTGGCGGATATCGCACGCGGTGACGATCGCGTCGACCACATCGTCGACCCGGAGCGCCTTCGCGACGCGGGCGCGGAGCATCGGCGGCTCGTCGAGCGAGCGGACGAAGCGGAGGGCGTCCGCGGACGGCTCGCGGCGAGGGGCGCGAGCGAGGAACGCCTCGATCAGCGGTGCGAGCTCGTCGGCGCGGTCGCCCGCGCGGCGGAGCGTGCCTTCGACGTCGAGCGGCTCTCCGCGGGCGTGGCGACGCGCAAGCTCGTCGAGCAGGGTCTCGAGCTCGACGATCATTCCTCGAGCCACTCCCTGAGCCGACCCTTGTTTCTGCTGATCGCCTGGTACACGGCGTTGGGCTTCTTGTCGAGCCGCTCGGCGATTTCGCCGGGCTCGAGCGCGTCCAGGTAGTAGAGGGCGCCGATCTCCCCGTCGCCGGGTGGCAGTGTGGCGACGAATTGCTCGAGCGTGAGCTCGACGATGACGGCCTCCGTCTCATCGGGTGCGGCGGCGTCGAGGTCGAACAGCTCGCTCTCCTGCCAACCCGGCTCGTACCAGCCCTTGCAGACCCACCTGATCACCGAGTAGACGATGACCCGGAACGGGTAGCGGCCGTCGCGGTGCCTGCCGGCCTTGAGCTCGCGCCACAGCCGCTCGCACACGGCCTGGCCGACGTCCTCGCCGACGGGGCCGCGCATCTTCGCAATGCAGGTGTCGCGGATCGTCTCGACCCAGCCGGCGAGCAGGAGCTGGATCTCTCCGTTCTCCAGCAGTCGTTTGTCCTCTGCATCCCGTGCATCGCGCATCGAGAGCTGAGTCGCGTCCGACATGGGCAGATCTTACGAGCGGCACGTCACGCCGGCGACGTAAGGCAGAGCCGCACCGACGCCTGACTCCCTCGTGAACCCGAGAGGAGAACCCCATGACACTCGACACCTTCCAGCTCGGCGAGCCCGTGGAGCACCGCGGGATCGTCGTGACACCGCTCTTCCCGAAGCACGACCCGGTCGCCGCGTACATCACGCTCGACGAGGCGCTGCCGCGCGGGTTCCACATCGACGAGACGTCCGACGCGGGCTCCGTGCCGGAGCTCGTCGTCCAGAACCCGACCGGCGCGCGCGTGCTGCTGTACGACGGCGAGGAGCTCGTCGGCGCGAAGCAGGACCGGATCCTCAATGTGAGCGTGCTCGTCGAGGCCGGCGCGAAGCTGCCGATCCCCGTCTCGTGCGTCGAGCAGGGCCGCTGGCGCCGAAGCAGCGCCGCATTCGGGTCGGCCGACCACATCTCGCACTCGCACCTCCGGCGGCGCAAGGCGCAGATGCTCGCGGCGCAGCCGCTCGCCCGCGGCGTCGCGCAGGGCGAGGTGTGGGCCGAGGTGAACGAGAAGCAGTCGCGCATGCGCGTCGCCTCCCACACGTCGGCCAGCCGGGACACGTTCGAGGCGCACCCGGGGCGCGCTCCGCGCGCTCGAGGGCGCGTTCGTGCTCGCACCCGGGCAGTGCGGCGCCGTGCTCGCGCTCGGCGACGACCTGTGCCTCGACGCGGTGTCACGGCCCGACGCGTTCGCGCTCCTCTGGCCGAAGCTCCGCGCCGGCTACCTGCTCGACGCGCTCGAGCGGCTCGACGGACGCGCGACCTCGGTCGAGCGCATCTCGTCGTTCGTCGACGAGGTGGCCGCGGCGCGCGCGACACGAGGGCCTTCGGCCGGGCTCGGCGAGGACGTGCGCCTGCGCGGGAACGGCGTGATCGGCTCAGGGCTCGAGCTCGACGGCGAGACGATCCAGCTCTCGGCGTTCACGAGCGACGACGCGGGCGAGCGGGCGTTCGGGCGGATCGCGCGGCCGAGCCGGCGGCGCTACCCGAGGATCGGCCGCGCCGCCAGGCCGACCGGGCGCGGGGGGTGATCCCGGTCGGCGTCCTGCGGCGGCGCGGCCGATGTGCGGCCGCGCTCACGCGAGCGAGGCCCGGATCGAGAGCTCGGGCCCCTCGAACCGGACCTCGAGCCGGTCGAGGACACGGCGGAGGAGCGAGACCGCCGCCGTGTTGTCGCTCGCGACGAGCGCCGTGACCTCGCGGACGCCCGCGGCGCGAGCGTCTGCGAGAAGCTCTGCGGTGAGGGCCGAGCCGATCCCGTGGCGCTGGTGCTCGTCGGCTACCTCGAAGGCGATCTCCGCGCTGTCGCCGTCGCGGACGAGCCGCGCGATCGCGACCGGGCCCGGATCGCCTTCGAGGTAGCCGACGAGGACGTGCCGCGTCTCGTCGACGGCGGCGAGGTGGGCG
This sequence comes from uncultured Actinomycetes bacterium, assembly GCA_963739405.1. Taxonomy (GTDB): domain Bacteria; phylum Actinomycetota; class Thermoleophilia; order Gaiellales; family Gaiellaceae; genus Gaiella. Next base: position 7,685 of record CAVUAH010000026.1, on the reverse strand, counting down.
AGCTCTGCGGAACCGAGGGCAGGCTTCGGGCCGTTGAAGCGCGCGCGGCGCGAGCGCTCGCCGAGTCGCTCGAACACGGCCGCGACGGTGTCGACATCGCCGTTCCGCAGCGGCCGGACCATGAGGCCCTTGCCGTTCGGAAGCGTGACGTAGCGGGACGGCATGCGGGTGCCGGCCGCGGCGCCCGCCGGGAGTGCCATCGCCTCACGGCGGCGCGCGACGCTCGCCACCAGGTACGGCAGCGTCGACGCGACGAAGAGAGAGCCGAGTGCGACGCCGAGGCCGGCGAAGCCGGCGAGCGCGAGAGCCGCGCCGCCGACGAGCGAGCCGGTCAGGTAGCCCACCTGCGTCGAGACGGCGCGCACGACGCCGACCTCGCGCCCGAGGTCTCCGGCCACGTCGAATCCGTAGACGGTGCCGGCGACGGTTCGCGTCGCCACCGTCACCGCCGCGAGGGAGAACAGCGCGAGCGTCACGGCGACGCCGGGCGTGACCCCCCACACGAGGCCGACCGTGACGGCGGCGGCGACGCTGCAGGCGAGCATCGTCCGTCGGGCGGCGCCCTGCGCGAGCCGTCCCGCGCGCTGGGTGCCGACGAGATACGCAACGGCAACGATGCCGAGGGCAAGTCCCGTGCTTGCGGTCGAGAGGCCGTACTCCCTGGTGAAGAGCGCGCCGCTGTAGACGAGTGTGCCGGCCCATGCCGCATTCGCCATCAGCTCACCGACGGCCCAGCGACGCCCCTGTGGCAGCCCGAGGAACCCGCGCAGCGACGCCCCTTCGCCGCCGAGCGGGGTGTCCGGGGAGCGCGTGGCGACGGCCAGCAGCGCGACGAGCGCGGCGGGCAGCGGCAACGCGAGGAACGCGAGGCGCCAGTGCACCTCCGCGACGACGCCGATGAGCGGCATCCCGGCGATCCAGGCAGCCGGCGGACCGGCCAGAGCCCGGGCCACGACGCGCGTGCGCTGCTCCGGAGCGCTCCACGCGGCCATCCCGGCGATCCCTGCCGCGAGCAGCGTCGCGATCCCGGCCCACATCGGTATCTGGGCGACCGCCAGCAGCGCGAACGACGGCGCGGCCGCGCTTGCGACGGAGCCGAGGGCAAGGAGCGCGCTTCCGACGCCGAGGAGCGCGCGGGGCGAGTAGCGGACGAGGGCGCGTCCGGCGAGGAGCGCGACGACAGCTGCGAGCGGCGCGGCGACGATCCGAAGCTGCCCGGCCGCGGCGATCGAGACCCCGAAATCGTCGGCCACGTCGCTCAGGATCGGCGACAGCACGAGCACGCCCGACTGGCTCGCGAAGAGCGCGAGGAAGAGGACGAGCGACGGCGACGTGCGCACGCCGAACCGGCTCGCTCGCGCGGGCGCAGACGACACCGAGAACCGGGACCGCTTCAGCCATGCCCCAAGCATTGGCGACGCGGGCCGGCAGCGCGATGCGGCGTGCACGAGTCGCGCATGCGGGAAACCGAACCGGGCTGACTACACTCGGCGCCCGTGACCTACTGCCTCGCGATGCGCCTCGAGGACGGCCTCGTGTTCCTCTCGGACACGCGGACGAACGCCGGCGTCGACAACGTCGGGACGTACCGCAAGCTGCACGTGTTCCGGCCGGCGCCCGACCGGCTCTTCGTGCTCCAGTCGGCCGGGAACCTCGCGACGACGCAGGAGGTGCTCGACCGGATCGCGGTCGACCTCGCGGCGCCGGGCGAGCACGAGAGCCTCGCGACCGTCCCGCACCTGTTCGAGGCGGCGCTCTACGTGGGCAGGCTCGGCCGCGAGGTGAGCGAGCGGCACGCCGAGGCGCTCGGCGCCAATGCAAGCGCGACGTTCATCCTCGGCGGCCAGGTCGGCGACGCGCCGCCGGACATCCTGCTCGTCTACCCCGAGGGCAACTACATCCGCGCCTCCGACGAGCGGCCGTTCCTGCAGATCGGCGAGTCGAAGTACGGGAAGTTCCTGCTCGACGTCGCGATCCTCGCCCACACCGATCTCGTGACGTCGCTCAAGATCGCCCTTGGCTCGATGATGAGCACGGCGCGCGCGAACCTCTCCGTCGGTCCGCCCTACGACGCCGCCGTCTACCGAAACGACGCCTTCGACCTCGACGAGAATCGGTTCACGTCCGACTCGCCGGTCCTCGGCGAGCTGCGCGAGGTCTGGGAGCGGAACATCCTGCGCGCGGTGGCGGAGCTGCCCGACGTCGAGGTGTCCGCGCTCCGAGACGACGGCGAATCGGGCACGGGCTAGTCCATGTCGCGCCCTCCGCACCCGCTCGAGGGCACCCCGCTCGATCTCGCGAGACGGGCGATCTGCGCAGATGCCCATGCGCTTCGCGACGCGGCCTGCGTGAGATCGGCGAAGATCCGGAGGTAGCCGACCTCGGAGGGCTGGCACATGTCCTCCTGGTGTCAGCCGCCACGCCCCCTGATTACGTCGCGGTCTGTACTGATGACGACTCAGGATCAACGCCGCTGCACGAGGTCTTCTCGGGCCGCGAGCCTCAAGTGAACGCGACACGAATCACACGCGGCTGGCGACCGTTCGTCTCGGACTTCTTGTTGTACGAGGCGCTCGGCGTCCGAGACGACCGTAGCGACTTCTTCAATGTAACGGAGTGTCTCCAAGTCACGAGCGCCGAAGCGCCGTAGCCACAGCTCGACTCTTCATGCACGGCCGAGCGATTGCAGCTCGGCGAGCTAGCTCACGCCAGGATCGTCCGGTCGCCGACAGGGCGCCCTCGGCACGGCACGGCCCGGGCGGTAGCCATCAAGCTCCTCGACGGAGGGGTTCGAGGCGAGACGTTTCACTCGTGAGACGCGAGACATTCGGCTCGACCAGTAAGCGATGAACGAGCTCGGTGCGTTTCTCGACGTTCGAGGAGGCGGAGCGTACATCGCTGCGCGTCGACGCGGACGACGAGCGCGTCGCTGTTTCGCTCGAGATCTAGGCCGAGCGGCGCGACACGCGAGTCGCTGTCGCCGAGGAATTGATCAGACGGTCTGCCGCGTCTCTCCGAACGTCGCGAGGCGCACGCGTAACGTGGAGTGTCCATCTCGAGAACAAGCGTCCAGGCGGGAGCTACGAGAGGGCTGCCGAGCCGCCGAGCACGGCCCTGGCCTCGGCGATGAAGTCCGGGTCGGGGCGGACGCGGTACTCGGGGCCGAGGGCGTAGGTCTTCGGGCCCCTCGGAGGTCGAGAGCGAGAGGTAGACCGGGGACTCGCCGGGGAACTCGCGCACGAGGCGGGCGAGCTCGCGGATCACGCCCGCGGGGGCCTCGCGCGCGTCGAGGGAGAACCGCACCTCCTTGCGCTCGGCCACGGCCTCGAAGGCGGTCATCTCGGAGGCGAGGAGCTTCGTCTCGCCTTGCTGCTTGTGGTCGATCCGGCCCTTGACGATCAGGATCCGGTCGGTCACGCAGAGCTCGCGCGAGGCCTGGTAGGCGGAGTTGAAGACGACGACCTCGGCGGTGCCGGTCGGGTCGTCGAGCGTGAGGAAGACCATCGGGTCGCCGCGCTTCGTGGTCAGGTGCTTGACGTCGGAGACGATGCCGCCGACGGTGACCACCTCCCCGTCGCGGCGGCGCTCGAGCTCGGAGAGCGTCGCGTCGGTCTTGCGGCGCAGCTGCTCGCGGACGGCCGAGAGGGGGTGCTCGGAGACGTAGAGGCCGAGCGTCTCCTTCTCGAGCCGCAGCAGCTCGGCCTTCTCGAACTCGCCGGTCGGGATCTGCGGGTGATGCCGCGCGGCGACCTCGTCGGCGGCGTCGAGCATGCCGTCGAAGAGCGAGGACTGGCCCATCAGCCGGTCCTGGGCGAGCTTCTGCCCGTAGCCGAGCGCCTGCTCGAGGACGGCGAGCATCCCCATCCGCGACGCGCCGGTCGAGTCGAGGGCGCCGCACTTGACGAGCGACTCGAGCGAGCGCTTGTTGACGACCTGCGGGTCGACCCGCTCGGTGAAGTCCCAGATCGAGGCGAACGGGCCGCCCTCCTCGCGCGCGGCGACGATCCGCTGCGCGGCCGTCTCCCCCACGTTCTTGACCGCGTTCAGCCCGAAGCGGATCTTCCCCTCGACGACGGCGAAGTCGACCGCCGAGGAGTTGACGTCCGGCGGCAGCACCTCGATCCCCATCTCGTCGCACGCGTTGACGTAGAACGGGACGCGGTCCTTCGTGTTCATCACGCTCGAGATCAGCGCGGCCATGTACTCGCACGGATGGTTCGCCTTGAGCCACGCGGTGCGGTAGGCGATCAGCGCGTAGCAGGCCGCGTGCGCCTTGTTGAAGGAGTAGTCCTTCGAGGCCTCCATGTCCTTCCAGAGCTGCTCGGCGACCGCCGGGGTGACGCCGTTCGCGGCGCAGCCGTCGAGGAACTTCCCCTTGAGCGAGGCCATCAGCTCGTGGATCTTCTTGCCGATCGCGCGGCGCAGCGTCTCGGCCTCGGCCCCGGTGAAGCCCGCGAGCTGCTTCGCGATCTCCATCGACTGCTCCTGGTAGATCGAGATCGCGTACGTGGTGCCCGTGATCGCCTCGAGCCGCGGGTCGATGAAGCGCACCTGCTCGCGGCCGTTCTTCCGCGCGGCGTAGGTGGGGATGTAGGCCATCGGGCCGGGGCGGTAGAGGGCGACGAGCGCGATCAGGTCCTCGAAGACGGTCGGCTTCACCTGGCGGAGCGCGTCCTTCATCCCCGACGACTCGAACTGGAAGACGCCGGTCGCGTCGGCGCGGGCGAGCATCTCGTACGTCCTGCGGTCGTCGAGCGGGATCGCGCCGATGTCGAGGCCGCCTCCGATCAGCGCGACGGCCTTGTCGATCACGTCGAGGTTGCGGAGGCCGAGGAAGTCCACCTTGAGGAGGCCGAGCGCCTCGACGTTCTTCATCGAGAACTGCGTCACGAGCTCCGAGTCGGCGCCCTTCTGCTGGAGCGGGACGACGTCGATCAGCGGCTCCGAGCCGATCACGACGCCGGCGGCGTGGATCGAGTCGGCGCGGGTCAGGCCCTCGAGCGGGCGGGCGAGGTCGACGATCTCCTTCGCCACCGGGTCGCTCTCGACCGCCTTCGCGAGCTCCTGCCCCGGCTTGAGCGCGTCCTCGAGCGTCTGGCCCGGCCCTTCCGGGACGAGCTTCGCAACGCGGTCGACGACGCCGTAGGGGATCTCGAGCACCCGCCCGGCGTCGCGCAGCGCGGCGCGGGCGGCCATCTTCGAGAACGTGATGATCTGCGCCACGCGGTCACGGCCGTACTTCTCGGTGACGTAGTTGATCACGCGCTCCCGGCCCTCGACGGCGAAGTCGATGTCCATGTCGGGCATGTCCTTGCGGGCCGGGTTGAGGAACCGCTCGAACAGGAGCCCGTAGCGCATTGGGTCGATGTCGGTGATCTCCAGGCAGTACGCGGCGAGCGAGCCGGCGGCCGAGCCGCGGCCGGGGCCGACCGAGACGCCGTTTCGCTTCGCGAAGCCGATGAAGTCCGCGACGATCAGGAAGTAGTCCGCGAAGCCCATCTCGCGGACGGTCTTGAGCTCGAAGCGCAGCCGCTCGTCGAGCTCCGGGGTCGAGGCGCCGTAGCGCTTGACGAGGCCCTTCTCGCACAGCTCGACGAGGTACTCGAACGCGTCGCGGCCCTCGGGCACGGGGAAGCTCGGCAGCCGGATCCGACCGAGCTCGAGCTCGACGTTGCAGCGCTCGGCGACCTCGAGGCTCCGGCGCAGCGCATCCTCGTGGCCGGGGAAGTCGAGCGCCATCTCGTCCGGCGTCTTGAAGTAGAACTCGTCGGCGCCGAAGCGCCAGCGGTTCGGGTTCTTGAGCGAGTCGCCGGACTGGATGCAGAGGAGCGCGTCGTGGCTGTGCGCGTCGGTCGCGTCGAGGTAGTGGACGTCGCCGGTCGCGACGAGCTGGAGGCCGCGCCGCTCGGCGAGCTTCGGGAGGCCGCGGAAGGCCGCCTGCTGCACGTCGAGCCCGACGTTCTGGAGCTCGACGTACGTCGAGTCCGGCCCGAAGATCTGCGCGAGCCGGTCGAGCTCCGCCTCCGCGTCCCCGTCGCGGCTCTCGGAGAGCGCGCGCGAGACGCGGCCGGAGAGGCACCCGGAGAGGGCGATCATCCCGGGCGCGTGGCGCTCGAGGAGCTCCCAGTCGACGCGCGGCTTGTAGTAGTAGCCCTCGAGGTAGCCGAGCGAGCAGAGCTTGATCAGGTTCGTGTAGCCGGTGTTGTCGGCGGCGAGGAGCGTGAGGTGGGCGTGGCCCTTCGTCAGCGCCTTGCGGTCGTCGACGACGTACACCTCGCAGCCGAAGATCGGCTTGATCCCCTGCCCGGAGGCGGCCTTGTAGAGGTCGACCGCGCCCGCCATCGAGCCGTGGTCGGTGAGCGAGACGGCGGGCATCTCGAGCTCCGCCGCCTTCCGCGCGAGCGCGGGGATCCGGCACGCCCCGTCGAGGATCGAGTACTCGGAGTGGACGTGGAGGTGGACGAACGGGGCGGACACGGGAGAGCCATCGTAGTGGGGCGGTCCGCTGGACAAGCTCGGCCGTTTTCGCCGATGTCCGGTAGATGCGCACTTTCCGATCGCCTTCGTGGGGGCCCGACCGGGACGTCGAGCTGGACCTTCCGCGGGGCCGATCCCGGACTCGACAAGCGGGCCGTGAAGCCGATAACGAGGATATGCGGCAGATCCCGGTCTCACTCAAGCTCGTGGCGGCGCTGAGCCTGCTCGCGGAGGCGACGGCGGCGGCGCTCGTCTTCTGGCACACCGGCCCGCGGGCTCGCTGAGCGGCACGCAGGGCGTGGTTCGAGCGCGGCCCGACGGGGTACAACCGGGCGATGATCCTCGTCACCGGCGGAACGGGATTCGTCGGCGGACACGTCGTGCTGGCCCTGCGCGCTGCGGGCAAGCCCGTGCGCTGCCTCGTCCGCGACCTGCGCCGGGCCGGAGAGCCCGAGCGCGCCCGGCTGCGAGCTCGTCGAGGGCGACATGACCGAGCCCGAGACCTCGCGCTCGAGCCGTCGAGGGCGTCGAGCGCGTCGTCCACCTCGTCGCGATCCGCCAGGGGAAGACGGCGCAGTTCGAAGCGGATCATGAGCCAGCGGAACCGCGACCTCCTCCTCGCGGCGGGGAGGCGGGTGTCCGGCGCTTCGTGCACATGAGCGCGCTCGGCGCGACGGAGGGACGAAGGACCTGGTCCCGTACTACCGGGCGAAGTGGGACGATGGAGGAGGCGGTCGGGGCTCCTCGCTGCCGTTCGTGATCTTTCGGCCGAGCTTCGTTTCGCCGCCGACGGGGGGATCCTCCGACGTTCCGCAAGCTGCGAAGCTCGACGCCGGTCACGCCGATCGCGGCTCCGGCGAGCAGCGCCTGCAGCCGATCTGGGTCGACGACGTCGCCCGTCTTCGTCCGCGCGGTCGACGACGACGGCGGCGACGACGGACGTTCGAGCTCGGCGGCCGGACGTCGTCAGCTGGAACGCTCTGGGGCGGCTCAAGCAGGCGGTCGGGATAAGCCGGCCGAGCGTCCACGTGCCGATGGCGTTGATGCGCGCGAACGCGCTCGTCACCGAGCGCCTGCCCGGGAACATCCCCTCACCCGCGACCTTCTGACGATGATGGAGGCGGGCGACAACGTCGTCACGGCGGCGGCGGCGCGCGCGTGTTCCAGTTCACTCTGTCCCGCTCGACGAGCAGCTCCGGCGCAGCGCG
>CAVUAH010000025.1:0-18867 GCA_963739405.1 uncultured Actinomycetes bacterium | reverse complement strand
GTCCAGAACGAGCGCATGCGGGGCGATCTCGCCCGGTTCCACGTCGTCCCGCGCGAGCGCGTGGTGGTCACCGGCTGGCCCCAGAGCGACATCTTCCACGTCCCGCGATCGCGCGCCGCCTACGAGGCGATCGTCCGAGGCTACGATCTCGACCCCATGCGGCCCGTCGTGATGGTGATGGGGAACACGCCGACGAACACGCCGCACGAGGAGCGATTCTTCGCGCGGCTCGTCGACTGGTGGCGCGAGACGGGTGCCGTCGATCGCTGCTCGCTGCTCTTCCGGCCGCACCCGCGCGACTCGCGCTGGCGGGAGCGGTTCGCCGCGGCCCTCGAAGTCGAGGGCGTCGCGGTGCAGGAGCCGAGCTTCACCGACATCGAGGAGCTCGCAACGCTGCTCCGGCACGTCGACTGCGTCGTGACGAACGCCGGGACGATCCTCCTCGACGCGCTCGTCAACGACAGGCCGGTCGTCTGCGTCCTCTACGACGAGGGGGACGACGGCCCGCCCGGCGAGTCATGGGCCGCGAAGAGCGTGATCGGCGAGCACTACCGCGACGTCGCCGAGTCGCGCGCGTTCCGCCGCGCCGAGTCGTTCGGCGACGTCGTGGAAGGGATCGAGCACTCGCTCGCTCACCCGGGCGAGCTCCACGACGAGCGCCGTCGTGTCGTCGAGGTCGTCGTCGGGGAGGTCGACGGCCACGCCGCCGACCGGGTCGTCGAGGCGATGCTTGGTGTCCTGCGATGACTCGGCCTCCTCTCCTCGCCGGCGTCTATGCGGCTCGCAAGGCGGAGCGGCTGATGCGCGTTGTTCAACCGGCTCGGCGGGAGGGCTGGGACATCGCGCTCTGGTCCTTGGACCGGGTACCGGAGGGACTTGCAGACGTAACGCTCGGTGCGGGGGCTGGACTCCGCCTCGAGAACCTGAACCACGTCTCGGCAGTGCTTTCGGAGGTTCCCGTTGGGTGGTGCTGTGTGACGATGATGTCGAGTTCGTGCGGGGGGACGTGACGAAGCTCGTTGCAGAATGCAAGAGAGCTGGGTCTCGGAATCGCGCAACCCGCTCACGCCGAAGGCTCCCATGTGAGTCATGGCTTCACCCGCGCCGCTGCGCGCTCTCGCGCACGCCTCGTCACCTTCGTCGAATGTGGCCCGGTCTCCGTCGTCGCACCGAGGTGGTGCAGGCGTGTTCTGCCGCTTCCTGCATCTCGCGGGATGGGATGGGGACTCGAGCTCGAATGGATGAGCCTTGCCGATGAAGGATGTGCGCTCGGCATCGTCGACAGCGTCACCTATCTGCATCTGGACGCGGTCGGCGGGACGTATGACGAAGCTGCCGAACGCGCCAGGATGCGGACGGACCTCGCGGAGCGTGGGATAGACGATCTCGCCGCACTCCAGCAGACGCTCGCCACCTGGCGGCCGTGGCGGCGCAGGCCCCCGTGGGCCGTCGACTAGGTTGCGCGCCGTGAAGGTCGTGATGACCCTGATCGTCCGGGACGAGGGCGACATCGTCGAGCAGCATCTCGCGTTCCACCTCGCCTCGGGCGTCGACCTCGTGATCGTCACCGACCACGCGTCGACGGACGGGACGCAGGACGTCCTCGCGCGGTACGAGGCCGAGGGCCAGGTTCGCCTGCTCCGCGAACCGGACGGCCCCTTCCGCCAACGTGAGTGGCTCACGCGCATGGCAAGGCTCGCGGCTACGGAGCACGGGGCCGACTGGGTCATCTCGAGCGACGTCGACGAGCTCTGGTGGCCGCGCGGCGGCGATCTTCCGGCGGTGCTCGGCACGATCCCGCTCCGCTACGGCATCGTCCAGTCGTTCGTCCGCCACTTCGTCCCGGTGGCCGACGACGGATCTCCCTGGTGGGAGCGGATGACGTTGCGCCTCTCCGCGCAGGCCCCGATCAACGACCCGCGCAGCCCGTGGCGTCCCTTCCGCAAGCTCGTCCACCGCGCCGACCCCGGCGTGGAGATCACAGAAGGGAGCCACGGGGTCCTCGGCACGACCTTCCAGACACTCCGCGGTTGGTATCCGCTCGAGGTTCTGCACTTCCCGATCCGCACCGCTGCCCAGCTCGACCGGAAGGGACGCGTCTGGGGAAGCGCCGTCGCGAAGTTCTACGAGTCGCGCGACGTCCCGGTCGCTCCCGGGGCCGCCTACCATGCGCTCGCGCATCTCGACGCCGAGCAGGGCAGGTCGGGCGAGGCGTTCGCGGCGCTGACGCTCGAGCCGGAGGCCGTTCGCGCAGCGCTCGAGCGGGACCTCCTCAGCGAGGACACCCGTGTCCGGGACGCCTTGCGGGCGATCGCCGAGCCGGGCGGCCGTCCGTCCTTCCCGCGGCCCTCGCCCGTCGACGACGCCGGGTTCGCGGTCGATGCGGCGGTCCTCGCCGAGGCGGACGTCGTCCGCTCCCGACGCCGGCTCGACGAGCTCGAGCAGCGCATCGCGCAGCTCGAGAGCCGGCCGGCCGCGCGCGCGGAGCGTCGCCTGCGCGGTCTCGCGCGCCGGGCGCTCGGGCGCACCCCGTGAGGGTCGTCCTCACCCTCCTCGTCCGGGACGAAGCCGACGTCGTCGAGGCCTGCCTGCGCCATCACCTCGAGCTCGGGGTCGACCACGTCGTCGCCACCGACCATCGCTCGGAGGACGGGACGACGGAGATCCTCGAGCGCTACGAGCGAGAGGGCGCCGTGACGCTGCTGCGCGAACGCGGCGAGACGCTGGAGCAGGCGGCCTGGGTGACGCGGATGGCGCGCCTGGCGGCGACCGAGCACGGTGCGGACTGGGTCGTCAACTGCGACGCGGACGAGCTGTGGTGGCCGCGGGCCGGGCCGCTCCGCGAGGTGCTCGCGGCCGTGCCCTCCCGTTTCGGCGCGATCCGCGGCATGTGGCGCCACTTCGTCCCGCGGCCCGGGAACGGTGACGTCTTCGAGCGGATGACCGTGCGCCGCCGTCCGAGCCCCGATCTCGCGGATCCCTACCACGCGCAGGTGAAGGTCGCGCACCGCGGTGCCGCCGACGTCGTCGTCAGCAAGGGCAACCACGACGCCGAGGGGACGGGCCTCCGGCTGATCAGGGAGTGGTTCCCGTTCGAGGTGCTCCACTTCCCGATCCGCTCGCCCGGACCAGCTCGAGCGGAAGTACCGGATCACGGCCGAGGCGGAGGGCCGCCGCGACGACCCGCGCGTGGCGCGTCACGTTCGCGCGACGATCGACCGGCTCGCAGCCGGCGGCGCGGCGGCCCTCTACGACGAGCTGGTCGTCGACGACGAGCGGCTCCGCGCAGGGCTGGCCGAGGGCTCGCTCGTCGTCGACACGCGCGTTCGCGACCTGATGCGGGCGCGTGCAAGGGGTGAAGAGGTCGCATTGCGCCGCCGCCGTCGCTCACGGACGACGCGGATCTCGCCGAGGACGTGCAGGTCGCGCTGCGTCACGACTCGCAGGCCGTCCTCGAGCGGCGCCTCCTCTCCGCCGAGCAGCGCGGCGCGCGTGCTCGCCGCCGAGGGCGCCCTCGTCCGCCGTGGCCTGCGCCGCCTCCCCGGGATCCGGCGGGCGGCCCGGGTACCATCCTGAGCACCCGCGCGCCTGCCTCGAGCCAGCGGGCTCCGAGCATGATGGAAGCCGGTACCGCGCCCCTCACCGCTGATCCGCCCCGCGCGACGGAGCGGGCTCCCCGACTTCCGGGAGCTCTGGCGCTCGCGCGACCTGGCGATGATCCTCGCCTGGCGCGACGTCAAGGTGCGCTACAAGCAGTCGCTGATCGGGATCGCGTGGGCCGTGCTGCAGCCGCTCCTGACGATGGTGGTATTCACCCTGATCTTCGGCAAGTTCGCGCAGCTGCCGTCGCAGGGCCTGCCGTATCCGGTGTTCTCCATGCTCAACCTCGTCCCGTGGACGTTCCTCGCGGCGGTCTTCACGCTCACCGCCGGCTGTGTCCTCTCGAACCGGATGCTCGTGCAGAAGGTGCACTTCCCGCTCCTGATCCTGCCGCTCGCCTGCATTCTCGTCCCGCTCGTCGACTTCATGTTCTCGTTCGCGGTCGCGCTCGGGATCACGTCGTGGTACGACGTCGCCGATCCAGCCGACGGTCGTACTCGGTCCCCGTCTTCCTCCTGATGCTCGCGATGACGGCGATCGGGCTCGGGTCGTTCCTCGCGGTGATCAACGTCCGCTACCGCGACGTCCCGTACGCCGTCCCGTTCCTCGTCCAGCTCTGGCTGTTCGCCTCTGGCGTCATCTACGCGGCGGACGCGCTCCCGGAGAAGTACATGGCCATCGCGTCGCTCAACCCCGCCGTCGGCGCGATCACCGGCTTTCGCTGGGCCGTCGCGGGCACCCCGCCGCCCACCGACCGACGATGCTGGTCTCGGCGTGGACGATCGACGCTCGTCCTCTTCTTCGGCGGGCTGTGGTTCTACCGGCGCGCCGAGCCGCGCTTCGCGGACACGACTGATGAGCACGCGTCGTCGCCGAGGGGATCTCGAAGCGCTACCGCATCGGCGAGTACAAGGCCGGCTACCAGACGCTGCGCGACACGCTCTCGCACGCCGCCCGGCGCGCGCTCCGGCTCGAGCACGTCGACCACTCGCTCGAGGAGCTCTGGGCGCTCAAGGACGTCTCGTTCAGGATCGAGGAGGGCGAGGTCGTCGGCTTCATCGGGCAAAACGGCTCGGGCAAGTCGACGCTGCTCAAGATCCTCACCCGGATCACCCCGCCGACCGAGGGCACCGCCTCGATCCGGGGCCGCGTCGGCAGCATTCTCGAGGTCGGCACCGGATTCCATCCCGAGCTGACCGGCCGCGAGAACACGTACCTGAACGGCGCGATCCTGGGTATGAAGCGCCGCGAGATCCGTGCGAAGTTCGACGAGATCGTCGAGTTCAGCGGGATCGAGAAGTTCATCGACACGCCTGTGAAGCGCTACTCGAGCGGGATGTACGTCCGCCTCGCCTTCGCGGTCGCGGCGCACCTCGATCCCGAGGTGCTGATCATCGACGAGGTGCTCGCGGTCGGCGACTACGAGTTCCAGCAGCGCTGCATGGGGCGGATCGAGGACATCTCGAACTCCGGCCGGACGGTGGTCTTCGTCTCCCACGACATGGGGGCGATCACCCGGCTCTGCGACCGCGCGTACTGGCTCCAGGGCGGCCAGCTGGTGGCGCGAAGGCGCCGCCGCAGGACGTCGTCTCCCGCTACCTCGAGGAGGCGTCGGGCGCGGGAGCGGAGGTGACCTTCGCGTTCGACGCGGCCCCGGGGACCGAGCTGATCCGGCTGCTCTCGACGCGCGATCGTCGACACCAACGGCGAGACGGTCCAAGCGGTCGACGTCCGCGAGCCCTTCGGCATCGAGCTCCAATTCGTCGTCCTCGGCGAGACGGCCCCGCTCTTCCCGAAGCTCAAGCTCGGCAACGACCGCGGCGAGGTCGTCTTCAACGCGCTGGACACCGACCCACGCTGGCAGTCGCCGCCTGTGCCGGGCACGTACACGTCTACCGCGTGGATCCCGCAGAACCTCCTCAACGAGGGGGTGATCGGCGTCGACGTCGCCTTCGTGTCCTTCGGCGGGCCGGGGTTCGTCAACCACTTGAACCTCCCGGCACTCGTCAAGTTCCACGTCCAGGACCAGCGGCCTCGGCGACTCGCGAAGGGCCTGTACACCGGCCAGCTGCGCGGCGGCGTGCTGCCGATGCTCGACTGGACGACCGAGTTCGCCGCCGAGCGCGCCTACGAGACCGCGTAGCCGACGACCTCGTCGGCGGGCGGGAGCGGCGTCGTGTAGTTCCGGTTCGAGAGAGCCTTGAGCGAGGCCGGCGAGCAGTACGTCGCCGTCGCCAGCACGCGCGGGCCCGCGGTGGCGAACCCGCCCCGGTGCAGGCCGCTCGTGTTGCAGAGGATCATCGTTCCCTTCTCGCCCGTGAAGCGGACGATCTCGTCGGCGGGGACGGTCTGCGAGACGTCGTCGTCGGCGACGCGGCCGTACCCCATCGGCACCCAGGGCCGCACCGAGTGGTGCCGACCGCCCGGCTGGCTCGCGGGGACGTACTCGAACGGCCCGTGGTCGGCCCCGACGTCGGAGAGGTAGACGAACGCCTTGAGCAGGTGCTTGTCGTCGAAGTCGACGTGCCAGTTCTGCGACGCGACCCGCTCGTCCGACGCGGGCTGCTGGCCCGTGTACCACAGGTCGACGTACGAGAGCTTCGACCAGAGGCGCAGGTACGCGTTCGCGACGTCGAGCAGCCGCCGGGAGATCGCCGCGGCGAACCAGGGGTCGTCCTCGCCGAGCGTCGTGCCCTCGAAGCTGTAGGCACGCTGGACGAACTCCTTCCCCGCGCGGACCTTGCCGAGACCGCCCTCGGCCATCGTGCGCTCTGTCTCGGCGATGAACGCCGTGCCCTGGGCATCGACGGCCTGCCAGGCCTCCTCGCCCACGAGGTCGGCGAACCGGAGCGTGACGTACCCGTCGTGGTCGAGCGCCTCGACGAGCCCCCGCTGCAGCTCGTCGAGAGCCGGGGGGTCGGCGGCGAAGCGCCGCCGCGACGCGCGGTTGGCGAGCAGGCGGTCGTGGACCTCGTACGTCGCGACGATCCCGCGCCGCTCGAGGGAGGACGCGACGCGGGTGACGCGCTTTGCGAACGTCGTCTGCTGGCGGTGCATCTCGCCGACTGAGGGTAGTCGAGGCCCTGTCGCCCTGCGGCGGTAGCCTCGGGCGGCTGTGAGGATCGCGTTCGTCCACTTCCCGGGCCGGCTCGCTCGGCTCGAGGCTGCCCGCTCGGGCGACGGGCCGACAGAGTTCCTCTTCGGCTCGGTCGAGCTCGAGCGGGCGGGGCACGACGTCACGCACTACGAGGTCGACCCCGACGCTGCATCCGGTCGCGTGGCGCGGCGGCTCGTCGATCGACAGGCGGGGCTCGGGCGGCTCCCACCGCACCTGTCCGCGGCAGTGCTCGGCGGGACGCGCGAGCTCTTGCCCGCGCTCCGCGACGCTGAGGTCGTCGTCGCGACCACCACCGCGACCGCCGTCTCGCTCGCGGTGTGGCGGAAGGCCCGACGCCTCCGGGCACCGCTCGTCGGGATCGTCGCCGGCCTGCTCAACCGGCCCTGGGGTCGGACACGGCGTGCCACGACACTCCCGCTCCTCGGGTCGATGCACGCGATGCTCTACGGCCCGGGAGAGGAGCCGGGGCTTCTCGCGCTCGACCCGCGGCTGGCCGGTCGTGTCCACGTGAACCGCTTCGGGGTGGACACGCGCTTCTGGTCGCCCGGCGGGACCGCGACCGCGATCCGTCCTCGCGATCGGCAACGACGGCCACCGCGACTGGGAGCACGCTCCTCCGTGCGGCGCCCGCGGTCGACGCCCGCGATCCGCATCCTCACCCGGCACCCGCGGCCGAACGCGTTGCCCGACAACGTCACGTGGGAGCCGGCCGACTGGCACCGGCGACTGCTGAGCGACGCCGATGTGCGCGAGGAGTTCCGCGCGGCCGCCGTCGTCGCAGTGCCGGTCGCGGATGTGCCCCAACCGTCGGGCCAGAGCGTCACGCTGCAGGCATCGGCGTGCGCACGCCCGGTCGTCCTCAGCCGGTCGCGCGGCCTCTGGGACCCCGAGGGGCTTCGCGACGGGGAGAACGTCCTCCTGGTGCCGCCCGGCGATGTCGACGCGCTCGCCACGGCTCTCCAGCGCGTGCTGGCCGATCCCGTGCTCGGGGAGGCGATCGGACGTGCCGCGCGCGCGTCGGTGGAGGCGACCGGGGGTGTCGAGGCATACGCCGGGCGGCTGCTCGACGTGTGCCTGGCAGCGGTCGAGCGGCCCTGAGGCCGTCGCACTAGCGTACGGCCGTCATGGCTCTTCGGACGAAGCCGCGGGCGGCGCTCGTACATGCCCGCTCGGCGCTCGCTCGCGCGGGCGCACGTGTCGGAGCGGAGCGCGACTTCCGCCGCTCGCGCACGGCGCGCGCCGACGTCGCGCTGTTCCACGAGGACGCCCCGCCCCCGTCGGGCGGCGGCCACCAGTTCCTCCGCGCACTCTCGGGCGAGCTCGAGCGCCGCGGCCTCGTGCTCGAGCGAAACCGCATCTCGGGCGGGACGTCGAGCTGCCTGTTCAACTCGTTCAACTTCGACCTCTCGCGGCTCCGTCGCTTCGTCCGTGACGACGTGCGCATGGTGCATCGCGTCGACGGGCCGATCGGCGTCTACCGCGGATTCGACGACGGCACCGACCGCCGGATCGCGGCGATGAACGCCTCGCTCGCCGAGGCCACGGTGGTCCAGTCGCGCTTCAGCCTGGACGCCCATGCCCGCCTGGGGATCGAGCTCGTCGAGCCAGTCGTGATCCCGAACGCCCCCGACCCCGCGATCTTCCGGCCCCCCGCGACCCGCGAGCCGCTCGGCGGCCGCCCCGTCCGCGTCGTTGCGGTGAGCTGGTCGGACAACCCGCGCAAGGGAGCGGACGTCCTGGCGTCGCTCGGCGCCGAGCTCGACCCGGCGCGGTACGCCCTCACCTTCGTCGGCCGTGTGCCGCAGGGCGGAGACGGATGGGCGGTCGTGGGGCCCCTCGCCTCGGACGAGCTCGCGGAGCTGCTCCGCGCTCAGGACTGCTACATCGCTGCGAGCCTCGACGATCCCTGCTCGAACGCACTGCTCGAGGCGCTGGCGTGCGGGCTCCCTGCGCTCTACCGGCGCAGCGGCGGCCATCCCGAGCTCGTGGGAGAGGCCGGTGTCGGGTTCGACCGCGCCGAGGACGCGCCGGCCGCTCTCGACCGCCTCTCCTCCGACCTCGAGTCGTTCCGCGCCGCGATCGCCGTCCCACGTCTCGCCGACGTCGCCGACCGGTATCTCGAGGTACTGCTCGGGTGAGCGCGGGCGGCGTGTTGCGGGCGCCGGCGCGCGCTGCCGCGGGCGGGCGCCACGCGGCTGCGGACGCGATCGTGGCCCGCCCGGTCGCGGCTCTTCGTCCTCGGAGACGCCCTCGGATGGGCCCTCGACGACGAGGCCGCCTACGTGTCGGCCGTCGCCCGCGGTGCCGGGTACACGCTCGGCCCGTCGGCCTGGGCGCGCTTCGCGCGCGAGCAGGTGGTCTTCCACACGAGCCACTTCGCCGGCCTCGACCCCCTCTGGACGGGGTCGTCCCACCGCCTCGGCCTGGCGTACTTCCACGGCCGTCCAGGAACGCCCGGCTTCCCCGAGTTCGATCGGGCGTACGAGGAGCTCTGCCGCCAGCCCGAGCGCTTCGCGCGCATCCAGGTGACGCACCGCGAGATGGAGGAGATCGTCGCGTCGGCCGGCGTCGAGCCGGTGCGGATCCACCGCATCCCGATCGGGATCGAGCTCGAGCGCTTCCCGCTCGGCGACGCCGACGACCGCCGTACCGCCCGACTCGCGCTCGAGCTCCCGGCCGACGCGTTCGTCGTCGGCTCGTTCCAGAAGGACGGGGTCGGCTTCGACGACGGCACGCAGCCCAAGACGATCAAGGGCCCGGACGTCCTCGTCGACGCGCTCGAACGGGCACGGCGGTCGGTCCCCGAGCTCGTCGTGCTGCTCACCGGCCCCGCCCGCGGCTACGTTCGGCGCGAGCTCGAGCGGCGCGGCGTGCCGTACGTGCACCGGCTCCTGCCCGACCGTGACGGGCTCACCCAGGCCTACCACGCGCTCGACGCGTACCTCGTCGCGGCGCGCCAGGAGGGCGGCCCCAAGAGCGTGCTCGAGTCGATGGCGGCCGGCGTGCCGCTCGTGACGACGCGTGCCGGGCAGGCGCTGGACCTCGTCGTGGACGGCGAGAACGGGATCCTCGTCGACGTCGAGGACGCCGACGGCCTCGCGGCAGGTCTCGTCCGGCTGCACGGCGACCCCACGCTCGTCGCCCGGCTGCGCGAGTCGGGGAGGAGCACGGCTGCCGCGACCTCGCACGACGCGCTCGCGCCACGCTGGGCGGCGCTCCTCGACGGCTTTGCGGAGCGCGCCGATGGATAGGGACCGACCGGCACGGTACGGTCGTGCCGCATCCCGCTGGGCACGCCTGCTCGTCGGTGGACGTGCCGGGCCGGGCCTCCGCGTCTTCTACGGCTGGGACAGACTTCCCGGCCCGGGCGAAAGGGTCGCGGGCGGCACCGCAAAGCTGCAGAAGCTCGCTGCGCGGTGGCCGAACCGGCCGACCGACTACTCGCTGCTCTACCTCGGCACGACCTACCTCCCGCGTGACCTGCGTCCGCTCCTCTGGATCACCGCTCGGCGGCGCGCGAAGCTCGTCGTCAACCAGGACGGGGTCGCCTACCCCGGCTGGGCGGGCAGCCGGACAGAGGAGCTGAACGAGCCGCTGCGGCGAGTCGTCCGGGCGGCCGACCACGTCGTCTACCAGAGCGCGTTCAGCAAGCGCTCCTCGGACCTGTTCCTCGGCGAGCCCCGCGGCTCCTGGGAGATCCTCCCGAATGCCGTCGACGTCGAGCTGTTCACGCCGGGCGGAGGTGATCCTCCGGCCGAGGGTCCGGTCGTCCTGCTCGGCGGCGACCAGACCCAGGCCTACCGGCTCGAGCTCGCTCTCGAGACCTTCAGGCACGTGCTCGACGCGCACCCCGGCGCACGGCTCCTCGTGAGCGGCCGCGTCGTCTCCGACCCGGGCGCCTCACTGCGGCGGCTCGGCCTCGCTGCGGCGGTCGACTTCACAGGCCCCTACACCCAGGCGGAGGCGCCGCAGGTGTTCCGCCGCGCGCACGTCCTCCTCCACACGAAGGTCAACGACCCCTGCCCGACCGCGGTGATCGAGGCGATGGCGTGCGGGGTGCCGGTCGCGTACGCGGCGAGCGGCGGCACGGTCGAGCTGGTGGGGGACGAGGGAGGTGTCGGGGTTCCCCATCCCGACGGCTTCGAGCGCGACGAGCCTCCCTCGGCCGAGGAGCTCGCCTCCGCCGTGTCCGCCGTGCTCGCCGACCGGGAGCGGCTGTCCACGGGCGCTCGGCGCGCGGGCGGTCGAGCGCTTCGCGCTCGGAGGCTGGCTCGAGCGTCACGCCGCGATCTTCGCCTCGCTCGTCGACTAGGCCGATCCGGCGTCGTGCTGTCGCCGACCGGCGCGGAGGCCGGCAAGACGGCCGGCGAGAGTGGCGGCGTGGAAGCGGGCGCGCGTCGTGTCGAGGAGCACCGCCGAGGCGATCGCGCCGAGCGCCGGGCGGACGAGCATCCGAGCGACGACGGCCGCTGGGTAGCCGTTGCGAGCCAGGATGTACCCGACGCTGCCACCGTCGCGGCGGCCGAGCGCGACGAGCTCGTCCCGCGAGACCTCCTTGACGGGGTGGACGATCTCGAGCGACGGGTCGTACTCGATGCGCGCGCCGAGCCCGAGGGCCCGCACGAGGTAGTCGATCTCCTCGCCCGACGACCATGCGGTCTCGCTACCGAGGCCGAGGGCCTCGTCGAACGCGCCCACCTCCTCGACGAGCGAGCGGCGGAGGAAGATCGTGTGCGAGTTCGCGCGGTGCCAGACGTTGTCGGGCGTGATCGGCCCCGCCGTCGCCGGCCAGCGGCCGACGATCGCGCCGTCCGCGGCCGTCGGGCGCCCGCTCAGCGCGGCGAGGCCCTGGTCCTCGGCGAATCGCTGCGCGATCCGCTCCAGCAGGTCCGGCGGGTAGACGCAGTCGTCGTCCGGGAACGCAACCAGCTCCGCGGTCAGCTCCGGAAGCGCGGCGTTCCGCGCCCGCGAGAGGCCGCGCGGCGAACGGAGATGGAGCGTGTCCAGCGTGGACCTCGAGGCGAGGAGCGACGCGACGCGGTCGTCCACGTTCTGGTCGACGACGAGGAGCCTGAAGTCCCGGTGCGTCTGCGCGTCGAGCGACTCGAGCAGTGCGGCAAGGTCATCCGTGCGGTCGACCGTCGCCACCACGAGATCGAAGCGGGGGGCTCCTGACACCGGCGCAGGCTACCCTCAGCCCCGCCGTGGCCCGTCCGCTCGTCTCGGTCGTCCTCGCCGCCCGCGACGCGGCGGCGACGATCGACGAGGCCGCGCGCAGCGTCCTCGATCAGACGGTCGACGACCTCGAGCTCCTCGTCGTCGACGACGGGTCGGTGGACGGCACCGCCGACGTCCTCGCCCGGCTGGACGACCGCCGGCTCCGGGTTGTCCGCCACGACGTCTCACTCGGTCTCGCCGGCGCGCTCAACGTCGGGCTCGACGCCGCGCGCGGACGCTACGTCGCCCGGATGGACGCCGACGATCTCGCGCTCCCCGAGTGGCTCGAGCGGATCCTCGGCCGCATCCGGGCGGAGCCTCGCCCGGCGATCGTCGGGACGGCGATGATCGACCTCGGCCCGAACGGCGAGCTGGGAACGGTCCACCGCATGCCTCGCGGGCCGGGCGCGGTGCGCTGGGCCGCGCTGTTCTCGTCGCCGTTCTTCCATTCGACCGTGATCCTCGATCGCGAGGTGCTCGACCGCCACGGGCTGCGCTACGACACGTCGTTCGGCGAGAGCGAGGACTACGACCTCTGGGCCAGGCTCCTGGAGGTTGCGCAGGGCGACAACGTCGCCGAGGCGCTCGTGCTGTACCGCAAGCACGAGGGGCAGGCGTCGGCGCGACGGGCGGAGATGCAGCGGGCGTGCCAGCGACGCGTCGCGCTCCGCCAGATCGAGAGGGTCGCGCCCGCGCTCGACGCCCCTGCCCGCGAGCTCGCGTGGCGAGCGGGGGCCGGCCTTCCGCTCGAGCCCGGCACCGCTATCGCCGCCGCGGATGCGCTGGTCGAGCTCGTCCGAGCGTTCGAGGCGCTCGACGGTGGGAACGAGGGGAGCCGCGCAGCCGCGTGGGCGCTCGCCCGTGCGAACCCGCCCGACGGCGAGAAGGCTCCGCTCCTGCGCGCGGCGCTGCGGCTCGACCCGGGGCTCCCGGCGCGGGGGGCGCAGCGTCTGCGCGCGCGCCGCGCGGGCGAGGGCGAGCGGCGGGCGGCGTCGGCCTGGCTGAGCGCGACGAGAGACGCCCCCGTGCGGCTGACGATGGTGTTCCCCGAGCCGACACCCTTCCGCACGGTGATGCTCGACCGGGTCGACCGCCGCCCGGAGCTCGACCTCACGGTGCTCTACGCGGGCAGCACGGTCCAGCGCCGCACCTGGACGATCGAGCCGCAGCATCGGGCGGTCTTCCTCGAAGGGCACCGTGTGCCCGGCCTCTACCGCGCGCTCCGCCACGAGTACCCCGTCTCGCTCGGCGTCTTCGCCGCGCTCGCCGCGTCCACGCCCGAGGTGGTCGTCGTCTCCGGCTGGAGCACGTTCGCCTCGCAGGCCGCCGTTGCCTGGTGCCGTGCGCGGGACGTCCCGTACGTGCTCCTGGTCGAGTCGAACGAGCGCGACGCGCGTCCCGGCTGGCGCCGAGCCGTCAAGGGCGCCCTCGTCCCGCCGATCCTGGGCGGCGCCGCGGAGGTCCTGGTCGTCGGGACGCTCGCGCGCGAGTCGATGCTCGCGCGCGGCGTCGATCCCGAGCGGATCTCGCTCTTCGCCGACACGATCGACGCGGGCGAGTTCGCCGCCGAGGCCGACCGGCTACGCGCCCGGCGCGACGAGCTCCGGGCCGAGGCCGGTCTCGGCCCCGAGGACGTCGCGGTGCTCTCGATCGCGAGGCTCGCGCCCGAGAAGGGGCTCGACACGCTCGTCCGGGCCGTCGCCGAGGCAGACGATCCGCGTCTCGTGCTCGTTCTCGCCGGCTCCGGCGCGGAGCGTGACCTGCTCGCGGGGCTCGCCGAGGGGCTCGGCGTCCGGCTCGTCTTTCTGCCGGATCTTCCGTGGGAGCGAATCGCCGAGCGGTTCGCCATCGGCGACGTCTTCGCGCTCCTCTCCCGCCACGAGCCGTGGGGCGTCGTGGTGAACGAGGCGGCGGCGAGCGGCCTGCCGCTCGTGGTCTCCGATCGCGTCGGGGCGGCCTTCGACCTCGTCGAGGACGGGATCAACGGGACGATCGTCCCGGCCGGCGACCCCGCCGCGGCGGGATCGGCGATCCGCGCGCTCGCGGCGGACCCCGACCGGCGTCGCGCTGCGGGAGAGGCCTCGCGAGCGATCATGCGCGACTGGGGCTACGAGCCGAGCATCGAGAACCTGATCCGCGTCGCCCGCCGCGTCGCGGGCCGCCGCTGAGACCCCGCGCGAGACGATGCTTGTGTTGAATCAACACAAGCGTCGTCAACCCCCGAGCGCCTCCGCGTAGATCTCGAGCTGACGGTCGACGGCCGCATCCCACGTCGAGCGGAGCGCGGCGCGGAGCCCGCCCTCGGCGAGAGCCGTCCGGAGCGCAGGTTCCTCGAGGACGCGGGCGATCGCGGCGATCGTTGCCGCCGCGTCGTAGGGGACGACGAGCGCCTCTCCGTCGGCGAACGACGCCGCGACGCCGGTGCGGTCGGACACGATCACCGGCGTCCCGACCGAAGCCGCCTCGGCCGCGACCAGGCCGTAGTTCTCGCCGCCGGACGCGAGGACGAAGACGTCGGCGCGGCGGTAGAGGTCGAATGGCGGGCCGGGGGTCGGGGGAAGGGGATGGATCCGGCCGGCGGTTGCCGGATCGGCAAGAGCCCTGCGGACAGCGGCCATCGTGCCGTGCCGGTCGTCCGGCCCGGCGAGCACGACGTGGATGTCGGGGAGCCGGCGTGCGGCCTCGAGCAGGTGCTCGACGCCCTTCTCCGCGGCGATCCGGCCGACGTAGAGGACGACCGGCGCTCCGGGCGGGACGATGCCCTGCAGCGGGTCGACGTCGTTCGCCGAAGGGGGCTCGGGGAACGCGTTCTCCCGTTCGCGAACGCGCTCCGGGCCGACGCCGCAGGCGACGACGTCGTCGCGCTCGCGCGGGGACGAGACGATCACGAGTCGCGCTCCCGAGGCGACCCCGCGCGCGAGCGTCGCATCGAAGGCCCGCTTGACGCGCACCTTGCGCAGGCGCGGCCGGAACATCCCGACGGGCTCGAAGACGTAGGGGATCCTCCGTATCCGGCACCAGGTAGCGACACCGGTCGTGACCGGGTCGCGAAACCCCATCACGTGCGCCACGTCGGGCCTCGCGAGGCGGCGAAGCTCGAGGGGCAGCGTCGGAGTGACCCCCATCCAGCGGTACCGGAACGGGGTGCCGAGGTACGTCACGCGCGCGCCGTCGAGCGTCTCCACATGGGTCCTCGGTGCGGGCCGCTCCCCGACGTCGGTCAAGGTCGTCGTGACGACCTCGACGGCGTGACCGCGCTCGACGAGCCGCGAGACGAGCTCCCGGGAGACGACGACCGGGCCTCCGAAGGCGTGCGCCGGCCAGTACGCGGGGCTCGCGAGGAGGATCCGCATCGGCCGGCCCATCCGCGCGGACACTACGTGGGCGCGTTACCGTGCGCGGTCGGATGACCGCCCCGCGCCGGCCGAGGATCCTCGTCCTGAACCAGTACTACTGGCCCGGGGTCGAGGCGACCGCGCAGCTCCTCTCCCAGCTCTGCGAGGCCCTCGCGCGCGACTACGACGTGACCGTCGTCACGGGCCACCTCCACGGCCTCGATCTCCCGGCGGACGAGGAGCGCAACGGCGTCCGCGTCGTCCGCGTGCGCTCGACGGCGTACGAGCGCTCACAGCTCCACCTGCGCGCCGCGAACTACGCGAGCTACCTCGGCGACACCGTCCTCACGGCCCTGCGTGGGGAGCGGCCGGACCTCGTCCTCTGCATGACCGACCCACCCGTCGTCGGAGACGTCGGCCTGCTGGTCGCGCGGCGGTTCGGCGCGCCCCTGCTCGTGATCAGCCAGGACGTGTTCCCCGAGATCGCCGAGCGCCTCAAGCGCCTCGAGCATCCCATCGTCGTCGGCGTCCTGCGCAGGCTCGTCGCCCTCTACCTGCGCCGTGCCGACCGGGTCGTCGCGATCGGCGAGACGATGAAGCTGCGACTCGTGGAGAAGGGCGCGTCGGCGGCGCGCATCGAGGTGATCCCCAACTGGGTCGACACGACCGAGCTCGCGCCCCAGCCGCGGCGGAACGCGTGGTCGGGCGAGCAAGGCGTCGACGACGCCTTCGTCGTGATGCACTCCGGGAACGTCGGCCACGCGCAGGACCTCGACACGCTCGTCCGCTCGATGACGTTCCTGCGCGACCTCGACCGGCTCCAGGTGATGGTGATCGGCTTCGGCGCGCGTCACGGCGAGCTGACCCGGCTCGCGGAGCGGCTCGAGGTCACCCACGCAGTTCGCTTCCTCGGCTACCAGCCCCGGGCCCGGCTCTCGCTCTCGCTGGCCTCTGCGGACCTGCACTACGTCGGGCTCGCGCGGGGCCTGTCCGGGTACGTCGTGCCGAGCCGCCTCTACGGGATCCTCTCCGTCGGGCGACCGGTGCTCGTCTCGGCCGATCGCGACAGCGAGACCGTCCGGCTCGTCGAGGAGGCCGGCTGCGGCGTCGTCGTCCCTCCGGGGCACCCGGACCTCGTCGCGGGCGTCATCCGCGACGTGGTCGAGGGCCGTCTCTCGCTCGACGGAATGGGCGAGCGCGGGCGGGCTTGGGTCGAGAGCGAGGCGGACCGCGAGGTCGCGTTCGGCCGCTACCGGCGGGTCGTCGCCGACGTCGTCGCGAGCAGCTCGCGGTAGAGCGCGTCGACGTCGTCGACGAGGCGCTCGACCGCGTACCGTCGCAGCACCCGTCTGCGACCCGTCTCTCCCATCTCGGCGCGACGGCCCGGGTCGCGCGCGAGGGTCTCGAGCCGCTCTGCGAGCGCCTCGGTGTCTCCCGGTGGGACGAGGAAGCCGGTCTCGCCGTCGTCGACGACGTCGGGAACGCCGCCGACCCGCGTCGCGACCACCGCACGGCCCGCCGCCAGGGCCTCGATGATCGTCACCGGCGTCCCCTCGCTCGCCGACGTGAGCACGACGGCGTCGCACACCGCGTACCACGGCGCGACGTCCTCCTGGTAGCCGAGGAAGAGGCACGAGCGCGCGAGACCGAGCTCGTGGGCGCGCTGCTCGAGCCGCTCGCGGTCGTCACCGTCGCCGACGAGCAGGAGCAGCGCGTCGACTCCGCGAGCGTGGAGAGCCGCGAGCACGGTGAGCAGGTCGTCGGTCCGCTTCACCGCCGTCATCCGGCCGAACCAGCCCACGACGAACGACCCGGCCGCGATCCCGTGGCGCCGGCGCACCTCGGCGACGTCCCCGTCGAACGACACGCGCGGCTCGAGCTCGATCCCGAGCCGGATCACGGAGAACCTGTCTGCGGGGGCGACGCCGAGCGCGACGAGCTCGTCGCGGACCTCGGGGCTGACGGCGACCAGCCTGTCGGTCCCGCGCACGAGGATCGTCTCGATCGCTCGGAACAGGAGCGTCCCCGCACGGCCGAAGTACCCGCGAAGCACATGGCCGTGGAACGTGTGGACGACGACGGGCCGGCGCGGACCGGCGAGGAGCGCTGCTGCACGGCCGACCGCTCCCGCCTTGGCCGTGTGCGTGTGGACGACGTCGGGGCGGAGCCGCCGGATCAGGTGCGCGAGCCGGACGGCCGCGAGCGCGTCCCGCAGCGGAGAGAGCTCCCGCGAGAGGCCGGGCAGCGAGACGATCTCGACCCCGGCGCGCTCGGCGACGAACGCCATCGACTCCTCGCCGCGGCCGACGTCCCCCGCCACGAGCGTGGTCTCGTACCCTCGCTCGGCGAGCCCGCGTGCGAGATAGGTGACATGGAGCGCGGGGCCGCCGACGTTGAGCCGCGCGATCACGCGCAGAACGCGGATCGGCCGACCGTCGGGGGGCGCGCTCATGCGGCGCGAGACTAGCGACGCAGGGAACTACACTCGCGCGGATGCCCGTGCTGAAGACGCTGTTCTGGGGATCCGCGGCCGCGCTCGCGTGGACCCATGTGGGCTACCCGATCGCGACCGGGGCGCTGGCGCGCGTGCGGGAACGGCGCGTCGCGAAGGCCCCCTCCGCGGAGCCGTCCGTCGCCGTGATCGTGGCCGCCCACAACGAGGAGACCGTGATCGAGCGTCGCCTCGAGAACCTGCTCGAGCTCGACTATCCGCGTGAGCGGCTCGAGATCGTGGTCGCGTCCGACGCGTCGAGCGACCGGACGAACGCGCTCGTCGAGGCGGTGGCTGCGCGGGAGCCGCGGGTCCGCGTGCTCGACTGCCCCCGCGGCGGGAAGGTCGCGGCGCAGGACCGAGCCGTGCGGGAGACCACGGGCGAGGTCGTGGCATTCTCCGACGCGAATGCGACGTGGGCGCCCGACGCCCTCCGACGGCTCGTCGCGAACCTCGCCGACCCGGAGGTCGCCTACGTGTGCGGGCGGCTTCGGCTCGGGGACGCGGAAGGATCGAACCGTGAGGGTCTGTACTGGCGCTACGAGCTCTGGCTGCGCGAGCAGGAGTCACGTCTCGGCTCGATCACCGGCGGCAACGGGTCGATCTACGCCCTGAACCGCGGCGACTACGTCGAGGTCGACCCGCGCTGGGGCCACGACCTCGCCTTTCCGTACCGGATGGTGCAGGCCGGCCGCCGCGCCGTGTACGAGCCGGCCGCGCTCGCGGTCGAGCGTCCGACGCCCACGAACGAGACCGAGTACGCGCGCAAGGTGCGCATGTTCGAGCACTGCTGGGAGATCACCCTGCGCGGCTCGATGCTCCGGCGGCTGCCGCCCGGCTACCTCGTCTCGGTGGTGTCGCACCGCCTGCTGCGCTACGGCAGCGGCGCGCTCCACCTCGGCCTGCTCGCGACGAGCATCGTCCTGGCGCCCGACGGCCGGCCGTACGCGCTCGCGCTTCTCGGGCAGCTGGCGGTGCTCGCGGCGTTCGCGGCCGGCGTCCCCGTCGCGCGGTACTACGTCTACGTCACGTGGGCGACCGTCCAGGCGCTCTGGAACTACCTCCGCCGCGGCGTCCCCGCCTCGTGGGATCCCGCGGCGACGAGA
>CAVUAH010000024.1:0-35716 GCA_963739405.1 uncultured Actinomycetes bacterium | reverse complement strand
CTACTCGGCGCGACATCCGTCCTCTACAACCTACCCGGCGTCTCCCAGCAGCTGAAGCTGACCGGCCCCGTCATCGCCGACATCTACCTCGGGAAGATCACCCAGTGGAACGACGCGAGGATCAAGGCGTTGAACGCCGGTGTCAGTCTCCCCGACACGAGGATCACGCCGGCGTACCGATCGGACGGATCCGGGACGAGCTACAACTTCACCGACTATCTGTCCAAGGTGAGCTCGGACTTTGCGGGCAAGGTCGGCAAGTCCACCCAACCGCCGTTCCCGCTCGGTGTCGGCGCGCGCGGCAGCTCCGGAGTGGCAGGCGTGGTGAAGAACACGCCGGGCGCCATCGGATACGCCGACGTGGCGTACGCGCTGACGAACAAGCTGCGTTTCGCGAAGGTGAAGAACAAGGCTGGGGTCTACGCGACACCGGGCATCCGTGCGGCGACCGCAGCTGCATCCACCATCAAGACGATGCCTCCCGACAACGGCGTCTCCATCGTCGATCCTCCCGTGACGAAGAAGACGAAGCTCGCCTACCCGATCAGCACCTTCACGTGGGCGATCGTCCCGCTCGAGGCGAGGAACGCCAAGGAGGTCAAGCAGTTCCTCCTGTTCGCGATCAGCAAGCCCGGGCAGCAGCTCGGTCTGAAGCTCCTCTACGCGCCGATCCCGGACGTCGTTCGGGTCGCCGCGGCAAGGAGCATCGCCAAGATCAAGCAAGCCGGGGCATAGCCCGAGCCGAACCCGAGATGGTCGTCCGCCGATTCCCGGGTCCCGGCGGACGACCATCCCCTATTCCGAGTTCACTAGAGTCGAAGGGGTCGGTGATGCGGCCGATGCTGGAAGAGGCGACGATGCAATCGGAGAGACAAGGCGCCAGAGCGGCCGTGCGACTCGATAGCTCCGCGACAACTGCGCCGGCGCCTGTGGCGCCTGGCTCGGCACCGGTCTTCGCCGTGAGCGAGGTCAATGTCGCCTATGGCGGGAAGCTCGCTCTCAAGGGCGTCGACATGAAGATCTTCGAGAGCCGGATCACAGCCTTCATCGGCCCGTCGGGCTGCGGAAAGAGCACGTACATCCGCTGTTTCAACCGGATGAACGACCTGATCCCGGGCGCAGAGGTGCAGGGCGAGGTCCTCTACCACGGTCAAGACCTCTACGCACGTGAGGTCGACCCTGTCCAGGTACGACGTCTGATCGGCATGGTCTTCCAGAAGCCGAACCCGTTCGTCAAGTCGATCTACGAGAACGTCGCGTACGGACCGCGCGTGCTCGGGATGAAGAAGGATCTCCACGAGCGGGTCGAGCGCTCGCTTCGTCAGGCAGCACTCTGGGACGAGGTCAAGGACCGGCTCAAGTCGAGCGCATTGGGTCTCTCCGGCGGGCAGCAGCAACGCCTCTGCATCGCGCGCGCTCTCGCCGTCGAGCCGGACGTCCTCCTGATGGACGAGCCTTGCTCGGCGCTCGATCCAATCGCGACAGGGCGGATCGAGGATCTGATGACGGAGTTGAAGCGGGACTACACGATCGTGATCGTGACGCACAACATGCAGCAGGCTGCGCGCGTCGCGGATATGACGGCGTTCTTCCACGTGGAGCTGCGCGACGACGGTGGCCGCCACGGGATCCTCGTCGAGTACGACGCGACGACCGCGATCTTCACCAAGCCGGCCGACCAGCGCACGGAGGACTACGTCACCGGCAGGTTCGGTTGATGGCGATGGCACGCGTCGAGTACCAGCAGAGCCTCGAAGCCTTGGAGGCAAGCCTTCAGGAGGAGGGTGCCGTGGTGCTTCGCTCCGTACGCGCAACCGTCGACGCACTCGAGTCGCAGGACGTCGAGCTGTGCGACGAGGTCGTTGCCTACGATGACGAGGTCGACAGCAGGTATCACGCCATCGAGAGGTCGATCGAGCAGCTGCTCGCGCAGCAGGCGCCCGTTGCAACCGACCTGCGGCTCGTCCTCGCCGTGCTCCACAACGCCATCCATCTCGAACGCATCGGGGACCAGGCGGTGACGATCGCGAAGCTCACGAAGCTGTCGGCGAGCCTCGAGCCGCGACACGACCTCGTCGAAGGGCTCCGGGAGATGGGAGACCGCGCCGAGTCGATGGTGCGGATCGCGCTCGACTCGTTCGCAGCGCGGGACGTGGAGCGCGCCCGGTCTCTCGTCGACCTCGACGAGCTGATCGACCACACCAACCGGAAGGTCGTCGACAAGGTGCTGGAGATGCTGAGCTCCCCGGAGGCGACCGAGTGGGGCATGCGGATGATCGTCGCCTCACGTTGCCTCGAGCGGATCGGCGACAACGCCGTCGACATCGGCGAGCAGACGGAGTTCGTGGTCACGGGCGAGTTCCACGAGTTCACCGACGCGTCGCACTGATGCGACCGGCCTGACGACCCCGGCGGCGCAAACCCGACGCGCGCCGGTTCCGCGTCCGACGTGGCTAGGCTGGGCTGGGCTGGGCCGGGCTGGGGGCGGATGACGCGGCCGGCGGCGCGAGCCGGCGGCGCTCGAACCGGCGCACTCCGAACGCGGACGCCGCGATCGCGATCGCGAGGCAGAACACGATCACGTGCCCGCCCGGAAGCCGGGTGACGACCTCCATGAACGCGCCGACCAGTCCTGCCGCCGGCAGGGTCAGGATCCACGCGACGAGGATGTTCCCTGCCACGCCCCAGCGGACGGCCGAGAAGCCCCGGATCGCGCCGGCGCCGAGGACGGAGCCCGAGATCGTCTGCGTGGTCGAGACCGGGAACCCGAAGTGGGCCGTCGTCCACAGGATCGATGCGCAGGCGGTCTGCGCCGAGAAGCCCTGCGGCGGGTCGATCTTCGCGATCCGCTGACCGAGCGTCCGGATGATCCGCCAGCCGCCGACGTACGTCCCGGCACCCATCGCGAGCGCCGAGGACGCGATCACCCATGTCGGCAGCTGGTCGAAGTCGGCGTTCAGGTGCCCGGAGGCGACGAGGGCGAGGGCGATGATCCCCATCGTCTTCTGGGCGTCGTTCGTCCCGTGCGTGAAGGCGACAAAGCCGCCGGAGACGAGCTGCCCCCGGCGGAAGACGCGGTTCACCTTCGTGGGGCTCCGACGCGCGATCAGCCACGTGAGCCCGAGGATGATGGCGAAGCCCAGCGCGACGCCGAGAAACGGGGCGATCAGCGAGGGGATCAGCACCTTGTCCTTGACGCCCTGCCACTGGACGACCCCCCAGCCGTCCGCCGCGACCGCCGATCCGATCATCCCGCCGATCAGCGCGTGGCTCGAGCTCGACGGCAGGCCGACGAGCCACGTGATCAGGTTCCAGGTGATCGCGCCGACGAGGCCGGCCATCACGATCTCGAGCGTGACCGCATCCTGGTCGACGATCCCCTTCGCGATCGTGGCGGCCACCGCGATCGACACGAACGCGCCGAGGAAGTTGAGGAGGGCCGCGCTCACCACGGCAACGCGGGGCGACAGCGCGCCGGTCGAGACGCTCGTCGCGATCGAGTTGGCGGTGTCGTGGAAGCCGTTCGTGAAGTCGAAGAACAGCGCGATCACCACGACGGCCCAGAGGGTGGCCTCCATGTCGGTGCCTACGCGTTCTTCACGACGATGTTCGCGATCGTGTTCGCCGCCGTCTCGCAGCTGTCGAGCGCGCCCTCGAGCCTGTCGTAGACGTCCTTCCAGCGGATCACCATCAGCGGGTCGATCCTCGAGTCACGGAACAGCGACGCGAGCGCCTCCCGCAGGACGCGGTCGCCTTCGTCCTCGAGGCGCTTCAGCTCGACGAGCGCCTCTTGTACCCCCGAGAAGCTCTTCAGGTTGTCGCAGGCGACCGCGAGCTGCTCGGCGGCGGCGACGATGAGGCTCGTCTGCTGGACGGCGTGCTTCGTCGGCAGGTCGATCCCGTAGAGGCCGAGGAGATCGGACGCCTCCTCGAGCTCGTCGACGACGTCGTCGAGCTCGATCGCGAGCATGTAGATGTCGTCGCGGTCGAACGGCGTCAGGTACTGCGTGTTGAGCAGCGTGATGAGCTCGCGCGTGATGGCGTCGCCCTCGGTCTCCTCGGCCTTCACCTGCTCCTGCGTGATGCCGGAGTTGGGGTGCTCGCGGAACCGGCGGTCGACGAGGCGCGCGACCTCGAGCGCGTTCTGGGCGGCACGGGCGAAGAGCACGTAGAACTCGCTCGTCCTCGGCGTGAACGAGAGGCGCACGGGCGCGCACGTTAACCGAAATGCCGTGACACGGAACGTCGACCGGCCGCTCCGCCGCCGCGGATAGGCTCGGGGCGTGAGGGAGACCGTCGAGCGGGAGCTGAAGCTCGAGCCGGGAGAGGGATTCGTGCTCCCCGAGCTCGGCGGCGACACCCGGCCGACCCGCGTGTTCGTCTCGACGTACCACGACACGCCCGATCTCGTGCTGGCGCGCCACGGGGTCACGCTCCGGCACCGGGTCGAGGACGGGAGCGGGCTGTGGCAGCTGAAGCTGCCGCGCGGCCCAGCCCGCGCGGAGCTCGAGCAGGCCGGTCCCCCGGCGCGGCCGCCGCTCGAGCTGGCCTCGCTTCTCGTCGCCTTCCTTCGCGGCCGCGAGGTCGCCCCGGTCGCCCGTCTCCGGACTCGCCGCGAGGTCGTCCGGGCCGACGGCGCGGAGATCGTCGACGACTTCGTCTCCGTGCTCGAGGGACAGCGAGTGACGCGCCGCTTCCGCGAGCTCGAGGTGGAGCTCGTCGGAGGCGACGAGCAGACGCTCCAGCGCCTCGCCGACGCGTTGCGGCAGGCGGGCGCCGTGTCGGCCGACCCTCGGCCGAAGCTCTATCGCGCTCTCGACCTCGAGGCGCCGCGGGCGGTCGAGATCCCTGCCGGGACGACGTCGCTCGCCGCGCTCGGGATCGCCCTGGGCGAGCAGGCGCACCGGCTCCTCGCCCACGACCCCGGGGTGCGGCTCGGCTCCGATCCCGAGGACCTCCATCAGCTGCGCGTGGCGACCCGGCGGCTGCGCGCCTTCCTCCGGGCGGGTCGCCCGATGCTCGACCGGAGCTGGTCGGAGTCGCTGCGCGACGAGATCGGCTGGCTGGGGCGCACCCTCGGCCCTGCGCGGGACCTCGACGTCCTGATCGACCGGTTGCGGTCGGACGCGGCGGAGGTCGGCGCGGCCGACGCGCTCGACAGCCTCCTGACCGCCCTCGACGCCGAGCGCGGCGAGGCCCGCGTCGCCGTGGTGGTCGTGCTCTCGAGCGACCGCTACCTGGCGCTGCTCGACCGGTTGGAGCATGTTGCGGAGCCGATGGCGGGCGGCGTCGAGGTGCCGCTCCGCGACGTCTGGAGGGCGGAGTGGGGACGCACGCGGAAGGTGTTCGCGCGCCTCGACGGCGACGCCGGCGACGCGAAGCTCCACGCTGCGCGAATCCGCGTCAAGCGCGTGCGCTACGCGGCGGAGCTCGCCGCGCACGAGCTCGGCAAGCGCGGCAAGGCGTTCGTCGAGGGCGCCAAGCAGCTCCAGGACGTGCTCGGCGAGCACCAGGACGCAACGGTTGCGGAGGGGCGGATCCGGGCGTGGGCGACGGAGGGGGGCGACGCCGCGGCTGCAGCCGCGCTCCTTGGGCGCGAGAAGGAGCGCAAGGAGGGAAGCCGGGAGGCCTGGCCGGCGGCGTGGAAGGACCTGCGCCGGACGGCGAAGCACCTCGGATGACCGTCGTCCGTGCCGCCGGCGGGATCCCCGTGCGGGACGGGCCCGACGGGCTCGAGGTGCTGGTCGTCCACCGCCCGCAGTACGACGACTGGAGCCTCCCGAAAGGGAAGTGCGAGGAGGGCGAGACCGACGAGGCGTGCGCGCTGCGCGAGGTCTTCGAGGAGACCGGGCTGGTCTGCGCGCTCGAGCAAGAGCTGCCCTCGACGGAGTACCACGACTCGAGGGCGCGCCCCAAGCGGGTGCGCTACTGGCGCCTCCGGGTCGTCGAGGGCGAGCTCTCCTACGCGCACGAGGTCGACGAGGCGCGCTGGCTCGGGCTCGTCGAGGCAGAGAAGCTCCTGAGCTACGCGCGCGATCTCGAGGTGCTGCGGGCGGTGTCCGCCTGAGCCTGGCGCGCCGAGGCACACGGCGACGGCCGGGTCTCAGCTCCGCACGACGGTGATCGGGCATGTGGGGCCCGGTGCCCGCGCGAGCCGCGCGTCCGCCGTCACGAGCGGCGTATCGAGGGTCTCCGCGACCGCGACGTACGTCGCGTCGTAGGCGCTGAGGTTCTCGCGCAGCTCCCAGATCCGCTCGAGCAGGCCGACGACCGGCACCCGGTACATGCCGAGCCGCGCCCACGCCGCGACCGCGCGCTCGGCGTCGACCGCGTCGAGCTGTCCGAGGCGCACGCGCGCGCGTAGTGCATGGACGATCTCGACATCGGCGAGGTGGGGACAGGCGAACGCCTCGCGCGCCAGGTACCGGCGTGCGTCCCCGTCGTTCAGCAGGCCGAGCACCGCCGTCGAGGCGTCGACGACGATCACCGCTCGGCGCGGCCGACTCCGAGATCGTCGACCACCGCTCGCGCGTCGACGCCGAGGTCGGGGAGGGCGACGAGAAGTGCGGGATTGTCCGCCCGAAGCGCAATCCACGCCAGCTCGCGGACGGCGAACGCGGACACCGACATGCCCTCCAGCGCGGCCAGCGTCTCGAGCCGGGCGCCGACCTCGTCGGGAACGTTCCGGAGATAGAGAACCCGCATGTCGCATTACGCTAGCATATTGCGAGCGGACTGCGTACCTGTCGAGCGGCCCCTACACTGCCGCCGTGAGCGAGGTCGTCTACACGATGCACCGGGCCGACAAGTTCTACGGCCCCGAGCGGCAGGTGCTCTCGAGCATCTCCCTGTCGTTCCTCCACGGGGCGAAGATCGGCGTGCTCGGTCCGAACGGGGCGGGCAAGTCGACCCTGCTGCGGATCATGGCGGGGCTCGAGGAGCCCTCGTCCGGCGTCGCCGAGCTCGACCCCAAGGCGACGGTCGGCTATCTCCCGCAGGAGCCCGAGCTCGATCACGCGAAGGACGTCCGCGGGAACGTCGAAGACGGTGTCCGCGAGCTCCGGGACCTGCTCGATCGCTTCAACGCCATCTCGGCCGCGTTCGCCGAGCCGGACGCCGACTTCGACGCGCTCCTCGCCGAGCAGGCCGAGGTGCAGGACCGGATCGACCGCGCCGATGCCTGGAGCCTCGACCAGACGCTCGACCGTGCGATGGACGCGCTCCGGCTACCCGAGAGCGACCGCGACGTGACGACGCTGTCCGGCGGCGAGCGCCGCCGCGTCGCTCTCTGTCGGCTCTTGCTCTCGGCGCCGGACCTGCTGCTCCTCGACGAGCCGACGAACCATCTCGACGCGGAGTCAGTCGCCTGGCTCGAGCGCCACCTCGAGAGCTACAAGGGCACCGTCATGGCCGTGACCCACGACCGGTACTTCCTCGACAACGTCGCCGGCTGGATCCTCGAGCTCGACCGCGGCAAGGGCATCCCGTTCCAGGGCAACTACTCGTCCTGGCTCGAGCAGAAGGAGGCGCGGCTCGGAACGGAGGAGAGGCAGAGCGCCGCGCGCCGCCGAACGCTGCAGCGCGAGCTCGAGTGGGTGCGCTCGAGCCCGACGGCGCGGCACGCGAAGTCGAAGGCGCGCCTCACCGCATACGAGAAGCTGCTCGCCGACGACCAGGCGAAGCGCCTCGACACGGTCGAGATCCACATCCCTGCAGGGCCGCGCCTCGGCGACGTCGTCGTCCGCGCAGAGCACGTGCAGAAGGGCTTCGGCGAGCGGCTGCTCGTCGAGGACCTGACCTTCGACCTGCCGCCGGGAGGCATCGTCGGCGTGATCGGGCCGAACGGCGCGGGCAAGACGACCCTCTTCCGCATGATCGCAGGCGAGGAGGAGCCCGACGCGGGCATGCTCGAGGTCGGCGAGACGGTCGAGCTCGCCTATGTCGACCAGTCGCGCTCCGCGCTCGACGGGCAGAGCACGGTGTGGAAGGAGATCTCGGGGAACCAGGACGTCGTCCAGCTCGGCAGGCGCGAGGTCAACTCGCGCCAGTACGTGTCGTGGTTCAACTTCCGCGGCGGCGATCAGCAGAAGCTCGTCAAGGATCTCTCGGGCGGCGAGCGGAACCGCGTCCACCTCGCGAAGCTGCTCCGCTCGGGCGGCAACCTGCTCCTCCTCGACGAGCCCACGAACGACCTCGACGTCGACACCCTCCGCGCGCTCGAGGAGGCGCTGCTCGACTTCGCCGGCTGCGCCGTCGTGATCTCGCACGACCGGTGGTTCCTGGACCGGGTCGCGACGCACATCCTCGCCTTCGAGGGCGACTCGCAGGTGACGTGGTTCGAGGGCTCCCACGCCGAGTACGCCGACTGGGTGCGCGAGACGCGCGGGCCCGAGGCCCTCGAGCCGCACCGCATCGCCTACAAGCCGCTCGTCCGCCCGGCCTGACGGCCCTCGCGCGCGGGATCGATACCGGCTCGACACCCGACGGAGACACGGTTCGGCCGGGGTCGCCGCAGGATCGGGAGGTGGACGCCGCCGCGCTCTCGAGCCGTCCGACCCCGCGGTCACCATGATCCCGATGCGCGTCGCGGTCATCGACGTGGGGTCGAACACCGCGCGCCTGCTGGTCGCCGACGTGTCCGCGGAGGGACGCGTGTCCGCGGTCGTCGAGCGGCGCGAGCGCCTCGGCCTCGGGGCCGAGATCGCCGAGAGCGGCGGGCTGTCACCCGGCAGCGTGCGGCGGGTCGCGCGCGTCTGCGGGCGGTATGCGCAGCTCGCCGTGTCGCAGGGCGTCGAGCGAGCGCGGACGATCGTGACCGCGCCGGGCAGGCAGGGGCGCTCGCCGGGAGCCCTCGTCCGCGCGCTCTCCGGGTCGACCGGCCTCGCGGTGAGCGTGCTCTCCGCCGAGGACGAGGGGCGGCTCGCCTACGACGGTGCCCTCGCGCGGGCCGGGCGGCTCGCCGCAGGGCGCGTCGGCGTTGTGGACGTCGGCGGCGGCTCGACCGAGATCGTCGTCGGGGACGCCTTCCGCGGCACTCGCTGGGTCTCGTCGATCGACCTCGGGTCGATCAGGCTCACGAGCCGCTATCTCCGTCGCGACCCCCCAAGGGCGGCCCACCTGCGCAAGGCCCGCGGCGCCGTGTCCGACGCGATGGCGGTGCTGGCCCCCCCGCGGCCGGACGTCGCCTTCGCGACGGGCGGCAGCGCGAGGGCCGCGGCGAAGCTCGTCGGTGAGCCGTTCTCGTCCGCCGACCTCGAGCGCGCGATCGACGCGCTGTCCGCGCGTCCCTCCGCCAAGGTGGCGCGGAGCGCAGGCGTTCATCCCGTCCGCGCGGCCTCGCTGCTCGGGGGCGCGCTCCTCCTCGCTGAGGCGGCCCGTGCGCTCGACCGACCGCTCGTGCTCGCGCGCGGCGGTGTGCGGGAAGGCGCCGCCCTCGCGCTCGCCCGCGTCGAGATCACGGCCGCGGCGTAGCCCGGCGGCCGGGCGTCAGGAGCGCGCTCGTCGGGCACGAAGCCGGGCACGGCGCATCATCGCGTCCTGGTGCGTGTGCGCCTTCTTGCCCTTGCCGTCGAGGCGGCTCCACTCGCCGTCGGCACCGAGCTCCCAGGCGTTCGTCGTGTCGGCGAGCGCGCTGTCGAGGATCGCCGCGACCTCTCCTTTCGCGCGCGCGTTCTCGACCGGCGTGAGCACCTCGATCCGACGGTCGAGGTTGCGGGGCATGAGGTCGGCGCTGCCCATGAAGACGTTCGTGTCGTCGCCCGCCTCGAACCAGTAGATCCGGCTGTGCTCCAGGAAGCGGCCGACGATCGACGTCACCCGGATCGTCTCGGAGAGCCCCTTCACACCCGGGCGGAGCATGCAGATGGAGCGGGCCTGGACCTCGATCGGGACACCGGCCGCCGACGCCGAATACAGCTCCTCGACGATCGTCGGGTCGACGAGAGCGTTCAGCTTCAGCCGGATCCGCGTGGGCGTGCCGTCCGCGGCCGCCGCTGCGACCCGGCGGATCTCCTCGACGAGGCGCGCACGCATCGTGAACGGTGCCACGAGCAGCTTGCGGAAGCGCTGCGGACGGCCGAAGCCCGTCACGTAGTTGAACAGGTCGGCGACGTCCGCCGAGATCTCCTCGTCGGCCGTGAACAGGCCGACGTCCTCGTACAGCCGAGCGGTCGACGCGTTGTAGTTCCCGGTGCCGATGTGGACGTACCGGCGCAACCCGCCCTGCTCACGCCGCACGACGAGCGACATCTTCGCGTGGATCTTCAGGTCGGCGAAGCCATGGACGACGTGGACGCCCGCCTCCTCCATCGCGCGCGACCACTCGATGTTGCGCCGCTCGTCGAAGCGCGCCTTGAGCTCGACGAGGCAGACCGACTGCTTGCCCTGCTCCGCGCACTCGATCAGCGACGAGACGAGCGACGACTCGTCGCTCGTGCGGTACACGGCCGTCTTGATCGCGATCACGTCCGGGTCGCGCGCGGCCGCCTGCGCGAAGACCTCGAAGCTCGCCCGGAACGAGTCGTACGGCTGCTGGACGAAGAGGTCGCCGCGCCGGATCTCCTCGAACACCTCGCCGGCGCCGGACGCGCGCGCCCAGCGGGGCGGGACCACCGGCGCCCACGCCGGGTGCTTCAGGTCGGGCCGGTCGAGCCCCACGAGCTCCCAGAGCTCGGACTGGTCGATGATGCCCTCGATCTCGTACACCTGGCTGGGTCTCACCTCGAGCCCTTCGATCAGCCGCTCGCGCATCTCGCGGGACGCTGAGCGCGAGACCTCGAGCCGTACGACGTCGCCGAACCGTCGTCGGCGAAGCTCGGACTCGACGGCCTCGAGGAGGTCGTCGGCGTCGTCCGAGAGCTCGAAGTCGGCGTCGCGCGTCACGCGGAAGAGCGCTCGCTCCGCGATCTCCATCCCGGGGAAGAGCATCGGGAGGAAGTACGCGATCACCGACTCGAGCGGCACGAGGCGCTTGCCGACGGGGACGAACCGGTCGAGCACCTCCGGCACCTTGACGCGGGCGAAGCGCTCCTCGCCCGTCTCCGGGTCGAGTGCGCTCACGCCGAGCGAGAGCGAGAGCCCCGAGACGTAAGGGAACGGCTGCCCGGGGCCGACGGCCAGCGGCGTGAGGATCGGGAAGACCTCCCGCTCGAAGAACCTGCTGAGCTTCTCCCGCTCCCGCTCCGAGCAGTCCTCGATCGTCGCGATCTCGATGCCGGCGGCGGCGAGACCCGGGGCGAGCTCCCGCTTCCAGAGCCTGCCCAGCCGCGTCGTCAGCTCCGAGACGCGGGTGCGGATGGCATCGAGCGCCTCCCCCGCCGTCAGCCCGTCGACGGAGCGGACGGGGACGTCCGACTCGACCAGCTCGAGCAGGCCCGCGACCCGCACCATGAAGAACTCGTCGAGGTTCGACGCGAAGATCGCCGCGAATCGGACCCGCTCGAGGAGGGGCAGCTGCTCGTCCTCCGCCAGCTCCAGCACACGCGCGTTGAACTCGACCCAGGAGAGCTCGCGGTTGAGCAGACGGGACGGTGCCTGCCTGGTGGTCGTCGCCATGACCGGATCGTACGTGGGTCAGTCGCCGGCGACGTCGGCTCCCAGCGCTTCGGCAACCAGCGACTGGAACCAGGCGATCAGCTGCTCGGGCTCTGCGAGCAGCGTCCCCGCCTCGAGGCCCCCGCTGGCCACGCCTCGCTGGACGCCCTCCACCAGCGCACGATCCTCGGCCCCGACCCGCTCGTCGAGCGCGAGCTGGTCGGCGAGCCATGCGTCGTCGACGTCGGGGCCGACGAAGTAGTCGAGGAAGCGGTACGTCGCCTCCGGCCCGCGCGGCACGATCGGGCCGATCGAGAGGTTGGGCTGCCCGGGCATCACGTTGACCACCGTGCCGGGGAAGAGCAGGTGGAACTGCCCCTGCGCGACCTCCTCCTCGGAGGAGACTCCGTCGCCGCGCGGAGGGGCGAACTGACTCGCGAGCAGCCCGTTCGCTGCGAGCTCGTAGGCGTCGGGCGAGACGTCCAGCACCTTCGCGAGGCCCGGGTGCGCGACCGCGCAGTGGTAGCACTCGAGGAAGTTCTCGACGCAGATCTTCCAGTTGCAGGCGTATTCGTCCGACTCCGCCCGCGCGTGGAATCGCAGCGAGTCGACATCGACCCCGCCGGAGGCGAGGAGCCCCGGCAGGTCGCCGAGGGCGTCCGCGAGGGGTGCCGCGCCGGCGTCCGGATTGACGAACACGAACGGGCCGAACGCGTCGACGGCGACGGGGACGAGCCCGAGTGCCTCCCGGTCGAGCACCGGCTCGCGATCGGCGCGGGGAGCGTGCCGCAGGGCTCCGTCGAGGCCGTACGTCCACGCGTGGTACGGGCACCGGATCGACTCGCGCCGCATGTCGCCGTCGCAGAGGACGTGCCCCCGATGACGACAGACGTTGACGAAGCCCCGCAGCCCGCCGTCGCGCGCACGGGCGAGGAGGACGGGCAGCGACCCCGCCCACGCGGTCGCCAGCTGCCCCGGCTCCGCGACCTGGTCGAGCCGGGCGGCGTACTGCCACGACCTCGCGAAGATCTGCCGCTGCTCGAGGCGCAGCACCGCCGGGTCGGCGTACCAGTCGTACGGAAGCGTGGGCGCTCCGGCGGCGGTCGCCATCAGGCCAATCTAGATGATCGATGCCGCCGCCCGATCGGCCGCCTCGGCCTCCCGGAGGTAGCGGCCCCGGACCTCTGCAAAGCGACCGTCGGCGACGACGCGGCCTCCGTCCATCCAGAGGGCGCGCGTGCTGATCCGCTCGAGCAGCGGATGGTCATGGCCGGCCGCGACGACCGCGCCGCCGGCGGCGAGCAGCTCCTGCGCGCGCGCCTCGACGACCTCGCGGTATTCGTGGTCGAGCGCCTCGTGCACCTCGTCGAGGAGGAGCAGCTCGGTGTCCGGCTCGTCGGCCGCGGCGAACCCCAGTCGGGCGCGCATGCCCTGCGAGTAGCTCGACACAGGCCGCTCGAAGGCCTCGCCGAGGCCGCTTCGCTCGCGCACCGACTCGAGCCGGCGACGTGCGTCCCGCCGAGTGAGGCCCGCGAGCACGCCGAGGAGCGCAGCGTTCTCGCGACCCGTGAGCGGGGCCATCAGGCCTGCGCCGACCGAGAGGAGCGACGCGAGCCGCCCGTCGACGACGACGTCACCGACGTCGGCGGGGAGCACCCCGGCGATCACGCGGAGCAACGTCGTCTTTCCGGCTCCGCTGCGGCCGAGGAGCGCGACCGCCTCACCCGCGCCGACCTCCAGCGTCACGTCGCGGAGCCCCCACGCCTCCGCTCCACGCCGTCGTAGCCGGGCCAGGCTCGGGGTCACGACGCGTCGGTCCCGGTCGAACAGGAAGCGCACGCCGACGCCGTTCGTGCGGACGGCCGTGCTCACTCCTCCACCATCTTCGCGAGCTGGCGCTGCTCGGATCGGTAGAGCGGCAACGCCGTGACGAGCAGCAGGGCGCTCCAGCCGAGCGGGATCGCCAGCTCCCAGGCCTCGGGTGCCCGGCCGTCGATCAGGACCGCCCGGAAGGACTCGAAGATCCCGGAGAGTGGGTTCAGCTTCAACCAGTCCTGCGCCTCCTCGGGAACCTGATCGAGCGCGACCAGCCCGGGCGCGACGAAGAACAGTGTCCGCGCCAGGCTGACGACGAACAGCCGGAGGTCCGGGTACCAGAGCCCGACGATCGTCATGGGGTACGCGATCGAGACGGAGAGCACGAACGTCACGCCGATGAGCACCGGCAGCCAGAGCACCGCGAGCGTCGGCGCGATCCCGTAGCAGGCCATGAGGATTGCGAGCAGGGCGAGGGACGACGCGAGCGCCACCGTCTCGGTCAGCACACCGGAGAGAGGGAGGAGCATTCGGTCGAACGACATGTTGAGCAGGATCGAGCGCCGGAGCTGCACCGACTGGAGCGCGTTCGTGATGCTCGTGATCACGAGCTGGAACGGGACCACCGCGCAGGCGATCGACAGCCCCGGAGCCTCGCCGGTGCGGTCGAGCACGACCGTCACGAGCACGAGGTAGACGCCGACGGCGAAGAACGGGTCGAGCAGCCACTTGACCGCGCGCGCCCGGCCACGCCCGTAGCGTGCGCGCAGATCGGAGTGCGTCAGCGCCGCCAGGGTGTCGAGCCGGGGCGCCCGCGGGGGGCGTCGAGCGGTGCCGACTCCGAGCACGGCGAGCAGCATAGGCGCCTGCTGCGACGGCGGACGGGGTCGCGGCGGTCGGTGTAAGGGTTCCCTTACACACGATGTCGGGAAGCTGTACCCTCCGCGCATGACGAACCGCATTCGCCTTCCGTTGATCACGTGCGCGACCGGGCTCGTCCTCGTCGCGGCGCTCGCCTCGACCGCGGCTGCAGCGCCCGCCCGGACGGACGCCAGAGCCGCAGCGCCCAACTACGCAGGAGTCAAGACCTATCTCCTCGGCCGCTCGCAGAAGCTCGTCACGCAGCTCGACGGGATCCAGGCGCGCGCCGAGCGCTACTACGCGCTCGCGAAGCAGGAAAAGTTCTCCTACGCGAGCCTCTGGCGCGAGCATCGCTCGGAGGTGGGCCCCCTGCTCCTCGGCCTCAAGCCCGCGTTCAGCAGGGCGCACAAGGCCTACGAGGAGGAAGAGGGCGTCGTCGCCGGCGTCCCGTCGCTCGCCCAGTACGACGTGATCATGGACTCGGGCACGAGCGCCGCCGACGACCCGCAGACCGCGGTGCCGTTCGACCTCGAGCTGCCGAACGGCAAGGTCTTCGCGAAGCCGGGGAACTTCTTCCACGCGCTGCTGGAGCCGACGCTCTGGGGGACCGACTCGCGGTTCGTCGCCCCGGGCGGGGTCAAGGCCGACCTCGACGGCGACGGCACGGTCGAGTTCGGCGAGGTGCTGCCGGACGCGAACGTCCTGGTCGCCACCGCGCGCAGCTTCGCCGCGTACGCCCGGAAGAGCGACGCTGCCGCACGGGCCTGGACGCCGAACGCGTCCGACGTGCTCACGGCGCTCGTCGTGATGGTGCCGACGGTCGAGGGGTACTTCGGCGAGTGGAAGAGCTCGCGCGCGATCGCGGGCTCGACCGCGAAGGAGAAGGCCTTCGTCGCCCACTCCCGCCTGATCGACGTGCACGGGATCCTCTTCAGCCTCCAGAACGTCTACAAGGGCGTGCGGCCCCTCGTCGCCAGGGCCGGCTCGGCGCAGAGCGCCCGAATCGGCACCGCCCTCCAGCAGCTCACCCGGTTCGTCGACGGGATCTACGCGCAGGAGAAGGCGGGCAAGAGGTTCACCCCGAAGCAGGCCGACCTGCTCGGGAGCCAGGCCCAGAAGCGCGCCAACGCGATCGCGGGACAGATCTCGCAGGTCGCGGGAGTCCTCGGAGTGGAGCTCCAGGCCTGATCCGGGCGCGCGCGAGCGGGATGATCGAGTGAACACGACGCGACGCGGCGGGACACGAGCGGGGGGCGGAGCGCTCCTCGCTGTCGCCGTCGCCGTGCTCGTCGCCGCAGCCGGGGCAGGCCGTGCGTCGGCGTCGGAGGCGGTGGCGCCCTGGCGGGCGTTCGACGCTCTCGACGGCGCGCTCTTCGACGCCGAGCTCGCCGCGACGACGAGCGACGCCGGTGCCCTGGCGGCCGCAGGTCGCCGGGCGTCGGTGGCGGCCGACCGGCTCGCGGACGGCTTCGACCCCTCCGCCGAGGCGAGCGCGGATCGCCTGAGGCGGGCTGCTGCTCGGGTTGCCTCCGATCGCAACGGCGTCGACCTCGCAGTCACGTCCGCCACGGCGCGGTCGGCGGCGCTCTCGGGCGCGTACGAGACGATCCTCGCCGCGACCCGCGCGGGCGACCTCGACAGGGCGAGTGCGTGGCTGCTCGTCCGCGAGTTCAAGCCGGTGACCAGGTTCTCCCACCCGAGCGCCGCCTCGAGCGTCGCGATCGCCTCGCTCGCCGACGGGGTCGTCCCGCGCGCCCGAGCCGTGCGCTCGATCCGCGGCGATCTCCTCGACACGTACGAGGCGCTGCTGCGAGCGTCACTGTCCGACACGGGCGACGCGCTCCGCGCCGGGCTGGCCGAGAAGGCGGCCGGCTCGGCGGCGACCGCACGCGGGTACTGGTGGATCCTGCGCGACGCCTTCGTCGGCCAGCGCGGGGAAGCGGCGGCCGTCCGGCTCGACAGCGCCTTCGACGATCTCGTCGGCGCCGCGCGAACCGGCAAGCCGGCGGCGACGGCCCGCGCGGCGGCCACGGTCGAGGACGACCTCCTCGCCTTCCGCGCCGCGCCGCTGACGCCGTCGGAGCAGGCGCGTCGCGCCGGCCAGCTGATCCGTTACCTCGGGCTCGTCCCGGTCGAGTACGCACGCGGCATCGCCAACGGGACCGTCGTCGTGCCGATCGAGATCCAGGAGGCGATCGCCTTCCGCGACGGCGCTGCGGTCGCCTTCGGCGACCTGCAGTCCTATCTCGCAGGTCGTGACCTCGCGGCGACGCGCTCCGTCCAGCATGCGCTCGGCGAGCTCGACGCCCGGCTCGGCGACGCGGAGCGCGGGACGGCGGTCGCCGACCCGGCGGAGGTGAAGGACCTCGCGAAGACCGCGACGGCCGCGCTCGACGACGTCTATCCCGCCGACTGGAAGGCGGGGACGGCGGAGGCCGACTTCGACGTGATCGCGACATTGCTCCGCAAGGTCACCGCGCTCGCGGCAGCCGGCGACCTGCGGCGCGCCGAGTCGAGCCGCCTCGAGGCCTACGCCACGTTCGAGCTCGGCCCGGAGCAGCGTCTCCGGGGCCTTGCGCCGTCGCTGTTCCAGCGGGTCGAGGGGCTCTTCTGGTACGGCGCCGACGGCCACGACGGCCTTGCCCAGCTCCTGCGCCAGAACGCGAGCGCCGACGAGCTCGCCGGGACGATCGCCGCACTCGATCTCGCGCTCAAGGAGTCCGCCGAGGCGATCGGGAGCGGGCCGCAGTCCCGCACCTCGGTCGTCGTCAACAGCGCGATCATCGTCTTCCGCGAGGGGCTCGAGGCCGTGCTCATCCTCGCCGCGCTGATGGCGAGCATGGTCGGCGCCCAGCGCCGGTTCCGCCGGCCGCTGCTCGCCGGGGTCGGGATCGCGCTCGTGGCGAGCGTCGTCACCTGGATCGTGGCGCAGACGGTGCTCGGCTCGCTCGCCGGCTGGGGCGAGCGGCTGGAGGCGGTCGTCTCGCTCGTCGCGATCGGAGTCCTGCTCCTGATCCTCAACTGGTTCTACCACCGCGTCTACTGGCAGGAGAACCTGCAGGACCTCCACAGGAAGAAGAAGCGCGTGCTCGCCGGCGCGTCGATCGGGATCCTCTCCGCGCAGGCGCTCGGGCTCGTGGCCCTCGGGTTCTCCAGCGTCTACCGCGAGGGCTTCGAGACGGTGCTCTTCCTCCAGGCGCTGACGCTCGAGGCGGGCGCGTGGACGGTGCTGCAGGGCGTGCTGCTCGGCTTCGTCGGCGTCGTCGGCGTGTTCGCGCTCGTCGTCTCGCTCGAGCGCAAGCTTCCCCACAAGAAGATGCTGATCGCGACCGGCCTGCTCATCACCGGCGTGCTGATGGTGCTCGTCGGGCACACGGTGCAGACGATGCAGGTGGTCGGCTGGATGCCGGTTACGCCGGTCGAGGGGCTCACCCTCCCGTTCTGGGCCGGTATGTGGTTCGGCGTCTTCCCGACCTGGGAAGGCCTCCTCCTGCAGGCGGCCGCCCTCGCGTTCGTGATCGGCAGCTACCTCGCGGCGGAGGCGCTCAGGCGGCGGAAGCGGCGCCGGATCCTCGGCGCGCCGATCGTCGCCGCAGGCACGGCGGGCTCAGCGCCCGATCTCCCAGGCGAGATGGGCGAGCTCCGGCTCGATCAGCTTCTCCCAGGCGAGCGCCACGGCCTTCGGAGAGCCGGGCACCGAGACGACGATCGAGCCGCGGTAGGTGCCGGCGGTCGCACGTGAGAGCATCGCGGCCGCGCCGACCTGCTCGTAGCTGAGCATCCGGAACAGCTCGCCGAACCCGGGCAGCGTCTTCTCGAGCATCCCCGCCAGGGTGTCGTAGGTCGTGTCGCGCCGCGAGACGCCGGTCCCGCCGTTGACGACGACGATCCGCGCGTCGGCGACGAGCGCGTCGACCGCGGCCCGCACATCGTC
Organism: uncultured Actinomycetes bacterium; assembly: GCA_963739405.1. Taxonomy (GTDB): domain Bacteria; phylum Actinomycetota; class Thermoleophilia; order Gaiellales; family Gaiellaceae; genus Gaiella. The sequence goes on along the minus strand of CAVUAH010000024.1, from coordinate 17,574 downwards.
GGGCTCGTCGCGAACGACCCGGTAGCCGGACACGTGCGCCCCGACCGCGGCGATCCGCTCGTGGAGCCAGAGCCCGTTCGTGTCGTCGTCGGCGGTGCGGCTGTCCGAGACGGTGACGACGCCGACGGCGATCGGTCCGAGCTCGGCCGCGGCCGCCCGGTGCGCGTCGGTGCCCACGAGACGCGATCGTAGTCGCTCGGGCGAGCGCCTCGGGTACGCTCCCGGCGCCGTGAGCGAACCGGAAGCCGTCGTCGAGCGGGCCGTCGAGCGGCTGCGCCCTCTGTACCGGTCGTCGGCGCTGGCGTGGTGGGACGCGAACGTGTCGGCGACCGAGGAGAACGAGCAGCGCCGCGTCGCCGCCGAGCTCCGGCTCTCGGATGCGCTCGCCGACGCCGGGCTCTTCCGCGACGTCGAGGCCGCACGCGCCAACGGCGCCGAGCCGCTCGTCCGGCGCCAGCTCGACCTGCTCCACTCGAGCCTCGTCCCGCACCAGGTGCCGGAGACCACCCGCCATCGGATCGTCGAGCTCGAGGCGTCCGTCGAGTCCCGCTTCGCCCAGCACCGCGGCGAGGTGGGCGGTCGCACGGTCGACGACAACGAGATCAAGCGGATCCTGCGGGAGAGCGACGACGTCGTCGAGCGGCAGGAGGCCTGGGAGGCGTCGAAGACCGTGGGCGCGGCCGTCGCGGACGACGTCCGCGAGCTCGCCCTGCTGCGAAACGACGCGGCGCGGTCGCTCGGGTACCGCGACTGGTTCGCGCTCGCCGTCGCGACGTCGGAGATGGACGAAGGCCGCCTCTTCGAGACCCTCGAGGAGTGCGACCGCCTCACGGGGGACGCGTTCGCCGCCTGGAAGGCCGAGACCGACGCCCGCCTGGCGGAGCGGTTCGGCTGCGCCGTCTCGGAGCTGCGGCCCTGGCACTACGAGGACCCGTTCTTCCAGGAGGTCCCGGCCGCCGGGGGCGTCGACCTGTCGCACGTCTTCGCGGACAAGGACGTGGTGGCGCTCGCGCGCGAGACGTTCGACGAGATCGGGATCGACACCGCGCCGATCCTCGAGCGCAGCGATCTGAGGCCTCGCGAGGGCAAGTGCCAGCACGCCTTCTGCGTCGACCTCGACCGCGAGGGCGACGTCCGCGTGCTCGCGAACGTCGTCGCCGACCGCTACTGGGCCGACACGATGCTCCACGAGCTGGGGCACGGTGCCTATGACGTCGGCTTCGACCCCTCCCTGCCCTGGCTCCTCCGTGACTGCCACCTGACGGTCACAGAGGGCATCGCGATCATGATGGGCAGACTCGCCCAGGATGTGGAGTGGTTGCGCGACGTCGCCGGACTGGAGGACGACGCGGCCGCGCGTCTCGAGGCCCCGCTCCGGGCCGCCCAGGCGGCCGAGCTGCTCGTGTTCACGCGATGGGTGCTCGTGATGACGAACTTCGAGCGCGCGTTGTACGCCGACCCCGAGGCGGATCTCGCGACGGTCTGGTGGCAGCTCGTCTCGCGCTACCAGCTCGTCACGCCCCCGGAGGGGCGCCACGCACCGGACTGGGCGGCGAAGATCCACGTCGCCTGCGCGCCGGTCTACTACCACACGTACCTGTACGGCAATCTCGTCGCATCGCAGCTCGAGGCCGCGCTGGGCCGGGTCGCGGGCGGGCTGGTGGGCCGACGCGAGGCCGGTGCCTTCCTCGCCGAGCACGTCTTCCGCCCGGGCGAGTCGCTCCGCTGGGACAGGCTGATCGAGGCGGCGACCGGGGAGCCGCTCACCGCGGCCCACGCCGCACGGGACATCGCGGCCGGGCTCTCGACCTGAGAGAATCCCCTCGTGAGCGGAGCCGTCGGCTTGAATCACGTGAGCGTCGTCGCGCGCGACCTCGACGAGTCCGTGCGCTTCTACGTCGACGTCCTCGGCCTCGAGCCTCTTCCGACGCCCGACTTTGCCTTCCCGGTGCAGTGGCTCCGCGCCGGCTCGCTCCAGGTCCACGTGTTCGAGCGGCCGGACGCTCCGCCCACCTATGCCCACTTCGCTCTCGAGGTGGACGACGTGGTCTCCGTCTACGAGCGCGCACGCGAGCTCGGGATCCTCGACCACGCGAGCTTCGGCTACGCGATCGCGGAGCTCCCCGGCGGGGAGGCGCAGCTCTACGTTCGGGACCCGTCGGGCAACCTGATCGAGCTCGACCACCCCGACGGCACCGCCGCACGGGAGCAAATCGACGAGATGATCCTGCTCTCCGAGCGGCTCCCGCAACCCGACGGCCCGACGCCGAGGCTCTTCACCGCGGCCGGCTAGGCGCTTCGCAGCTCGGTCATCTCGTTCGTCGGATGCGTCATGGTGTCCGCGTCGAGCAGGCGATGGAGCACCCTGATCGCGATCGAGCCCGCGCCGACGGCGGAGGCGACGCGCTTGACCGATCCGTACCGTGCGTCGCCGACCGCGAGGACGCCCGGCATGCTCGTCTCGAGCGGGAACGGATCGCGCTGGAGCGGCCAGGGGTGGTCTCTCGGGATGTCGAGGCCCGTGAGGACGAAGCCCCGGTCGTCGCGCGCGATCTCGGCGGGGAGCCACTCCGTGTGCGGGCGGGCCCCGATCGAGAGGTACAGACCATCGGCCGCGACCGTCTCCTCGGTACCGCTCGCCCGGTCGCGCAGCACGACATGTGTGAGCCAGCCGTCGCCTCCTCCGCCCACGATCTCGGCGCCCACCCTGACGTGGACGTTCGGCGTCGCGGCCAGCTGCTGGACGAGGTAATGAGACATCCCCGCCTCGAGCGACGGCGCGCGTACGACGAGCGTGAGGCGCCGCGCGTACCGCGCGAGGTGGAGCGCCGCCTGGCCGGCGGAGTTCGCTCCGCCGAGCACGTAGACCTCCTGGCCGGCCATCCGGTGCGCGTCGGAGCCGGCGCCGCCGTAGAAGACGCCGGCGCCGGAGAGGGCCTCGAGCGTGTCGATGCCGAGCCGGCGATAGGTCACCCCGGTGGCGAGGACGACCGCTCGCGCGGCGACGGCCGCGCCGCCGGAGAGCGTCGCGACGAGCCGGTCCGCGTCGCGACGAAGGGCGACCACCTCCTGCAGGAAGGCGAAGCGCGCGCCGAAGACCCATGCCTGCTCGTACGCCTGGCGGGCGAGCAGAGCACCGCTGACGCCGCGCGGGAAGCCGAGGTAGTTGCGGATCAGCGAGCTCGACCTCGCCTGGCCCCCGATCCCGTGCGTGTCGACGACGAGCGTGCGGAACCCCTCGGAGGCGCCGTAGACGGCCGCCGACAGCCCCGCAGGGCCGGCGCCGACGATGAGCAGGTCGAACTCGCTGTCCTCCGGCTCCACCGCCGACCCGGTGGCCCGCGTGAGCTCGACGTCGCTCGGGTTCACGAGCGTCGTGCCGTCCGGGAGGATCACGACCGGCAGCTCGGCCTCGGGACTCGAGCCCTCCAGGAGCCTCCGTCCCTCGTCCGAGTCGGCGAGGCAGAACGCGTGGGGGAACGCGCAGCGCTCGAGCACGGTCCGCAACTCGGCGGCCCGCCCCGACCACGAGTCTCCGATCACGTGGATCGCATACGGCACGGTGCGGCGCTCCTCCGCCCACTCGAGCAGGAACGTCGAGATCGCCTGGTGGAAGAGCTCGTCGGGCGGCGCCATCGGCCTGACCACGTAGTGGTCGATCCGCCCGTGCTCGATCGCCTCGTGGATCGCGTCACCGGTCGCGCGGAATCCCCATTCGCCCCAGCCGACGAGCAGCGCCCGCTTGGCGTGTGGGTGCAGCTGGCGCACCTCGCCGAGCAGCTCCCCGTCCGTCGTCTCTCCGAGCTCCTGACCCGCGAGCACGACCGCGACCGCCTCGCCTCTCGCGCGGAGCTCCGAGAGGAGGCGGCGCGCGTCCGTGGCCGACGCCACGCAGACGACGGTGTAGCTTCGCGAGTACCGGTCGAGGAGCTCGCGCTCGATGTCCGCGAGGCCGGCGGGGTCGCCGTCGACGGCGAGGATGACCGGCAATCCCATCGCGGCTACCCCTGGACGGCGTAGTCGCCGGCGACGTCGGGCGTGAGGTAGGCCGCCGACGGGCTTCCCGCGGGCGTGAAGATCCCGACCACGGCGAGCTCGACCGCAGGGTCGGTGTTCTCGACGATGTGCACCTCCCGCGGATGGAGCCGGAAGGCGCAGCCCGGCTCGAGCGGCTCGACCTCGTCGCCGAGGTGCAGCCGGCCCCGACCGCGGAGCACCCAGACGATCTCGTCGTACAGGTGGTAGTGCCACGGCGCCTTCCCCGGCGGGATGTAGCCGACGAACATCGTGGCGCGGGTCGAGCCGTTGTGCGGCCCGTGCAGCACCTGGAAGGACCGTGCGCCCGTGGCCTTGCCGGGCTCGACGTGGGCGAGTGCGACGACCGGCTCCTCGGGGCCCATCGGCGCGTGTAGGTCGGTCGCCCCGCCGAGTGTCGCGCGGACGAGGGACGCGCCCTCCGGCCCTGCGACGAGCGTCCGGGACTCGCCCGCCCGAACGAGAAGCGCACCGGCGCCGTTCAGCCGATCGTCTCCCAGCGCGCACACGCCCTCGTGGGCGAAGAGGAGCGTGTCGTACGCATGGTCGCGGACTGGGAGGAGCACGCCGGGTGGGAGGACCATCGCGTCGAGCGCGAGCGACGAGCCGTCCTCGGGTGGGACGAGGGCACGCCGCTCGACGCCGTCGTCGGAGACGGGCGTCGTCGATTCCGGTCGCGCGACGCGGGGCATCTGCGAGAGCATAGGCCCGACGACCCGAGACGACCGAAGGAGCCACGCATGCCACTGATCCGCGTCGAGCTGTTCGACTTCCGTGTCAACGAGGAGACGAGCGCAAAGCTGATCGCCGGGCTCACCGACGCCCTCTGCGCCGCGACGAGCGAGGGTCTTCGCGACCACACCTGGGTGATCGTCGAGGGCCACGACCCGAAGAACTGGGGCCTCGGCGGCAAGCCGTGGCCCGTCGGCGAGATGCCGCCGGGACCGACCTAGAGGCGGCTCGGCGCGCAGGGTGTCGGACTGAAGTCCGACACCGGTTGTTGGTGCGCGGCCCTCCGGTGTCCGACTTCGGTCGACCGGGCGGCTCGGGCGCGGGGTGTCGGACTGAAGTCCGACACCGGTTGTTGGTGCGCGGCCCTCCGGTGTCCGACTTCGGTCGGACCCGGGCCGGCTCGGCGCGCGGGGTGTCGGACTGAAGTCCGACACCGGTTGTTGGTGCGCGGCCTTCCGGTGTCCGACTTCGGTCGGACCGGGCGGCTCGGCGCGCGGGGTGTCGGACTGAAGTCCGACACCGGTTGTTGGCGCGCGGCCCTCTGGTGTCCGACTTCGGTCGGACCCAGGCCGGCTCGGCGCGCGGGGTGTCGGACTGAAGTCCGACACCGGTTGTTGGTGCGCGGCCCTCCGGTGTCCGACTTCGGTCGGACCCAGGCCGGCTCGGCGCGCGGCCCTCCGGTGTCCGACTTCAGTCGGACACCTTCGCCCTGCGCGCCGCGGCTACCCTCGGCGCGTGCCCGTCCGGGAGGACATCCGCAACGTCGCGATCGTCGCGCACGTCGATCACGGCAAGACGACCCTCGTCGACGCGATGCTCTGGCAGTCCGGCTCGTTCCGCGAGAACCAGGACGTGGCCGAGCGCGTCATGGACTCGATGGACCTCGAGCGCGAGAAGGGCATCACGATCCTCGCCAAGAACACGGCCGTCCGCCACCAGGAGACGAAGATCAACATCGTCGACACGCCGGGCCACGCCGACTTCGGCGGGGAGGTCGAACGGGCGCTGCGCATGGTCGACGGCGTGCTGCTGCTCGTCGACGCGAGCGAGGGCCCGCTCCCGCAGACCCGCTTCGTCCTGCGGAAGGCGCTCGAGGCGCGGCTTCCCGTCGTCCTCGTCGTGAACAAGGTCGATCGGCCCGACGCCCGCGCCGACGAGGTCGTGAACGAGGTCTACGAGCTGTTCCTCGACCTCGACGCGGACGAGGGCCAGATCGAGTTCCCGATCGTGTACTGCAACGCGCGCGCGGGCCGCTCGGGCGCCGAGGCGTCCGTGCTCGAGGACACGCTCCGGCCGCTGTTCGACGCGCTGCTCGCGACGATCCCGCCGCCGACCTTCGATGAGGGGCATCCGCTCCAGGCGCTCGTCGCGAACCTCGACGCGTCCCCGTACGTCGGCCGCCTCGCGATCTGCCGCGTCGCCAACGGCACGGTGCGAAAGGGCCAGCAGGTCGCCTGGTGCCGCGCGGACGGCACCGTCGAGCGCGCGAAGGTGACCGAGCTCTACGTCACCGAGGCCCTCGACCGCGTCGATGCCGACGAGGCGGGGCCGGGGGAGATCGTCGCGCTCGCAGGCATCCCCGAGGTGACGATCGGCGAGACGCTCGCCGACCCCGACGACCCGCGCCCGCTGCCGGTGGTGGCGGTCGACGAGCCGAGCCTCTCGATGACGATCGCGATCAACTCGTCGCCGCTGGCCGGGCAGGAGGGCTCTCGGCTGACCGCGCCGATGGTGAAGCAGCGGCTCGACCAGGAGCTCGTCGGCAACGTCTCGCTGCGGGTCGTGCCGACCGAGCGGCCGGACGCCTGGGAGGTGCAGGGCCGGGGCGAGCTCCAGCTCGCCGTGCTCGTCGAGCTGATGCGGAGGGAGGGTTTCGAGCTGACGGTGGGCAAGCCCGAGGTGGTCACCCGCGAGCTCGGCGGCAAGGTGCACGAGCCCGTCGAGCGCGTGTCGGTCGACGTGCCGGAGGACTACGTCGGCGTCCTCACGCAGCTCTTCGCCCTGCGCAAGGGACGGATGGAGAACATGGTCAACCACGGCACCGGCTGGGTGCGGATGGAGGTCGTCGTCCCTGCCCGCGGGTTGATCGGCTTCCGCACGGAGTTCCTCACCGAGACGCGCGGCACGGGGATCCTCCATCACGTGTTCGAGCGCTACGAGCCGTGGCACGGCGACCTGCGGACGCGTCCGAGCGGAAGCCTCGTCGCCGACCGGCGCGGCGCGACGACGACCTTCGCCCTGCTCAACCTCCAGGAGCGTGGATCGCTCTTCGTCGGGCCGGGAGTCGAGGTCTACGAGGGCATGGTGGTCGGCGAGAACGCCCGTGCCGAGGACCTCGACGTGAATGCGACGAAGGAGAAGAAGCTGACCAACATGCGCTCGTCGACCGCCGACGAGCTCGTCCGCCTCATCCCACCGCGGCCGCTGTCGCTCGAGCAGGCGCTCGAGTTCATCCGCGACGACGAGTGCGTCGAGGTGACGCCCGCCTCGATCCGCCTGCGCAAGGTGGAGCTGTCGGCCTCGAAGCGCCAGCAGGCCGCGAGCCGCAAGGCGCGCGCCGCCCAGGCCTGACGCGCGGCCCCTACGCCCCCGCGACGGTCACGCTCGCGCGGCAGACCTCTGCGCGAGGCCCGGCCGCCCGCACGGTGACCGTGTCGCGTCCGGGCCAGTCGGGGATCACGCGCCGGATGGCAAAGCCGCCCGCCGTCGGATCCGTTCGCACGCGTGCCCGCACGACGAGCCGGCGCTCGTGGATCACGACGACGCCCCAGCGCCCCCGCGGACGCGCCGCCTCGACCTCGATCTCGACGCGGAGACCGCCGTCGCGCGGACGGACGCGGAGAGCGATCGTGCTCGAGCCGCTGCACGAGCGCTCGACACGGGCCGTCGCTCCGTTGCCTCCGTCGTCTGCGCCCGCCGCGAGCGGGAAGACGAGCGCGGCAACGACGGCCGCGATCGCTCCTCGAGACCGGAAACTGCACGCGCGCATGCTCGGATCGTGCCCGCAGCACGTGAGCGGGCGCAATCGGACCTCGGTCCTACGACCCGCCGAGCCCGTTTCGCTGCGCCCAGAGCGCCGCCTGCGTGCGGTCGGTGACCCCGACCGTGCGGAAGATGCTCGTCAGGTGCGCTTTCACGGTCTTCTCGCTGATCGCGAGCTCGCGCGCGATCAGCTTGTTGGGCAGCCCTCGCGCCACCATCCCGAGCACCTCGCGCTCCCGCTCGGAGAGCGCCTCGAGCGGTGACCCTGCGACGCGTGCGCTCAGGAGCGCGCGCCCGGCGCGGGGGTCGAGCGGCGCCTCGCCGCGCGCGGCGGCGCGCACCGCTCGCTCGAGCTCGTCGGGCGCCGCGTCCTTGAGCAGGTAGCCGACCGCGCCTGCGTCGAGTGCGCGGAGGATCTGCTCGCGGTCGGAGAACGACGTGAGCACGACCACGGCGACCTCCGGGGCCGCGGCGACGATCTCCCGGGTCGCCTCGATGCCGTCCAGGGTCGGCATCTCCAGGTCCATCAGGACGACGTCCGGGCGCCGGTCGGCACAGGCCCGCACGGCCTCCTCGCCGTTCGCCGCGGAGCCGACGAGCTCGACGTCGTCGAAGGTCGCCACGAGGTGCTCGAGCCCGGTGCGAACGACCGCGTGGTCGTCGGCGATGAGAAGTCGGATCATCGTCGCGGCACCTCCAGCGCGAACGTCGTGCCCACGGCGGGAGTCGAGCGTACCGTGAGCGAGCCGCCGGCGTGTGCCGTCAGCTCCTCGAGCAGCGAGAGGCCGACGTGCCCTTCGCCGCGCCGGCGGTCGCGCTCCTCCGGCGAGAAGCCGACCCCGTCGTCGACCACCTCGACGCGGACGGCGTCCCCGGCGGGTCGCAGCGAGATCACGACCCGTGTCGCCCGTGCGTGACGCTCGACGTTGCGGAGCGCCTCGGCGGCGGCGCGGTAGACGAGGCGCTCGTCGTCCTCGCCCAGGTCGATCTCCGAGTCGATCTCCAGCGTCGTGGAGATGCCCTTGGCCGCGAACGGGGAGAGGAGGTCGTCGAGGGCAGCAGCGAGGCCGCTCGCCCGGAGGTTCGGCGGATGGATCTCCACGAGCAGCGTGCGAAGGCGCCGCATCGCATCGCGGGTGCCGGCCGCGGCGTCACGGAGCGTGGAGCGTGTCGCGGGCGACGCCTCGGACTCCGCTGCTGCAGCGAGCGAGTACGAGATGCCGGCGAGGTCCTGGACGGGGCCGTCGTGGAGGTCCGAGGCGATACGGCGCCGCTCGTCGGCGGACGCTTCGACGGCATGCTGCAAGAGGGCGGCGCGGTCCTCCTGCGTGCGCTGGAGCTGACGGCCGAGCCGCTGCGCGAGCGGGACCTGGACGATCCAGAGCAGGACGAGGCTGCCGAGCAGCAGGGCGGCGAGCGGCAGCCAGATCCGGCGACCCGTCGCCGCGACGGCGCTGCGCCGCTGGTACGTCTCGAACAGGAGCGGGGTCCCGTCCGACGCCCGCACCTGGACGTACACCTCGTAGAGGTCGCCCTGGCCCCGCTCGAAGCGGTTCTCGGGGCGGCTGCCGTCGCTCGGCTCAGCCTCGGCTGCCCCAGTCGTCAGCACCCGGCGCTTCTGCTCGTCGAGCGGGAACCGCGCCCCGATCAGCCGTGGCTCGTCCGAGTAGACGATGCGCCCGCTCCGGTCCCAGAGCTTCACCCGGACGACGCGCTCGCCGAGCACGCGCTCGTTCACGACACGGTCGACGGCGTCGATCGCGGCCCGGTCGCCGTCGAGGAGCGCCGGGTCGATGGTCGGCTCGACGATCCCCTGGCCGGCGAGGACGGCGAACTGGCGTGCGTCACGCAGTGCCTCGTTCTCCGCGAGGCTCCGGAGCGCGAGCAGGGCCGCCGCGCCGAACACCGCCAGAACGACGAGGCCCGCGAGCGCGAACTGCGCGACGGGCCTCCTCACGGGGATCGCTCGGGGCGTACGACCAAGGTCTCATTGTGGTCCGGACCCCGCCGGGCGCACGGTCTCGGGCGACAGCGATCTCTCGACGCGGGTAGGTCGACGCGCCGCACGACGCCGCGCGGCCGCCCCGAGGAGGAACGATGAAGCGGAAGGTGCTTGTAGCGCTCGTGCTCGGGGTCGGGCTCGTGACGGCTACCGGTGCCCTGGCGGCCGTCGTCGACGGAACCAGCGGCAACGACCGGTTGCGCGGCACGATGGACGGTGACGTGATCCGCGCCCTGGCCGGCGACGACTTCGTCAATGCGCGTGCCGGCGACGATCTCGTCCGCGCCGGCGCCGGAGACGACCGCGTGCAGGGCGATCGCGGTAGCGACACGGTGTTCGGCGGCGTCGGTAACGACCGGATCCACACGGGCGCGGCGGACGACGTCGCCTGGGGCGGCTCGGGCGACGACGTCCTGATGGGCGGCGAGGGCAAGGATGACGTGCACGGCGGCACGGGCAACGATGTCGTCCGCGGCGGCACGGGAGACGACAGGCTGTGGGCGGGCCCGGGGAACGACCGCGTGTTCGGGGGCCCCGGAGACGACACCCTCCATGCCCTCGCGGCCGACGACGATCCGGACCTGCTCGACTGCGGTGCCGGTCACGACACCGCAAAGGTGCGCGGCTCGGAGCGGTCGACCACGCAGTTCCGCGGCTGCGAGGTGATCGTCGTCGTCGTCACCCCGTCCGCTGCCGACGAGGCGGACGAGTCCGACCGGGACGCCGACGCCGAGTAGGCAGCGCGAGATCGAGCCGCAGAAGGCTCCGGGCCTTCTGCGGCTCCCACACGACCACACCGAAGAGGAGCACACAACGTGCGAAAGCAGATCGGAGCAACAGTCGCCGCTCTCGTGGCGGTCGCGGCGCTCGCCGCGACCGCGGACGCGAAGGACGGTGACGTCGAGGTCACGGGCACGTGCACGGGGCCGACGACATCGGAGCTGAAGCTGAGCGGCGAAAACGGCGCGATCGAGGTCGAGCTCGAGGTCGACCAGAACCGAACCGGCGTCCGGTGGGGGGTGCAGCTCTACCGGAACGGCGTCCTCGTCGGGCAGCGCGTCAAGGTCACCCACGGCCCGAGCGGCTCGTTCGAGGCGCGGTTCGTGACGCGGAACGGCCCGGGAGCGGATCGCCTGGTGGCACGCGCGGCGCGGGTCGGCGAGCGGTGCGTCGCGCGGGCGTCGTTCGCGTAGGCGCGGTGCAACGCCGCCGCGCCCGCGGCCTAGGATCGCCGTGTGGCAGGGAGCGACATCGTCGCGACGATCGACGAGGCGGCGCGCGCCGGGCGCGTGCCGCTCGTCGTCCTCGACAGGCTCGAGTCGTTCCTCGACACGCACGGGCTCGGCACCGGCCGAGTCCGTGCCTCGCGGATCGGCGACGGCGGAGGGTCGAACTTCTCGTTCCTGCTCGAGCGGGGGGACGAGAGGTACGTCCTCCGCCGTCCGCCCCGTCCGCCGCTTCCGCCCTCGGCCCACGACATGGTGCGCGAGGCAAGGCTGCAGCTGGCCCTCGCGCCGCAGGGCATCCGGCTGCCACCGATCCTCGCGATCTGCGACGACGACGGCGTGCTCGGCGTCCCGTTCTACGTGATGCGGTTTCTCGACGGGCACGTCGTCACGAGCTCGCTCCCCGTGGGGCTCGAGCAGCCGACCGCCCGGCGGCGGCTCGGCGAGGAGCTCGTCGACGCGCTCGTGGAGATCCACGCCGCTGACGTGTCGGAGCCGGCACTCGCCGCCTTCGTCCGCCCCGGGAGCTATCTCGAGCGCCAGGTCAAGCGCTTCGGCCAGCTCTGGGAGATCAACGCGACGCGCGAGATCCCCGTCGTGGTCGAGGTGGGGCGGCGGCTCGCGGCCGAGCTCCCCGAGCCGCTCGCGGACACGGTCGTGCACGGCGACTACCGTCTTGGCAACCTGATGGTCGAGCGGGACAGCCCCGACCGCGTGCAGGCGGTGCTCGACTGGGAGATGGGGGCCGTCGGCGACCCGCGCGCCGACCTCGGCTACCTCCTCGCCACCTACACCGAGCCCGGCGGGGGCGCGAGCCCGCTCGGCGTCTCACCCGTCACCGCGCACGAGGGGTTCCCGTCGAAGGAGCAGCTGGTCGAGCGGTACACGACGCGAAGCGGGCGGGACGTCGGCCCTCTCGGCTGGTTCGAGGCGCTCGCGCTGTGGAAGGCGGCCGTCTTCTGCGAGGCGATCTACGGCCGCTACGTCCGCGGCGAGCTGGGCGACGAGGACGCCCGGGCGGCCGCCTTCGAGCACGTCGTCCCGCTCATGGCCGAGACCGCGGCCGAGCGGCTCCTCGCGTAGCGTTCCGACGGTGACCGAGCAGCCCAGGCCCACCGCGTCGATCCGGCCCGGCTTCGCGCGCGAGGACTGGAACGCCCGCTACGCGGCGAAGGAGCTCGTGTGGACGGCCGAGCCGAACCGGCGCTTCGCATCCGAGATCACGGAGCTCGCTCCCGGGCGCGCGCTCGACCTCGCCTGCGGAGAGGGTCGGAACGCCGTCTGGCTCGCCGAGCACGGCTGGCGCGTGACCGGGGTCGACTTCTCCGACGTCGCGCTGTCGAAGGCCGCCGACCTCGCCTCGAGTCGCGGCGTCGCCGTCGACTGGGTCGTTGCAGACGTGCTCGACTACCGCCCGGACGCGCGGGCGTTCGACCTCGTTGCCGTCCTCTACCTCCAGCTCCACCGAGAGGCGATGCTCCGGGCGGTGCGGGCGGCCGCCGACGCGGTTGCGCCCGGCGGGACGCTGTTCGTGCTCGGCCACGACACGACCAACCTGACCGACGGCCACGGCGGGCCGAAGGATGCGTCGGTCCTCTACACCGCCGAGGATCTCGCGCCGGCGCTCGGAGAGCTCGTCGTGGAGCACGCCGGACCGGTCGAGCGAAGTGTCGCGCTCGACGAGGGCGAGGCGATCGCGATCGACGCGCTCGTGCGCGCCCATCGCGCCGTCTGAACGCCGGTGCTCAGGGAGTGCGCCCGACCCCGGACCAGCCGCCGTCGACCGTCAGCGTGTGGCCGGTCACCATCGAGGCTCCGTCCGAGACGAGGAACCCGAGCGCGGCGGCGATGTCGCGCGGAGTGCAGGCGCTGCCGGCAGGGATGACGCCCGACCAGTGCTCGACGTAGTCCGGGTCGTCGCCGAGGTTCCGCTCGTTCACGGTCGCTCCGATCGCGAGCGCGTTGACGGTGATGGCATGCCGGCCGAGCTCCAGAGCGAGGACGCGCGCCATGTGCTGGAGGCCGGCCTTCGTCACCGCGTATGCCGAGGCGTTCGCGATCGCGAGCGAGCCGGTCACGGACGACGAGAGCACGATGCGCCCTCCCGCTGCGCCGTCCGACCCGACCTCCCGCTGCGCGACCATCTGCCGTGCCGCCGCCTGGGCGCCGAAGTACGAGCCCTTGAGATTGAGGTCGACGACCGTGTCCCACGTGGCCTCGTCGGCCTCGAGAAACGGCGCCCAGCGCGTCACCCCGGCGTTCGCGACGAACACGTCCAGTCGGCCGAGCTCGGCGACCGTCAGCTCGACGAGCCGGCGGTTCTCCGACACCCGGGACAGATCGGCATCCGCCGCGATCGCGTGGCCGCCCGCCGCCGCGATGCGCGCGACGACGCGGTCCGCGAGGGACGCCTCGCCGCGGTGCGCGACCATGACGGACGCTCCCCGCGACGCGAGCTCCTCCGCCATGGCCGCGCCGATCTCCCGGCTCGCCCCCGTGACGACCGCAACGCGTCCTGCGAGTGGTCTCGAGGCGGGCTCCACGGGCGTCAGCATACGAGCGCTACCGACGCGTCGTCCGGCGATGTATGGTGCGCCTTACACGGGCTATGAGGATCTACTGACGCATGGGGGCGGGAATCATCACGCTTCGCGAGGGGTTCGAGGCGGCGCTCGTCGTCGTCCTCGTCCTCGCGTTCGTGAACCGCACCGGTGAGCGGTCCGACCTCCGGCCGATCTGGGCCGGCGTCGCAGCCGCTGTCGCCGTGAGCGTCGCTGCGGCAACCGGCCTGCTCGTGATCGGCGCAGAGCTCGAGGGCAAGGCCGAGGCGATCTACGAGGGCGCGACGATGATCGTCGCGGCCGCCCTCCTCACCTGGATGATCTTCTGGATGCGTCGCCGGGCGGGCTCGCTCAAGGGCGAGCTCGAGCAGCAGGTCGGGCGGGCCCTCGCGGCGCGGTCGAGCCTTGCGCTCGCGGCGGTGGTCTTCGTCGGTGTCGCGCGGGAGGGGCTCGAGACGGCGCTCTTCCTCGTCTCGAGCGCGGGCAGCGAGGGCGACCGCACCGCCGGGATCGGCGCAGCGATCGGCCTCGCGGCGGCGGTCGCGCTCGGAGTCGTCTTCTACAAGGGATTCGCGCGCCTCGACCTTCCCCGCTTCTTCAAGGTGACGAGCGTCCTGCTGCTCGTGTTCGCCGCGTGGCTGCTCGCGCGCGGCCTCGAGGAGCTCGCGGAGGCAGGCGTCTTCCCGGCCGGCGAGACCGTCGCCTGGCTGGCGTTTGCGTTGCTAGCGGCGCCGACGCTCTTCGTCTTCTTCTTCCGCAAGCCCGAGCGCGCCCGCGTCTAGCATCCCAACAGCACCGATGAGTTTCGGTGGCCGCCGGCGTCGACGCTGGCAGCCAGGGTGCGGCAGACCGAACCCGTGCGAAGCCTGGCGGCCGTACCCTGGGTGAGCACCGGTGGTGGGATCCTCGGGAAAACGTACGAGATCGTGAGAGAGAAGGGGCGGGTACGTCGATGAGCGAGCACACGGAAACGTCGAGCGGCAACGGGGGTGCGCGGCTCGCCGCGCACGAGCGCATGTCGACCGGGGCGCTCGCGCGCTGGGCGCGCGCGTGCGCGACGCACCCGTGGCGCGTCCTCGGGTCGTGGCTCGGGATCATCGTCGTCCTCATCGGGCTCGTCGCCACGGTCGGCGGCGGGCTCCGCGACGAGTTCTCGATCCCCGGCTCGGACACCCAGCGGGCGACCGACCTGATCGAGTCGGAGTTCGCGTCGGAGCAGGGAGGCGTACTCAATATCGTCTTCGCGGCCCCCGACGGCGAGCGGCTCGACACGCCCGAGCGCAAGGCAGCGATCGAGCAGGCGATGGCAAAGCTTCGGGCCGCGCCGTTTGCCGCGGCGAAAGGCGCCGAGCCGGTCGACGGCGAGTCGAAGCTGTCGAGCGTCGGCGACCCGTTCAGCGCGCAGACCTTCTCGAAGAGCGGGCGCATCGCCTACGCCGAGGCGCAGTTCGACCAGACGATCGAGGACAAGGACCGCGACGCGGTGGTCGCCGTCGAAGATGCCGTGCGGGCGGCCGTGGAGCCCGTCGGCGTGACGGTCGAGTACAACGGCGAGGCGGAGTTCCCGCCGATCAAGCAGGGGACGTCCGAACTGCTCGGCCTGCTCGCGGCACTGATCGTGCTGCTGATCGTCTTCCGCACGTTCGTCGCCGCGTTCGTGCCGATCATGCTGGCGATCGTCGCGCTCGCGACGGCGTTCCTATTGCTCTTCATCCTGGCCGGCCTGACCGACATCAACACGGTCACACCGATCCTCGTCTCGATGATCGGGCTGGGCGTCGGCATCGACTACTCGCTGTTCATCGTCACGCGCTTCCGTCAGTTCCTCCACGAGGGGCTCACGCCGAGGGACGCGGCCGCGGAGGCCGGTGCCTCGGCGGGGCGTGCCGTGCTGTTCGCCGGGCTGACCGTCGCCATCTCGGTGACCGGGCTCGCGTTCTTCGGCCTCGACTTCGTGACCAAGCTCGGGATCGGCAGTGCGCTCGGCGTCCTGACGACGGTGCTGCTGGCGAACTCGTTCCTGCTCGCCGTCCTCGCGCTACTCGGACACAAGGTCGACCGGCTGAAGGTGCCGTTCCTGCGTGCGATCGACGACTCGGAAGCCGCACGCGAGAAGACGCTGTTCGCGCGATGGGGCCGGTTCGTGACGCGGAATGCGCGGATCATCTTCCCGGTCCTGCTCGTCGCGGGCATCCTCCTCGCGGGCACCTCGGCGCTCGTCCGGCTCGGCGCCGCCGACCAGGGCACGCAGCCGAAGGAGCAGACGAGCCGACGTGCGTACGACCTGCTCGCGGAAGGCTTCGGGCCAGGGTTCAACGGCCCGATCCCGATCGTGGTCGACATGCAGGGCGACCAGCAGGCGCCGCAACGCATCTACCAGGACGTGCAGGCCCTGAACGGTGTCGCGTCCGTGCGCGAGCCCCAGCTCAACGACGACAAGACCGTCGCGATCGTCTTCGTTACGCCGACCTCGGCGCCGCAGGACCAGGCAACGGATGATCTCGTCAGCAAGCTGCGGGACGACGTCGTGCCGGCCGCGACCGAGAACAGCAAGGCCGTTGCGTACGTCTCCGGCCAGACGGCGGCGTTCAAGGACATCGGCGACCGGATCATGCAGCGGCTGCCGCTCTTCCTGCTCTACATCGTCGGCGTCACGTTCATCGTGCTCGCGATGGCGTTCCGGTCGATCGTCGTGTCGCTCACCGCGGCGGTCACGACGATCCTCTCGGCGTTCATCGGGTTCGGTGTCCTCACCCTCGTGGTGCAGGAGGGGCACCTCCTCGGCCTGACGGGCCTCGACCGGACGGGGCCGATCGAGACGTTCGTGCCGCCGATCGCGTTCGCGATCCTGTTCGGCCTGTCGATGGACTACATGGTCTTCCTGATGAGCCGGATCCGGGAGGAGCACGTCCACGGGCTCCCGACGCGGGAGGCGGTCGAGCACGGCGTCGCGGCGATCGGCCGCGTGATCGTGGCGGCGGCGCTGATCATGGGCACGGTCTTCGCCGCGTTCATCCTGAGCGCGGACCGCATCCCGAAGGAGTTCGGGCTGCTGCTCGCGGTCGCGATCCTCACCGACGCGCTCGTCGTCCGGATGACGCTCGTGCCTGCGTTCTTCACGGTGCTCGGCGAGCGGACGTGGTACATCCCGCGCTGGCTCGACCGCCTGCTGCCGAACGTGACGATCGAGCCGCCGCACGACGGCGAGGCCGAGCGCAGCTTCGAGCCCGCCCCGACACCCGAGCCGGCGGCCCGGGCCTGAGGCTCCCGGTCGGCGGCGGAGCAGCCCGCTCCGCCGCCGACCGGGCAACCGACGAGGTCAGGGGCGCGTCACGGTCTGGACGTTTCGGCACTCGACATCGGAGGGACCGGCATGAGGAAGCTGATCGTCACCACGTTCGCGACGCTCGACGGCGTGATGCAGGCACCGGGCGGGCCCGGTGAGGACGACGACGGCGGGTTCGAGCACGAGGGCTGGTCGGTGGGCTACTGGGACGAGCGGATGGGAGAGCTCGCGATGGAGGTCCACCTCGCCGCCGGCGGTGTCGTGTTCGGCCGCCGGACATACGAGATCCTCGCGGGGCACTGGCCGAAGCTCGGCGACGACGATCCGATGGCCGCGAAGCTGAACGAGGTGCCGAAGTACGTGGCCTCCCGGACGCTCGAGACGCTCGA
This sequence comes from uncultured Actinomycetes bacterium, assembly GCA_963739405.1. Taxonomy (GTDB): domain Bacteria; phylum Actinomycetota; class Thermoleophilia; order Gaiellales; family Gaiellaceae; genus Gaiella. Next base: position 361 of record CAVUAH010000024.1, on the reverse strand, counting down.
CTGGCGGAACTCGACGCTCCTCGGCGAGGATGTGCCCGAGGCGATCGCCCGGCTCAAGGAGGAGGACGGCGACCCGCTCCTCGTGATCGGGAGCTCCGACCTGATCCAGACCCTGCTTCGCCACGACCTCGTCGACGTGTTCACCATCTGGACGTTCCCGGTCGTCCTCGGCTCGGGGAAGCGGTTGTTCGGCGACGGCACGCTGCCCGCCGGCCTCGCCCTCACCGACGTGCAGACGTCCTCCACCGGCGTCACGGTGGCGACGTACGAGCGCGCCGGCGAGGTGCGCTACGGGTCGTTCGGGCTGGACGCGTAGGTCACGGGCCTCGGGGGGCGGGTCGCGCACATCCGGGTCACCGCT
>CAVUAH010000023.1:0-35443 GCA_963739405.1 uncultured Actinomycetes bacterium | reverse complement strand
CAGCTCCCGGTGCTGCTCGGGACGACCGCTGTGCTCTACACTTGCCTGGCATAGCCAACATATCAAGCTGACCGGAGCCATCATCGCCGACATCTACCTCGGCAACATCACGTGGGATGCTTCCCGATCAAGGGCTCGATCCGGAGTCGATCCCCCTCTGAAAATCTCGCCGGCGTATCGCTGCGATGGCTCGGTACGAGCTACAACTTCACGGACTACCTCTCGAGGTAAGCCCGCGTCGCCGGGAAGGTCGGCAAGTCGACGCATCCGCCGTTCCGCTCGGAGTCGGAGCACGCGGGAGCCTGTGTCGCCGGTGTCGTGAAGAACAGACCCCGTGGATCGGATATGCAGACGTCGCCTACGCGCTGCAGAACAAGCTGCGGTTCGCCAAGGTCAAGAACAAGGCCGGCGCGTTGCAACGCCGGGGACCCGCGGAGCCGTCGCTGCGGCGGCATCAATCAAGAAGATCCCCCCGGACAACGCCATCTCCCTTGTGGATCCCCGGCGAGCGCGGCCAAGTCCGCCTACCCGATCTCGACGTTCACGTGGGTCATTGTCCCGCTGCAGGCGAAGGAGGCGGCAGCTGTCAAGCGGTTCCTGCTGTCGCGATCAGCAAGCCGGGGGAGAAGCTGGGCCTGAAGCTGCTGTACGCGCGATTCCGGACGGCATCCGGTTGGACTCCGCCAAGACGATCGCAAAGGTCAAGCAGGCGACCTGATCAAGGTCTCTGAGAGCGACCATCATGAGCGAGTCCGGTCCGACTACGGTATTGGAGGAAGGTGACACCAGGTTCATGGGAGAGACGACGATGCAAACGGATCCCCGAGAGGCGTCGACGGTGCACATCACGACGGCAGCCGCGCCCGAGTCCGTCGGCACCAGTACAGCCGTGTTCACCGCATCCAAGGTCGATGTGAGCTACAGCGGCATGCTGGCCCTCCATGACGTCGAAATGACGATCTACGCGAATCAGGTCACGGCCTTCATCGGCCCGTCGGGATGCGGCAAGAGTACGTACATCCGGTGCTTCAACCGCATGAACGACCTCATTCCCGGGGCGGTGGTGACAGGCGAGATCCTCTACCACGGTCAGGATCTGTACAGCAGCGGGGTCGACCCGGTTCAGGTTCGCCGGCTGATCGGGATGGTCTTCCAGAAGCCGAATCCCTTCGTCAAGTCGATCTACGAGAACGTCGCCTACGGGCCGCGCGTGCTCGGGATGAAGAAGAACCTGGACGAGCGTGTGGAACGCTCGCTGCGGCAAGCGGCGCTCTGGGACGAGGTGAAGGATCGGTTGAAGGTGAGTGGTCTGTCGCTCTCGGGTGGACAGCAGCAGCGCCTCTGTATCGCGCGGGCGCTCGCGGTCGAGCCGGACGTCATCCTCATGGACGAGCCGTGCTCGGCGCTTGATCCGATCGCGACCTCGCGCATCGAGGATCTCATGCACGAGCTCAAGAAGGAGTACACGATCGTGATCGTGACCCACAACATGCAGCAGGCGGCGCGTGTCGCGGACATGACCGCGTTCTTCAGCGTCGACGTGCGTGAGGACGGCGGCCGGCACGGGATCCTCGTAGAGCAGGGGCCGACCTCGACGATCTTCACGAACCCGTCCGACCGGCGGACAGAGGACTACGTCACCGGCCGGTTCGGCTAGCGCCCATGGCACGCGTCGAGTACCAGCAAAGCCTCGACGCGCTCGAGGCAGACCTCCAGGAGCAGGGCGAGGTCGCCCTCCGGGCGGTGCGTGGCGCGATCAACGCGCTCGAGTCGCAGGATGTGGAGCTCTGCGACGAGGTGATCGATTTCGACGACGAGATAGACGAGCGCTACCACCGCATCGAGCGCTCGATCGGCGAGCTGCTCGCCCAGCAGGCACCTGTGGCGACCGACCTCCGCCTCGTGCTCGCCGTGCTCCACAGTTCGATCCACCTCGAGCGGATCGGCGACCAGAGTGTCACGGTCGCCAAGCTGACGAAGCTGTCTGCAGCCCTCGAGCAGCATACGGAGCTCGTAGAGGGCCTCCGCGAGATGGGGGCCCGCGCGGCCGAGATGGTTCGTCGCGCCCTGGACGCGTTTGCGGCCCGTGACGTCAACAGCGCACGCGAACTCGTCGACCTGGACGAGCTGATCGACAGGACGAATCGGGCAGTCGTCGACAAGGTCCTCGCGATGTCCGCGACCCAGGGATGCAGGAGTGGGGGATGCGGATGATCGTCGTCGCGCGCTGCATCGAGCGGATCGGTGACAACGCGGTCGACATCGGCGAGCAGACCGAGTATCTGGTCACAGGCGAGTTCCACGAGTTCACGGACGCGTCGCACTGACGCACCGGGCCCGACGAGCCGGGCGAGCCCCGGCGCACGCAAGCTCGACGTCCGCCCGTTGACTCAGATGCCGTCGCGCGGAACGTCGCTGAGGCGGCGCGGATAGGCTCGGGGCGTGAGGGAGACCGTCGAGCGGGAGCTGAAGCTCGAGCCGGGAGAGGGATTCGTGCTCCCCGAGCTCGGCGGCGACACCCGGCCGACCCGGGTGTTCGTCTCGACGTACCACGACACGCCCGATCTCGTGCTCGCGCGCCACGGGGTGACGCTCCGGCACCGGGTCGAGGACGGGAGTGGGCTGTGGCAGCTGAAGCTGCCGCGCGGCCCCGCCCGCGCGGAGCTCGAGCAGGCCGGGCCCCCGGCGCGGCCACCGCTCGAGCTGGCCTCCCTTCTCGTCGCCTTCCTTCGCGGCCGCGAGGTCGCCCCGGTCGCCCGTCTCCGGACTCGCCGCGAGGTCGTCCGGGCCGACGGCGCCGAGATCGTCGACGACTTCGTCTCCGTGCTCGAGGGACAGCGGGTGACGCGCCGCTTCCGCGAGCTCGAGGTGGAGCTCGTCGGAGGCGACGAACAGACGCTCCAGCGCCTCGCCGACGCGTTGCGGCAGGCGGGCGCCGTGTCGGCCGACCCTCGGCCGAAGCTCTATCGCGCTCTCGACCTCGAGGCGCCGCGGCCGGTGGAGATCCCTGCCGGGACGACGTCGCTCGCCGCGCTCGGGATCGCCCTCGGCGAGCAGGCGCACCGGCTCCTGGCGCACGATCCCGGGGTGCGACTCGGCTCCGATCCCGAGGACTTGCATCAGCTGCGCGTGGCGACCCGGCGGCTGCGCGCCTTCCTCCGCGCGGGCCGTCCGATGCTCGACCGGAGCTGGTCGGAGTCGCTGCGCGACGAGATCGGCTGGTTGGGGCGCACCCTCGGCCCTGCGCGGGACCTCGACGTCCTGATCGACCGGTTGCGGTTCGACGCCGCCGAGGTCGGCGCGGCGGAGGCGCTCGACAGCCTCGTGACCGCCCTCGAGGGCGAGCGCACCGAGGCGCGCGTCGCCGTGGTGGGCGCGCTCTCGAGTGACCGCTACCTGGCGTTGCTCGACCGCCTGGAGCACGTCGCGGAGCCGATGGCGAGCGGCGTCGAGGTGCCGCTCCTCGACGTCTGGCAGGGGGAGTGGCGACGGACGCGGAAGGTGTTCGCGCGCCTCGACGACGACGCGGGCGACGCCAAGCTCCACGCTGCTCGAATCCGCGTCAAGCGGGTGCGCTACGCGGCGGAGCTTGCCGCTCACGAGCTCGGCAAGCATGGTAAGGCTTTCGTCGAGGGCGCGAAGGAGCTCCAGGACGTGCTCGGCGAGCACCAGGACGCGACCGTCGCTGAGGAGCGGATCCGGGCGTGGGCGGCGGAGGGGGGCGACGCCGCGGCTGCAGCCGCGCTCCTGGGGCGGGAGAAGGCGCGCAAGGAAGCGAGCCGGGAGGCCTGGCCGGCGGCGTGGAAGGACCTGCGCCGGACGGCGAAGGACCTCCGATGACCGTCGTCCGTGCCGCCGGCGGGATCCCCGTGCGGGAAGGGCCCGACGGGCTCGAGGTGCTGGTCGTCCACCGGCCGCAGTACGACGACTGGAGCTTCCCGAAGGGAAAATGCGAGGACGGCGAGACCGACGAGGCGTGCGCGCTGCGCGAGGTCTTCGAGGAGACCGGCCTCGTCTGCACGCCCGAGCGAGAGCTGCCCTCGACGGAGTACCACGACTCGAGGGCGCGCCCCAAGCGGGTGCGCTACTGGCGCCTCCGTGTCGTCGAGGGCGAGCTCTCCTACGCGCACGAGGTCGACGAGGCGCGCTGGCTCGGGCCCGTCGAGGCAGAGAAGCTCCTGAGCTACGCGCGCGATCTCGAGGTGCTGCGGGTGGTGTCCGCCTGAGCCTGGCGCGCCGAGGCACACGGCGACGGCCGGGTCTCAGCTCCGCACGACGGTGATCGGGCACGTGGGGCCCGGTGCCCGCGCGAGTCGCCCGTCCGCCGTCACGAGCGGCGTATCGAGGGTCTCCGCGACCGCGACGTACGTCGGGTCGTAGATCGGTGCGAGATACGCGGCCCCTACACTGCCGCCGTGAGCGAGGTCGTCTACACGATGCACCGGGCCGACAAGTTCTACGGCCCCGAGCGCCAGGTGCTCTCCAGCATCTCCCTGTCGTTCCTCCACGGGGCGAAGATCGGCGTGCTCGGGCCGAACGGCGCCGGCAAGTCGACCCTGCTGCGGATCATGGCGGGGCTCGAGGAGCCCTCGTCCGGCGTCGCCGAGCTCGACCCCAAGGCGACGGTCGGCTATCTCCCGCAGGAGCCCGAGCTCGATCCCGCGAAGGACGTCCGCGGGAACGTCGAGGACGGTGTCCGCGAGCTCCGGGACCTGCTGGATCGCTTCAACGCCATCTCGGCCGCATTCGCCGAGCCGGACGCCGACTTCGACGCGCTCCTCGCCGAGCAGGCCGCGGTGCAGGACCGGATCGACCGCGCCGATGCCTGGAGCCTCGACCAGACGCTCGACCGTGCGATGGACGCGCTCCGGCTACCCGAGGGCGACCGCGACGTGACGACGCTGTCCGGCGGCGAGCGCCGCCGCGTCGCTCTCTGTCGGCTGCTGCTCTCTGCGCCGGACCTGCTGCTCCTCGACGAGCCGACGAACCATCTCGACGCGGAGTCCGTCGCCTGGCTCGAGCGCCACCTCGAGAGCTACAAGGGCACCGTCATGGCCGTGACCCACGACCGCTACTTCCTCGACAACGTCGCCGGCTGGATCCTCGAGCTCGACCGCGGCAAGGGCATCCCGTTCCAGGGCAACTACTCGTCCTGGCTCGAGCAGAAGGAGGCGCGGCTCGGAACGGAGGAGAGGCAGAGCGCCGCGCGCCGCCGCACGCTGCAGCGCGAGCTCGAGTGGGTGCGCTCGAGCCCGACGGCGCGGCACGCGAAGTCGAAGGCGCGCCTCACCGCATACGAGAAGCTGCTCGCCGACGACCAGGCGAAGCGCCTCGACACGGTCGAGATCCACATCCCCGCAGGGCCGCGCCTCGGCGACGTCGTCGTCCGCGCAGATCACGTGCAGAAGGGCTTCGGCGAGCGGTTGCTCGTCGAGGACCTGACCTTCGACCTGCCGCCGGGAGGCATCGTCGGCGTGATCGGGCCGAACGGCGCGGGCAAGACGACTCTCTTCCGCATGATCGCAGGCGAGGAGGAGCCCGACGCGGGCATGCTCGAGGTCGGCGAGACCGTCGAGCTCGCCTATGTCGACCAGTCGCGCTCCGCGCTCGACGGCCAGAGCACGGTGTGGAAGGAGATCTCGGGGAACCAGGACGTCGTCCAGCTCGGCAGGCGCGAGGTCAACTCGCGCCAGTACGTGTCGTGGTTCAACTTCCGTGGCTCGGACCAGCAGAAGCTCGTCAAGGATCTCTCCGGCGGAGAGCGGAACCGCGTCCACCTCGCGAAGCTGCTCCGCTCGGGCGGGAACCTGCTCCTCCTGGACGAGCCCACGAACGACCTCGACGTCGACACGCTCCGCGCGCTCGAGGGGGCGCTGCTCGACTTCGCCGGCTGCGCCGTCGTGATCTCGCACGACCGGTGGTTCCTGGATCGGGTCGCGACGCACATCCTCGCCTTCGAGGGCGACTCGCAGGTGACGTGGTTCGAGGGCTCCCACGCCGAGTACGCCGACTGGGTGCGCGAGACGCGCGGGCCCGAGGCCCTCGAGCCGCACCGCATCGCCTACAAGCCGCTCGCCCGCCCGGCCTGACGGCCCTCGCGCGCGGGATCGATACCGGCTCGACACCCGACGGAGACACGGTTCGGCCGCGGTAGCCGCAGGATCGGGAGGTGGACGCCGCCGTGCTCTCGAGCCGTCCGACCCCGCGGTCACCATGATCCCGATGCGCGTCGCGGTCATCGACGTGGGGTCGAACACCGCGCGCCTGCTGGTCGCCGACGTGTCCGTGGAGGGGCGCGTGTCCGCGGTCGTAGAGCGGCGCGAGCGCCTCGGCCTCGGCGCCGAGATCGCCGAGATCGGCGGGCTGTCACCCGGCAGCGTGCGGCGGGTCGCGCGCGTCTGCGGCCGGTATGCGCAGCTCGCCGCGTCGCAGGGCGTCGAGCGAGCGCGGACGATCGTGACCGCGCCGGGCAGGCAGGGGCGCTCGCCGGGAGCGCTCGTCCGCGCGCTCACCGGGTCGACCGGCCTCGCGGTGAGCGTGCTCTCCGCGGAGGACGAGGGGCGGCTCGCCTACGACGGGGCCCTCGCGCGGGCCGGGCGGCTGGCAGCAGGGCGCGTCGGCGTCGTGGACGTCGGCGGCGGCTCGACCGAGATCGTCGTCGGGGATGCCTTCCGCGGCGCTCGCTGGGTCTCGTCGATCGACCTCGGGTCGATCAGGCTCACGAGCCGCTATCTCCGCCGCGACCCCCCACGGGCGGCCCATCTGCGCAGGGCCCGCGGCGCCGTATCCGAGGCGATGGCGGTTCTGGCCCCCCCGCGGCCGGACGTCGCCTTCGCGACGGGCGGCAGCGCGAGGGCCGCCGCGAAGCTCGTCGGTGAGCCGTTCTCGTCCGCCGACCTCGAGCGCGCGATCGACGCGCTGTCCGCGCGTCCCTCCGCCAAGGTGGCGCGGAGCGCAGGCGTTCATCCCGTCCGCGCGGCCTCGCTGCTCGGGGGCGCGCTCCTCCTCGCTGAGGCGGCCCGTGCGCTCGACCGACCGCTCGTGCTCGCGCGCGGCGGTGTGCGGGAAGGCGCCGCCCTCGCGCTCGCCCGCGTCGAGATCACGGCCGCGGCGTAGCCCGGCGGCCCGGCGTCAGGAGCGCGCGCGGCGGGCGCGAAGCCGGGCACGGCGCATCATCGCGTCCTGGTGCGTGTGCGCCTTCCTGCCCTTGCCGTCGAGGCGGCTCCACTCGCCGTCGGCACCGAGCTCCCAGGCGTTCGTCGTGTCGGCGAGCGCGCTGTCGAGGATCGCGGCGACCTCCCCTTTCGCGCGCGCGTTCTCGACCGGCGTGAGCACCTCGATCCGACGGTCGAGGTTGCGGGGCATGAGGTCGGCGCTGCCCATGAAGACGTTCGTATCGTCCCCCGCCTCGAACCAGTAGATCCGGCTGTGCTCCAGGAAGCGGCCGACGATCGACGTCACCCGGATCGTCTCGGAGAGCCCCTTCACACCCGGGCGGAGCATGCAGATGGAGCGGGCCTGGACCTCGATCGGGACACCGGCCGCCGACGCCGCGTACAGCTCCTCGACGATCGTCGGGTCGACGAGAGCGTTCAGCTTCAGCCGGATCCGCGTGGGCGTGCCGTCCGCGGCCGCCGCTGCGACCCGGCGAATCTCCTCGACGAGGCGCGCACGCATCGTGAACGGTGCCACGAGCAGCTTGCGGAAGCGCTGTGGACGGCCGAAGCCCGTCACGTAGTTGAACAGGTCGGCGACGTCCGCCGAGATCTCCTCGTCGGCCGTGAACAGGCCGACGTCCTCGTACAGCCGCGCGGTCGACGCGTTGTAGTTCCCGGTGCCGATGTGGACGTACCGGCGCAACCCACCCTGCTCACGCCGCACGACGAGCGACATCTTCGCGTGGATCTTCAGGTCGGCGAAGCCATGGACGACGTGGACGCCCGCCTCCTCCATCGCGCGCGACCACTCGATGTTGCGCCGCTCGTCGAAGCGCGCCTTGAGCTCGACGAGGCAGACCGACTGCTTGCCCTGCTCCGCGCACTCGATCAGTGACGAGACGAGCGACGACTCGTCGCTCGTGCGGTACACGGCCGTCTTGATCGCGATCACGTCCGGGTCGCGCGCGGCCGCCTGCGCGAAGACCTCGAAGCTCGCCCGGAACGAGTCGTACGGCTGCTGGACGAAGAGGTCGCCGCGGCGGATCTCCTCGAACACCTCGCCGGCGCCGGACGCGCGCGCCCAGCGGGGCGGGACCACCGGCGCCCACGCCGGGTGCTTCAGGTCGGGCCGGTCGAGCCCCACGAGCTCCCAGAGCTCGGACTGGTCGATGATGCCCTCGATCTCGTACACCTGGCTGGGTCTCACCTCGAGCCCTTCGATCAGCCGCTCGCGCATCTCCCGTGACGCGGAGCGCGAGGCCTCGAGCCGTACGACGTCGCCGAACCGTCGTCGGCGCAACTCGGACTCGACAGCCTCGAGGAGGTCGTCGGCGTCGTCCGAGAGCTCGAAGTCGGCGTCGCGGGTCACGCGGAAGAGCGCCCGCTCAGCGATCTCCATCCCGGGGAAGAGCATCGGGAGGAAGTACGCGATCACCGACTCGAGTGGCACGAGGCGCTTGCCGACGGGGACGAACCGGTCGAGCACCTCCGGCACCTTGACGCGGGCGAAGCGCTCCTCGCCCGTCTCCGGGTCGAGTGCGCTCACGCCGAGCGAGAGCGAGAGCCCCGAGACGTACGGGAACGGCTGTCCGGGGCCGACGGCCAGCGGCGTGAGGATCGGGAAGACCTCCCGCTCGAAGAACCTGCTGAGCTTCTCCCGCTCCCGCTCCGAGCAGTCCTCGATCGTCGCGATCTCGATGCCGGCGGCGGCGAGACCCGGGGCGAGCTCCGCTTCCAGAGCCTGCCCTGCCGGGTCGTCAGCTCGGAGACGCGCGTGCGGATGGCATCGAGCGCCTCCCCCGCCGTCAGCCCGTCGACGGAGCGGACGGGGACGTCCGACTCGACCAGCTCGAGCAGGCCCGCGACCCGCACATGAAGAACTCGTCGAGGTTCGAGGCGAAGATCGCCGCGAATCGGACCCGCTTCGAGGAGGGGCAGCTGCTCGTCCTCCGCCAGCTCCAGCACACGCGCGTTGAACTCGACCCAGGAGAGCTCGCGGTTGAGCAGACGGGACGGTGCCTGCTTGGTGGTCGTCGCCATGACCGGATCGTACGTGGGTCAGTCGCCGGCGACGTCGGATCCGAGCGCTTCGGCAACGAGCGACTGGAACCAGGCGATCAGCTGCTCGGGCTCTGCCAGCAGCGTCCCGGCCTCGAGGCCCCCGCTGGCCACGCCGCGCTGGACGCCCTCCACCAGCGCACGATCCTCGGCGCCGACCTGCTCGTCGAGCGCGAGCTGGTCGACGAGCCATGCGTCGTCGACGTCGGGGCCGACGAAGTAGTCGAGGAACCGGTACGTCGTTTCCGGCCCGCGCGGCACGATGGGGCCGATCGAGAGGTTGGGCTGCCCGGGCATCACGTTGACCACCGTGGCGGGGAAGAGCAGGTGGAACTGCCCCTGCGCGACCTCCGCCTCGGAGGAGACTCCGTCGCCGCGCGGAGGGGCGAACTGACTCGCGAGCAGCCTCTTCGCCGCGAGCTCGTAGGCGTCGGGCGAGACGTCCAGCACCTTCGCGAGACCCGGGTGCGCGACCGCGCAGTGGTAGCCTCGAGAAGTTCTCGACGCAGATCTTCCAGTTGCAGGCGTATTCGTCCGACTCCGCCGCGCGTGGAATCGCAGCGAGTCGACGTCGACCCCGCCGGAGGCGAGGAGCGCCGGCAGGTCGCCGAGGGCGTCCGCGAGCGGCGCCGAGCCGGCGTCGGGATTGACGAACACGAACGGGCCGAACGCGTCGACGGCGACGGGGACGAGCCCGAGTGCCTCCCGGTCGAGCCCGGGCTCGCGATCGGCGCGGGGAGCGTGCCGCAGGGCTCCGTCGAGGCCGTACGTCCACGCGTGGTACGGGCACCGGATCAACTCGCGCCGCATGTCGCCGTCGCAGAGGACGTGCCCCCGATGACGACAGACGTTGACGAAGCCCCGCAGCTCGCCGTCGCGCGCACGGGCGAGGAGGACGGCAGCGACCCCGCCCACGCGGTCGCCAGCTGCCCGGCTCCGCGACCTGGTCGAGCCGGGCGGCGTACTGCCACGACCTCGCGAAGATCTGCCGCTGCTCGAGGCGCAGCACCGCCGGGTCGGCGTACCAGTCGTACGGAAGCGTGGCGCTCCGGCGGCGGTCGCCATCCGGCCAATCTAGATGATCGATGCCGCTGCCCGATCGGCCGCCTCGGCCTCTCGGAGGTAGCGGGCCGAGATCTGCAAAGCGACCGTCGGCGACGACGCGGCCTCCGTCCATCCAGAGGGCGCGCGTGCTGATCCGCTCGAGCAGCGGATGGTCGTGGCCGGCCGCGACGACCGCGCCGCCGGCGGCGAGCAGCTCCTCCGCGCGCGCCTCGACGACCTCGCGGTATTCGTGGTCGAGCGCCTCGAGCACCTCGTCGAGGAGGAGCAGCTCGGTGTCCGGCTCGTCGGCCGCGGCGAACCCCAGTCGGGCGCGCATGCCCTCCGAGTAGCTCGACACAGGCCGCTCGAAGGCCTCGCCGAGGCCGCTTCGCTCGCGCACGACTCGAGCCGGCGACGTGCGTCCCGCCGAGTGAGGCCCGCGAGCACCCCGAGGAGCGCAGCGTTCTCGCGACCGGTGAGCGGGGCCATCAGGCCCGCGCCGACCGAGAGGAGGGACGCGAGCCGCCCGTCGACGACGACGTCACCGACGTCGGCGGGGAGCACCCCGGCGATCACGCGGAGCAGCGTCGTCTTGCCGGCTCCGCTGCGGCCGAGGAGCGCGACCGCCTCACCCGCGCCGACCTCGAGCGTCACGTCGCGAAGCCCCCATGCCTCCGCTCCACGCCGTCGTAGCCGGGCGAGTCGGGTCACGACGCGTCGGTCCCGGTCGAACAGGAAGCGCACGCCGACGCCGTTCGCGCGGACGGCCGTGCTCACTCCTCCACCATCTTCGCGAGCTGGCGCTGCTCGGATCGGTAGAGCGGCAACGTCGTGACGAGCAGCAGGGCGCTCCAGCCGAGCGGGATCGCCAGCTCCCAGGCCTCGGGTGCCCGGCCGTCGATCAGGACCGCCCGGAAGGACTCGAAGATCCCGGAGAGCGGGTTCAGCTTCAACCAGTCCTGCGCCTCCTCGGGAACCTGATCGAGCGCGACCAGCCCGGGCGCGACGAAGAACAGTGTCCGCGCCAGGCTGACGACGAACAGCCGGAGGTCCGGGTACCAGAGCCCGACGATCGTCATGGGGTACGCGATCGAGACGGAGAGCACGAACGTCACGCCGATGAGCACGGCAGCCAGAGCACCGCGAGCGTCGGCGCGATCCCGTAGCAGGCCATGAGGATTGCGAGCAGGGCGAGGGACGACGCGAGCGCCACCGTCTCGGTCAGCACACCGGAGAAAGGAGGAGCATCCGGTCGACGGACATCTTGAGCAGGATCGAGCGCCGGAGCTGCACCGACTGGAGCGCGTCGTGATGCTCGTGATCACGAGCTGGAACGGGACCACCGCGCAGGCGATCGACAGCCCGGGAGCCTCGCCCGTGCGGTCGAGCACGACCGTCACGACACGAGGTAGACACCGACGGCGAAGAACGGGTCGAGCAGCCACTTGACCGCGCGCGCTCGGCCACGCCCGTAGCGTCGCGCAGATCGGAGTGCGTCAGCGCCGCCAGGGTGTCGAGCCGGGGCGCCCGCGGGGGCTGTCGAGCGGTGCCGACTCCGAGCACGGCGAGCAGCATAGGCGCCTGCTGCGACGGCGGACGCGGTCGCGACATCGGGTGTGGGTTCCCTTACACCCGATGTCGGGAACTGTTCTTTCCGCGCATGACCAACCGCATTCGCCTGCCGTTGATCACGTGCGCGACCGGGGTCGTCCTCGTCGCGGCGCTCGCCTCGACCGCGGCTGCCGCGCCCGCCCGGACGGATACCGGAGCCGCAGCGCCCAACTACGCAGGAGTCAAGACCTATCTCCTCGACCGCTCGCAGAAGCTCGTCACGCAGCTCGACGGGATCCAGGCGCGCGCCGAGCGCTACTACGCGCTCGCGAAGCAGGAGAGTTCTCCTACGCGAGCCTCTGGCGCAACCACCGCTCGGAGGTGGGCCCGCTGCTCCTCGGCCTCAAGCCCGCGTTCAGCCGGGCGCACAAGGCCTACGAGGAGGAAGAGGGCATCATCGCCGGCGTCCCGTGGTCGCCCAGACGACGTGATCATGGACTCGGGCACGAGCGCCGCCGACGACCCGCAGACCGCGGTGCCGTTCGACCTCGAGCTGCCGAACGGCAAGATCTTCGCGAAGCCGGGGAACTTCTTCCACGCGCTGCTGGAGCCGACGCTCTGGGGGACCGACTCGCGGTTCGTCGCCCGGGCGGGGTCAAGGCCGACCTCGACGGCGACGGCACGGTCGAGTTCGGCGAGGTGCTGCCGGACGCGAACGTCCTGGTCGCCACCGCCGTAGCTTCGCCGCGTACGCCCGGAAGAGCGACGCTGCCGCACGGGCGTGGACGCCGAACGCGTCCGATGTGCTCACCGCGCTCGTCGTGATGGTGCCGACGGTCGAGGGGTACTTCGGCGAGTGGAAGAGCTCGCGCGCGATCGCGGCTCGACCGCGAAGGAGAAGGCGTTCGTCGCCCACTCGCGCCTGATCGACGTGCACGGGATCCTCTTCAGCCTCCAGAACGTCTCCAAGGGCGTGCGGCCCCTCGTCGCCAGGGCCGGCTCGGCGCAGAGCGCGCGAATCGGCACCGCTCCAGCAGCTCACCCGGTTCGTCGACGGGATCTACGCGCAGGAGAAGGCGGGCAAGAGGTTCACGCCGAACAGGCCGACCTGCCGGGAGCCAGGCCCAGAAGCGAGCCAACGCGATCGCGGGACAGATCCGCAGGTCGCGGGAGTCCTCGGAGTGGAGCTCCAGGCCTGATCCGGGCGCGCGCGAGCGGGATGATCGAGTGAAGACGAGGCGACGCGGCCGGACACGAGCGGGGCGGAGCGCTCCTCGCTGTCGCCGTCGCCGCCTCGTCGCCGCAGCCGGGGCAGGCCGTCGTCGGCGCGTCGGAGGCGGTGGCGCCCTGGCGGGCGTTCGACGCCCTCGACGGCGCGCTCTTCGACGCCGAGCTCGCCGCGACGACGGCGACGCCGGTGCCCTGGCGGCCGCAGGTCGCCGGGCCGGTGGCGGCCGACCGGCTCGCGGACGGCTTCGACCCCTCCGCCGACGCGAGCGCCGATCGCCTGAGGCGGGCTGCTGCTGGGTGTTGCCTCCGATCGCAACGGCGTCGACCCGATCACGTACGCCACGGCGCGGTCGGCGGCGCTCTCGGGCGCATACGAGACGATCCTCGCCGCGACCCGCGCGGGCGACCTCGACAGGGCGAGTGCGTGGCTGCTCGTCCGCGAGTTCAAGCCGGCGACCAGGTTCTCCACCCGAGCGCCGCCTCGAGCGTCGCGATCGCCTCGCTCGCCGACGGGGTCGTCCCGCGCGCCCCAGCCGTGCGCTCGATCCGCGGCGATCTCCTCGACACGTACGAGGCGCTGCTGCGAGCGTCACTGTCCGACACGGGCGACGCGCTCCGCGCCGGGCTGGCCGAAGGCGGCCGGCTCGGCGGCGACCGCACGCGGGTACTGGTGGATCCTGCGCGAGCCTTCGTCGGCAGGCGGCGCAGCGGCGGCCGTCCGGCTCGACGGCGCCTTCGACGATCTCGTCGAGCGCGGCGCGACCGGCGAGCCGGGCGGTGACCGCCCGAACAGCGCCCCGGTCGAGGACGACCTCCTCGCCTTCCGCGCCGCGCCGCTCACGCCGTCGGACCCCGCGACCGCGCCGGCCAGCTGATCCGCTACCTCGGGCTCGTCCCGGTCGAGTACGCACGCGGCATCGCCAACGGGACCATCGTCGTGCCGATCGAGATCCAGGAGGCGATCGCCTTCCGGGACGGCGCTGCGGTCGCCTTCGGCGACCTGCAGTCCTATCTCGCAGGTCGTGATCCCGCCGCGACGCGCTCCGTCCAGCATGCGCTCGGCGAGCTCGACGCCCGGCTCGGCGGCGCGGAGCGCGGGACGGCCGTCGCCGATCCGGCGGAGGTGAAGGGCCTCGCGAAGACCGCGACGGCCGCGCTCGACGACGTCTATCCCGCCAACTGGAAGGCGGGGACGTCGGAGGCCGGCTTCGACGTGATCGCGACATTGCTCCGCAAGGTCACCGCGCTCGCGGCAGCCGGCGACCTGCGGCGCGCCCAGTCGAGCCGTCTCGAGGCCTACGCCACGTTCGAGCTCGGCCCCGAGCAGCGTCTCCGGGGCCTTGCGCCGTCGCTCTTCCAGCGTGTCGAGGGGCTCTTCTCGTATGGCGCGGACGGCCACGACGGCCTTGCGCAGGGCCTGCGCCAGAAGTGCGCTCGCCGAGCGCGGGCTCGCCGGGACGTTCGCTGCACTCGATCTCGCCCTGAGGGGTCCCCCGCGGCGATCGGGAGCGGGCCGCAGTCCCGCACCTCGGTCGTCGTCAACGGCGCGATCATCGTCTTCCGCGAAGGGCTCGAGGCCGTGCTCATCCTCGCTGCGCTGATGGCGAGCATGGTCGGCGCCCAGCGCCGGCTCCGCCGGCCGCTGCTCGCCGGGGTCGGGATCGCGCTCGTGGCAAGTGTCGTCACCCTGATAGTGGCGCAGACGGTGCTCGGCTCGCTCGCCGGGTGGGGGGAGCGGCTGGAGGCGGTCGTCTCGCTCGTCGCGATCGGAGTCCTGCTCCTGATCCTCAACTGGTTCTACCACCGCGTCTACTGGCAGGAGAACCTGCAAGACCTCCACAGGAAGAAGAAGCGCGTGCTGGCCGGCGCGTCGATCGGGATCCTCTCCGCGCAGGCGCTCGGACTCGTGGCCCTCGGGTTATCCAGCATCTACCGCGAGGGCTTTGAGACGGTCCTGTTCCTCCAGGCGCTGACGCTCGAGGCGGGCGCATGGACGGTTCTGCCGGGCGTGGTGCTCGGCTTCGTCGGCGTCGTCGGCGTGTTCGCGCTCGTCGTCTCTCGAGTCGCAGGCTTCCGCAGAAGATGCTGATCGCGACCGGCCTGCTCATCGCCGGTGTGCTGATGGTGCTCGTCGGGCACACGGTGCAGACGATGCAGGTCGTCGGCTGGATGCCGGGACGCCGGTCGAGGGGCTCACCCTTCCGTTCTGGGCCGGTATGTGGTTCGGCGTCTTCCCGACCTGGGAAGGCCTCCTCCTGCAGGCGGCGGCCCTCGCGTTCATGATCGGCAGCTACCTCGCGGCGGAGGCGCTCGGCGGCGGAACGGCGCCGGATCCTCGGCGCGCCCATCGTCGGCGCAGGCGCAGCGGGCTCACCCCCCGACCTCCCAGGCGAGATGGGCGAGCTCCGGCTCGATCAGCTTCTCCCAGGCGAGCGCCACGGCCTTCGGAGAGCCGGGCACCGAGACGACGACCGAGCCGCGGTAGGTGCAGGCGGTGGCACGTAGAACATCGCGGCCGCGCCGACCTGCTCGTAGCGAGCATCCGGAACAGCTCGCCGAACCCGGGCAGCGTCTTCTCGAGCATCCCCCCCAGGGTGTCGTAGGTCGTGTCGCGCCGCGAACGCCGGTCCCGCCGTTGACGACGACGATCCGCGCGTCGGCGACGAGCGCGTCGACCGCGGCCCGCCCTTGATCGGGCTCGTCGCGAACGACCCGGTAGCCGGACACGTGCGCCCCGACCGCGGCGATCCGCTCGTGGAGCCAGAGCCCGTTCGTGTCATCATCGGCAGTGCGGCTGTCCGAGACGGTGACGACGCCGACGGCGATCGGTCCGAGCTTGGCCGCGGCCGCCCCGGTCGCGTCGGTGCCCCGAGACGCGATCGTAGTCGCTCGGGCGAGCCCTCGGGTACGCTCCCGGCGCCGTGAGCGAACCGGAAGCCGTAGTCGAGCGGGCCGTGGAGCGGCTGCGCCCTCTGTACCGGTCATCGGCCCTGGCGGGGTGGGACGCGAACATATCGGGTCCGGGAGTCGGCAGCGGCGGTCGCCGCCGACTCCGGCTCTCGGATGCGCTCGCCGACGCCGGGCTCTTCCGCGACGTCGACCGCACGCGCCAACGGCGCCGAGCCATTGGTCCGGCGCCACTCGACCTGCTCCACTCGAGCCTCGTCCCGCACCAGGTGCCGGAGACCACCCGCCATCGCATCGTCGAGCTCGAGGCGTCCTCGAGTCCCGCTTCGCCCAGCACCGGGGCGAGGTGGGGTCGCACGGTCAACAACAACGAGATCAAGCGGATCCTGCGGGAGAGCGACGACGTCGCCGAGCACCAGGAGCCTGGGAGGCGTCGAAACCGTGGGGGCGGCCGTCGCAGACGACGTCCGCGAGCTCGCCATGCTGCGAAACGACGCGGCGCGGTCGCTCGGTACGAATTGGTTCGCGCTCGCCGTCGCGACGTCGGAGATCGACGAGGGCCGCCTCTTCGAGACCCTCGAGGAGTGCGACCGCCTCACGGCGGACGCGTTCGCCGCCTGGAAGGCCGAGACCGACGCCCGCCTGGCGGGGCGGTTCGGCTGCGCCGTCTCGGAGCTGCGGCCCTGGCACTACGAGGACCCGTTCTTCCAGGAGGTCCCGGCCGCCGGGGGCATCGACCTGTCGCACGTCTTCGCGGACAAGGACGTGGTGGCGCTCGCGCGCGAGAATTCGACGAGATCGGGATCGACACCGCGCCGATCCTCGAGCGCAGCGACCTGAGGCCCCGCGAGGGCAAGTGCCAGCACGCCTTCTGCGTCGACCTCGACCGCGAGGGCGACGTCCGCGTCTCGCCAACGTCGTCGCCGACCGCTACTGGGCCGACACGATGCTCCACGAGCTCGGGCACGGTCCCTATGACGTCATTTCGACCCCTCCTGCCCTGGCTCCTCCGTGACTGCCACCTGACCGTCACGGAGGGCGTCGCGATCATGATCGGCCGACTCGCCCAGGATGTGGAGTGGTTGCGCGACGTCGCCGGACTCGACGGCGACGCGGCCGCCCGTCTCGCGGCGCCGCTCCGGGCCGCACAGGCGGCCGACCTGCTCGTGTTCACGCGCTGGGTGCTCGTGATGACGAACTTGAGCGCGCGCTGTACGCCGACCCCGACGCGGAACTCGCGACGGTCTGGTGGCTGCTCGTCTCGCGCTACCCGCTCGTCGCGCCCCGGACGGGCGGCACACGCCGGACTGGGCGGCGAAGATCCACGTCGCCTGCGCGCCGTTTACTACCACACGTACCTGTACGGCAATCTCGTCGCGTCACAGCTCGAGGCGGCGCTGGGCCGGGTCGCGGGCGGGCTGGTGGGCCGACGCGAGGCCGGTGCCTTCCTCGCCGAGCACGTCTTCCGCCCGGGCGAGTCGCTCCGCTGGGACAGGCTGATCGAGGCGGCGACCGGGGAGCCGCTCCCGCGGCCCACGCCGCACGGGACATCGCGGCCGGGCTCTCGACCTGAGAGAATCCCCCTCGTGAGCGGAGCCGTCGGCTTGAATCACGTGAGCGTCGTCGCGCGCGACCTCGACGAGTCCGTGCGCTTCTACGTCGACGTCCTCGGCCTCGAGCCTCTTCCGACGCCCGACTTTGCCTTCCCGGTGCAGTGGCTCCGCGCCGGCTCGCTCCAGGTCCACGTGTTCGAGCGGCCGGACGCTCCGCCCACCTACGCCCACTTCGCTCTCGAGGTGGACGACGTGGTCTCCGTCTACGAGCGCGCACGCGAGCTCGGGATCCTCGACCACGCGAGCTTCGGCTACGCGATCGCGGAGCTCCCCGGCGGGGAGGCGCAGCTCTACGTTCGGGACCCGTCGGGCAACCTGATCGAGCTCGACCACCCCGACGGCACGGCGGCACGGGAGCAAATCGACGAGATGATCCTGCTCTCCGACCAGCTCCCGCGACCCGACGGCCCGACGCCGAGCTCTTCACCGCGGCCGGCTAGAGGCTTGATCCGAATTCGTGCGCGAGCGTGGCTGCCGCCTCAGCCAGCGCCATGCCGTCTCCGCGCCCTTGCGAAGGCGTCCAGCCTGCGCTGCGGACACGGAGCCGACCTGGCTTGGCCTGAGACGGCCCCGCGGGGCGCCCACTTGCATCAAGCCTCTAGGTGTAGGGACTACGAGCAGGTTGGGGTTCTGCTGATCGGGGGTTGGTGGCCGAGGGCTCAGATGTACGGCCGTTGATGGTTGTGGTGCCAGAGCCAGCCGTCGCAGGTTGATGATGTTTTCGTTGCTTTGAGGCGTAGATCGCGCCGTAGGCCCAGCCGAGCGAGGAGGGTGCGGATGAAGCGTTCCGCCTTTCCGTTCGTTTTGCGGTCGGTGGGCCCGTGTGCGTCAGGTGCCGCAGGCCGAGCTGCTGGCCAGGCGAGCCGCGTGAAGATCGCCGCCCAAGAGGTAGCCAGGGCCCGTTATCGGTGAGGGACGGCCTCCAACGGATGCTGTGCCGGGCGAAGAAACCAACCGCCCGGTGGAGAAAGCCGACCGCGGTCGCTCGCTCGGCGAAGCACTTCGGCGTAGGCGAGACGGCTGTGGTCGTCGATTGCGATAGAGTGCACATACTCGTAGCCGACCCTCCGGCGCTGCTTGCCGTCCCCGGTCGCTGACGGTCGGCTGGTAGATGCTGGCTGCGCCGGTGACACGGTGACCGGCGCCGCCCTGATCGTTCCAGCTTTTTTCAGCATCGATGCCGCGGCTCGCCGGGCCGGGAGCGCTCGTAGCGCACGGCGGCTCGAGCCCGAGCCGACCGAGGCGGCCCCAGGATCCAATCAAGAGTAGGGACCATCCCGACACGGATTGCGACAGCGCCATCCCCAAGACTCCCGCAATCTCGGCTGCGGTAAAGCGCAGCCGCCGGCAGGTTCTGCTTTTTTTTTCGCTGATCGCCTCGACCCGCTCCTTCGGCGGTGCTCGGTTAGGCGATTCACAGCGGCACCGAAGGCGATCGTCAGAGTCACACGCGCCCCATCGCCCCCGTCCAGCCGGTAGCGGCCCCACCCACTCTGCGCCGAAGCACAGCGTCACACTCACACCGGCCACCTCGGCAGCCAGCGCCAGCGTCCATCCCTACTCGACAAACACCGGCTTCGAGCCAGACGGCGCCGACCCTGCCAACTGAGAGCCACGCGTTACGGTGAAGCTTCATCCGGAGTCCTCCTTGGACTGAGTGGCTTGCCAGCTCTCAGCCTCCAAGGAGACCCGGATGAACCAACCTGCTCAGGAACTACATCTAGGCGCTTCGCAGCTCGGTCATCTCGTTGGTCGGATTCGTCATGGTGTCCGCGTCGAGCAGGCCGTGCAGCACCCTGATCGCGATCGAGCCCGCGCCGACGGCGGAGGCGACGCGCTTGACCGATCCGTACCGTGCGTCGCCGACCGCCCGGACGCCCGGCTGCTCGTCTCGCGCGGGAACGGATGACGCTGAAACGGCCCCAGATGGTGCCTCGGGATGTCGAGGCCCGTGAGGACGAAGCCCCGGTCGTCGCGCGCGATCTCGGCGGGGAGCCGCTCCATCTGCGGACGGGCCCCGATCGAGAGGTACAGCCCATCGGCCGCAACCATCCCTCCTCGGTGCCGCTCGCCCGGTCGCGCAGCACGACATGTGTGAGCCAGCCGGCGCCTCCTCCGCCCACGATCTCGGTGCCCACCCTGACGTGGACGTTCGGCGTCGCGGCCAGCTGCTGGACGAGGTAATGAGACATGCCCGCCTCGAGCGACGACGCGCGTACGACGAGCGTGAGGCGCCGCGCGTACCGCGCGAGGTGGAGCGCCGCCTGGCCGGGCGGAGTTCGCCACGCCGAGCGCGTGACATCCTGGCCGGCCATTCGATGCGCGTCGGAGCCGGCGCCGCCGTAGAAGACGCCGGCGCCCCGGAGGCCCTCGAACGTGTCGATGCCGAGCCGGCGATCAGGTCGACCCCGGTGGCGAGGACGACCGCGCGCGCGGCGACGGCCGCGCCGCCGGATAGCGTCGCGACGAGCCTGTCCGCGTCGCGGTGAAGGGCGACCACCTCCTGCATGAAGGCGAAGCGCGCGCCGAAGACCCATGCCCTGCTCATACGCCTGGCGGGCGAGCAGAGCACCGCTGACGCCGCGCGGGAAGCCGAGGTAGTTGCGGATCAGCGACTCGACCTCGCCTGGCCCCCGATCCCGTGCGTGTCGACGACGAGCGTGCGGAACCCCTCGGAGGCGCCGTAGACGGCCGCCGACAGCCCCGCTGGGCCGGCGCCGACGATGAGCAGGTCGAACTCGCTGTCCTCCGGTTCCACCGCCGACCCGGTGGCCCGCGTGAGCTCGACGTCGCTCGGGTTCACGAGCGTCGTACCGTCCGGGAGGATCACCACGAGGCAGCTCGGCCTCGGGACTCGAGCCCTCCAGGAGCCTCCGTCCCTCGTCCGAGTCGGCGAGGCAGAACGCGTGGGGGAACGCGCAGCGCTCGAGCACGGTCCACAACTCGGCGGCCCGCCCCGACCACGAGTCTCCGATCACGTGGATCGCATACGGCACGGTGCGGCGCTCCTCCGCCCACTCGAGCAGGAACGTCGAGATCGCCTGGTGGAAGAGCTCGTCGGGCGGCGCCATCGGCCTGACCACGTAGTGGTCGATCCGCCCGTGCTCGATCGCCTCGTGGATGGCGTAGCAGGTAGCGAAGAATCCCCATTCGCCCCAGCCGACAAGAGCAGCGCCCGCTTGGCGTGTGGATGCAGCTGGCGCGCCTTCGCCGCGCGGCCGGCCGTCAGTCGTCTCTCCGATCTCCTGACCGGCGACCGACTTCGACCGCCTCGCCTCTCGCGCGGAGCTCCGAGAGGTGGCTGCGCGCGTCCGTGGCCGACGCCACGCAGACGACGGTGTAGCTCCGCGAGTACCGGTCGAGGAGCTCGCGCTCGATGTCCGAGCGGCCAGCGAGGATCACGTAGTCGACGGCGAGGATGACCGGCAATGCCATCGCGGCTACCCCTGGACGGCGTAGTCGCCGGCGACGTCGGGCGTGAGGTAGGCCGCCGACGGGCTTCCCGCGGGTGTGAAGATCCCGACCACGGCGAGCTCGACCGCAGGGTCGGTGTTCTCGACGATGTGCACCTCCCGCGGATGGAGCCGGAAGGCGCAGCCCGGCTCGAGCGGCTCGACCTCGTCGCCGAGGTGCAGCCGGCCCCGACCGCGGAGCACCCAGACGATCTCGTCGTAGAGGTGGTAGTGCCACGGCGCCTTCCCCGGCGGGATGTAGCCGACGAACATCGTGGCGCGCGTGGAGCCGTTGTGCGGCCCGTGCAGCACCTGGAAGGACCGCGCGCCCGTGGCCTTGCCGGGCTCGACGTGGGCGAGTGCGACGACCGGCTCCTCGGGGCCCATCGGCGCGTGCAGGTCGGTCGCCCCGCCGAGTGTCGCGCGAACGAGGGACGCGCCCTCCGGCCCTGCGACGAGCGTCCGGGACTCGCCCGCCCGGACGAGAAGCGCACCGGCGCCGTTCAGCCGATCGTCTCCCAGCGCGCACACGCCCTCGTGGGCGAAGAGGAGCGTGTCGTACGCATCGTCGACGACTGGGAGGAGCACGCCGGGTGGGAGGACCATCGCGTCGAGCGCGAGCGACGAGCCGTCCTCGGGTGGGACGAGGGCACGCCGCTCGACGCCGTCGTCGGAGACGGGCGTCGTCGCTTCGGGTCGCGCGACGCGGGGCATCTGCGAGAGCATAGGCCCGACGACCGGAGACGACCGAAGGAGCCACGCATGCCACTGATCCGCGTCGAGCTGTTCGACTTCCGCGTCAACGAGGAGACGAGCGCAAAGCTGATCGCCGGGCTCACCGACGCCCTCTGCGCCGCGACGAGCGAGGGTCTTCGCGACCACACCTGGGTGATCGTCGAGGGCCACGACCCGAAGAACTGGGGCCTCGGCGGCAAGCCGTGGCCCGTCGGCGAGATGCCGCCGGGACCGACCTAGAGGCCGGCTCGGCGCGCAGGGTGTCGGACTGAAGTCCGACACCGGTTGTTGGTGCGCGGCCCTCCGGTGTCCGACTTCGGTCGGACACCAGGGCGCGGCCTCGGTGCCGCCGGCGCCAGGCCGCTCGCGCGGGGTGTCGGACTGAAGTCCGACACCGGTTGTTGGTGCGCGGCCTTCCGGTGTCCGACTTCGGTCGGACACCAGGGCCGGCTCGGCGCGCGGGGTGTCGGACTGAAGTCCGACACCGGTTGTTGGTGCGCGGCCTTCCGGTGTCCGACTTCGGTCGGACACCAGGCCGGCTCGGCGCGCGGGGTGTCGGACTGAAGTCCGACACCGGTTGTTGGTGCGCGGCCCTCCGGTGTCCGACTTCGGTCGGACACCTTCGCCCCGCACGCGGCGGCTACCCTCGGCGCGTGCCGGCCCGGGAGGACATCCGCAACGTCGCGATCGTCGCGCACGTCGATCACGGCAAGACGACCCTCGTCGACGCGATGCTCTGGCAGTCCGGCTCGTTCCGCGAGAACCAGGACGTGGCCGAGCGCGTCATGGACTCGATGGACCTCGAGCGCGAGAAGGGCATCACGATCCTCGCCAAGAACACGGCCGTCCGCCACCAGGGGACGAAGATCAACATCGTCGACACGCCGGGCCACGCCGACTTCGGCGGGGAGGTCGAACGGGCGCTGCGCATGGTCGACGGCGTCCTGCTGCTCGTCGACGCGAGCGAGGGCCCGCTCCCGCAGACCCGCTTCGTCCTGCGGAAGGCGCTCGAGGCGCGGCTTCCCGTCGTCCTCGTCGTGAACAAGGTCGATCGGCCCGACGCCCGCGCCGACGAGGTCGTGAACGAGGTCTACGAGCTGTTCCTCGACCTCGACGCGGACGAGGGCCAGATCGAGTTCCCGATCGTGTACTGCAACGCGCGCGCGGGCCGCTCGGGCGCCGAGGCGTCCGTGCTCGAGGACACGCTCCGGCCGCTGTTCGACGCGCTGCTCGCGACGATCCCGCCGCCGACCTTCGATGAGGGGCATCCGCTCCAGGCGCTCGTCGCGAACCTCGACGCGTCCCCGTACGTCGGCCGCCTCGCGATCTGCCGGGTCGCCAACGGCACGGTGCGAAAGGGCCAGCAGGTCGCCTGGTGCCGCGCGGACGGCACCGTCGAGCGCGCGAAGGTGACCGAGCTCTACGTCACCGAGGCGCTCGACCGCGTCGATGCCGACGGAGGCGGGGCCGGGGGAGATCGTCGCGCTCGCGGGCATCCCCGAGGTGACGATCGGCGAGACGCTCGCCGACCCCGACGACCCGCGCCCGCTGCCGGTGGTGGCGGTCGACGAGCCGAGCCTCTCGATGACGATCGCGATCAACTCGTCGCCGCTGGCCGGGCAGGAGGGCTCTCGGCTGACCGCGCCGATGGTGAAGCAGCGGCTCGACCAGGAGCTCGTCGGCAACGTCTCGCTGCGGGTCGTGCCGACCGAGCGGCCGGACGCCTGGGAGGTGCAGGGCCGGGGCGAGCTCCAGCTCGCCGTGCTCGTCGAGCTGATGCGGAGGGAGGGGTTCGAGCTGACGGTGGGCAAGCCCGAGGTGGTCACCCGCGAGCTCGGCGGCAAGGTGCACGAGCCCGTCGAGCGCGTGTCGGTCGACGTGCCGGAGGACTACGTCGGCGTCCTCACGCAGCTCTTCGCCCTGCGCAAGGGACGGATGGAGAACATGGTCAACCACGGCACCGGCTGGGTGCGGATGGAGGTCGTCGTCCCTGCCCGCGGGTTGATCGGCTTCCGCACGGAGTTCCTCACCGAGACGCGCGGCACGGGGATCCTCCATCACGTGTTCGAGCGCTACGAGCCGTGGCACGGCGACCTGCGGACGCGTCCGAGCGGGAGCCTCGTCGCCGACCGGCGCGGCGCGACGACGACCTTCGCCCTGCTCAACCTCCAGGAGCGTGGATCGCTCTTCGTCGGGCCGGGAGTCGAGGTCTACGAGGGCATGGTGGTCGGCGAGAACGCCCGTGCCGAGGACCTCGACGTGAATGCGACGAAGGAGAAGAAGCTGACGAACATGCGCTCGTCGACCGCCGACGAGCTCGTCCGCCTCATCCCACCGCGGCCGCTCTCGCTCGAGCAGGCGCTCGAGTTCATCCGCGACGACGAGTGCGTCGAGGTGACGCCCGCCTCGATCCGCCTGCGCAAGGTGGAGCTGTCGGCCTCGAAGCGCCAGCAGGCCGCGAGCCGCAAGGCGCGCGCCGCCCAGGCCTGACGCGCGGCCCCTACGCCCCCGCGACGGTCACGCTCGCGCGGCAGACCTCTGCGCGAGGCCCGGCCGCCCGCACGGTGACCGTGTCGCGTCCGGGCCAGTCGGGGATCACGCGCCGGATGGCAAAGCCGCCCGCCGTCGGATCCGTTCGCACGCGTGCCCGCACGACGAGCCGGCGCTCGTGGATCACGACGACGCCCCAGCGCCCCCGCGGACGCGCCGCCTCGACCTCGATCTCGACGCGGAGACCGCCGTCGCGCGGGCGGACGCGGAGAGCGATCGTGCTCGAGCCGCTGCACGAGCGCTCGACACGGGCCGTCGCTCCGTTGCCTCCGTCGTCTGCGCCCGCCGCGAGCGGGAAGACGAGCGCGGCAACGACGGCCGCGATCGCTCCTCGAGACCGGAAACTGCACGCGCGCATGCTCGGATCGTGCCCGCAGCACGTGAGCGGGCGCAATCGGACCTCGGTCCTACGACCCGCCGAGCCCGTTTCGCTGCGCCCAGAGCGCCGCCTGCGTGCGGTCGGTGACGCCGACCGTGCGGAAGATGCTCGTCAGGTGCGCTTTCACGGTCTTCTCGCTGATCGCGAGCTCGCGCGCGATCAGCTTGTTGGGCAGCCCTCGCGCCACCATCCCGAGCACCTCGCGCTCCCGCTCGGAGAGCGCCTCGAGCGGTGACCCTGCGACGCGTGCGCTCAGGAGCGCGCGCCCGGCGCGGGGGTCGAGCGGCGCCTCGCCGCGCGCGGCGGCGCGCACGGCTCGCTCGAGCTCGTCGGGCGCCGCGTCCTTGAGCAGGTAGCCGACCGCGCCTGCGTCGAGTGCGCGGAGGATCTGCTCGCGGTCGGAGAACGACGTGAGCACGACCACGGCGACCTCCGGGGCCGCGGCGACGATCTCCCGGGTCGCCTCGATGCCGTCCAGGGTCGGCATCTCCAGGTCCATCAGGACGACGTCCGGGCGCCGGTCGGCACAGGCACGCACGGCCTCCTCGCCGTTCGCCGCGGAGCCGACGAGCTCGACGTCGTCGAAGGTCGCCACGAGGTGCTCGAGCCCGGTGCGAACGACCGCGTGGTCGTCGGCGATGAGAAGTCGGATCATCGTCGCGGCACCTCCAGCGCGAACGTCGTGCCCACGGCGGGAGTCGAGCGTACCGTGAGCGAGCCGCCGGCGTGTGCCGTCAGCTCCTCGAGCAGCGAGAGGCCGACGTGCCCTTCGCCGCGCCGGCGGTCGCGCTCCTCCGGCGAGAAGCCGACCCCGTCGTCGACCACCTCGAGCGCGGACCGGCGTCCCCGGCGGGTCGCAGCGAGATCACGACCCGTGTCGCCCGTGCGTGACGCTCGACGTTGCGGAGCGCCTCGGCGGCGGCGCGGTAGACGAGGCGCTCGTCGTCCTCGCCCAGGTCGATCTCCGAGTCGATCTCCAGCGTCGTGGAGATGCCCTTGGCCGCGAACGGGGAGAGGAGGTCGTCGAGGGCAGCAGCGAGGCCGCTCGCCCGGAGGTTCGGCGGATGGATCTCCACGAGCAGCGTGCGAAGGCGCCGCATCGCATCGCGGGTGCCGGCCGCGGCGTCACGGAGCGTGGAGCGTGTCGCGGGCGACGCCTCGGACTCCGCTGCTGCAGCGAGCGAGTACGAGATGCCGGCGAGGTCCTGGACGGGGCCGTCGTGGAGGTCCGAGGCGATACGGCGCCGCTCGTCGGCGGACGCTTCGACGGCATGCTGCAAGAGGGCGGCGCGGTCCTCCTGCGTGCGCTGGAGCTGACGGCCGAGCCGCTGCGCGAGCGGGACCTGGACGATCCAGAGCAGGACGAGGCTGCCGAGCAGCAGGGCGGCGAGCGGCAGCCAGATCCGGCGACCCGTCGCCGCGACGGCGCTGCGCCGCTGGTACGTCTCGAACAGGAGCGGGGTCCCGTCCGACGCCCGCACCTGGACGTACACCTCGTAGAGGTCGCCCTGGCCCCGCTCGAAGCGGTTCTCGGGGCGGCTGCCGTCGCTCGGCTCAGCCTCGGCTGCCCCAGTCGTCAGCACCCGGCGCTTCTGCTCGTCGAGCGGGAACCGCGCCCCGATCAGCCGTGGCTCGTCCGAGTAGACGATGCGCCCGCTCCGGTCCCAGAGCTTCACCCGGACGACGCGCTCGCCGAGCACGCGCTCGTTCACGACACGGTCGACGGCGTCGATCGCGGCCCGGTCGCCGTCGAGGAGCGCCGGGTCGATGGTCGGCTCGACGATCCCCTGGCCGGCGAGGACGGCGAACTGGCGTGCGTCACGCAGTGCCTCGTTCTCCGCGAGGCTCCGGAGTGCGAGCAGGGCCGCCGCGCCGAACACCGCCAGAACGACGAGGCCCGCGAGCGCGAACTGCGCGACGGGCCTCCTCACGGGGATCGTCGGGGCGTACGACCAGGTCTCATTGTGGTCCCGGACCCCGCCGGGCGCACGGTCTCGGGCGACAGCGATCTCTCGACACGGGTAGGTCGACGCGCCGCACGACGCCGCGCGGCGGCCCCGAGGAGGAACGATGAACGGAAGGTGCTTGTAGCGCTCGTGCTCGGGGTCGGCGCGTGACGGCCACCGGCGCCCTGGCGGCCGTCGTCGACGGAGCGCGCGGCAACGACGGGCTGCGCGGCACGATGGACGGTGACGTGATCCGCGCCCTGGCCGGCGACGACTTCGTCAATGCGCGTGCCGGCGACGATCTGTCCGCGCCGGCGCCGGAGACGACCGCGTGCAGGGCGATCGCGGTAGCGACACGGTGTTCGGCGCTCGGTAACGACCGGATCCACACGGGCGCGGGGACGACGTCGCCTGGGGCGGCTCGGGCGACGACGTCCTGATGGGCGGCGAGGGCAAGGATGACGTGCACGGCGGCACGGGCAACGATGTCGTCCGCGGCGGCACGGGAGACGACAGGCTGTGGGCGGGGCCGGGGAACGACCGCGTGTTCGGGGGCCCCGGAGACGACATCCTCCATGCCCTCGCGGCCGACGACGATCCGGACCTGCTCGACTGCGGTGCCGGTCACGACACCGCAAAGGTGCGCGGCTCGGAGCGGTCGACCACGCAGTTCCGCGGCTGCGAGGTGATCGTCGTCGTCGTCACCCCGTCCGCTGCCGACGAGGCGGACGAGTCCGACCGGGACGCCGACGCCGAGTAGGCAGCGCGACTCGAGCCGCAGAAGGCTCCGGGCCTTCTGCGGCGCCCACACGACCACACCGAAGAGGAGCACACAACGTGCGAAAGCAGATGGAGCAACAGTCGCCGCTCTCGTGGCGGTCGCGGCGCTCGCCGCGACCGCGGACGCGAAGGACGGTGACGTCGAGGTCACGGGCACGTGCACGGGGCCGACGACATCGGAGCTGAAGCTGAGCGGCGAAAACGGCGCGATCGAGGTCGAGTTCGAGGTCGACCAAGACCGAACCGGCGTCCGGTGGGGGGTGCAGCTCTACCGGAACGGCGTCCTGGTCGGGCAGCGCGTCAAGGTCACCCACGGCCCGAGCCTGTTCGAGGCGCTGTTCGTGACGCGGAACGGCCCGGGAGCGGATCGCCTGGTGGCGCGCGGCGCGGGTCGGCGAGCGGTGCGTCGCGCGGGCGTCGTTCGCGTAGGCGCGGTGCAACGCCGCCGCGCCCGCGGCCTAGGATCGCCGTGTGGCAGGGAGCGACATCGTCGCGACGATCGACGAGGCGGCGCGCGCCGGGCGCGCGCCGCTGGTCGTCCTCGACAGGCTCGAGTCGTTCCTCGACACGCACGGCTCGGCACCGGCCGAGTCCGTGCCTCACGGATCGGCGACGGCGGAGGGTCGAACTTCTCGTTCCTGCTCGAGCGGGGGGACGAGAGGTAGCGTCCTCCGCCGTCCGCCCCGTCCGCCGCTTCCGCCCTCGGCCCACGACATGGTGCGCGAGGCAAGGCGCAGCTGGCCCTCGCGCCAGGATCCGACTGCCACCGATCCTCGCGATCTGCGACGACGACGGCGTGCTCGGCGTCCCGGTTCTACGTGATGCGGTTTCTCGACGGGCACGTCGTCACGCCCGCTCCCCGTGGGGCTCGAGCAGCCGACCGCCCGGCGGCGGCTCGGCGAGGAGTTCGTCGACGCGCTCGTGGAGATCCACGCCGCTGACGTGTCGGAGCCGGCACTCGCCGCCTTCGTCCGCCCCGGGAGCTATCTCGAGCGCCAGGTCAAGCGCTTCGGCCAGCTCTGGGAGATCGACGCGACGCGCGAGATCCCCGTCGTGGTCGAGGTGGGGCGGCGGCTCACGGCCGGGCTCCCCGAGCCGCTCGCGGACACGGTCGTGCACGGCGACTACCGTCTTGGCAACCTGATGGTCGAGCGGGACAGCCCCGACCGCGTGCAGGCGGTGCTCGACTGGGAGATGGGGGCCGTCGGCGACCCGCGCGCCGACCTCGGCTACCTCCTCGCCACCTACACCGAGCCCGGCGGGGGCGCGAGCCCGCTCGGCGTCTCACCCGTCACCGCGCACGAGGGGTTCCCGTCGAAGGAGCAGCTGGTCGAGCGGTACACGACGCGAAGCGGGCGGGACGTCGGCCCTCTCGGCTGGTTCGAGGCGCTCGCGCTGTGGAAGGCGGCCGTCTTCTGCGAGGCGATCTACGGCCGCTACGTCCGCGGCGAGCTGGGCGACGAGGACGCCCGGGCGGCCGCCTTCGAGCACGTCGTCCCGCTGATGGCCGAGACCGCGGCCGAGCGGCTCCTCGCGTAGCGTTCCGACGGTGACCGAGCAGCCGAGGCCCACCGCGTCGATCCGGCCCGGCTTCGCGCGCGAGGACTGGAACGCCCGCTACGCGGCGAAGGGCCCGTGTGGACGGCCGAGCCGAACCGGCGCTTCGCATCCGAGATCACGGGCTCGCTCCCGGGCGCGCGCTCGACCTCGCCTGCGGAGAGGGTCGGAACGCCGTCTGGCTCGCCGAGCACGGCTGGCGCGTGACCGGGGTCGACTTCTCCGACGTCGCGCTGTCGAAGGCCGCCGACCTCGCCTCGAGTCGCGGCGTCGCCGTCGACTGGGTCGTTGCAGACGTGCTCGACTACCGCCCGGACGCGCGGGCGTTCGACTCGTTGCCGTCCTCTACCTCCAGCTCCACCGAGAGGCGATGCTCCGGGCGGTGCGGGCGGCCGCCGACGCGGTTGCGCCCGGCGGGACGCTGTTCGTGCTCGGCCACGACACGACCAACCTGACCGACGGCCACGGCGGGCCGAAGGATGCCTCGGTCCTCTACACCGCCGAGGATCTCGCGCCGGCGCTCGGCGAGCTCGTCGTGGAGCACGCTGGACCGGTCCAGCGAATGTCGCGCTCGACGAGGGCGAGGCGATCGCGATCGACGCGCTCGTGCGCGCCCATCGCGCCGTCTGAACGCCGGTGCTCAGGGAGTGCGCCCGACCCCGGACCAGCCGCCGTCGACCGTCAGCGTGTGGCCGGTCACCATCGAGGCTCCGTCCGAGACGAGGAACCCGAGCGCGGCGGCGATGTCGCGCGGAGTGCAGGCGCTGCCGGCAGGGATGACGCCCGACCAGTGCTCGACGTAGTCCGGGTCGTCGCCGAGGTTCCGCTCGTTCACGGTCGCTCCGATCGCGAGCGCGTTGACGGTGATGGCATGCCGGCCATCCAGAGCGAGGACGCGCGCCATGTGCTGGAGGCCGGCCTTCGTCACCGCGTATGCCGAGGCGTTCGCGATCGCGAGCGAGCCGGTCACGGACGACGAGAGCACGATGCCGCCTCCCGCTGCGCCGTCCGACCCGGCCTCCCGCTGCGCGACCATCTGCCGTGCCGCCGCCTGGGCGCCGAAGTACGAGCCCTTGAGATTGAGGTCGACGACCGTGTCCCACGTGGCCTCGTCGGCCTCGAGGAACGGCGCCCAGCGCGTCACCCCGGCGTTCGCGACGAACACGTCCAGTCGGCCGAGCTCGGCGACCGTCAGCTCGACGAGCCGGCGGTTCTCCGACACCCGGGACACTTCGGCATCCGCCGCGATCGCGTGGCCGCCCGCCGCCGCGATGCGCGCGACGACGCGGTCCGCGAGGGACGCCTCGCCGCGGTGGGCGACCATGAGGGACGCTTCCCGCGACGCGAGCTCCTCCGCCATGGCCGCGCCGATCTCCGGCTCGCCCCCGTGACGACCGCAACGCGTCCTGCGAGTGGTCTCGAGGCGGGCTCCACGGGCGTCGCATACGAGCGCTACCGACGCGTCGTCCGGCGATGTATGGTGCGCCTTACACGGGCTATGAGGACTACTACGCATGGGCGGGGATCATTACGCTTCGCGAGGGGTTCGAGGCGGCGCTCGTCGTCGTCCTCGTCCTCGCGTTCGTGAACCGCACCGGTGAGCGGTCCGACCTCGGCCGATCTGGGCCGGCGTCGCAGCCGCTGTCGCCGTGAGCGTCGCTGCGGCAACCGGCCTGCTCGTGATCGGCGCAGAGCTCGAGGGCAAGGCCGAGGCGATCTACGAGGGCGCGACGATGATCGTCGCGGCCGCCCTCCTCACCTGGATCATCTTCTGGATGCGTCGCCGGCGGGCTCGCTCAAGGGCGAGCTCGAGCAGCAGGTCGGGCGGGCCCTCGCGGCGCGGTCGAGCCTTGCGCTCGCGGCGGTGGTCTTCGTCGGTGTCGCGCGGGAGGGGCTGAGACGGCGCTCTTCCTCGTCTCGAGCGCGGGCAACGAGGGCGACCGCACCGCCGGATCGCGCAGCGATCGGCCTCGCGGCGGCGGTCGCGCTCGGAGTCGTCTTCTACAAGGGATTCGCGCGCCTCGACCTTCCCCGCTTCTTCAAGGTGACGAGCGTCCTGCTGCTCGTGTTCGCCGCGTGGCTGCTCGCGCGCGGCCTCGAGGAGCTCGCGGAGGCAGGCGTCTTCCCGGCCGGCGAGACCGTCGCCTGGCTGGCGTTTGCGTTGCTAGCGGCGCCGACGCTCTTCGTCTTCTTCTTCCGCAAGCCCGATGCGCCCGCGTTTAGCATCCCAACAGCACCGATGGGTTCAACGCCGCCGGCGTCGACGCTGGCAGCCAGGGTGCGGCAGACCGAACCCGTGCGAAGCCTGGCGGCCGTACCCTGGGTGAGCACCGGTGGTGGGGATCCTCGGGAAAACGTACGAGATCGTGAGAGAGAAGGGGCGGGTACGTCGATGAGCGAGCACACGGAAACGTCGAGCGGCAACGGGGGTGCGCGGCTCGCCGCGCACGAGCGCATGTCGACCGGGGCGCTCGCGCGCTGGGCGCGCGCGTGCGCGACCCACCGTGGCGCGTCCTCGGGACATGGCTCGGGATCATCGTGGGCCTCATCGGCCTGGTCGCCACGATCGGCGGCGGGCTCCGGGACGAGTTCTCATCCCGGCTCGGACACGCAGTGGGCGACCGACCTGATCGAGGCTGAGTTCGCGTCGGAGCAGGGAGGCGTGCTCAATATCGTCTTCGCGGCCCCCGAGGGCGAGCGGCTTGACACGCCCGAGCGCAAGGCAGCGATCGAGCAGGCGATGGCGAAGCTTCGCGCCGCGCCGTTTGCCGCGGCGAAGGTTGCCGAGCCCTCGACGGCGACGGAGCTCTCGAGCGTAGGCGACCCGTTCAGCGCGCAGACCTTTTCGAAGAGCGGGCGCATCGCCTATTGGAGCGCAGTTCGACCAGACGATCGAGGACAAGGACCGCGACGCGGTGGTGGCCGTCGAAGATGCCGTGCGGGCGGCCGTGGAGCCCGTCGGCGTGACGGTCGAGTACAACGGCGAGGCGGAGTTCCCGCCGATCAAGCAGGGGACGTCCGAGCTGCTCGGACTGCTCGCGGCACTGATCGTGCTGCTGATCGTCTCCGCACGTTCGTCGCCGCGTTCGTGCCGATCATGCTGGCGATCGTCGCGCTCGCGACGGCGTTCCTATTGCTCTTCATCCTCGCCGGCCTGACCGACATCAACACCGTCACGCCGATCCTCGTGTCGATGATCGGGCTCGGCGTCGGGATCGACTACTCGCTGTTCATCGTCACGCGCTTCCGGCAGTTCCTCCACGAGGGGCTCACGCCGAGGGACGCGGCCGCGGAGGCCGGTGCCTCGGCGGGGCGCGCCGTGCTGTTCGCCGGGCTGACCGTCGCCATCTCGGTGACCGGGCTCGCGTTCTTCGGCCTCGACTTCGTGACCAAGCTCGGGATCGGCAGTGCGCTCGGCGTCCTGACGACGGTGCTGCTGGCGGACTCGTTCCTGCTCCCGTCCTCGCGCGACTCGGACACAAGGTCGACCGGCTCAAGGTGCCGTCCCTGCGTGCGATCGACGACTCGGAGCCGCACGCGAGAAGACGCTGTTCGCGCGATGGGCCGGTTCGTGACGCGGAATGCGCGGTACATCTTCCCGGTCCTGCTCGTCGCGGGCATCCTCCTCGCGGGCACCTCCGCGCTCGTCCGGCTCGGCGCCGCCGACCAGGGCACGCAGCCGAAGGAGCAGACGAGCCGACGTGCGTACGACCTGCTCGCGGAAGGCTTCGGGCCCGGGTTGAACGGCCCCATCCCGATCGTGGTCGACATGCAGGGCGACCAGCAGGCGCCGCAACGCATCTACCAGGACGTGCAGGGCCTGAACGGTGTCGCGTCCGTGCGCGAGCCCCAGCTCAACGACGACAAGACCGTCGCGATCGTCTTCGTGACGCCGACCTCGGCGCCGGACTACCAGGCAACGGATGATCTCGTCAGCAAGCTGCGGGACGACGTCGTGCCGGCCGCGACCGAGAACAGCAAGGCCGTTGCGTACGTCTCCGGCCAGACGGCGGCGTTCAAGGACATCGGCGACCGGATCATGCAGCGGCTGCCGCTCTTCCTGCTCTACATCGTCGGCGTCACGTTCATCGTGCTTGCGATGGCGTTCCGATCGATCGTCGTGTCTCTCACGGCGGCGGTCACGACGATCCTCTCGGCGTTCATCGGGTTCGGCGTCCTCACCCTCGTGGTGCAGGAGGGCCACCTCCTCGGCCTCACGGGCCTCGACCGGACGGGGCCGATCGAGACGTTCGTGCCGCCGATCGCGTTCGCGATCCTGTTCGGCCTGTCGATGGACTACATGGTCTTCCTGATGAGCCGTATCCGGGAGGAGCACGTCCACGGGCTCCCGACGCGGGAGGTGGTCGAGCACGGCGTCGCGGCGATCGGCCGCGTATCGTGGCGGCGGCGCTGATCATGGGCACGGTCTTCGCCGCGTTCATCCTGAGCGCCGACCGCATCCCGAAGGAGTTCGGGCTGCTGCTCGCGGTCGCGATCCTCACCGACGCGCTCGTCGTCCGGATGACGCTCGTGCCTGCGTTCTTTATGGTGCTCGGCGAGCGGACGTGGTACATCCCGCGCTGGCTCGACCGCCTGCTGCCGAACGTGACGATCGAGCCGCCGCACGACGGCGAGGCCGAGCGCAGCTTCGAGCCCGCTCCGACACCCGAGCCGGCGGCCCGGGCCTGAGGCTCCCGGTCGGCGGCGGAGCAGCCCGCTCCGCCGCCGACCGGGCGACCGACGAGGTCAGTGAGCGCGTCACGGTCAGGACGTGGTACGGCACTCGACATCGGAGGGACCGACATGAGGAAGCTGATCGTCACCACGTTCGCGACGCTCGACGGCGTGATGCAGGCACCGGGCGGGCCCGGCGAGGACGACGACGGCGGGTTCGAGCACGAGGGCTGGTCGGTGGGCTACTGGGACGAGCGGATGGGACGAGCTCGCGATGGAGGTCCACCTCGCCGCCGGCGCGTGTCGTGTTCGGCCGCCGGACATACGAGATCCTCGCGGGGCACTGGCCGAAGCTCGGCGACGACGATCCGATGGCCGCGAAGCTGAACGAGGTGCCGAAGTACGTGGCCTCCCGGACGCTCGAGACGCTCGACTGGCGGAACTCGACGCTCCTCGGACGAGCGATGTGCCCGAGGCGATCGCCCGGCTCAAGGAGGAGGACGGCGACCCGCTCCTCGTGATCGGGAGCTCGCGACCTGATCCAGACCCTGCTTCGCCACGACCTCGTCGACGTGTTCACTGATCTGGACGTTCCCGGTCGTCCTCGGGTCGGGGAAGCGGTTGTTCGGCGACGGCGACGCTGCCCGCCGGCCTCCGCCCTCACCGACGTGCAGGACGTCCTCCGACCGGCGTCACGGTGGCGACCTACGAGCGCGACGGCGAGATCAAGGGCGGCACGTTCGCGCTCGACGACGAGCCGTCAGCCGCGTAGCCCTGCAACAAGTCGAAGACCGGCAGGCTCACGAGAGCCCGGCGATGCCGTCACCGAGCAGCTTCGCGCCGATGACCAGGCAGAGCACGGCCATGATCACGGCGTTGTTGCGCGCCATCCACTGCTTCACCCCGTCGAGAATCGGACCGGCGCGGTCCCCCATCGCGAAGTAGATGACGATCGGCGCGGCGACGCCGAGCGACGCGATGATCGCGAAGACGGCGTACGCGACCGCCTGCTCCCCTCCCGGGATCCCGGTCTGGGCGATCGAGGCTGCCGCGGCGATCGCGAGCAGGGTGTTCTTGGGGTTGAGGCCGGCGAGGACGGCTCCGGCGCCCGCCGCCTTGAGCGGCGAGAAGTGCTCGACCGCACCCATCCACGCCGGGGTCACCGGCTCGTCGCCGTCGTGCGGACGGCCACGCCACTGCTCGAGCGCGATCACGAGGAAGAGCGCGCCGAGGACGAGCTTGAGGATGTCGACCCAGGTCGCAGGCTGGCCGTTCTCGCTGGCGTCGGCCGACGCCGCGACGAGCAGCACGGCGGCGCCGACGACCGTCAGCGCGGCGAGCCACCCGATGACGAACGCCACGGCGTTCACTCGCGCCCGCGGCGTCACGAGAATCAGGATCACGGCGATGATCGGGAACGGGCTGAGGGCGGCCGCGACCGCGAGGGGAAGGGCCTGCCCGATCGCCTCGCCCATCCGCTCGAGTCAGCCCTCCTCCGTTTCGGCGAGCGGCGGCGGGCCGCGTCGCGCTCGTTGCAGTTCGACGGCACCGGCAGTATTCGCCGGACGTGTCAGCCGCGTCAACCATCATCCCGAGCGAAGCAAGGAGGGTGAGATGTCGTACGAATCGAGGTCGGGCCGCGGCTACGAGTACGGCGGCCCGGCGTTCCCGGGCGGGATCCTCGTCGGGATCGGGCTCGGGATCCTGCTCGGCGACTTCTTCGCCTGGCTCGTGATCGGGATCGGGGCCGGGCTCATCCTGATGGGCTTCATCGCGGCGCTCGCCCGCCGCTGACATCCGGGTCGCGGAT
>CAVUAH010000022.1:0-264304 GCA_963739405.1 uncultured Actinomycetes bacterium | reverse complement strand
CGACGGTCACGCCGCCCCACTCCTCCGGAGCGACGTCGCGCATCGTCTGCGTGAACTGCCAGCGGTGGCCGGCGAGGTCCTCGACGGTGCACTCCCGCTCGCCGTACTCGAACTCGGTCGGCTCCTCCAGCACGCGTGCGCCGTGCGCGCGCGCCCGCTCGAACGCGGCGTCGACGTCGGCGACCCGAACCTTGACGACGTGCGTGGTCAGCCCCGCCTGCGGCGGCCGCTGCTCGCGGCGGACGTCGGCGACGATCACCGCGCCGTCGTCCCCGACGCGCATCTGCGACCGGTGGTCGTCACCGACCCGGACGCGCTCGACGAACCCGAAGGCGTCCGTCAGCCACGCCACAGCCGCGCGGACGTCCGGGTAGACGAGCACGGGGATCACCGTTGCCGTCGGGATCGACCGGTTCGGAATCATCGAGTCGGAGCGTAGGTGATCGTGCGCCCCGCGCGCAGCTATCGCCGAAGGTGTCCGACCGAAGTCGGACACCTTGTGGTCAAGCGACGCCGGCGAGGAGGAAGGCCCGCGACTCGCGGAGCATCTCGCGCGCGATCACGAGCCGCTGCACCTCCTGGGTGCCTTCGTAGATCTGGGTGATCTTCGCGTCGCGCATGAACCGCTCGACCGGGTACTCCTTGACGTAGCCGTAGCCGCCGAGGATCTGCACCGCCTCGGTCGTGACCTCCATCGCGACGTCGCCGCACATGAGCTTCGCCATCGCGGAGGCCTTCGTCAGCTCGCCCTCGGGGACACCGGCGTCGGCCATCTGGCCGAACCGGTAGAGCAGCCCGCGGGCGGCCTCGGTCATCGTCTCCATGTCGGCGAGCTTCGCCGCGATCAGCTGGTGCTCGGCGATCGGCCTGCCCATCGTCTCGCGCGTGCGTGCGTACTCGAGCGCATAGTCGGTCGCGCCCTGCGCGATCCCCAACGCCTGCGCAGCCACACCGGGCCGCGAGCGGTCGAGGATCCGCATCGCGAGCTTGAACCCGCTCCCCTCCGGGCCGAGCCTGTTGGCCTCCGGGATGCGGCAGCCGTCGAACACGAGCTCACCCGTCGTCGACCCTGCGATCCCCATCTTCTCCTCCAGCCGCGCCACCTCGAACCCGGGCGTCGCCCCCTCGACGAGGAACGCCGAGATGCCCGCGTGGCCCTCCTCCGGATCGGTCTTCGCGAACACCGTGTACAGCCCGGCGACACCGGCGTTGGTGATGAACCGCTTCGTCCCGTCGAGCACGTACTCGCCGTCGTCGCGCCGCGCAACGGTCCGCATCGCGGCCGAGTCCGAGCCAGAGCCCGCCTCCGTGAGCGCGTAGGCGGCAAGCACCTCGCCCGAGGCGAGCCGCGCCAGCCAGGCCGAGCGCTGCTCCTCCGACCCGCCCAGCTTCAGCCCCAGCGAGCCGAGCTCCTGCACCGCGAGGATCAGGCCGCTCGTCGCGCAGACCTTCGAGACCTCCTCGATCGCGACCAACGACAACAGCGTCCCCGTCCCGGTTCCACCCACCTCCTCGCCGAAGAACAGGCCGAAGATCCCCTGCTCGCGGAACAGCTCGACCACGTCCCACGGGAACTCGTGCGACGCATCGATCTCCGCCGCACGCGGCGCGATCCGCTCACGCGCCAACGCCCGCACCAGCTCCCGCAGCTCCCGCTGCTCGTCGCTCAGGACGTCCCAGGGCACGCGACGAAGTGTAGGCGGGCTACGCAACCGGCCCTGCGGCGCAGCACGGCGACGACTTCAGGGGTCTACCCCGCGAGCGGGCTCAGCCCGCGAGCACGTCGGCCGGCACGAACTTGTCGACCTCGACGATCTTGTCGGCAGGCACGTTCGCGCGGCGCGCGGCCTCGAGGATCGCGTCCGGCGTCGGTGCCTCGTAGAGGCAGTACGTGCGGAGCTTGTCGGCCGAGATGAACGAGAACAGCCAGCTGACGCCCTCGTCGGCATTGACCGCGTCGATCGCACGGACGTCGTCATCGGTCAGCTCGAGCCGGTCTGCGAACTTCCGCTCGATCACGTAGAGAGGCATGGCGGCATCGTACTCGCGGGCTCAGTCGGAGACGAGCCCGTGGCGCAGCGCATACGCCGCAGCCTCGGTGCGGTTGGCGCACCGGGTCTTGCGGAGGATCGAGCGGATGTGATTGGCGGCGGTGTGCTCGCTGATGTGCAGGACGCGGCCGATCTCGCGGTTGGAGCGGCCGCGCGTGAGCTCCACCAGGATCTCGACCTCGCGGGCGCTCAGGCCGTCGGGGAGCCGGGGCGCGACGGGCGTCACGTCCGCGTCGAGCCCACCCGTCCGGCGCGCGAGCGCAGGCAGCCCGATCGTCCTGGCGAGACCGAGCGCGAGACCGAGCTGCCCCCGGGCGTGCGAGCGGTCGTCGTCGGACCCACGTGCGAGGAGCATGCGGGCGTACCAGTACGCGGTGTGCGCGAGCCACGTCCGCGCGCCGAGTCGCGTGTTGAGCGCGAGGGCCGCGTGGAAGTGCTCCTCCGCCCGGTCCCAGTCGCCGAGGACGGCCGCAGTCATGCCCAGGTAGCGATCCATCGCGCCGTAGCACGCGACGAGGTGCCCGATCATCACGTTGCTACCGGAGTACGCGGCGAGCTCCGGGTAGAGCACCCGTGCCGCATCCTCGTCGCCGAGCGTCGCGCAGGCATCGGCGAGATAGACGAGCGACGCGAGCCAGAGCGACGGCCTGAGCGACCCGAGCCCGTCGTCGAGGATACGGTGCAGCTCGCGTCGTGCGTCGTCCTCCATGCCGAGCTCGGCGAGGAGCGCCGCAAGACCCGGGCCCCACGCGCTCTCGCGCGTCTCGGCATCGAGCAGGCGGACGATCGGCGCCAGCTCGGCGAGGCGGCCCTGCTCGCGTCGGAGCCCGAACATCTGGATCGCATACGTGCCCGACGCGTCGCGCCCGGCCATCAGCCGCCCCCACTCCTCGCGAGTGCCGCGCGGCGACCTCAGCCGTCTCGAGGTCGCCGTCGCAGAGGGCGATCGCCGCCGCGTAGTGCTCGGCGACGTGGAGCAGGAACGGCTCGCTCAGCCGGCGCGCGCTCTGGAGCAGCTGCCCGAGGGTCTCGCGCGCCGCATCATGGTCGGACAGGACGACGAACGACGGCACGAGCCACGAGAGCGCCGCGGCCTCGACCTCGACGTCCTCGAGCTCCCGGCCGATGTCCCGCGCCTCCAGCAGCATGGCGTTGACCTCCTCGTTCGAGGAGCTCCCGCGCGCCCAGTAGGCGGCGGCGAGGGTCGTCCCGAGCGTGCGCCTGTCGCCGCGGCGGCGCGACATCGCGATCGCCTCGTCGCGTGCGAGCGCGGCCCGCCCCGGCTCCCCGCGCAGCTCGAGCGCGCGAGCGAGCCCGCCGAGAACGCGCGCGAGGAGCTCCGAGTCCTCCTGCTCGAGGGCCGCGGCCGCCTCCTCGAGCAGCTCGACGGCCTCCGCATCGTGGATCGCCGGGCGCCAGCACGCCTCCTCGAAGCCGATCGCGGACCGCGCGAGGATCCCGGCGTCGGACAGCGTCCGCCCGAGCGCCGCCGCACGCGAGAACGCGTCGAGCGCGGCGTCGGCGCGGCCTGCTCGATGACGCACGTCGCCGAGGCGGAGCATCACGTCCGCCCGCTCGGCGGGGTCCCGCACGCCGAGCTCGAGCGCGACGCTGAACCGGTCCTCGGCCTCCCCGAACGCGAGCGCGCTCGACGCCGAGTCCGCGGCCAGCAGGTTGTAGTCGACCGCCCTGTCGACTCCGCCGATCGGGGCCGCCGCCGCATAGTGATGCGCGAGAGCCGCGAGCACCGCCCTGCTGTCGCCCTGCGGGCGTCCGGCCTCGAGCGCCTCGGCGACGAGAAGGTGGATCTCGGCCTTGCGCAAGGCGGAGAGCCGCTCGGTGACGGCCCGCCGAACGAGCTCGTGGGCGAAGCGATACGCAAGCCTTCGACCGGGCTCCTCGACGAGCAGCCCGTTGCGGACGGCCTCGTCGACGGCGTCGAGCATCGCCTCCTTCGGCACGATCGCGGTTCTCGTGACCATCTCGAGCTCGAAGTCGGCCCCTGCGACGGCGGCGAGGGCCAGCACCTCGTTCGTCTCGGGGGACAGGCGCCCGAGCCGCTCACTCACCACCTCGCGCACCGTCGTGGGCGTGCCGAGCTCCGCGACGGGTCGGGCGAGGCGGGCGGCGACCGGCCCGACCTCGACCGCGCCCTTCTCGAGCAGCTCGCGCCAGAGCTCGGTGAGGAGGAACGCGTTGCCGCCGGTGAGCTCGCCGATCGCCGTCGTCAGGTCGGGCTCGGGCTCGACCCCGGCCGCGAGCCGGACGAACTCGGCGATCTCCGTCCCGGACAGGCCGTCGAGCCGGATCCTCGTGACACCCTCGGTCCGGTACACGTCGACGAGCGTCTCGGCGAGCTCCGCCCGGACGTCGGCCTCGGCGTCGCGGAACGTCGCGACGAGGAGCATCCGCGCAGCCGCGCCGGAACGGACGAGGTGACGCGTGAGCTGCAGGGTGGACGCGTCCGCCCAGTGCAGGTCCTCGAGCACGACGAGCAGCGGCGCCTCTGCGCTGAGCCCCACCAGCAGATCCGTCACGGCGGTGTGGAACCGGTGCCTCTCCGTATCGGCGTCGGCCGCAGCAGGCGGCGGAAGCTCGCCCACACGCGCCGTGAGCTCGGGCAGGATCCGGGTCAGCTCGCCGCCGGTCGTTCCCAGGTGCCGTCGCAGCGTCCCGGCATCGGCGTGCCGGACGAGGTGCTCCAGCGCCGTCGCATAGGGCCCGTAGGGCGAGCCGACGACGGCGTCGCAGTCGCCGTACAGCACGACTGCGCCCTCGCCGGCGACCTCGCCGGCGAGCTCGCGCACGAGCCGGCTCTTCCCCGACCCCGGGTCGCCGGCGATCAGCGCCGCACGCCTGCCCTCCCCGGCCGCGCGAGGCAGGAGGGCCCGGAGCGTCGCGAGCTCGCGCGTCCGACCGGCGAAGGCGAAGGCCGGCGAAAGCCTGAGCGGGCCGGGGAGCGGTACTGGAGACCCGATATCCATCCCGATGATCAGATCTGATCATTGCGCATCGGGTCAGGCCGCGAAAGTCGGTCAGGCCCGGTCATGACACGCGGCCGGGCGCCTCGTAGGCTCGGTCGACCCGTTTTCGAGGACGAGGAGGAGAGATGTCCACGACCGTTTCCGCGCGGGAGAGCGCGCGCACCGAGCTGGCGTCGTTCGGCGGCCGGCTGGTCGGCCCGGAGGACGGGGGCTACGACGAGTCCCGCACCCTCTTCAACGCGATGATCGACAGGCGCCCGGCGCTGATCGCGTACTGCACGAGCCGCGACGACGTCGCGGCTGCGATCCGATTCGCACGGGAGCACGACCTGCCGCTCGCCATCCGCGGCGGCGGCCACAACGGCGGCGGTCTCGGGAGCGTCGACGGCGGCGTCGTGATCGACCTCTCGCCGCTCAAGACCGTCTCGGTCGACCCCGCGACGGGGAGCGTGCGTGTCGGCGGCGGCTGTGTCTGGGGCGAGGTCGACGCGGCGACCGGGGCGCACAACCTCGCCGTCCCGACGGGGATCATCTCCTCGACGGGAGTCGGCGGGCTGACTCTCGGCGGCGGGCACGGCTACCTCGCGCGCCGGCACGGGCTGACGATCGACAACCTGCTCTCGGCCGAGATGGTGCTGGCCGACGGATCGCAGGTGACCGCCAGCGCGGACGAGAACCCGGATCTCTTCTGGGCGATCCGCGGCGGTGGCGGCAACTTCGGGGTGGTCACCGAGTTCACGTTCCAGGCGCACCCGCTCGAGACGATCGTCGGCGGGCCGACCTTCTGGGCGATCGAAGACGCGGACGAGCTCCTCGCGGCCTATCGCGAGTGGCTGCCCTCGGCGCCGCGCAACGTGATGGGCTTCTTCAACTTCCACACGATTCCCCCGGTCGCCGAGGCGTTCCCCGAGGAGCTCCACCTGCGCAAGGTCTGCGGGGTGGTGTGGTGCATCGACGCATCGGACGAGGATGCCGAGCAGGCGATGGCACCGATGCTCTCGGTCGCGGAGCCCCTGCTCCACGGCGTCGGGCGCATGCCGATCGGAGCGCTCAACGGCGCGTTCGACGGCCTCTACGGCCCCGGCGACCAGTGGTACTGGCGCGGGGCGTTCCTCCGCGAGATCCCGGACGAGGCGATCACGTTGAACCGCGAGTGGAACGAGCGGATGCCCGGCTTCAAGGCTGGGACGCACTTCTACCCGGTCGACGGGGCGGTCAACGACGTCGCGGCCGAGGACACGGCGTTCGGCTACCGCGACGCCACGTGGTCGCAGGTCTTCATCGGCTGCGATCCGGACCCGGCGTCGGCCTCGGCTGTGCGCGACTGGACGATCGGCTACCACGAGGCGATCGTCCCGTTCACGGCGGGCGCGTCGTACGTCAACTTCATGATGGACGACGAGGGCCAGGGGCGGGTCAAGGCGACCTACGGCGTGAACTACCCGCGGCTCGCGCAGGTCAAGGCGAGCTACGACCCGGACAACGTCTTCCGGGTCAACCAGAACATCCTGCCGGCGTGACGCGAGTCTCGCTCCGGCCGGCGCCGCTCCGGCGGCGCCGGCCGGTCACGGCAGGCCGGGCGCCGCCAGGCGCGCGAGCGCGGCCGCCGCCGAGAGCGCGACCGCCGCGCCGGTGACGAAGAGCGCCGTCACCTCGGTGGGACGCGGGGCGCGCCCGAGACGGGAGCCCAGGTTCCGGTAGGCCGACTGGAGCGCGTCCGCGGAGCGCGCGGCGAAGTACTCGCCGCCCGTGCGCTCGGAGATCGCCTTGAGGGT
Source organism: uncultured Actinomycetes bacterium (assembly GCA_963739405.1). Lineage (GTDB taxonomy): Bacteria > Actinomycetota > Thermoleophilia > Gaiellales > Gaiellaceae > Gaiella. The sequence continues at coordinate 257,494 of CAVUAH010000022.1, read as the reverse complement.
GGCCCGGTCGGGTATGCGGCTCGACCCGACGCTGCCGTACCCGAACCCGCCCGAAGGGTTCGCATCGGGTCGATCGGAGCCGAGCGCGACGGTGAAGACCGGGATTCCGGCCGCGGCGGCAAGGGATGCTCCCTCGGCCGGCGGCAGCAGGCCGCGGTTCTGGCGCCCGTCGGAGAGGAAGAGGATCGTGACGGCGCCTTTCGCATCGCCGCCGCCCTGCGCGGCCCCCGTCGCGCCGGGCTCCGCGAACGAGTCCCGGCCCAGCTCGACGGCACGCGCGAGGGCGTCGCCGATCGCAGTGCCGCCGCCCGCCTGCCAGCGCGTGATCGCTGCGACCGACCGGTGGAGGCGCTCGCGATCGTGCGTGGGGACGGCGGCGACGCTCACGTCGCCCGAGAAGGTGACGAGCCCGACGCGCAGCTTGGCGGGGGCGCGGTCGAGAAACGCCTGCGCGGCGGCCTTGGCGGCGCCGAGCCGTGTCGGCGTGACGTCAGTGGCGAGCATCGAGCGGGACGTGTCCAGCACGAGGACGACGGTCGCGTTCTCGACCGGCGCCGACCGGTCGACGTGAGGCCCTGCGATGCCGATGCAGAGCAGCGCGAGTGCGGCCGCGAGCAGCGCAGCGGGCGCATGCCGGCGGAGCGCGGAGCTCCTCGGCGCGACGGTGCGAAGCACGTCGACGTTCGTGTACCGCACCGTGTACCTGGGCCGCCGTCGCGACAGGACGACGTACGCGCTCGCGAGCACGGCGAGCACTGCGAGCGAGAGCAGCGCGAGCGGACGGTCGAAGCTCAAGCGATTCTCCGGTCGGGACTCGATCGTATCGCCCCCGGGTCACCGGGGACGACGGGCTACCGCCGGTGATCGTCGACACGAGAGTCGTCCCGAAGCCCGTGGGTACGCTCACGCACGTGATCCTCTCGAACGGCGTCGTACGGACGATGGACGGGTCGCTCCCGACGGCCGGCGCCCTGGCGATCGCCGGCGATCGCGTCGTCGGAGGCGTGGGGACGCACGAGCACGCCCTCCCCACGCCCGACCACGTCGATCTTCGCGGCCGCTGCGTCCTGCCCGCGTTCACCGACTCGCACGTCCACTTCCCGACGTGGTCGCTCGCCCGCAGCGACGTCCAGCTCGACGGCGTCGCGTCCCTCGCCGAGGCGCTCGGCCGCGTCGGGGCGCACCGCGCACGGGGCGAGTGGGTCCGTGGGCACGGCTGGCGCGATGCCGCATGGGCAGAGCACCCGTCGCGGGAGGCGCTCGACGAGGTCACCGGCGAGCGCCCGGCCGCGCTCTGGTCGAAGGACTACCACTCGCTGTGGCTCAACACCGCGGCGCTGGTGCGGGCCGATGGTGATCTCCAGGTGCCGGGCGGCGTCGTCGAGCGCGACGCGGCCGGTGAGCCGACCGGCGTCCTGCGCGAAGAGTCTGCGTGGCGCTTCCGCGAGCGGCACATCTCCGTCTCGGAGGACGAGTGGGTCGCCGCGACCCGCGACGGCCTTCGAATCGCGAACGAGCGAGGCGTCGGAGCGATCCACGACAAGGACGGCTGGCTCGGCGCGCACCGGATCTTCGGGCGGATCCACGAGGGTGGCGGCCTGACGCTCCGCGTCTGGCAGTCGCTCCCCGCCGAGCACGTGGGGCGCCTGGCGGAGCTCGGCCTCCGCTCGCGGATCGGCGACGACCACCTCCGACTCGGCTACCTGAAGACGTTCATGGACGGCACGCTCGGCTCGCAGACGGCGTGGATGCTCGACGGAAGCGGCGTGTGCATCACGAGCGGCGAGGAGCTCGCGGAGCTGATCCGCGCGGCAGCCGCCGCAGGCTGGCCCGTCGGCGTGCACGCGATCGGCGACCGCGCGAACCGCGAGGCGCTCGACGCGTTCGAGGCGACCCGTGACGTCTGGGAGCCGCTCGGCCTTCGGCAGCGGATCGAGCACGCGCAGTGCGTCGATCCCGCCGACCTGCACCGCTTCGCGGAGCTCGGTGTCGCCTGCTCGGTGCAGTTCAGCCACGCGGCCTCCGACCGCGACCTCGCGGAGCGGTTCTGGGGAGAGCGGCTCGAGGGCACGTACGCCTTCGGGACGCTGCTTCGGAGCGGCGCGGTGGTCGCGAACGGGTCCGATGCTCCCGTCGAGGAGCTCGATCCGCTGGCCGGGATCGCCGCCGGGGTGCGCCGGACGATCGACGAGCGGCCCGGCTGGCGCACCGAGGACGCCGTGACGGTCGAGGAGGCGCTGCTCGCAACGACCGTGGCACCGGCCTGGCTCGCCGGAGACGAGCGCCGCCGAGGGAAGCTCCTGCCGGGCTTCCTCGCCGACCTCGTCGTCCTCGACCGCGACCCGGTCTCGATCCCCGTCGACGAGCTCACCGACGTGGGCGTGGTCGCGACGATGGTCGGCGGCCGCTGGGTCCACAACCCGCCCCCCTGGGACTGAGGCGGGCGGCGGGTAGGGTTTCTCGATGCGTACCGCCGTCGCCGCCGTCGCCGCGCTGACCGCGTGCGCGCTGCTCGCAGGCACCGCGTCGGCAGCCGGTTCCACCCGCCCGCGCGTGACGGTGTTCGGCGACTCCGTCGCCGCGGCCCTCCTGTACCAGAGCACTGCACGAGCCACGTTGGCCCGCGGTGTCGACCTCCAGATCGACGCCAGGGTCTGCAGGCGCCTCGTCGAGATCGGCTGTCCGTACCAGGGCGACAGGCCCCAGAGCGTCCTCGCGCTGGTCTCGAAGCCTGCGAAGCCGCTCGGCAGCGTCGTCGTGATCGACGTCGGTTACAACGACGTGCCGTCCGAGTACGGCGACGACATCGACCGCATCATGCAGGCGCTCGCCCGGCAGGACGTCACGACGGTGATCTGGGTGACGATGCAGGAGCGGCGCGCGCTCTACCGGCCGACGAACGCGGCGATCCGGGCGGCGGCGAAGCGGTGGCCCCAGATCAGGGTGGCGGACTGGAACGACGCGAGCAGCGCGAGGCCGACGTGGTTCGTCGACGACGGGCTGCACCTCTCGTCGGCGGGCGCCGTCGGGCTGGCGCGGTTCCTGCGGCCGTTCGTCCTCGCCTGGACATGTACGGCGCAGTGCCAGCGGGAGGTCGGCGCGTCCGACGGATGAGGCGGCGGCCCTCGGCAACCGCGGCGGTCGCCCGTACACTTGGGACATGGCGGCGAGCGCCGATACGTCTCGGACGATGCTCCCGGTGCACCAGGCGGGCCAGTGCTCGGTCGCCGCTACGGGGGAGATCGTGGGGTCGAAGTGGACGGTGCTGATCGTCCACGACCTGTCCGAGGGGCCGCGTCGCTTCACCGCGCTCGAGCATGCGTGTGCGGGCATCAGCCCGAGGACGCTCGCGGAGCGGCTGCGCTGGCTCGAGGCCGAGGGCATCGTCGTCCGCCGCAGCTACGCCGAGTCCCCGCCGCGCGTCGAGTACGAGCTGACCGAGAAGGGCGAGGCCCTCAAGCCGATCATCGAAGAGATGCGCCGGTTCGGTCACGAGTGGCTCGGCTGCGAGGTTCATTCGGCTACCGCCGAATGAACTAGACGCTAGCGGCGGAGCCGATCGGGCTCGCCCCAGAGACGGACGAGCTCGACGCAGGTCGCGGCCGCCGCGGCCATGTCCTGGACGGAGGCCCACTCGCGAACCGAGTGGTAGTTCTGGCCGCCCGTGAACAGGTTCGGCGTCGGCAGCCCCATCGCCGTGAGGCGTGCGCCGTCGGTCCCTCCGCGGATGATGCTGTGCACGGGCTCGACCCCTGCGCGCCGGATCGCCTCCTCTGCGGCAGAGACCACCTCCGGATGCCGGTCGAGGGCGGTCCGCATGTTGCGGTACTGCTCCTCCACCGCGATGGTGTACGACGCGCGGGGCGCGCGGCCGACGACCTCCGCCGCGGTCCGCCGCACCAGCTCGACGTGCTCTTCGAGCTTCGCGTCGTCGTGGTCGCGCGCGATCAGCCACAGCGTCGCGCGGGATGCGCTGCCGGAGAGCCGCTCGGGGTGGACGAAGCCCTCGCGGCCCTCGGTCGTCTCCGGGGAGAGGCCGTCACGCGGAAGCGCGGCGATCACGTCCGACATCAGCTTGAGGGCATTCACGAGCCGGCCCTTGGCCGTCCCGGGGTGGACACCGACTCCCTCGATCGTGAGCACGACCTGGTACGCGGAGAAGGTCTCCGTCTCGACCTCGCCGAGCCCCGAGCCGTCGAAGGTGTAGGCGAAGTCCGCGCCGAACCCGTCGAGGTCGAAGTGGTCGGTGCCGCGCCCCACCTCCTCGTCGACGGTGAACGCGATGCGCGCGCGTGCGCGCGGCGCCTCGTCGGCGAGCAGCCGCCGCGCGGCGGTGACGATGATCGCGACCCCGGCCTTGTCGTCCGCCCCGAGCAGCGTCGTCCCGTCGCTCGTGACGAGATCGTGGCCGGCCTTCTCCGCCAGCTCCGGCATCTCGAGCGGGTCGAGCACCTGCGACGCGTCGCCCGCCAGGACGATCGGCTCGCCGGCCCAGGCGCGGTGCACGACGGGGACGACACCAGTTCCCGACGCGGCCGGCGACGTGTCGACGTGGGCGATCAGGCCGACCGTGGGAGCGGCCGCCACCGTCCCCGGCAGCGTCGCGAAGACGTACCCGGGCTCGGTCAGCTCGGCGTCCGCGAGCCCGATCGCGCGGAGCTCGTCCACGAGCAGCCGCGAGAGGTCGAGCTGCTTCGCAGTCGAGGGGTACGTCGTCGCGACCGGGTCGGCCTGCGTGTCGACCACGGCGTAGCGCAGAAACCGCTCGAGCACCTCCTCGCCGAGCTCCTCGGCGAGGGCGCTCGCATAGCGGGCGTCAGCCAAGCTGGCCGAGCCGGCGGAGGACCTCGACGACGGTCTCCACGCCCTCGCGCAGGGCGGCGACGGGGATCTGCTCGTTCGGTGAGTGCATCTGGGCTGTCGGACGTGCGAACCCCGTCACGACGGCCGGGATCCCCCGGGCGGCGATCGCCTCGACGACGGGGATCGAGCCGCCTGAGCGGATCAGGACAGGCCGCGTGCCGAGGACCTGCTCGAAGGCATCCTGCGCGAGCCCCACCGCCCGCGCCCCGGGGTCGACGTAGCCGGGCTCGCCCGTCGCCCGGACCTCGACGTCCACGGTCGCTCCCTCGGGCGCGGCGTCGCGCATGAGCCGCTCGAACGCGGGGGCGATCGCGGCGGTCGTCTGCCCGGGAGCGAGCCGGATCGAGACGTTCGCGTGCGCTTCGACCGGCAGCACCGTCTTCATCAGCCGCGGCGAGCCGCTCTCGACGCCGTTGACGGTGACCGACGGCTCGGCGGTGGTTCGCAGCCAGAACTCCTCTGCCGCGCGCGGGTCGCTCGGGCGTGCACCGTCCGCCGCGAGCTCCGCTCCGCCCGGGGGCAGGGCGCTCCAGCCCGCGAGCTCCTCCTCGGTGGGAGCAACGACGCCTGCGCGCAGCGGCTCGGGGAGCCGTCCGTCCGGACCGGGCAGCACCGCCGAGAGGACCTGCAGGAGCGCATGGGACGCGGTCAGCGCGGCACCGCCGAACAGGCCCGAATGGAGGTCGTGCTCACCCGTACGGACCGTGACGTGGAAGTAGCAGACGCCGCGAAGCGCCGTGCAGAAGCCCGGAAGGGTCTCGGTGGCGTAGCCGCCGTCGAGGACGAGGGCGGCGTCGGCCGATCCGTTGTCCGCCCGGACCCAGTCGATGGCGGTGTCGCCGCTGACCTCCTCCTCCGCGTCGATCGCGAAGCGCACGGTGACGGGGAGCTCGCCCGCGGCGGCGAGGAGCCTCGTCGCCTCGAGCAGCATGAAGAGGTGCGCCTTGTCGTCGGCGACGCCGCGCGCCACCAGCGAGCCGTTCCGCTCCACGAGCGTCCACGGGTCGGACTCCCAGAGCTCGAGCGGGTCGGGCGGCTGGACGTCGAGGTGCGCATAGACGAGCACGGCCGGGGCGGCGCCGCCGGTCGACGCCGGCACCTCGCCCGCGACGAACGGCCGTCCGCCCTGCCCGAGAATCTCGGCGGTGCCACCCGCGGCACCGATCCGCCCGGCGACCCACTCGGCGGCGCGTTGCAGGTCACCCGCGTGCGCCGGGTCGGCGCTGACGGACGGAATCGCGATCAGCTCGGCGAGCTCGGCGACGAGCGTCTCGTGCGGCGGGATCAGCACGCGCGCGATCGTACCGCGGGCCACCGTTCGCAGGCGGACAACGCTTGTGTTGAATCAACACCAGCGTTGTCCGAGGACGTACGGCTAGATGGTTGATGCCACGAGATCGTCGGCTCCGGGGCGTGAGCTGGCCGCTCTGGGGCGCGGGACGAAGGTCTCGGCGATGCCGGTGGCATCGGTGAGACCTTCGGCACGCGAAGCGCACAGGGGTGCTGAGCCCGCCCTGCGGGCCCACCACCCCTGGAAGCGACCCAGACCCGCCAGCTCGCGCATCCGGACGCACGAGATCGTGGCATCGATCATCTAGGGCCCCTCGTCGCGCTCGCCGTGGGGCGGCCCGACGGCTGCTGCGCCCGAGAGCGACGGCGTCCTCGGGCGACGCGGCTCCCGGACGCCCGTGCCTGCGTCGTCGTCGGGCCCCGCGAGGAGGTCGAGGATGCGGCTCCGCCGGCCGCGCCGGCGCTCGAACCAGTCCCGCAGGCCCCGAACCGGGCCGCGCATCAGGCGACGTCGCGCACTGCGGCGGCGTCGGCGAGAGCCCGGAGCTTCTTGAGGCTCTGGTGCTCGATCTGCCGGATCCGCTCGCGGGTGACGTTGAAGGCGCGCCCGACCTCGTCGAGCGTGCGGGGCTGCCGGCCGTCGAGGCCGTAGCGCAGCTCGAGCACCTGGCGCTCGCGCGGCGACAGCGCACCGAGGATCGACCGCAGCGCCTCGCGGCGCATCGTCACCTCGGCCGCCTCGTCGGGGAGCGGCTCGGACTCGTCGGTGAGGAAGTGGCCGAACTCCGACTCCTCCTCGTCGCCGACGGGCTTCTCGAGCGAGACCGGCGTCTGCGCGCTCCGCTTGATCTGCTCGACCTCCTCGACCGGCAGGTCGAGGTCGACGGCGATCTCGAGCGCCGTGGGCTCGCGCGCGAGCTCCGCGCGGAGCTTGCGCTCGGAACGGCTGATCTTGTTCAGCTTCTCGACGACGTGCACCGGCATCCGGATCGTGCGGCCCTTGTCGGCGATCGCCCGCGCGACCGCCTGGCGGATCCACCACGTCGCATAGGTCGAGAACTTGAACCCCTTGCGCCAGTCGAACTTCTCCGCGGCGCGGACGAGGCCGATCGTGCCTTCCTGGATCAGGTCGAGGAACGGCAGCCCCTGATTCCGGTAGCGCTTCGCGATCGAGACGACGAGGCGGAGGTTCGCCTCGACCATGGCCTGCTTCGCGGCATGGTCACCGCGCTCGATCCGCTTCGCGAGCTCGACCTCCTGGGCGGCGGTGAGCAACGGCACCTTGCCGATGTCCTTCAGGAAGAGCTGGAGGGTGTCCGTCGAGATCTCGGGCTCGGCCGACTCCCACGCGCGCTCGGCCTCGGCCTCCTCGGCCTCGGCCTCCGGCACGACGACCTCGATCTGCTCCTCGTCGAGCGCGTCGTAGAAGGCGTCGATCTGCGCCGCGTCGAGGTCGAGCTCGTCGAGCGCCAGCGCGACCTCGTCCGCGTCCAGCCGTCCCTGCGCCCGCCCCGACTCGATCAGCGCCCTGCCCTCGTCGGACACGAGTGCGACATCCGGTACCGTCGCCGTCCGTTCCGGATCACTGGCTGCAGCGCTCAGGACCGCCCCTTCCGTCGCGTAGCTCGACACGGTAGCCACGAAGTCCCCGTCCCGTCAATAACGCGCACGGGGAGTCAGACCCCCGCCCGGGCCAGCTGGTCGAGGTATTTCCGCGCCTCGAGCGCAAGTGCGGAGCCCGGCTCGACCGCCGTCGCACGGACGAGCTGGGTCTTCGCCTCCTTCACCTCGCCGGACCAGAGGAGGAGCAGCCCCAGGTGGAACCGCACGGTGGCCCGGTCCGGGAACCGCCGCGTGAGCGGGCCGAGGCGGGAGAACGCGTCGGCCGGGCGCGCCTTGTCGAAGCGGCCGACGGCGGCCGCGACCTGCGCCTCGACGTTCCCGGGCGCCTCTTTTGCCGCCGCCGCGTAGACGCGCTCCGCCGAGCGCTGTCGCCCGAGCTTCTGGAGCGCGACGCCGTAGAGCAGCTTGCCGTCGACGCTCCGCGTGGCGTTCCGGCGGAGGAGCTCGAGCTGGGCGGCCGGCGCGAGGCGCGCGAGCCCGGTCGACGGCCGCGCGGTCGTGACGAACACCGGCAGCCCGGGCGCGTACTCCGGATGCAGGAGGTTGCCGGCCGCCACCGCATAGGCAGAGTCGGGGTCGGACGCCGCCGCCGCGCGCCACGCCTCCTGCGCACCCGTCAGCCCCGACCAGAAGAGCGCCACGCCGAGGTTCAGCTGGACGACGGGATCCTGCGCGTGCAGCCCGGCGAGCCGGTTCAGCCGGTCGACCGTGCCGTCGGGCCAGAGGGCGAATGCCTGGCCCACGCGCGCCTCGACCCCTTCGATCCTCGCGAATGCACTGCCTGCCTCCGCCCGCTTGCCCGCCGCGTAGAGGCGCTCGGCGCGGCGGAGCGCCGCTGCCTCCGGATCGTTCCGGACGCCGAGCTCGAACGTCAACGGCGGGGCCCCCTTGCGCTGCTTCGGCGCCGGCGCGGCTCGCTCGACCGGGTCGGTCTGGAGCACGACGACACCCACGACGACTGCGACTGCGAGGGCTGCGGCCGCGGCGGTCGCGACGACGACGCGGGCGAAGGGCGACACGGCGCCACGGTAGCCGCCGACGAGGCGGTGCGGGTCCCCGCTCGATCGCGAACGCCCGCTGGAGCGATGCCATCGCACACACGACGGAGGACCGGACCGCGCTCTTCCACGCAGGCTGCCCCCGTCTCGCTATATTCGGGAAAGTAATGGCGAGCTACCGGGAGCTCCTGGCCGCGGCCCGCGCCGAGATCGACGAGATCTCGACGCCGGAGGCGCATGCGCTGCTCGACCGCAACGGCGGCGAGGCACCGGTCTTCGTGGACGTGCGGCTGCGCGAGGAGTGGGACGAGGGACATTTGCCCGGTGCGATCCACGTCCCGCGCAACAACCTCGAGTCGCGCGTCGAGGCGCTCATCCCGGACAAGACGCGCTCGCTCGTCGTCTACTGCGAGAGCGGCTCGCGCTCGGCGTTCGCGGCGCGCGACCTCCACGCGCTCGGCTACGAGAACGTCGTCAACCTCTCGGACGGCTTCGCGGGCTGGAAGCGAAACGGCTACGAGTTCGTGACGCCCGCCGCGCTCGCGCCCGCGCAGCGAGCCCGCTATGCGCGGCACCTCCTGATCCCCGAGGTCGGCGAGGAAGGCCAGCAACGGCTGCTCGCGTCGCGTGTGCTGCTGATCGGCGCCGGCGGCCTGGGCTCCCCCGCCTCCCTCTATCTCGCGGCCGCGGGCGTCGGAACGCTCGGGATCATCGACCCGGACGTCGTCGACGACTCGAACCTCCAGCGGCAGATCGTGCACTCGACCGAGCGGCTCGGCGAGCCGAAGGTCGAGTCCGCGAAGCGGACGATCGAGGCGCTCAACCCCGACGTCACCGTCGTGCCGTTCCAGGAGCGCCTCGACTCCGAGAACATCGAGCGGATCCTTGCGCACGGCTGGGACGTGATCGTCGACGGCACCGACAACTTCCCGACGCGCTACCTCGTCAACGACGCATCCGTGTGGCACGACGTGCCCGTCGTCCACGGGTCGATCTACCGCTTCGAGGGCCAGGTCACCGTCTTCCATCCCGGGAACGGTCCGTGCTACCGCTGCCTCTACCCCTCGCCTCCGCCGCCCGAGCTGGCGCCGAGCTGCGCCGAGGGCGGCGTCCTCGGCGTGCTCCCCGGCATCGTCGGCTCGCTCCAGGCAAGCGAGGCGCTCAAGCTCGTGCTCGGGGTCGGCGAGTCTCTTGCCGGCCGGCTCCTCCTCTTCGATGCCCTTCACACGACCTTCGACGAGGTGTCGATCCGCCGCAACCCGGAGTGCCCCGTCTGCGGCGACCACCCGACGATCACCGAGTACATCGACTACATCGAGTTCTGCCAGGGGACGCCGGGAGTGCACGCGTGACGCTCGTCCGCATCCCCCCCACGCTGCGAGGCGAGGTCGGCGGCGCTCGCCAGGTCGAGGCCAGCGGTGCGACGGTGCGGGAGGTGCTCGACGACCTCGTCGATCGGCACCCTGCGCTCGGCGCGCAGATCCTGGCCGACGGCGGGCTCGCGCCGTTCGTGAACGTCTACCTCGGCGGAGAGGACGTTCGCACGCTCGACGGGCTCGACACCCGCGTCCCGGACGGCGAGACCGTGATCCTGCTCCCGGCGATGGCCGGCGGCAGCTCCCAGCCGTGGTCGCCCCCGGTTGCGGCCAGCCTGCTCGACCTCGTCGGGCAGACGCCGCTCGTCGAGCTTCCGCGGCTCACTCCCAAGCCGGGCGTCACGATCTACGCGAAGCTCGAGGGGCAGAACCCGACCGGCTCCATCAAGGACCGCGTCGCGAAGGCGATGATCGAGGCGGCCGAGGCCTCCGGCGAGCTCGAGCCGGGGCGCGCGCTGCTCGAGCCGACGTCGGGGAACACCGGCATCTCGCTGGCCCTCGTAGCGTCGCTCAAGGGCTACCCGCTGACGTGCGTGATGCCCGCGAACGCCACGGAGGAACGGAAGCGGCTGCTCCGGCTGTACGGCGCCGACGTCGTCCTGTCGCCGGCTTCGGAAGGCTCCAACGGCGCTGTCCGGCTCGCGCTCGAGATGGCCGAGAGCGACCCACGCTGGTTCGTCCCGTTCCAGTACGCCAACGCCGCCAACCCGCGGGCGCACTACGAAGGCACCGGCGCCGAGATCGCGGCTGCGCTCGACCGGGTCGATGTGCTGGTCGCCGGGCTCGGGACCGGGGGCACGCTGATGGGTGCGGGCGAGCGGCTGCGCGAGTCGTTCCCGGACATCGTCGTCGCGGCCGCCGAGCCGCTTCCCGGCGACCCGGTGATGGGTCTCCGCTCGCTCGACGACGGCTATGTCCCGCCGATCCTCGACGTCTCCCGGCTCGACCGGAAGGTGCTCGTCTCCAACGAGGAGTCGGTTGCCGCCGTGCGCGAGCTGCTGCGGCTCGAGGGGATCTTCGGCGGGGTGTCGGCAGGCGCCGCGATCCACGTCGCACGCCGCCTCGCGGGCGAGCTCGAGGAGGGTGTCGTCGTCGCGATCCTGGCCGACGGCGGCTGGAAGTACCTGAGCGCAGACTTCTGGGAGGCTCCCGCGGCGGACGTCGGGGAGTCGATGGAGTCGACCGTCTGGTGGTGATCCCGGCCGCCGTGCGGACGGCGATTGCCGACCACGCGCGCGCCGAGCTCCCGAACGAGGCCTGCGGCCTCCTCCTTCTCGACGGCGACGAGGCCGTCGAGTACGTGGCGGGCGAGAACGCCTCGCCATCGCCCTTCTACTTCGAGCTCAGGCTCGACCCGGTCGCCTGGGCGGACATCGGCGACCGCGACCTCGAGCAGGCGGTCGTCCACTCGCACGTCTCGTCTCCGCCGCGCCCCTCACGCACGGACGTCGAGCGGATCGGGCTCTGGGGCGGCCGACCGTACGTCATCTACTCCGTCCGCCTCGACGAGCTCGCCGCCTGGCGCGTGTCACCCGAGGGCTACGAGCCGCTGCCCCTCGCCTGAGGCGGTGGGCGCGGCGGAGGACAACGCTTGTGTTGAATCAACACAAGCGTTGTCCGAGCCCGGCCGCGTGATCCCCGCCGTCGGAACGTGAGCGCTACGAGACCTTGAACGAGCCCTTCATGAAGCTCTTGTGCGGGTCGCAGACGAACTTGTAGGTGCCCTTCTGGAGCGTCACCGTGAACGTCTTCGTTCCCATGCTCGAGACGCTGGTCTTGACGTTGACACCGGGGCCGGTCAGGTGGAAGTTGTGCGCGGACGACTTGTCGGCGACCACGAGCTTGATCGTGCCCGCCTTGGTCGGCTTGGAAGCCATCTTGATCGTGAAGCCCGGGCCGACGGTTCCCTTGAAGGTCGGCGTCGCTGCGGCCGCCGGCAGCGCGAGCGCCGACGCGGCTGCGGCGGAGGCCAGGGCGAGAGCGAGCGGTCGTTTCATGTCTCTCCTCTGATCGTCATGGTCGTTGCCGAGGATACGTCGAGGTCCTCGCCGCGGATTTCCGCCCGGTAGGGTCGGCGCCGTGATCGCGGACGCCCATGTCGACCTGCTGATGGAGCTCGCCTACCGCGAGCGGCGCCTCGGCGAGACGAACGTGTTCGCGGAGACGTGGCTCCCGCTCCTCGAGCGCGGCGGCGTCGGCCTGCAGGTCTGCCCGATCTACGTCGACGTCACCGTCCAGCCCGAGAGCGCCCTCCGCGAGGCGCTCTCGATGGTGGCTGCGTTTCAGCACGCGCTCCACGAGAACGACGACCGGATCGCGCAGGTCGTCCGCCCAGATGACCTCGACGCGGTCGAGGCAAGCGAGCGCATCGGGCTCCTGCTCGCCCTGGAGGGCGTCGAGTGCTTCGGCGTCGAGACCTGGCCGGCGGACGTCTTCCGCGCGCTCGGCGTGCGGATGGCGGGGCTCACCTGGAACCGCAGGAACGCCTTCGCCGATGGCGCCGCCGAGGAGGGTGGCAGCCTCTCACGGCTCGGGCGCGAGCTCGTCGACCGGCTCGTCTCGCTCGGCGTGATCCTCGACCTCGCCCACGCCTCGCGCGGCGTCTTCGCCGAGGTCCTCGACCGGGTGGCCGGCGCACCGGTGCTCTGCTCGCACGGCGGCTGCCGGGCCGCCTACGACACGCCGCGGAACCTCGACGACGACCAGCTTCGGGCTCTCGCGGATGCCGGCGGCATCTTCGGGCTGATGCTCCACCCGATCGCGATCGGCCCCGCTCGTCGGACGATCGATGCCGTCGTCGACCACCTCGAGCACGCCGTCTCCGTGATCGGCGGCGAGCGGGTCTGCCTCGGAGGGGACTTCACGCGGCGGTTGTGGGAGGCGATCCCCCTCCGCCCACGCCGAAGGACGGTCTCGCGCCGCCGGGGCTCACCGCCGGCGCCGGGATCGAGGGGCTGTCCGGCCCGCAGGAGTACCCGGCTCTCGTCGCCGCTCTCGAGCGGCGTGGGTGGAGCGCGGAGGAGGTCGCCGCCGTCACGAGCGGCAACCTCCTCCGGTTCCTGCGCGCGTCCCTGTAGCGCGGCCCGCTGCGCCTCACGCCCGGTCCGCAGGCGGGATCGGATGGTTCGCCAGGAGGACGTCGGACATGAGGAGGCGGTCGCCCTCGCGATGGCCCTCGACGCGCGCGGGGACTGACGCAGCGGCGGCCGCGATCAGAGGCGCATCATCGCGCCCTGCTCGGCCGAGCGGTAGAGCGCATCGATGGTCCGGGCCTGCCCGAGGGCGTCGTCACGGCCGATCAGCAGCTCGGCGCGCCCTTCGGCCGCGTCCGCGAAGTTCACGAGCTCGAGCGTGTACGAGTTCGCCGTCTCGATCTCGACGCTCTCCGTCGCCTCTCCGCGTCGCAGCGTCACGCCTCCTCCCCAGTCCACGCGCCACGGAGCCTCGGCGACGAGGACACCGTCCTCCCCCACGGCCTCGAGCGACTGGCGCTCGGGGGAGCGGAACGACGCCTCGAACTGGCCGACGACGTCGTCGGCGCAGCGGAGCGTCCCGTGGAACCCCATGTCGATACCGGTTGTCCCGACGACCTGCTCGCCCCGCACGTGCTCGGGGTCGCCCGCGAAGAGGCGGATCCCGCTCACGCAGTAGCAGCCGACGTCCATCAGCGCGCCGCCGTCGAGCTCGGGCAGCGCCCGCACGTCGGACAGGTTGTGGAGCGGGAAGGTGAACGTGGTCTTGACCGCGCACAGGCGACCGATCGCGCCGTCGGCGACCAGCCGCCGGATCGTCTCGGTCTGCGGGTGGTGGCGGTACATGAACGCCTCCGTCAGCACGAGACCGGCCCCGTCGGCGGCGTCGAAGGCCTCCTCGACCTCCTGCGGCCGGCGCGAGTACGGCTTCTCGCAGAGGACGTGCTTGCCCGCCTCGAGCGCGCGCATCGTCCAGGCGTGGTGCATCCCGTTCGGGAGCGAGATGTAGACGCCGTCGACAGCGGGGTCGGCGAGCAGCGCCTCGTACGAGCCGTGCGCGGTTGCGATGCCGTGCTCCGCCGCGTACGACCGTGCCCGGTTCTCGTCGCGGCTGGCGACCGCGACCACCTCGACCCGGTCGGTGCCGGCCGCGCCGGTCAGGATCGCGCGGTTGATGTTCGCGGTCGACAGCAGGCCGAGTCTCATCAGGCGGCTCCTTGGCTCAGGTTCGGTTCCGGGACGGGCTTGATGTGCGGCGGCGGGAGGGGCGGTACGTCCGACCCGGCCCCGGTGGCGGTGGTCGCCTCGCTGATCTCGTGGAGCACGTGGTCGTCCAGCACGAGGTCGGCTGCGGCCACCCAACCGGCGACGTGTCCCGGCAGGCGCGACCCGACGATACTCGCCGTGACGCCCGGCTGCGCGAGCACCCAGGCGACGGCAAGCGTGGGGAGCGTCGTGCCGAGCTGTCCCGCGATCCCGGTGAGCCGCTCGACGAGCGCGAGGTTCTGGGAGAGCAGCGGCTCGTTGAACGCGGGACCCGCGCGTCGCCAGTCGTCCTCGCCGAGGGCGGCGATACGGTCGCGGTCGTAGGCGCCCGTCAGCATCCCGGACGCGAGCGGCGAGTAGCCGAGCACGCCGGCACCGTGCGCGGCGGCCCACGGAACGACGCTCGCGAGCGCGCCGCGGGCGAGCAGCGAGAGAGGCGGCTGCACCGCGTCGACATGGCGGACCGCCTCGCAGCGGTCGAGCTGCTCGACGTCGAAGTTGCAGACCCCGATCCAGCGTGCCTTGCCCTCGTCCACGAGCTCGGCCATCGTCCCCCAGGACTCCTCGAGCAGCGTCCCGGTCGACCAGTCGGGCCAGTGCACCTGGTAGAGGTCGATGCGCTCCAGGCCGAGGCGATGCAGGCTGCGCTCGCACTCCTTGCGGATCGACTCGGGGCGAAGATCGTTCCCGATGAGGCCCTCCGGGCGGCCTTCCCATCTCCGCCCGCACTTCGTGAAGACGAAGACCTCCTCGCCGGCTCGGTACGGACCGGAGCGCTCGCCCCACGACCTCCTCGGAGCGGCCGAGGCCGTAGACCGCCGCCGTGTCGACCCAGTTGACCCCAAGCTCCACGGCGCGCCTGATCGCGGCGATGGACTCGTCGTCGTCGACCTCTCCCCAGCCGAAGCGCCAGGGCCCTCCGATCGCCCAGGCGCCGAGCCCGACGACGCTCAGATCGGGCCCGGCGCGCCCGAGACGCCTCGTCCTCACGCTCGCATCACGAGCTCGCTCCGCGGTTCGGCGTCATCCGTTGCTGCAGGTGCCCGGTGCGGAGAGCATCTCTCATCGGGGGTCTCGGCCTGCCAGAATCAGAAGACGTATCATATTATTATTGGTGGGCGTGGTCACACGAACCGTCCTGCCTCGCGTCTACGATCGGGCGATGAGCCGACGGCGCTCGTGACGAAGTCTCACATCTATCCGCGGCGCGGGCTGCACGGCGAGGTCGTCCACACCATCGGGTTGCAGATCGTGAGCGGTGAGCTCCAGCCCGGAGACCCGCTACCGCCCGAGGACGACCTGACGTCCGATCTCTCGGTGAGCCGGACAGTGCTGCGGGAGGCGGTCAGGGTGCTCGCGGCGAAGGGCCTCGTCCAGGCGCGACCCAAGACCGGCACCCGGGTGCGGGAGCGGAGCGAGTGGAACATCCTCGACCCGGACGTGCTCAGCTGGCGGACCGAGTCGTCGCACGACCAGAAGCTGTACGAGGAGACGACGGAGGTTCGCCTGGCCATCGAGCCGCTCGCCGCTCGCCTGGCCGCCACGCGGGCGACGGACGAGGAGGTTGCGGCGATCGCCGCCGCCTACGACGCGATGGAGGCCGGCGTGGACGACCAGGCGGCCTACCTGGCCGCGGACCTCGAGTTCCACGGCGGGATTCTCGCGTCGTGCAACAACGAGCTCCTCGAGCACCTCGGCAGGGTGCTACGGGCCGTCCTTCGAGCGACGTTCGCGCTGACCACGACGCCGAGCCGCTCGAGGCGACGGGCGCTGCCGCTGCACCGGGCGATCCTCGACGGGATTCTCGCCGGCGACGAGGACGCGGCGGAGGCCGCCGCGAAGACGCTGATCGCCGACACGGCGGCAGACATCCGGAGGCTCGCGCGCGGCAACGGCCGCGCCGGCTGATCGCCGCCGCGGGCCGGCTTTCAGGCGGCTCGAGGCTTGCCCCCCGGCCCACGCCTCATCGATCCGCGTCAGGCCTGTCCCGCGGGCGTGCTTCCGCAGTAGTCGCTCGAACAATACTATGATATACCTAGACCGGGCTCTCTCTTCACGGCCCTCCTCTCGAGTCGCTCCGGCGCTCCACGGGGCGCCGAGCGCGGCTCGGGTCTCGCATGTGCGGTCACCCCTGTGCCGGGCCGTTCGACTCTCTCGGGCGCCGCGCTGCCGACGGTACTCGCGGGCCACGAGCTCGGTGAGCTCCTCTGCGGACGTCTCGGAGGAAAGCCGGTCGAGCGTGATGCGGCCGTGCTGGAGCAGGTTGACCCGGTCGCAGACCTCGAGCACGTGCACGTAGTTATGACTGTATTGTCAAGCGCGCGGAGACCCCGACTGGATCGGGGACTCGGAGGCGCGGTTCGGGCGGCGAGCCGCTAGAGGCGAAACGGGGCGAGCGCGGGATACAGCGCGCGATAGCGCTCGTGCGCCTCGCCGTAGGCCTCGTGCCACGCAGCGTCGGGCTCGACCGTGTCCGTCACGCGCACGCAGCGGGCGACGGCTTCGTCGACGTCGGCGAAGACCCCACCCGCGACGCCGCCGAGGAGCGCGGCGCCGAGCGCCGAGCCCTCCTCGGACTCGGTCAGCTCGAGCGGAACGCCGAGCACGGACGCCACGATCCGGAGCCACAGGCGGCTGCGAGCGCCGCCGCCCGAGATCCGCGCCGTCGCCGCTTCGACGCCGAGCGCGCGGAGCAGGTCGAGCGAGTCGCGCAGCCCGAAGGCGACGCCCTCGAGCACCGAGCGCGCGAGCGCGCCCCGGTCGTGGCGGAGTTCGAGGCCGACGAACGCGCCGCGGGCGTCGGGATCCGCGTGCGGCGTCCGCTCGCCGGCGAGGTACGGGAGAAACAGGAGCCCCTCGACGCCCGGCCCCCACGCCTCCGCCTCGGCGACGAGCGCGTCGAACGGTACGTCGCCCCCGAGCGTGTCGTGGAGCCACTGCAGGGAGCCTGCTGCGGAGAGCATCACGCCCATCGCCTGCCACGTCGCGGGAAGGGCATGGCAGAAGGCGTGCACGCGGGCTTCGGCGTCGTGCTCGTACGCCGGCAGCGGCGCGAGCACGACCCCCGACGTCCCGAGCACGACCGAGAGCGTCCCGGGCCGGATCGCACCGACCCCGACGGCGGCCGCCGGCTGGTCGCCCGCACCCGCCGCGACCGGAGTTCCTTGCAACAGACTGTTACTTGCGGCGGCGGCGGCGGCGACGACGCCGCCGCCGACGGTCCCGGCCGCGGCCGGGGACTCGAGGACGGGCGGGAGCCAGGCGGCAGGGATCTCGAGCGCGTCCACGACCTCGCCGCTCCAGTCGCGGCGCGCGACGTCGAGGAGGAGCGTTCCCGACGCGTCGGAGGCGTCGATCGCCCACTCGCCGGTCAGCGCGAGCCGGACGTAGTCCTTCGGGAGCATCACCCGGGCGATGCGCGCGTATGCATCGGGCTCGTGTCGGCGGAGCCAGCAGAAGCTTCGGCGCGGTGAAGCCGGGGAGCGCGCGGTTCCCCGTCAGCGCGATCAGCCGCTCGAGCCCGATCCGCTCCTCGATCTCGGCGCACTCCGCGGCCGTCCGCTGGTCGTTCCAGAGGATCGCGGGACGGATCACGTGCCCGGCCTCGTCGAGCACGACGAGGCCGTGCATCTGACCGGAGAGGCCGATCCCGGCCACGTCGCGCCCGGCGGCCACGTCGGCGAGCGCGGACCTCGCGGCGCGCAGCCAGTCGTCAGGATCCTGCTCGGCCCAGCCGGGCTGTGGGGTCGCGAGCTCGTAGCCTCGGGTCGCGGTCGCGAGGACGTCGCCGTCGGGCGACAGCGCGAGTGCCTTCACCCCCGTCGTGCCGACGTCGAGCCCGACCAGTGCGGTGCCGGTGTCCGACCTCAGTCGGACACCTCAGTCGAAGGCGCAGTGTCGGGCCGATGGTGTCCGACTGAAGTCGGACACCGCACCGAGCTAGGCGCCGAGCGCGGCGTAGACGAGCTCGTAGGCGCGGACGGCGTCCTTGCGCGACTGCGCCTCGCGCAGCTCGGCGTCGTCGATCCGGCCCGAGACGTCCCAGATGAAGTTCCACTGCAGCACCGAGCGCTTCACGGCGGCGACCGCGTCCTCGGTGTACGGGTAGAGGTCGAACCCGAGCCGCTCGCCGTTCTCGCCGTAGCGGGCGCGGCGGAGCTCCACGGCGAGCTCGAGCGTCTCCATGAACGCGGTCGCGCCGACCATGTTGTCGTCGTCGAACGTCCCCCAGCCGGAGTTCGCGTGCTGATGCCCGAGGAGGCCTTCGGCGGCGAGCATCGCCGCATACTCGCCGAGGGACTCGCCGTTCATGATCAGGTGCTGCCAGTCCATGTTGACCTGGACGTTCGTGATCCCCTGCGCTCGCAGGGTGTGGATCACGTGCAGCGTCATGCCGATGTTCCGCATGAAGATCTTCATCGCGGGCTCTGAGTTCTTGTGCTCGAGGAACAGCTTGACGCCGTGCTTCTCGCAGATCCCGGCGGCCTCGGCCATCGCCTCGATGAACCACTCCCACGACTGGGCGTACGGCGTCTGGAAGGGGTAGTTGTACCCCTCGATCCCGGGCCAGCAGATCATGTTCGCCCCGACCGTTCCCGCCAGCTCGGCCGTCTCCCGGGTCAGGCGGCGCGCCTCCGCGCGCACCGCGGGATCGACCGACGTGAGCCCGCCCTTGCCGAAGCGCGGATCGGTGTGCAGGCCCGTGCACACGGTCGCGATCCCGTGCCCGTCCAGCGCCTCGCGCACCTCGTCGAGATTGTCCGGGTTGAGCTCGCCGGGGTAGTGGAACTCGTAGTCGTCCATCAGGTCGCCGAGCCCCTCCACGGCCCTGCGCACCTTCACCGGCATCGGCTCGTTCGCGTACTGCGGCTGGTACCCGGACGGCACGAACCGCGTGACCATCGGGCCGAGCGCCCATATCCCGAGGCTCGTTCTCATCCGATCCTCAGCGGCCGGCCCGCACCTGGAGCCGACGGGCGATGGTGTCGAGCGTGACGGCGAGGAGGAGGATGATGCCGGTGACCATGTAGATCGTGCCCGTGCTGTAGCCACCGATGTTGAGGCCGTTCGCGATCGTGGCGATGACCAGGGCGCCGAGGAGGGCGCCCCGTACCTCGCCGCGCCCGCCGAAGAGGCTGACGCCGCCGATGACGGCTGCCGAGATCGCGTCGAGCAGGAGCGTGCCCCCGCCCTGGTTCAGGTTCACCGACTGGAGCCTCGCGGCGAGGACGATGCCGCCGACACCGGCCATGACCGACGAGATCATGAACACGATGATCCGAACGCGCGGGACGTTGATGCCGGCCCGCCGCGCCGCCTCGGCGTTCCCGCCGACGGCGTACACGTGGCGACCGAACGCGGTCCGTTTCGCGAGATACGTGAGGCCGACGAGAAAGATGACCATGAGAAGCGCGGCGAGCGGAAGGCCGAGAGGCCGGAAGCACGACTCGGTGAGAGGCGTGCCCTCCGGGCAGGCAGCGGGGCGCTTGGCGTGGTTGCAGATGGCGACCGTGCCGAAGCTCGCGACGGCAACGCCCACGAACTTGGCGATCGCCGTCCCGGTCCCGGCGGAGAGGCCGGCCCGGCGGAGGCCGATGCCGCCTCCGAGCGCGACGACGCCGTACAGGACGGTGATCGCGGCCGCGATCAACCAGCCGACGTTCGCGGAGAAGTAGTACGTCGCGGCGTAGTTGACCCAGTTGTCCTCGATGATGATCGTGTCGCGCTCCTGCAGGACCTTGAGAATGACGCCCTGCCAGATCAATAGACCGGCAAGCGTGACGACGAACGACGGCACTCCGACTCTCGCCACCACCGTGCCCTGCGCGAACCCGATCACGGCCACGATCGCGAGGCCGAGCACGATCGCGAGCCACCCGGGGTAGTCGTGCGACGACGAGGGCAGCTGGAACTCGGCGACCGCGACCGCCGCGATGCCGCTCACGTACCCGATCGAGAGGTCGATCTCCCCGAGCAGGAGCACGAAGACGACCCCGAACGCGATCATCGTCGTCCCCGCCATCTGGAGGATGACGTTCACGAAGTTCGGCGCCGTGAAGAAGTTCGTCGCGGTGAACGCGAAGTAGGCGACGATCGCGACCTCGCCGAGGACGACCGGCAGGACGCCGAGGTTGCCGGATCGGATGTTGCCCTTCGTGCGCTCCCAGATCCCGGCCTGCCCGGGCGCGTCGGCGTCCGGCGCCTCGATTCCCGGAGCGACGACGTCCGCCTCGGAGCTCACAGCGTGTCTCCGGCGGTCTCGGCGATCCCCGCGACCTTCGTGGGGATCCCTGCCGTGATCGCGGTCACGACCTCCTGCTGCGTCGTCGACTCGCGCTCGTACACGCCGACGTCGCGGCCGAGGCGAAGGACGGTGATACGGGTCGCGACCTCGAAGATGTCGTGCAGGTTGTGCGAGACGAGGACGACGGCGAGCCCCTGCTCGGCGAGCCGCTTCACGAGGTCGAGCACCTGCCGCGTCTGGGCGACGCCGAGCGCTGCCGTCGGCTCGTCCAGGATCACGAGGCGCGAGTTCCACTGCACGGCCTTTGCGACGGCGACCGACTGGCGCTGCCCACCGGAGAGCGAGGCGACTGGCTGACGGATGGAGCTGATCGTGGTGACGGCGAGCGAGCGGAGCGTCTCCCTCGTCCGCTGCTCCATGATCGGCTCCTTCAGCCGGTAGAGCCAGTCGCGCTCCTCGCGGCCGAGGAACATGTTCTGGACGACGTCGAGGTTGTCGCACAACGCGAGGTCCTGGTAGACGACCTCGATCCCGAGCTTCGCGGCGTCCTTCGGGCCGTGGATGGCCACGGCCTCGCCGTCGAAGACGATCTCGCCCGAGTCGTAGCCGTAGATGCCGGCGATGCACTTGATGAGCGTCGACTTGCCCGCGCCGTTGTCGCCGACGAGCGCCATCACCTCGCCCTCGCGCACCTCGAAGTCGACCTCGGTCAGTGCCTGCACCGACCCGAAGGTCTTCGATAGTCCGCGGATCTCGAGGAGTGGGGTATCGGTCACGGGCCGGCTCCGAACGACGGTGGAGGCACCCGGAGGTGCCTCCACCCGTGTCGTCGATCTACTTGCAGTACTGCTTGAACTCCCCGGCGCACACCTCGCTGCGCTTCAGGAACTTGTCCTTGAAGAGACGCGTGTAGTTGGCCTTCGTGATCGAGACCACGGGGATCACGAGTGTCGGCTGCTTCTTCGAGCCGTTCGGCCGGGTCGCATTCGTCTTCGGCTTCTTCCCCTTGAACAGGGCAACAGCTGCCGCTGCGGCCGCATCCGCCTCGTCGGGCACGTACTTGTAGACGGTGTTCGTCTGCCAGCCCGAGATGATGTTCTGGACACCCTGGACCGTCGCGTCCTGTCCGCTGAGCGGAATCGGCTTCAGGCCCTTCGCCTTCAGCGTCGCGACGACCGCGCCCGCGATACCGTCGTTCGCAGCCACGACGCCCTGGATGTTGTTGTTCGTCTGGACGAGCATCTGCTCGAAGATGGTCTGGGCGCTCGGCGCATTCCAGTTGGGCACGAACTTCGCCGGGCCCTTCGTGACCTTCTTCACCTTGAACAGCGGGTTCAGCACGTCGTCGTTCCCGCTCTTGAACCAGAACGCGTTCGCGTCGGTGGGGCCACCCCAGAGCTGGGCGATGACGGCCTTCGGCCCGTACGTCTTGTTCGCCACCATGCCGCTGATGACGCCGCGCGCCTGGATGCGACCGACCTGGTTGCCGTCGAACGAGATGTAGACGGATCCGGTGCCGCCGACGATCTGCCGGTCATAGTCGATCGTCTTGCCACCTGCGGCGGCGAACTTCTTCTGGATCGCGATCGACGTGCCGGTGTCGAGCGACGTGATGATGCCGACCTTGGCGCCGTCGTTGATGCACTGCTCCGCCTGGGCGAGCTGCTTCTGCTGCTGCCCGAGAGCGTTCACCACAGCCGCCGTCAGGCCGGCCTTCTTGAATGCGGCGACGAACGCCGGCTTGTCGAACTGCTCCCAGCGGACCGACGTCGTCGTGTCCGGCAGCAGGACACACACCTGCGTCCCCGCCGTTGTTTTCGCGCTCTTCCCGGCTGCCCCGCCGACCATGAGACCCATGGCCACTGCGGCAACCAGAAGCGCGATGCTGAGCTTCTTCACTCCTTGCCCTCCTTCATGTCAGACCTCCCGCGGGGACGCTACTCGGTCCGGCGCGGCTGTTCAATGGCAAACGTCCGACCCCCCTAGCGGCGCCCGATCGCCACCTCCTTCCTGCGCCGATCGCCCGCCGAAGCGGGGCGAGTACCCCCACGGCCTGCACGGCCCGATGCCGCGACGGGCGCCGTCCACGGCGCATCGAGCAGCCGATGCAGCGACAGCGCTGCGGCGCCTCGCACCGCGGCACCGTCGCCGAACGCGGAGGGAAGGACGACGAACGACCCGGAGCGTGCGGCGAGCGAGCGCTCCTCGAGCGTGCGCCGCACGTCACCCGCGAGCCAGGGTGCGAGCGGGCCGAAGCAGCCCCCCAGCACCACCGCCCGGACGTCGAACAGGTTGAAGGCCGACGCGAGCGCGATCCCGAGGGTTCGCCCGGTAGCGGCGAGCGTGTCCACGACCTCCGGTGCTCCGGCCTCGGCGCGGCGGACGAGCTCGTCCGTGAGGCTGCGCGAGCGGAGGGCGACGGGCGACACGCCGGCGGCGCGCGCGATCGCCTCCTGGCCCACGAGCGTCTCCACGCAACCTCTGCTGCCGCAGGCGCAGGGGGCGCCGTCCCGGTCGACGGACACGTGGCCGAACTCGCCCCCGAACCCGTGCGAGCCTCGGAACAGACGGCCTCCCAGCACGACGCCGCCGCCGACGCCGACCTCGCCGAAGACACAGACGAAGTCGTCGATCCCGACCGCCGCGCCGGTCCAGTGCTCTGCGAGCGCCGCGAGGTTCGACTCGTTCTCGACGTGAACGGGCACGCCGAGCCTCGCCTCGAGCTCGGCCGCGACTGCGATGCACTGCCACTCGAGGTTCGGTGCGACCACGATCGTCCCCGACGCCTCCTCCACGAGACCGGGCACCGCGACGGAGACCCCGACAGGCCGGAGACCCTCGCGGTCGACGGACTCGAGCGCGAGACGCGCCTCCTTCCCCAGCCGGTCGAGCACGGGCCCGGGAGACGAGCCGCGGTTGTCGCGGTACGAGCGCCGCTCGTACCGGACGGCACCGGTCAGGTCCTCGACGGACACGGCGACGTAGTCGACGTTCACCTCGAGCCCCACTCCGACGACGACGTCTGCGAGCTCGAGGGCGACCCCGGGACGACCGATGCCGCGCGGTGAGGTCGTCTCGCCGGTCTCGCGCACCAGCTCGAGGTCGATCAGCTCCGTCACCAGGCTCGAGACCGTGCCGCGCGTGAGACCGGTCTCCGCTGCGATCTGCGCGCGGGAGCGCGAGCGCGAAGACGCGACGTTACGCAACACGACGCCGAGGTTGGCGCGCCTGACCGTCGTCTGATCGGCGGGCAGCGCGACCCCGCGGTCGAACGTCATCGAGTGACCGTCGTCGGTCGTATGGGTGGGGAGAGCGTCATCGTCGGCGCCATTTGTATGGAAGGCGCACAAACTAATCGGAGGCATCGGCCGGTGTCAAACCGCTGGTCGCACGGGGCTCGTTCCCGCCGCAGGCGTCGTCGCGTCCAACGCGAGCAGACCGGCGCCGATCGCACCGCCGAGGTCGCCGAGCTCGGCGAGCGCAAATGCAGGTGGCTCGTCGAAGAACACGTGCGGCAGCGCGGCCTTCTCGATCCGGCGGAGCCATGCCGGGCCGAGCCGCTCCCCGAGCCCGCCGCCGAGTACCACGAGCTCGACGTCGAGCAGGGACACCGCCGAGCCGATCGCGACGCCGAGAGCGGCGACCGCTTCGCCGATGAGGTCGCGCGCGACGCGGTCGCGGGCCTCGAGGGCGCGCAGCCAGACGCCGCTCGTGAGGCTCTCCCTCCCCCGCTCGCGCTGCAGGTCGAAGAGGACGGTTCGCCGCTTCCGCGCCTCCCGCCGGGCGCGCGCCTCGAGGGCGCCGCGGCCCGCGTAGGCCTCGACGCAGCCGCGCAGCCCGCAGTTGCAGCGCCGACCTCCGGGCTTCACGCAGACGTGTCCGATCTCGCCGGCCGAGCCGCGGCCGTGCACGAGCCGCCCGTCGAGCACGAGCCCGCCGCCGACACCCGTCCCCCAGAAGACGCCGAGGAACGACTGCGCGCCGCGCCCCGCGCCGAAGCGGCGCTCCGCCTCGACGGCGGCATTGACGTCGTTCCCGACGCGCGACCGGGACGCCCAGCCGCTCCGCGAGCACCGGGCCGAGCGCGTACGGGCTCGTCCCACCCGTCGATGTTCGGGACCTTGACGACGATGCCCGCGGAGGCATCGACGCTCCCCGGCGCGCCGACGCCGACGCCCACGAGCTCGTCGACCCTGACGCCTGCGGAGGTCGCGGCCTCGGAGACGGCGATCGCGACGTCCCTCGCGACCCCGGCCGGCCCGCCGCGCGACGGAGTCCCGCGGCGCGCGCTCCCGAGGACGTTCCCGTCGTCGTCGGTGACGACGGCCTGGATCTTCGTCCCGCCGACATCGACTCCGGCTCGCAGGAGCGCCGTCATGGAAGGCGCCGGACGAGCTCCCCGAGGGGACGGCGGTTCGCGCGGGCGCTCCACTCGGCCGCGCTGCGGGCGGCGGTGTCGCGGACGCGCTCCGGGCGACCGAACGTGAGCACGATCACCGGCATCTCGTCCTCACCGAGCTCGAGCACCGCGTGCGCGGCGTCCCGGTCGACGATGCCGTTGGGGCAGGATGCGACGCCCCCGTTCCAGGCGGCGAGCAGCATGTTCTGCGCCGCGCGTCCGGCATCGAACGAGACCGGCCCCTTGCCGGCGACGACGATCGCGACGACGAGCCCGGCGCGGAGCACGTTCTCCGGGACGGACACCGTCCGGGCGAGCGCCTCGACGCGGTCTCGGCCTGCCGGAAGCACGAACGTCCACGGCTGCCGGTTCTTGGACGACCCCGCGAGGCGACCCGCGTCCAGGATGCGCTCGACGGCCTCTGCGGCGAGGGGCTCGGGCCCGTAGCGGCGCTCGTCGCGGCGGCTCGAGATCGCGAGGAGCGTGTCCACGTGAGTAGCGTAGGCGCCGATGACCGACCAGGGGACGGTAAGCCTGCTCCGCTGGCTCCGCCGACAGCTGCGCCAGCCGACGCCGCAGCGCGAGCATCTCGAGGCGGCGGTGGCGAACGACGATCCGTTCGAAGCTCGCCGGCTGCTCGACGGGTTCGATTTCACCCCCGCGCAGCGGCGGCACGTCGAAGGGCTGATCGACCGTTGGGAGGCCAATCGTGCCGGCCGACGCTAACGAGGCGGTCGTCCGCAAGATCTTCGAGGCGTTCTCGCGCAGGCAGGCGTTCGCGCTTCGCGACGTGTTCGCCGCGGACGCCGTGTGGACCGTCCCCGGTGACGGCGCGATGGCGGGCGTCTAC
The DNA here is from genome assembly GCA_963739405.1 of uncultured Actinomycetes bacterium. Taxonomy (GTDB): domain Bacteria; phylum Actinomycetota; class Thermoleophilia; order Gaiellales; family Gaiellaceae; genus Gaiella. The sequence continues at coordinate 231,613 of CAVUAH010000022.1, read as the reverse complement.
CGCGGCCGCGAGACGATCCTCCGCTTCCTCGGCCGCCTGCCGAAGGAGACCGGCGGCACGTACACCTCCCGGCTGCTCGACGTGCTCGTCAGCGACGAGCGCGCAGCCGCGCTGTACCACGCCTCCGGCGAGCGGCGCGGGCGACGGCTCGACCTCGAACAGGTGCTCCTCTTCCGGCTGGAGGACGGGCTCGTCCGCGATGTGCTCGCGCTGCCGTCCGACCCGGCGGTGTTCGAGGCGTTCTGGGCCTAGATTCGAGGCGTTCTGGGCCTAGAAACGTCGTCGAAACTCCCCGGTCCCGCTCGAACAGCCGCACGTACCATCTGTCGCCGATGAGCGCTCCTGCCATCGCCGCGGGCAAGCCGACGCTGCGGATCGGCGGCACGGCGTACCCCGTGCTGCTCCCGACGCTGCGCGACCCGCGCCTGCACCTCGCGTCCGTGATCGTGACGCTGCAGGTGCTGGGTCAGACGGCCTTCGACTTCCAGCTCTCGATCGCGCAGATCCTCGTCTCGCTCGTCACGTGCGCCGTGCTCGAGGTCTCGATCGCCTTCCGCCGCCAGCGGGTGCTGATGTGGCCCGCGAGCGCCCTCTTGACCGGCAACGGCGTCGCGTTCGTGCTCCGTGTCCCGGGGACGGAGCACGGCGACTGGTGGAGCATGAACGGGTGGTGGATCTTCGCTGCGACTGCCGCGGTCGGGCTGCTCTCGAAGTACGTGATCACGTTCCGCCGGCGCCACATCTTCAACCCGTCGAACTTCGGTCTCGTCCTCTGCTTCGTCCTGCTCGGGCCGGACCACGCCGACCCGCTTCCGTTCTGGTGGGGGCCGATGTCGATCTGGCTCGCCGTCGCGCTGGCCCTGATCGTCGGCGGCGGCCTCGCGATCCTCTCCCGCCTGCACCTCGTCGGGATCGCCGTCGGCTTCTGGCTGACGTTCGCGGCCGGGATCGCCGTGCTCGCGGCGACCGGCCACGAGATGACGGCGGCATGGCACCTCGGCCCGATCGGCGGGTTCGACCTCTGGTGGCTGCTCGTGACGTCGCCCGAGGTCCTCGTCTTCCTGTTCTTCATGATCACCGACCCGCGGACGATCCCGGAGAGCGCTCGCGGCCGGCGCATCTATGCGGTGTCGGTCGGCCTCCTCGCGACCCTGCTGATCGCTCCCTGGACGACCGAGTTCGCCGCGAAGCTCGCAGTGCTGGGCTCGCTCACGATCGTGTGCGCCGCACGGCCACCGCTGCTTCTCCTCGCCGGACGGGGGCTCGGCCGCGCGATCGGCTGGTCGCCCGTCCGCCTGGGCGCGGCGGCGGGGGTGGCGGTCGGAGTGGTGGTCGCCGCAGGCCTGCTCTCGGCACCCGCGTCCACGGCGCGTGGCCCGATCGCCGCTGGGCGCATTCCCGTGGTGACCGTCGCCGCGACGCAGGGGCTCGCCCCGATCGACGACGCCACGGCGCGGCTGATCGCCGCCGATCTGGTCGCCGACCTCCGCAGCGGGTCCGAATCGCTCCGGAAACGTGACCGGGCTGCGGCGAAGCAAGGGGCAACGGGCGACTGGCTGGCCGAGCTATGGGGCCGCATCGACAGGGCCAAGGGCAGCTCCATCGACGTCCCGATCTACGAAGCGGAGCACGTCGGCCTTCGGCTCGAGCGGCGCAAGGGGCAGGGCCCACCGCTCGTCGTCGCGAGCCTCACGGGGACGTCGCAGACGGCGCGATACGCATCGGACGACGGCAGGCTCATGTTCCGCAGCACGCCGCGAGACGTCGCCCGCACGTTCGAGCTCGTCCAGAGCGGCGGCCGGTTTCTCGTCACGGGACTGCGAGGCCGCACTGCGGGGCGCCCGACCGTCGCCGCCGTCGCAGCGCCGTTCACCCTGACCGACGTCGCGAGGAGCGTCGGGCTCGACGTCCGCCAGGGCGCCTTCCGCTTCGGGGTCACGGGCGACGAGGGCGCGATGATGGGCGGCGGTCTCTGCTGGCTCGACTACGACGGGGACGGGTGGCTCGACCTCTACGTCGTCAACTCGTATGCGGAGAGCGACATCGGGCGATATGCCGCCAACGGCGGGCTGCCGCGGAGCCATCTCTTCCACAACGTGCACGGCAGGTTCGTGGACGTCACCGCAGCGACGGGCACGGGGCTCGCGGTGCGGGGGAGCGGCTGCGACGCGGCGGACCTCGACGGCAACGGGACGACCGACCTCGTCGTCACGACCACCGGCTATGACGCGACCCGCGACGCCTTCGACGCGATCCTCTGGAACAACGGCGACGGCACGTTCACGGAGGGCGCCAAGGCAGCCGGGATCGACGAGGCCGGCTGGCACAGCGGCGCGGCCGTCGCAGACGTGAACGGGGACGGCCGGCTCGACCTCTTCGTCGCGGGCTACACCGACGTCAACGCCGCGGTGCCCGGCTCGGCGTCCGGTTTCCCCGCGAACCACCGCGGGGTGCGAGACCTGCTCTACCTCAACATCGGGCGGCGGGACGGGCACCCGCGGTTCCGCGAAGTCGGTCGGGCCGCCGGGCTCGAGCCGCACGGGCTCGACCACGGGCTCGGCGCGGTCTTCACCGACGTCAACGGCGACGGGCGCCCGGATCTCTACGTCGCGAACGACCTCGACCCGAACCGGCTCTACCTCAACGTCCCGGCGAAGGACGGTCTCGGCTTCCGCCTGGTCGAGCAGGGGAAGGCGCTCGGTGTCGACGACCCGAACGCGGGGATGGGGATCGCGGCCGGCGACTACTCGGGCGACGGACGCGACGACCTCTTCGTGACGAACTCCCGGGGCCAGCTCCACGCCGTGTACCGCAGTCGCGCGGACAAGCCGTTCGCGGACGCGCGCCCGGACTTCGTCGGTGCGCTCGGACGGACGTTCACCGGGTGGGGCGTGACATGGGCAGACCTCGACAACGACGGCAGCCCGGAGCTCGCGATGGCCAACGGCGCGATCCCGATCAGGAGCCTCGCAAAGGACGCCGAGCCGGTGCGGGTCGTCACCACCGACGGAGCCGACGTGAGACCGCTCGACGTCGGCGCAATCGCGCCCCGGAACGGGCGCGGCCTCGCGGCGGCGGATTACGACAACGACGGAGACCTCGACCTGGCGGTCGGATCGATCGGCGGTGCGCTGCAGCTGCTCCGCAACGACGGCGGCTCGACGGCCGGTCACTGGCTCGAGGTGTCGCTCCGCCACGTCGTGCCGGGCGCAGTCGTGACCATCACGCTTCCGGGCGGTCGCCGTCTCGTCCAGGAGGCACGTGCCGGGAGCAGCTACCTCTCGTCGGAGGACCCGCGGCTCCACTTCGGTCTCGGCAAGGAGACGCGCGTCGACGCCGTGAGCGTGCGGTACCCGGACGGCCGCGTGACGCGACTCCGGGACGTCGCGGCAGACCGGATCGTCACCGCCGGTTAGACGGCGGTCAGCTCCCCCAGCCCGGCTCGCGGCCGGCGGCGCCGAGCGTCTCGAGCACGACCTCGATCAGGTGGTTGGAGTGGAGCACGTGCTCCCGCGCGAGCGTGCGCGCGGCCTGCGCGCTCCCGGCGGAGATCGCCTCGCGGATCGCCCGGTGCTGGAGGTCGTTCTTCGCGTAGAGCCCATCGAGCTCCGCACGTGCCCGCCAGGCGCGGTCGCCGATGAACGTCCTGCGCGCGCTCTTCGCGATCCGCTCGACGAGGGGAAGCTCGGCAACGCGATAGATCACGTCGTGGAAGGCGTAGTTCGCCTGCATCCAGTCGACGAACAGCGCTGAATCGCGCGGCGCGCCGCTCCGCGCCTGGTCGCGGAGCTCGAGCGTCAGCTCCCCGAAGCGCCGCTCGATCCGGTCCATCTCGGCGAGGTCGTCGGGCGTCATCTTCGGCGTCGCGATCTCGGTCGCGAGCGCCTCGAGCTCGGCCCGGACGAGGAATGCCTCGCGCAGCTCGTGCGCGGCAATCGACCGGACGCGGACGCCGCGGTTCGGCTCGAACGACACGAGCCCGAGCGCGGCGAGCCGGCGCAGCGCCTCACGGACGGGCGTCCGGGAGACCGCGAAGCGCTCGGAGAGCGTCTCCTGGCGCAGCACGGTGCCCGGCGCGATCGCGCCGCCGACGATCTCGTCCTCGAGCACCCCGGCGATGTCGTCGGCCTTGGTGGAGACGGTGCTCACGGCCGCGAGTGTACCTCTCGCATCCTATCCGTCTATTCTTGGATCCCAAAATGCCCATTTACCAGCCCTTGACGCATCGTTTATGGCCCGTCTAGGATCCCAAGTACTTATTTATCGGATCCGAAAAGAGGAAGGCCTCATGCCAGAGAGCACTGTCATCCGCCCCTTCACGAGTGACGACGTCGAGCGGCTTCGTGGCTCCGTGCGCGTCGAGCACACTCTTGCGCGGCTCGGCGCCGTGCGGCTCCGGGCGCTCCTGGACGAGCGCGAGTGGGTCCCGGCCCTCGGCGCGTTGACGGGGGGCCAGGCGGTGCAGATGGTGCGCGCCGGCCTCGAGGCGATCTATCTCTCCGGCTGGCAGGTCGCGGCCGACGCCAATCTTGTCGGCGGCACCTACCCCGACCAGAGCCTCTACCCGGCCAACTCGGGCCCGGCGCTCGCGCGCCGGATCTCGAACGCGCTGCTCAGGGCGGACCAGATCGCCCACGCGGAGGGCGACGACACGACCTACTGGCTCGCGCCGATCGTCGCCGACGCGGAGGCCGGCTTCGGCGGGCCGCTCAACGCGTTCGAGATCATGAAGGCATACATCGAGGCGGGGGCGGCCGCGGTCCATTTCGAGGACCAGCTCTCGTCGGAGAAGAAGTGCGGCCATCTCGGCGGCAAGGTGCTCGTGCCGACGAGCCAGTTCGTGCGGACGCTCGTCGCCGCCCGCCTCGCCGCGGACGTGCTCGACGTCCCCACGCTGATCGTCGCCCGCACCGACGCGCTCTCCGCGACCCTCCTCACGAGCGACGTCGACGAGGCCGACCGCGAGCTCTGCACGGGCGAGCGGACGCGGGAGGGCTTCTACCGCGTCCGCGACGGGATCGAGGCGGCGATCGCCCGTGGGCTCGCGTACGCCCCTTACGCCGACCTCGTCTGGTGCGAGACGTCGACGCCGGACATGGACGAGGCCGAGCGGTTCGCCGCGGCGATCCACGAGCGCCACCCCGGCAAGCTGCTCGCCTACAACTGCTCGCCGTCGTTCAACTGGCGCGCACACCTGTCGGCGTCCGAGATCGCCGGGTTCCAGCGTGACCTCGCGGCGATGGGCTACCGGTTCCAGTTCATCACCCTTGCCGGGTTCCACGCGCTCAACCTCTCGATGTTCGAGCTCGCACGGGGCTACCGGGCCGACGCGATGCCCGCGTACGTCGCGCTGCAGGAGCGCGAGCTCGAGCTCGAGTCGTCCGGCTACACGGCGACCCGCCACCAGCGCGAGGTCGGCGCCGGCTACTTCGACCAGGTGCTGCAGGCGATCTCGGGCGGGGAATCGTCGACCCTCGCGCTGACCGGCTCGACCGAGGAGCAGCAGTTCCACGCAGAGAGGAGCGCAGCATGACTGCGACATCCATGATCCGCGAGCGGCCTGTCAAGCCTGCCGCTCGAGCGCCGGAAACGCCACGACCGACGATCGTGACCCGGGCCGAGACGGCTCCGTGCACGTGTCCCGAGGACTGCGAGCGCGATCACGAGAACGACTGACGTCCGTCGTGGTCGCGCGGAAGCCGGCGTGCCTACGGAGAGCGGCCCGCGAGCTCGCGTTGCAGCGCCGCGAGGTTGTCGCGCCAGACCTCCTCGGGGAGCGGCGGCAGGATGTCGTCCCAGATCGCAGCGAAGCTCCCGAGCAGCTGCGGGAGGCGCTCGGGACGCGCCATGAACCACCAGTGGAGGTGCTCGCCCCCGTCGCCCCAGCGACAGACGTGCACGCGCCCGATCTCGCCGATCGCGCGCACCGAACGCTCGATCCGCGCGATCAGCACACCGAGCTCGGCGGCCAGCTCGTCGGGCAGGTCCCCGGGCTCGGCGTAGTGCGCCCGAGGCTCGAGCACCACGACGAGCGGCAGGCCGGTCGGACGGTCGAACGTCCACAGTCGCCAGCGCTCCGTCGTCCACAGGTATTCGTCGTCCCCGGCGGAGCAGCGGCGGCAGTCGACGCCGCCCTCGCCGTGCCTCGCCGGATCGCGCTCGACCGGAGGAAGCAGCGCGCGCGGTCGCAGGTCGCCGGTGAAGGGGAACGTCTCCCACTCCTCGACGGGCGGCATCCGCAGCGCGCCCGCAGCACGGGCGTAGAGCTCCTCGGCGCTCTCGGGCACGAGACCGACGATGCCAGATGTGCCAGACCGTGGCGGACCGTTCCTCGCCACGGCGCTCCGGCGCAACGTGAGAGGATTGGGCCGTGCCGGCCGACGATGTCCTGACCAAAGACGCGGTCGAGCTCCTGACGGATCTCGAGCGGGAGTTCGGCGAGCGCCGCCGCGAGCTGCTCGCGAGGCGCGCCGAGCGGCGCGACCGGCTGGCGGAAGGCGAGCTGCCCGACTTCCTGCCCGAGACGGCGTCGGTGCGGGAGGGCGACTGGGGCATCGCGTCGTTCCCGGAGGAGATCGCCGACCGCCGTGTGGAGATCACCGGCCCCGTCGACCGGAAGATGGTGATCAACGCGCTCAACTCGGGCGCGAAGGTCTTCATGGCCGACTTCGAGGACGCGAACGCCCCGACCTGGGAGAACTGCATCGACGGGCAGCGCAACCTCACCGACGCGCTCGACCGGACGATCGAGCTGGACACGGGCGAGAAGCGCTACACGCTGAACGAGCACGTCGCGGTGTTGTTCGTCCGCCCGCGCGGCTGGCACCTCGAGGAGCGCCACTTCGAGGTCGACGGGGCCCCGATCTCGGCGTCGCTGTTCGACTTCGGCCTCTACTTCCTGCGCAACCACGGACGCAACGGGCGGTACTTCTACCTCCCCAAGCTCGAGTCGCACCTGGAGGCGCGGCTGTGGAACGACGTCTTCTGCTGGACGCAGGACCGACTCGGGGTGTCACGGGGGACGATCAAGGCGACCGTCCTGATCGAGACGATCCTGGCCGCGTTCGAGATGGACGAGATCCTCTCCGAGCTGCGCCCGCACTCCGCCGGCCTCAACGCGGGCCGCTGGGACTACATCTTCAGCGTGATCAAGAAGCTCGGCCATCGACCCGAGTTCGTGCTCCCCGACCGGGCGGCGGTGACGATGGCGGTGCCGTTCATGCGGTCCTACTGCGAGCTGCTCGTCAAGACCTGCCACCGCCGCGGCGCACACGCGATGGGGGGCATGGCCGCCTTCATCCCCTCCCGGCGCGACCCCGAGGTGAACGCCGTCGCGCTCGAGAAGGTGCGCGAGGACAAGGACCGCGAGGCCTCGCAGGGCTTCGACGGCACCTGGGTCGCGCACCCCGACCTCGTCCCCGTCGCGATGGAGTCGTTCGACCGGGTGCTCGGCGACCGACCCAACCAGATCGACCGTCAGCGCGACGACGTGCAGATCGGCTCCGCCGATCTGCTCGACGTGCGCTCGACGCCCGGCGGCGTCACCGAGGACGGGCTCCGGAACAACGTCTCCGTCGGGATCCAGTACCTCGGAGCCTGGCTCAACGGCTCGGGTGCGGTCGCGATCAACAATCTGATGGAGGACGCCGCCACCGCCGAGATCTCACGCTCCCAGATCTGGCAGTGGCTCAAGCACCAACGCGTCCGGGAAGCCGACGTCCGCCGCATCACGGACGAGGAAGCCGGGAGGCTCGGGCCCGGCTACGAGGACGCGCGCGCGATCTTCGAGCGCATCGCCACGGAGCCGGAGTTCGTCGAGTTCCTCACGCTGCCGGCGTACGACCGCCTCGTCGCAGCCGAGACCTAGGAGGCGAGGAAGGACGCGACCGCCTCGGCGGTCGCCTCCGGGTCGTCCCAGAGCACGGTGTGCCCGCCGGGGACCGGGACGCTCTGGAGGTGGGGCAGGCGCGGGACGCGATTCGGGATCCACGACCTCGCGCCGATCACGACCAGGGTCGGGCAGGAGGGCCACGCCGGGGCCGGGGACGCCATCTCGCTCCAGGCCGCGATCACCGCCGCGGGGGAGAAGCGCCAGCGCCAGCGGCCGTCCTCCCCCTGCTCGAGATGCATCCCAGCCTCCTCCTCGAGCGTCGACCGCGGCGTCGAGACGAGGCTCCCGTCGCCGAGCCGCGTGTCGATCGCCTCGTCCGGCGAGCCGAACGACACGTCGCCGCACAGGCCCACCGCCCGCTCGGTCGCCGTCGCCGGGTCGACGTGCATCGCCGGGTCGAGCAGGACGGCCCGCTCGACCCGGTCGGGGCGCTGCTGCGACAGCTCCGCGACGAGGCGCCCGCCGAAGCTGTGCCCGATCCAGGTCGCAGCCGCGATGCCGAGAGCGTCTGCGGTTTCGAGCAGGTCTGCGAGGTGCGTCGCCGCCGTCCAGGGAGCCTCCCAGGTCGAGTCGCCGTGGCCGCGGAGGTCGAGTGCCACGACACGGCGATCCTCGAGGCGCCGCGCGATCCCGGCGAAGCGCCCCCTGTGCCCCGTCACGCCGTGGACGCAGACCACGAGGCGGTCGGCGGCGCCGTCGTTCCAGCTCGTCGTCGCGAGAACGGCCATCGCTAGCGGAGGCCCGACCAGGGCTCGTCGGCCGAGACGTCCACGGCCGTGTAGCCACCTTCGCCGTGCGCCGGAGCGAGCACCACCTGCAGGTGCGCAGGCTCGTCGAAGTCGTTGTAGGAGCCGTGCACGACGTCGCGGTCGATGTGCACGGAGTCGCCCGGGCCGAGCTCGCGGTGCTCCTCGCCGAGCCACTGCACGATCCGCCCCGACTTCATGACGATCATCTCGTCCTGGTCGGGGTGCTTGTGGAACGCGTGGGCGAAGCCCGGGGCGAGCTCGACGTCCATCACGACGTAGGTCTCGCATCCCGTGGTCGTCGGGGCGCCGCGCATGCCCGCGCTGCCCCAGTCGAACGTCGTCCGCTCGACCTCGTCCTGCATCACGAACCTGCTCATCGTCTCCTCGCTCTCTCCGTCAGACGGGTATCGCCTTGAAGCGGCGCATGTTCTCGGTCATCGCGGTCTCGGTCGGGAGCCGCTCCATCGACGATGCGCCGAAGAAGCCGACCACGCCCTCCGTTCGCCCGAGGACGTACGCCGCGTCATCGGGCTCGGCGATCGGGCCGCCGTGGCAGAGGACGATCACGTCGGGGTTGACCTCCCGCGCGGCGTCGTGCATCGCCTGGATCAGCGGGATGCAGTCGTCCAGCGTCCTTGCCGTCTCGGCGCCGATCGAGCCGCCGGTCGTCAGGCCCATGTGCGGGACGAGGACGTCCGCGCCCGCATCCGCCATCGCGACCGCCTCGTCGACCGTGAAGACGTACGGGGCGGTAAGGAGGTCCTTCTCGCGTGCAAGGCGGATCATGTCCACCTCGAGCCCGTAGCCCATCCCCGTCTCCTCGAGGTTCTGGCGGAACGTCCCGTCGAACAGGCCGACGGTGGGAAAGTTCTGCACGCCGCTGAAGCCGATCCGCTTCACCTCGTCGAGGAAGACGTCCATCAGGCGGAACGGATCGGTCCCGCAGACGCCCGCCAGCACAGGCGTCTCCTCCACGATGGGGAGCACCTCCCGCGCCATGTCCATGACGATCGCGTTCGCGTCGCCGTAGGGCAGCAGCCCGGAGAGTGACCCGCGGCCGGCCATCCGGTAGCGGCCCGAGTTGTAGATGATGATCAGATCGGTGCCTCCCGCCTCGGCGCATTTCGCGGAGAGGCCGGTGCCCGCACCCGCGCCGATCACGGGCTTGCGGGCGTCGATCTGGGCACGCAGCCGCGCCAGTGCCTGGTCTCTGGTCATCCCCTCTCTCCGATCAGCTCGTGCAACCGATCCGCCATGGCGAGCGCGAACGCGGGCGCGTTGACATCGAGGTCGAGCTCGTGCACCTCGACCTTCGAGGCGTCGACGAGCTCGCGGAGCGTCGAGAAGAGCGCCTCGTCGGCTTCGGGATCGTAGAAGACCTGACCCTCCGTCGCGATCGCGGAGACACCGCGGAGTGGCACGTAGAGCACGGTCGGCCCGGCTGCTGCGTTGAGCTTGCCCGCGACGATCCGCGCGATCTCGCGGCACTCCCCGGGCGTGGTGCGCATCAGCGTGATCGTCGGGTTGTGGACGTAGAGGTTCCGGTCGCGGTAGCGCTCGGGGACCGAGTCCATCGGCCCGAAGTTGACCATGTCGAGCGCGCCGAGCGACACGACCTGCGGGATGCCCGCCTTCCCGGCCGACTCGAGCCGCTCCGGCACGGCCGCCAGCACCCCGCCGGCGACCTGGTCGCAGAACTCGGTGGTGGTGACGTCGAGCGACCCGACGGCGAACCCCGCCTCGAGGAGCTTCTCCATCGACCCGCCGCCCGCCCCTGTCTGGTGGAAGACGAGCACCTCGTAGCCGAGCTCCTCGAGCCTTTCCCGCGCGACCGTCACGGCGGGCGTGGTCACGCCGAACATGGACGCGACGACGATCGGCCGCTTCTCTCCGAGCGGCGGCACGGTCGCGCCGGCCATGCCGGCGAGGGCGCCGGCGGCGTTCGCCATGATCCGCGCCGAGACCTCGTTGACGCCCGCGATGTCGACGACCGAGTACATCATCGTCACGTCGACCGACCCGACGTACGGGCTCGTGTCACCGGACGCGACGGTCGAGACCATCAGCTTCGGCACGCCGATCGGCAGCTGGCGCATCGCGTAAGTGACGAGCGAGGACCCCCCGGAGCCTCCGAGGCCGCCGATCGCGTCGAGCCGGCCCTCGGCATGGAGGCGCTCGACCACCTCGGCGGCGCCGCGTGCCATCGTCTCGACGGCCGCGCCGCGGTCGCCGGCCGCGGCGAGCGCGGCGACGTCGGCCCCCGCGGCGGCCGCGACCTCCTCGCGCGTCACGTCGGGTGCGACGAGCGGCGCGCCGACGATCCCCGCGTCGACGAGGACGACGTCCACGCCGTGCTCGCGGAGCCGGTCTGCGAGGTAGGCGTACTCCTGCCCCTTGGTGTCGAGCGTTCCGACCAGGACGACGGTTGGCACCGGCACCTCCCTGTTCTCAGGACGCGAGCGGCTCGACGCCGAGGAATCGCCGCTGCGCCTCCGGGTCTGTCGACAGCACGTCGGCGGTCGTCTCCGTGAAGATGCTTCCGGCAACCATCACCAGCTGGCGCTCCGCCACCGCGGTGGCGACGCCGAGGTTCTGCTCGATCAGGAGGATCGCAAGCCCTTCCTCCGCGAGCGTCCGCAGCACGTCGACGAGGTTCTCGATGATCGCGGGCGCCAGGCCCTCGGACGGCTCGTCCATGATCAGGAGCGTCGGGCTCGTCAGCAGCGCCCGTCCGATCGCGAGCATCTGCTGCTCGCCGCCCGAGAGCTGCGCGCCCCCGTTGCGCTTGCGCTCCGCGAGCCGGGGGAAGAGCTCGTAGACCGCCGACACGGTCCAGCTCCGCGGCCGGTCGTCTCCCGCGGAGGCACGGATCATGCGCAGGTGCTCGTCGACGCTCAGCGAGGGGAACAGGCGCCGCCCCTGCGGGACGTAGCCGATACCCCTCGCGGCGATCCTGTTGGGGGCCTTGCCCAGGATCTCCTCGCCCGCGAACCGGATCGAGCCGTCGAGCGGCAGGCGGGCGTCAGGCCCATGATCGCCTGGCAGAGCGTGGTCTTGCCCATGCCGTTGCGGCCGACGACCGCGACGGACTCGCGGCCCATCTCGAACGTGACGTCCTCGAGCGCCTGGGCGCTCCCGTAGAACGCGCGGAGGCCCTCGACCGCCAGTAGCGGTGTGTCAGGCATCCGGCTGGTGCCCCGTGCCCAGATAGAGGTCGTGGACGAGCTGGTTCGCGCGGATCTCCGCGGGCGTGCCTTCGACGATCGTGCGACCGTCGTGCATCATCGTGACGTACTCCGCGACGCGGAGCGCGACGTCCATGTCGTGCTCGATCAGGATGAGCGTGATCGAGCGGTCGAGACCGAGCAACAGGTCGGTGAGCGCCACGCGCTCGCCGCGCGAGAGCCCCGACGCCGGCTCGTCGAGCATCATCAGCTTCGGCTTCCCGGCCTGCGCCATGCCCACCTCGAGCTGGCGCTGCTCGCCGTGGGAGAGCGAGCCGACGAGCGTCTCGAGCTTCGGTGCCAGGCCCACGGCCTCGGCCAGCTCGCGCGCCTCGGCGCGGATCGCTCCGTCGCGTCGGAGCACGACCGGCCGCACGTGCCCCGAGCGGACGCCGAGCACGGCGAGATACAGGTTGTCCTCGACCGAGAGCCCGAGGAAGAGGCGTGACTTCTGGTACGTGCGCGACATCCCGATCTTCGCCCGCACGCGCGGCCGGGGCGAACGTCGCGTCCCGACCGAGGAACTCGATCGTCCCCGCGGTCGCCTCGACGTCACCCGAGATCACGTTGAACAGCGTCGTCTTGCCGGCACCGTTCGGCCCGAGGATGGCGCGGCGCTCGCCGTGCGCGACGTCGAGATCGACGTCGCGCACGGCGTGGAGGCCGCCGAACCGCCGGCCGACCCCCCGCAAGCGGAGGATCGGCTCGGCCTGCTCGGATGGTGCTGCCGACGTCATCCCTGCTACGGGATCACCTTCGGATGCTGCGTCTTGCCGATCCACGGAAGCGAGCGCTTCACGCAGGGCGGGAAGGTCCGCCCCGGTGGGGGCGTCTTGCTCGAGAACGTGCCGCCGAACGTCTGGTCGACGTTCGGGATGTAGCCGACGGTCTTGGTTGCCAGCTTGCCGTTCTTCGTGTACAGCTGCTGGTAGTAGACCGGGATGATGCCCTGCCGGTTCTTGTCCAGCTTGATCGGGCCGTAGCCCGTCTGCAGCGACACCTTGCCGAGGGCCTTCTGGAGCTTCTTCTGGCCGCCCGAGATGTCACCCTTCACCGCCTGCAGGCCCTTGATCAGGCCCCACGTGTTGATGAAGTAGCCGAACGTGAACGTGCTCGACGCCTGCGGTGCGGCGGCGCCGCCCGGCGGGATCGTCTTGAACCACTTCCCGATGATGCGCTTCGAGTACTTCTGCGCGTCCTTCGTGGCGAGGTCGCCGGCGGTTCCCGCACCACCGGCGTAGGCGCCTGCGACGCGCGCGCTGAGCTGCTCGAACTGCCCCGGCGTCCCCCAGAAGAGGTTGCCGATGAACTTCTTGCCGTCGATCGGGCCGTGCGCCTGCTCGTACGCCTTGAGGAACGGGATCAGGCCCGCGCCCCCGACCGCGACGAAGGTCCCGTCGACGTCCGTCGGCATCTGCTGGGCGTACGACGAGTAGTCCGTCGTGTTGAGCGGCGGGAACACCCGGCTCGTCACCTTGCCGCCCACCCCGCAGAACTCCGCGATGAAGCCCGCGGCGGACGTCCACGCGAAGCTGTAGTCGTCGGCCACCACGGCCGCCGTCTTCCACTTCAGCTTGTTGTAAGCGAGATCGCCGAGGCCCGCGTTCCACTGGGCCCCGTCACCGTTGAAGCGGTAGAAGTTCGGTGCCTGGACCTTGAGCGTCGTGTCCTGCGCGCCCGCGGATCCGTCGACGAACGTCTTGGTCGGATGCTGCTTCGCGTAGTTGGCGACCGCGATCGACTCGTCACCCGACAGCGGGCCGATCATGACGTCCGCACCGAGCTGCTCCATGAGCCGCTTGGTTTCCTTGATCGCGGTGTCGGCCCGGTCGTTCGAGCAGCCGATGCCGACGAGCTTGACCGGATGACCACCGATCGACCCGCCCGTCCAGCCCTTGCGCGGGTCGTTCGGATTCACCGGCTTCGCGCCCGCGTACTCCGACATCGCGGAGACGACGCCCGCGAGGTCCTGAGCGTCGAACGCCCCGAACGCGCCTTCGCAGTCCGACAGGACTGCGACCTTGATCGGCGTGGCCGAGGCAGCGAACGTGCTCGCTGCCGCCATCGCGGCGACGAGCGCGACGCCGAGGACCGGAAGCGCGAGCTTCCAGCCTCGTCCCCAGAGACGACTCATGTAATGCCCTCCTTCTGATGATTGAAGCGACCTACCGAAGAGTGGGACGTTGTCCGGGCTGTCTTGATTGCCGCATCCTCCTTTCGCTCATGCCTCCGCATCACGTGTGGGAGCCTCCGCCGCTGCCACCGCAGTCGCCGGCTGCGGCCCCGCGCCGCCCCCGCGGCCTCCGAGCCCGAGGGCGCCCTGCGCACGCTCCCAGATTCCCGCCAGCCCTGCCGGAGAGACGAGGACGATGGCGAGGAAGACGAGGCCGATCAGCGTGTGGAACCGCGGACCGACGAAGTCGATCTGCCTCGAGTAGTTGTTGAGCATGACGAACACGAACGCGCCGAGCCACGCGCCCTCGAGCCGGTAGAGCCCGCCGATCACGGCGATCACGAGGACGTCGATCATCGCGCTCAGGTCGATCGACGCGGGGTCGATGTGCCCGTTCCACCAGACGAACAGCACGCCGGCGAGCGAGGCGACGAAGCCCGCGAACGCGAACGCCAGCGTCCGGTGCAGCACGACGTTGTAGCCGAGCGACGCCATCCGCACGGGATCGTCGCGGACACCCTGGAGCGCGAGCCCGAACGGCGTCCGGACGACGTAGCGCAGGAGCACGTACACCAGCAGCGACACGACGAGGGCGACGTAGTAGAGCCGGTTCGGGTGCTCGTCGACGGGGCCGATCGGGCCGGGCGCCGGTATGCCGCTGATCCCACCGAAGCCCGAGAACGTCGTCACCTGGCCGAAGAACAGGTTTGCGATCACGCCGAACGTGAGGGTGATCATCAGGAAGTAGATGCCGACATTCCGGCTCGCGAGGAGGCCGAAGAGCAGCGCGACGAGCGTTGCGATGACGATCGCGAGCAGGACGGCGAGCCACGGGTTCCAGCCCAGGTTGAGCCCCTTCGTGTTGCCGTTCGTGACGACGTTGCCGAGCACGAAGCCGGCGATGCCGTACAGGGCGACCTGCGCGAGCGAGACCATCCCGCCGTACGCCGAGAGGAAGACGAGGCTCGAGGCGACGATCCCGAGGAACAGCGTTTGCGTGAGGAGCGCGCCGACCCAGTAGTCGCTGAAGATGAGCGGTGCGAGCGCCGCGAGCCCGAGCGCGCCACCGCCGATCGCGCGGTCGGCAACGGAGCGCGTCGTCACGCGGGCTTCCCGAAGAGGCCGAGGGGCCGGACGGACAGCACGACCGCGAGCAGGATGAACGTGAAGATGATCGAGTAGTACGTGTAGTCGGACGGCAGGTACGCGGCGGCGAAGTTCGTGGTGATCCCGAGCAGGAGCGAACCGACCGCCGCGCCGGCGAGGGATCCCATCCCGCCGATGATCACGACGACGAGCGAGTTGAGCAGCCAGTTCGAGTCGACCCCCGGCGCGAGGCCGGCGAAGGACCCGCCCACCGCGCCGCCGAGGCCGGCGAGCGCCGAGCCGACGAAGAACGCGATCGCGAACGTCAGCTGGATGTTGATGCCGAGCGCGCTCACCATCTGGCGATCGTCGACGCCCGCGCGGATGACCATGCCGGTCCGGGTCTTCTTGAGCCAGACCCAGAGCGCCAGACCGACCGCGATCGCGAGGCCGAGGATGAAGAGCCGCGTCGTCGTGTACTGCACGCCCGCGACGCGCAGGTTGACGAACGTATCGAGCGTGCCGGGCCAGGCGATGTCCTGCGCGATCCCGCCGAAGTGGGCGAGCATCTGGTCGGCGAGGATGATCGCGATCGCGATCGTGATCAGCGCCTGGCGCAGCTCCTGGCCCTGGTTCCAGCGCAGGAACGCCTGCTGCATCCCGAGCCCGACCGCGCCCACCAGCAGCGCGCCGACGAGCGTGGGCAGCACCCAGTTGCGGAGGCTCACCTGGTCGCTGGTGAGGCCGAACACGCTGCCCTCGCCGACCCAGTGGCGCTGCAGCTTCAGCGCGATGTACCCGCCCAGCAGGAAGAACGCACCGTGCGCCATGTTGACGACCCTCATCAGGCCGAAGATGAGGGTGAACCCGCTCGCGACGACGAAGTAGAGCCCGGCCGCCGTGACACCGTTCAGCAGCGTGATCAGGAAGTCCTTGGGGTTGTCGATCGCCGGCCCGAACGTCGTCCCGCGCGCGAGGAACAGCACCCAGACGACCATGAAGAGGACGAGCACGACCGTCAGCCCGAGCCCTCCGTGGCGCAGGCTGCGTACGAGCGCGCGCGAGCTCACGCCGGTACCCCGACGACGGCGTCGGCGCTGCGCTTCGGACGTCTCCCGGAGCTCACGTGAGCGGCAACCTAACAGCGAATCCAGCGCGTAGGCAACGAAGAACGAGCGATAATCGATTGTTGATCGGTGGAGCGGCGCTCACTCGAACGCGCGGACCGCGCATTCGGGCGCACCGAGCTCTTTCGCCACCTGTTCCGCCTTGCTCAGGTTGGCGAGGGCGCCGTTCACGATCTGGACGAACGCGACCTGGTTGCCCTGGTTCTCGAGGTAGTGGTACGCGTACTCGAGCCCGTCGAGATACAGGCCGTACTGATGTGCGAACTCGGCGGCACGCGCCTTCTGCTCCTCGGGCGGGGTCAGATCGCGAGCCTGCGCGAGCAACGCGCGCCCGATCCGCACCGTCCCCGGATAGACGACGTCGATCGGGGTGTCGCTCGGCCGGCCCAGCGCCTCGATCTCGCCACGTGCCTCGACACACAGGTCGGCCAGTGCCGACGCGTAGGGATCCCGCGTGTCTCGGTCTCCCCCGCTGTCGCGGAGCAGCGCCCACGCGCCGGCCGCCGCACCGGCGACCGCGACCAGAAGCACGACCGCGAGCGCGACCACCTTCATCGCCGGCGAGTCTAGAGGCTCGCCGCGGTCGACCCGGCGAGCGCCGCCGGGGCTACCCGCGCTCCCACGCGAGGCCCGCGGCGAGCACGGTCTCGTCCGCGGGCGCGACGAGCTGGAGATTCCCGATCGCCAGGGCCGCCCAGCCGAGCAGGTTGACCCAGCGCAGAAACGACGAGAGGGGGAGCCGCACCTCGAGCTCGTCCGCGTCCTCGGCCGGCCAGTCGATCGCGACGCACGGGCTGACGTAGAGATCGACGTCGGGGACGAGCCGGCGCCAGTCGAGCAACGCGCGGTAGCCCTCGAGGACGGCGTCGGTGGGCACGCGCCCTGCGGCCTCGAGCTTCGACCGGATGGCGTGCCCGTACTCGTCGGCGCGGCTCGGGAACGTCGCGGCGTGCGACCGCGCGGCCTCGTGGAGGAACACCGGCCAGGTGTCCGCGGGCGGCCCCGGCACCTCCGCCTCCACGACGCGCGCTCCGAGGGCCTCCAGTCGGTCGACCCAGGCCTCGGCCGCGTCGCTCGACTCCGTGTCGCGACCGTCCGCCAGGCTCGGCGCCTTGCGCAAGAGCCCGACCGTGCGGCCCGCCAGGCCCGCGTCGGGCACCGACCTCCCCGACATCACCGACCACAGCGCGGCGACCTCCTCGACCGACCGCGCGAGCGGGCCGATCGTGTCGAACGACGGGCAGAGGGGAAACACACCGTCGATCGGGACGTTCCCGTGCCGGGTCTTCAAGCCGACGATCTCGCAGGCGGCGGCGGGGAGCCTGACCGAGCAGCCCGTGTCCGTCCCGATCCCGAGGTCGCACAGGCCCCCGGCGACCGCTGCGGCGTTGCCGCTCGAGGAGCCGCCGGTGGTCCTCCCCGGCCGGGCCGGGTTGTGCACCGTCCCGTACCACTCGTTCACCCCCAGGACCCCCCAGGCGAACTCTGCGAGGTTCGCCTTCCCCACCACCGCGGCTCCGGCGTCGAGCGCCCGCTCGACCACGCTCGCGTGCCGGTCGGGGACGTGATCGGCGTAGACCCGCGAGCCGTACGTCGTCCGGATTCCCTCGGTGTCGATCAGGTCCTTGACGAGCAGGGTCTTGCCCGCCAGCGGGCCGCCGTCGGTACGCCGCACGGGCTCGTCGAGCCAGGTGATGCCCGCGTTGAGCGAGTCGGCGGCGGTGCTCACGAGGGGATCAGCGCCACCGCGTCGACCTCGATCCGCGCCCCCGGGATCACGAGCGCGGAGACCTCCACGAGGGTCGACGCCGGCCTGCTCTCCCCGAACACCTCCTGCCGGACCGGGTTCACGAGCGGTCGGTCGTCGATGTCCGTCAGGAAGACCGTCACCTTGACGACGTCTGCGAACGTGCAGCCGGCCGCCGCGAGCACGTCGCGCATGTTGGCGAAGACGGCGCGCGCCTGGGCGACGACGTCCTGGCCGCCGACGAGCTCCCGGTTCGGGTCGACGGGGACGATGCCGCTGACGAACAGCAGGTTCCCCGCCCGCACGGCGTCGGTGAAGTGCGAGATCGGCTCGGCCTGGCCCGCGACGCGGTACTCGCGGCGCTCGCTCACCCGCTCGGGCCTCAGGAGGTTCGCGGCGCGACGCCGAGCGAACGCGCAGCGTCGAGGGCGGAGTCGATCGTGTCGTCGCTCGCGCGGTCGCCGACCAGGACGTTCACCTGGAAGTCCCGATCGCGGCGCGTGACCCGGCCGACTGCCCCGCGGCCCGCGAAGCAGTCGAACGTTCCGCGCCTCAGCTTCATGGCGGAGAGCGGCAGATAGCTCGTTCCCCCGACGGAGTCCTTCCACCCGATCACGACGACCACTGCCCCATCCGCGGGGACCCGATACGAGGAGACCTGGCAGTCGCTGGCGATCGCCTTGACGCCGTCCGTCCCGATCACGAGAAGCGTCCGCGGGTCGCTCCGCGTGTCCGCGGCAGGCGTGACCTTCGACCAGCCGTCGGGCAACGACAGCTGCACGCCGCCGGCTCGAGCGGCGTCGCCCAGCGCAGCCGCGGCGCCGGAGGCGAGCAGGCCGACGACGAGGATCGCCGCCGCGAGCGTCAGGAGCTGTCGTGCGTGCCGCATCACAGGCCCGCATGGTACGTGCGACAACGCGACTTGGGAAGAAGAACCTGCACAGACGTCGATTTTCCTGGACCTCGACCTCCCCACGGGTCCAGTCCCGGGATCCGCCTGCTGCGAGGCTACGCCGTGAAGTGACCCTTGAGAGCGTCCAGCCCGCCCTGGAAGACGGCGTTCGCGAAGAAGCCGACCCAGTGCTCCTGCTGGTCGCGGTCGCAGTCGAAGGTCGTCCACCACTCGACGAAGGCGGCGTCGCCGTCCGTCACCGGCGTGACGCGAATCGTGGCCTCGTAGTTGTCCACGTCGAACGGCGTCTTCTGGAAGTCGTACGTGTACGTGCGCTCGAGGTCGGAGTGGGCGAGCAGCTGCTCGCGGAGGTGCGTGCCGTCGGCGAGCGTGAAGCTCCGGATCGCCCCGACCTCGTCGCCCGCCTTCCCGTCCTCGATCTCGCTCGTCGCCACCATGCCGCTGTGCCACGTCGCGAGGCCGTTGAAGTCCCGGATCCGGGCCCAGACGTCGGCCGCAGGTGCGGCGACCACGGTGCTGGCGTACGACTTCGGCATCGGCTCCTCCTCGAGCGAGTGGACGTTGAGGCGCAAGCCTACGCTGCTCCGCGGCACGGCGATGCCGGTGTCGGAGCTGACCGAGGCGTCAGCCGCCGGCCTCCGCGCGGATCTCCGCGAGCGTCTGTCGCGGCGTGAGCGCCTCGGGATCGATCGGGAGGTGGAGCACCGCCGCCGTGCCGGCGCCGAGCGCGCGGTCGAGTGCGGCGGGGACGTCCGCCGTACGCTCGACGCGCTCGCCGTGGGCGCCGAACGCACGGGCGAGCGCGGCGAAGTCGGGGTTCGCGAGGTCGGTGCCGCTCACGCGCCCGGGGAACCGCCGCTCCTGGTGCATGCGGATGGTGCCGTACATGCCGTTGTCGGCGACGAGGACGACCACCGGGGCACCCGCCTGCTGCGCCGTCGCGAGCTCCTGGGCGGTCATGAGGAAGTCGCCGTCGCCGGCGAGGCAGACGACATCGCGGTCGGGATGGACGAGCTTCGCGGCGATCGCGGCCGGGAGGCCGTATCCCATGGCACCGGAGAGCGGCGCGAGCTGCGTGCGGTATCGCCGGAAGACGTAGAAGCGATGCGCCCAGACGGTGAAGTTCCCCGCGCCGCTCGTGAGGACGGCGTCCGGTCCGAGACGCTCCCGGAGCGCTTCCATCACGCCCGTCAGCTCGACGGCGCCGGGGAGCGGCCGCGCGTCGAGCGTCGCCCGGTACTCGGCGTGCGCCGCCTGCGAAGGCCGCCGCCCTCGGCTCGCCGTCGAGCGGGGCGAGCTCCGTGAGCGCGTCGGCGAACCGGGGCCCCGACGCGACGATCCCGAGCGCCGGCTCGTAGACCCTGCCGATCTCGTCCGGGTCGGGGTGGACGTGGATCAGGGCGCGGCCGCCTCCCGGGGGAACGATGGTCGAGTAGCCGGCCGTCTCGACGTCGCCGAGGCGCGCACCGACGACGAGCAGGACGTCGGCGCCGCGCAGGCGGTCGCGCAGCGCCGCGTCCGCGCCGATCCCGAGGTGCCCCGCGTAGCAGCGGGACTCGTTGTCGACGTAGTCCTGGCAGCGCCAGGCCGCCGCGACCGGGATGCCGCTCGCCTCGCACCACGACGCCAGGGCATTTCCCGCCTCGGCGCTCCAGGGCTGGCCGCCGACGATCGCGAGCGGCCGTTCCGCGCGCGCGAGCAGCTCCCGCGCACGGTCGAGATCGGGTGGCGCCGGCGCCGCCTGAGCCGCGCTGTACGCCGCCGCGTCGGGGACATCGGCCGTCTCGGCAAGGACGTCCTCGGGGAGCGCGAGCACGACCGGGCCCGGCCGGCCCGAGGTCGCCACGCGGAACGCCCGTGCCATCAGCTCGGGGATGCGCTCGACCTGGTCGACCTGCGCGACCCACTTCGCGACGGGCGCAAACATCCGTCGGTAGTCGATCTCCTGGAACGCCTCCCGCTCGGCGTCCTCCCTGGGGATCTGGCCGACGAGCAACACGAGCGGCGTCCCGTCCTGGAAGGCGGTGTGGAGCCCGACGGACGCCTGCGTCGCGCCCGGCCCGCGCGTGACGAGGCAGATGCCCGGCGAGCCCGTGAGCTTGCCGTAGGCCTCCGCCATCGTGGCGGCGCCCCCCTCGTGCCGGCAGGTGACGTAGCGCACCGGGCTGTCGCGGAGTGCGTCCAGGACGTCGATGTAGCTCTCGCCCGGCACGCCGAAGGCGAGGTCGGCTCCGTGGAGCGCGAGCTGGTCGACGAGGATCCTGCCGCCGCTGCGGCTCACCGCGGAAGCGCGATCGCGTGCTCGAGGAAGACCGTCGCCGTCTGCTTCGGATCGGTGTCGGGCGGTGGGTCGAGGTACCGGATCGTCCGCTTGCCGGCCCATTCCGCCGGGAGGACGAGCGCCCGGACGAACGACGTCGCGAGGTGCGACGACGCGCGGGCGACCACGGGGTCGGGGCCGCTCTCGAACCAGGCGCCGCCGGGACCGTAGAACGACGCGCGCCCTTCCACCTCGACCTCGAGCTCGCCCTCGAGGAGGTAGCGGATGCCGGGGCCCGGATGCGTGTGCAGCCGCGCGATGCCGCCGAGCGGGAAGTCCACGCGGTCGCAGCGGACGACCCACGACGCGAACGGGTCGAGCTGCACGAAGCGGGAGAGGAGCGCGCCCTCGGCGTCGAACTCGTCGTGGTCGAGCTGCCAGACGAGGGCCGCGCCGTCGACCGCGGCCGCCCCGAAGCGTGCGACCCCGGCCTCGAGGTCGTAGACGACGCGGTTGCCACCGATCGTCTCCACGCCGGTCTCGAAGCGATAGAGCGAGAGCCTCAATGGAAGTACTGCCCCCCGTCGATGACGATCGTCTGCCCGGTGACGAACGACGCCGCCGGGCCCGAGAGGTACGTGACGGCCCCGACGACGTCCTCCGGCAGCTGGTCGCGCTGGATCGTCCGAGCCGCGACGGAGACGTCGCGCAGCTGCTCGATCACCTCGGGATGGTCCTTCACGCCGTCCGACATCGTGAACCCGGGCGCGACGCAGTTCACGCGAATCCCGTCGCGGCCGAGCTCGCGGGCCAGGGCGCGGGTCAACGCGACGATCGCCCCCTTGCTCGTGACGTAGTGGAGCAGGAACGGGACCCCACGGAACGGTGTCCCGGACGAGATGTTCACGATCGCGCCGCCTCCTCGCTCTCGCATCGCGGGCACGGCCGCGCGGCAGGTGAGGAACATCGACGCGACGTTCACGTCCATCACCCGGCGCCACTCCTCGAGCGGGATGTCCGTGAACGGCCGCATCTCGAGCGACGCGTAGAGCCCGGCGTTGTTCACGAGCAGGTCGAGCCCGCCGCAGCGCTCGCCGGTCTCGGCGACCATCCGCTCGACGGCGTCCTCGTTCGCGACGTCGACCTCCAGGCCGACGCCGCCCGGGTATGCGCTCGCCGCCTCGCCGGCGCCCTGGAGGTCGGCCACGACGATCCGTGCGCCCTCGGCG
Source organism: uncultured Actinomycetes bacterium (assembly GCA_963739405.1). GTDB lineage: Bacteria > Actinomycetota > Thermoleophilia > Gaiellales > Gaiellaceae > Gaiella. Next base: position 209,214 of record CAVUAH010000022.1, on the reverse strand, counting down.
GCGAGGCCGTCCGCGATCGCCCTCCCGATGCCCTGCGCGGCGCCCGTGACGAGCGCCACCTTTCCGTCGAGCTGGCCCACGAGTCGACTTCTACGCGATCGGGGAGAACGACGTCGGAACGAGGATGCGGTTCTGCTGCGTGTGGATCAGAGGCTGGATGCGGGCGAGGAAGCCCTGCCAGTCGGCTCGCGCCTGGAGCGCCGCCCGCCGCGACTCCCGCTCGGCGTGGCTCTCGTAGCCCCACAGGGAGGTGTACGTCGAGAGCGCGCCGATATCCGTGGTGAACGCGCCGATGAACCCGCCGAGCACCTCCTGCTGGATGGCGATGCCCTCGTCGGCATAGAGGCGCACGAGCTCGGGCAGCTTGCCGGTCTGCACGTGGTAGTCGCGCTGCTCGACGATCATGGGGTTCTCTCCCTGCGGGAGAGAACCCTAGAAGATGAACACCGGTCTCGTCCGCATGCTCTTCTAGTGGGAGGCCGTCAGGCCTCCCACCGCCCAGTACTTCAGCTCCGTCCAGTCGTCGACGCCGAAGCTCGAGCCCTCGCGGCCGATGCCCGACTCCTTGACGCCGCCGAAGGGGGCGACCTCGGTGGAGATCAGCCCGGTGTTGACGCCGACGATCCCGTACTCGAGCGCCTCGCCGACGCGCCAGGTGCGCGCGAGGTCGGTCGTCATGTAGTAGGCGGCGAGCCCGTACGGCGTCGCATTGGCGATCGCGATCGCGTCGTCCTCGGTCTCGAAGCGCGCGATCGCGGCGACGGGCCCGAAGGTCTCCTCGCGGCTCATCCGCATCTCCGGAGCGACCCCCGTGAGGATCGACGGACCGTAGAACTGGCCGTCGAGCCGGCTACCCCCCGTCACCAGCTCGGCGCCGCGCTCGAGCGCGTCTGCGACGTGCGCCTCGACCTTCTCGAGCGCCGGCTCGTCGATCAGCGGGCCGACCTGGACGCCCTCGGTGAAGCCGTCCGCGACCTTGAGCGCCCGGACCTCGGAGGTGAAGCGCCCGAGGAACGCGTCGTAGATCCCGTCCTGCACGAGCATCCGGTTGGCCGAGATGCACGTCTGGCCGGAGTTCCGGAACTTGCAGACGATCGCGCAGGCGACGGCAAGCTCAAGGTCGGCGTCGTCGAAGACGATGAACGGGGCATTGCCACCCAGCTCGAGCGACACCTTCGTGACGTGATCCGCGCACTGTCTCATCAACAGCTTCCCGACCTCCGTCGACCCGGTGAAGCCGAGCTTGCGGACGAGCGGGTTGGACGTCATCTCGCGGCCGATGGCCGGGGCGTCCGCGGCGTCGCCCGTCACGACGGAGAACACGCCCTCGGGAACGCCTGCCTCCTCCGCGAGGGCGGCGATCGCGAGCGCGGAGAGCGGGGTCTGCTCTGCGGGCTTGAGCACCATCGTGCAGCCGACCGCCAGAGCCGGGGCGGACTTGCGCGTCACCATCGCGGAGGGGAAGTTCCACGGCGTGATCCCGGCGGTCACGCCGACCGGCTCGCGCGTGGCGAGGATCCGCTTGTCCGGCCACGGGGAGGGGATGATCGCGCCGTCGAGCCGCTTCGCCTCCTCGGCGAACCACTCGTAGAAGGACAGCGCGTAGCCGATCTCGGCCCTGGCCTCGGCGAGCGGCTTGCCCTGCTCGAGCACCATCAGCGTGGCGAGCTCCTCCTCACGATCGGCCATCGCCGCGGCGAGCCGGAGCAGGACGCGGGCGCGCTCCTTCGCGCTTCTGGCGCGCCACGCGGGGAGCGCGCGCGCCGCGGCGTCGATGGCACGCCGCGTCTCGGGCGCACCGAGCCTCGGCACCTCCGCCAGCGTCTCTCCGGTCGCCGGGTTCAGGACCGGGAAGGTCGCGCCGTCGTCGGCGTCCACCCAGCGACCGTCCACGAACGCGTGCGAGCGGACGAGCTCCGAGGCGATCGCGGCCACGGCGCGGAAGATACCCGGTGCGCAAGGCGGCTTCGACCCCGGTCAACCTCCGGCCCGGCCGTGCCGACATAGATGCGGAGTACAGTCATGGCATTGGAACCTGCTTTCGTGCACTTCGACGATGTTCGTCCGTTCGAGCTCGCGGACGGCGTCACCGGGCGACCGCTGTTCGGCGCCGGTGCGATGCTGAACGTGATCGAGTTCGAGCCGGGCGCCGTCGTCCCGCTCCACAGCCACCCGCACGAGCAGCTCGGGCTCGTCCTCCGCGGAATGCAGGCGCTCGTCGTGGAGGGCGTCGCGCACGAGCTCGGCCCGATGGACGGATACGTCCTCCCGGGCGGCGTCGAGCACTCCGCCTACTGCGGGCCCGACGGGGCGCTCGTGCTCGACGTGTTCCAGCCGGTCCGGGACGACTACCGGGACCGATGGGAGCGTGCATCCGCGTTGACGGATCGGTGTGCCTGAGATGCCGCTCCTGCGCAAGCGAGCGAAGGACGACGTCCCGACCCACGGCGAGCACTATCCGCCGGGCTGGGACGTCCCCGCGTACTTCAACTTCACGCGTGACGTCGTCGAGACGTTGTCCGCGAACCCGCTGCGGTCCGCGCTGACGTTCGTCGATCGCGAAGGGATCGTCGACCGGCGAACGTTCCACGAGGTCGCAGGAGACGCTGCCCGCTGGGCGCACCTCCTCCGCACGCGGCTCGATCGACGCGATCGTGTGGTGTTCGCCCTCGGCAACGTGCCGGCCTGGCACGGCGCGATGCTCGGCGCCCTCAAGAGCGGGCTCGTCTCCGTGCCGTGCACCAACATGCTGCGGGCGCGCGACCTCGCGTTCCGCGTCCGCGACTCGCAGGCTCGGCTCGTCGTCGCCGACCGCTCGCTCGAGGTCGAGGTGGAGGAGATGCGGCACCAGATCGACGCCTCCGTCTCCGTCCTCTACCTCGACGAGGCGCTCGACGAGGTCCGGCGGTACATGCCCGTCGCACCGACGGAGGACACGAGCGCGAGCGAGACGGCGCTGATCCTCTACACGTCCGGCACGACCAAGGAGCCCAGGGGCGTCGTCCACACCCATGCATACACCTGGGCCCAGCACGCTCAGGCGACACACTGGCTCGACTCCCACGAAGGGGACGTCGTCTGGTGCACGGCAGGGACAGGCTCGGCGAAGGCGGTGTGGAACTCGCTGCTCGGGCCGTGGTCGAGCGGCGCGGAGATCGTCGTGCACGATGGCCGCTTCGACGCCGAGGAGCGCCTGTCACTCGTCCAGCGCCTCGGTGTCACGATCCTCTGCCAGACGCCGACCGAGTACCGCATGCTCGGGAAGCTCACCTCTCTCGGCTCGGCCCACCTGCCGCGCCTGCGCCACGCGGTGTCGGCCGGCGAACCCCTGAATCCCGAGGTGATCGCCCGCTTCCAGGACGCCCTCGGGCTCACCGTCTACGACGGGTACGGGCAGACCGAGACCTCTGTCATCGTCGCGAACACGCCGTCGGCCCCGCTCCGCCCCGGGTCGATGGGCCTGCCGACGCCGGGTCACGACGTCGCGATCATCGACGACGACGGGCATGTCTGCCCGCCCGGCGTCGAGGGCGATCTGGCGCTGATGGGCCGCCCACCGACGCTGTTCGTGGGCTACTGGGAAGCGCCCGACGAGACGGACGCGGCTTTCCGGGACGGGTGGTACGTGACCGGAGACCGCGCGATCCGGGACGAGGAGGGCCAGCTCTGGTTCGTCGGGCGCGCCGACGACGTGATCGTCTCGTCGGCGTATCGGATCGGCCCGTTCGAGGTCGAGAGCGCGCTCCTCGAGCACCCGGCCGTCGCCGAGAGCGCCGTCGTCGGCGTCCCGGATGCCGACCGCGGCCAGATCGTGAAGGCGTTCGTCGTCCTGCGTCCGGGCCAGGAGCCCACCCAACGGCTGTTGACCGAGCTCCAGGATCACGTCAAGGCGGTCACGGCGCCGTACAAGTACCCCCGGGCGATCGCGTTCGTGGACGAGCTGCCGATGACCGAGAGCGGGAAGATCCGCAGAAGCGAGCTCCGGCTGCGCGGCGACGAGCCCGGGGCGGCGCCCACCGGGACGCTGGCGCTCGTCCCCGACCCGCCCGAGCCCTCCGAGCCGGAGGCAGACGCGGCCGAGAAGATGGGACGTCCACAGGCCGACATCGAGCGCGCCCGCGCGGAAGCGGCGGCGGCCATCGCAGCCGCGGTGGAGCGCGCCCGCGCCGGCGGCATTGCCGAGGCGCCGCGCCCGGTCGAGCCGGATCCCGCGCAGCTCGAGGCCGAGGAACGGAGCCGCGTCGAGGCCGCGGCGACCGTCGAGCGTGCGAGGATCGAGGCCGAGGAGCGCGCGCGCACCGCGGCCGAGGAGGCCGAGCTTGCTCGGCTCGAAGCCTCCGAAGCGCGCGCGCGGGCAGAGGCCGAGGCCGCCGAGCGCATCCGAATCGAGGCCGAGCTCGCGGCGCGACGCGACGCCGAGGCCGCAGAAGCAGCGCGGCTCGAGGCGGCGGAGATCGAGCGTGCCCGCGCAGCGGCCGAGGTCGAGGAGCGCGCCCGGCTCGAAGCCGAAGAGGCCGAACGTGCCCACGCAGCAGCCGAAGCCGAAGAACGAGCCCGGCTCGAAGCCGAAGAGGCCGAACGCGCCCACGCAGCAGCCGAGGCCGAAGAACGAGCCCGACTCGAAGCCGAAGAGGCCGAACGCGCCCACGCAGCAGCCGAGGCCGAAGAACGAGCCCGACTCGAAGCCGAAGAGGCCGAACGCGCCCACGCAGCAGCCGAGGCCGAAGAGCGCTCGCGGCTCGAGGCCGAAGCACGGGCGGACGCCGCAGCCGACGCTTCGGTGCGCGAAGCCGATGAGGCCGCGGTCGAGGCGTCGGCGGAGCCGGAGGAGGACGAAGAGGAGGCCCGCGCGCGGGCCGAGGAGATCGCGAGAGTCGAGGCCGAGATCGCGCTACACCGTGAGGCTGCCGACCGCGCACGGCTCGAGGCGCGTGCCGCGGAGGCGATGCGACGTGCCGCCGAGGCGCAGGAGCAGGAGCGGCAACAGGCCCGCGAGGAACTCGTCACGTCGGAGGAGCACGACGCGTCCGGCGAGGAACAGGAGCTTTCGGGACGCGCGGCCCGCCGTGCGGCGCGCGAGGCGGAGAAGCAAGCTCGCGCGGACGAGAAGCGGCAGGCCGAGGAGGCGAAGCAGCGCGCGAAGGAGGATGCCGAGCGCCTCAAGCGCGAGGAGGCCGAGGCCCGCATCCGTGCAAAGGAGGAAGAGGCGGCCGCGAAGCAGCGTGCCGAGGACGAGCGCCGCCAGGCGAAGCTCGACGCGGAGCAGCGCAAGCGCGACGAGGCAGCTGCCCGCGAGGAGGCGAAGCGCCGCGAGGCAGATGAGAAGGAGGCCACCAAGCGGCGAGCGGAAGAGGAGCGCCTCCAGGCGAAGCTCGATGCCGAGCGGCGCAAGCGCGAGGAGGTCGCCGCGCGCGAGGCCGAGAAAGCTGCCGAGAAGCAGCGTGCCGAGGAGGAGCGGCGTCGCGCCGCCGAGGAGCGTGAGGCGGAGAAGCGGCGTGCCGAGGAGGAGCGGCGGCAGCGCCAGGAAGCGGAGAAGGCGGCGCGAGGCGGCGGCCTCGGGAAGCTCTTCAAGCGCGAGCCGGACGAGTTCGACGACGAGGTCGACGACGACCCGTCGGTCGAGCCGATCTCGGACATCGTCGAGCGGCTGCGGTTCTACTCCCGAACGTCCGAGCCGAGCGACGTGGCGGCAGAGCCGGCGGACGCGATCGCCGACGACGGCTCCTCGCCGACGCGACCGACCGACGCCGAGTTAGCCCGGCGGGCCCGATCGTACGGACCCCCCGCCGACGCTCCGGTCGGTCACACTGGTGCCGTGAGCCAGGTCGTCGAAGCCCCCATCCAGACGGACGAGCCGTCGGTCGACGACGTGCCACTCGACGAGCGGCCGTGGGTCGTGATCGTGTGGAACGACCCGATCAACCTGATGAGCTACGTGACCCTCGTCCTCCAGCAGCTGTTCGGCTACTCCCGGGCCCGCGCGACGCGGCTGATGCTGCAGGTGCACAACGAGGGAAAGGCCGCGGTGTCGTCCGGCACCCGCGAGAAGGCCGAGCTCGACGTCTCGCGGCTCCACGGGCACGGGCTCTGGGCAACGATGCAGCAGGACTGAGCGTGGCTCGGGGGATCGACCGACAGCGAGACGGCTCGTACCGTGTGCGGCTCCCATCGGAGGAGCGGGACATCCTCTCGGAGCTGCCCGGCCAGCTCCGAGATGCACTCCAGGCCGGTGAGCCGACGCTCTACCGCCTCTTCCCGCCCGCCTTCGCGAACGACGATGCGGCAAACGCGGAGTACGCGCGGCTCGTCGGCTCGACGCTCCTCGAGGGGAAGCTGCGTGCGCTCGACGATCTCGAGCGCACGGCGCACGCGGAGACGCTCAGCGAGGAGGAGCTGCGAACCTGGCTCGGTGCGCTCGAGAGCCTGCGCCTCGCCCTCGGGACGCAGCTCGACGTCACGGAGGAGAGCTACGCGCCGCTCGACCCGGCCGATCCCGACACGCCGCGGATGGCGCTCTACCACTGGCTGTCGTGGCTCCAGGAGACGGTCGTGCAGGCGCTTGCCGAGGCGCTCGACGACGGCCAGGCGGTGTCCGACGTCGCGCCTGAGTGACGTCAGGGACGGACGAGCACCCGGCCGGACTCACCCGCGAGGCTCGCCTGGACGGCCTCGTCGACGCGGTCGAGCGGGAACGACGGCCCGACCGACGACGCAAGGTCGAGGCGGCCCTCACGGACGTGCTCCAGCATCGCGGGAAGCGCGACGGCGGGGTCCTCGGAGCCGTAGAGCGTGCCCGTGAGGCGCTTCTCCTTGCGGATCAGCTCGAACGGGTCGAGGTCGAGCCGCTCACCCTGGGGTGGCAGCCCAACGATCACCGCAGTGCCGCCGTCGCGCGTGAGCTTGAGGGCGGTCGCGGTCGTCGCGGGGTAGCCCACGGCGTCGAAGCCGAAGTCGGCGCCGTCGGGGAGCTCTGTGCGCACGACGTCGCGGAGCTCGGCGGGGTCGACGGCATGCGTGGCGCCTGCCGCGAGCGCGGCGGCCCGCCGACCCTCGACGGGGTCGCAGACGACGATCGCGGACGCCCCGGCGATCCTCGCGCCCTGGACGACGAACTGCCCGACGCCGCCGGCGCCGATCACGACGACGGACGATCCGCTGCCCACGCCGGCCGCGTAGAGGACGGCGCCGACGCCGGTGAGCACCGCGCACCCCAGGAGCGCCGCCTGGTCGAACGGCACGGCGCCGCCGAGCGGCAGTGCGACCTGCTCCGAGACGACGACGCGCTCGGCGAGGCAGCCCGTCGCGGTGCCGCGATAGACGGTCTGCCCGTTGTGGGACATCCCCGTCGTCCCGTCCGGCAGCGTCCCGTTCGGGATCGCGGCGTTCAGGCGGGCGCACGTCGCGGGTCGCCCACGCCGGCAGCCGGCGCACTCGCCGCAGGACGGTGCCCAGGACAGGACGACCTCGTCCCCCGGCCGAACGCGCGTGACGGCGTCCCCGACCTCCTCGACGACCCCCGCGCCCTCGTGGCCGAGCACCATGGGCGTCGGTCGCCGGAACTCGCCCTTCACCTGGTGGAGGTCCGTGCCGCAGATGCCGACGGCGGCCATGCGCACGACGACCTCGTGCGGCCGCGGGTCGTCGAGGTCGATCTCGGCGACCTCGAGCGGCCGGCCGACGGCGTGGAAGAGCGCGGCGCGTGTCTTCATCCCGCTGGTCGAGACGGCTTGCAACAGTCTGTTGCAAGGCGCTTGTCGCGCATCGTCAACCGCCGAGCGCCGCCTTCACGTCCGCGCAGTTGGTGACGGTCGACACGTTCTGGAGCGCGAAGTTGATCGATGCGTTGTGCCAGTCGGCATTCATCGTCGAGCAGCCGTCCTCCGGGACCACCATCGCGAAGCCCTTGTCGGCACCGGTGCGTGACGTGTGCTCGATCGACATGTTCGTCCACGCGCCGGTGACGATGATCGTGTCGCGACCGAGCCCTGCGAGGAGGTTCTCGAGCCTCGTCCCCTGCCACGCCGACATCCGCATCTTCTCGACGACGTAATCGCCGTCCTGCGCCTCGAGCCCGTCAGCCGGCGCTGCGCCCCACGAGCCGCGGACGAGGGCGTTCGTGTCCTTGACGCCCTGGAACAGGGGCGCGTTGAGCTTCAGGCCGGGTGCGCCCGCCTCGACGATGTACCAGACGTGGATCACCGGGATCGCCTTCTCGCGGCAGAACGCCGCGAGGCTCTTGACGTTCTCGACGACGTCCTGATCCTTCGCGTGCTGCGGCGACCCCGAGTCGGCGAACGCGCCGCCGTCGATGATCACGTCGTTCTGCATGTCCTGGACGATCAGCGCGCAGCGCGCCGGATCCAGCGTGAAGTCCGCCATGCGGTGTGCCTCCTTCTAGCCCATGTACGGCTCGCGGCGGGGGCCGACGAGCGTCGTGATCGTGTAGACGGACGTCGTCGACGGGATGAACAGCGTGTGCCAGTCCGGCCCGCCCCACGTGTGGTTGCCGACGTTCTCCGGGACCAGCACGGTGCCGAGGTGCTCGCCGGCCGGTGAGATCACCCAGACGCCCTTCGGGCCGGTGACCCAGATGTTCCCGCGCTCGTCGCACTTCATCCCGTCGGGGATCCCGTCCTCGATCACACCTGTCCCGACGCCCTCGAAGAACATGCGCCCGTCGGAAAGCGTGCCGTCGGCGGCGACGTCGAACACCTTGATGTGCGCCCGCGGCGTGTCGTTGACGTAGAGGAGCGACTCGTCGGGCGAGAAGCAGAGGCCGTTCGGCATGTCGAACTCGTCCGGCGCGACCGCGAGCTCGAGCTCGTCCTGCCCGCCGCCCGGCGGGATCCGGAAGACGCCCTGCCAGCCGAGCTCGCGGGCCCGCTCGATCCCGAAGCCGGGAAACCGGCCGTACCACGGGTCGGTGAAGTAGATCGTCCCGTCCGAGCGGACGGTGACGTCGTTCGGGCTGTTCAGGTACTTGCCCTCGTAGTGGAACGCGAGCGTCTCGCGGACGCCGTCGCGGCGCTCCCGCACGAGCGAGCTCGTGACGTGCTCGCAGACGAGCAGGTCGAGGCTCGGCTCGAGCGTCATCCCGTTGCACTTGAACGACGGGTTCCGAACCTCGGTGACGGCTCCCTCGAGCGTGACCTTCCGCCGGACGTCGCCCGGCATGTCGGAGAAGTAGAGAACCTGCTCCTCCGGGTGCCAGATCGGCCCCTCGGTGAAAGTGAAGCCGGTTGCGAGCTGCTCCACCGCGGCCCCTTCCGCGACGAGCTCGTAGATCGCGTCCGAACTCGCGTCGATACCCGACACGGCGTCTCTCCTTTCGTGACAGCGTCGTCGCGGCCGACAATATCCTTGTTCGCAAGGTCTGCATCCGCAGAAGCGATGCAGACCGCTCGGATCCCCGCGAGGCGCCGCTTGCGCGGCGCAGCGCCCTCCGCCAGGAGGACAACGATCGTGGCTCGACGAGTACGCTCCTCGCGTGCCCGCCGACACCGTCGTGTTCGTCCCCGCCTGGAACGAGGAGCACGCGCTCCCGGCCGTCCTCGACGAGCTGCGCGAGGGCCTGCCGGAGGCCGACGTGCTCGTGATAGACGACGGCTCGACCGACGCCACCGCCGCGGTTGCCGCCGCCGCCGGCGCGATCGTCGTGTCGTTCGGCGAGAACCGCGGCCTCCGCGCCGGGATCGCCGCCGGCTACCGCGAGGCGGACGAGCGCGGCTACGCCTTTTGCGGTCGCGTCGACGCGGACGGCCAGCACCCGGTCGACGAGCTGCGGCGCCTGCTCGAGCTCGTGCGCTCTGATCGGTGCGATGTCGCAGTCGGCTCGCGCTTCGCGGAGGGCGAGGGATACGGGGCCGACCGCTATGCGCCGTCGCGGAGCCGGCGCTTCGGGATCGGGCTGCTCCAGAAGGCGATGCACGTCCGGCTCGGCCGCCCGTTCCACGACCCGACGAGCGGGATGGCCGCGGTGAACCGGAAGGCGATGCCGATCATGGCGGAGCCCTACGCGAGCGGCGCGCCCGAGGTCGAGGCGCTCCTCCGTCTCAAACGCGGAGGTCTCCGTGTCGAGGAGGTCGCGGTCCACATGCGCGAGCGCAGTCACGGCGAGTCGAAGCTCCAGGGCAAGAAGGCGGTGAAGCTCGTGCTGACGGTTGTCGGGACGCTGCTCTTCTTCCGCTGGCTGCGCCATCGTCGCTCGTGACGCCGATCGCGCGTCGTCGTCGTCCTCGGCTACTCGAACGCCTCCGGCGCCGAGCTCCATCCGGTCTGCGCCGCCCGGCTGAGCGCGCGCCGCCGAGCTGACGACGGCCGACGACGTCGTCGTGCTCTCCGGATGGGCGCGTCGCCGCGCGGATCCTGTCCGAAGCGGAGCTGATGCGCGCGGCCTGGCGCGGCACCGCCGCGCGAGGTCGTCGTCGACCCGGACGCGCGCACCACCGTCCAGAACCTCACGAACGCGCTCAACGACGTCCTGCGCGTCGGCGCGCGAGAGGTCGTCGTCGTGACGTCGTCCTGGCACGGGCCCCGCGCCAAGGACGGCCATGCGCTCGCTCCTGCTCCATACCGGGATCAAGGTCCGCTCGGCCTCGCCACCCGGACGATCGCTGACGCGCGCCGCTCCGCGAGCTGTCGCTGTGGCCGCTGCTGCCCTTCCAGATCGTGGTCGGCCGGACGCAAGAGCTGGGCGCCGTGACGCCGGGTGTCCGACTCGAAGTCGGACACCCCACCCCTCCGAGACGCCCCGTCGAGGGCTACCCGACCTCGACGTGGATCCGCTGCTTCGCGTCGCGGAGCGTGCCGCCCGGGCGCTCCGCGCGCACCGCGAGGGCCTCCGCGAGGATCGAGAGCGCCGTCTCCGCCTGCGTGTCGGCACCGATGTCGAGCCCACACGGGCCCTGAATGCGCGCGAGCTTCTCCTCGGTGACCCCGGCCTCGAGCAGGCGCTCGCGCCGGCGCTCCTGGTTGCGTCTCGAGCCCAGCGCGCCGATGTAGAACGCCTCCGTCTCGAGCGCTGCGATCAGCGCCGGCTCGTCGAACTTGTCGTCGTGGGTGAGGACGACGATCGCGGTCTGGTGGTCGGGCGCGACCTCGGCGATCGCCTCGTCCGGCCATTTCGCGATCAGCAGGTCGGCGGACGGGATCCGCTCCGGCGTCAGGAACGTCGCCCGCGCGTCCGCGACGATCGCCGTCCAGCCGAGCAGCTTCGCGCCCCGGGCGAGCGCCTCCGCCGTGTCGACCGCCCCGTACACGAGCAGGCGCGGGGGAGGCCCGTACCACTCCGCGAACACCTTGGCGCCGTCGACCTCGACGATCCGGCTCCGCCCCCGGCGGATGAGCTCGTCGAACTGCTCGAGGGCGCCCGCCGGGACGCCGTCGCCGATCGTCTCGCCGTCCTCGACGACGAGCGCCTTCGCCCCCACGCCGTCGCCTTCGACGACCGTGAAGAGCACGGCTCGCCCGCCGCTCTCCCGCAGCTCCGCGAGGCGATGGAGCAGGCTCATGCTGGGGGAACCTCCACCCGGTTCCCCCAGGCCCCCTCCCCTGGTCCGCTTCGCGGACAAGGCGCTACGCGCCTCACTCGACCGCCTCCACGAAGACGTCGATCTCGCCGCCGCACGGCAGCCCGACGCTCCAGGCGAGGTCGTCGGTGATGCCGTAGCTGAGCAGCTTCGGCTCGCCGGTTCGCATGACCTCCATCGCGTTCTCGTAGACGTCGGTCTCGACGCAGCCGCCGGAGACCGAGCCGCACATCTTCCCCGACTCCGACACTGCGAGGCTCGTGCCGACCGGGCGCGGCGCCGACCTGCGCGTCGCGACGACCGTCGCCACGACCACCTTCTCACCGGCGTCGCGCCAGGCCTCCATCTCGGGCAGGATCTCCTTCACGCTGCATGCCTCCTTTCGATGCCGGCGAGCACGGCCGCCAGCTCCTCGAGACTCCTCAGATTATGGCCGGGGAGGAACCGGTCGACGTACGGCAGCGCTGCGCGCATGCCCCCGGCGAGCGGCTGGTACTGGGGGTTCCCCTTGAGCGGATTGACCCAGACGATGGCGTAGGCGGCGCGCGCGAGCTTCGCCATCTCGCGGCCGACGAGCTCCGGATCCTCGCGCTCCCAGCCGTCCGACACGATCAGGACGATCGCGCCGCGCGACAGCGCGCGGCGTCCGTAGACCTCGTTGAACTCTCGGAGCGAGGCGCCGATCCGCGTTCCGCTGCCCCAGTCGACGACCGCCTCGGTGCACCGCGCGAGCGCGGCGTCCGGGTCGCGCGTCGCGAGGTCCGGCGTCAGCCGGGAGAGCCGCGTCCCGAAGGCGAACGCCTCCACCCCGCGTCCCGTCCCGACGACCGCATGCAGGAACAGGAGCAGCGCCCGCGCGTAGCTGTCCATCGAGCCCGAGACGTCGCACAGCACCACGAGCTTGCGCGGAACCTCCTTGCGGGCACGCAGGGGCCGGTCGAGAGGATCGCCGCCGGCGCGCAGCGAGCGCCGGATCATCCGTCTGACGTCGAGCGCGTCGCCGTGGGTGTCCGCCGTGCGGCGCCGGGAGTGCCGCTGCGGGCGCGTCCGCGCGACGCGCGCGATCAGCTCGCGAAGGCGGCGCAGCTCGTCGCCCGTCAGCTCGGCGAAGTCCTTGTCGCGGAGGAGCTCGTGGCCCGAGGCGCCCAGCTCGAGCGGGTCGTCCTGCCCACCGTCGTCGTCGGCCTCGCGCTGCCGGAGCCGATCGCTCGGGGCCTGCCCGACGCGCGTCTCCACCTCCGCGGCCGACCGGGAGCGCACGGGCGGGAGCACCGGTGCGCGAAGGAACCACGCCCCGAAAGCGCGGTCGAACAGCTCCAGCTCGTCCTGGCGCGAGACGAAGGTCTGCCGGAGCGCGAAGTAGACGTCCTCCTGCCGGGCGAGGTCGACGGCGTCGAGGGCGCGGAGCGCGTCGGCGACCCGGCCGGGGCCGATCTCGAGACCTGCCTCGTGCAACACGCGACCGAACGTGACGACGTGCCCGAGGATCGCGTCGCCGGTCGCCACGGCGCCTACCCCGCCGCGGCCGAGGCGCGGGCGGCCTCGACCAGGCGCGACAGCGTCTCGTCCTGGACCGTGTCGACGTCCTCGCGGTACTTGAGCACCGAGCCGAGGGTCTGCTGGACGACCTCGGCGTCGATCTCCTTGCGGCCGAGCGCGTTCAGGGCCATCGCCCAGTCGATCGTCTCGGCGACACCGGGCGGCTTCGCGAGATCGAGCCCGCGAAGCTCGCGGACGAAGGCAGCCGCCTCGGTCGCGAGCCGTTCCGGGATGCCCGGCACGCGCAGCCGGACGATCGCGATCTCCCGCTCGACCGACGGATGGCCGATCCAGTGGAAGAGCGCGCGCCGCTTGAGCGCGTCGTGCAGCTCGCGCGTGCGGTTCGAGGTGAGGATCACGGCGGGCCGCCGTCGCGCTGCGATCGTCCCGAGCTCGGGGATCGTGATCTGGAAGTCCGACAGCACCTCGAGGAGGAACGCCTCGAACTCCTCGTCCGCGCGGTCGATCTCGTCGATCAGGAGCACGACGGGCTCGTCCGAGTCGATCGCCTCGAGCAGCGGCCGGCGGATCAGGTACTCCGGCCCGAACAGGTCCTCCTCGCGGAGGGTCCCCTCCTGCGCCGCGCGGATGTGGAGCAGCTGGCGGGGGTAGTTCCACTCGTACACGGCGTGGGCGACGTCGAGCCCCTCGTAGCACTGCAGCCGGATCAGGCGTGCGTCGAGGACGCTCGCAAGCGCCTTCGCGGCCTCGGTCTTGCCGACGCCCGCCTCCCCCTCGAGCAGCACCGGCTTCGAGAGCACGAGCGCGAGGTAGAGCGCCGTCGCGAGGCCGCGGTCGGGCAGGTAGTCGGCGCGCCGGAGCGCGTCCTCGAGCTGGTCGATGCTCTCGAACTCCACGGACGGAGCCTACCGGGGAGGTGCCGTCAGGCAGCGTCGCGGTGGAGGAGCTCTGTCGCGAGCTCGACCGAGCGCTCGAGCGAGCCGTTCCCGACCAGCTCGCAGAAGGCGTGCGACGGGTCGATCAGCTGGTCGACGCACACCTCGAGGATGCGCAGCGCGACGAAGGTCCGTGCGTCGAGCTCGACGCCCGCCTCTCGCAGTGCGAGCCCGACGTGGAACGCCTCACGGGCGAGCGCGTGCTCCATCGACGCGAGCGCGAACCCCGCGGAGAGCTCGCGCTCCTGCCGCGCACGCAGCTCGTCCGGCGGAAACGGCCGAATGTCCTCTGACCCCATCACGGTGCTCCAGGGAATGAGACGTCGAAATCGGCACAACGTTGCGTGCGCGCCGCGTACGATCGACCCATGCGGCGGGCGGGTCGATGAGCGCGACCGGGGTGTCGGTCTCGACGCTCGCGGGAGTGCCGTTGCTCGGCGGTGCCGACGCCGCCGCGCTCGAGGCGCTTGCAACCGACGCGTACCCGCGGCGCGTGCTCGCAGGGGAATGGCTGATCCGCGAGGGCGACGACGCCGACGACCTGTTCGTCGTCCTCCGCGGGAGGCTCCGAGCGGTCGCGGACGCCGACGGCGATCCACGAACGCTCCGCCTCCTCGGGCCAGGAGCGTCGATCGGCGAGCTCGGTCTCCTCACCGGAGCGCCCCGCTCGGCGTCCGTCCAGGCGGTGCGCGACTCGACGCTCCTCCAGCTGGGCCGCGAGCGGTTCGTCGAGCTGATGGAGCGCGACGGCCGCTTCGCCGCCGCCGTCGCGCGCGAGCTCGCCGCGCAGCTCCAGGCGAGCGGCGGCCTGTCCGCTCCTCCCTCGCGCCCGGCGCTGCTCGCGCTCCGGCGACTCGACCCCGGCGTGCCGCTGGTGCCGGTCGCCTCGTCGCTCGCGCACGCGCTCGCCGCGTACGGGCCGGTCGAGGTCCTCGACGCCTCGGCGGCCGGGACGAGCGCGGTCGAGCGCGCCGAGGACGAGAACGCCCACGTCCTGCTCGTCGACGAGACAGGCGCCGGCCTCTGGAGCGACCTCTGCACGCGCCAGGCCGACCGGTTGCTGCTCGTCGCCACCGCCGACAGCCCGGTGCCCGCCACCCCGACGCCGGACGCCGATCTCGTCCTCCTCGGCCCGTGGTCGGGCGATGCCCTCCGCGCCCTCCTCGACGGTGTCCAGCCGCGCGCCCACCACCGCCTCGCGACGACCGAGCCGACCGACCCCGGGGCGGGCCGCCTCGCGCGCCGGCTCGTCGGGCGCGCTCTCGGGGTCGTCCTCTCCGGCGGCGGCGCGCGCGGGTTCGCGCACATCGGGGCGCTGGCCGAGCTCGAGGCGGACGGGATCGAGGTCGACCGTTACGGCGGCTGCTCGATGGGCTCGTTCATCGCCGCGATGGCGGCGGCCGGCTGGAGCCCGCAGGACATCCGCGACCGCTCTCACGCCGAGCTCGTGCGGCGGTCGCCGTTCAACGACTACACGATCCCCCGCGTCGCCCTGATCCGCTCGCGGAAGGCGGCCCGGATGTTCGACCGCCTGTTCGGGGAGCTCACGATCGAGGAGCTCGCGAAGCCGCTGTTCACGGTCAGCGCGGACCTCGTCTCGAGCCGGCTCGTCGTCCACCGGCGCGGCAGCGTGATCGAGGCGGTGGGCGCGAGCATGTCGATCCCGGGGCTCGTCCCGCCCCTGTCCCGCAGCGGACGACTGCTCGTCGACGGCGGTGTCCTCAACAACCTGCCGATCGACGCGATGGCCGACGCGGCGGAAGGCCCGATCGTCGCCGTCGACGTCGTGCGCCGCCTCGAGCCGTCGGGCGAGGACGAGCCGCCGCTCCCCTCGATCATGGAGACGCTCTCACGCGCGACCGTCCTCGGCAGCGTGGAGCGGGCGGAGCGCAACCGGGACCTCGCGCTGCTCGTGATCGCGCCCGACGTGCACGACGTTCCCCTGCGGGACTTCCGGTCGCTCGACCGCGCGATCGAAGCGGGCCGAACGGCGACGCGCGCGGCGCTCGACGCCGGCGCACGCGACGAGATCCTCGCCGCGGTGACGGCGCCGGTGACCTGAGCTGCCCCCGCGCGTGTAAGACTCGAGACCGACCACGACGCGAGGGAAAGGGGAGGCGGCCATGCCGATGATCGAGGTGAAGCTCTACGACAGGCGCGTGACGGAGGAGTCCGTCCCGAAGATGATCGAGGCGCTCACGCAGGCGCTGGCGGACACGTCCGGCGCCGATCCGGCGCACATCCAGGTCGTCATCCAGGGCGTCGATCCGAGGCACTGGGGCATCGCCGGCAAGCAGCAGTCGTAGCCGTCCGGACCTCCGCGGGCAGGTGAAACCGATAATCGATTGTCCTGCCCGCCACGCGGTTAGACTCGGCACGGCGTACCCACGAGTGAAGGAAGGTCCATGACGCAAGCCACTGAGGTCCTGTTCCCGACCTCGGCCGAAGAGGCGGTCGCGCAGTTCGGCGACGGCTCCGGAGTGACGGTCGTCGCGGGCGGAACCATCGTGTTACCCGAGATCACATACGGACGGCTCGCGCCGGAGAGGGCGCTGATGCTCACCGGCGCCGGGCTCGACACGCTGGACGCCGACGGCACGGCGGTCACGATCGGCGCCGCGCTCCCGGTCGCCCGCCTCGCCGAGCTGGCGCAGGACGTCGAGGTGCTCGCCCGGTGCGCCCAGGGCGTCGCCGACTACGAGATCCGCCGCCAGGGGACGATCGGAGGCAACGTCTGCGCGGGCGAGGGCCACGGCGCACCGCGCGGCGACCTCCAGGGCCCGCTGCTCGCGCTCGACGCCCGCGCGCGCTCGATCGGCCCGGACGGGGAGGCGACCGAGCCGCTCGCGGACTTCCTCGCCCACCGTGCCGGCAGGCTCCTGCTCGACGTGGCGTTCGAGAAGCCGGCGGCGTCGGCGTTCGAGGCGATCGAGTACCCGCACACGCACGAGTACACGGTGCTCGCGGTGAGCGGTGCGCGCTCGGCCGACGGCGAGATCCGCCTCGCGGCGACGGGCGTCGCGGACCACGGCACCCGGCTCCCCTCGGCCGAGGCGTCGGCCGGCGATCCGGAGGCCGCGGGTGCCGCCGCGCTCGAGGACGTCCGGCTCGGCGACGACGCGCTTGCGTCCGTCTGGTACCGCGAGCGCACGCTTCCGGTGCTCGTCCGCCGTGTCCTCTCGAAGCTCGAGGAGGCCTCATGAACCTCACGGTCAACGGGACGCCGCGGGAGCTGGAGAGCGCTCCCCTGACGACGCTCCTCCACGTCCTGCGCGAGGAGCTCGGGGTCACGAGCCCCAAGGCGGGATGCGAGCAGGGGGGCTGCGGCGCGTGCACCGTCCTCGTCGACGGCGAGCCGCAGCGTGCGTGCCTCACGCCGGTCGGCGCGATCGACGGGAGCACGGTCATGACGGTGGAAGGCCTCGGCGCGCCCGAGTCGCTCTCGACGCTGCAGCAGGCGTTCACCCACCACTACGCGGCCCAGTGCGGCTTCTGCACCTCCGGGATGCTGATGGCCGCCGAGGCGTACATCGCCCGGGGCGGGACGGACGACCGGGAGGCGATCCAGGAAGCCCTCGCGGGGCACGTCTGTCGCTGCACCGGCTACGTGAAGATCATCGACGCGGTCGCCGCCGCGGTGCGGGGCGACTCGTTCGACCTGACCGTGACGGCCGCGAGCGCCGGCATGACGAACCTGGGAGGTGTCTCATGAAGGCCGTCGGCGCACGGCTCCCGCGCTACGACGGGATCGAGCACGTCACGGGCCGCACGACCTACGTCGACGACGTCCGCGTGCCCGGGATGCTCTGGGCGAAGGCCCTCCGCTCGCCCGTCCACAGCGCGTCCCTGAGCGGGCTCGACACTCAGAAGGCCGAGGCGCTGCCGGGCGTCCACGCCGTGATCACGTCGGCGGACGTCCCGCTGCTCGAGTACGGGCACCTCTCCGCCCTCGGGATCCCGGCCGACGAGCCGCTGCTCGCGAAAGACGAGGTGCGGTACAAGGGCCAGCCGATCGCGGTCGTCGCGGCGGCGGACGAGGAGACGGCGATGGCGGCCGTCGACGCGATCGCCGTCGACTACGAGGAGCGGACGCCGCTCTTCGACGTCCGCAAGGCGTTCGACGAGGACGCGCCCAGGGTGCACCACTGGGGCAACTGGTACCCCCACTTCGAGGGCGAGATGGACCGGCGCCAGATCCGCAAGGGCTCGGTCGAGGACGCTTTCGAGCAGGCGGACGCGATCGTCCAGGGCGTCTACCGCCCGGCCGCGATCGAGCACGTGCCGCTCGAGACCCAGGTGTCGCTCGTCGTCCCGGAGGCGAACGGGAGGCTCACGATCTACTCCTGCACCCAGGCGCTCTACTTCTCGATGGGCGTCGTCGCCGCACACCTCCAGGTGCCCCTCAACAAGCTCAAGGTGGTGGGCGGCACCGTCGGCGGCGGCTTCGGCGGCAAGGTCGACACGGCGAGCGAGACGATGTGCGCGCTCCTCGCCCAGAAGTCCGGCCGCCCCGTCAAGTGGCGCTGGACGCGGGAGGAGGAGTTCCTCTGCTCGTCCACCCGCGCCCCCTGGCACATGGAGATCGCAGACGCCGTGACGAAGGACGGCTGGATCCTCGGGCGCAAGATGCTGACGCTGCACGACTCCGGCGCGTATGCGCGGTTCTCGCCGTACGGGCTCACGAAGCACTCGTTCCACCACACCGGCGCCTACACGATCCCGAACCTCTCGTTCGACGGCTTCGTCGTGTTCACGAACCGCGTCCCGACGACGGCGATGCGCGGCTTCGGGGTGACCTCGGTCTCGTTCGCGACGGAGACCCACATGAGCCGGATCGCCGATGTGCTCGACCTCGACCCGTACGAGGTGAGGCTCAAGAACGCGAACCGCGTCGGCGACACGTCGCCGAACCGCATCGTCTACACCGACCCGTCGACCGTGTCGGTCGTCAAGGCACTCGCCGGCGGCATGGACGTCGAGCTCGCGCCCGAGTTCGCGGCAATGACCCGCGACCCGCGCGCCGGCGACCTGCTCCCGGAGCACCTGGTCGGCCAACTCGCAGATCCGGAGGACCACTGATGGCCGTCAAGCAGGGCCGCGGGATCGCGGCGATCGAGTACCCGACGGGGATGAACCAGAACGGCGACCCGTCCCAGGCGTGGATCAAGGTGAAGCCCGACGGCCGCGTCGACGTCTTCGCGGGCACCTCCGACATCGGCAACGGCTCGAAGACGATCCAGTCGCAGATCGTGGCCGAGACGATCGGAGTCCCGTACGACTGGGTGACCTACGACAACTCGAACACGGACTCCTCGCCGGTCTGCACCGGGACGTTCGCCTCCCGGGCGACGTTCGTGGCCGGCAAGGCGGTCGAGAAGGCCGCGGAGCGCGTGCGCGAGCGGATCCTCGACATCGCCGGCAAGGAGCTCGAGATCGACCCGTCCGACCTGGAGATCGTCGACGGCGAGGTGCTCGCGAAGGGCGCGCCGCAGAAGAAGATCGCCGTCCCCGACGTCGCGGCGGCCGCGACGTGGACGTACGGCGAGCTGATCACGGGCACAGGGGCGCAGCTCAAGCCGTACGCGTCGATCGTCGACCCGGAGACGGGCGAGGTCGACCTCCCGCCGCACTCGGCGATCTCCTACGCCGCGTGCGCCGCGGAGGTCGAGGTCGACGACGAGACGGGTGTCGTGCGGGTCACGCGCCTCGTCCAGGTCTACGACGTGGGCCTCGCGATCAACCCGACGCTCGTCGAGGGCCAGATCGAGGGCGGCGCGGTGCAGGGCCTCGGGCTCGGCGTGCTCGAGAACTGCTACCCGTACTACCCGTCGGTCGAGCACCGCGGCGGCGAGTTCGGCTCGTACCTCGCCCCCGGGTTCGAGGACCTGCCGCAGATCGACACGATCATCATCGAGAACCCGTCCGCCGACGGCCCGTACGGCGCGAAGGGGATCGGCGAGATGGCGAACAACGCGCAGCCGCCGGCGATCGCGTCGGCCGTCTACGACGCGGTCGGCGTGTGGGTGACGGAGCTGCCGATCACGCCGGAGAGGGTGCTGCGCGCCCTCGACGCGAAGCGGGGCCCGACGCGCGAGGGGAAGACCGTCGTGTTCGACGCCGAGCTCTCGGTGAACGCCGTCTCGGAAGGTGGGATCGCCTTCGAGGTGCCCGCCTAGTGGCCGATTCGCCGTTCGAGACGTTCGACGGCCGCGAGCCCTATCACCTCTTCCCGGGGGTGGGGCTCAAGGCGGTCGCCGGCGACCAGGTCTTTCTCGGCCACGTCACCTACGCGCCGGGGACGACCGTTGCGCGGCACAGCCACGAGCACACCGAGCAGGTGATGCTGATCCTCGACGGCTCCGTCTCGATGACGATCGGCGATCGGACGCAGGTCATGCGCGCGGGGGACGTCTGCGTCGTCAACCGCGGCATCGAGCACGAGCTGCACTCCGCCGAGGGGGTCACGTTCATCGAGGCGCTCGGCCCCGTGCCGCTCGACCACATCCCCGACCGCGAGCGAGACCTCGTGCTCGGCGACCTCGCAGGCTCGCTCCACGTGACTCGTTAGCGCGAAGCGGGAATCCGCTCTCGCAGATCCCCGCCGCTTCATCCCCGCCTACGGCGCGGAACATCCCTGAAGTCGTCGGCTCCGCCGCCGCAAGTGCCTGGTTGCCAGGCTCGCTGCCAACCGGACTAGAGTGCCCCGATGGCCACCTTCGGCCTCGTCCACGGCTCCTGGCACGGCGCGTGGTGCTGGGAGAGGCTCGTCCCGGAGCTCGAGGCGCGCGGTCATCGCGCGGTCGCGGTCGACCTGCCGGCGGAAGACCCCGCCGCCGGGCTGACGCGGCATGCCGAGCTCGTGGCCGTTGCACTGGCCGACGTGGAGGACGATGTGATCCTCGTCGGCCACTCGCTCGCCGGGTCGACGATCCCGCTCGTGGCGCGGCATCGTCCGGTGTCGCACCTCGTGTTTCTCTGCTCCCTCGTCCCCCACCCGGGCGGGAGCGTCACCGACCGCTGTGCGACCGAGAGCGTGTACGTGGCCGGCTTCGTCGGCAACACGGTCCTGCGCGGCGACGGAGCCTCGCTCTGGCCCGATCCGACGGCAGCGATCCGCTGCTTCTACCACGACTGCACCGCCGCGGACGCGGCGTGGGCCGTCTCCCGGCTGCGACCCCAGTCCGCAGCGCCGCGGCTCGAGCCCTGGCCCGTGGACGCGCTGCCGGACGTCGAGCGAACCTCGATCCTCTGCCGGCAGGAGCGCGTGATCGCCCCCTCGTGGTCGCGGCGCATGTCGCGCGACCTCCTCGGCGTCGATCCGATCGAGCTCGATGGCGGCCACTCGCCGTTCCTCTCGCGGCCGGGGGATCTGGCGGACGTGCTGGTGCGGCTCTGCTGACCCGGCGGGCGAGCCCGAGAGGCTCGGCAGAGTGACGATGCCTCCAGACGACACCGCCGCGGCCGGTGAGATCACCTACCTCGAGGCTGTCCGCTCGGCGCTCGCCGATGCGATGCGCGACGACGACCGCGTCTTCCTCCTCGGGGAGGACATCGGCGCGTTCGGCGGAGCGTTCGGCGCCACCACCGGGCTCCTCGAGGAGTTCGGCGAGGAGCGCGTCCTCGACACCCCGGTCGCCGAGGAGGGGTTCGTCGGGGCGGCAGTCGGCGCCGCGTGGATGGGCGAGCGGCCCGTCGTCGAGCTCCAGTTCGCGGACTTCGTGACGTGCCCGTTCGACGTCATCGTCACGGTCGCCGCCAAGACGCACTGGCGCTCCGGCCAGGCGATCCCGCTCGTGATCAGGATGCCCACCGGCGGCGGCGTCCGCGGCGGCCCGTTCCACGCCGGCTCGCCCGAGGGCTGGTTCGTCGGCCAGCCCGGCCTCAAGGTCGTGTGCCCCGGGACGGTCGCGGACGCGTACGGCCTGCTGCGCTCGGCGATCGACGACCCCGACCCGGTGCTCGTCTTCGAGCACAAGGGCCTGTACCGCCACCTCAAGGGCGCGCGGCCGCAAGTCGGGGCCAGGACACCGCTCTGCACGGCCACAGCCGCCCGCAGCGGAAGGGACGCGACGATCGTCACCTACGGCTCCGGGGTCTCGACGGCTCTTGCCGCCGTCGAGCGGCTCGGCGCGGACGTCGAGGTGCTCGACCTGCGTACCGTGTGGCCGCTCGACACCGCCGCGGTGCTCGCCTCGCTCGAGAAGACCTCCCGTCTGCTCGTCCTCCAGGAGGCGTCGCGTTCGACCGGAGCCGCCGGCCAGGTGCTGTCGCTCGTCTCGCGGCACGGGTTCGAGCACCTCGATGCGCCTCCCGTGCTCCATGCGCCTCCCGACACGCCGGTGCCGTTCGCACCCGAGCTGGAGGACGCCTACCTGCCGTCCGTCGAGTCGACCGCCGTCGAGCTCGAGCGACTCCTTGCCTACTGACCCCTGCAACGACGTCGCGTCGGTCGACGGGCCGACCCGGATCGAGCTCTTCCGACTCGTCCTCCTCCAGCGCCTCTTCGAGGAGCGGGCGCTCGCGCTCTACCGCCAGGGCCGGATCGCGGGGTCGTTCTACGACGGGCGCGGCCAGGAGGCGGTGGCGGCGGCCGCGGGGCTCGCGCTCGGACCCGACGACGTCGTCTGCCCCCTGAACCGCGAGCTCGCGACGCACTTCGCCTGTGGCGTCTCCGTCGCGGATGCGTTCCGGAACTTCCTCGGCCGGGCCGACTCGCCGACGCGCGGACGCGACGGGAACATGCACTTCGGACTACCGGAGCGCGGTGTCTTCCCCCTCGTGTCGATGCTCGGAGACCTCGCGTCGGTGACAGTGGGCGCGGCGCTGGCGTTCCGGCGGCGCCGCGAGGCGCGGGTCGCCCTGACGTTCCTCGGCGAGGGTGCCTTCTCCGTCGGCGACACCCACGAGGCGCTCGGGCTCGCGTCCGTGTGGCGCGTCCCCGCGATCTTCGTCCTGCAGCGGAACCAGTTCTCGTACTCGACGCCCCTCGCCCGCCAGAGCGCGAACCCCGTCCTCGCCGAGCGGATCCGCGGCGGCTGGTCGATCCCATGCGAGACGGTCGACGGGACGGACGCCCTGACGACGTTCGCGGCCGTCCGCGCCGCGGTCGAACGGGCCCGGGCAGGCGGCGGTCCGCAGGCGGTGGAGGCGGTCACGCTCCGGATCCACGGCCACGCTGCGCACGACGATGCCCGGTACGTCCCCGACGAGCTCCGCGCCGCCTACGCGACCCGCGACCCGGTCGAGCGCCTCGCGGAGCGGTTCCGGCAGGACGGGATCGGCGAGGCGGCGATCGAGGCCGTTCGCCGCGACGCGGCGTCCGAGATCGCCTCCGGGCTCGCCGACGCCGAGCGCTCGCCCGCTCCGGACCCAACGATGCTCGAAGACGGCGTGTGGGCTGCGCCGCCGCGGGGCTGAGTTCGGGATACCGTGAACGGGGTGACGCCGCTCGTCGCGACCGCTCCCGGCGATCTCTGGACGGCGTGGTCCTTCGATCCGCTCGTCCTCGGCGCCGCCGCCGTCGCGGTCGGCTTCTTCGCGCAGGGCTGGCGGCGCCTGCACCGGCGGCGCCCCGAGCTGGCCCCGTGGACACGGTGGCCGCTCTTTCTCGCGGGCGTCGGGGTCGTCGTCGCAGCGCTCGTCTCCCCTCTCGACGCCGTCGCCGAGGAGTACCTCCAGTCCGCGCACATGCTCCAGCACGTCCTGCTCGCCGATCTCGGCGTCGCCCTCGTGCTCGTGGCGCTCCGCGGC
This sequence comes from uncultured Actinomycetes bacterium, assembly GCA_963739405.1. Taxonomy (GTDB): domain Bacteria; phylum Actinomycetota; class Thermoleophilia; order Gaiellales; family Gaiellaceae; genus Gaiella. Next base: position 185,501 of record CAVUAH010000022.1, on the reverse strand, counting down.
CCGCTCTCGATGTTCTTCGTCCCGCGCGACCTGCTCGCCCCGCTCGCGCGCCGGAGGTCGCTCCGGTCGGGCCTGTCCCTGCTCCTCCGCCCGCGCGTCGCCTTCGTCCTGTGGCTCGGCGTGCTCGTCGCATGGCACGTCCCGACCCTCTACGACGCGGCGCTCCGTCACCCCCTCGTCCACCGGTTCGAGCATCTCTCGTTCGTCGTCGTCGGAGCGCTCGTCTGGACGATCCTGATCGACCCCGCAGGCCACGGGCGGCTGCGGACGGCCGGCCGCATCGGCTTCGCCGCGGTCATGCTCTGGGCCGGCCAGCTGCTGGCGTACGTCTTCGTGTTCTCGTTCCACCCCTACTACGACGTGTACGTCGACCAGCCGACGCGCCTCCTCGGGCTGTCGCCCCTCGAGGACCAGAAGCTCGCGGGGGTCGTGATGATGGCCGAGCAGATGGCGACACTGGGCACCGCGCTCGTGCTCCTCGTGCTCTCGGCGCGCCGTGCACGCGGCTCCGCGCGCGCCGTGCCCGAGCCCGCCTGAGGCGTCGATGCCCTCGGCCTGGTCGTTCAGCTTCGAGCCGCTCTTCGTCCTTCTCGCCGCGGTTGCGGTGGTGCTCTACGTCCGCTCGTGGCGGCGAGCGCCGGGCCCTGCCTGGCGGGCATGGTGCTTCGGCGCCGGCATCGGGCTCGTCGTCGTGGCGCTCAACTCGCCGCTCGGGACGATCGCGATCGACTACCTCGTGCTGTTCCACCTGCTCCAGAACGTGATGATCTCCGACTGGGCGCCGCCGCTGATCCTGATCGGGCTGACGGCCGGGATGCGCGAGGCCCTCGCAGCGCGCGGCGGGCGCCCCTTCGCGTGGGTGACCCGGCCGCAGATCGCCCTCCCGACGTGGCTCGTCGGCTGGTACCTGGTGCACCTCGGCGCGGTCTACGACGCCGCCGTCCGCAGCCCGGTGCTGCTCGCGGTCGAGCATGCGTTCCTGATCGCGATCGGACTGCTCTTCTGGTGGCCGGTGCTCTGCGACGTGCCGCGATCGGCTGCCACGCTGACGCGGATCGGCTACGTGTTCGCGGCCTTCGTGCTGTCGGCGTTCCTCGGGCTCGCGCTCACGTTCTCGCCGCCGATCTACGACTACTACGAGTCGCGCCCCGAGCGCCTCTGGGGCATCACGGCCGAGCAGGACCAGAACCTCGGCGGGATCCTGATGTCGACCGAGCAGGCGCTCGTCTTCTTCGCGGCTATCGTCTGGCTCCTCGGTCGACTGTTCCGCGAGGAGGCCGAGGCCGAGGAGCGGCTCGCCGCCGAGCAGCGGGCCGCCGGCCTGCGCCACCACTGATGGCCGCCACGAGCACAGCCGAGACCGACCGCGCGACGATCGACCGGTGGACCGCCGCGCGCCAGGAGGAAGTGGACGCGGAGGCGATCTACCGGGCGCTCGCCGGGTCCCAGGCCGAGCCCGGGCGGGAGAGGCTGTTCCAGACGATCGCCGACGACGAGCATCGGCACGCGTCGCACTGGGAGGGCCTCCTGCGCGGGGTCGGGATCGACCCCGGCCCCGCGCGGCCGGGTCAGCGCGCCCGCATCCTCTGCAGGCTCACCGGCGACTTCGGCGACAGCGTCGTCCTGCCGATCATGCGCGACCGGGAGCGCCTCTCGACCGAGGCGTACGCGGACGACTCCGGCGCGTTCGCAGCGGACGAGCAGCGTCACGCCACCGCCCTCGCATCGCTCGTCGGCGACACCCGCGGCGAGCCGATCGGCGGCGCGCTCGCCCGGCTCCAGCGCGGCCGGGCCGCCGGCGGCAACGCGCTCCGCGCGGCCGTGCTCGGCGTGAACGACGGCCTCGTCTCGAACGCGAGCCTCGTGATGGGCGTTGCAGGGGCGGGCGTCGCGTCGCAGGACATCCTCATCACCGGTGTCGCCGGCCTGATCGCGGGCGCGTGCTCGATGGCGATGGGCGAGTGGATCTCCGTGCAGTCGAGTCGTGAGCTGAGCGCGAAGGAGCTTGCGGTCGAGCAGCGGCACATCGCGACCGAGGCGGAGGTCGAGCAGGCCGAGCTCGCGCTCGTCTACGAGCAGAAGGGGCTCCACCCCAGCGAGGCGCGGAAGGTCGCCGAGCGGCTCGTCGTCCGACCCGACCACGGCCCTCGACACGCATGCGCGGGAGGAGCTCGGGATCGACCCCGACGAGCTCGGCGGATCGCCGTGGGTCGCGGCCGGGATGTCGTTCGCGCTCTTCGTCGTCGGCGCGGTCGTCCCGATCCTGCCGTTCGTGTTCCTCACCGGGCACACCGCCGTCGTCACGGCGCTGGCCCTGTCGGCGCTCGGGCTCTTCGGCATCGGCGCCGCGATCACGCTTCTCACCGGGAAGGGCGCTCTCAGGTCGGGGCTGCGGCAGCTCGCCTTCGGGACGGCGGCGTTCGTCGTGACCTACGGGATCGGCGTGCTGTTCGGGACCGCCGTCGGCTGAGATTCTCCGCGAAACGGGATTCCGCAGCCGCGGAATCCCGCCGCTCGATCCCCGCCCGCGCGGAGGCAGATCCCTAAACGCGCCCGCTTCGCGGCCGCAGGCTCTCCGAGCCGGCACGCTCCAGCTCGACGGGCGCCGCGCCGGTGACGGCCGCGCGCGCCTCGTGGGCGTGCAGCAGCGTCGTCCGCACGATGAGCTTCGCGCGCGCGAAGTTGTCGAGCGCCGTCGGCACCGGCCCGACGCGCCGCCCGAGGGCGTAGCCGCCCGCATTGCGGCCCATCGCGCGGTAGCTCTCGAGCGTGTAGAGCGGGCTCATCCCGAAGAGCTCGAGGTTGTCGAGCGGCTGCAGGTCGGCCCGGTGGATCACTCCCGTGCCCTTCGACTGCAGCCCGAGGGCGACGCCCGAGCCGGAGAGCAGAGCGCCGTCGTGCGCGATGAACGCGACGTCGGCCGCCCGCCTCACCCGCACGAGACGCGGCACGGCACCCGACTCCCGCACACCGTCCACCACGGCGGCGACGACCTCCTCGTGCGGAAGGCCCGCGATCGTCTCTCGCAGGCTGTCCCCGAAGGCAGGGCCGACCGCGACCACGACCTCCGTCGGGTCGGCGCCCGGGGTCGCGACTCCGCGCTCCTCGAACAACGCATCTGCGCCGGCCGGCGCGCCGCCGAGCCGGCGCGGGTCGACGACGTGCGGCAGCGACTGGAGCAGCTCCCAGCGCTCGCCCTCGAGCCGGTAGCCGGTCCCCGGGCCGAGGTAGACGTTCGGGTCGTTGACCGCCGAGCGGACGAGCCCGTCCGGCTCGATCACTGCGGAGGTCTGCAGGTAGTCCCCAGAGACGCGCTGCCGGAGCATGCCGACGACGGCCTCGGCGACGTCACCGAACCCACGCCGGTCGAGGGCGAGGGCGACGTCGAGCGCCGACGTGCCGCGCGCGAGGAGCTCGTCCGCCGCCTCGACGTCCGCGGCCCGGTCGCGGTCCGGGAGCTGCTCGCTCGAGTGAGCGTAGGTCGCGGCGTCCACCTCGGCGTCGGTGACCGGCGGCAGGCCGAGCTCGGCGAAGACGGCCTGCACCGCGCGTGCGGCTCGCTCGCGGATGTGGATCGCCTCCTGCTCGCCGACCGGCTCGATGCCGCCGTCGACCTGCCAGTCGCGCTGGATGGTGAGCCACTCGTCGATGTCGTCCGCGTCGTAGTTGCCGCCGCCGAAGGTGTTGTCGCGGCGCGGCATCACGGAGTAGCCCGACGTGACGAAGTCGGTCCCCGGGAGGAACTGCCCCATCAGCTTGGCCGTCTTGCGGATCGGCGAGTGGGACGCGATCGCGTCGTTCCCGGAGGCGACCTCGAGGTCGAGCCAGGCGGCGAGCACGTTCTCGGCGAGGATCGCGCGGGTGCCGCCCGGCACGGCGAGGACGAGCGCGACGCACGAGATCGACCCGTTCTGGACGCCCTGGGCGCCCGCGGCGCGAACGACGGAGACGCAGCGCGCCTCGAGGTAGAGCATCGACAGGCCCTGGGCGTGCCCCATGAGCGCCTCCGAGCCCGTGCCCGACGTGAACCGCACCTTGACCCCGCGGGATGCGTAGGCCGAGGCGAGGAAGGCCTTCGACCACGGCGTGTCGTCGCCGTCGGCGAACACGGGCTCCGTGCCGTAGACGGACAGCGTCTCGGCGTACGTCACGAGCCCCCGGATTGCGAGCTCGAGGTTCCGCCGCTCCTCGACCGCGCACTGCGTCATCACCCCCGGACGGCCCGTCTGGGACCCGACCAGCAGCGCGAGCGCGTTGAGCGGCGCGTACCGCGCGACGCCGACCGTCGTCTCGAGCTCGTCGAACCCGCGCCGCGCCGCCTCCGCGGCATCGGCCGCGAGCAGCGCGGGGCTCTCCTTGAGGTTCGTCACGTGCGCCTGGTTGCCGGGGTCGCGACGGGCGCGGAGCTTCTTCAGGGCCATCATCAGCTCGACCGGGTCGAGCATCCCGACGACGCGCGCGAGCTTGGCGGGCGTCAGCCCTCGCGCGAGACGCACGAGCTCGTCGCGCGGCACGTCGATGTCGACGAGCATCCTCGCCAGCTGCTCGGTCGGGAGCGCCATCGCCTCTCCGGCGATCTCCAGATCGAGCCCGTGAGCGACCAGGAAGCGGTCGATGACGTCGAGCTCGGCTGCGTCGCGCCCGTCGAAGCGGAGGACGATGCCATCCTCGACGACGAGCTCCGGCTCGGGATCGGACGGGCCGTCGCTCGCGACGAGCCCGAGCTCGGGCCACGGCTCCACGAGGAGCTCGCGCCGCAGGTCGGTCTCCTCGCGACGGGCGAACCGCGCGCTGCGCGGCGGGTCAGCCATTCCCCGTCAGCCCGCGAGCCTGATACGCGGCCGCCGCCTCGCGGACGAAGGCTGCGTTCCGCGGCGCGCCGAGACCCTCGAGCCGCTCGGCCCACGACTCGAGCTCGCCGGGGGTCGACCGGCCGGGCCGCAGCGCCGTGTAGATCGCGAGCACCTCGTCGTCGGGCACGCGCGTCAGCTCGGCGGCGCGCTCGAGGCCCTCGGCGAGCTGCCGCCGTCCCGCCGCCCGGGCGACGTCGGCCTGCAGGCCGATGGTCTCGGCGGTGGCACGGAGATCGTCGCCCGTGAGCCCTCCCGCGCGCGCCGCATCGAGCGTCACCTCGTCGAGCGGGAGGCCGGACGGCGTCGACACGAGATCCGGGCGCCTCGATCCGAGCGGATAGTCGGTGACCGGGTCGAAGCCCACGTTCACAGGCTAGACGAGTGATGCCCCGATCCCGGGGCATCGATCATCTAGGCTAGCGAGCCGTGGCGCGGACGAACGACGATCGATTCGCGGGGCGTGTCGCGCTCGTCACCGGAGGCGCAAGCGGGATCGGCGCGGCGACAGCGGGGCGCATGCTGGCGGAAGGGGCCCTCGTCGCATCGCTCGACGTCGGCGGAGCCCCGCCGGAGGGCGTCCTGGCCCTTGCCGCGGACGTCACGGACTCCGCCCGGATCGCTGCCGCGGTCGCCCGGACGGAGGCGGAGCTGGGGCCGATCGACATCCTCGTGTGCTCGGCGGGGATCCCCGGCGCCTCGCTCTCGACGGTCGACGTCACGGACGAGGAGTGGCGCCGAGTGATGTCGATCGACGCCGACGGCGTCTTCTTCTGCAACCGCGCAGTGCTGCCGGGGATGGTCGAGCGGGGGTACGGACGGATCGTGAACGTCGCGTCGATCGCCGGGAAGGAAGGCAACCCGATGGCGGCCGCCTACTCCGCCGCCAAGGCAGCCGTGATCGCGATGACCAAGTCGATCGGCAAGGACGTCGCGCGCACGGGCGTGCTCGTCAACTGCATCGCCCCCGCCGTGATCGAGACACCCATTCTCGCGGGCATGTCCGACGAGCACGTCGAGTACATGGTCGAGCGCATCCCACTGGGGCGGATGGGCTCGCCGGACGAGGTCGCCGCGCTCGCGTGCTGGCTCGCAAGCGAGGAATGCTCGTTCTCCACCGGCGCGACGTTCGACATCTCCGGGGGCCGGGCGGTCTACTGATGCGTCGAATCGTGCGCTGGGTGGACTCGGCGGGCCGCGTGTCGGTTGGTGTCGAGGTGGACAACGAGGGGACGTTCCGAAAGCTCTCCGGGATCGAGGATCCGATGCCCTTCCTCCGCGGCGAGATGTTCACGCCCGAGGGCAGCCCGATCGCGCCCGTCGACCCGTACAGCCTCGAGCTGGACAAAGGACGCACGCTGATCGCACCGCTCGACCCACCCGAGGTGTGGTGCGCCGGAGTCACGTACCAGCGCAGCCGCGACGCGCGCATGGAGGAGAGCGCGGTCCAGGACGTCTACGACCTCGTGTACGAGGCCCACCGCCCGGAGCTCTTCCTGAAGGACGCCGCGTCGCGGCGCACGGTCGGCCCGGGCGAGGCGATCGGGATCAGGGGCGACTCCACCTGGAACGTGCCCGAGCCCGAGATCGGCGTCGTCGTCGGCGAGCGCGGCAAGATCCTCGCGTACACGATCGGCAACGACGTGTCCTCCCGCGAGATCGAGGGCGCGAACCCGCTCTACCTGAGCCAGGCGAAGGTCTACGCCGGCGCCTGCGCGATCGGGCCTGCGCTCTACATCCCTCCGCGCGAGCCGCAGGGGTTCCAGATCATCATGCGGATCTCGGACGAGGAGGGCGACGTCCTGTACGAGGACAAGACCTCGACGGCGCTCATGGTGCGCACCTTCGACGAGCTGGCGTCGTGGCTCGTCCGTGAGAACCCGGTGCCGCCGGGATCGGTCCTCCTGACCGGGACCGGGCTCGTGCCGCCCGACTCGTTCAGCCTCGTCCCGGGCAACTGGGTCGAGATCCACGTGCCCGAGATCGGCACGCTCGTCAACCCGGTCGCGCTCGCGACGACCCTCCTCTGAAAGAAGGCCGAGATGAGCGACACGTTGACCGGAGCACCCGCGAGGAACTACGTCGGAGGCGAGTGGCGCGAGGCCGGCGCGGGCGACACCTACGAGATGCGGAGCCCGTGGCGGCCCTCCGACGTGACCGGCGTCTACCAGGCCTCGAGCGCCGCCGACGTCGACGCCGCGATCGCGGCAGCCCGGGAGGCGTTCCCGGGCTGGGCGGCGCTCCCGGCGCCGGCGCGCGCGGCGATCTTCCATCGCACGGCGGACGCGGTCGAGGCCCGCACCGAGCGGATCGCAGTCGACATGACAGCCGAGATGGGCAAGCCGCTCCGCGAGGCGCGTATGGAGGCCGCTCGCGCGGCGACGATCCTCCGGTTCGCCGCCGGTGAGGCATGGCGCCCGATCGGCGAGGTCTATGCGGCCTCCGTCGCCCTGCAGCGGCTCTACACCGTACGCCGGCCGCTCGGCGTCGTCGGCCTGATCACGCCGTGGAACTTCCCCGTCGCGATCCCCGTATGGAAGCTGGCGCCGGCGCTGATCCACGGGAACACGGTCGTCCTGAAGCTCGCCCACGACGCGCCCCGCACGGGTCTCCACCTGGCCGAGTGCTTCGACGAGGCAGGGCTTCCACCGGGTGTCCTCAACGTGCTGACCGGCGCCGGCTCGACGGTCGGGGCGGCGCTCGTCGAGAGCCCGGACGTCCGCGCGATCTCGTTCACGGGCTCGGTCGCGGTCGGGCACGGCGTCCGCGAGAAGGCGACCGCTCGCGGAGCCCGCGTGCAGCTCGAGCTCGGAGGGCAGAACCCGCTCGTCGTGATGGCGGACGCCGAGCTCGACCGCGCGGTCGAGGCCGCCTACGCCGGCGCGTTCTGGTCGGCCGGCCAGAAATGCACCGCGACCAGGCGGATCCTCGTGCAGGAGGGCGTCTACGACGCCTTCCGGGAGAAGCTCCTCACCCGTGTCGCCTCGGGTCGCGTCGGCGACCCTGGGGACCCGGAGACCGAGGTCGGCCCGCTCGTCACGGAGCGTGCGCTCGAGGACGTCCTCGAGGCGATCGAGCGGGGCCGGGACGAGGGCGGGACGGTCGCGGCCGGAGGCGGGCGCGGCGACGTCGACGGCTACCTCGTCGAGCCGACCGTGTTCGAGGAGGTCGGCGACGACGCCTTCCTCTCGTGCGAGGAGGTCTTCGGCCCGGTCGCGTCGCTCTATCGGTTCACGACGCTCGACGAGGCGCTCGAGCGCGCGAACGCCGTGCCGTTCGGGCTGTCGGCGTCGATCTTCACGCGCGACCTCCACGCGGTGCAGCGCTTCTCGGAGGAGCTCCAGGCGGGGATCCTCCATGTCAACTCGCAGACCGCGGGCGCGGACGTGCACGTCCCGTTCGGCGGGATCAAGGGATCCGGCTTCGGCCCTCACGAGCAGGGGCGGGCCGCACTCGAGTTCTTCACCGAGGCGGTCACCGTGTACCAGGACGCCCCGCTCGCGTGAGCGAGCGAGTCCTCGTCACCGGCGTGCTCGGCTGCCTCGGTGCGTGGGTCTCCCGCGCGGTCCTCGCGGATGGGGACGAGGTGGTCGGGTACGACCTCGGGGAGGACACGAGCCGCCTGCGGCTCGTGCTCGGCGAGGACGTCGACCGCGTGTCGCTCGTGCGCGGCGACATCACCGACCTCGACGCGCTGGAGCACGTGCTCGACGACCGCTCGATCACGCGCGTCGTCCATCTCGCCGCGCTCCAGGTGCCCTTCGTCCGCGCCAACCCGCCGCTCGGGATGCGCGTCAACGTCGGGGGCACCGTGAACGTCTTCGAGGCGGTCTCGAGGCGGCTCGACCGGATCCCGGGGGTCGCGTACGCGAGCTCGGCGGCGGTCTACGGCCCGTCCGACCCCTCGCCGGCGCCGGAGGTGGCCGGCGGCTCGGCGCCCGGGACGCTCTACGGCGTCTCGAAGCTCGCCGACGAGGGGATGGCGCGGGTCTATGCGGCGGAGCGCGGCCTCCCCTCGATCGGCCTGCGGCCCTACGTCGTGTACGGGCCGGGGCGGGACCAGGGGATGACCTCCGGCCCGACGATGGCGATGCTCGCGGCCGCCGGCGGAGAGCCGTACGCGATCGCGATACTCGGGCCTCGCCCAGTACGACTTCGCGCCCGACGTCGCGCGGGCGCTCGTCATGGCGGCGTCCGCGGTCGCGGAGGGCGCGGCGGTGTACAACCCGCCGGGGGAGACCGCCTCGGTCGAGGACGTCGTGGCCGCGATCCGCGCCGTGGTCCCGGACGCCGACGTCACCTGGCACGGCGACCCGCTTCCCTTTCCGTCGGCACTCGAGGCGACGGGCTTCGACCGGGACGTCGGCCCGTTCCCGCGCACACCGCTCGACGTCGGCGTCGCCGCGACGATCGAGCACTTCCGCTCCGCGGCGTGAGCGGTCGCGCTCAGCCCGTTGGGCCGTCGTCGCGGCGGAGAAGCACACGCGCGGGTGCGCCGTCGGCGCCCTCGAGCTTGACCGGCCCGCAGAAGACCTCGTAGCGGCCCGCCGCGACGCCGGTCAGGTCGAGCCCCTCGACGATCACGACCTCCGCACCGAGCAGTGCCCGGTGCGTCTCCGGCGATCCGACGGACAGGTAGTCGATCCCGACGAGGCGCACCCCGGCCGCGACGAGCATCGCCGCGGCGTCGGGCGCGATCGAGACGAAGTCCCAGGTGAAGCCGCTCCGCGACCAGAGCTCGGAGTTGCGCGTGGCGAAGAGCACCCGCTCCGCCCCCTCGAGGTCGACCCGCGCGAGCGCCTCTGCGTCGATCGACCCCTCGACGTCGCGAAGGTCGACCACGACCGCCGGCCCGCAGAGCGCATCGACGTCGAGGGACTCGACACCTGCGGCGCCGTCGATGAAATGTGAAGGAGCGTCGACGTGCGTCCCCGTGTGCGTCCCGCAGCAGAGCTCCCCGACGTTCGCGAGGGCTCCGTCCGCCATCGACAGGACCGGGGTCAGCGACACGCGCGGGTCTCCTTCGAACACGTGCATCGCCGGGCGCACGAGGACACTGACGTCCTGGATCCGTGCGGCGACGCGGTGCACGGGAGCATCGTAGGCGCGCCTCGGCTAGCTTGGAACCCCGTGAGCACGACACGCGTCGTCGACATCGCGGGAATGCCCGGGGCGCGGGAGGCCGAGGAGCGGGCTGCCGAGATCGCGTGGCGCCTGCCGCCCGCGCTCGCCCCGCTCGCGCGCATCGCGTTCGACTACCGCTGGGCGTGGGACCCGGACGGCCCCGAGCTGTTCCGCGCGCTCGACCCGCACGCCTGGGAGCTCAACGCGCGCAACCCGCTGCGCCAGCTGGCCGATCTCACGCCGCACGCCGCCTCGATCGCGGCGTCGCACCGTCCCACGCTCGAGCGCATCGCGCGCCTGGCGCACGTCCTCGAGGACGATCGCGCGCGCCCCGAGACTCCGATCGACGGCCTCGGCGGCCCGGTCGTCTTCGTCTGCGCCGAATTCGGCGTCCACCCCTCTCTGCCGATCTACTCCGGCGGCCTGGGCGTGCTCGCCGGGGACATCCTCAAGGCCGCGAGCGACCTCGCGCTGCCCGTGATCGGGATCGGGCTCCTCTACCGCAAGGGGTACTTCCAGCAGCGCGTCGACCGGACGGGGCTGCAGCACGAGTACTGGACGCAGATCATGCCCGACCGCCTGCCGACGGTCCAGGTGCGAGACGAGGACGGGGCGCCGCTGACCCTCACATTCCCCTTCTTCCGGCGCGAGGTCGCCTTCCATGTCTGGCGCGCGGAGATCGGGCGCATCCCGCTGTACCTGCTCGACGCGGAGCTCGAGGAGAACGACCCGCTCGACCGCTGGATCACGGCGCGCCTCTACGAGGGCAACCCGCTCACGCGGCTCGGCCAGTACGGGCTGCTCGGGCTCGGAACGGTGCGGGTGCTCCGCGCGCTCGGCATCGACCCGGGCGTGCTGCACTTCAACGAGGGGCACCCCGCGCTCGCGGCCCTCGCGCTCGCGGCCGAGGACGTCGCCGCGGGGATGCCGCCCGAGGACGCGCTCGCTGCGGCACGTGAGCGCTGCGTGTTCACCACGCACACACCCGTCCCCGCCGGGAACGAGACGTACGAGACATCGTCCTTCCTCGACGCGTTCGCCGACCTCCCGCAGCGTGTCGGCATCGACCGCGAGCGCTTCCTCGACCTGTGCCGCACGCACCCGGGCAGCGACGAGTGGCCCGGGATGACGCCGCTCGCGCTTCGCCTCTCGCGGCGAGCCAACGCGGTGAGCATGCGCCACGGCGAGGTCGCCCGCGAGATGTGGCGGCCGCTCTACGGGGCGGCGCCGGCGGACGAGGTGCCGATCACGCACGTGACGAACGGTGTGCATCTTCCGACCTTCCTCTCGCCGCCGATGCGCGGCCTGCTCGACCGGCACCTCGGCGACGGCTGGCTCGACCGCGCCTCCGATCCGGCGACCTGGGCGCCCGTCGACGACATCCCGGACGAGGAGCTCTGGGCGGCGCGCAACGAGGCGCGGCGTCTGCTCGTCGACTACGTGAAGGTCAAGTCGGTGCAGGACCGCCTTCTGCGGGGCGAGGACCCCGAGAGCGTCATGGCGGTGGCCGAGACGTTCGCCGAGGACACGCTGACGCTCGGCTTCGCCCGACGGATCGCCACGTACAAGCGCCTGTTCCTCCTCACCTACGACCCCGAGCGCGTGCGCCGCATCTTCGCCGACGGCTCACCGCTGCAGCTCGTCGTCGCGGGCAAGGCGCATCCGCTGGACGACAACGCCAAGCAGATGCTCGTCGACGTGTTCGGCCTCTCGCAGGCGGTCGGGATCACGTCCCGCGTCGCGTTCCTCGAGAACTACGACCTGTCCGTCGCGGCACCGATCGTCGGTGGCTGCGACGTCTGGCTCAACGTCCCGCGACCGCCGCTCGAGGCAAGCGGGACGAGTGGGATGAAATCGGCCGCGAACGGGGGCCTCAACCTGAGCGTGCTCGACGGCTGGTGGGTCGAGGGATACGACGGGGAGAACGGGTGGGAGATCGACGGCGCCGCACCGCCGGACGAGAGCGAGGCGGCCCAGGACGCCCGGCACGCGCACGCGCTGTACGACCTGCTCGAGCACGAGGTGATCCCCCTCTTCTCGGACCGCGACGCCGACGGGATCCCGCGCCGGTGGCTCGCCATGGTCAAGCGCTCGCTCCGCACGAACGGCCCTCGCTTCTCCGCGACCCGCATGGTCGAGGAGTATGCGACGCGCATCTACCCGCCCGCGTAGCCGTCCGCTGCCTCCGCCGGCGCGTGGTGTGGCAACAGGCTGACGAGGACGACGAGCAGGATCGCGAGCGCCGCGCAGACCCAGAGCACGGCGTCGAACGACCCGGTCGCATCCCGTACCACACCGAGGAGGAACGGCGAGATCGCGGCGACCGAGTAGCCGGCGCCGAGCATCAGCCCGACGAGCGCCCCGACGCGCTCGCGCGTGGTCTCGAAGTCGAGCGGCAGCGTCATCACGAGCGCGAAGGCGCCCCCCTGGGCGAGCCCTGCGAGCATCGCCCAGAAGTACGCGGCCCCGGGGAACGCGACGAGCCCCACTGCGCCGAGCGCGAAGAACAGCGTCACGCCGACGAGCCACGGGCGCCGTCCACCGTGGCGGTCGGAGAGCCACGGGATGAGGAACGAGCACGGGATCGCCGTCAGGTTCATGGCCGCGAGCAGGAGCCCGGCAGCCGCGTCGCTCCACCCGCGCTCGCCGTAGGCATCGGGGAGCCAGGCGTTGAGGCCGTAGTAGGACGACGCCATGGCGCCGAAGATCGCGACGAGGAGCCAGGCGGTCCGCGAGCGCCACGGCAGCCGCGGGAAGAGGCGTCCCGGGCGCCGCACGTGCACCTCGCCCCCGCGCTCGAGCAGCGCCCACGCCAGCGCGAGGGCGCACGCCGTCAGCGAGAGCGCGATCAGCGCCCCGCGCCAGCCGCCGAGGATCGCCGCGAGCGGGACCACGATCGCCGCCGCGACGGCCGAGCCGATCTGGATCCCTGTGGTGTACACACCGGTCCCCGTGGCCGGCGTCTCGGGGACCGTCTCCCGAACGGCGAGCGGCGCCAGCGCGTTGCCGAGCCCCATCCCGATGCCGACGCCCCAGGTCAGCAGCACGACGAGGACGGCACTCGGCGCGAGCGCGCGGAGCACGCCGAACGCTCCGATCAGGGTGAGCCCGATCGTCATCGCACGCCTCGTCCCGAGGCGCGCCGAGAGGTACGCGGCGACCGGGGCGAACAGCCCCATGCAGAGCACGGGAATCGTGCCGAGGAGCCCGACCAGCGCGTGGGACGCGCCCAGGTCGTCCTGGATCTCGTCGATCAGCGGGCCGACGCCGACGATCTGCGGACGGAGCGCGAGCGCCGCGAGAAACAGCCCGGAGAGGGCGGCGGTCCTCGTCCTGCCCGTCAGGGGCCGGCGGCCTTCGCCCGGCGGCGCGCGATGCGCCCGAACTCCTCGACATGCCTCCGGGCCTCGCGGCCTGCGGCTCCGGGCTTGTCCGCGCGGATCGCCTCGAGGATCGGGACGTGCTTCTCGGCCGCGTCCCGCGGCTCGACGTAGGTGCCGTAGAGCGAGATCGTGATCCGGCCCTCGACACCGAGGGACTTCCAGCATTGCTCGAGCACCGGGTTGCCGGCCGCCTCCACCATCTCGCGGTGGAACGCGATGTCGTGCTGAACGAGGGCGCTCATGTCGCCTCTCCGCGCTGCCGAGCGCATCGCGTCGAGCTCGCGCTCGAGCACCGTCACATCGCCCGCGAGCCGCTTGGTCGCCAGCTTCGCCGCCAGCTCCTCCAGCGCGGCCCGAACCGGATACACCTCGAGGAGCTCGGCATCGCCGAATGCGCGGACACGCGCGCCGCGGAACGGCTCGGACTCCACCATGCGCAGGAGCTCGAGGTCGCGCAGCGCCTCGCGGACCGGCGCCTGGCTCGTTCCCAGCTCGCTCGCGATGCGCGTCTCGACGAGCCGTTCGCCCGGCTTGAGCTCGCCGCGAACGATGCGCTGGAGCAGGACGTCCTTGACCTGCTCCCGGAGAACGGTTCTCTCGATCATTGCAACCCCGGCGGGAACGACCTAGTCCGCGCTCCCGTCCTCGGCATGGACGGGGTTGGTGAGCGAGCCCACGCCGTCGATCTCGATCGTGATCTCGTCGCCCGCGTGGAGGAGCCGCGGCGGGTCGCGGAAGACGCCGACCCCCGCAGGCGTGCCGGTGAGGATCAGGTCGCCGGCCTCCAGGGTCGACGTGCGGGAGACGTAGCTCACGATCTCGTCGATCCCGAAGATGAGATTTGCGGTGGTGGAGTCCTGCACCGTCTCGCCGTTCAGGACCGCACGGATCCGGAGCACGTGCGGATCGGGCACCTCGGAAGCCGGGACGAGGGGGCCGACCGGGCAGAACGTGTCCGGAGACTTGCCGCGGGTCCACTGACCGTCGGCGAACTGCAGGTCGCGCGCGGACACGTCGTTCGCGACGACGTAGCCGGCGACCGCCTCGAGCGCGTTCTCCTTCGAGACGTTCCGCACGGCGCTGCCGATGACGACCCCGAGCTCCGCCTCGTAGTCGCACTTCGTCACGATCGACGGGATCACGATCGGATCGCCCGGGCCGATCAGGGAGGTCGTGAACTTCGCGAAGAGGAGCGGCGCCGTCGGCAGATCGGCTCCCTGCTCCTCGGCGTGGTCCTTGTAGTTGAGCCCGACGCAGACGATCTTGCCGGGCCGGGAGATGGGAACGGTCATGGCGTGACCCTAACCGAATCATCGATCATCGATGCTTTCGAGGGGTTGCGCAGAAGTAGGATCGGGTCGATGCCGCTCCGGCCCGAACTGGTCGACGAGCTCGTCGCAGCGCTCGGTGAGAGCCACGTGCTGACCGAGCCCGAGGATCTCGCGACGTACGAGTGCGACGGTCTCACGGGCTGGCGCGCGCAGCCGGCGTGCGTCGTCCTCCCCGGCTCGACGGCGGACGTGCAGGCGGTGCTCCGGCTCTGCTCCCGCGAGCGCATCCCCTTCGTCGCACGCGGCGCAGGCACCGGACTCTCCGGCGGCGCCCTCCCGATCGCCGAGGGGATCGTCGTGTCCGTCGCGCGGATGAACAGGATCCTCGAGATCGACCTGGACAGCGAGCGCGTCGTGGTCGAGCCGGGCGTCACGAATCTTGCGGTCACGCGGGCCGTCGCGGACGACGGGTACTTCTACGCGCCGGACCCGTCGAGCCAGCAGGTCTGCACGATCGGCGGCAACGTCGCCGAGAACTCGGGCGGCGCGCACTGCCTGAAGCACGGGTTCACGGTCAATCACGTCACCGGCGCCAAGGTCGTCCTGCCGGACGGCGAGCTGCTCGAGCTGGGCGGCAAGGCGATCGGCGCGGGCGACGGCCCGGACCTCCTCGGGACGATCATCGGCTCCGAGGGAACGCTCGGGATCGCCGTCGAGGTGACGCTGCGGATCGTCCGGCGACCCGAGGTCGTCGTCACGCAGCTCGCAGGGTTCCGCTCGATCGAGGAGGCGGGCGAGGCGGTGTCGACGATCGTCGCCGCGGGGATCCTGCCCTCCGCGATGGAGATCATGGACACGCTCACCATCCAGGCTGCGGAGGAGGCGTACCATCCCGGCTATCCGGAGGGCGCAGGGTCCGTGCTGCTCGTCGAGCTCGACGGCGTCGCCGCCCAGGTCGAGGAGGACGTCGCCGCCGTCGACGCGCTCTGCCGCGCGGCAGGGGCCTTCGAGATCCGCACCGCGAGCGACGCGGACGCGCGGGCGCTCCTCTGGCTCGGGCGCAAGGGCGCGTTCGCCGCCATGGGGCGCGTCTCGCCGGACTACTACGTCCAGGACGGCGTCGTCCCGCGCACGAAGCTCCCGTCGGTGCTCCGCCGGATCGACGAGCTCTCGACCGAGCACGGCCTCCGGGTCGGCAACGTCTTCCACGCGGGCGACGGGAACCTCCATCCGCTCGTCCTCTACGACGCCAGGATCGACGGGCAGGTCGAGCGGGCGAAGGCCCTCGCGGACGAGATCCTCGCAGCGTGCGTCGACGCCGGCGGCTCGCTCACGGGCGAGCACGGGATCGGCGTCGACAAGGCGTGCGCCATGCCCTCGATGTTCTCCGAGCGCGACCTCGAGGTCTTCGAGCGCGTCCGCCGCGCGTTCGACCCCGACGGGATCGCGAACCCCGGGAAGGTGATCCCCACCCCACGGCTCTGCGGCGAGGTGCCGGGCCCCTACCGTCCGCACCCGCTCGAGCGCCTCGGGCTGGCGGAGCGCCTCTGATGCGGCCGGCCACGATCGACGACGCCTCCGCGATCCTGGCGGACGCGGCGGCCGCCGGCAGACGGCTGCGCATCGGCGACGACGTCTCCACCGCCGGCCTCGACCGGGTCCTCGAGCACGAGGCCGGCGACCTGACCTGCACCGTCGAGGCCGGGATCCGGCTCTCGGCGCTCCGGGCGAGGCTCGCCGAGGCCGGCCAGCGGCTCTCGCTCGACCCGCCGGGCGACCCGACGGTCGGCGCGTGCCTCGCGGCGCGCCTTTCCGGCCCGCTCTCGCACCGCTTCGGGTCGCCGCGCGACCTCGTCCTCGGCGTCACGCTCGTGCTCGGCGACGGGACGATCGCGAGCTCGGGCGGCAAGGTCGTGAAGAACGTCGCAGGCTACGACCTCGGGAAGCTCGTCTGCGGCTCCGAGGGCCTGCTGGCGCTGATCGCGCGCGTGTCCCTGCGGCTCCACCCGCTCCCCGTTGCCGCGTCGACGCTCGTCGTCGAGACCGACGATCCCGCGGCGGTCGTCGCCGCGCTGCGCCGCTCGCAGCTCCAGCCGAGCGCGCTCGACGTCCTGCACCCCGGCCGCGTGGCGGTCCTCTTCGAGGGTGGCGCACGATCCGTCGCTGCGCAGATCGAGTCAGCGCGCGGCCTCGTGGGCGGCGCTCCGGACGGCGGCGCCGTCTGGGACGAGGCGCGCGAGCGACAGGGTCGCGCCCTCGGCCGCCTCGCGTTCGCACCGGCCGACCTCGCGAACGTCCTCTCGACCCTCGGCCAGGCGGTGGTCCGCCCCGCCGCCGGGATCGCCTACGTCCCGCAGCGGGTGGGCGGCGTCCCGTCCGCCGCCGCCCGGCGAGTGCATGCGGCGCTCAAAGCGCGTCTCGATCCGGCAGGCGTGCTCGCGTGATCGAGGAGCTGACCCGGGCATGCGTCCACTGCGGGTTCTGCCTGACGACCTGTCCCACGTACGTCCTCTGGAGCGAGGAGATGGACTCGCCGCGCGGCCGTATCCAGCTGATGGAGAAGACCGCCCGGGGGACGCTCACACTCGGCCCGACCGTCGTCGAGCACTTCGACCGCTGCCTCGGGTGCATGGCGTGCGTGACGAGCTGCCCGTCCGGCGTGCAGTACGACAGGCTGATCGAGGCGACCCGCGCGACCGTCGAAGCCGACCATCCGCGCCCTCGGGCAGAGCGCCTCCAGCGCCGACTCCTCTTCGCGACCCTCCCCCACCCCAGGCGCATGCGCTGGGCGCTGCGGCTGGCCCCGCTCGGGCGCAGGCTCCCGTCGCCCGCCTGGGCGCGCCCGATGCTCGAGCTCGCGCCCCGCTGGCGCTCGACCGAGCAGCCGCCGGACTTCACCCCTTGTGTTGAATCAACACAAGCTCCCCGCCGCGTCGGCCTTCTGACGGGCTGCGTCCAGTCGGTCGTGTTCGGCGAGGTGAACGCCGCGACGGCGCGGGTGCTCGCCGCAGCCGGATGCGAGGTCGTCGCCCCGTCCCAGGGCTGCTGCGGTGCGCTCTCGGCCCACGCCGGCCGCGCGCGGGAGTCGGCGCGGTTCTCCGAGCGTCTCCGCGGGAGCTTCGAGGGCATCGAGACGATCGTCGTCAACGCCTCCGGCTGCGGCTCGCACCTGAAGGACCACGGCTTCCCGGCGCTCGACGTCACGGAGGCGCTCCGCGACGCGGACTTGCCCGAGCTCCATCCGCTCGAGCTGACGGTCGCCTACCAGGACTCCTGCCACCTCCGCCATGCGCAACGGCTTCCTGCTGCCTGGATGCCGCTGCTGGAGCGGATCCCCGGTCTCCGCGTCGTCGAGCCCGCCGAGCAGGACCTCTGCTGCGGCTCGGCGGGGATCTACAACGTCGTCCAGCCCGAGGCGGCACGCGAGCTCGGCGACCGCAAGGCGGCGAACGTGCTCGCGACCGAGCCGGACGCCTATGCGAGCGCCAACCCGGGCTGCCTCGTCCAGGTCGCCCAGGCGCTCGGCCGGGCCGACCGCACGCTCCCGGCGCTCCACCCGGTGGAGCTGCTCGACGCCTCGCTGCGCGGCGTCAGCGGGGCCGACGTGCTCGCGCGCGCCCGCCGCTGACCGACGCCGTCAGGCCCTGCGGAGGCTCGGGGGCTCACGACTCTCGAGGCGATCGATCCGCGAGTCGAGGCGGTCGAAGCCGCGATGCATCTCGTCACGGAGCGTGTCGAGCGCACGGGCGATCCAGAACGTCTGCAAGCCGACGACGAGGCCCATCACCGCCGTGAGCGCGCCGACGATCACGGCTGCCTGAGCCCACTCCATGCGGTCATCGTGCCAGGCCCGTCTCCGCCCGTCCAGGTGGCCGCTCAGGACACGGCGGCTTCGACCGGGCGCAGCTCGTCGAGCCGGTCGACCTCGGCGAGCTCGGGGAAGAGCCGGCTCCAGGTGAGGGCGACCGCGACGGTCACGGCGCCGCCGAGGAGCACCGCCGGCACCGCTCCGATCAACGCCGCCGCGACGCCGGACTCGAACGCGCCGAGCTCGTTCGAGGCGCTGATGAACACCATCTCGACGGCGGTGACCCGGCCGCGGAGCTCGTCCGGCGTCACGAGCGGGAGGATCGTCTGGCGGAGGACGACGCTGACCATGTCGACGGCGCCGCCGGCGGCGAGCGCAAGGAGCGACAGCCACATCGTCTCGGAGAGCCCGAAGACGATCATCGTCACGCCGTAGAGCGCGACGACGGTCAGGAGCGTCCGGCCCGCACGTCGTCGCAGCGGTCGACGCGCCATCACCGCGGCGGCGCACAGCGCGCCGGCCGCGGGAGCCGCTCGCAGGATCCCGAGCCCGGCAGGGCCGACCTCGAGGACGTCGCGCGCGAAGACCGGCAGCAACGCCACCGCGCCGCCGAAGAGCACGGCGAACAGGTCGAGCGAGATCGCGCCGAGCAGCACCGGGGTGCGGCGGACGAGCCGGACGCCGCCCAGCACGCTGGCGAGATCGGGCGAGCCCGCCCCCGCCCCGTCCCGCCCGGCCCGCATCGCGACGATCGCGAGCAACGCAAGCAGGGAGAACGTGGCGGCCACGCCGTAGACGAGCTCGGGATGGATCGCGAACAACAGGCCGCCGAGGGCCGGTCCACCGATCACGGACAGCTGGGAGGCGATCGAGCGCTGGGCGAACGCCTTCACGAGGACGTCCTTCGGGACGAGCGAAGGCGTGAGCGCCCGGCCCGCCGGCGCTCCGAGCGCCGAGGCGAGCCCGGTGCCGAATGCGAGGGCGAAGAACGGCCAGGTCTGCTCGGCGCCGCCCCGCGTCACGAGGAGCAGCCCGACGGCAACGAGTGCGTCGATCGCTATGGAGGCGAGGATGATCGTGCGGCGCGGATACCGGTCGGCGAGATGGCCGGCGGGGAGCGCCAGCAACGGGAGCGGGATGAACATCGCCAGGCCGACGATCCCGAGGTCGAGCGGGTTCCGGTGGATCGAGTACACCTGCCAGCCGATCGCGACGAAGGACATCTCGATCGCGAGGGCTGTCGCGACCGTCGCGCCGAGGTAGAGCGCGAAATCCCGATGCCTGAGCGGCGAACCCATGAGACACCCCGATCCTCGTCGGCTACACGAGCCCGCGCGGAACGCTCGTCGCGTCAGCGCGTCTCAGTCTTCCGCGCCTGTCAGGCCGCTTCCGGCGTGTCGTCCGCCCCGACCGGCGCCGGCAGGAACTCGACCTCGAGGCGCTGGATCCGCGAGCCGCTCGTCTCGAGCACGCGGAAGCGGAGCTGATTCTCGGCGACCTCGTCTCCGACCTCCGCTGCGCGCCCGAGGTGGCCGAAGACGAAGCCGGCGACGGTGTGGAAGTCCTCGGTGTCGAGCCCCGTCCCGAACTCCTCGTTGAAGTCGTCGATCGTGAACGACCCGTCGATCCTGACGGTCGTCTCGCTCACCCGCTCGACCGACTCGTTGGGAAGGTCGAACTCGTCCTCGATGTCGCCCACGATCTCCTCGAGGAGGTCCTCGAGCGTGACGATGCCCGCGGTCGCGCCGTATTCGTCCACGACGACGGCCATGTGCTGGCTCGTCCGCCTGAAGTCCGCGAGCAGAGCGCCGAGGTCCTTGGTCTCGGGCACGACGTACGGGGAACGCAGAAGGTCGGCCAGTGCGACGGTGCCTCCGCCGCCGTTGTGGAGCGAGGCGACGAGGTCGCGGACATGGAGGATCCCGACGATCTCGTCGAGCGTCTCCCGATAGACCGGGTAGCGCGTGTACGGCGCCTCGAGCATCGCCGCCATCGCCTCCTCGGGTGCGAGGTCGATGGCGACCCCGACGACGTCGGGCCGCGGCACCATGACGTCCGCGACCTCCTTCTCGGCGAAGTCGAAGACCTTGTAGAGCATCTCGCGCTCGTCCATCTCGATCTCCCCGTGCTCGGTCGAGACCTCGAGCAGCATCTTCAGCTCCACCTCCGAGTGCGCCTCGCCCTCCGTGAAGGTCGGGTCGATCCCGATCGCGCGCTGCGCGAGCTCGCTCGACCGCTGGAGCACCCAGATCAGCGGCTTGAAGACGAAGAAGAACAGGCGCACGGGCGAGGACACGCCGAGCGCGATGCGCTCGGAGTAGCTCAAGGCGATCCCCTTCGGGACGAGCTCGCCGACCACCACGTGCAGGAACGTGATGATCAGGAACGCGAGCAACACGGCCAGGATCGTTGCGAGCCACCTGTCGAAGAACTCGGACAGCACCCGCTCGCCGAGCGCGCCGATCGCCAGGGAGGTCAGCGTCACGCCGAGCTGCATGGCAGCGATGAAGTGCGGCGGGTCGCTCGTGATCTTGACGACGGAGCGCGCCGTGCGGCTCCCCTCGTCGGCGAGCTCCTTCATGCGCGTGCGGCGCACGGTGACCAGCGAGTACTCGCCCGCGACGAAGAACCCATTGAGGAGGATCAACAGGCCGACCGCGACGAGCTCGATCAGCACGGTCATCGCCGACACACCCGAGAGGTCGTGCCGACGGGGAACACGTGAGGTGCGGGTACGCCGGCGCCCTCAGGGGCGCACGTACTCGGAGGCAAGTCGTCGTCCACTACTCACCCGAAGTATAAGCGACCCCCCTGTCGTCCTCGACCCGACGGGCGCCTCCCTCCAGCACGAGGCGCTCGAGGTGGGACAGGGTCTCCGCGACCGCGAAGCGACGGGCCGCCGGCTTCAGGTCGTCGCCGAAGAGCGGGAACGACACGTCGTATCCGCTTCGCGGGTCGGGGCCGAGCGCCGCCGCGGTCGCGTCGAGTCGCTCGGCGTGGTGGGCGATCAGCGCCCGCGCGCGGCCGGACGGCTCGAGGATCGGCTCGCCGTGGCCCGGGAGCGCGATCCGCGCGTCGAGCGCCGCGGCGGCGTCGAGCGCCTCGAGATAGTCGCCGAGCGGGTCGGGTCGGCTCCGCGGCCACAGCCCGACCGTCGGCGAGATCGGATCGAGGATGTGGTCGGCGGCGACGAGCACCCCGTCGCGGTGCAGCATCAGCTGGCCGTCGGCGTGGCCGGGCGCGGCCACGACCCGCCATCCGTCGACGACGTCGCCCGGATCGAGGCGCTCCGGGTCGCGCTGGTAGCGGACGAACGGCCGGTACACGGATCCTTGCCCGATCAGCTCGCGCACCACATCGTCGGGGACGCCGTTCGACGCGAACCAGTCGACGAGCACGTCGGCCCAGTCCTCGCCACCCCAGACGAGGTGGCACTGGTCGTAGTCGAGCCTGCCCTGGGAGACAGGCGCGCCGGTGAGCTCGACGAGGTCGGCGGCCGCGCCGACGTGATCCGGATGGAAGTGGGTGACGATGATCCGCCGCACCGGCCCGGGCAGCTCCTCGAGCTCGCGCGCCCAGCGTTCCTTCGCGTCGGGGAGCCCGAGCCCCGTGTCGACGACGGTCCACCCCTCGTCGCCGGGGAGGAGGTACGCGTGGACGTGGCCCGGCCGCGTCGGCAACGGCAGGGTGACGCGCCGGATCCCGCCCTCGAGCTCGTCCATGCGGCAACCCTACGCACCGACGCCGCGAGGCATGGCCGCTCGCGCCATCTTGACAGAGAACGGTGTCAGACACCGTTTGCGCCGCTCGCACGAATGCCCCGCGAGGCGCACTCGCCCAAACGCCGATTGGGACTGGGATCCGGGCAGCCCGGCCTCGTGGCGGAGCACAGCATTTGGTTGCGAACGCATCGGAATATTGCTAATGAGAGCAATAAGCGACGCTGATGCTGGTACGGTTCGCCGCGATGGAGCGGAGCGTCACAGATCTGGTCGGCGAGACCGATGTCGAGGCGTTGACCGCACCGCAGGTCGTCGAGACCGTGCTCGAGACGCTGCACCCGAACGTCGCGCTCGCGTGCTCGTTCCAGAAGGAGGAGGCCGTGCTCCTCGACCTGCTCCTCGAACGGGAGCCGCGCGCCCGGGTGTTCGCCCTCGACACGCACGTCCTCTTCCCGGAGACGTACGACGTCTGGCGCGAGATCGAACGCCGCTACGGGATCACCGTCGAGGTCTTCCAGGGCCCGTCCCTCGGCCGGCAGGCGGCGGCCCACGGCGACGCGCTCTGGGCGCGGAATCCGGACCTCTGCTGCTCGATTCGCAAGATCGGCCCACTCGGCGCCGCGCTCTCCGGTCTCGAGGGCTGGATCACGGGCGTCCGGCGCGACCAGGCGCCGACGCGCGCCGCAACGCCGAAGCTCGGCTGGGACGAGCGCCACGAGCTCTGGAAGGCAAGCCCGCTCGCAGACTGGACGGACGACGACGTCTGGGCGTACGTCCGGGAGCGCGACCTGCCCGTCAACGGGCTGCACGAGCGCGGCTATGCCTCGATCGGCTGCACGCACTGCACGACTCCGGGCACCGGCCGCGAGGGCCGCTGGGTCGGCGGCGCCAAGACCGAGTGCGGCCTCCACGCATGACGCAGTCCGGCGAGCTGACACAGCCCGTCATCGCTGCGGGCACTTCGGACGCGCTCGTCCACCTCTCGCATCTCGACGCGCTCGAGTCCGAGGCGATCCACATCATGCGCGAGGTCGCCGCCGAGCTCGAGCGCCCCGTCCTCCTCTTCTCCGGCGGCAAGGACTCGATCGTGCTGCTGCGGCTCGCCGAGAAGGCGTTCCGCCCCGGGCGCTTCCCGTTCCCGCTGATGCACGTCGACACCGGGCACAACTTTCCCGAGGCGATCGAGTTCCGCGACCGCCGGGTGGCGGAGCTCGGCGAGCGCCTCGTCGTCGCGTCCGTCCAGGAGTCGATCGACAGGGGACGCGTCGTCGAGCAGACGGGGCCGCGCGCGTCGCGGAACCAGCTCCAGACGACGACGCTCCTCGACGCGATGACCGAGCACGGCTTCGACGCGGCGATCGGCGGCGCGCGCCGCGACGAGGAGCGCTCGCGGGCGAAAGAGCGCATCTTCTCGTTTCGCGACGACTTCGGTCAGTGGGACCCCCGCGCGCAGCGTCCCGAGCTCTGGAACCTCTACAACGGCCGGATCCGCAAGGGCGAGCAGGTCCGGGTCTTCCCGATCTCCAACTGGACCGAGCTCGACGTCTGGCAGTACGTCGCGCGCGAGGGGCTCGAGCTCCCGGCGATCTACTTCGCGCACGAGCGGGAGGTGTTCGAGCGAGACGGGATGCTCTACGCAGCCTCCGAGTTCGTCGAGCGCTACCCACACGAGGACACGTTCGCGGAGTGGGTGCGCTTCCGCACCGTGGGCGACATGAGCTGCACGGGCGGCGTCAGGTCGAGGGCCGCGACGATCGAGGACGTCGTGCGCGAGATCGCCGCGACTCGCGTCACGGAGCGCGGCGAGACGCGCGCCGACGACAAGGTCTCGGAGGCCGCGATGGAGGATCGCAAGCGGCTCGGGTACTTCTGATGAACGTCGACCTCGCCGAGATGCTGACGGGAGAGGCGGCCGCGAGCGAGCTGCTCCGCATCGTGACCTGCGGTTCCGTCGACGACGGGAAGTCGACCCTGATCGGCCGCCTGCTGTACGACACGAAGCAGGTGATGTCCGACCAGATCGAGCACGTCGAGGAGACGAGCGAGCGCCGCGGCGACGGGTACGTCAATCTTGCCCTGCTCACGGACGGCCTGCGCGCCGAGCGCGAGCAGGGGATCACGATCGACGTCGCATACCGCTCGTTCGTGACCCCCACGCGGCGCTTCCAGCTCGCCGACGCGCCGGGCCACGTCCAGTACACGCGAAACATGGTCACCGGCGCGTCGACCGCCGACGTCGCCGTCGTGCTGCTCGACGCGCGCAAGGGCGTGATCGAGCAGACGCAGCGGCACACGTACATCGCTTCGATGCTCGGGATCCCGCACATCGTCTTCACCGTGAACAAGATGGACCTCGTCGAGTTCGCCGAGGAGCGCTTCCGCGCGATCGAGGGCGACCTCGTCGACCTGTCGGAGCGCCTCGGCCTCCGTGATACGACGACGATCCCGATCGCGGCGCTGCTCGGCGACAACGTCGTCGAGCCCTCGACGCACATGCCGTGGTGGTCGGGCGGCACGTTCCTCGAGCAGCTCGAGGCCGTCGAGATCGCAGCGGATCGTGACGTCGCGCACCGCCGGTTCCCCGTTCAGTGGGTCGTCCGGCCGATGTCGGACGAGCACCACGACTACCGCGGCTACGCAGGACAGGTTGCCGGCGGGGAATGGCGCGCGGGCGACGAGGTCGTCGTGCTGCCGTCCGGTCTCACGACGACCGTCGCGGCGGTCGAGACGCACGACGGGCCGCTCGAGGTCGCCGTTCAGGGCCAGTCGGTCGTCGTCCGCCTCGCCGACGACGTCGACGTCTCCCGCGGCGACATGCTGTGCGGCCCCAGCGACCGGCCCGTGGCGGCGCGGTCGCTCGAGGCCGACGTCTGCTGGATGAGCGAGCGCGCGGTCCAGACCGGCGCGCGGCTCGCGGTCAAGCACACGACCCGCTGGACGCGGGCGATCCTGGACGAGATCGTCTCCGTGCTCGACGTCGAGACGCTCGACCACCGGCCGGCGGACGGCCTCGCGCTCAACGACCTCGCGCGGATCCGCCTCCGCCTCGCGGGGCCGTTGCTGGTCGATCCGTACGCGGAGAACCGCTCGACGGGAGCATTCGTCCTCGTCGACGAGACGACGAACGAGACGGTCGGCGCCGGCATGGTCGCTGGCGCCACCGCCTAGCGGACCAGCCCGAGAACCAGTCCGGCGCTCGACACGGGCGAACGCATGTTCTATCGTGTGGCATGCGCGTCGAGTACCGCGAGGAGCCCTGCCGCAGCGCGCTCAACCGCGTCAAGGGGATGCCGTTCGCATGGTCGCTCAACCCGTACACCGGGTGCGCGCACCGATGCACGTTCTGTTACGTTCGCGCGTTCGAAGCGCGGGCCGACCGTCCGTTCGACGACCGCTACGGCCGCTCGATCCGCATCAAGGTCAACGTCGCCGAGGTCCTTCGCGCCGAGCTCGCACGGGCCTCGTGGAGGCGAGAGTCCGTCGCGATCGGCGCCGCGACGGACCCCTATCAGCCCGCGGAGGGCCGCTTTCGCCTGACGCGCGCATGCGTCCGCGAGCTGGGCGCCGCGCGCACGCCGTTCTCCCTGATCACCCGCGGGACCATGATCCGGCGGGACGTCGACGTGCTCGTCGAGGCAGCGCGGCGTGCGAAGGTGCACGTGAGCTTCTCCGTGCCGACACTCGACGAGCGAATCTGGCGCGCGACGGAGCCCGGCACCGCACCGCCCCGCAAGCGGCTCGAGGCGGTGCGCGTGCTCGTCGAGGCGGGCATCGACACCGGCGTCGCGCTGGCTCCCGTCCTGCCTGGCCTCTCCGACGATCCGGTGCTGCTCGCCGAGGTCGTACGCGCGGCCCGAGCAGCGGGTGCGAGCGGCATCTGGGCGAACGTGCTCTACCTCAGGCCGGGCACGCGCGAGCACTTCCTCGAGGCGCTCGCGCGCGACTGGCCGGAGCTGCTGCCCGAGTACGAGCGGCTCTATGCGGGTCGGGCGTACCTGCCCGCGACGGAGACCGAGCCCGTCCGCACCACGGTCCGGGAGCTCGCCCGGGCGACCTGGCGACCGAGGAGACCGCCGATCGCACCCGAGCCCGAGCCCGAGCAACTCGCCCTCGCGGTGTAGATCGGTGGAAGGCTTCCCCCCGCCCTCGTAGAATCCCACTGCGTGGCGGAGAACGGCGAGATCACGGTTCTCATTGCAGACGACCACGAGGTCGTCCGCGAGGGCCTTCGGCTCGCCCTCCTGCGGTCGCCGCACATCCGCGTCGTCGGAGAGGCGCCGGACGGCGAGACCGCAGTCGCGCTGGCGGAGCGTCGTCGCCCCGACGTCGTGATCATGGATCTGCGGATGCCGCAGATGGACGGGATCGAGGCGACGGAGGAGATCGTCACGAAGGTCCCCGATACCCGCGTGCTCGTCTTCACGGCGTACAGCGAGCGAGCCCTGCTCCAGCGCGGCCTCGAGTCGGGCGCATTCGGCTACGTGCTCAAGGAGGCCCCGCACGACACGCTCCTCAAGGCGATCGAGAAGGTCGCCGCCGGCGAGACGTTCGTCGATCCCGCCCTGATCCCCTCGCTCGCGACCGGTCGCGACGGGCAGGAGATCCTCACCCAGCGTGAGCGCGAGATCCTCCAGCTGCTCGCCGACGGGATGTCGAACGCGGACGTCGCGCAGCAGCTCTTCATCTCGCAGGAGACCGTGAAGAGCCACGTGCGCCACATCCTCGCGAAGCTCGAGGCGGAGACCCGCACGCAAGCGGTCGCCATCGCGCTGCGCGAGGCGATGATCGATTGAGCGACGACCACGTCGCCGCGGAGCGCCTGCTCGCCGAGCGGGCGGAGCGCCGGCGCATCGCAGAGCAGCTCCACGACGGGCCCGTGCAGCACGTGGCCGCGCTGTCGCAGATGCTCGACGCCACGGTGGGGGCGCTCGAGGACGGCGACGTCGAGGCGGGCCGCCGTGTGGCGGCGCGCGCTCTCGAGGTCGCGCGGGACACGGCCGAGGAGCTGCGCGGGATCGTCGCCGGGCTGGAGCCCGTGACGCTGAACGAGGTCGGTCTCGCCGCGGCCGTCCGCGAGGTCGCCAACCGTACCGCCGGTCGCCGGGGCGCCTCGGTCGATGTCGCGATCGCCGACGCCGAGCTCGGCGAGGGCGCCCGCTCCAGCCTCTTCCAGATCGTCCGTGAGGCGCTCGACCAGGCCGTTCGTCGCGGCCCACCGACGGCCGTCTCGGTCTCGCTCGTCCCGACACCGGCGGGCGGGGTCGAGCTCATCGTCTCCGACGACGCGGCGCCCGAGCGGCGTCAGGCGGTGATCGACGGGCTTGCCGAGCGCGCCGCCGAGCTCAACGGCACATTCGAGGCCCGCCGCGAGGGGTCGCTGACGACCATCCGCCTCGTGGTGCCCCCTTCGGCCGCCCGGCTGTGACGAAGCGGGCGCCGACGCCGTCACAGAGTCGGCGTGGCCGGCGGTCGCAGAGCAGGCGTCGCCGGCCGTCGCAGAGGTCGGGGGCCGTTCGCAGAGGTCGCCGGCCGTCGCAGAGCCCACGCCGCCCTGCGTCGCAGAGTCGGCACATAGCTGCCACTCCCCGGGCACGTCCTGTTGGATAGAGTGACAACAGGGCGTGGGGGCGCCCCTGGGGGTGGTTGCCGCGCAGTGCGGCGAGCCCGGCGCTCCACACGACTCCCGCCTCGACGTCCCACCGAGCGAGGCGCTCCGGCCGGCGGCCGGCGGCGCGCTACTCGATCGGCTCGTTGTGGACGTCGTTGTCGTCCGCGTACTGCTGGACGAGCGGGTCGAGCACGCCTGCGCCCTCGGGGAATGCGTAGTTGATCTTGACGAACGGCTCCCACTTGTCCGGCAGCGCGTCCTCGGGGAAGATCGCCTCGACCGGGCATTCCGGCTCGCAGGCGCCGCAGTCGATGCACTCCTCCGGGTCGATGATCAGCATCCGCGCGAACTCGTGGATGCAGTCGACCGGGCAAACGTCGACGCACGAGCGGTCTTTGATGTCGATGCAGGGCTCGGCGATGATGTACGTCATTCCGCCGCCGAGCCTACCAACGGCGCCCGACGCGGGCCCCGGTCAAGCATCGACGCCGACGAGCTCGTCGACCACCTGCCGCGCGCGCTCGGCGAGCGCCGAGCGGACGAGCACCTGGTCGAAGCCGGCGGTGTGCGCCCGCTGGAGGCCGATGGTGTCGGTGTGGTTCGTGAACCCGAGGATCGGGGTCTCGGGCCATGCATCCGCGACCTCGTCCGCGTCGACCCGCGCGATGTCGCAGATGACGAGGTCCGGCGGATCGGCGCTGTCGCTCGTGACGAGGCGATGCCCGTCCAGGAGGACGTCGAGCCTCGAGCGGACCATGAGGTCGACCCCGACCAGCAGGATCGTCGCCATGGGCATGGTTCTAGCACGGTCGAGGGTCCAGGCGGTACGCCTATCGCAGAGCCGCGAGGCGACATGAGCCTCGAGCGGGGGATCGAGCTGATGCGGGCCGAGCGCTGGTTCGACGCGCACGAGGCGCTCGAGGACGAATGGCGCGCAGCCCCCGAGCCCGAGCGCGACTTCCTCCAGGGCCTCGTCCACGTCACCGTCGCCTGGCACCACGCCGCGGGTGGCAACCGGCCCGGCGCGGAGCGTCAGCTCGAGAAGGCTGCGCGGCGGCTCGGGCCGTACGCTCCGACCCACCGAGGCGTCGACGTCCGCCGCGTCCTCGGTCAGGTCGACGCGGCATCGGCCCGTGTCGCCGAGGGCATGCTCGACCTTCTCCCCGTTCGCATCTGACCGGGCTCGGGTGAGCGGCTAGAAGAAGGGATCGAGCCCCAGCCACTCGAGCACGCGGTTGACGTAGATCCGCAGGACGTAGAACCGGCCGAAGAAGAGGAGCAGGCCGAGGACGACCATCACGAGGCCTCCGGCGAACTGGATCGCCCGGTAGTGGTCGCGGAGCCAGCGGAAGGCGCCCATCGCCCGCGTGAAGAGCGCGCCGGCCAGGACGAACGGGATCGCGAGGCCGAGCGAGTACACCGCCAGCAGCGCCGCGCCCTCGAGGGCCGTGTCGGAAGAGCCGGCGAGCACGAGGATCGCGGCGAGCACCGGCCCGATGCACGGGGCGGCGCACACCGCGAACGCGCCCCCGAGGAGGATCCGCGAGCCCCGTGAGCGGGCGCCCTGGACGAGCCCGGCCCCCACGAGCCGCTCCGGCCAGGGGAGCAGGCCCATGAACGCGAGCCCGAACACGACCAGCACGAATCCCGCGACCTGCTCGAGGAGGAACTGGTCGCGGAAGAGGCTGCCCCCGAGCAGCGAGGCACCGACGCCGAGCAGCACGAAGAACGCCGTGAAGCCGAGCACGAACGGAATGCTCGACGCGACCACACGGCGCGCGGTGCCCGGGCGCCCGAGCTCGTCCGCCGAGACCGCCGAGACCGCCGAGAGGTACCCCGGGACGAGCGGCAGGACGCAGGGCGCGAGGAAGGAGAGGAACCCCGCGAGCAGTGCGACGGGGAACTCGCTCCAGCTCATCCGTCGAAGCGCTCGAGCTCGGCGTCGAGGCGACGCTCGAGCGCCGGCTCGAGCGGCTCCGGAGGCGGCTCTTCCGCGCGACGACGGCGCCAGCCCCAGGCGATCGCGCCGACGCCGACCGCGCCCGCGGCCAGGATCCCGAGCGGCACGAGCCAGGCGAGCAGGTCGAACCCCTGCTTCGGCGGCTCGGCGACCACCGCCGGACCGAACTGGGCGACGAGCTCCGCCTTGATCTGCTTCTCCGTCGCGCCCTCGGCGAGCCTCGTACGGATCATCTGCTTCATGCGCCGCGCGATCGGCGAATCGGACTGGTCGAGCGTCGTCTTGCAGGTCGGGCAGACGAGCTCCGCCTCCAGGTCGGACGGGCTCGGGGCGGCCGTCGCCGCCGGCACTGCGAACACCAGCGCGCACGCGAGGGCCGCTCCGACCCGGGCGAGGCTCACGACGTGTCGCCGAGAGCGAGGGCGATGCCCCGCTCGAAGGCGTCGCGGTTTCGATCGATGTCGACCGCGCCCTCGATCCGCTCGCCCACCAGCTTCCCGGTACGGTCGACGAAGAACGTCTCGGGGAAACCACGCACTCCCCACCGGCCGACCGTCGAGCCCTTCCCGTCGTAGACGACCGGGTACGTGATGCCGTACCGCTTCATGAAGCGGCGCGCGTCCTGGCGGAAGTCGTTGACGTCGACGCCGAGCACGACGAGACCCTGATCACGGTACCGCTCGTAGGTCTTCTGGAGCACCGGCGCCTCGTCCCGGCACGGGACGCACCACGAGGCCCAGAAGTTGACCACGACCGGCTTGCCGGCGAGGTCGGCGATGCCGAGCTGTCCGTCCTGGTCGAGCCGGTCGAGGGCGAAGGCCGGGGCGTGCACGAGCTTTCCCTTGGCGAGCTCGTCGGCCGCGCCCGTGTCGCTCCCGAAGGCGACCTTCCAGATCAGCAGGCCGAGCATCGCGGCGACGCCGACGAGCGCCACGACCTGCGCGACGCGCTGAATCCGGCCGGGCCCCGCGCCCGAGGTCACGCCGGGACGATGAACACAGGCGTCCCCACGTCGACCTGCTGGAAGAGCCACTCGACCTGCGGGATCAGCATCCGGATGCACCCGTGCGAGGCGGAGTAGCCGATCGAGGCGGCGTCCGGCGTCCCGTGGATGCCGACGTACGGCGCGGAAATGCCCATCCAGCGGGTGCCGAGCGGATTGCCGGGGCCGGGCGGGATCGGCTCAGCGCCCTCCGCCCAGGCCGACCCCTGCGGCGGGTACCACCAGGGGTCCCGCTGCATCGTCACGATCTCGAACTTGCCGAGCGGCGTCGGGTACGACGACTGACCGGTCGCGACGCGGAACGACCTCTTGAGCTTGTCACCGTCGTAGTACAGAAGCTGGTTCGACCCGCGCTTGATCACGATCACCTTGCCGAGGTCGGCCTCGGTCACCTTCGGCCGGAGCTCCTGGAACGGCAGCTGGAAGGAGCTTGCGTGCTTGCGTATCGCGATCGAGAGCTGCTGGGCCGCGACGACCTGCATCAGACGCCGCCCCGGCGCGGACGGGTGGGCGACCGGCGCGAGGTTCTTGAGGGTGAGGCTCGCGTCGACGGCCGCGCGGTCGGTCTGCTTCGCGACGGTCGCGAGGAAGCGCTGGAGCTTCGGGTTCGCGACGTCGACCCGGAGCGGCACCTGGTAGCCCTCCCGGCGCACGCCCACCGCGGTCTTCACCGCTTTGCCGACGTACGCCGCGGCGCCGAGCTCCTGGGGCGTCACGCGGAGCGTGCGCGCCGACGACACCACGAGCGTGAGAGGCTTGCCGAAGCGCTGCACCACGAGCTGGCGAGCCTCACCGCTCGTGAGCCCGCCGACCAGGAGCCCGCCGATGGTGACGCCCGGCTGGATCAGCCTCGGTACCCGTACCTGCGGCGCCCTCGGGACGGTCGTCGTGGGCGCCGTCGTGGTCGGCGGCGGCTCGGTCACCGTCGGCGGAGGAGCCGTCGTGGTCGACGGTGTCGTCTCGTCCGCGGCGGCCATCGGCGCGAGCAGGACGAAAAGGGCGACTGAGCAGGGAAGAACGGCGGCTGTTGCCAGTCGGCGCACGGGGTTGAGTGTATCCATGGGCCTGGAGGGCAAGAATGAACGATCTGTTATGTGCGAATCGCAGCGAAGATCCGCGGATCGTTCGTGATCACACCGGCGACTCCTGCGCGAATCACCCGTTCCAGATCGTCCGGCTCGTCGACGGTCCACGCGAGGACGGGCGCGCCGAGCGCACGTGCAGCGACCACCGCCCGGGGCGTGACGAGAGCGTGCTGGAGCATCAGCGCGGTCGCTCCGGCCCGGCGGACCAGCCGCGGGACGACGTGGGGCGCGGCAGCCCGTAGCCCGGCGAGCCCGGCGCGCAGCGCCGGCTCGAGCAGACGCCGTCGCGAGATGCCGTAGCGGTCCTCCGGATACGTCAGCCCGATCCGGACGTCCGGGGCGAGCCGCGCGACCGCCTCGAGGCTCGGCGCATGGAACGACGAGACGACGGTGCGCCGCTCGAGCCCGAACCGCCGCAGCGCGGCAGCGAGCTCGTCGAGCCGCGTCGTCAGCTTGAGGTCGACGTGCAGCCCGACCGCGGGCGCCTCGTCGACGAAGAACGCAAGCGCCTCCTCCAGCGTGGGGAGCTCGGGCGCGACCTCGCGCAGCTCGTCGAGCGAGCGGTCTCGCACCGTGCCCGACGCGGTCCCGTGGCTGACCTCGTCGAGCCGGTCCGAGTGCGCCAGGACGAGTGGCCCGCCTCGAAGGTCGAGCACGTCGAACTCGATCAGGTCGACGTGGTGTGCGAGCGCTGCGCGAAACGCGCGAATCGTGTTCTCGGGCGCGAGGGCCGCGGCGCCACGATGCCCGATGCGGAGGACGACGCCGTCGCGGCGCTCGAGATCGATCACGCCAGCCCTCGCCGCGCCGCCCGGTGCCACCACCATGCGACCGGCGCGAGCACGAGCGCCTGGAGGACGGTGGCAGCGGCGGCGAGCTGCGAGACGTCCTGCCAGAACCGGTCCGGATAGAGCCTGATCAGCGTGTCGGCGTTGTTGAAGCGCCACGTGTCGCCCGAGAAGAACACCTCGTGGAAGCGGACGAAGAACCCGTCGAACCCGAGGAGGATCACCGGCACCGCGAGCACCGCGACCGCCAACGTCCCCAGCGCGCCGACGAGCAGCCCGAGCGGGACGACGGTGCGGAGCCGCGTCCTCGCAAGCGCGAGCCCGAGCACGCAGATCACGATCACCGCGATCAGCTGCCCGCGCAAGGCGTGGCCGAAGAGGGTGCGGACATCCCGCATGTGGGCGAGCTCCCGCGCGCCGAAGGCGGGCGAGCCGTTCGGCAGCCGGGCGCGCTCGAGGAGCACGATGCCCTCGCGAGCCGGGCTGGATCGAGCGCAGGCCGACGAGCGCGAGTGCCTCGCGCTGCTCGCGCGTGAGCCCGTAGGGATCCGGCGGGAAGCCGCCGCGGCCGAGCTCGAAGCGGACGAACGTCCCGGTGGAGAGCAAGCGCAAGGACGTCATGACGAGAATCGGCGTGACGCAGACGGCGATCGCGACGACGAGCACGGCCGCCACGAGCCGGACGGCGGGGAACCTGGCACGCACCGCGACGCTACGCTGCGGATCCGCGCTGCACGCCCATCTACAGGCCGAACAGGCGCCCGACCTCGCGCCACGTCGTCAGGGCGAGGAAGAGGCACACGGCGAGGAGCACGACGAGCACGAGCCAGAACCGCGCGCCCGCGCGCTTCGACCGCCGCCGGTGCTCGATCCGCGCCTTGCGGCGGGCGCGGTGGAGCAGGTACGAGCGTCTGACCGCGTCGGGATCGACGGGCGGCGTCGCCTCGGTCGCGAACACGTCCGCGACCGCGTCACGCGGCGCCTCACGGAGGTCCTCGGCCACGGTGGAAGCATACGACCGCGACGCCGCGGCGGGTTGTCGGAGATACTCTCCCGCGTGGCGATGAGGGAACGACGCATCGACCCGGGACTGCTGGGGCTCGGCGACGGGCTCGGCGTGGTGGCGGGGATCGTCCTTGCGGTGTCGTCGTTCACGGGGTGGTACACGGGAGAGGGCGAGGGGGTCACGATCTCCGTGCTCGGCTGGAACACCGGCATCCTCGGCAAGCTCGTGCTCTTCGTCGGGCTCGCGGTCGTGCTCGTGCTCCTCCTCCGCGAGCTCGGGATCGAGCCGCCGGCCGCGCTTCCCCAGAGCCTGCTCACGATCGCGCTCGGCGCGCTTGCGACGATCTTCGTGCTCGTGCGAGTGATCTCCGTGCCGGACGACTTCTTCTTCGCCCACCGTGGCGTCGGGCTCTGGATCAGCCTCGCAGCGGCGATCGCGGTGATCGTCGCGGGGCTGTTGCAGGCTTCCGAGGAGATGTAGCGGGCACCGCCGTTGTATCGTCGGGCGATGAGCGGCCCGACCGTCTCGGGCGAGGAGTTCCGCGGGTTGGCGCAGCGCGTCGTCGACGCGTCGACCGACTACCTGAAGTCGCTCCACGACAGGCGGACGATCCCCGCCGTCTCGGGAGCGGCGACCGAGCAGATGTTCGACGGGCCCGCGCCCGAGGAGGGCATCCGCGACGCAATCGTCGACGACTTGGTGCGCATCGCCGGTGCGAGCCGCGCCGGCACCGGCCGGCTGTTCCCGTACGTCGTCGGGCCGGGCGAGCCGGTCGCGGCGGTAGCAGACCTGTTCGCGTCGGTGCTCAACCAGAACGTGACGGCATGGCGCTCCGCCCCTGCCGCGACCGTGGTCGAGCGAACGGTCGTCCGCTGGATCGCGGAGGCGATCGGCTGCTCCGGGTTCCGCGGGAGCCTGACCGGGGGCGGGTCGAGCGCGAACCTGATGGGTCTCGCGATGGCGCGGGAGGCACGTGCGCCGGCCAACGAACACGGCGTCCGGCCCTGCGTGGTCTACGCCTCGGACGAGGTGCACATGTCGGTGCCGAAGGCCGTGGCGCTGCTCGGCATCGGCCGCGCCCACCTCCGCTCGATCCCCGTCGACGACGAGCTCCGGATGGACGTCGACGCGCTCGAAGCCGCCGTCGCCGCAGACGGGCGCGCCGGCCACATCGGTGTCGCCGTCGTCGCCTCGGCCGGCACCATTGCGACGGGTGCGGTCGACCCGCTCGCCGACATCGCGCGCGTGGCGGAGGCACACGACCTCTGGCTGCACGTCGACGGGGCGTACGGCGCGCCTGCCGCGCTCGTCGAGCCGGCGCGGTTCGACGGGCTCTCCGCGGCCGACTCCATCTCGGTCGATGCGCACAAGTGGCTCTACCAGCCGCTCGACTGCAGCCTCGTCTTGTACCGCGACGTCGAGGCGGCGCGCCGCGCGTTCTCGTACACGGACGACTACGTGAAGACGTCGAGCGACGACGCCGTCGAGGGGTTCGCGTTCTTCGACGAGTCGATCGAGCTGTCGCGCCGCTTCCGTGCGCTGAAGCTCTGGGCATCGCTCCGCTACCACGGCCTGGCGCGGTTCCGCGAGGCGATCGACGCGGACCTCCGGCACGCCCGCCTGCTCGCGTCGCTGATCGACGCGGAGCGGTCGCTCGAGCTGCTCGCGCACAGCCTCAGCACGGTGTGCTTCCGATCGTGCGACGGGAGCACGGCCGCCGAGCTCGACCGACTGAACGCGGCCCTCCTCCACCGCGTGAACGAGCGGGGGCGCGTGGCGATCTCCAACGCAACCGTGCGCGGCGTGTTCGCCCTGCGCGCCTGCTTCGTCAACCACCTGACGACGGACGACGACGTGACCGCGATCGTCGAGGAGGTCGTCGCAGCCGGGCGCTAGGCCCCGGGAGACGGACGCTACGGGGCGGGCTGCTGCGGCAGCGGATCGAGCGTCCGGACGACGGTCTGCGTGCCGCCCGGGACAGGGCGGTCGTCGAGTGCGAGGCCGAGGGCGACCCCGAGCGCGAAGACGAGCACCGCGCCGGCCACGAGCGCCGCGACGCGCGGCCACAGGCGCCGCTTCCGCGCCGTGCGGCGCCGGACCGCCTGTATGGGGTCGACGCTCACGGGACGTAGTCCTGCGCCTGCCGGCTGTAGAGGTGGAACGCGGCGTCACCGACGAGGCTCGCGGTCCTGACCCAGCCGGGCGACGGCGCACGCTCCTCGATCACGTCGCGGAGCCACCGTTCGGACCCGTCGTACACGGCCACGAGCTCCGCGAGCGAGAACGTCGTCCCGATACGCCGCCGGAGCTCCTCG
This sequence comes from uncultured Actinomycetes bacterium, assembly GCA_963739405.1. Classification (GTDB taxonomy): domain Bacteria; phylum Actinomycetota; class Thermoleophilia; order Gaiellales; family Gaiellaceae; genus Gaiella. The sequence continues at coordinate 149,578 of CAVUAH010000022.1, read as the reverse complement.
AGCACCGCGTCGCGCTGGTCGTGCAGCACGTCGGCCCGTCCGTCCTCCCGGACCACGTTCTCGAAGCGCCGGTGCCCCTCCTGCCACTCCTGGCGCGCGACGGCGACGGTCGTCATCGCCGCGAGCCTAGATGATCGATTCGAGGCTGCAGCACTGCGAGGGCCACCGCTCCGGCACCTCGTCGAGCACGGCCTCGCCGAGCCGGTACCCCGGGCAGGCCAGACCGAAGGCGACGTGCGCATGCAGGCACTTGAGCGCCGTCGGGTTGCCCGAGCCGCCGATGCCGAGGCCGAGCGACGCTCCGCCGTCCGTCCCGGTCGCGCCCGCGGCGAGGTCGCGGCGCAACCGCACCTGCTCGGCTGTCGCCCGCTCGAGGTCCGCTCGGAGCTCGGCGTCGGCTGTCACTGCGGCACTCCAGCGCTCGACACCGCCCGCAGCCTCGAGCCGCGAGACCGCCGCGACGAGGTGGCGGCAGGTGAGGTAGTACGTCGTCGGGAACGGCTCGCCGTCGGGCCCGTAGGGATCCTGCTCGGTGACTGCAGGCAGCCCCCACGGACAGCGCACGACGGCCCTGCGGAACGTCCGTGGCTCACGGCCCAGCTGACGCGCGACGACGGCGCGATCGTCCACGTCCTGACCGTAGCGCCGCGGGGCTCAGCGGGCGTGCGCCCGCCGCCACTCGGCGGTGCCCTTCACGATGAAGAGATGCTCGCCGGGTCGGACGTAGCCGATGCGACGCGCCGCCCGTGCGAGCTCGTCGAGGCTCGTGGTGCGCGCGAGCCGGGCGGACACCCGCGCGCGCTCCGCGCGGAGCGCGGCCACGTCGGCACGCCGCTGGTCGAGCTGGTCTCTGGTCTCGAGGTACGTCGTGATCGGCCGCACGTACAGGAACGCGACGACGCCGAGCACGACGACGGGCAGCAGCCACCGAGGCGCTCTCCGCCGCACGCGCCGGCGCTTCCCGCGCCGCCCCGTCCCGTCTCGCTTCCCCTTCACGGCCACGGCTACCGCTTTCGCCGTTCGCCGGTGCGCCCCTCTCGGGCGGCGTGGACGCGAGACTATGCCGCGTCGACCTTGATCACGTTCGTGCCGCCCGCCATGTTCACCGCGGTGCCCGCCGTGATCACGAGGCGCTCGCCGGGGAGGACGATGCCCGACTCGCGGGCGGCGGCGATCGACCTCGTCCAGAGGTCCTCGACGTCGGTCGTCTCGGTGATCACGAGCGGCGTCACCCCCCACTCGAGCGCCATGTGGCGCAGCGACTCCATCTTGTGCGTCAGCGCCAGGATCGCGCGCTGCGGGCGAAGGCGGGCGACCGCCGAGGCGGTCCGGCCCGTGAAGGTCGGGACGAGGATCGCCTTCGCGGAGAGCGCCTCGGCGACGTCGCACGCCGCGTTCGACATCGCCTGATCGATCGTCGGCTCGTCGCTGGCCTGGGGAGTCTCGTGCCGGTAGTCCAGATGCGGCTCGACCGCGAGCGCGATGCGGTCCATCACCTCGACCGCCTCGACCGGGTACGAGCCGACGGCCGTCTCGCCCGAGAGCATGATCGCGGAGGTCCCGTCGAGGATCGCGTTCGCGATGTCCGACGCCTCGGCTCGCGTCGGCTCGGGCGAGGAGATCATCGACTCGAGCATCTGGGTCGCCGTGATCACGGGCTTCGCGCGCTCGAGCGCGTGCACGATGATCCGCTTCTGGAGCAGAGGCACCTCCGCCGCCCCGATCTCGACGCCGAGGTCGCCGCGCGCGACCATCACGCCGTGCGCCTCGCCGAGGATCTCGTCGAGCGCGGCAACGGCCTCGGCCTTCTCGATCTTCGCGATCACCCAGGCCTGTGAGCCGCTGGCCTCGATCAATGTGCGGAGAGCCTTGACATCCGAGGCCGACCGCACGAACGAGAGCGCGACGTAGTCGACCCCGAACTCGAGCGCTGCATCGAGGTCGTCGAGGTCCTTGCGCGTGAGCGACGGGATGGGCAGCGGGATCCCGGGCAGGTTGACGCCCTTGTGGGACTTGACGGTGCCGCCCACGATCACCGTGCACCTCGCGCGGCCGCGCTCGACCGACTCGACGCGGAGCCGGACGAGGCCGTCGTCGATGAGCACGTCGTTGCCGGGCTGCAGGACCGACCCCAGCACTGCCGGGCTGACGGGCACGTCGTCCGGGTGGGCCCCGTCCTCGCCGGCGATCACGACCGAGTCACCGTCCGCCAGCTCGAGGTCCGCGTCGAGGTCGCCAACGCGCAGCTTCGGCCCCTGGAGGTCGGCGATCAGGGCGATCGGGCGCCCCACGGCGGCTTCGGCGTCGCGCACGAGCTGCGCCGTGCGCGCGTGGTCGTCGCGCGACCCGTGCGAGAAGTTGAGGCGCGCGCCGTCCGTCCCGGCCTCGATCAGCCTCGTGAGCGTCTCCGGGCTCGCGGACGCGGGCCCGATGGTTGCGACGATCTTCGTACGACGTGTGTGCCCGGTCACCGCGCCACCCTAGTCGCCGGGCTCGTCTCGCCCGGCCCGTGGGAACGCCGACCACCCCGGGTACTCCGCCTCGCCGCCGAGCTCCTCCTCGATCCGCAGCAGCTGGTTGTACTTCGCGACCCGGTCGGAACGCGCCGGGGCGCCGGTCTTGATCTGGCCGGCGCCGGTCGCGACGGCGAGATCGGCGATCGTCGCGTCCTCGGTCTCTCCCGAGCGGTGCGAGATGATCGCCCGGTAGCCGTTGCGGTGTGCGAGCTCGACCGCGTCCAGCGTCTCCGTGAGCGTGCCGATCTGGTTCACCTTGACGAGGATCGCGTTGCCGACACGCTCCGCGATGCCGCGGCGGAGGAACTCGACGTTCGTGACGAAGAGGTCGTCGCCGACGAGCTGGAGCCGGCCGCCGAGCCGGTCCGTCAACGTCTGCCAGCCGGCCCAGTCGGACTCCCCGAGCCCGTCCTCGAGCGAGACGATCGGGAAGCGGTCGCAGAGGTCGGCCCACAGGTCGATCATCCCGTTCGTGTCGAGCGTGCCGCCCTGGCGCTCGAGATGGTACGCGCCGTCGCGGTGGAGCTCGCTCGTGGCCGGGTCGAGCGCGAGCGCCACCTTCTCCCGGTGCCCGGCCCGCTCGGCCGCCTCGAGGATCGCCTCACACGCGTCGTAGGCCGACCCGAGGTCGGGCGCGAACCCGCCCTCGTCGCCGACCCCCGTCGAGAGGCCGCGCTCGCCGAGGAGGCGCTTCAGCGCGTGGTAGGTCTCCGCTCCGATCCGCAGTGCCTCGGAGAACGTCTCGGCGCCCGCCGGCACGAGCATGAACTCCTGGAAGTCGAGCGAGTTCTGCGCGTGCGCCCCACCGTTGACCACGTTCAGCAACGGGACGGGCAGCACGCGCGCGTTCGTCCCCCCGATCCAACGGTAGAGCGGGACGCCCGCGTCCGCGGCTGCTGCCTTTGCGACAGCGAGCGACGCGCCCAGGATCGCGTTGGCCCCGAGCCGCGCCTTGGTCGGCGTCCCGTCGAGCGCGATCAGCACGCGGTCGATCGCCCGCTGGTCCCCCGCGTCCAGGCCCACGAGCGCGTCGGCGATCTCGCCGTCGACGTGGGCGACCGCGCGCGTGACTCCTTTCCCGCTCCAGTCGCCGCCCCCGTCGCGGAGCTCGACCGCCTCGTGCTCGCCCGTCGAGGCGCCCGACGGCACGGCGGCGCTCCCGAACGCGCCGGACTCGAGCCCGACCTCGACCTCGACCGTCGGGTTGCCCCGCGAGTCGAGCACCTGCCTGCCGTGGACATGGACGATCTCGCTCAATGTGTTCTCCCGCTCACGCGGGAGAACACTAGACGCGCCGGTCGAGAGCCCCGTCGAGAACCCTTCCGAATCGGCACAGAGCTGCGACAATTACTGTTGCCTCAACTGATAACGTATCACCAGGGACACGGGAGTGCCCCTGGGGGCGGTTGGGGATCTGCGCTCGGCGGGCGTCGATCAGCGTCGGGAGCCGAGCGTGGCCTTGGCGCGCTCGTACCAGCGCTCCTGGCCGTCGAGGTCGAGTGCGGCCCACGTCTCGCCGGCGTCGCCCGCCAGCCGCTCGGCCAGCTCCACACGCTCGCGGAAGCGGCCCGTCGCGGCGCGGAGCGCGAGCTCGGGGTCGACGTTGACGAAGCGGGAGAGGTTGACCACGGTGAAGAGGAGGTCGCCCAGCTCCGCCTCGACCGCGCGGTCCGGCTCGGTCTCGGGCGCCGGACGACCGGCTCGGTCGAGCTCGGCGAGCAGCTCGTCGAGCTCCTCGCGCACCTTCGCCGACGGCCCGCCGAGATCCGGCCAGTCGTACCCGACGGCCGCAGCGCGCCGCTGGACCTTGCGGGCGAGGAGCAGCGCGGGGAGCGAGGACGGGACGTCGTGGAAGACGCCTTCGCGTCCCTCCTGCTCCGTCTTGATCGCCTCCCAGCGATCCCGTACCCGCCCCGCGGTGCGCGCCTCGGCGTCGCCGAACACGTGCGGGTGACGGCGGACGAGCTTGTCGTGCACGCCGCGCGTCACCTCGTCGAGGTCGCCCTCGCCCTGCTCCTCGAGCAGGAGCGAGAGGAAGAAGACCTGGAACAGCAGGTCGCCGAGCTCGTCTCGGAGCTTCGACGGATCGTCGGCGAGGGCGGCGTCCGCGACCTCATAGGCCTCCTCGACCGTGTGCGGAACGATCGTGCGCGCGGTCTGCTCGCGGTCCCAGGGGCACTCCGCCCGCAGGCGCCGCGTCAGCTCACGGAGATCGCCGAGCGGCCCGTCCGCGCTCACGCGGCGGACGTTACCCGCCGGTGGTCGTCGACTCGCCGGTGGTCGCCTGCGTGTCGGGCGGCTCGAAGCCGACCGCGTACTGGACCTTGCCCTTGTACTCCTTCTCGACGTTCGCGACCCACGCGTTGACGGCGTCGTTCTTCTTCTGCGAGTCGAGCTGCGTCCGGATCTGGTCCTTGACCTGCGCGTAGGGCGTCACGGAGCCGGCCTTGACCGCGGCCAGCGGCTGGATGATGTGGTAGCCGAACTGGGTCTTCACCGGCTGGGAGACCTCGTTCGTCTCGAGCGAGAAGGCCGCCTTGTCGAACGGGGCGACCGTCTGGCCTCGTGAGACCGTGAGCTTGCCGCCCTGGTCCTTCGATCCCGGATCCAGCGAGTTCGCCTTCGCCAGCGCTGCGAAGTCCCCGCCCGCGACGAGCTCGGCACGGATCTTGTCCGCCTCGGACTTCGTCTTCACGAGGATGTGGCGGACGGCGCGCGACTCGGGAACGGTGTAGTTCGCCTTGTTCTTGTCGTAGTACGCCTTCAGGTCGGCGTCCGTGATCTTCACGCCGTTCGTGACGTTCTTGTAGATCCCCTCGGTGAGGAGCTGCGAGCGGATTTCCTCGCGGAGTGTGGCCTCGGTGTAGCCCTGCTCCTTGAGGCCCTGCACGAACTTCGCCTGACTGCCGCTGAAGTACTGCTTGCGCACCTGGTCGACCTTCTTCGCGATCTGCGTGTCCTTGACCTGGATGCCGAGCTTCTCGGCCTCGCGCGCGTACTCCTCGCGCTGGACGAGGTAGGCGACCGCCTGGGTCTGCAGCGTCTGGTAATCGGACGTCCCGGCCTTCGGGAAGCTTCGCTTCTGCGCGACGTACGACTTCTTCGCGCGGGCGAGCAGATCGTCCAGCGATGCTCGCGTGATCGACGAGCCGTCGACGACCGCGACGGCGTCGGCCGGAACCTCGTCGGAGTCGCCACATCCGGCGGCGACGAGGGTGACGGCGGCCAGTGCGGCAGCGGCAAGTGCAAGCGAGCGCTTCATCGAGTCCTCTTTTTAGGCGACGTGCGGTTACGGGCGGGTTACGACGTGTACGGGAAAGGTTCGGGGTTCAGCTCGGGCGGCGCGGACGGTCTTCGCGGCGCGCTCAGGCGGCCCGGCGAGCGGCAACGATAGCATCGGCCAGGGCGAGCGCCCCGTCGAGGCCCTCGGCTCTGATCGCGACCTCCTGACGTGCCGACGTGTACACGGCCGTGTCGGCGATCGCCCGGAGCGCTCGGAGCTCGGTCGCAGCCAGTCCGACCGGCCCGACCGTCGCGCGACCGCCCCGGAAGACGAGGTAGTCGGCGCCCACGAGCGCCAGCGCGAGCTTCGCCTCCTGGATGCGGAACAGGTTCTCGACGGGCTCGGGAAGGGGGCCGTAACGGTCCTCGGTGGCCGCGCGGAGCTCGCGGAGCTCGTCGTCGTGCTCGGCGAGGGCAATGCGGCGATGGAGGTCGATCTTCAAGGCCTCCGCCTGGATGTAGGTCGCCGGCACGTACGCGTCGACACGGGCGTCGACCCGCACCGGCCGCACCGCAAGCCGCGCCTGACCGCTCAGCTCGGCGACGGCCTCGTTGAGCATCTCGACGTAGAGCTCGAACCCGAGCGCGGCGACGTGACCCGACTGCTCGGCCCCGAGCAGGTCGCCAGCTCCGCGGATCTCGAGGTCGCGCATCGCGATCTGGAACCCGGCACCGAGCTCCGTGTGGTCGGCGAGCGTCGCGAGTCGCGAGCGCGCCTCGGCGGTCAGCTCGGAGGCGTCGGGATAGAAGAGGTACGCGTGCGCCGTGACGTCGGACCGGCCGACGCGCCCACGGATCTGGTAGAGCTGGGCGAGCCCGAGCGTGTCCGCTCGCTCGACGATCAGCGTGTTCGCCTGCGGAATGTCGATCCCGGACTCGATGATGGTGGTCGAGACCAGCACGTCGGCGTCACCGGCGAGGAACGCGTGCATCCGCTCCTCGAGCTCCCGCTCCGCCATCTGGCCGTGCGCGACGAGGAACCGCAGCCCGGGGCACAGCTGTCGGAGCTTCTCCGCCGCCTCCTCGATCGTCTCGACCCGGTTGTGCAGGTAGAACGACTGTCCCTCACGATCGTGCTCGCGCTCGAGCGCGAGCCGCACGAGCTCGTGGTCGTACTCGCCGACCGCCGTCCGGATCGGCCGGCGGCCCTCCGGTGGGGTCTCGATGATCGAGATGTCCCGGAGGCCTGAGAGCGACATGTGGAGCGTCCTGGGAATCGGCGTGGCAGAGAGCGCGAGGACGTCGACCTCGAGCCGGAGCGCCCGGAGGAGCTCCTTCTGCGCAACCCCGAAACGCTGCTCCTCGTCGACGATCACGAGGCCGAGCTGATTCGGGATCACGTCGCGCGAGAGGATCCTGTGGGTGCCGACGAGCACCTCGACCTTCCCTTCGGCGAATTCCCGCAACACCGCCTTCACCTCCGCGGGCCTGCGGAAGCGCGACACCATCTCGACGCGGACGGGAAAGTCGCGGTAGCGCTCGCGGAAGGTGTTCCAGTGCTGCTCGGCGAGGATCGTCGTCGGGCAGAGGACGAGCACCTGCCTGCCGTTCACGGCGACGGCGAACGCCGCCCTGACCGCGACCTCCGTCTTTCCGAACCCGACGTCGCCACAGACGAGCCGGTCCATGGGACGCGGAGACTCGAGGTCCTCGCGCACGGCCTCGATGGCTCGCTGCTGATCGTCGGTCTCGCGGTACGGGAACGAGGCCTCGAGACGCTCGATCCAGTCGCTCGAGAGGTCGTTCGCGATCCCCTCGGCCCGCTGCCGCTGCGCGTACAGCTGCAGCAGCTCTCCCGCCAGCTCGCGCACCGCGCTCCGCGCACGCGCCTTGAGGTTCTGCCAGGCCTTGCCGCCGAGCTTCGAGAGGCTCGGCGCGGCCGCGTCCGCGCCGATGTACCTCGAGAGCTTGCCGAGCTGCTCGTGCGGGACGTAGAGCCTGTCCTCGCCGCGGAATGCGAGGTGGAGGTAGTCGCGGGTGACGCCCGCGACCTCCTTCGTCTCGAAGCCGAGGAGCTTGCCGATGCCGTGGTCCTCGTGGACCACGGCATCGCCGACCCGCAGCTCGGCAAAGCTCGCGAGCGCACGCCCGAGACGGCGATCCGCGCGTGGCGGCCGCTTGCGGAAGACCTGCGTGTCGGGCAGGAGGACGAGGCCGAGCTCGCGCCACACGAAGCCGCGCCGGGCCGAAGCCACCGCGAAGTGCAGCCCGGGCTCGGCGCCGAGCGCCTCGCCCCCGTGGAGGAGCGGAGCCTCGACCTTGCGCAGGAGCGAGGCCCGTCGCTCCGCCTCCCCGCGGTGCGCGAACGAGACGACCACCCGGCTTCCGGACCGGACGAAGGCCGCGAGCTCGTTCTCGGCCTCGGCGAGGCCGCGAGCGGCGATCGCCGGGCGCTGAGCTTCGAAGGCATGAGGTTGCGCCCGCGGGAACGGGTCGAGCTCCGTCGCGCCCTCGAGCACGAGCGGCGCGAGCCGTTCCTCCTCCGCGACGCGACGCACCTCGTCGGGCTGCCAGACGAAGTCGGGCCCGCGGCCGATCGGCGGGACGAGGTCGGCGGGGATCTCCACCATCGCCGGCTCCGCAGCCTCCTCGCCGAGGTCCGGCTCGACGAGGTCGGCGCGTCGCTCGCTCGCCGGATGGACGATGGCGTTGTCGGCGGGGTGCAGGGCGCGCTGCGTGAACGGGGAGAACGCGCGGACCTGCTCGATCTCGTCACCGTAGAGCTCGACGCGGAGCGGCTCCCGGCCCGTGGACGGGAAGACATCGACGATCCCGCCGCGGACGGCGAACTGTCCGCGCTCGTCGACCCGGTCGACCCGCTCGTAGCCCGCGAGGGCGAGCGCCTCGGCGAGCCCGTCGGTGCCCGGCTCGTCCCCGACACGCAGCTCGACCGCCGCGGGCCTCGCCTCGGGCGGGGGCAGCCCTTCCGACAACGCTGCGACCGACGTGCAGACGAGCCCACCCGCCTCGATGACCCGCAGGGCCCGGTACCGCTCTCCGACGAGGTGCGGCGGCGGTTGGAGGCCGGACCCGAACGAGACGCCGCGGCTCGGCAGGAAGGCGATCCGCGAGGCGTCGCCGAACCACGATGCACCGTCCGCCGCGTCCCGCGCATCCGCGTCCTCCGGAAGGAGAACCAGGAGTGCGTGACCGATCTCCTCGTGGAGCGCGGCGAGGAGCAGCGGGAGGACCGGCTCCGAGACGCGCGCGCGCGTCGGCAGCGTTCGAACGAACGATGCGAAGCGCTCGTGCCGACGCAGCTCGTCGACGAAGGCGGCGAGCGGCGCGGTGCTCGCGGTACGGGTAGCGGCCTGGTCCATGCGTCGGGCGGGGGATCGTGGCCCCGCGGCGCCATCGTACTCCGCGTCCCCCAGCCTCCCGCTCGACGTCGTCTGCCGCCGGCGGACGGCTTGTCCTCGCGACCGAGATCGTCCGTCGACTCGCTTCGCGGAGCATCCTCCGGCGATCTCGCCCCGCCGAGACGCGAGCACAACCACCCCCAGGGGCGCCCCCACGCCTGCTTTCACGCTATCGACGATCGTGTGACGCCGGTGCGCCGGCTTTGCGTCGGAAGCACGACGGCGTTCGCGTCGAGAGCGTGACGGCCTGAGGCCCGCGCCACGCTCCACCGCTCAGTTGAACCGGCGCTGCGTCTCCTCGAGCCCCTCTCCCGCGAGCGCCTCGACCGCGTCCGACGCGCGCGAGACCACGGCCTCGACGTCGTCCTCGGGCGAGAACGCGGAGAGCACGTAGTCGGCAACCGGCCGGGGGTCGCCGCGGCCCGGCCGGCCGACGCCGATCCTGAGCCGGAGAAAGTCCTGCGAGCCGAGGCGCTGCGCGATCGAGCGAAGGCCGTTGTGACCGGCCAGCCCGCCGCCCAGCCGGGCCTGTAGCCGGCCGACGTCGAGGTCGACGTCGTCGTGGACGACGAGCACCTGTGTCGGCGGCAGCTTGAAGAACGCCGCCGCGGCCTGGATCGAGGAGCCCGACTCGTTCATGTACGTCTCGGGCTTCAGGAGCGCCAGCCGGACGCCTCCGACGCGCACGTCGCCGAGCTTGCCCCGGAACTTCCCCTTGAACGACCCGGCGTGACGGCGGGCCAGCTCGTCGACGACCATCCAGCCGACGTTGTGGCGGTCGCGCGTGTGCTCGGGCCCTGGGTTGCCGAGCCCGGCGACGAGGTAGTCCATCGCTTCGCCGACCTCTTCCCTGCGGAAGAGGCGCACGGATCACTCCGCGTCGGTGGCCGTGCCCTCGTCCGAGGCCTCGGTCGCAGCGTCGCCCTCGGCTCCCTCGCCGGCCTCGCCCTCGGCACCCTCCGCCTCCTCCTCGAGCTCCGTGATCCCGCGCGGGATGGAGCACGTCGCGAGGACGACCTGCGGGTCGTCGAGGAAGGTGACGCCGTCGATGGGAGCGAGATCCTCGACGCGAACGGTCCCCCCCACCTCGAGGGCCGAGATGTCGGCCTCGACGTGCTCGGGGATCCCGGTGGGGAGCGCTTCGACCTGGAGCTCGCGCGTGACCTGCTGCACGGATCCGCCCTGCTTCGAGCCGGGCGACTCGCCGACCAGCTGGACGGTCACAGTCGCCTGGATCGGACGGTCGAGACGAACCTCGTGGAAGTCGACATGCGTGAGCGTGCCGCGGATCGGATGCCGCTGGAAGTCCTTGAGAACGGCGTGATGCGGGGTCGTCTGCCCCTCGATGACGACGTCGACGATCGCGTGGAGACCCGAGGTGCCGGTCAGCGCGGCGCGAAGCCGCCGCTCGTCGACGACGATCGCCCGCGTATGACCCTTCCCGTACAGCACGCCGGGAATCAGCCCCTCCTTCCGGAGGCGCCTGACACGACGCGAACCGACCTGGTCGGCATCGCGCTCGGAAACCTCGAGGGTGACGCGCTCGCTCGACATCGGCGTGCCATGGTAGCGGAGCCCGCCCGGTGGGATCGCCGTGTGAGCGAGGACATGCCCGACGCTCGTGCGAGGCTCTTGGACGAGGAGGGTCGTGCGTCGCTGGTGCTGCGCTTCGAGGAGGTCGTCGGCGACATCCTCGCGAGCTGACTCAGACGGGCATCGCGCGACCTGCTGCGTCGAATGCCTCGATCTCGACGTCGCCCGCCGCCGACTGCTCGAGCTCCTCGCGGAACATGACGAAGGAGACCATGTCGCGCCGCTCCCCGTCGGAGTCGGGAGGAAGCCGCCGCCGGAGCGTCCCCTCCTCGTCGAAGCCGAGCGCGCGGGGCACGCCGAGGCTGCGCTCGTTGGCCGGGTCGACGTGGATCTCGACCCGGTCGACTCCGCAGGCGCGGAGCGCGACGGTCGTGAGCGCAGCGGTTGCCTCGCGCGCCAGCCCGGCCCCCACCCGGGTGGCGCGGAGCCAGTATCCGATCTCGAAGGCGTCGTCCCCGATGCGCGTGTGGAGGCCGGCGCCTCCGACGACCTCCGACTCACCGCGGTCGAACAGGCCGTACACGAAGTCCTGGCCGAGGTCGAACATGCCACGAAAGCGGCGGAGCAGCTCGATCTTGTCGTCGAGCGGCGTGGGCTCGTCGTGCGCCCACGGCATCCACGGCCGCAGATGGTCGAGGCTCGTGTCGAGCGCGGCCTTGAGGAGCGGCGCATCGCGCGGCTCCCAGCAGCGGATCGTGAGCCGGGCGGTGCGGATCAGATACGGCGGTGCGAGCCGCGTGGCTCCACGTGCATCGCTCACGCCGCCTCGCAGAAGGTGCACCGAGCAGCGCGAACGATCATCGGCGCGACGCTACCACCGTGCCGGCGCTCCGCTCTCTCGACGGCGTCTTTGGACGATCGGACGGGATCAACTCCCCGCCGGGCCAGCGTCTCCCTCGGCTACCGAGTCGATGAAGAACACATGTCGTTCGTCTTGAAACGTTGGCGCTGGAAGCTTTCGCCGGCCGCACGCCGTGCGCGCAAGACGCACGCTCAGCTCGTCGCTGGGCTGCCGAGCGCGAAGCGCGCGAGCTGAGAGGCCCGCCGCTCAAACACGCGCCGATCGAGCACCGTCGGTCGAGAGGAGCGCGCCCCGGCGCGAGCCGCAGTGGGGGGCCCGCGGCGAGTCGAGCGCCGGGGCACGCATCCCTCCGGCCGTGGGCACCTACCCCGGGGCGACGGCCGCCAAACCTGCCGGCACGACGGCACGGCACTCCGGGGTGCGTTTCGCGAGCGCCGGACCGCCTGGTGAGGGTGCGTGGACCGGGCCTCGGCTTTCCCCCCGAAAGCCGCGCCCGGCCCGCGCACCGAAGTGGTGAGGTGGGCCGCCGAGGGGGTTGGCGGCCCAGGACAATCTTTCCGACCGCGAAGCGGCCGCGAACGGGCCGGTTGGCCAGGATCGGCCTAGACGACCCGTCATCCGTCACGGTCCCGGATCCGCCTGCTCCGACGAGGTCGGCTGCCTCTGGACCGGGCGGGGAACGTCGAGTCTTACGTCTCGCCGGCGGCGGCCGCGACGATGATCGCGCTCGCGTGCTCCGACCCGAGGATGTCGGTATTGACGACCAGGTCGAAGTGGGTCGGGAGCTCGCGCTCGACCCCGTAGAAGCGCTTCAGATAATCGGCCCGCCCCGCGTCTTCCCGCTTGACGAGACGCGCCGACGCGCCGGGGTCGAGCCCCTTCGTCTCCGACAGGCGCGCGGCGCGCACCTCGGGAGAGGCGGTCACCAGCACCCGCAGCACGTCGCGTCGGCTGAGGGCGAACGAGGCGGCGTGCGAGACGATCACCGCTGATCCCTCGTCCGCGATGGACGCCAGAACCTGCTTGATCAGCGCACGAAGGTCGGCATCCGCAGGCAGCGCACGGCCTCCCGGGGCAGGCGCGAGCGAGGGAGAGCCCGACTCCTCGACGTGCCCGAGCACCCGGTCCATCAGCGATTTGCGCCGTTCCACGTTCGCGACGAAGCCCGGGGCGAGCTCGGCCCACTCGCCGGCCTGCTCGATCACCTCGTCGTCGACGAAGCGGTACCCGAGCCGCTCCGCGACGGACCGTCCGACGGCCTCGCCTCCGGCGCCTGTCGAGTGGGAGATGCAAACCGCGGAGACCATCCCAGGCCCCTAGAAGAGCTGGTTCTCGCCGCCGAAGATCGCCGAGACGGAGTCGTCGCTGAAGACGTTCATGATCGTCTCCGCGAGCAGCGGCGAGACGGTGAGGACCGTCAGGTTCTCCGGGCGCTCGCGCGGGTCGATCGGGACGGTGTCGGTGACGACGATCCCGGTGATCTCCTCGGCGCCGGCGAGCCGCTCGAGCCCCTCGCGGTTCAGGAGCGCGTGCGTGACGTAGATCCAGACCTCGCCTGCGCCATGCGCACGGAGCGCGCGTGCGCCCGCGATGAGCGTCCCTCCGGTCGTCGTCACGTCGTCGCCGACGATGCAGATCTTGCCGTGGACACGACCGGTCACCTCGGTGACGGAGACCTGATCGGGGCCGAGGCGCGTCTTGTGCATGACGGCGAAGTCGGCGTCGAGCATCTCGGCAAAGCGGACGGCCACCTTGGCGCGGCCGGCGTCCGGCGCGACCGAGACGACGCCGTCGCCGTGGAAGCCGAGGTCACGGAAGTGGCGTGCGAAGAGCTGCTGGGCGGTCATGTGGTCGACCGGGATCGTGAAGAAGCCCTGGATCTGGCCTGCGTGGAGGTCCATCGTCAGGATCCGGTCGACGCCCGCGAGCTGGAGAGCGTCTGCCACGAGCCGTCCCGAGATCGGCTCGCGCGGCTTCGCCTTGCGGTCCTGCCGGGAGTACGGGAACCAGGGGATCACGGCGGTGATCCTCTTGGCCGAGGCGAGCTTTGCCGCCTGGATCATGAGCAGCAGCTCCCAGAGGTGCTTGTCGACCGGCGGCGAGCCGGTCTGCACGAGGAACACGTCGGCTCCGCGGATCGACTCGCAGTAGCGGCAGTACGTCTCGTCGTTCGGGAAGGTCTTCAGCTCGATCTCGCCGAGGTCGACGCCGAGCCGATCGGCGATCCGCTCCGCGAGCTCGGGGTGCGAGCGGCCCGAGAAGACCATCAGCCGCTTCTTCGGCGTCAGCGGGATGGCGTGGCCGGGCTTCATCGCCGGCTCCGACGCGACCTGCTCGAGGCCGGGAAGCGCCTGCTCAATCGTCCCGACGTCCACCGCGTCCTTCCTTGACGACCTGGCGCGCGCGCGCGATCGCGAGCGCGTTGGGGGGCACATCCTCCGTGATCACCGAACCGGCTGCGATCCATGCGTCGTCTCCAATCGTCACGGGCGCGACGAACGCATTGTCGACACCGGTCCTGACGCGATCGCCGATCGTCGTGCGGCCCTTGGGCAGCCCCGGCTGATGCGGGTAGTTGACGGTGATGCCGCCGGCCCCGATGTTCGTCTCCGCACCCACGTCGGCGTCCCCGAGGTACGAGAGATGGGGCACCTTGGTGCCCTCGCCGAGCCGCGTGTTCTTCAGCTCGACGAACGTGCCTGCCTTGGAGGATGCCCCGAGCACCGTGCCGGGCCGAAGGTAACAGAACGGCCCTACGAGCGCGCCCGGTCCGATCGCGGCGTCGACCGCCACTACGTGGGGACCGACCTGGGCGCCCGCCGCCACCGTCGTCCGCCCCTCGGAGCACGGTGAACGGGTGCACGGCCGCGTCGGGCTCGATCGCGACCGTGGGCTCGATCCAGGTCGACGCGGGGTCGACGATCGTGACGCCGGAGAGCATGTGGCCCTCGTTGATCCGGTCGCGCAGCGCCCCTGCCGCGACGGCGAGCTCGACCCGCGTGTTGACGCCCTCGGTCTCGGCGGGGTCCGGCGCCACGTGGACGGCGACCCGCCCGCCGCCCTCGACGATCCCCCGTACCGCATCCGTGAGATAGAGCTCGCCCTGTGCGTTCGCGGGCGTGAGGGCGTCGAGCGCGGGCCACAGCGCCTCGGCCCGGAAGACGTAGATGGACGAGTTCGCCTCGCGCAGGTCGAGCTGCTCCGGCGTGGCGTCGGATGCCTCGACGATCGCCACGAGACCGCCGTCGTCACCCCGGACGATCCTGCCGTAGCTGCGGACGTCGGCGGGGACGAACGAGAGGACGGTCGCAGCCGCTGCCCCGTCGCGGTGCGCGGCGAGCAGCTCGGTCAGGAGCGCGGTCGTGAGCAGCGGCGTGTCGCCGGACAGCACGAGCACCTCGTCGGCGCCGGCGAGCGCCCCGCGCGCCGAGCGGACAGCGTCCCCCGTCCCGAGCGGCTGCTCCTGGACCGCCACCTCCACGTCCGGGAACGCCTCCGCGGTGTCGGGCGAGGCGACGACGACCAGCGGCGACGGGTCGAGCGGACGGGCGGCCTCGAGCACCCAGTCGACCATGCGCCGCCCGAGCAGCGGGTGCAGGTGCTTGGGGAGCTCGGAACGCATCCGCGTCCCGAGCCCTCCGGCCATCACGACTGCGGCGAGACTCGTCGGCATCAAGGGGTGGATCAGGCGTGAACGATGGCTGGGGCGCCAGGATTCGAACCTGGGATCACGGGACCAAAACCCGTTGCCTTACCGCTTGGCCACGCCCCAGAGCAGGGAGCGGAGTGTACCCCGTCGGCTCGGCGGGAGAGCCCTGGTCGAGGCTCAGCGGCGGTCGAGGAGGAGTGCGGCGAGGGCCAGCGCGGCGAGCAGCACGACCACGACCACGGCGAGCACCACGACGAGCCCCGCGAGCACCGGCACGAGCACGACGACGAGCTGCGAGACGGCGGCCGTCCACGTGACGACGCGCACGTCCGCGCTCTGATGCTCTCTGCCCCAGGCGACATAGCCGCCGAGCGAGACGAGCGCGAGGAGGACGACCACCCACCACGGGATCACCCCGACGAGCACGAGGACTCCCTCGATCGCGGCGATCGCGAGGGCGACCTTGTAGCGGTTGTGGCGGAGGCGTCGAGCGGTGCGGGTCTCGCCCTGCTCGATCAGGATCTGGCCGGCCATGCGCTGAAGGTACCAGCCGTCCCGACCACTGCCCGGGCCAGGACAGCGCCGGCGTTCGGGATCGACTAACGCATGCGCGATCCTTATTTGATTCATTCGATCTTCTTATGCTATACCTTTCCGGTCGAGAAGGTCGAAAGGCGCTCGAGGCGTCGCGGCCGCACCGGGAACACCGACCAAGGAGCGCTATGCAACGGAAGAGGTTCGCCTGGATCTCGGTCGCCATGGCGGCGCTCGCGACGACCGTCGCGGGCGCGGCGATGGCAGCCGGTACGAGCTCGAAGGACGTGACCCTGAACCTGGTCGCGTACTCCACGCCGCGGCCCGTGCTGACGAAGCTGATCGACGAGTTCCGCAAGACGCCGCAGGGATCGGGGATCACCATCCGCGCCTCGTACGGCCCTTCCTCCGCGCAGGGTCAGGCCGTCGCCAACGGACTGCCCGCCGACGGCGTGATCCTCAACACGGGGAACGACATCAACGACCTCGTCGACAAGGGGCTCATCAGCAAGAACTGGGACAAGCAGAGCTACAACGGCGTCGTCTGGAACTCGGTCGTCGTCTTCGGTCTCCGGAACGGCAACCCGAAGAAGATCAAGGGCTGGAACGACCTTCTGAAGCCGGGCGTCGGGGTCGTCACGGTCAACCCGTTCACGGGCGGCATCGCGAAGTGGAACATCCTCGCCGCGTACGTCGCGCAGCGCCGGCTCGGCAAGACCGACAGCCAGGCGATCGACTACCTGCGCCGGTTCTACAAGAGCAACGTCGTCTCGCAGGACTCCTCCGGGTCCAACGCGACCAACACCTTCCTCTCCGGCAAGGGCGACGTCCTCCTCACGTTCGAGAGCGAGGCCATCAACGGGAAGATCCCGTACGTCATCCCCCGGCAGACGATGCTGATCGATGTCTACATCGCGCTCGTCGAGAAGAGCGAGCACAAGGCCGAGTGGAATGCATTCTCACGGTTCCTGAAGACCTACCCGGCGCAGAAGATCCTCGCCGAGAACGGGTACCGGCCCGTCAACAAGCAGGCGCTCGCCGAGTACCGGAGCAAGTACCCGGTGCGGCCCGGGGAGACCACGATCACGAACAAGCTGCTCGGCGGCTGGCGCACGGTCGACAAGAAGTGGTTCGACCCGAACAAGAGCATCATGCAGGGGATCGAGCAGTCGCTCGGAGTCGGTACTGGCAACTAGCGCCGTCACCGAGGCGCGCCGGCTTCCGGCGCCCACCACGCACCGCAGGGAGAGAGCCTCGACGGCTCTCTCCCTGCAGATCGGCTTCGTCACGACATTCCTGCTCGTCGTCGTCGTCCTTCCGATCGCGGCCGTCGTCTGGAAGTCGACGGGCAACGGCTGGTCGGGCTTCTGGGAGGTCGTCTCCTCACCGCAGGCCGTTGCGGCGCTGAAGCTGTCGGTGATCACCTCGACGCTTGCGGTGCTGACCACGGCCGTGTTCGGGACGATCATCGCCTGGGTGCTCGTGCGGGACTCCTTCCGCGGCCAGTCCGTCGTCAACGCCGTCATCGACCTGCCGTTCGCCCTGCCGACGATCGTGGCCGGGCTCGTGATCATGGCCCTCTACGGCCCGCGGACTCCGCTCGACGTCACGATCGGCTCGTTCCATTTCGACGCCGACGTGACCTTCACCCGAGGGGCCATCTACGTCGCCCTGCTGTTCGTGACGCTCCCGTTCGTGGTGCGCACGGTGCAGCCGGTGCTGATCGAGCTCGACCGTGAGCTGGAGGACGCCGCGCGATCGTTGGGGGCGAGCGGCTTCACGACCTTCCGCAGGATCGTTCTGCCCGCCATCCTCCCCGGGATCCTCTCGGGCGTCGCCATGGCGTTCGCGCGCGCGATCGGCGAGATCGGCGCGATCGTGCTGATCGCGGGCAACCTCCCGTTCAAGACCGAGGTCGCGTCGATCCACCTCTTCTACCGGATCGAGCAGGACCCCGAGGGGGCGGCGGCGGTGGCCGTCGTGCTGCTCACCATCTCGTTCGGGGTGCTCCTCGGGATCGGGGCGCTCCGCTGGTACGTCACGAGGCACGAGCATGGCTAGGCTCTCGCTCCGCTTCGCCGCGCTCGGCTACCTGACGCTGATCCTGATCGGCCCGCTCGCGATGATGATCTGGCGCACGGCGGAGGACTTCGACGGCGCCTGGACGGCGATCACGGCTCCCGACACGATCGCGGCGTTCAAGCTCACCCTCACGGTCACGGTGATCGCGGTCGTGGTGAACACCGTCTTCGGGATCGTGTGCGCGCTGCTCATCGTGCGTGGCACCATCCCCGGCCGGGGCTTCTTGAACGCCTTTGTCGACCTTCCGCTGTCCCTGTCGCCGGTGATCGTCGGGTTCTCGCTGATCGCGCTCTACGGGGCGAACGGATGGTTCGGGTGGTTCCAGCGCCACGGCTACGAGATCATCTTCGCCACCCCGTCGATCGTGCTCGCGACGATCTTCGTCACGCTGCCGTTCGTCGTCCGCGAGGTCGTGCCGACGCTCCGCGAGATCGGGACCGACCAGGAGCAGGCTGCGCAGACGCTCGGCGCATCCGGCTGGCAGACCTTCTGGCGGATCACGCTTCCGTCCATCCGCTGGGCCGTCGTCTACGGGGTGGTGCTCACCACGGCCCGCGCGATCGGCGAGTACGGCGCTGTCGCCCTCGTCTCGGGGAACATCGCCGGCGAGACGCAGACTGCGACCCTCCGCGTCGAGGACGCCTACCAGTTCTCCTACGGGAACTACGCGCCGGCGTACGGCATCGCCTTCGTGCTCGCCGCAATGGCGATCCTCGTGCTCGTCGTCATGATCGTCGTCCAACCGAAGGGAGCCAGGCACTGATGTCGATCTCCGCGCAGCGCATCACGAAGCGGTTCGACGACTTCGTCGCGCTCGACGACGTGTCGGTGGAGGTCGCAACGGGGTCGCTCACGGCGCTCCTCGGGCCGAGCGGCAGCGGCAAGTCGACCTTGCTGCGCATCATCGCCGGGCTCGAGACGGCGGACGCCGGAGGCGTCGTGATCGACGGAGTCGACGTCACCGGCCGACCGCCGCAGGAACGAGGGGTCGGCTTCGTCTTCCAGCACTACGCCGCGTTCAAGCACCTGACCGTTCAGGACAACATCGCGTTCGGCCTGAAGATCCGCAAGCGGCCCAAGGCGGAGATCGCAGAGCGGGTCGCCCAGCTCCTGAGGCTCGTGCAGCTCGAGGGGCTCGCCAGGCGCTATCCCTCGCAGCTGTCGGGCGGGCAGCGGCAGCGCATGGGGCTCGCGCGGGCGCTCGCCATCGACCCGACGGTGCTCCTGCTCGACGAGCCGTTCGGCGCCCTGGACGCCCGCGTCCGAGCAGAGCTGCGGGAGTGGCTCAGGCGTCTCCACGACGAGACCCACACCACGACGGTGATCGTCACGCACGACCAGGAGGAGGCGATGGAGGTCGCGGACAACGTCGCGGTGATGAGCAACGGCCGCATCGAGCAGGTGGGCTCGCCCCGGGAGGTCTACGAGCAGCCGGCGAACGAGTTCGTGATGACGTTCGTCGGCCAGGCCCACCGGGTCGGGGACGGCTTCGTCCGGCCACACGATCTCGAGGTCACCCTCGAGCCCAACGGCTCGACGAGGGAGGTGATGATCGAGCGCGTCGTGCACCTCGGTTTCAACGTCCGCGTCGATCTCGTGGACGGCGACGGTGAGCGCCTCTCGGTCCAGACCACGCGCGACCGGGCCGAGCTCCTCGAGCTCGTCGACGGCCAGATCATCTACGTCCGGCCGACGCGGCAGACGACGTTCACATAGGACGGGCCCCGGCTCCGCCGGATGCCGACCGCGCGACGAGCTGGGCGAGTGTCGTCCGCTCGAGCACGTCTCGCATCGCCGAGCGCAGGTCGAGCCACAACGGTTGCAGCGCGGCGGCCGCCCCGCGGTATTCGACGTCCTCGGGCCGGGAGCCCCGGACCGTCGCGAGCGGGCCCTCGACGGCGCGGATCACGTCGGCGACGCTGATCGAGTCCGCGGCACGCCCCAGGGCATAGCCCCCTTCGACCCCTCGCCTGCTCGAGACGAGCTCGGCGTGGCGCAGGTCGAGGAGGATGCTCTCGAGGAACTTCTGCGGGATCCCCTGCGCGGTCGCGAGCTGCTCGCCCTTCACGAGCCCGCCCGCGGCGGCCAGCTCCAGCATCGCACGGAGGGCATAGTCGACCTTCGCGGAGACGCGCACGCGGCAACCGTACGCGAGGAGCGATCGTCGCTGCCCGTCGCCTGCACGCATGGTTGACTCCCGGGCCCGGACCCGAGATCGTCGCGCGGTGGACTACCTGCGGCGGTATGCCGAGCTCGCGGTGCGGGTCGGCGCGAACCTGCAACCGGGACAGAAGCTCGGGCTGATCGGCGAGCCCGAGCACGCGTCGCTCCTGCGGGCGCTCGCCGAGGCGGGCTGGGCGGCAGGTGCCGGCGACGTCGAGTGCCTGTACCTCGACGACCACGTTCGCCGCCTGCACGCGATCAACGCGCCCGAGGAGCTGCTCGACCGGACACCCGCGTGGGTCGAGACGGCCGCGCTCGGCTTCGAGGGTGCTGCCACGGTGCTCACGCTCGGCGACGCCGACCCCGGCCTCTTCGCCGATGTCGAGCAGTCGCGTGCCGCGAAGGCGTGGCCGAGCAGGCTTCGCGAGATCATGAACGACCAGACGCTCCGCCTCGCGATGGCGTGGACGGTGATCGCGTGCCCGACGGAGGGCTGGGCGCGGAGCCTCTTCGGCGAGCCCGACGTCGAGCGCCTCTGGCGCGAGATCGCTGCGGTGACCCGTCTCGACCTCGACGATCCCGTGGCGGCCTGGCGCGCGCACGTCGCGCGGCTGCGGGAACGGGCACGCGAGCTCGACGAGCGACACTTCGCCGGGCTCCAGTTCCGTGGGCCGGGGACGGATCTCTCGGTCGGCCTCCTCGAGAGCGCGCGTTGGCTCTCCGGCTCGTCGCAGACGTCCTGGGGCCAGGAGATCGTCGTCAACCTCCCGACCGAGGAGGTCTTCACCACCCCCGACCGTTCGCTGACCGAGGGCCGTGTGCGGCTCACGGCCCCGCTGCACTGGTTCGGGTCGTCGGTGGAGGGCGGCTGGCTGCGCTTCGCCGACGGCGAGGTCGTGGAGGCCGGCGCGGCGGAGGGTGAGGCGTTCCTCCACACGAAGCTCGCCGCGGACGACGGCGCGCGCCGGCTCGGCGAGGTCGCTCTGGTCGACGTCGAATCGGCGGTCGGCAAGCGCGGCCTCGTGTTCGGGAACAGCCTGCTCGACGAGAACCAGTCGTCGCACATCGCGCTCGGCAGCGGCTATACGGACCCGGTCCCGGGATCGGCCTCACTCGACCCGAACGGGCGACTCGCAGCGGGGATCAACGTGTCGTCGATCCATATCGACCTGATGATCGGCGGGCCCGAGGTCGACGTCGACGGCATCGCGCGGGACGGCGCGCGCGTGCCGGTCCTCGAGCAGGGTCGCTGGGTCCTCGGGCCGGGCTAGCCGCGGAGGTCGCGCCGCTCGAAGGCGGCGACGCCTACTCCCACCAGCACCGTCGTCACGAGCGCAAGCACGGCGAGCCCGCCCGTATCGACGCCGTTCGCGATCGGATCGCCGCCCTCGTAGAAGTGGAACAGCGTCAGGTAGCGGAGCCACGACGTCGCGTCCGACACCGGCGCGATGCCGTTGACGAGGTACATGACCAGGGTGACGCCGGCGGCCACCCCCGCTGCGAGGCCGCGCTGACCGGTCGCGGCGCCGAGGGCGAGCGCGAGCGCGCCGACGGCGAGCCCGAACGCGAGCAGGTGGAGCGACGCAGCGGCGAGATGCGCGGTGGAAACGCCGCCGCCCGCGATCGCGACCGCGATCCGCAACCCGACGAGCACCGCCACGGACAGCGCGCCGAGCAGGAGCGCGATCGCCGCGGCCTTGGAGAGGAGCAGCCGCCGGCGCGACACCGGCTTCGCGAGCACGAGCGCGAAGATGTGCCCCTCCTCCTCGCCCGCGGTCGTCGCGGTGGCGCTCGTGATCGCGATCACGGCGAGGACAACCGGCCCGTACACCGCCATGATCTCGGCGCGGAGCCACCCCTGGATCGTCGCCAGGTCGCCCCCGCCGATGAAGTCGCCGATCTCCTTCGGGATCTCGACGTCGGCGATCGAGTCGCCGAGCGACGGATAGAGCGACCCGACGAGCGCCGTCAGCGCCACCAGCCCGAGCGCAGCGGACGCCACGGCCCGTGCACGGAACCGGAGCTCGAGGCCGAGAATCGCGGCGCTCACCGCCGGTCGCCGCGGTAGTAGCGCAGGAAGACCTCTTCGAGGTCGCCCTCGTGCACGCGGATGTCCAGCACCTCGTGCCTTGCGAGTGCCTTCACGATCGTGTCCACCGGTCCCTCGAACGCGATCCGCAGCCGGCGGCCGTCGAGCTCGGCCTCGTGGACGCCGGGGAGGTTCCGGATGTCGTCGAGCGCGGGAGGATCGGCGAGCTCGACCTCCCAGCGGCGGACGGCCTGCGCGCGAAGGCGCGCGAGCTCGTCGAGGACGACGAGCCGGCCGGCGCGCAGGATGGCGACGCGGTCCGCCACGCGATCGACCTCGGAGAGCGTGTGCGACGAGAGGAGCACCGTCCTGCCGGCGTCGCGCACCTCCCCGAGCAGCTCGTGGAAGCTGCGCTGGACGAGGGGATCGAGCCCCGTGATCGGCTCGTCGAGGATCAAGAGCTCCGGGTCGTGCATGAACGCCTGGATGAGCCCGAGCTTCTGACGGTTGCCGCTCGACAGCTCTCGCACGGGCCGGTGGAGGTCGGCGGCGAATCGATCCGCGAGCTCGGCGATGCGGGCCGGCGCCACGCCGCCCTGGAGCCGCGCCAGATAGCGGAGTGCCGCCGCTCCCGTGAGCTGTGGGTAGAGGCCGAAGTCCCCCGCGAGGTAGCCGACCCTGCGGCGTACCGCGAGCCCGTCGCGCGCAACGTCGAGACCGAGCATCCGGGCGCTTCCCGACGTGGGCCGGATCAGGCCGAGCAGGAGCCGCATGGTGGTGCTCTTCCCGGCGCCGTTCGGGCCGAGGAAGCCGAGGATCTCGCCGCTCCGCACCTCGAGGTCGAGCTCGAACAGGCCGCGACCGGATCCGTAGTCCTTGCTCAGCCTCTGCGTGACGAGCGCCGGTGCGGGGCTCACAGCGGGATGTTGCCGTGCTTGCGCTTGGGGCCCGGCTCCCGCTTCGTGAGCATGGCCTCGAGGGCGCGGATCAGGTACGGCCGCGTGCGGCGCGGCTCGATCACGTCGTCGACGTACCCGCGCTCTGCCGCGGAGTACGGGTTGGCGAAGCGCTCCTTGTAGTCCGCGATCA
This sequence comes from uncultured Actinomycetes bacterium, assembly GCA_963739405.1. Classification (GTDB taxonomy): domain Bacteria; phylum Actinomycetota; class Thermoleophilia; order Gaiellales; family Gaiellaceae; genus Gaiella. Next base: position 126,480 of record CAVUAH010000022.1, on the reverse strand, counting down.
GCTCCGCGCGCCGCTCCTCGGCGTCGTCCGCGCCGGCCAGCTCGTGCCGGAAGACGATGTTGACGGCCCCGTCGGGCCCCATCACGGCCACCTCGGCGGTCGGCCACGCGACGTTGACGTCGGCGCGGATGTGCTTGGAGCTCATCACGTCGTAGGCGCCGCCGTACGCCTTGCGCGTGATCACCGTCAGCTTCGGCACCGTCGCCTCGGCGTACGCGTAGAGGAGCTTCGCTCCGTGCCGGATGATCCCGCCCCACTCCTGCGCCGTGCCGGGGAGGAAGCCCGGGACGTCGACGAGCGTCACGAGCGGCACGTTGAACGCGTCGCACGTGCGCACGAACCGGGCCGCCTTCACGGAAGCATCGATGTCGAGCACGCCCGCGAGTGCCGACGGCTGGTTGCCGACGATGCCGACGGCGTGGCCTCCGAGCCGCGCGAAGCCACAGACGATGTTCTCCGCGTGGAGCGGCTGGATCTCGAGGAACGCCCCGTCGTCGACGACCGTCTCGATCACGCGCTTGATGTCGTACGGCTTGTTCGGCGCGTCGGGGATCAGCGTGTCGAGCTCGGGCGACTCGCGGTCGACCGGGTCGGTCGGCGGCGCGTACGGCGGCGACTCGAGGTTGTTCTGAGGGAGGAACGTGAGCAGGTAGCGGGCATCGTCGACGCACGCCTGCTCGTCCGGCGCCACGAGGTGAGCGACGCCCGACCTGGTCGCGTGCGCGCTCGCGCCGCCGAGCTCCTCGAAGCTCACCTCCTCGCCCGTGACCGTCTTCACGACGTCGGGCCCCGTGATGAACATGTAGGAGGTGCCCTCCGTCATCAGCACGAAGTCGGTGATCGCGGGCGAGTAGACCGCCCCGCCGGCGCACGGCCCCATGATCAGGGAGATCTGCGGGACGACGCCGGACGCCTGGACGTTCCGCCAGAAGATCTCGGCGTAGCCGGCGAGCGAGACGACGCCCTCCTGGATCCGCGCGCCGCCGGAGTCGTTGATGCCGACGACGGGGCACCCCACCTTGAGCGCCATGTCCATCACCTTGCAGACCTTGTCCGCAAAGACCTCCGAGAGCGAGCCGCCGAACACGGTGAAGTCCTGGCTGAAGACGCAGACGGGACGGCCGAACACGGTTCCGTAGCCCGTGACCACGGCGTCGCCCCAGGGCCGGCTCTGGCTCATCCCGAACTCGGTCTCACGGTGGCGGACGAACCGGTCGAGCTCGACGAACGAGCCCGGGTCGAGCAGGAGGTCGATCCGCTCGCGGGCGAGGAGCTTGCCGCGCTCGTGCTGGCGGGCCACAGCCTTGTCCGTCCCTGCGTGCGCCGCGGCCTCGCTCAGCTCGCGGAGCCAGGCGAGCTTCTCCTCGGTGGTCTCGTGCCGCGTCGACATCGCGGTGAGCCTAACGAGCGCTCAGGCGCGCGGAGGAGCCCACGGCCCGACCCCGCCGAGCCGCTCGACGGTGATCCGCGTCACCACGCCGGGTGGAGGATCGGGCATGGGCGGGAACGTCACGTCGGGACCGAGGTAGCGATACGCGAGCTCTTGCAGGAGCTCCGGCGCGCCGCCCTCGGTGACCCGGGCGCGCCCGTGCACGACGAGGTACTGGAGCAGCCCCGGAGGCTGGACCTCCGTTCCCTCGATCGAGAGCGCCACACGCGGGTCGCGGCGCACGTTCCGGAGCTTCTGCTGCGTCCCGAACAGGTGGCCCGAGACGATCTCGTCGCCGTCGAGGCCGACCCAGACGCACGAGACCTGCGGTGAGCCGTCCCGGTTCAGCGTCACGAGATGGGCCAGGCGACCGGACTCGATCATGGCGCGGGCGCTGTCCGGGAGCTTCACTCCGGCAAGCCTACGCCCGGAGCACGGGCCGGGGGACCGGCGGTGATAGCGTCGGCCCGTGGGCGACCCGCTCGACCGGTCGGCGACGTGGCCGTACGAGAGCGGCGAGCCGGGGCGCTTCTCGTACGCCCGAGCCGACCATCCGACCGGCGTCGCCTGCGAGGAGGCGCTCGGCGCGCTCGACGGCGGCCACGCACTCCTCTACCCCTCGGGGATGGGCGCGGTGACGACGGTCGTGCTCACGCTGCTCCGACCAGGGGCAACGCTGGCCCTGGCGGCAGGCGCGTACTACGGCCATCGCGTGCTGCTCGACCACCTCGCCCCGTGGGGCGTGCGCGTCGTGGAGTTCGACCAGACGGGCCCCCCGCCCGACGAGGCCGACCTGATCCTCGTCGAGGCGCCGTCGAACCCGCTCCTGACCATGCCCGACCTCGCAGCCGCCGTCGCCCACCCGGCGCCCGTCGTGTGCGACGCGACGGTGGCCACGCCGCTCCGGCTTCGACCCCTCGACGAGGGCTGCGACGTCGTCGTGCACTCGGCGACGAAGATCCTCGCCGGTCACGACGACGTCCTCGCCGGTGTCACGGTGACGAGCGACCCCGGGCTCCGCGACCGGCTCCACCTGACGAGGCGCCTCGCGGGGATCGTCGCGTCGGCCGACACCGCCTGGCTCGTCCGGCGCGGGCTCGAGACCCTCGCGCTCCGCCTCGACCGGCAGGAGGCGACCGCCCGGCTCGTCGCCGAGCGCCTCGCCGCCCATCCCGCCGTCGCGACCGTCCGCTATCCGGGCTTCTCCTTCCTGCTCTCGTTCGACCTCGCGGACGGCGAAGCCGCGGGACGCGTCGAGCGTGCGCTGCGAACGATCGAGAACGCGACGAGCCTCGGCGGGATCCGCTCGAAGCTCGAGGCGCGGCATCGCTGGGAGGGCGACCGGATCCCGACGGGGCTCGTCCGCCTCTCCGTCGGGCTCGAGGATCCGGCACTCCTCTGGGGCGACCTCGAGCAGGCGCTGGCTGCGGCTTGACGCACTGCTAGTGCGGTCTTGTGGGCACTCCAGCGGCCACCGCCCTGAGGGCTCGTGTAGTGGCCGGACATCGACTTGCCCGACACCGAGCCCGTGTACGTGGCGCCCGCGCCGACGGCACCGAACGTGATGCTGCCGCCGTGCACACTCCCGCCGATGCTGTACCTGCCACGCGGGTTCGAGAGCGAGATCGAGCCTCTCAGCTTCGACCCTGTCTGCGTCCAGTGGAGCGTGAACGTCCCCGAGAACGCGCCGCTGTACTTTCCCGACCACGTGCCGGCGAGGCTGGATGTCGTCGCGCTCACCGCGGCGCCTGCTGTGGTGCTGCCGGTACCGACGGCCAGGAGCGCGGCGACCCCCAGAACGGGAACGACGCGCAGGAACCTATGTCGAGGATTACGGGTGCTCATACCTGTCCCTCCGGATCGATGGGGCTGACTTCAGACCGCTTGTGTCGACGATCACCCCCCACGTCCGTCAGTCGGTGACTCACCACCACGCCCTGCGAGAGCACATCGCCGAACGTAACACCGCTCCGGTGAGGCGCGACCGTCCGCGGACGCCTTAACGCCGCCGTTACCGGGGACCTGGGGCGCGGCGGCGGCATGGGTCGCCCGGCGAGCCGTACAGTGACCGTGATCAGATTTCGAGTGAAAGGGAGCGGAACATGAGCGGAGCGGCGGAGAAGGCGATCCTCGCCGGCGGATGCTTCTGGGGGATGCAGGATCTCTTCCGGAAGCGGCCCGGTGTCCTCTCGACGCGGGTCGGGTATGCGGGTGGCGACGTCCCCAACGCGACCTATCGCAACCACGGCACGCACGCCGAGGCGATCGAGGTCGTCTTCGATCCCGAGCAGACGTCGTATCGCGAGCTCCTCGAGTTCTTCTTCCAGGTCCACGACCCGACGACCGTGAACCGCCAGGGCAACGACGTCGGGACGAGCTACCGCTCGGCGATCCTCTACCTCGACGACGAGCAGCGACGCGTCGCAGAGGACACGATCGCCGCCGTCGACTCGTCGGGGCTCTGGCCGGGGAAGGTCGTGACGGAGGTGGAGCCGGCGGGCCCGTTCTGGGAGGCGGAGCCCGAGCATCAGGACTACCTCGAGCGGTATCCGAACGGCTACACCTGCCACTTCGTGCGGCCGGGGTGGGTCGTCCCCAGCAGCGTCGAGGCAGCCGCCGGCTAGATGCCGCGGCCGGAGCCGCCGGACCCGCTCGTCAGCCGCTGGGCGACCCAGACCGGGATCGCCGACACGACGATCACGACGAGCGCGATGACGTTGACGATCGGCAGGTTCTGCCCCTGCCGGATGAAGCCGAACAGGAGCAGCGGCAGGGTGTTCTGGGCGCCCGCCGTGAAGTAGGTGACGACGATCTCGTCCCAGGAGAGGGCGAAGGCGAGCAGGCCTCCGGCGACGAGTGCCGTGCCGACGGCCGGGAGCGTCACGAAGCGGAACGTCTGGAACCCGGTCGCGCCGAGATCGGCGGACGCCTCGAAGAACGATCCCGACGTGCGCCGCAGTCGCGCCAGCACGTTGTTGTAGACAACGACCACGCAGAAGGTCGCGTGCCCGATCACGATCGTCCAGAGCGAGAAGCTGACGCCCCAGAGGACGAAGAACGAGTTGAGCGCGAGGCCGGTGATGATCCCGGGCAGCGCGATCGGCAGCACGAACAGGAACGAGATCGAGTCACGTCCGAAGAAGCGCGATCGCGAGAGGCCGAACGCCGCGAGCGACCCGAGCACGAGCGCGACGCCGGTGGCGAGGAGGCCCGCGCGCAGCGAGAGCCAGAGCGCCGTGCGCACCTCGTCGTCGTTCCACGCCTCCTGGAACCACTTCGTCGTGAAGCCGGGGATCGGCCAGCTCTGGATGTTCGACGAGTTGAACGCGTAGAGCCCCATGATCGCGAGCGGGATCCACAGGAACGCGACGATCAGCGCGCCCCAGGCCCAGAGCCCGATCCGTGTCCCGCGCGTCTCCATCAGAGAGACTCGAACGCGCCGAGGCGCTTCATGAGGACGAGGTAGACGGCCATGATCGCGAGCGGCACGGTCGCGAACGCGGCGGCGAACGGGGCGTTGTTCGCAAGGCCCAGGTTCTCGAACACCACCGTCCCGATCAGCGACGACCCCGGGCCGCCGACGAGGGACGGCGCGATGTAGTCCCCGAGCGTGAGGGAGAAGGTGAAGATCGAGCCCGCCGCGAGCCCGGGCACGGCGAGCGGGAGGATCACCCGGCGCAGCGTCGTGCGGCCGTGGGCACCGAGGTCGGCGGACGCCTCGAGGTACGACTGGGGCACGCGCTCGAGGGCGGCGTAGACCGGCAGCACCATGAACGGGAACCAGATGTACGTGAACACGAGCCACATCGCCCAGTTCGTGTAGGCGATGTTCAGGTCGGGGAGCCCGAGGAGGTTGAGCGCCCAGTTGAGCGCGCCGTCCGGGTTCAGGATCAACCGCCACGAGTAGACCCGGACGAGGTAGCTGACCCAGAGCGGGAGCACGGTCGCGACGAGCAGGATCACCCGCAGCCGCGGGCCCGCGATCCGGACGAGGAAGTACGCGTACGGGAAGGCGAGCACCATGCACGTCAGCGTCACCGCCGTCGCCATGGCGATCGTGCGCAGGATGATCGTGGGGTACGGCGCGTCCGCGATCGCGCGGAAGTTGTCGAGGTTCCACGAGTGGATGACCTTCCCGGTGAAGGAGTCGGTCGTCCAGAAGCCCTGGATCAGGAGTGCGACGAGCGCCGCGACGTAGACGAAGAGGAACGCGGCGACCGGCGCGGAGATCTGCCCGAGGGTCTTGAGGCGCGGCCGCCGCCACGAGAACCGGGACAGGGAGCGGAGGGCTCCCCCACGTGGGGAGCCCTCCGTCAGCCGTGCAGGATCCGCCGCCAAGCCGGCGGGCTACCCCTTGACCTGTGTCCAGGCCGTCGTCCAGGCCCGGAGGTCGGTGCAGTTCTTCTGGCCGTTGCCGCAGTCGGCGATCGGCGTCTTCCAGAACTTGATCGAGCCGTAGTAGCTCTCGGGCGCGTTGGCGAAGTACTGCTTGCACGAGCCCTTCGCCAGCTTCTCCATGTATGGGCAGGCCTTCTTGTTCACCGGGGTCTCACCCCAGGTCACGCCTTGTTGTGCCTGCACCTTGGGCGTCGAGATGTACTGCATCCACTTGTAGGCGCAGTTCGGGTGCTTTGCCTTGGACGAGAGCATCCAGGTGTCGAGCCAGCCGGTCGCCCCTTCCTTCGGGATCACGGTGGCGACCTTCGCCTTCGCCGCAAGCAGCTGCGAGTACTGATACGGCCACGAGGCTCCGATCGTCGAGCCGCCGTTCTTGAACAGGTCGATCTGGTCGGACGCGAGCGCCCAGTACTTCTTGACAAGCGGGCGCTGACTCTTGAGCAGAGTGACCGCCGCAGCGAGCTGCGCCTTCGTCAGCTCGTAGGGATCCTTGATCCCGAGGGACGGCTTCGTCTTCGAGAGGTAGAGCGCCGCATCCGCGATCTGGATCGGGTTGTCGGGGACGGTGATCTTGCCCTTGTTCTTCGGGTCGTAGATCGCGGCCCAGCTCGTCGGCTTCTTGGGGAACGCCTTCGTGTCGTAGAGAAGGACGTTCGGCCCGAACTGGAGGGACACGCCGTAGTGCTTCCCGTCGACGGTGTTGTTCGCCGGCGACTGGAACGCCTTGAAGAAGTCCTTGTAGGCGGGAATGAGCGTGACGTTGACCTCTGCGACGGCTCCCGCGTAGATCAGGCGCAGGCTCGCGTCACCCGAGGCGGACACCATGTCGTACTGGCCCCCACCGCCCGACGTCATCAGGTTGAACATGTCGTTCGAGCTGCCCGCGTACTTCGCGGTCACCTTGCAGCCCGTCTGCTTCTCGAACGGCGCGACCCATAGCTTGTCCGTGTACCCCTCCCACGCGACGAGCGTCAGCGCGCCCTCGCCCTTGCCGACCGACGTCGGCACAGCATTGCCCTTCGACACGCCCGCCGCCGGGACGGCGAGCGCCGCGACGACCGCCGCGAACGCCACGTGCACGAAGCGAATCCGCTTCACGTTCCCTCCTCCTCGATTGCAAACTCCACGTCCGGCTGCCAGTGCAGCCGCACGCGCCTGCCCTCCATGGAATGGACGTCCTCCGATCTCGTCTCCAGGTTCTGCTGCACGACGGTCAGCTCGCCGCCGCCGTCCAGCGCGACGACGAACTTCGTCGACGGCCCCAGGTACGCGGTGGCGCGAACCGTGCCCGACTCTCCTTGCTCCGCCTCGAGCGGGAGCAGCCTGATCTTCTCCGGGCGAACCGTGAAGGTCCTGCCGTCCCGCCGGAGGATGTTCGACGTCCCGATGAACCCGGCGACGAACGCTGTCCTCGGATGCTCGTACATCTCGCCCGGAGTGCCGACCTGCTCGATGCGCCCGTCGTTGAAGACGGCGATCCGGTCGCTCATCGTCAGCGCCTCTTCCTGATCGTGGGTGACGTAGACGAACGTCATCCCGAGCTGCTGCTGGAGCTGCTTGAGCTCGATCTGGAGCTCCTGCCGCAGCTTCAGGTCGAGCGCCCCGAGGGGCTCGTCGAGCAGCAGTGCGCGCGGCGTGTTCACGATCGCCCGCGCGAGCGCGACGCGCTGGCGCTGACCGCCCGAGAGCTGCCCGGGCTTGCGGTCGCCGTACCCCGCCAGCCGCACGACATTCAGCGCCTCGGTTGCCCGGAGGCGGCGCTCCGCCTTCGGGATCTTCCGCACCCGCAGGCCGTACTCGACGTTCTCCTGCACCGTCATGTGCGGGAAGAGCGCGTAGTCCTGAAAGACGGTGTTGACGGGCCGGTCGAAGGGCGGGCGGCCGGAGACGTCCACCCCTGCGAGCTCGATCCGTCCCTCGTCCGGCCGCTCGAACCCCGCGATCATCCGCAGCGTGGTCGTCTTTCCCGAGCCGGACGGCCCGAGCATCGTGAAGAACTCGCCGCGCACGATGTCGAGGTCGACGCCGTCCACGGCCGCGACGTCCCCGTACCGCTTCCGAACGCCGACGACGCGGATGTCGATGTCGTCAGCAGGGCTAGCCATCGACTGCCGCGAGCGACTCCTCGAGCAGGGTCAGGCCGTCCTCCAGCTCCTCGTCCGAGATGGTGAGCGCCGGGAGCAGGCGGATCACATTGCCGTAGAGGCCGCAGGCCAGCAGCAGAAGCCCCCGCTCGTAGGCGGCGTCGACGATCGCCTTCGCCCGGTCGGGCGTTTGCTCCGCGAGCTCGAACGCGATCATCGGGCCGAGCCCGCGCACGTCCCCGATCGATGGATGCGCTGCTGCGAGCGCCTCGAGGCGTGCGCGCAGCGCCTCGCCCAGCCGTGTCGCGCCCTCGAGGAACTCCGGCTCGCGCACGGCCTCGAGCACTGCGATGGCGGCCGCGCACGAGAGCGGGTTGCCGCCGAACGTCCCGCCGAGGCCGCCGGGCGGGACCGCGTCCATCAACTCGGCGCGGCCCGTGACCGCCGCCAGCGGCAGGCCCCCGCCGATCGACTTCCCCGAGACCAGCAGGTCGGGCTCGATGCCGTCGTAGTGCTCGATCGCCCACATCTTCCCCGTCCGGCCGACGCCCGACTGCACCTCGTCGTCGACGTAGAGGATGCCGTGCTCCGCGCAGACCTCGGCGAGGCGGCGGGGGAAGTCCGACGTCATCGGGACGAACCCGCCCTCGCCCTGGACCGGCTCGAGCAGCACGCAGGCCACCGTCTGGGGGTCGACCTCGGACTTGAAGAGCTTCCGGAGCCCCGCGATCGCATCGTCCGTCGACACGCCGCGGTACGGGTACGGGGCCGGCGCGCGGTAGACCTCCGGCGCGAACGGGCCGAACCCCGCCTTGTACGGGTGGACCTTGCTCGTCATGGTCATCGTCAGGAGCGTGCGCCCGTGGAAGGCGTTGTCGAACACGACGACCGCGGGCCGTCCGGTCGCTGCGCGCGCGATCTTGACGGCGTTCTCGTTCGCCTCCGCGCCCGAGTTGACGAGGATCGACTTCTGCTCGTTCTTCTCTTCGCCAGGCGGGATTCCGCCGGAGCGGAATCCCGCGGCTCGATCCCTCGCCTCCGGCGAGGGCAGATCCCTAGAGGTTCCGTTGCAGGGCGAGAGCTCCGCGAGGAGTCGGCACGTGTCCACGTAGGGCTCGTAGACGCCCACCATGAAGCACTGATGGAGGTACTCGTCGGCCTGCCGGTGGATCGCCTCGACGACCGGCGCGAACCGGTGACCGGTGTTCTGACACCCGATGCCGCCCGCGAAGTCGACGAAGACCCGGCCGTCGACGTCGGTGACGCGCGCGCCTTCCGCGCTCGCGACGACGAGCTTCGGCGTCGAGACGCCGGCGCTCACGTATCGCGCCCGCTCGGAGAGGACGCGGTCGTGCGTGACCTGCTCCGTCTGCATGGGCGCGAGTATGCACCATCGCGGCCGCACCTCGCAACGCGCGGCCCGGACCGCGAATCACCACGCAATGCGCATCGGAACGAGGGCACGACGAGCCCTTCGCAGGCCAGGCAGGAAGCGGCCTCGAGGCCGGCGGGCTGCTCCCCGAGCGGGTGCGGTTTGCCACACCACGCGTCCCTGAGACGTCTGACACGATACGCCAATGGACAAGAGCGTGACGATCCTCGTCGTCGACGACCACCCGAGCTTCCGACGATGTGCGCGCGCGCTTCTCGAGGCGGACGGCTTCGCGGTCGTGGGAGAGGCCGAGGACGGTGCCGGCGCGCTCGCGGCAATCGACCGCCTGCAGCCGGACGTGGTCCTGCTCGACGTCCAACTCCCGGACATGGACGGCTTCGCCGTGCTCGAGCAGCTCGGGCCGGAGACGCCGCAGGTCGTCCTCGTCTCGAGCCGGGAGGCGTCCGACTACAACGGCCTCATCGGCGCGAGCGGCGCGCGCGGCTTCATCGCCAAGGCCGAGCTCACGGGCGCGGCTGTTCGTCTGCTCCTGCGGTGACACGCCGCCGGCTGGCCGTCGCCGTCGGGCTGGGCGCGGCACTCTACGCCGGCGCCGTGTACCTCGTCGCGACCGCCGAGCTCGGCGAGCCGCGGGCCCTGATCGCGATGGTCACCGTGGCGGGCTTGATCTTCACCGTCGCGGGCACGGTCGCCGCGCTGCAGCGGCCCGACAACCGGACCGGCGCGCAGATGCTCGCGGTCGGGCTCCTCTGGTCGGTGGGTGCCCTCCAGCTCGTGGAGGCACCGTTCTGGTTCACCCTCGGCTACGTCCTCTCCGGCGTGGCCTTCGTGGCGTTCAGCCACCTGATCCTCTCCTACCCGACGGGGCGGCTCCACCCCGGGGACGAATGGATCGTGTGGATCGTGCTCGCGCTCGTCACCCTCGGCCCACTCGCCATCTCCCTCGTCGACCCGACCCCCATCCCCGGGTGCGAAGACTGCCCGGAGAGCGCCTTCCTCGTGACCGATCGCCCGGGTCTGGCGCAGCTCGCCGGCATCCTGGTGGGGCTCAGCGCGGCGGCGATCGCGAGCGTCGTCTTCGTCCGCCTCGTCCGGCGCTTCCGGGCCGCATCCCCGCCGCTGCGCCGGGTGATCGGGCCCGTCTACTTCTTCACGCTGATCGCGCTCGTCGGCCTCGTCGCGGCAAACCTCGTGTGGACGTTCGACTCGGGGGTCGGCTTCGCGATCGAGCTCGCCGCGCTCGCGGCCCTGGCGTTGATGCCGGTCGCCTTCCTGGCCGGCATCCTCCGCACACGGCTGCAGCGCGCCGGGATCGCCGACCTCGTGATCGCTCTCGGCAACGGGCGCCCACTCCGCGACGCGCTCTCGGAGGCGCTCGGCGACCCGTCGCTGCAGCTGACCTACTGGTCGTCGCAGCGTCAGGCGTGGGTCGACGAGGAAGGCCGGACTCTCCGGGAGCCGATCGCGCGAGGGGCGCACGCCGCCACGTTCGTCGAGCAGGGCGGCAGACCCGTCGCCGCGCTGTTGCACGACCGGAGCCTCGCGGAGCAGCGTGCGCTCGTGGACGCCGTTGCGGCGACGGCGTCGCTCGCGTTCGAGAAGGAGCGCCTCCAGGCGGAGCTGCGAGCGCAGTACCGGTTCCTCGAGACGATCATCGACACGGCCCCGAGCCTTCTGTCCGTCGTCGACACCGAGGGCCGGATTCGGAACTTCAACCGTGCCGTCGAGGCCGCGAGCGGTCTCGGCGACCGCGCCCGGATCGAGGGCCGCTACTTCTGGGAGATCTTCATCGACCCGTCGGAGCGTGAGGCCATGATCCAGCGCTTCCGAGACGCGTCGCCCGGGTTCCCCGCGTCCGAGTACGAGAACGAGTTCACGGATGCCCGGGGCCAGGAACGGGTGATCGCGTGGAAGACGGCACCGCTCGTCGACCAGAACGGCGACGTCGTGCGGATCGTCGCGGGAGGCATCGACATCACCGACCGCAAGCACCGCGAGCTCGAGCTGCAGCGACAGTGGGACTTCGCGACGACCGTCGCTAACACGATCCCGAGCTTCATCGTCGTCACCGATCACGACGCGGTCGTCGTCGCCGAGGGAGCGAACCGCGCATTCTGCGACGTGTTCGGCCGCAGTGAGGAGGAGCTGGAGGGAACGTCGTTTCTCGCCCTGGTCGCGCGCGACGACGAGTTCGCCGCGCGAATGGCGATCGCCGGTGCGGCCAACGGCGTGCCGCAGGCCGAGCGCGAGTCGCGCTGGCTGACGCTCGACGGCGGGGAGCGCACCGTGGCCTGGACGGCCACGCCGATCACCGACCCGTCGGGCAACGCCCGCGTCCTCGTCTCCGGCGCGGACGTGACCGACCGCAAGCGGCAGGAGGCCGAGGTGCGGGCGTCGCGAAGCCGGATCGTCGCCGCGACCGACGCTGCCAGGCGCCGACTCGAGCGAAACCTCCACGACGGCGCGCAGCAGCGGCTCGCGGCGCTGTCGCTGTCCCTCCGCCTGGCCGAGTCGCGGCTGCCGGACGAGCCCGACCGGGCGATGGAGATCTTGACCGCGGCCCGCATGGAGCTCACGCAGGCGCTCGAGGAGCTGCGGGAGCTCGCCCGAGGACTGCACCCGAACGTCCTCACGGACCGGGGCCTCGGGCCCGCACTCGAGTCGCTCGTGATCCGATCGCCGATCCCGGTCGAGATCGACGTCCCCGACGAGCGGTTCCCGCCTGCGATCGAGGCAGCGGCGTACTACGTCGCCGCCGAGGCGCTCGCGAACGTTGCGAAGTACGCGGACGCGTCGCTGGCGGAGGTTCGGGTCGCGGAGGACGACGAGGAGGGCGCGATCGTCGTCGAGGTCATGGATGACGGCGTCGGCGGCGCGGATCCCACGCGCGGCTCGGGGCTCGAAGGGCTCGTCGACCGCGTCGAGTCGCTCGATGGCGCCCTGTCGGTCGAGAGCCCGCCCGGCGGAGGCACGCGCATCCGCGCGACGATCCCGACCGCGCCGCGCGCTCTGCCGTTTCGAGGCGCCTAGCGCGAACCTGCCTGCGTTCCGACGTGCCTGGCGCGCGCGTCGCGCCCGTACACTCCACTCGCATGAGCCCGCTGCCGACCGGGACCGTCACCTTCCTGTTCGCCGACGTCGAGGGCTCGACGAAGCTCGTCCAGAGCGTCGGCCCGGCGTACCCGGGCCTGATCGCCGACGTCCGGCGACTCCTGCGCGAGGAGATCGCCGCCAACGGCGGCGCGGAGGTCGACGCGACCGGTGACGAGCTCTCGGCGGTGTTCGAGGGTGTCGATCCTGCGCTCCGGTCGGCGCTCTCGGGCCAGGGACGGATCCGCGACCACACGTGGCCCGAGGGCTCGGGCGTCAAGGTGCGGATGGGTCTCCACACGGGCGTCCCGCAGCTCGGGGACGAGGGCTACACGGGTCTGGACGTGATCCGGGCATCGCGGATCGCGGCTGCGGGGCACGGCGGGCAGATCCTGCTGTCGTCGACCGCGGCGCCGTTCGTCTCCGCCGTCGAGACGCGCGATCTCGGGACCCACCGGCTCCAGGGCCTCCCCGACCCCGAGCGCATCCACCAGGTGATCGCCGACGGTCTCCCGCGGGACTTTCCCCCGCTGCGCGGGACGGTGTCGCAGCTCGGCGACGCGCGCCGCGTCGTGCTCGCCGACGACTCGGTGCTCCTGCGCGAGGGCGTGGCCCGGCTCCTCGAGGAGGCCGGCTTCGAGGTCGTTGCCCAGTCGGGGACGGCGGAGGACCTGCTGCGCCACGTCGCGATGCACAAGCCGGACGTCGCCGTCGTCGACATCCGCATGCCGCCGACGCACACCGACGAAGGGCTCCGCGCCGCACGCGAGATCCGCGAGCGCCACCCCGGCGTCGGCGTCCTTCTCCTGTCGCAGTACGTCGAGCCCGCCTACGCGATGGCGCTCCTCGAGACGAGCGCCGAGGGCGTCGGCTACCTCCTCAAGGACCGTGTCGCCGACCTCGAGCAGTTCGCCACGGCCGTGCGTCGCGTCGCGGACGGTGGCTCGGCGCTCGATCCCGCGGTCGTGAGCGAGCTGGTCGGGCGCAAGCGGCGCGACGATCCGCTCGAGCAGCTCACGGCGCGCGAGCGCGAGGTGCTCGAGCTGATGGCCGAGGGCCGCTCGAACCAGGCGATCGCCGAGCGTCTCTTCGTCACGCTCCGTGCCGTCGAGAAGCACGTGACGAGCATCTTCACGAAGCTCGGGCTCCCCGCATCGACCGACGACCACCGCCGCGTGCTCGCCGTCCTCGCGTACCTGCGCGCCTAGCGCCACGGTCGTGGTTCCCGCGCCGCGGGACAGCGGCGCCGGTGCGCTCCGGGCATCGATCGTGCGGTTTGCCGAACCCCATGCGGCGGGAATGCCGAATCGTCCGGAACGACGAGGGAGAGCAGACTCCTCTCATGGTTCGCAGCTGGCTCTCACGGTCGCACTCGGGGACGCGGGAGATCGCGGGCCTCGTCCTGCTCTACGGCCTCTACGAGGTGGTTCGCGGAGCCGGCACGGAGAACGTCCAGACGGCGATGCGCCATACTGCGGACATCGTCGCTGTCGAGCAGGCGTTGGGCGTGTACGCCGAGCGCGGCATCCAGCAGGCGTTCGAGGCGATCCCCTTCGCGCCCGCCTTCCTCGGGCTCCTCTACGTCGACTCTGCACTTCGCGGGCACTGCGGTCGCGCTCGTGTGGATCCACCGCCGGCACCCCGACCGGTTCCCGATCGTCCGCACGACGTTCGTGATCGCGACCGCGCTCGCGCTCGTCGGCTACGTGTTCTTCCCCGCCGCGCCCCCGCGGCTGGCCGAGCTCGGCTTCTCCGACACGGTCACGCGCTCGACCGGGCTCGACCTCAGCTCCGATCTGCTCGGCGCGCTCTACAACCCGTTCGCCGCCGTCCCGAGCCTGCACTTCGGATACGCGCTCATCGTCGGCGTCGCGCTGGCGACGATCGCCCGCCATCGGGTCGTCCGTCTCCTCGGTGCGCTCTATCCGCCGACGATGCTGCTGATCATCGTCGCGACCGGGAACCACTTCTTCGTCGACGCCGCGCTCGGCGGGCTCGCCGTCGCCGTCGGTTGGCTCGTCGCGCGGATGCTCGTCGACGCTCCGGCTCCCACGCCGCGCTCGCGTGCACCGCGGGTCGCGACGAGCGCCGGCCGGGCCTGAGGCTCTGACGGCAGCACTTCTGCGCCGTCGCGACCGGTTCGCGCGGCACTGGGGCCCGGCCGTCGCCGGGCCCCACGCGTTCTCGATGGATCCGGCGGTCGCCCGGAGGGCTCGCCCCGTGTCAGGCGACAAGCTCCCGCTCCGCACGGAGCCAGTGCGTCGTCGCGTCGCCGGGCTCGCCGCGCTCCCACATCAGGTAGGCGAGCATCGCGATCGCATCGCCGCTCGTCTCGACAGCCTTCCGGGAGGCGCGAGGCCTGCGCGTCGCCTTCGGGATGGCCTTCTCGCCGGTCTTCTTCTCCTTCGTCGTGCGCGCACGCGTCGGCCGCGCCTTCTCCTGCGCCATTGCAGTCTCCTTCGTGGAGGGTCGATGGGTGCGGGTGGCAGGCCCCGTCGCGCGCCGCCCCGCTGCCGAAAAGGGTGCCACGTCCGACGGACGTTCGCCACACCTGCGACTACCATCCGAGAGCGCCGGAGTAGCTCAGCTGGTCAGAGCACCTGTCTTGTAAACAGGGGGTCGACGGTTCGAATCCGTCCTCCGGCTCTGGCTTTGTGGCCGATCCCGTCTCCTGCGTTGGCCGCACCTTGCCCGAGGCACGCGGACAGCCACGTCATGACGCTCGCGTCTACCCGGGTACGGCGGCAGCGTTCGCGGCGGCCACTATCCGCTCGTACGTCTCCTGCGGGTGGGAGACCATCGCGCAGTGTCCGCTCGCGACCTCGATCGTGTCGGCGCCCATCCGCTGTGCGAACTGCCTCTCGGCATCGGGTGGGATCACCTCGTCGTTCTCGGCGACCAGATACCACGAGGGCAGGGACTTCCAGGCGGGGACGCCCATCACGTCTTCGAACACGGACGTGTGCGTAGGCTGCTGCACGGCGTACATGACCTTCGCCTTGACCGGGTCGATGTCGGCGGCGAAGTGACGGAGGAAATCGTCCTCGGGGAGCCAGGCGAAGCCCTTCGAGTCGACATCGATATTCGCCACCGCCGGGGTCGGAGGGCCCTTGCTGCAACAGCGCCCCGATCGATTCGCCCTCGTCGAGCCCGAATGCCGCGATGTAGACGAGCCCGACGACGTTCGATGCGTCGGTGCCGAGGGAGGTGATGACCTGGCCGCCGTAGGAGTGACCCGCGAGAATGGTCGGCCCGCTTTGGCGTGTGAGCACATGGCGGACCTTCGCGACGTCATCCGCGAGTGAGGTCTCCGGAAGCTGCACGGCGGTGACTCTGTAGCCGTCTGCCTGCAGCCGCTCGATCACACTGCTCCAGCAAGAGCCGTCTGCCCATGCTCCGTGAACGAGGACGACGTTCGTCGATGCGGCCATGAGCTCACTCCTTTCGTCGGAGGGACCGACCCTACCGACCGGTCGCCTACCGGAGCCGCCTGCCATCCCTCGGGGTGTCTGCTTCGTTGCCCGACCGACGTGACCTGAGCGGACCCGGCGTGATCTCGGTGCTGGCACCGAGGCAGATCTCGGTGGCTGTCGCGATGACCGCGGGCGACCCGTCTCATAGCGTGCGAGTCAAGGTGCGAACAAGCGCACGACCAAGCCAAGGAGGCACAAGATGCGAACGCTCGTGCTTGCCGGAGCCGTCACTGGTGGCGCCCTGGCGATGTGGGCCGGTCCTGCGGCTGCGGCAACGCCCGCGACGGCCAGCTGTGAGGGCGTTGTGGCGTCGCTCGCGGCGCAGTATGCCCCTGGAACGGTCGCCTACCTCACCCACCTGCTTCAGGACGAGGCCGCCGGCGCGGGCGTTCCGATGGGGAGCCTCAATCGCGCCTTCGCACAGACGAAGGGCGACTGCGAGCTCTGAACCACCCGCACGTCGAGGCGGTTCGCCCATGCGGCGGGCCGCCTCCGGCCGCTGCTTCGGCACCGCGCCGAACCGCGACATCGACCTGGACCGGCTCACGGCTGGTCGGCCCGAACAGCCGCAGGATGTTCGCGTTCGAGCGGCAGGTCGTGCGGGCGAACGAGGTGCCGTACGCACTTCGGTGGCAGCACTGTGGCTGTCGGCGCCGATGCGAGAGAGAATGGCGGCGTGCACATCGCGCCGCGCTTGATCGCCTGCGGCCTTGCCGTGACGGCGTTCGTGCTGGCCGCCGTGGGGCTGGTGCTCGATCGCGTCGCCGCCGCGGAGGACGTGTCCGGGTACCGGGTCGTGGTGGCTGTACCCGTTCCTCCTCGCGGCAATCTGCTCGCCGGCCGACGGTAGGCGCTCTGATCGTTGCGCGGCGGCCGCGCAACCCGATCGGCTGGATCCTGATCGTGGGCGCGCTTTCGCTCGTGGCGGTGCTGGCGGCGGAGCCGTACGCATGGGTGACGCTTGAGGCGCATCCCGGCTCGCTCCCCGGCGGGTCGTGGGCGGCGCTCGTCGCTTCGCTGTGGCCGGCGTTCTTCGCATGGCCGCTGGCGATCACGTTCGTGTTCCCCGACGGTCGGCTGCCGTCGCGGCGGTGGCGGCCGTACGCGATCTTCGCCGTCGGCTCGATGACGCTCCTCGTCGTGTTGCTCGTGATGTCGGAGAAGCTCGAGAGCCCGTTCGAGGACGTGGCGAATCCGTTTCCCGCCCGCTGGCCCGACGCGCTCGGCTTCCTGAGAGGCCCGGCATGGCTCGCGGTCTTCGCGAGCCTCTTCGTCGGCGCTGCCGCCGTGCGAACGCGGTACCGCCGCTCGACCGGGATCGAGCGGCTCCAGATGCTCTGGCTGGCCTACGCGGCGCTGCTCGTGCCGCTCGGCGTCGTGTGCTTCCTCGTCTGGGGCTTCGTGCTCGGCGAGCCCGGCGACGCCGTGCTCGCCGTGCTACTCGGGACGCAGGCTGCCGTCGCGCTCGCCGTCGGGGTCGCGGTGACCCGCTATCGGCTCTACGAGATCGACCGGTTGATCAACCGGACGCTCGTGTACTCGGCCGTAACCGCGTCGCTCGGGCTCCTGTACGCCGCCGTCTCGCGCTCGCGGGCGTCGCTGTCGGCCGCGGCTCGACCTGGGTCGCGGCGCTCGCCGCGGTCGTCGTCGCCTGCGCGTTCGGGCCGCTGCGGCGGCGGGCGCAGGCCGCGGTCGACTGGCGCTTCGACCGGCCGCGCTACGACGGTCTGCGACGCGTGAACGCGTTTGTCGACGACGTCCGCGAGGGGAGGCGCGAGCCGGAGGACGTCGGCGCCGTGCTCGCCGCGGCGCTGCGAGACCCCGAGGCCGAGCTGCTCTACCGGCTCCCGGCGAGCGAGGCGTATGCAGGCGGCGCCTCGGGCGTCGTCGAAGAACCTCCCGCCGACGGGCGCGCTGTGACGAAGGTCGAGCACCGCGGCCAGGAGATCGCCATCCTCCTGCACGCCCCCTCGCTGCTCGACCGCCCCGACCTGCTTCGCAGCGTCCTCGCCGCTGCGAGCCTCGCGATCGAGATCGCGCGCCTGCGAGTCGAGGTGCGCGTCCAACTCGCCGAGGTCGAGGCGTCGCGGGCGCGCGTCGTCCAGGCAGGGTACGAAGAGCGCCGGCGGCTCGAGCGCGACCTTCACGACGGGGCGCAGCAACGGCTCGTGACGCTCGGGATCGTCCTGCGGCGGCTCCAACTCTCGCTCCCGCGCGGGGCCCGGATCCTCGGGCCGGCGCTCGACTCGGCGGTCAACGAAGTCGGGAGCGCGATCGACGACCTGCGCACGATCGCCGCGGGCGTGCGTCCGCCACGGCTCGACGAGGGCCTCGCCGCCGCTCTCGCCGACCTCGCGCGGGGGACGCCCGTCCCCGTCGAGCTGGAGGCGACCCAGGAGCGGCTCGCTCCGCAGGTCGAGGCGGCCGCCTACTTCGTCGCGTGCGAGGCGGTCACGAACGCCGTCAAGCACGCGACGGCGTCGCACGTGCGGATCGAGGCGACCATCGTCGAAGGCGCCTTACGGCTGGTGGTCGCCGACGACGGCATCGGCGGCGCGGCCGCTGCCGGCGGCAGCGGGCTGACCGGCCTCGCCGACCGCGTCGAGGCCCAGGGAGGGACGCTCCTGATCGACAGCCCGCCCGGCGCCGGCACGCGGCTGGAGGCGGAGATCCCATGCGGATCGTGATCGCCGAGGACACCGTCCTCCTGCGCGAAGGCCTCGCGGGCCTGCTCGAGGACGCCGGCCACGAGGTCGTTGCGCGGGTCGGCGACGCCGACGCGCTTCTCGTCGTCGTGGCCGAGCACGAGCCCGACCTCGCGGTCATCGACGTGCGCATGCCGCCCGACTACGACCACGAAGGAATGCGCGCCGCCGCCGAGATCCGCCGCGACTACCCGCAGACCGCAGTGCTCGTCCTCTCGCAGCACGTCGAGACCCGCTACGCGCTCGAGCTGGTCGCGACCGGTGGCGGCTTCGGGTACCTGCTCAAGGAGCGCGTGCTCGACGTGAACGACTTCCTCGATGCGGCGCGGCGGGTGTGCGACGGCGGCTCGGCGCTCGATCCGGAGGTCGTCGCGACGCTCCTCTCGCCGCAGAGCCGCGACGACCCGCTCGGCGAGCTGACCCCGCGCGAGCGCGAGGTGCTCGCGCTGATGGCCGAGGGACGCACGAACGCGGCGATCGCCAAGCGGCTCTGGCTGACCGAGCGCACCGTCGAGACGCACGTCCGCTCGATCCTCGGCAAGCTCGGCCTGCCCGCGGGCGGTGACGACCACCGTCGCGTGCTCGCGGTGCTGACGTACCTGCGCGCCTCCACACGCTGAGCTCCGGTGCTGGCACCGAGGCGCATCTCAGTGCCCGTCACGACGACTTCGGGCGGGCTCGGTCGTAGCTTCCGAGCCAGCACAACCCGCGCTCGACAAGGAGGACGACGTGTCAGCAACAGCGGTGGTCGGAGCCCAGGTCACAACCACGACGAGGACGGCCGGCAGGCGGCTCGGTGCGCTCGCAGGCCTCGCGTTCACGTTCCTCTTCTTCATGGGGACAGCGACGCTGACATCCCCCGCGGCGCGAGCGACGCGAAGCTCGTCGCGTGGTGGTCCGACAGCGGGAATCAGACGACGGCGATCGTCTCGATGTACCTCTTCATCGTCGCCGGGCTCTGCTTTCTCCTCTTTCTGACGAAGCTTCGGTCGCGGCTGCTCGCGGCGGAGGCCGGCACCGGCGAGCTGACCTCGCTCGTCGTCGCGAGCGGGGCGGTCTTCGTCGCGATGCTGCTCGTCGCCGCCGCGTCTCGGGGAGTGGTCGGCTTCGCCGTCAAGTCACCGGGCGACAACGAGTCTCTCCCCGGAGCCGACACGCTCCGCTACCTGCCGCAGACCGGCTATGCCGCGCTCGGCATCGGCGGCCTGCTCGCAGCCGCCGTCGCAATGGCCACGACGTCATGGCTGATCGTGCGGACAGCGGTGTTCGGCCGATGGCTGGCGTGGCTCGGCGCCGCGACCGCGCTCGTGATCGTCCTCGCGGCGGCGGCGCTCGTGGGAATGGTGGCGATCCCGGCGATGCTGATCTGGGTCCTGGCCGTCAGCGTCGCGATGTGGCGCGCACCGCGGTAGCTCGATGCGGGCGTCCACCCAGCACTCGCCCCGTGCTCGCGCTCCATGTGAGGTGTACCGGCAGCGGCTCGCCGACCGCCCCACAGGCCGACGGCGGCAGCCCTAGGATCTCGGGATGGAGCTGGCCGACGTCCTGAAGCGCCGTCGGATGGTGCGGAGCTACCTGCCCGACCCGGTGCCCCGTGAGACCGTGGAGCGGATCGTCCGAACGGTGCGACGCGCGCCGAGCGGCGGCTTCAGCCAGGGACATCGGCTCGTGGTCGTCACCGATCGCCGCGTGCGAGCCGAGCTGGCGCGTCTCGCGGGAGAAGAGGAGTACGTCGCGGCCGGAGGTCAGGCCTGGATCTCGACCGCGCCCGTCGCACGTCTTCGTCGGCACGCGCGAGGAGAGCTATCACGAGCGCTACCGGAAGCCGGACAAGCTGCGCGACGGCGAGGAGATCGGCTGGCCCGCTCCGTACTGGTACGTCGACGCAGGCGCCGCCTTCATGCTCCTCCAGCTGGCGGCGATCGACGAAGGACTGGCGTCCGGCGTCTTCGGCGTCTTGCCCGAGCAGGTGCCGGAGGTGAAGGCGCTCCTCGGCGTGCCCGACGACGTCCATTTCGTCTGCCTCGTCACGATCGGGCGCCCGGCACCCGATCCGCAGGAGACCCGGCTCGTCTCCCGCCTTTCGGAGCGGCGGCTCCCGCTCGAGGAGCTCGTGCGCTGGGAGGGCTGGGGCGGCGCCGAGCCTTCCTAGCCCTCGGGCCGTCGGCCGCTCACGCGCGCGTGACGAGGAAGTGCCACTCGTTCTCGAGCCGGTAGCCACCGTCGGCCGTGCGGAACGGCTCGAGAACCTCGATCAGCGCCTCGCGAACCCCGCTCTCGCGATCGCCTGCGGCGTCGCCGACGCCCCCTGCGGACAGCAGACTCTGCGTCAGCGAGGCGACGTCGTCGTACGAGTAGGCCCACGCGATGTCGAACGCCTCGGACGGCGTGAGGCCAGCCGCGGTCGCGATCGCCTCGAGCACGCCCGGCTCGGCCAGGTCGGGGGGCGGTGGCGCGTCCGGATCGTAGCCGGGGAAGAACGGCCGCACGATCGGCTTGATCGCGTCCAGGCTGCAGCGCCCGTGGCGGCCCCAGACCTGGATCACGACCGCGCCGCCGGGTCGGGCCACCCGCCCGGCCTCACGGAGCGCGCCGACCATGTCGTCCGCGAAGAAGAACGAGTTGAAGCCCGCGACGACGTCGAACACGTCGTCGTCGTAGGGCAGCGTTTGGAGGTCGCCCACCGTGACCTCCGCCTCGGGGGCCCGCGCACGCGCGAGCTCGACGAGCCTCTCCGAGGCGTCGATGCCCGTGGGTCGCGCGCCGCGATCTGCGGCGGCCCGTAGGAACACGCCCGACCCGCACCCGACCTCGAGCACCCTGTCCCCCTCGCCGATACCCACCCGCTCGATCGCCGCCACGTACGTCGGCAGCTGCTGCTCCTCCGTCGCGGCCCAGTCCGCAGCGCGTGCGCCCCAGCTTCGCCCCCAGCGCTCCGCCTTCCCGTCGGTCGTCGTGGCTGCCATCGTCCACCTCCCTCGCCAAGCTATGCTTCATAGCTATAAACTATGAACCGTAGCTATGTCAAGCGCTGAGCTGAGCCTCTTCTCGTACGAGATCCTCGGCCTCGTCGGTCGCACGGGGGCGGGCGCGCACGACCTCCTCCGCCTCGCACGACGTGGGAAGATGCTCGACTGGGCCGGCGAGAGCCAGTACTACGCAGAGCCGAAGAGGCTCGCCCGGCTCGGATACCTCGAGGCGCGCAAGGAGCCCGGCAAGACCCGGGAGCGCACCGTCTACCGGCTCACCCAGAAAGGGCTCGAGCGCTCTCAGGCGGTACGCCCGGACGCCGGTCGCCTTCACCCCGTTGAAGAGCGAGCCCCTGCTCCGCCTGCTGATCGCCGATCTGGTCGGCGAGGACGTGACGCGCGAGAGCCTCGTCGCCCTCCGCGAGGAGCTCGCCGACCTCGAGCAACGGCTCGACGACAGCGTCGCGACCGCGACGGCCCTCCCCCACCGCAGCAAGTACCTCCTGCTCGTGATCGGCTTCCTGCGCGGGCTACCTCGAGCTCCACGCAGAGCTCGTCGCCGAGGTCGAGCGCGAGCTCGCGCCCTCCGGTCGCAGCGGGTCGGCGTAGCCTGGAGCTTCGCGCCGGCTCAGGCGGGAACGGCGCGCGTGGCCTGGTGCGCGAGGATCTTGCGCTTCACGCGCTGGAGCGCATTGTCGATCGTCTTGCAGTCGCACCCGAGCTCGTCGCCCATCGACTCGTAGGAATGGCCGTCGAGATACAGGCGTAGGGCCTCGGACTCGAGCCCCGAGAGGCTCGTGCCGAGACAGCCGACGAGCGCCTGGAGCTCCTCGGTCGAGATCACGCGCACAGACGGGTCGTCGATCGACGGCCCCGGAAGCGCGTCACCGAGGGTGCACTCGCCGTCGGAGTCCTGTCCGGCCGGCGTGTGGCTGAACGAGACATAGGTGTTGAGCGGCGAGTGCTTGTAGCGCGTCGCCGACTTGATGGCCGTGATGATCTGGCGGGTGACGCAGAGCTCTGCGAACGACCTGAACGACGACTCGCGGTCAGAGCGGTAGTCGCGGATCGCCTTGTAGAGGCCGATCATCCCTTCCTGGACGAGATCCTCGGCGTCGCCGCCGGCGAGGAAGTACGAGCTGGCCTTGAGCCGGACGAACCCCTGGTAGCGACGCATCAGCTCGTCGCGTGCTCCATCGCCGCCGTTCCGCGCCCTGAGCACGAGCTGGAGATCCTCGAGCTCGCGCTGGAGCTTCTGCGGACTCTTCGGTGCGGCTGCTGTGCGGACGGCCATCTCCTTCTCCCCTTCGTCGATGTGGTCTCGAGTGACTCTCGAGGTAACTCTCACCCTCAAGTCGAGGAGGAAGCTAGCACCATTACGCAAGCGTTACAAGCCCCTTGCGCAAGTTCCATTGTAATAAGAACAGGTGTTCGTACCACCCGGTGGCGGCAAGTCGGCGCTTCCAGCCCCGGCCGAAGCCCCGTCGCTACGCGCCGGTGCCGTCGCCGGGAGGCGGCGGCCCTTCGCCCCGGCGGAGACGTTCGAGCCGTGCGCGCGTCTCGTCGTCGACACGGTCGGCGAGCCGGCTCGGCGCGTCCTCACGGTGCGCCATCGCCTTGAGCTCCGTCATGAACTCTGCCGAGCCGCGCTTCCGTACCTCCTGCCCGCTCGTCCCCTGCACGGCGGCATCCGAGGTGACGAGGAGGACCGTCTCCTGCGCCCGTCGTTCCGCGGCAAGTCGCTCGAGGACAGAATCGGCATGGGGCGCGAAGCGCACCGCCAGGCTCCCGACGTGCCGGTCCTCGCCGATGCCGTCGAAGACCACGACCCCTCGGGCCCCGCGCATCGCCACGAAGCTCGCGAGCTCGTCCACGAGATCATCCCGGTGAACGAATCGACCTGCGTGGAACAGGTTCGACCCGTCGAACAGGTACAGCGCGACGTCCGGCATCCCTCAACCTCCAGTCGAGATCGAGGTCTGCCGCTGGCGCCGGGCCTCGAAGAGCGTCACCGCGGCGGCGACACTCACGTTCAGCGACTCGACGCCGGGCGCGAGCGGGATTCCGATGGTTCCGTCGCACGAGCGGCGGACGAGGGGCCGCACGCCCTTCCCCTCGGCGCCGAAGACCAGGGCGACGCCGTCGGCGAGGTCGACGTCCCAGAGACGCCTGTCGCCGTCGGCGGCCGCCGCGAACGCCCAGAGCCGATCGCCCTTCACCTCGGACAGGTATCGCGCGAGGTTCGGCACGACCGCGACCGGGAGGTGCTCGACGGCACCCGCCGACGCGCGGCAGACGACCGGGGTGACGATCGCAGCGCCGTGGGCCGGGAGCACGACGCCGGTCGCCCCCGCGCCGGCCGCGCTTCGGACGACGGCGCCGAGGTTGCGAGGGTCGGTGACCTGATCCAGGCAGCAGAGGAGCGGCAGCTCGACCGACGCGAGCTCCCAGGCGTCGGCGTACGGGTACGGCTCGCACCAGGCGACGACGCCCTGGTGGTCGGGCGAGGCGGCCGCCTCCGTCAGCTCGCGCTCACGCTTGACGCGGGGACGAGGGCCTTCCGACAGCCAGTCGAGCGTGGCCGCTGCGCGCTCGCCGGCCCACACCTCCAGCACCGCTCGTCGGCCGCGGAGCGCCTCGCGGACCGCATTGCGCCCGTAGACGAGGTCGCGGATCACGCGCGCGGGACGAGCTCGTAGCCGCCGTCCACGTCGCGCGCCTCCCATCCCGCCGCTGCGATCTCGTCGCGCAGCCTGTCGGCCTCGGCGAAGTCACGCCGCGCCCGGGCTGCGACGCGCTCCTCGGCGAGCTCGACGATCTCTTCGGGCGCGTCCCGTACCTCCGCGAGCGATGCGAGCCCGAAGACGCCGAGGCCGCGCCGCAGTTCGTCGAGCGCCCCGGCCCGCGCCCAGTCGTGCAGGATCGCGAGGGCGGCCGGCGTGTTGAAGTCGTCCTCGAGCGACTCGACGAACGCCGGCCAGTCCCCGGTCGTGCGCGTCTCGCCGCGCAGCGCGTTCCGCAGCGTCTCTGTCTGTGCGGCCGCCGCCGCCATCGTCTCGTCCGAGAAGTCGATCGGCTTGCGCCAGTGTGCCGTCAGGAAGAACAGGAGCGCCGCCTCCCTCCCCCACCGGTCGAGCACGTCGCGGATCGTCGTGACGTTGCCGATCGACTTCGACATCTTCTCTCCGGTGAAGCGCAGCAACCCGTTGTGCATCCAGATCCGTGCGAACGAGTAGCCCGACCGACAGTGATTGCGCGCGCTCGTTCTCGTGATGCGGGAACACGAGATCGAGGCCGCCGCCGTGGATCCAGAACTCCGGCCCGAGCTCCTTCGCGGCCATCGCGGAGCACTCGATGTGCCAGCCCGGGCGACCGAGGCCCCACGGCGAGGCCCACGACGTGTCCTCCCCCTCCTTCGTCGCCTTCCAGAGCGCGAAATCGCGGGGATCCTCCTTCGCGGCGTTCGGCTCCTGCTCCTCGACCTGGTCGGGCCGCTGCCCCGACAGCGCGCCGTAGGTCTCGAACCGCGCGACGCGGAAGTAGACGTCGCCGTCGGCAACGTAGGCGTGGCCGGACGCGAGCAGCTCCTCGATCAGGGCGACGATCTCGGGCAGGGTCTCGGTCGCGAGTGGCTGCGCGTCTGGCATCCCGAGCCCGAAGCCGGCCGTGTCCTCGAGGTACCAGGCAGTCGCCTCGCGTGCCCGCTCGGCGCTGTGCCCCGGCGCGGCCTCGTAGATCTTGTCGTTGACATCGGTGATGTTGTGGACGAGTCGCACTTCGTGACCTCGCTCGCGTAGCCACCGCGCGAGCCACATGAACACGACGAACGGGCGCGCGTTCCCGATGTGCGCGCGCTGGTAGACGGTCGGGCCGCAGACGTAGAGGCCGATCTGCTCGGGTGGCGGAGGAAGCTCGACGAGCGAGCCGGTCAGCGTGTCCTGCAGGCGCATCCGTCGATCGTAGACGGCATTCGGGGACAGACCCGGGGTGGCAGGTCAGTCGTGTGCCGCGGCGCGACGAGCGCGTTCGAGTGCTTCACCGGCGGGGAGTGCCGCGACCACCGTCCAGAGCTCCGGGCCGCGCTCCGCACCCGTGAGCGCGAGGCGCAGGGCCCGCAGATCGCCGCCCACGGCCTTGAGCTCGCGCACGATCGCGCGGGCGCCCGGCTCGTCCACCGTCGACGGCGAGTCGGAACGGAGCTCGACGAACCGCTCGAGTGTCGGCCGCGCCTCGGGGGGGAGGGCGACCTGCTTCGGCGCCTCGATCATCCGAGCGATCGCGCGAGCCTCGACGAGGCTCCTCGCTCCGCGGAGCGCGCTCGCCGACATCGACGGTGCACCGGCTGCGGCGACGAGCTCGTCGTCGGTCATCGAGGCGATCGCCTCGATCGAGAGCCTCCCGATCCGCGCGCGGTCGAGGTGGACGTCGTGATCGGGAAGCCCCAGCTCGTCGAGATACGCGCGCAGCGCCGCAGCCGGGACGCCGTCGTCGCGAAAGTCGGCGACCGAGGCGTGCCCGTGGCGCTTCGACAGCTTCTTCCCGTCGTCGCCGAGCAGGAGGCCGTGGTGGGTCACCCCGGGAAGCTCGCGTCCGAGGGCGCGCGCGATCCGCTGCTGCGTCGCCTCGTTCGGACGGTGGTCCGAGCCGCGGATGATGTGTGTGACCCCCAGGTCGAGGTCGTCGGCCACGGTGGCGAGCTGGTAGGTCGCGCTCCCGTCGGGACGAAGCAGTGTCACGCCCTCGAGACGCAGCGAGCCGTCCGGATCGCGGACGGCTCCGCCCTCCTGCTCCGCGATCCGCGCCGCCTCGGCGTAGACGGCTCCCCGCTCGCTCTGGCGCACCGGCCCCTCGTCCCAGGCGATTCCCAGCCAGCGGAGATCGGCCTCGATCGCAGCCTCACCGCCCTCGACGAGACGCGTCGGGTCGGTGTCGTCGATCCGGAGGACGAATGCCCCGGACTGCTCGTCGGCGAACCGTCTGTTCGCGACGGCCGTCAGCGCGTTCCCGAGATGCAGCGACCCCGTCGGGCTCGGCGCAAAGCGGACGCGGACGGCCATGCGCGCGAATCTAGCGCGGATCGCGTCTCGCCCCGCTCCGCTTCTCAGGCCTCGATCGAGACGTGGCCGGGCTCTGCGGAGACGCGGCCGAGCCACGCGCGGATCTCGGGGTAGCCGCCGAGGTCGAAGCCTCCCTCGTGGGCGACGTGCGTGTATGCGTAGAGGGCGATGTCCGCAAGCGTCATCACGTCGCCCACGACGAAGCCGTCCGCGCCCGCGAGATGCCGGTCGAGCGCGTCGAGGGCCCGGTATCCGTCGACCGTCTTTCGCTCGACCACCGACGCGTAGCGCTCGGCCTCGCCCGAGTACGCGACGAGGAAACGGACGACGGCGATCGCCGGCTCGTGCGAGTACTGCTCGAAGAACATCCACTGGAGCACCTTCGCGCGGTCGTAGCGGTCCTCTGGCAC
This sequence comes from uncultured Actinomycetes bacterium, assembly GCA_963739405.1. GTDB lineage: Bacteria > Actinomycetota > Thermoleophilia > Gaiellales > Gaiellaceae > Gaiella. The sequence continues at coordinate 99,472 of CAVUAH010000022.1, read as the reverse complement.
GAACCGCGTTCCCTCGCCGAAGTACCAGAGGATCGCCCCCGACTCGGCGATCGGCCTGCCGTCGTCGAGGACGAGCGTCGGCACGCGGAGGTCGGGGTTGAGCCCGCCGAGCACGTCCCGACGGTTCGACCGGTCGACCACGTCGAGGTCCTCTCGCACGTACGGGATCCCGAGGTGCGCCAGCAGCAGCCGCACCTTGTAGCAGTTGCCCGAGATCGGCGAGTTGTAGAGGCGCACGCCACGACGTTACCCTCGACGCCGCCCGGCGCGCCGACCACTGCCGGTCGGGTCGCGTGCCCGCAACCGGACAGTCCCGCTGCGCATCCGCGCCGCCCAGAGCTTTACGCTGCCGCGAGTGGAGGATCTGCTCCTCGCCTGGTACGAGGCCACCGCGCGCGACCTTCCCTGGCGACGGACACACGATCCGTACGCGATCCTCGTGAGCGAGGTGATGCTCCAGCAGACCCAGGCGGAACGGGTCGTCCCCCGCTACGAGCGGTGGCTGCGACGGTGGCCGACGATCGACGCGCTGGCGGTTGCTTCGCCGGGCGAGGTGATCGGCGAGTGGCAGGGCCTCGGCTACAACCGGCGGGCGGTGGCGCTCCACGGCGCCGCGCGGCGCGTCTCGGAGAGCGGCTGGCCCGCCGACCTGACCGAGCTTCCAGGCGTGGGGCCCTACACGGCCGCAGCCGTCCGCAACTTCGCTTTCGGCGAGGACGTCCTGCCGCGCGACGTCAACGTCGAGCGCGTCGAGCGGCGCACGCGGGAAGCATTCACCGGCAGAGCGGCGCAGGCGCTGATGGACCTCGGCGCCACGACCTGCCTGGCGCGAATCCCGCGCTGCGACGCGTGCCCGTTGGCCGCTCGATGCCCGTCACGCGGCACGCGCGACGAGCCCGCGCGCAAGCAGTCGCCGTTCGAGGGCTCGTTCCGCCAACGTCGGGCGGCGGTCCTCCGCCTGGTCGTCGAAGGGCCGCAGAGCGCCGTCGCGCTCGATCCGGTGGTGCTCGGCGCGCTCGCTCGGGACGGCCTGGTCGTCGTCGACGGCGACCGTGTGCTCCTCCCCTCGTGAGCCGGCGGGTGGCGGTCAGCGACCGTCCGCGTAGCCTGGCCGAGCCTCGTCGAAGCGCGCGAGACCGTCGTCGGGGATCGTCTCCCAGCATGCGGCGTACGCGACGAAGGCGTGCGACTGCGGCCGGATGCCCGGGTCGCCGTCGATCGCACCGAGGCGAACACCCGTGTAGTCCGCCGACCCGGGGTCACGACTGAAGAGCGCCGAGCCACAGCGGACGCAGAACAGCTTCTCCCGCCCGCCCTCCGGTAGCCAGCCGCGAAGATCGGCCTCGCCCCGGACGACCCGGACCGAGCCGGGCACCGCCCGGGCGTTCGCCGACGCTGCGGTTCCGCTTCGCCGCTGGCATCGCGTGCAATGGCAGTACCCGGCGGAGACGAAGGGGGCGGCGACCTCGAACCGAACCGCGCCGCACCCGCACCCGCCCGTGAGCGGAGGATCCATGCGCCGACGGTAGCCGCTCGCGAAGGCGCGCGGTCGGTGCTTCGGTTCGGTCGGCCAGTGCGACGGGTCGGAGCGCCGCTCACACCGGCAGACAGGTGCAGCCCCGGGTGCGTCGTGTCTGCCCGTCTGCGCACCCGGGGCTGCGAACGATCCGCCCGGGACACGCGCCGTGCGCCGTGTCGCCGGTCGGCTCAGGTGAAGCGATGGCCGCGGACGGGAGCTCGCGGCCGACGCGCGCCTCGCGCGATGCGAGAGAAGCGCGTCGCTCGACTAGTCCGGTGGATTCTGCTCCAACACTCACCCTTCCATGCGAAGGGACTGTCCATCTCGACCATAGCGTGTCCGGCCACCGCGGGGTAGTCCTCAGGGCTCGTTGCGGAGCAACGCGACCGCCTGTGCCGCGAGCCCTTCGCGGCGACCAGTGAACCCGAGCCCGTCGGTCGTCGTCGCGCGGACGGCCACGCAATCCGCCTCGACGCCGAGAGCGCCGGCGAGACGCTCGCGCATCGCCTCGCGGTACGGCCCCACCCGCGGCTCCTCGCCGATGACGATGCAGTCCGCGTTGACGAGCGCATACCCGGCGTCCCGTACCGATGCGTAGGCGTCGGCGAGGAGGACGAGCGAGTCCGCGCCGCGGTAGCGCTCGTCGTCCGACGGGAACAGAGCGCCGATGTCGGCCAGCCCGGCCGCTCCCAGCAGGGCATCCGTGAGGGCATGCGCGACGACGTCCCCGTCCGAGTGACCGACGAGGCCGCGCGGGTGGTCTATCCGGACGCCGCCGAGGACGAGCGGCACTCCGTCCCCGAACGCGTGTGCGTCGACGCCGAGACCGATGCGGAGGCCCTGCCCGTTCATCGCCGAGACGCTAACGCTCCGGGCAGCTGCGCGAGCGACTCGAGCGCGACCGCGCCGTCGGGGGTCGCCTGGAGCATCCCCCACGGGCCGCGACGAAGATGGACGGCGACGAGCCCCGCATCGAGCGCCGGTCGCACGTCGTTGTCGACGCGGTCGCCCACGTACGCGACCTCGAAGGCCGGGAAGCCCGCGAGCTCGACGAGCCGCTCGAAGAACGCCGGATCCGGCTTCCGGACCCCGAGGCTCGCCGACCCGGTGACGACGTCGGCCGGGAGCTCCGCGGAGCGCGCCCATTGCTCGAGCGCGGCGTTCTGGTTGCCGGCGATCCCCACGAGCATGCCGTCGGACCGAAGCTGCTCGAGGCATGCGATCGCGTCCGGATACAGGTCGTCGCTCGAGTACACGACAGAGTCCCACGCCTCGCTCGGACGATCGACGCCGAGGTGCCGCCACAGCTCCCAGTGCTCCTCGCCACGGGTGATCGTCGCCCCCAGCGCCGCCCAGACGACATGTGGCCCGAGGCCGGCTGCAGCGGCGATCGCACGCCAGTAGCGCTCCTCGTCGAGGAGGGTCTCGCCGACGTCGAAGAAGACCGCCCGAACGCTCAAGCCGCGTCGGCCGCGAGGAGCCGCTCGATCAGGTCGAGATCGTCGGTGGTCGTCACCTTGACGAGGCGCGGCTCGCCCGGCGACGACCGCGATCCGTCCCCCTGCCCGTTCCACGAGCGACGCGCAGTCGGTGGCCTCGGTCAGGTCGCCTGCATACGCGTCGTGCAGGCAGTGCCCGAGGAACGCCTGCGGCGTCTGGATCGCCACGAGCTCGTCGCGCGGGAGCGTCTCGATCACGACTCCGCTCGCGATTCGCTTGACGGTGTCGCTCACCGGGAGACCGGGGACAGCCCCATCGACGCCGTCGCCGAGCCGGGCAAGCAGCCGCTCGACGACGGCGTCGTCGACGAGCGGGCGCGCCGCGTCGTGGACGATGACGACGAGCGCATCGCGAGGCACCTCGCCGAGCGCGTTGCGGACGGACTCGGCGCGCGTCGCTCCGCCGGTGACGACCGCAGCGACCTTCGAGGCGACGAGCTCCTCCGCGAGGAGGATCGTCGGCTCCTCCCAGCCCGGCGGCGCTGCGACGACGATCGCGTCGATCCATTCCGACAGGTCGAGCCGCTCGAGGCTCTCTGCGAGGAGCGGGCGACCTGCGAGGCCGACGAAGGCCTTCGGCCGCTCGGCGCCCAATCGTGAGCCCGAGCCGGCAGCGACGAGCACCGCCCACGTCGTCCCGGGCTCGCCGGAACGACTAGAGGAGCCGACCACCCCGGTCTTCTAGCGCTTTCGCGGAGCGAAAGCGCATCGGCTACGCCGTGGCAGTGGCGGCCGTCTTGGGCTTCGCCTTGGCCCGCCGGGTCTTGGCGGGGTTCGCGAGGACCTCCTCGAGCCAGGCGTGAGCGTCGTCCTCCGAGAGGTCCTTCGCGTACATCAGCTCGGACGCGAGGATCTTCTTCGCCTTGACGTACATCTGCTTCTCGCCGGTCGAGAGACCTTTCTCGTGGTCGCGCAGCGCGAGGTTGCGGACCACCTCGGCGAGCTCGAGGATGTCGCCGGTCTTCATCTTGTCGCGGTTGTGCTTGAAGCGGCGGTTCCAGTTCTTCGGCATCTCGGTCGAGCCGCCGAGCAGGACCTTCTGGACGACTTCCACCATCTCGAGGTCGATCACGCCGCGCAACCCGACCTTCTCGCAGTTGTCGACCGGCACGTTGACCGTCATCTCGTTGTGGAGGATCCGGATGGTCAGGTACTCGCGCTCCTCCCCGAGCACGACCTTGACCTCTTTCTTCTCGACCGTCCCCGCGCCGTGGTGGGGATACACGACCTTGTCGCCGACATCGAACACGCCTCGAGCCCTCCCGTCGTCCGGTCCTGGTGTGAGCCTGCTTCACGAAAAGTGCCGGCTCTGGGATCCGCCGGCGTGTGCTCCCATTCTACCCGAAGATCTCCGCCCGGTCGGCCCTCACGGCGCATGCCAGCGGGGAATCCTGGGCGGGCGATCACGCGTCTGGCATCGCCGTTCGCGGCGCTCCGATCGCCGCCTCGAGCGCTTCCCGGAGCGTCTCGACCCGGACGACGCGAGGCATGCCCTTTCGGCCGACATGCGGGGTCTCCTGCGGCGCCACGACCGCGTCGATCGCCAGCTTGGCGCACTCCTCGAGTCGCCGCTCGGCCTGAGCAGCGGGACGGAGTCGCCCGGTGAGACCGAGCTCTCCGAAGACCGCGACCCCGTCGCGCAACGGTGCGGCTCGTGCTGCCGACGCGATCGCGAGGGCGACCGCAAGGTCAGCTCCCGGCTCGTCGATTCGAACCCCGCCGGCGACGTTGACGAACACGTCGGCAGCGCCGAGGGGCACACCGGCGTGCCGTCCGAGCACAGCGACGATCATGGCAAGCCGCTTCGGGTCGACCCCCGTCGCAACTCGTCGAGGCATCGCGAGATCCGTGCGGGAGACGAGTGCCTGCACCTCGAGCAGGATCGGCCGAGTGCCCTCGAGGGCGACCGCGACGGCCGCGCCCGTCTCCCCGGCATGCGTGCGTCCGAACAGGGTCGACGGGTCGGGTACGCCGACGAGCCCGGCGGCCGTCATCTCGAACACGCCGAGCTCGTTGGTCGAGCCGAACCGGTTCTTCGCCGCTCGAAGGATGCGGTGGGCGTGGTAGCGGTCCCCCTCGAACTGCAGCACGCAGTCGACGAGGTGCTCGAGCACGCGCGGGCCAGCCACCGCTCCGTCCTTCGTCACGTGACCGACGAGGACCGTTGCGACGCGGCTTCGCTTCGCGACGCGGAGGAGCCGCGCCGCCGCCTCGCGCACCTGCGCCACCGAGCCGGGAGCCGAGCCGAGCTCGCTCGCGTACAGGGTTTGCACCGAGTCGATCACGCAGACATCCGGCGCCTCCTGCTCGAGCGTCGCGCAGACGGCCTCGAGCTCCGTCTCGGCGAGGATCGAGACGTCGTCGGCGCCGCCGAGGCGCTCCGCCCGGAGCCGGACCTGCGCGACCGACTCCTCGCCGGTGACGAGCAGGGCCCGGCGGCCGCTGCTGGCGACCGCACCCAGCGCAGTCAGCAGAAGCGTCGACTTGCCGACGCCGGGCTCGCCACCGAGCAGGACGAGCGAGCCCGGCACGAGGCCTCCACCGAGGACGCGATCGAGCTCGGGAACGCCCGTCGAGAGCCGCGCCGCCTCCTCGACACGAACGTCCCCGAGCCGCTCCGGGCTCCGCGGCGCGCTCGCCGCCGGTCGACCGTCGCTCCCGTGGAGCTCCTCGACCAGCGTCCCGAACGCCCCGCATCCGGGGCATTTCCCGAGCCACCGACCGGTCGTCGTGCCGCACTCGTTACAGCTGAACTGGACGACGACCTTGGCCATGGAACGATCCTACGCAACGGGTCGGACGGTCTTCGTGTCCGGATTGGCAACAACGCCGCTAGGCGAGCGACTTGACGAACAGCACGCGGTCCTCGCCCGGCCCGTCGTAGTCGTGTGCGACGCGCTCCGCGTCGAAGCCGAGGGCCTCGTGGAACGCCACCGAGCTCTCGTTCGCCGGAGACGTGACGCATCGCACCCGCGTGCGACCCTGCGCCCGCGCGTCGTCGAAGAACCGCTCGTACAGCTTCCGGCCGAGACCCTCGCCGCGCCGCGCCGGCTCGACGCCCACGAAGTGGACGTACGCCTCGTCCGGGTCGGTCTGCGACAGGAACCCGATCAGGAATGCGGCCAGCTGGCCCTGCTCGTCGTCGATGACGTAGCTCGTCCCCTCGAAGTGCACGAAGAAGAGCCGCGGGAGCATCGGCGCCATGTCGCGCCCGCCCCACCATGCGTTGACCCGGCCGATGACGCGGCCGTAGTCGGCGGGCTCCGCGTGCCGGATCTCCACCCTCGCAGCGTAGAGGCTTCGCGGGGCACGGAGCGGCTACACCACTGCGCAGACGCGACCCATCGCCTCGACGTGCCGATGGTCCGTGCCACAGCATCCGCCCAGGATCGTGAGCGCGGGGAGGCGCTCGCGCAGCGCGGCGTACTCGTGGGCCAGCTCCTCGGGGTCTCCGGTGTCGAGCTCCTCCGCCTGGTCGAGCTCGGCATGGCTCGACCGCGAGGCGTTGGCGCGCAGGCCGCGGACCCGGCCGGTCCAGCTCGCGTCCGGCTCGAGCACGTCGTAGAAATGCGCCGGGTGGGCGCAATTGATCATGAAGTAGGCCGCGTACGCATCCGTGGCGGCGTCGACCTCCGCCAGGGCCTCCCGGAGCTCCTGCCCGCTCGGGAGCCGCCCGTCGGTCTCGACCGTGAAGGAGATCACGACCGGCATCGCGGCATCCTGCGCGGCCCGCACGATGCCGATCGCCTCGTCGGCGTATGTCATCGTGATCGCCGTGACGAGATCGGCCGCCGTGCCCGCGAAGGTCCCGACCTGGGTCGAGTGGTACTCGGTCGCCTCCTCGACGGTCATCGGCCGCTCGACGACGTAGCCGTCACCGCGTGGGCCGACGCACCCGGACACGACGATCGGCGTGGCGTCGGTCTCGTGCGCGTCGCGGATCGCGGCAAGGAGGGAGACGGCGCGACGGTTGAGATCGGCCAGCCGCGGCGGGCGAGTGGCCGAGCAACCGGGCCCAGTCCGGGCTCGCGCGCCATGTCGGGGTCTCGAGGACGATCCCGACGCCGCGCTCGAGCGCGATCGCGACGTAGGGCTCGAAGTACCGCCGCAGCGCGTCCTCCCCGCCCTCGCGCGCGAGCAGGTCGTATGCCGCGAAGTGCGGGAGATCGAGGCCTTCGTGGAAGATCAGCGTCGTCTCGATCCCGCCGTCGGTCAGGAACAGCGGTCGGTCGAGCTGGGGAAGCGCGTCGCGGTGACGCGGCGCAGCGGATGTCGGGCCCATCGAGTCGTCCTCCTCGTCGCGCTGCCGGTTCGCCGGCGGCGAGCACACGCTAGGACGCCGGAGCCAGACGAGGCGTACGGGAGACCGAACTCTTCGCGAGGGGCGCGGCCGGAGCCGCGCCGGGTGCTCGCGAGAGGCGCGGCCGGAGCCGCGCCCCTGTGCGAGCGCTACTCCGTCTCGTCGTCGGCGGCCGCCGGCGGCTCGGGCGGCACGGTGACCGGCTCGGGCTGCGCCTCTCCCTCGATCACGCGCATCTCGACCTTCGGCTCGTCCGGACCGGGATCCTCGCGGCGGTCGACGAGGATCGTCGAGCCGTCGGTCAGCTCGCGGCCGAGGACGAAATCGGCGAGCGGGTCCTCGATCAGGCGCTGGATCGCACGGCGCAGCGGCCTCGCGCCCATCGCAGGGTCGTAGCCCTCCTCGACGAGCAGCTCCTTCGCCGCCTGGGTGAGCTCGACCGTCGAGCCGTGCACCGACATCTGGTCGCGCAGCCGCTTCATCATCAGGTCGACGATCTGGAGGATCTCGCTCTTCTCGAGCTTGTGGAAGACGATGATCTCGTCGATCCGGTTCAGGAGCTCGGGCCGGAAGACCTTCTTCAGCTCCCCCATCACGCGCGACTTCATGTCGTCGTACGTGAGGCCCTGCTCGTCCCCGATCGAGAAGCCCAGGGACTGGTTCTTCGAGATCTGCGAGGCGCCGATGTTCGACGTCATCACGACGATCGTGTTCCGGAAGTCGACCTTGCGCCCCTGGGCGTCGGTCAGCTTCCCGTCCTCGAGGATCTGCAGGAGGATGTTGAAGACGTCGGGGTGCGCCTTCTCGATCTCGTCGAGCAGGAGCACCGAGTACGGCTTGCGCCGCACGGCCTCGGTGAGCTGGCCGCCCTCGTCGTAGCCGACGTAGCCCGGGGGCGAGCCGACGAGCCGGGACACGGAGTGCTTCTCCATGTACTCCGACATGTCGACCTGGATCATCGCGTCCTCGTCGCCGAAGAGGAACTCGGCGAGCGTCCTTGCGGTCTCGGTCTTCCCGACGCCGGACGGGCCGAGGAAGATGAACGAGCCGGTCGGCCGCTTCGGGTCCTTGATCCCGGCGCGGGCGCGGCGGATGGCCTTCGAGACGGCGACGATCGCTGCCTCCTGGCCGATGACGCGCTTGTGGAGCTCTTCCTCCATGCGGACGAGCTTCTGCGACTCGGCCTCGGTGAGCTTGAAGACCGGGATCCCCGTCCACATCGAGACGATGTCCGCGATCTCGTCCTCGCCGATCTCCGGCTGCTCCTCGTCCGCCTCGTTGCGCCAACGCTCCTCGAGCTCCTTCTTCTTCTGCGAGAGCTTGCGCTCCTTGTCGCGCAGCGACGCCGCCTTCTCGAACTCCTGCGCCTCGATCGCCGCTTCCTTGTCGGCGCGGACGGTCTCGATCTCCTCCTCGAGCTCGCGGTAGCGGGGCGGCGCCGACATCGTCCGGATGCGGACGCGCGAGCCGGCCTCGTCGATCAGGTCGATCGCCTTGTCGGGGAGGTGGCGGTCCTGGATGTAGCGGTCGGCGAGCACCGCGGACGCCTGCAGGGCCTCGTCGGTGATCTTCACGCGGTGGTGTGCCTCGTAGCGGTCGCGGAGGCCGCGGAGGATCTGGACGGTCTCGTCGATCGTCGGCTCCTCGACGCGCACCTGCTGGAAGCGCCGCTCGAGGGCCGCATCCCGCTCGAGGTACTTGCGGTACTCGTCGAGCGTCGTCGCGCCGATCGTCTGCAGCTCGCCGCGCGCGAGCGCCGGCTTCAGGATCGAGGCCGCGTCGATCGCACCCTCGGCGGCCCCCGCCCCGACGAGGTTGTGGAGCTCGTCGATGAACAGGATGATGTCGCCGCGCTGGGTGATCTCCTTCATCACCTTCTTCAGGCGCTCCTCGAACTCGCCCCGGTACTTCGAGCCGGCGACGAGCGCTGCCAGGTCGAGGGTGTAGATCTGCTTGTTCTTCAGGAGCTCCGGGACCTGGTTCGCGGCAATCCGCGCGGCAAGGCCCTCGACGACGGCGGTCTTGCCGACACCCGGCTCGCCGATCAGCACCGGGTTGTTCTTCTGCCGGCGCGAGAGGATCTGCATCACGCGCTCGATCTCGGTCTGGCGGCCGACGACCGGGTCGAGCTTCCCCTCGGTCGCCTGCTTCGTGAGGTTGCGCCCGAACTGGTCGAGGAGCTTCGAGTTCTTCGCCTTCTCGCCCTGCGCGGCGCCTCCCGACTGGCCGGACTGGCGGCGCCCGGGGCCCGAGAGCATGCGGATGATCTCGTTGCGGATCTTCTCGGCGTCGGCGTCGAAGTCGAGCAGGATGCGCGCGGCGACCCCTTCGTTCTCGCGCACGAGGCCGAGCAGGATGTGCTCGGTGCCGATGTAGTTGTGTCCGAGCGAGAGCGCCTCGCGCAGCGCGAGCTCGAGGACCTTCTTCGCGCGCGGCGTGAACGGGATCTGGCCGGTCGTCACCTCGTCGCCCTGACCCACGATCCGGGCGACCTGGGCGCGCACCTCTTCCACGGTGATGTCGAGCTGCTCGAGGACGCGCGCGGCGAGCCCCTCCTCCTCGCGCAGCAAGCCGAGCAGGATGTGCTCCGTGCCGATGTAGTTGTGCTTGAGAGCCCGTGCCTCGTCCTGTGCGAGGACGACCACCTGCCTTGCTCGTTCAGTGAATCGCTCGAACACGGCTGCCTCGACCCTCCTTTCCGCGTGATCCGGAGCCTGCGATGCCGCCGGCTCCAGTCAAAGGCACCCGTGATCGTACCCGACGCCCATGAGGCCGCCGACTGGCTCGCTAGGGTTTCGCCGCGATGCGCATCCTCGTCACCGGCTCGTCGGGCCAGATCGGCACGAACCTCGCCCTCCGCCTGCTCGCCGACGGTCATCAGGTCTTCGGCATCGACAAGCGCCTCAACACCTGGACGGACGGGTTCCCGTACCTGCTCCAGGACCTCGCGGGCCACTACCCGCCCTTCCCCGGCGGGATCAACGGCGTCGAGTACCCGGAGGCCGACCTCGTCGTGCATCTGGCCGCCCACGCGAAGGTGCACCAGCTCGTCCGGGAGCCCCACCGCGCGCTGGAGAACGCGATGATGACGTTCAACGTCCTCGAGTACGCGCGGCAGGGCAACATCCCGATCGTCTTCTCGTCGAGCCGAGAGGTGTACGGCGACGTACACCGCTTCGAGGGCTACAACGAGCAGGTTGCGGACTTCGCCTACACGGAGAGCACCTATTCCGCGTCGAAGATCGCCGGGGAGGCGTTCATCTACTCGTACGCGCGCTGCTACGGGCTCCCGTACCTCGTCTTCCGCTTCTCGAACGTCTACGGCCGCTACGACAACGACCTGCAGCGGATGGTGCGCGTGATCCCCCTGTTCATCCACTCGATGCTGCGGGGCGAGCCGATCACGATCTACGGCGGCAGCGACAAGACGCTCGACTTCACGTACGTCGACGACTGCGTGGACGGCATCGTCCGCGGCATCGAGGCGCTCGGCGAGGGCCGCGTGGTCAACCAGACGATCAACCTCGCGTACGGCCGGGGCAACACGCTCGTCCACTGCGCCGAGCGAATTGCCGCCGAGCTCGGTGTCGAGGCGGAGATGACGCTCGCGCCGTCGCTGCTCGGCGAGGTGACGCACTACGTCGCGGACCTCTCGAAGGCCAGGGAGCTGCTCGGCTACGACCCGCAGGTGTCCCTCGACGAGGGCATCGCCCGGTCGGTGGCGTGGTTCCGCGAGCACCGCGAGGCGCATCCCGACGAGGACGTCGAGGTCGTCGCCGACCACGAGCGCTCCGTGGACGTCGGGAGCGGCTGGAAAGCGGCGGCCGCCTCCTCGTAGCGCGGGCTACGCCTTCGGACGCACGGTCGCCCCGCCGCCGCGCGCGGACACGAGGCGGCCACGGGATGCCTGCTCGCGGGTCTTCCTCCGACCCCCGGCCGGATTGGACTGCGCACGCCCTGAGGCGTTGCCGTCGCGGAGCAGCTGCTCGAAGTCGGCCGCGGGGAGCGGCCTCGCGAAGCGGAAGCCCTGTCCCTCTCTGACCCCGAGGCGACGGAGCTCGGCGAGCTGGTGCTCGTTCTCGATCCCCTCGGCGACGAGTGAGAGCCCGAGGGCGCGCCCGAGGTCGACGATCGCACGGACGAGCGGCACCGCCCCGCCCGAGGCGCCGATCCGCATCACCGACGTCCGGTCGAGCTTCATCCCGTCGAACGGGAGCGCGTCGAGCATCGCGAGCGACGAGTACCCGGTGCCGAAGTCGTCGAGGACGAGCCCGACGCCCATCGCACGGATGGCCTCGAGCATCCGTGTCGCGTTCGCAGGGTCGTGGACGACGCTCGCCTCGGTTACCTCGAGCACGAGTGCGCTCGGCTCCAGCCCTGCGGCCGCCAGGGCGGCCTGAACGTCGTCGACGAAGCCCGCTGCCTGGAGCTGGCGCGCGGACACGTTGACGCTCACGTGGAGCGAGCCGGCGGCCGCCTCCTGGCCTCTCCAGTGGGCGAGCTGCCGGCATGCCTCGTGGAGCACCCAGCGGCCGAGCGGCACGATCAGGCCGCTCTCCTCCGCGATCGGGATGAACTCCGCCGGCGGCACGATCCCGCGCGTCGGATGCTGCCAGCGCAGGAGCGCCTCCGTGCCCACGACGACGCCGGTCTGGAGCTCGACGACGGGCTGGTAGTGGAGCACGAACTCCTGGTCGATCCTGGCGCGGCGGAGCTCTCCGAGCAGCGCCAGGCGCTCGCCGAGGTCCTCGTCCAGCGATCTGTCGTAGACGACCGACTGCGCCTTGCCGTTCGCCTTGGCACGGTACATCGCAAGATCCGCCTGGCGGAACAGGGCGTCGACGTCGTCGCCGATCGCGACGCCGACGCTCGCCGTGACGAAGATCTCGACCCCGGCCATCTGGGTCGGCGCGCGCAGCGCGTCCCCGACGCTCCGTGCAGCCTTCTCCGCGTCGACCTCGGGACCGTCCGACTCCACCAGCGCGGCGAACTCGTCGCCGCCGATCCGCGCGACCGTCACGGTCGGAGGGAGCGCCACCCGGAGCCGCGAGCCGATGTCCAGCAGCACCGCGTCCGCGTCCATGTGGCCGAACCGGTCGTTCACGGCCTTGAAGTCGTCGACGTCGAGCATCAGCACCGCGACCCCGCGACCATGTGCGGCGGACCGCGCGATGGCATCCTCGACCCGCTGCTTGAAGAGCGCGCGGTTCGGAAGCCCGGTCAGATGGTCGTGGTAGGCCTGGTGCCGGAGCAGCTCCTCGGCCTCGTTCCGCGCGGTGACGTCGAGCAGGTAGCCCTGGAGGGCGACCGGCTCGCCGAGCGGCCCGACGATCGTTCTCGCCTCGTCGTGGACCCACACGACGCGGCCGTCGCTGGCGATCAGCCGGTACTCGAGCGAGAGACCCTCGCCCTCGTGCGCGCGGCGGTGGGCGTCGAGCACCCGCTCACGGTCCTCCGGGTGCAGGATCCGGACGAACAGGGCCCGATCGTGCTTCCACTCGGCGAGCGTGTACCCGAGCAGCGCCTCGACCTGGGGGCTCGAGTAGATGTTCGAGCTCTCGTCGTCGATCGCGTCGACGTAGACCACGAGCGGGAGCTGCTCGACGAGGGCCCGGAAGCGCGCCTCCGCCGCGCGCACGCGCTCCTCGCTGCGCTTGCGGTCGCCGATGTCCCTGATCGAGGCGGTGAAGATCGGCGGCCCGGGCAGCGCCAGGCGGGTGACCGCGAGCTCGACCGGGAACTCGTCGCCCTCGGCGTTCCGGGCGATCACCTCGACGCGCCTGCCGAGCAGCCCGCGTCCGTGCGCAGGGCTCGCTTCCGCCAAGCGCTCGAGGCCGCGTCTGTGTGCGTCCCGGCTCGCCTCGGGGATGATCAGCTCTGCGAGCTCCCGACCGATGACGTCCTCCCGCCGGTAGCCGAAGAGCTGCTCTGCCGCCCCGTTGAACTCGAGGACGCAGCCGTCGTGGTCGATCGTCACGACCACGTCGAGGATCGCGCTCAGAACCGCGCTTGCCTGCGCTTCGGCGAAGCCTCTCGCCCTGCCGGCGGCCGAGGGCAAGAAGAGGAGGCCGCTATCGGCTCGGTGCGCCGCCACACTCCTCGTATCGTCTCCGTGGCGGCTGCGAGGCGACCCCCCGTCCGAGGTACCCCGATCGGCGTGTCAGCCCGGGCCGTGCGGGGAGCGGAGCGCCGGGAAGAGCACGACGTCGCGGATCGACTCCTTCCCGGTGAGCAGCATCACGAAGCGGTCGATCCCGAAGCCGAGGCCGCCGGTCGGCGGCATGCCGTACGAGAGGGCCTCGACGTAGTCCGGATCGCCGCGCTCACCCTCGACCTGCTCCGACTGCTGGTCGAAGCGGGCCTGCTGCATGGCCGCTTCGTTGATCTCCGTGAAGGCGTTCCCGAGCTCCATGCCGCCGGCGAAGTACTCGAACCGCTCGGTCAGCGTCGGGTCGTCGTCCGTCGGCCGCGCGAACGGCGACAGCTCGACGGGGTAGTCGTGCACGATCGTCGGCTGGATCAGCCCCGGCTCGACGTAGTGCGAGAACGCGTGGTCGACGAGCTGCGCCCAGTCCTTGTCCGCCTCGGTGTCCACCCCGCGCTCCGTCAGCCACCCCCGGAGCTCGTCCGGATCGCGCGTCCAGAGCTCGTGCCGCTCGAGGGCCTCCACGAACCGGACGCGCTCCCACGGTCCGGCGAGCTCGATCTCGTGATCGCGGAACGTCGTGACCGTCCGTCCCAGCACCTCGCGCGCGACCCGCTCGGCGAGGGACTCGATCCGGGCCATCGTGTCGTGGTAGTCCGCATACGCCTCGTACCACTCGAGCATCGTGAACTCGGGGTTGTGCTTGAACGAGACGCCCTCGTTGCGGAAGTCCTTGCCGATCTCGTAGACGCGCTCGAGCCCGCCGACGATCAGCCGCTTCAGATAGAGCTCGGTCGCGATGCGCAGGTAGAGGTCCGCGTCGAGCTCGTTGTGGTGTGTGACGAACGGCCGCGCGAACGCGCCCCCGTAGCGCGGCTGGAGCATCGGGGTCTCGACCTCGACGAAGCCCTCGTCGTCGAGCGCCCGTCGGATCGCGGTGATCACGCGAGCCCGGGTCACGAACGTGGCGCGGGTCTCCTCGTTCATCAGCAGGTCGAGGTAGCGCTTGCGATAGCGGAGCTCGACGTCGGTCAGGCCGTGGAAGGTGTCGGGCAGCGGCTGGGTGTTGCGGGCGAGCACCTCGACGGTCGCCGCGAGCAGGGACGGCTCGCCGCGCCGCGATCTCGCCGGCCGTCCCACGACGCCGACGACGTCGCCGAGATGGACGTCGAGCTCACCGGTCACGGCGACGTCGCAGATCACCTGGACCCGCCCCGACCGGTCGACGACGTCGAGGAAGACGAGCTTCCCCATGCCGCGCCGGGCCATCGCGCGCCCGGCGATGCGGCGCATCGCGTCTGCCTCGGCCCCTGCGTCGAGCGGCTCGGTGTCGGCACGCACGGCCGCGATCTCGTCCCGGTCGGGGAAGCGCTTCGGTGGAGGCTGCGCAGGCATCGGCGGATGGTACGCCGCCCGAAGGCAGGACCTGCCTTGCAACAGACTGTTGCAAGGCGGCCTCGACCCCTGCCCTGGCGGCCGGAGGAGCCCGCGGCCCGCGGTGCGCGCCCGCGACCCGCGCTGCGGTCAGGCTGCCTTGATCTCCATGATCTTGAACTTGACCACGGAGCCGCGCGGCGTCGTCACCTCGACGGTCTCGCCCTTCTTGCGGCCCATGATCGCCTTCCCGACCGGCGACTCGTTGGAGAGCTTCTGCTCGACCGGGTTCGCCTCCGCGGAGCCGACGATGTGGTACTCGATCGTCTCCTTCGCGTCGACGTCGCGGAGCCGGACGACCGACCCGACCGACACCACGCTCGTGTCCACGTCGGAGGTGTCGATCACGCGGGCGTGGGCGAGGCGCTCCTCGAGCTGCGCGATCTTGTGCTCGAGCATCGCCTGCTGGTTCTTCGCGTCGTCGTACTCCGCGTTCTCGGCGATGTCCCCGAACTCGCGCGCGATCCGGATCCGCTCGGCGATCTCGCGCCGACGGTCCCCGCGCAGGATGTCGAGCTCCTGCTTGAGCGAGTCGTATCCCTCGGCGGTGAGGATCACATCCTTCAAGAGAGCGACCTCCGAGTAGCCTGAAACGAGAACGAGGCGCCGAGCGCGCCACGCGGACGAGCATGGTAGCCACCGGTGGCGTCGTTTCGCAACTCCCCCGCGCGGGGCGATCGCCGACGGGTGGGCACTACCATTCCGGGCGATGGTCGACCTTCGCCGGCCCTGGTCGATCGGGCCCGTCGAGATCCCGACGAGGCTCGTGCTCGCGCCGATGGCGGGCGTCAGCGTGCAGGCGTTCCGCCGCCAGGGGAGACGGTTCGGCGCCGGGCTCGTCTGCTCCGAGATGGTCAGCTGCGCGGGCATCGAGCACCGCAACGAGCGGACGCTCGGCTACCTGCGCGTCGCCGCCGACGAGCATCCGCTCGCGATCCAGCTCTTCGGCTCGGAGCCCGGCTCGATGGCCGAGGCCGCGCGCATGGTCGAGGCGGCAGGCGCCGATCTGGTCGACCTCAACTTCGGCTGCCCCGTGCGGAAGGTCACGAAGACCGGGGCGGGCGCGACGCTCCTCGACGACCCCGATCGGGCCGCCCGGATCGTCTCCGCGATCGCGGCGGCCGTCGACCTCCCCGTGACGGTGAAGCTCCGCCGAGGGCTCCGCAACGGGTCCCGTGACTGCCTCGCCGTCGGGCCGATGCTCGTCGAGGCGGGCGCCGCGTCGCTGACGCTCCACCCGCGGTCGGCGCAGCAGATGTACACGGGCACCGCCGACCACGCGCTGACGGCGGAGCTGGTCTCGCTCGTCGACGTCCCGGTGGTCGCGTCCGGCGACATCGTCTCCCGCGCGAAGGCGCAGGCCGTCCTCGCGACGACCGGCGCCGCGGCGGTGATGGTCGGGCGCGCAGCGCAGGGCAATCCATGGGTGCTCGAGGAGATCCTCGACGGCGCGACACGCGAGCCGTCGCGGGAGGAGGTCGTCGCGGAGCTCGTCCTCTTCGTCCGCGAGACGGTGCGCGAGCTCGGCGAGCGCCGCGCGAGCGGGTTCCTGAAGAAGTTCTACGGCTGGTACCTCGGCCGCGGGCGCTTCCCGCGGCCGTTCAAGCAGGAGCTGGTGGTGCTCGACTCGACCGACGAGGTCGAGCGCCGGCTGATCGCCGCTGCGCCACGCGCGCTCGAGCTGATCGAGCGGCTGGAGGCGGAGATCCCCTCCGGCGACGAGGTCACGCTCGAGCTCCCGATCTCGATCTACGGCGGAGGTTAGACGTGGGGGAACCCATGGTTCCCCCACGAGCCCCCTCCTTCTGCGCTGCGACGCCTTCACGGAAGCGTGGCCTCCCGGCCGGCAAAGCCGGCCTCCGGCCCCGACGCTGGTCGACCCGGCCGACGTCTTTGGGACACGGAGGGCGGTCGAGGCCCTGGCCGGAGAGCGGTGTTGCGACCGCGACACGGGCGCCTTCAGGGATCTGCCCCGCCCGCAGGGCGGGGATCCGAGCGGGAGGATCCCGCTCCTGCGGGATCCTGCTCGCGAACAAGCCCTCAGTGAGACCGGCCGGCGGTCGCGGCGAGAGCGCCGAGGCCGACGAAGATCGTCCCGGAGACGTAGCGCTGGACGCGGAGGAACGTCCGGCTCTTGCGGAGCACGGCGCCCGCCGTGCCTGCGACGAGGGCCCACATCAGGTCGCTCGAGAGCGCGATCAGGACGAAGATCGCGCCGAGCACGGCCAGCTGCCCGCGCGTCGACTCGTGGGGGTCGACGAACTGCGGCAGGAAGGCGACGAAGAACAGCGCCGTCTTGGGGTTGAGCACGTTGACGACGACGCCGCGCCGATACGTTCGCGCGAGGGTCAGCTCCGGCCGTCGCCCGCCGATGCGGTCGTCCGCCGAGAGGAGCGTCCGGATCCCGAGCCAGACGAGGTAGGCCGCGCCGAGGATCTTCACGACGGTGAACGCCTCGGCCGAGGCCGCGAGCAGCGCCGACAGACCGACCACGGCCGCGAGCACGTGGACGAGCCCGCCGCTCGCGACGCCGAGCGCCGAGACCACGCCCGCCCGACGGCCGCCGTGGACGCTCTGCGCGACGATGTACAGGACGGCGGGCCCGGGCACGACCGCGAGCGCGAGCGATGCAAGCGCGAACACCGCAAGCGTGCCCGGATCGGGGATCACGCGTTCAGCTCCCAGACGAGGCGGAGCCCCTCGAGGGTCAGGAACGGGTCGACGCGCTCGATCGACGAGCTGTGCGGGGCGATGAGCTCCGCAAGGCCGCCCGTGGCGATCACGGGGGCGTCCGGCGCCTCGAGCTCCGCGCGGATCCGCGCGACGATCGCGTCCACCTGCCCGGCGAAGCCGTACACGAGCCCGCTCTGCAGGCCGCCGACGGTCGTCTTTCCGATCACGCTCGGCGGCGCCGCGAAGTCGACGTTGACGAGGCGGGCGGCGCGCTGGAACAGCGCCTCCATCGAGATCTCGATCCCCGGGGCCAGCACGCCGCCGACGTACTCGCCCTCGGGCGACACGACATCGAAGTTCGTCGAGGTGCCGAAGTCGACGACGATCGCCGGCGCCCCGTACCGCTCGCGCGCGGCGACGGCGTTCACGATCCGGTCGGGCCCGATCTCGCGCGGATCGTCGTAGCGAATCGGGATGCCGGTCTTGATCCCGGGACCGACGATCAGCAGGGGAGCGTCGGCCCAGCGCCTGGCGAGAGCCTGCCATTCACGAGCCATGCTCGGCACCGTGGTCGAGAGGCAGATTCCGTCGACCGACTCGGGGTCGAGCAGGCCTCCGAGAAGGACGGCGAGCTCGTCCCCCGTCCGTGTCCGGTCGGTCGCGACACGCCAGTCCTCGGCCAGCTCACCCGCCTCGTAGAGGCCGAGCACGGTCTGGGTGTTGCCGACATCGACTGCGAGCAGCATGTGCGCGAGCGTAGCTAGTCCTTTCGCAAACGGGATCTCGCGGAGCGAGATCCCGCGCTCCGATCCCCGCCTGCGGCGGGGCAGATCCCTGAAGGCGCCCGCTGTCGCGGTCGCAACTGCCGTCCATCGGTCGTCCGATCTGCGGAGCTAGAAGGCGTCGTCGTCGTCCGCGCGACGCATGTCGCCGAGCCGCTCGGCAAGCGCCTCGGCGGTGAGACGCGGCTCGTCACCCTCGCCGCGCAGCTCCTCGACCGTGACGTCGCCCGACGTGTAGACCTCGGCGCGCGGGATGATCCGCGTCGGCCGGTTCTTGTCCCACACCCACACGTCCTCCATCTGGGCGTGGAAGAACGGGTAGCTCGCCTGCGGCACGACCTTCAGGTCGAGCTTGTTGCAGAGGTACGTCGCATCCTGGGTGAGGACGCAGTAGCGAAAGAGCGGGAAGACCGCGGTGTACTCGCGCTTCAGCTGGAGCTCGAGCTCGGCTTCGAACTCGTCCAGCTCGTCAAGGTGACTCACGCCCTGCAGTCTAGATGGCGTGACGCCCGGCGCCGCAGCGTCACGGGCCCGCCGTGCCGTTGCGCGTCCGCGGCCTCATCGTGCCGAGCTCGCGCTCGAGGCGACGCACGATGCGGGTGAGCTCCTCGACCAGAACGGTGAGGACGGCTCCGTGGACGACAGGCGCGTCGATCTCGAGCCGCCGGAGGTCGGCCAGCGAGAGCTCGTGACACTCGACCGTCGTCTCGGCGACGACGTCGGCGGAGCGCGCGCGCCCGTCTGCGACACCGAGCTCGCCGACGACCATGCCGGGCGAGAGCGTCGCCGCCCTCGTCCCGTCCGGACGAACGACCGTGAGCCGCCCGGCGGTGAGCAGGTAGAGCGAGTCCGACGAGTCGCCGGCCCGGACGAGGGTCTCGCCCGGAGCGAGCGAGCGCGGCTCGAGCACGGCCAGGAGCCGTCCGCGCTTCTCCGGCGGCACCCGCGCGACGACGGCATGGTCGGCGAGATCGAGCGGCCGATCGGCCGACCGCGCCCCTGCGGCCTCGAGCAGGATGTCCTCGCAGCGCTCGAGCGCGCCGTCGAGGTCATGGTCGACGTGGAGCACGTCCTCCGGCAACACTGCCGCGACGCGTTCGACGAGCGGCGCCGCGGGCCCGGCGACGATCCCCACGCCCGTGCCGACCGCTGCGAGCTCGAGCGACAGATCGGCGAGAAGATCCTCGAGGCCGTCCTCGACCCGGGTCACGCGTGTGAGATCGAGCAGCACGAGCGATCCCTCGGCGCCGTGCTCGAGCGCGGCGGCCGACACACGCTCGTAGGCGGACAGCTCGAGCTCGCCCTGGACCTCGACGACCCGGCACGAGGCACCGAGTCTGTCGAGCGCGTCACGCTCGTCGGCCGTGCGCGCGCGGTTGGACGCGACCTCCGCGAGCGTGTACGCGCGCCGGATCGGCGCCACCGCCGGCCGCCCGCCGTCGAGGAGGTGGACGTCGAAGTCGCGCGCGATGCTGCTGCACGCGAGCACCCCTCGCGTGCTGTTTCCGCGACGGTCGAGGCGGGGGGAGAACACGGCAACGCCGAGCCTGCCGGGGAGCACCGCGAGCACGGCGCCCGAGACGCCGCTCTTGGCCGGGAGACCGACGGTGAAGAGCCACTCCCCGGCGCCGTCGTACATCCCGCACGTCGTCATGACGCTGAGCACGTGCCGGACGAGCGACCCGTCGAGGGCGCGCCTGCCGGTCGCCGGGTTGACACCGCCGTTCGCGAGCGTCGCGCCGACGAGGGCGAGGTCGCGGCAGTCGAGCTGCACGGCGCACTGACGGAAGTACGCATCCACCGTCTCCTCGACCTCGTCGCGGACGATGCCGCCCGCGCGCAGAAGGTGGGCGATCGCCCGGTTGCGGTGACCCGTCAGGCGCTCCGACCGGTAGACCGACTCGTCGACCGTCAGCGGACGGCCCGCGTACAGCGAGAAGGCATCGAGGATCCGGTCGAAGCGCGACGCCCCGGGGCCGCCATCCGCGACGAGGGAGACGGTCGCGATGGCGCCTGCGTTGATCATCGGGTTCACAGGGAGCCCCGACTCGACGTCGAGGCTGATGGCATTGAACGCGTCTCCGGACGGTTCCACGCCCACGGTCGCGCGAACGTTGTCGATGCCGGCGTCGGAGAGCGCGAGACCGTACGTCAGCGGCTTCGAGATCGACTGCAGCGTGAACGGAGCGCTCGTCTCACCCGCCTCGTAGAGGACGCCGCCGGGCGTCGCGACGCAGATCCCGAACAGCTCGGGGTCGACGCTCGCGAGCTCGGGGATGTACGAGGCGACCTCGCCGGACTCCACGCCGGCCAGGCTGTCGTGAAGGCGCTCGAGGTACCGCTGCAGCGGTGAGCGAGCGACGAGCCGTGACGTGCCGGAAGGGCGTTCTGTGACCTGGACCATCGAGACACTCCGCGCTCGGGACCACGAAAAACGCCCCGGGGCTCCGAGAGCTCCGAGGCGTCGATGCCGTCCGGGGCACACCATCGTGCCTCGTGGCCGTGACCCTAGCTGGTTCGCCCCGGAGTCGGCAAGCTGCACGTGCTCATCCGGCGTCGCGCGCGGCCAGCGAGCGGAGAAGCGCGGACACGGTCCCATGTCCAGGGACGAGCGCGCCGGGCGCCAGCTCGGCAAGTGGCTCGAGCGCGAAGCGGCGCTCGTGCAGGTGGGGGTGCGGCACGTCGAGGCCCGGCTCGTCGACACGGAGCTCCCCGAAGAGCAGGAGGTCGAGGTCGATCGTCCGCGGCCCCCAGCGCTCCTGCCCGTCCCGAACCCGTCCCAGCTGGCGCTCGACGTCGAGCAGCACGTCGAGCAGAGCGCGGGGCTCGAGGTCTGTGTCGATCGCGACGGCGCCGTTGAGAAATCCCGGCTGGTCGACGGGGCCCCATGGCTCCGTCTCGCGCAGCGTCGACATGCGCACCACCTCGATTCCCTCGGCCTCGCCGAGGAGTCGCACGGCGCGGCGGATGGTCGCCTCGCGGTCGCCGAGGTTCGACCCGAGTCCGACGTACGCGCGCACGGTCACGACGGTACCGGGCCACGGGCCGACCGGGTGCGTAACGCCGCCTTAATCGGAAACCCACCCGGTTCTCACGAACCTCCGCGACCATGGCGATTCGTTCCCGTGCCCACTCTGACTACATCGCGGCGTCTCGTGCTGGTGCTCGGCCTGATCGGCCTGGCGCTCGTCGGCACGCAGCTCGGATCCGCATCCGGCTCGGCGTCGGCGACCGGCCCCGCGACCCTCGTCCAGCTGACCGAGGCCGGAGGTCGCACGGAGGCCGCCGCGCTCACGCGCGGCGGCGCGCAGCAGGTGGACGCCGGCCTGCGCCTCTGGCGGCTCCCTCCGGGCCTCGCGTCACGGGCCGTGCCGACGCTCCGGGCGAGCCACGCCCTCGTCTTCGCCCAGAAGGAGCGGACGTACCGCATCGCCGCGACGACCGACACGCCCGACCCGCTGCAGACCGACGAATGGTGGCTCTCGCAGATCGGCGTGACGGGGCTCACGCCTCCCGGCCCCGGCGTCCCGGTGACGATCGTCGACTCCGGGCTCGACGTCCAGCATCCCGACTTCCTCGGACGGCCCGACACGATCACGTTGAACGACCAGGAGCCTGCGCCGCTCGGCGGCGAGCACGGCACGATGGTCGCGTCCGTGATCGGCGCGCCGATGAACGGGATCGGCCTGGTGGGCGTCTACCCGCGGGTCGTGCTTCGCTCGTGGGACGCCGCCAAGGGCGACGGCACGCAGCTCCAGTCGAGCGAGATCGCCGGCGGCATCCTCGCGGCGGCGCGCGCCGGACGGAGCGTCATCAACCTGAGCCTCGGCTCGGACGCGAGCGACCTCTCGATCGAGCTCGCCGTCCGCGAAGCGGTGGCCTCGGGCTCGCTCATCGTCGCGGCGTCGGGGAACGACGGCGACCAGGGCAACCCGCTCGGCTACCCGGCCGCGTACCCCCACGTCACCACTGTCGCCGCCACGGACCGAACCGGGGCCGTCACCTCGTTCTCCAGCCGCTCGAACTACGTCGATCTCGCAGCCCCCGGCGACGACATCGTCGTGGCGAGCGCGCTCGGGAACGATTGGGTCGCCGCGTCCGGCACGAGCTTCTCCTCCCCGATGGTCGCAGCCGCAGCCGCGTGGGTCTGGACGGCGCGCCCCGACCTCAACGCCGGTCAGGTGGCCGAGATCCTCCGGCGCTCGTCCACGGACATCGCGCCGGCGGGCCGTGACTCTGCGTCGGGGTTCGGGATGTTGAACGTGGCCGCGGCCCTCGCGCTGCCGACGCCCGTGCGGGACACGTACGAGCCGAACGACGACATCGACGAGGTCGACCCGAACGGCAACGTGTACCTCTCCAGGCAGCCCGCCCTGACGACCACGGCGAAGCGCACGGCCCGCACCAGCGGGAGCATCGACCGGTACGAGGATCCGCAGGACGTCTTCCGCGTCTGGCTCCCGGCCCGCACGCGCGTCACCGCCACGCTCAACGCGTCGACCGACGGCGACCTCGCCCTCTTCTCCACCTCCGCGAGGAGCGTCGTGGGCCGGTTCGCGAAGGACGGTCGCCTGGCGCTCGCGTCGACGAAGGGCACGCGCGAGCGGCTCGTGTTCGCGAACACCGGCAAGGGGCGCTGGGCCTACCTCTCCGTGAAGCCCGGGGCCGGTGCCCTCGACGCGACCTACACGCTCGCGATGGCGTCCTCCGGCACGACCGCCACGGCCCGCTAGGGGCGACGCTCGACGACGACCGCCGCGTGGTCGACGGGGCGGGAGAGGATGACGTCGGGCTTGCGCACGCGGACGCGGGCGCGGGTCACCGGGAAGCGTTGCACGAGCGACTCGGCGAGCGCCGTCGCGAACGCCTCGAGCAGGTGGTAGGCGCGCGCATCCGAGATCTCCACCACCGCCGCGACCACGTCGCGATAGTCGATCGCGTCCTCGATCCGGTCGGTCGCGCCGGCGCTCCCGTCGCTGCCGTCGAGCTCGACGTCGACCAGGAACCGCTGGCCGTCCCGGCGCTCCTCCTCGAGGACGCCGTGGTAGGCATGGAGCTCGATTCCCTGGAGCTCGATCGTCACGCGCGCACGCTACCCCGCTCCACCGCCGCGGCGACGGCGAGCGCCTCGACGTGCGGGCGGACATCGTGGACGCGGAAGATCGACGCACCGCGGTCGAAGGCGGCGACCGCCGCCCCGACCGACGCCGCGTCCGTGGCGACCCGCGCATCGGACCCGACGACGCGCGCGAGCGTCGACTTGCGCGACAGGCCGACGAGCACCGGCCGCCCGATCCGGAGGATCCGGTCGAGGCTGCGGACGAGCTCGAGGTTCTGATCGGGCGTCTTGCCGAAGCCGATCCCGGGGTCGAGCACGATGCGCTCCTCCGGGATCCCCGCCTCGATGGCGAACGCAAGCCGCTCCTCGAGGAAGGCGGCGACCTCCGAGACGACGTCGTCGTAGTGCGGCGCGGCCTGCATCGTGCGAGGCTCTCCCTGCATGTGCATCAGGCAGAGATCGGCGCCTGCGTCGGCGACGACGCCTGCGAGCTCCGGGTCGCGCCGGAGGGCCGTCACGTCGTTGACCATCACCGCACCGAGCGCGAGCGAGCGGCGTCCGACGTCCGCCCGCGAGGTGTCGATCGACACCGGGAGCCCCTCGAGCAGCTCGAGCACCCCGAGCACGCGCCGGAGCTCCTCATCGGGCGAGACGGGATCCGAGCCGGGCCGGGTCGACTCTCCGCCGACGTCGACGAGCGCCGCGCCGTCGTCCAGCATCCGGCGCGCCGTCTCGGCCGCGTCGGCGGGCGAGCCGTACACGCCGCCGTCCGAGAAGCTGTCGGGCGTGACGTTGACGACGCCCATCACGGCGGGCCGCCGCCAACGTTCGGTCACGGTCGCTCGTCTCATCCGGCATGGACGCTAACGCGCCCCGCGACGGCGGGTCGGCGGGGCGGACGCTTGCAGTCGCAGCGACGGTCGTCGCGCTGGTCGCGGTGGTGGCGATCGCCTCGGAGGGGTCGACACCGCGCGGGGCGGTCGGCGCGCGCCGCCCGTCGGAGGGACTGCTCGACGCGGCCTTCAGCCTGTTCGTCGTCGTGATGGCGGTGGGGGCGGTGCTCGTCGCGGTCATGCTCTCGCTCTTCCGCCGACACGCGCCCGACGGGGTCAAGCTCCAGCGGCCCGGCCCTGTCCGATCGTTGATCAGCTTCCTCGTCACGATCGCGCTCCTCGGGCTCGTCGTCCGCTCGTTCGCCGGGA
Source organism: uncultured Actinomycetes bacterium (assembly GCA_963739405.1). Lineage (GTDB taxonomy): Bacteria > Actinomycetota > Thermoleophilia > Gaiellales > Gaiellaceae > Gaiella. Next base: position 74,859 of record CAVUAH010000022.1, on the reverse strand, counting down.
GAATCGGGCAGTCGCAGCCGCCCGTGCCGGCGAACGGCACACCGGGCTCCGGTGCAGGCGACGCGACGCCCACCGGCTTCGAGCCGCAGTTCACCCTCTGGCCCGTGCTCGCGGTCGGGGCGCTCGTCGTTCTCGCCCTGATCGGGTGGTGGCTCGCCGCGCGCGGGCGTCGCTCGATCCGCGAGCCGCCGCCGAAGCCCGAGGAGGCGCTGGCGGACGTCCTCTCGGAGACGCTCGACGACTTGCGGGCGGAGCGTGACCCGCGTCGCGCGGTGATCAGGGCGTACGGGCGCATGGAGCGGTCGCTCGCGGCGTCCGGACTCGCGCGATCGCCCGCCGAGGCGCCCGAGGAGTACCTCGAGCGCGCGCTCGAGGAGCTCCCCGTCTCGCGCCGCTCCGCGTCGCGCCTGACGTCGCTGTTCGCCTGGGCGCGGTTCTCCGGGCACGATGTGCGCCCGGAGATGAAGCACGAGGCGATCGACACGCTCGAGCAGGTGCAGCGCGAGCTCGCCGCAGACGATGCGGCGCGCAACGCGGAGCTCGTGGGTACCACCGCGTGAGCCGGCTCGACCGCGCGATCGCGGCGGCGGTCACGCTGAGCGTGTTCGCGGGCCTCGCCGTCCTGCTCGCTCCCCGGCACGCGGCGCTCGTCGGTCACGCCTGGCTCGTCCTCGTGCTCGCGCATCGCGCTCGGGGTGGCGCTCGGGCGGCTCCGATACGAGCTGCCGCGACGTCCGTCGGCCTTCGACGCGGCGTTCCGGCGCAGCGAGCCCACGCACGCTCGACCCTCCTCGCTCGCCAGGGTGGAACGGGAGGTGACGCTCGCGGCGGGGACGGCGTTCGACGTCCACTTCCGTCTGCGCCCGCTTCTGCGCGACCTCGCCGCCGGTCTCCTGCTCCGTCGCGGCGTCGATCTCGCGCGGAGCCCGGGCCGCGCCGCCGAGCTGCTCGGGCCGGACGTCTGGGCGCTCGTCCGTCCCGATGCGGAGCCACCGGACGACCGCGCCGCTCCGGGGGTGCCGATCGCCGTCATCGAGCGGGCGCTCGACGACCTGGAGGCGCTCGCGTGGAGCTGACGCAGGTCGCGGAGCGCGCGAGCGCCGTGCTCGACGAGGTCGAGCGGGCGGTCGTGGGAAAGCGAGACCGGCTGGAGCTCGTGCTCGCCGGCCTGCTCGCCGACGGCCACGTGCTGCTCGAGGACGTCCCGGGGCTTGCGAAGACCCTGACGGCACGGTCGTTCGCGGTGGTCACCGGGCTTCGCTTCGCGCGCGTGCAGTTCACGCCCGACCTGCTCCCGTCGGACGTGACCGGCTCGTCGATCTGGAACCAGCGCGACTCGGCGTTCGAGTTCCGGGCCGGCCCGATCTTCACCAACATCCTGGTCGCGGACGAGATCAACCGCGCCCCGCCGAAGACGCAGGCCGCGCTGCTCGAGGCGATGCAGGAGCGTCAGGTCACGATCGACGGCGAGACCCGTGCCCTCGAGCCGCCGTTCCTCGTGCTCGCGACGCAGAACCCGATCGAGTACGAGGGCACGTACCCGCTGCCCGAGGCGCAGCTCGACCGCTTCCTGCTGCGGACGGGCTTCGGGTACCCCACGGCCGAGGCCGAGTGGGAGATGCTCGCCCGCCGCCTCGAGCGGCGCGTCGACGACGTCGAGCTCCGTCCCGTCGTCGACCGGAGCACGCTGCTCGAGATGCAGCGCGCGGTGGAGGGCGTCCACGTCGACGAGAGCGTCGGCCGCTACGTCGTCGAGCTGGTCACGGCCACACGCGAGAGCCCGAGCGTGTCGGTCGGCTCGAGCCCGCGCGGGTCGCTCGCCCTCGTCAAGCTCGCCCGCTGCCGCGCCGCGCTCGCGGGGCGCGACTTCGTCACGCCCGACGACGTCAAGGGCATCGCGATCCCCGCCCTGGCACACAGGCTCGTGCTGCGCCCCGAGCTCTGGGTGCAGCGCCGCGCCGGAGCGGACGTCGTCCGCGAGGTCCTCGACCAGGTTCCGACCCCCGCGACCGAGACGTCGTGACCCGCGTCGCGGACGTGCGCCTCGGCGCCTACGCCGTGCTCGCGGCGGCCGGCCTCGTCGCGGCGCTCGCCGTCAGGCGCACCGAGCTCGCCGCCGTCGCGGCGCCGTTCGCGCTCCTCGTCACGCTCGGAGTCGGCGCCCGCCCGCCCCGCCTCCGCGCCTGGTTCGAGGTCGACCGCGAGCGAGCGCTCGAGGGCGACGTCCTCGAGGCGACCCTCACGGTCCGCACGGAGGGAGCCGTCGACCGGCTCGAGATCGGCCTCGTGCTCCCGGTGGGAGTCGAGTCGGACGGCCGGAACCCGATCGCGCTCCGGCTCGCCCCGGACGAGGAGCGCGAGCTGCCCCTCCGGCTTCGCTGCGTCCGCTGGTCGTCCGTCGAGCTCGGCGAGGTGTGGCTCCGCGCCCGTGACCGCATCGGCCTCGTCCGCTTCGAGGGCTCCGTCGACCGACGCCGCCCCCTGCGCATCTACCCCTCGCCGGAGCGACTGCGTCGCCTGCTGTCCCCGGCTCACACGCAGGCGGCGACCGGCTCGGAGGTCGCCCGGCTCCGGGCCGAAGGGCTCGAGTTCGCCGACACGCGCCCGTTCGTGCCCGGCGACCGCGTCCGCTCGATCAACTGGCGGGCGACGGCGCGGCGCGGCGCGCTGGTCGTCAACGAGCGCCATCCGGAGCGGAACGCCGACGTGGTGATCTTCCTCGACAGCTTCGCCGAGGCGAGGACGTCCGACGGGGGGACCCTCGAGCAGGCAGTACGCACCGCCGCAACGGTCGCGGCCCGCTTCCTCGAGCGCCGCGACCGCGTGGGGCTCGTGGCGTTCGGCGGCATCCTGCGCTGGCTCGAGCCCGGCACGGGCCTGGCGCAGCAGTATCGACTCGTCGACGCCCTGCTCGAGACCGGCGTCGAGTTCAGCTACGCGTGGAAGGACGTCGACATCATCCCCGCGCGAACACTGCCTCCCCGCGCGCTCGTCGTCGCCGTGACGCCGCTCCTGGACGAGCGGTCGGTCGGCGCCCTGTTCGACCTGAGAGGTAGGGGGCACGATCTGGTCGTCCTCGAGATCTCCCCCGAGCCGTACCTCGAGCCGGGTCACGAGCCGGGTGACCTCGCCGCCTTCCGGCTCTGGCGGCTGCAGCGGGCCGAGCTCCGCGCTCGATTCGAGCGGATCGGCGCCGCAGTGTCGACGCTCGACGACCGGACGACGGTCGAGGCCGCACTGGAGGAGGTGAGGGCATACCGACGCCACGCCCGTCTGGTGCGGTAGCGGCCGGCGCGGCGGCCGTCGCCGTCGCGCTCGGGACGACGCTCTGGCTCAGCCTCGCCGCAAGCTCGGACGCGGCGCTGCCGGTCGCCGCCCTCGGCGCGCTCGGCTCGGTGCTGACCGCGGTGGCCGTCGTCCGGCCTCTCGCGCTAGGGCCGGCGCTCGGCACGCTCGGCACGGCGTACGCCGTCCTGCTCCTGGTCGACGAGCCTCCGCTCGACACCCGCGCGGTCGGGGTCGCCGCGGCGCTCGTCGTCGTCGGGGAGACGGTCGGCTGGGCACGGGAGCTCGCGCGGACGGCACAGGACGAGCCGGGCAACGTGTGGCGTCGGCCCGGATGGATCGCAGCCTCCGGGATCATGGCGCTGGGCGTCGCATGGGCGCTCCTGGCGGTTGCGGACCTCGCCCGCGTGGAAGGGCTCGCGATCGAGGCCGTCGGCGCCCTCGCAGCGCTCGCCGCCCTCCTGGCGGCACCGCGCATCGCGCGGTGGACGCGAACCTAGGAGGCTGCGGGGTCGGGCGGAGGCTGCATCGCGGCGCCCGGGAGCGGACGCGGCGAGGGCTTGAGCTGCGGCTTCTTCTCGGGCTCGGGCTCCGGCTCGGCTTCCGGCGGCGTCGGTCCCTCGTCCACGAACACCGACTCCTCGGACTCGCCCTGGAGCAGCCGCTCGAACTGGCTCTTGTCGATCGTCTCGCGCTCGATGAGGATCGCCGACAGCCGGTGGAGCTCTTCCATGTGGTCGCGCAGGACGGTCGTCGCCTTGTCGTGCGCCTCCTCGATCACGCGGCGGATCTCGTCGTCGATCTCCTTTGCGATCTCCTCCGAGTAGTCGGGCTCGGCGCCCATCTCCCGTCCGAGGAACGGCATGTCGTGATTCCGGCCGAGGACCCGCGGGCCGAGCTTCTCGCTCATCCCGAAGCGCATGATCATCTGCTTCGCCGTCGACGTGATCCGCTCGATGTCGTTGGCCGCGCCCGTCGTCACCTCGTTGAAGACGAGCTCCTCGGCTGCACGACCGCCGAGCGTCATCGCCATCTGGTCCATCAGCGTGCCCTTGGTCGTCAGGTAGCGGTCCTCCGCGGGCAGCGAGATCGTGTAGCCGAGAGCCTGGCCGCGGGAGACGATCGAGATCTTGTGCACCTCGTCCGTCCCCTCGAGGAAGAAGCCGACGAGGGCGTGGCCCATCTCGTGGTAGGCGGTGATCTTCCGCTCCTTCTCCGAGAAGAGTCGCGACTTCTTCTCCGGCCCGGCGATCACCCGCATGATCCCTTCCTCGAGCTCCAGCTGGCCGATCGTCTTCTCGCCGCGACGCGCCGCGAGCAGCGCCGCCTCGTTGATCACGTTCGCCAGGTCGGCGCCCGTGAAGCCCGGCGTCGCCGCCGCCAGCACGTCGAGGTCGATCGCCTTGTCGAGCGGCTTGCCCTTCGCGTGCACCTCGAGGATCTGCTGGCGCCCCTTGCGGTCGGGCCGGTCGACGACGATCTGGCGGTCGAAGCGCCCGGGGCGCAGGAGCGCCGGGTCGAGGATGTCGGGCCGGTTCGTCGCCGCGATGAGGATGATGTTGTCCTTCAGCTCGAAGCCGTCCATCTCGACGAGGAGCTGGTTGAGCGTCTGCTCGCGCTCGTCGTGACCGCCGCCGAGGCCGGCGCCGCGGTGACGGCCGACGGCGTCGATCTCGTCGATGAAGATGATGCAGGGGCTCGCCTGCTTCGCCTGCTCGAACAGGTCGCGGACGCGCGAGGCGCCGACGCCCACGAACATCTCGACGAAGTCCGAGCCCGAGATCGAGAAGAACGGCACGCCCGCCTCGCCCGCCGTCGCGCGCGCGAGGAGCGTCTTACCGGTACCGGGCGGCCCGTAGAGCAGGACGCCCTTCGGGATCCGCGCGCCGAGCGCCTGGAACTTCTTCGGGTTCTCGAGGAACTCCTTGATCTCCTGGAGCTCCTCGACCGCCTCGTCGGCGCCGGCGACGTCCTTGTAGGTCACCTTCGGGGAGTCCGGCGACATCCGCTTCGCGCGGCTCTTGCCGAAGCTCATCACCTTCGAGCCGCCGCCCTGCATCTGGTTCATCAGGAAGATCCAGAACCCGATCAGCAGGATGAACGGGAGAAAGCCGGTGACGAGGGCCCACCAGGCGCTCGTGCCGATGCCCTTCGAGTCGAACTTGACGTTGTGCTCCTCGAGCACGTTCTGGTACTGCACCTGCGACTGCGGGGACGGATAGTTGACCTTCACCTTCTGCCCCGAGTCCAGCACCGCGCTGATCGACTGGCGGTTCGGCGTGAACGTGACCTCGCTCACGTCGCCGTTCTTCGTCGCCTGGATCAGCTGCGAGTAGGTCATCTTCTCGCTGGCGTCGCGGCGCGGCATGAGGGTCTGGCTCGCCAGGTAGACGAGCAGCACGATCACGACCAGCGGGAACAGCGCGCTGCGGAAGAAGCGGTTCACGTACTCGGAGGGTAGCAGCGTGCCCCGGGGTTTCCAGTCCCCGGAGGGGGCGTCTCAACGCAGCAGCAACATGGCCCGGGCCCGAAAAGCCCTGCTCAGACGAGCCTAGATGCCGTTCGGCACGAGATCGGGGTGCAGGACGCCGATGTACGGGAGGTTCCGGTAGCGCTCGGCATAGTCCAGCCCGTAGCCGATCACGAACCGGTTCGGGATCTCGAAGCCCACGTAGCGGACCGGGACGTCGACCTCGCGGCGCTCCGGCTTGGTCAGCAGCGCGCAGATCTCCAGGGACGCCGGCTTGCGCGCGCCGAGCGTGCGCCGCAGGTACGAGAGAGTCAGCCCCGAGTCGATGATGTCCTCGACGACGAGCACATCGCGGCCCGAGATGTTGATCTCGAGGTCCTTGAGGATCCGCACGACTCCCGAGGAGTCCGTCCCCGCGCCGTAGCTCGAGATGGCCATGAAGTCGATCTCGCAGGGCACCGAGAGCTCCCGCATCAGGTCGGAGATGAAGAAGATCGCGCCCTTGAGGACGCCGATGAGCAGCAGGTCGCGGCCGTCGTAGTCGACCGAGATCTCCGCTCCGAGCTCCTCGACCCGCGTCCGCAGGGCGTCGGCGTCGATCAGGACCTCGCCGACGTCCGCGTGCACGGACGTCACGGCTCGGGCTCCCGCTCGGCGCGCACGGCTCCCTCCCAGCCGGGCGCCTCCTCGAGCCCCACGACCGCGACCACGGCGCCGTCCTCGGTCGCGACGAGCGGCCATCCGTCGCGCTCGTCCCTCGGCACCTTGGCGTCCACGAGCACATCCTGCACCTTACGGGAACGGCCAGCGAGCCGGTCACCGGGGCGCCGCGAGCGGACGACGAGGCCCGGCCGGTCGGTCTCGAGCCGCCAGGGGCCCCAGGTGACCGCTCCCTCGAGGCGGAGCGTGTCGTATGCGCGCACCGCGCGCACGCCGTCGCCGAGGTCGGCCGTGCGCGTGCCCTCCCGCGACGCGAGCAGCGCGACCAGCGAGCCCTCGAGCGCGCGTGGGAGCCTCGGCCGCTCCCCGGCCAGCGCAAGCAGGTTCGCCCGGGCACGGGGGTCGAGCTCCTCGAGCAGGGGCAGCAGCCGCTCACGGATCAGGCCGCGCTTCGTGCCGGGGTTCGTCGAGTCCATGCGCCAGGTGAGGCCGCGATCGCGGCAGAACGCCTCGGTCTCCTCACGCCAGAGACCGAGCAGCGGCCGGACGACGCCGTCGGCCCGGAGCGGCCGGATCCCCCGTGTCGAGCCGCTCGAGACGAGCCGGTAGAGGACGGTCTCGACCTGGTCGGAGGCCGTGTGCCCCGTCGCCCGGCGACCGCCGACGCTCGACGTGAGCGAGTAGCGCAGCTCGCGCAGCTCCGCCTCGGTGGACGCGAGCGGCGCCCGGACGACCTCCGCCCCGAAGGCGGAGGCGCAGTGCGCGGCGTCGGCGTCTGCCTCGTCCCCGCGCAGGCCGTGGTGGACGTGCACGGCGCGGACGTCGTATCCGAGCTCGCGGAGCGCATGCCAGAGGCAGGTCGAGTCGGCTCCCCCCGACACGAGGCAGGTCACCTCTCCCCCGCGCTCGATCAGCCCGTTCGCCCGGATCTGTTCCTCGACGCGTGCGAGCAGGTCCACGACCGAATGGTGCCGACTCAGACCGGAAGGTCGTCGAAGCGCGGCGACCTGGCCCATGCGCGCAGCGTCTCGGCCGCGCGCGCCACCGCCTCCGCCTCGAGCGGGAACGCCGTCGCGTGAGGCACGGGCCCGATCCGTGCGGTCGGGAACGTCCCGTCCGAGGCGTCGAGGACGTACCGGACCGGGAGCGCGTGCGAGACGGCGAGGACGACGTCCTCGGAACGGCCCAGCAGCGTGTCGAGGGCGGCGGCGACCCTGATCGCCGCCTCGGCGCGGCTCTCGCCCCCGCCGGGGCACTCGGCGTCGGGCGGGTGGCTCCATGCCCACGCCCGGTAGTCGGCAAGCGGGCCGCCCTCGAAGGCACCGAAGCGGATCTCGTCCAGCGCGGGCAGCACGAGCCGTTCGACCGATCGTGTGCCGAGCGCGAGCGCGAGCGTCTCCTGCGTCCGCACGAGGCGTGTCGCGACGCCCAGGTCGATGGCGTCCGACACGAGCGTCCCGCGGAGCGCGAGCGCCTCCTCCGCGCCGCGTTCGGACAGCCCCTCGCCGGGCGGGACGGAGCTGACGCTGTCGGCGAGGTTCGAGCGCGCATGCCCGTGCCGGACGAGCAGCAGTCGTCTCAGAAGAGCACGCTCCGGTAGTCGAGGACGTGCTCCATCCCCACCGCGTCGTACAGCGCGATCGCCGGTGCGTTCTCCGCGCGCACGAACAGGCAGACGGAGGGCACCCGGCCGAGCAGGAGACGGATCAGGTCGCGGAGCGCCCGCTCCGCATAGCCGCGCCGGCGCACGGGCGGGTCGACCCAGACCTGCTGGAGCTGGACCGCCTCGGGTGTCCAGGCGGACGCTTCGGCCTTGAACCGGATCGTCCCGTCCTCGAGCCAGAGCCACGAGCGCCCTTCCTCGATCTGGGCCCGCGTCCGCCAGCGGAAGCCGTTCGGGTCGCGGCGCAGCGGGTCGACGCCGAGCTCCTCGAAATGCGCCCGTGCGCAGGCTGGAACGAGCACGTCGAGGTCCGCCCGCGTCGCCGCGCGGAGGCCGGTCTCTCCCGGCTCGGGGGGCGTCGTCGAGACGTAGACGGGCTGTCCGAGCCGGTCCTCCCGGGCACGCGGCAGCCGCCGGCGCGCGGCGTCCCACAGCTCCGTCACCGCGTCCTGCTCGCCGATCAGCATGCGCGGCGACACGCGCGCGGCGACCTCGGAGAACGCGCTGCAACCGCTCCCGGACGGGACGACGTTCGTCCCGAGATGGCAGAGCGCGTGCAGCCTGCCGTCACCGTTCTCGAGCGCTGCGAACCGCCCGCTCTCGCGGCGGGCAACGTCTTCGAGGAACACGCGCTCGACCGGGTCGTCGGCGCAGTAGGCGAGGATCTGCTCGGTCGAAGGCTCCACGAGGCGCGCGCTCATGCGAGCGACACTCTAGGCGCGCAGCCCGTAGGCTTCCCGCCCATGCCGATCCACGTGCGCGCGACCAAGGGCGACTACGCCGAGGCCTGCCTCCTGCCCGGCGATCCGTTGCGGGCGAAGTACATCGCCGAGACCTTCATGGAGGACGTCGTCCAGCGGAACTCCGAGCGCGGGATGCTCGGCTACACCGGGACCTTCCAGGGGACGCCGGTCTCCGTCCAGTCGAGCGGCATGGGCTGCCCCTCGGCGGCGATCGTGATCGAGGAGCTGGCTCAGCTCGGCGTCACGAAGATCATGCGCGTCGGCACCTGTGGCGGGCTCCAGCCGGATCTCTCGATGGGCGATCTGATCGTCGCGCTCTCCGCCACCCCGGCCGACTCGACCGCGACCCACTACGTCGGCGGCGAGCCGCACGCCCCGACGGCCGACTTCGGGCTCGTCCACGAGGCCGTGCACCAGGCGAAGGAGCTGGGTAAGCCGGTCCGCGTCGGCCCGATCGTCTCGAGCGACATCTTCTACCAGCCCGATGCGGGCCTCGCGGGCCGCTGGTCGGAGCGCGGGATCCTCGCCGTCGAGATGGAGGCCGCCATCCTCTTCACGCTCGGTGCCCTCCGCAAGATCCAGGCCGGCTGCATGCTGATCGTGTCCGACGTCGTCGTCGAGGGCGAGTTCGTCCGCATCACCGACGAGGAGATGCGAACGGCGGTCGACCAGATGACGGAGCTGGCGCTCCACGTGGTGACGGCCGGGTAGCGCCGGGCTCTGTCCCGCGGATGACGCCGCCGGCGCACACGATCTTCCTCGTCAACCCGGCCTCGGCGAACGGCTCGACCGGGCGGAGGTGGCCCGAGCTCGCACGACGGGCGGCTGCGGCGGGGCTCGAGGGGGATACCTTCTTCAGCGAGCGACCCGGCCACCTCGCCGAGCTCGCGCGAGAGGCGGCGCTGGGCGGCGCGGGGCTGCTCGTGGTCGTGGGCGGCGACGGGTCGGTCAACGAGGTCGCGAACGGGCTCGTCGGGCTCGGCCGGCAGCCGGAGATCGCGGTCGTGCCGCGCGGGACGGGGTGGGACTTCTCGCGCACCTTCCGGATCCCGCGGAAGATCGACGACGCGGCGCGGGTCGCGCTCGAGGGCGACGTTCGCACGATCGACCTCGGGCGTGTCTCGTATCGTGCCTGGGACGGCTCGGACGCGACGGCGGTCTTCGCGAACGTCGCCAGCGCGGGGATGAGCGGCGCGATCGCCAAGCGAGCGAACGAGACCACGAAGGCGCTCGGCGGCAAGGCGTCCTACCTGTGGGCGATCTTCGCGGTCTTCTCCGGCTGGCACGCGAGCGAGCTCGAGGTGGCGGTCGACGGCGAGCGTCGGACGGGCCGCATGTTCGACGTCGTCGTCGCCAACGGCCGCTTCTTCGGCGGCGGGCTCGAGATCTGTCCCGACGCGAAGCCCGACGACGCCGCCTTCGACGTCCTCACGATCGGGGACGTCACCAAGCGCGACCTCGTGCAGACCGTGCCGAAGATGTACCGCGGGACGCATCTGCCGCATCCCAAGGCGGAGCTCCTGCGCGGTGCCTCGGTGACGGTCACGAGCGACACGCCGCTCCCGATCCAGCTCGACGGCGAGCAACCCGGAACAACGCCCGTCACCTTCGAGGTCGTGCCCCACGCGCTCGCGCTCCGTGTGCCACCGCGCACGGAGATGTCCGACTGACGTCGGACGGAGGCCGCACGTGAACGCCTACGGCTTGGGCGCCGCGTCGTGCTTCTGTGCGCGCTTCAGGCTCGCAAGCTCCTTCTCGAGCTTCTCCACGCGCGTCTCGAGCTCATCGACGCCGCGCACCTTCCGCGAGAGGTCGTCCACGCGGAGCTTGAGGTCGTTGAACGCCTCGAGCGCACGTTGACCGCCCGGGAGGTCGGCGAGCCGCTTGATCGCCTCCTCGCCCTTGCCGGCGAGGCGCGCGATCACATCGTCGTTCTTCGGTGTGGTCGTCATCACGGGTCATCGTACGCGTTCTGGCGCCGACGCCGCGCAGAGCCGGCCTCGACCGAGCGCACGAGCGCGACATCGGCGGCACCGCCCCCGTCAGGCACCGAGCAGCCGCGCGACCTCTGCCAGTGCCTTGCCGGACGCCTCCCGGACGACGACGGCCGCGTCCGCGTCGTACGGCGTCCCCTCGAGGTTGACGATCGCCAGGGCGCCGCCGGCGCGAACCGTGTCCCCCGGGAGCCCTGCGACCGGCCAGACCTGGAGGGACGACCCGACGACGAGGAGCAGGCCCGCGTCGCGCGACAAGTCGCTCGGCACGCTCCATCGCCGCGACCGGGAGGAGCTCGCCGAACATCACGACTCCAGGCTTGAGAATCGTCTGGCAGCGGGCGCAGATCGGCGCCTCCCGCGTCTCCAGCTGGGCGAGGACCTCCTCGAGCGACTGCTCGTCGCCGCACGCGAGGCACGAGAAGCGCGCGATCGAGCCGTGCACCTCGACGACGTCGCGGCTGCCGGCGCGCGCATGGAGCAGGTCGATGTTCTGCGTCACGACGGCGACCACGTGGCCGGCGCGCTCCAGCCCGGCAAGGGAGGCGTGACCCGCGTTCGGCTCGGCCGCGAGCAGACCTCCGATCCGCGGGCCGTACCACCGCCAGACATGGAGCGGGTCTCGGTGGAACGCGTCGATCGAGGCGACCTCGAACGGGTCGACGTCCGCCCAGATCCCGCTCGACGATCGGAAGTCCGGGATCCCGCTCTCGGTCGACATGCCGGCGCCCGTCAAGACGACCGCGGGCCCCCGGTCGCGGATCAGCGAGGCGAGCTCCGCGGCGGTTCCCACGGCGGACATCCTAGGGGCGGGGTATATCTCGCCCCGATGGACGGGTATGCCTTCGCCCACCCGGTTCGCGTCCGCTTCGCCGAGACGGACGCGCAGGGGATCGCGCACCACGCCTCGTTCGTCGTCTGGCTCGAAGAGGCGCGTGTCGCGTATCTCGCTGCGTTCGCAGGCGGCTACCGCGCGATCCGGGAACGCGGCATCGAGGCGCTCACGACCGGGGTCCATCTCGAGTACGAGCGCGCCGCGGTGTTCGACGACGTGCTCACGATCGGGGTGCGCTGCGCGGAGATCCGGGGCGCGCGCTTCCGCTACGAGTACGCGGTCGAGCGTGCCGGAGAGCTGGTCGCCCTCGGCTGGACGACGCACGCCACGGTCGATGCCGCCACGCGCCGGCCGACTCGGGTGCCCGCCTGGTTCGTCGAGGACGTGCTCAGGGCCGAGGCGTCGACGCCGAAGCCGCAGGGATGACGGGCGGCCCGACCGGCTTCTTCGTCGCATCGTCGCCCGCGGGCGGCTTCGCCGCCTTCGGCTGCTCCGGCTTCGGCCGCGGCTTCGTCCCGATCCGGACGACCGTCGGCTCGCCGACGTAGTACGAGCGCCAGGTCGTGTCGTAGAGCAGCTTCCCGTCCGGGCGGTAGACGCGGCGCGTCACGCTCGTCGAGCGCGGCGGCGCGCCCCACTGCTCGACGACCTTCTGCCCCCTGAACATGGTGTCGTCGTCGATCCGTTTCCACGGCACCTTGCCGTCGACGTCGAGCGGCGCGGTCTCCGTCTCGACCCGGCGGTGCTGCGGCGTCCCGTAGATGTTGACCGTGAGCGAGCCGGCGCCGACGAAGGTGCGGACGAGCAGCCACTTGTCGGTGTCGTTGGTGAAGGCGAGATCGATGTCCGGGTAGTTGACCGTCGCGTCGCGTCCGAGCGGGTAGTGGCTGATGTACAGCGCGTGGTTCGTCCGCTTGTCGATCGAGAGACCCGCCTCGAACGCCGCGTTGAAGAGCGTCGTCGAGACCTGGCACACGCCGCCGCCGATCCCGCTCTCGAGCTCGCCGTTGATGATCACCGGCGCCTCCTCGAAGCCCTTTGCCTCGTTCCTCTCGCCCGTCGTCTGGTTGAACGAGAACCGGGCGCCGGGCGCCACGAGCGCGCCGTCGATCAGATCGGCGACGAGCTTGACGTTGTGCAGCCGGCCCGGTGTGCCGCCGTAGGTCGTCGTGTACGAGCCGACGATGCCGGTGATCCCCATCGCGTCGGCATCCGCGGTCGTCCGCTTTGGCTCGCTCGTCGCCGTCGCGACGGTCGCGGCTCGACCCGTCGGCGAGAGGATCGCCTTCTGGATCGCCGCGCGGGCGCCCTCGACGTCGAGGGCGCGACCCGGACGGGCCGGCACGACCTCGATCCCGCCCGAGATCACACGGAACGTCGCGTCGCTCGGCGCCCGGTCGACGGCGCGCGCGACGGAGGTGAGCCACGTTCGCGCTGCGGGGCCTCCGACGGCGACGCTCGTGGCACCGCCGCTCGGCAGGTCGAGCAGCTGCGCGATCCGCCAGCGCGGCAGCCGGAAGCGCGTCGGGCCGACCGTCAGTGTCACCGGCGCGGAGAGCGCCGTTCGGGCCACGGCAGCCGCCGCGGCAAGCCGCTCCCCGGTGACCCTGGGCTCGGCGCGGACGACCGGCAGGCGCACCGGCCCCGGACGCTCGAGCGAGGCAAGCGCCTCGACGATCGCCGCCGACGCCCCCGCGCGATCGAGCCGGACGCCGGCCCTGGCGGGCGCCGTCACGATCGCGAGGCCGCGCCGCCGGAGGCTCGCATCGACCGCGGGCCGGTCGACGGCCGCCGCGATCCGCTCGACGGTGAAGCGAACCGCCGAGGGATACACGTCGACGCGTGGGTCGACATCGGACCCGAAGAGCCGTGCCTGGAGGCGCTTCAGCCCGCGGACGGGAGCAAACCCGTCGCCGGCGTTCGCCGCCGAGCGCACCGCAGCCGCCCATGCAGGCCGGATGCCGAGCTGCGACGCCGTCACGGAGAACGTCCGGCCGCCCGCGACGAACTGCACCGGCGCGTGCGCGAGCCCATCCGACCGCGACTCGAGCGTGGCGGTCGCCGCCGCGAGCTGCAGCCCGCCGACGTCGAGCCCGCCGACCGTCGTTCCCGCCGGAAGCTCTGTCGGTGAGCCTGCAAGCAGTGTCGAGGCGAGGATCACGAGCAGCGCGAGAAGACCGACCGCGAGGACGGCTCTGCGCACCGCGAGGCGGCGTGGGCGTCGTCGGCGCGCCATTCCCGGAACGCTGGAGGCGCCGGATGACACGAGCCGAAATGTAGCCACCAGCGGCCCCCGGCGCGGTGTTGTCTCAGAAGACGAAGAGCTCGACGCCGCCTGAGACGTTGAGCTCGATGCCCGTGACGTACGACGCGAGGTCCGAGCACAGGAACGCGATCGCGTTGGCGATGTCCTGGGGCTCGCCGGGGCGCTTGAACACGGTGCGGCTCGCGATCCGCTCGTTCATCGCGGGGTTCGACATGTGGAACGCCTCGGTCCCGATGATCCCCGGGACGATCGCGTTGCACGTGATCCCGTGCCTGCCGCCCTCCATCGCGAGCGTCCGGGTCAGCCCCAGGATGCCCGCCTTCGTCGTCGAGTAGCTCGCCTGCCCGAAGCCGCCGAGCGTTCCCGCGACGGAGGCCATGTTCACGATGCGGCCGAAGCCTCCCTCCTTCATCCGCGGCCACACCGCCTGCGCGCAGTTGAACGCCCCGGTGAGGTTGACGCGCAGGTCCCGCTCCCAGAGGTCGAGGCGCTGGTCCGGGAACTGCCCGACGTGATCGAGCGTGCCGGCGTTGTTGACCAGGATGTCGACAGGGCCGAGCTCCTCCGCGACTCCTGCCACCGCGGCGTCCACCTGGTCGCGGTCGGTCACGTCGCAGCGAACGGCCACGGCACGCCGTCCGAGCGCCCGGATCTCCTCCACCGTCGCCTCCGTGTGCACCATCCCCTGGGCCACGGCCGCCTGCGCGAGCGGCCCGTACGTCTCCGCGGCGGTCGTGTCCGACTCGACGAGGATGTCCGCGATCGCGACGTCGGCGCCTGCCCGGGCGAGCGTCAGCGCATCGGCGCGGCCGAGCCCGCGCGACCCGCCGGTCACGAGCGCGACGCGCCCGGAGAGATCGATCTGGAGTGCCACGCGGCGATCCTATGTCCCCCGCGGAGGGTAGAACGCGGGCGTGCGACAGATCCGCCGCCGAAGAGCGGCGCGCACGACTGCTCCTGCGGCATCGGCTTGCCCCGGCGGCGTCGTGCGGGGACCCGGTCGAGGCGGCGCGCGCGGTCGTGGCGCTCCATTCGACCGATGCCGCGACCGTGTTCCTCTCAACCTGGGCGAGGACGCGCGACTTCGCGCCCGCGCACCTTGAACGGGCGCTCTACGAGGAACGTGCGCTCGTCCGCATGCTCGGGATGCGCCGAACGCTCTGGGTCGTGCCGGGCGAGCTCGCGCCGGTGGTCGACGCGGCGTGCACACGGACGGTCGCGGCGCGCGAGCGGCAGCCGGCTGGAGCAGCTCGTCGCGCAGAGCGGCGTCGCCGAGGACCCGACTGGCTGGATCGACCGGGTGGCGGCCGCAGCGCTCGGGGCGCTGGCGGCCCGCGGCGAGGCGTTCACGTCGGACCTCACCCGGGCGGATCCTCTGCTCGCGACGAAGCTCCGTCTCGGAACCGGCACGCGCTGGGAGAGCGAGGTGAGTGCCGGCTCGCGCATCCTTCCGCTGCTCGCGGCCGAAGGCACCTTGGTGCGCGGACGGCCGCGTGGGTCGTGGGGCAACGGGCAGTACCGCTGGGCGCTCGCCCGCGGCAGCGGCCTCGACGTCGACGCCGCCGGCGCCCAGGCGGAGCTCCTCCACCGCTGGCTTCACGCGTTCGGGCCGGCCACGGACCTGGACATCCGCTGGTGGACGGGCTGGACGGCCCGCGAGGCACGGGCTGCGCTCGCCGCAACGCCGCACACACGTCGTCGAGCTCGACGGCTCGACCGGCTACGTCCTGGCCGACGACCTCGAGCCCGTCGAGCCGGTCGACCCGTCGGCGGCGCTGCTGCCCACGCTCGATCCGACCGTGATGGGCTGGAAGGAGCGCGACTGGTACCTGGGGCCGCACGCGCGCACCCTCTTCGACGCGAACGGCAACGCCGGCCCGACGGTCTGGTGGGAGGGCCGCGCCGTCGGGGGCTGGGCGCAGCGGCGTGACGGCGAGATCGCGTGGAAGCTGCTCGAGGACGTCGGCTCGGACGCCGCGGCGGCCGTCGAGGCCGAAGCCGCCCGTCTCGCGACGTGGCTCGGCGGCGTGCGCGTCGCGCCGGGCTTCCTCCCGCCGTTCCAGCGCGCGCTCGCCCGCTGAGGGCGCTGCCGGCCTCCCGCCGGACCCGGCACGGAGGACGCGAGGTAGTTGCGACCGCGAAAGCGGGCGCCTTCAGGGATCTGCCCCCGCCGCAGGCGGGGGATCCGAGCGGTGGGATTCCGCTCCCGCGGAATCCCACTCGCGAACAAGCTCAGCCGAGGAAGATCTCCTTCGCGATCACGAGCCGTTGGATCTGGGAGGTGCCCTCGTAGATCTGGAACAGCTTCGCGTCGCGCATCAGCTTCTCGACCGGGTACTCCTTGATGTAGCCGTAGCCGCCGAACACCTGGACGGCGTCGGTCGTGACCTTCATCGCGGTGTCGGCTGCGAAGCGCTTCGCGAACGACGAGTACTTCGTGGCCTTGCGGCCGTGGCCCTGATCGATCATCCACGCGGCCTGCCAGGTGAGGAGGCGCGCCGCCTCGATCTCCGTGGCCATGTCCGCGACGAGGAACGAGACGCCCTGGTTCATCGCGATCGGCATCCCGAACTGGGTGCGCTCCTTCGCGTAGTCCACCGCGAGCTCGTACGCGGCCTGCGCGACGCCGACCGCCCCGATCGCGGTTCCCGGGCGTGTGAAGTCGAGCGTCTGCATGGCGATCTTGAACCCGTCTCCCTCGCCGCCGAGCCGGTTCGCCTCGGGCACGACGACGTCCTGGAAGGCGACCGCGGAGGTGTCCGTCGCGCGCTGGCCCATCTTGTCGAGGTGCTTCTCGATCGTGACGCCCGGGGCGTCCATTCCGATCACGAAGGCGGTCAGCCCGCGGTGGCCCTTCGACCTGTCGGTGGAGGCGAAGCAGACCATCCACGACGCCCGGCCCGCGTTCGTGATGAACATCTTCGAGCCGTTGACGACGTAGTCATGGCCCTTCCGCACAGCGGTCGTCTGGATCCCCGACACGTCGGAGCCCGCGCCGGGCTCGGAGAGGCCGAAGCAGCCGAGGATCGGCTCCGAGAGAAGTGGCACGAGCCACTCGCGCTTCTGCTCGTCGGTGCCCGCGATCAGGATCGGTCCGGCGGCGAGGCCGTTGGCCCCGATCGAGGTGCCGATGCCCGAGCAGCCCCAGTTGAGCTCCTCCCCGACGAGCATCCCGTCGAAGGCCGAGAGCTCGGGGCCGCCGAGCGACTCGGGCAGGTGGAGGTTCATCAGCCCGAGCTCGTGTGCCTTCGCGACGACGTCGGCCGGATGCGTCTGGTGCTCGTCGTACTCGGCCGCCTTGGGCCGGATCTCCTTCGCCGCGAACTCGCGCGCGAGCGCACGGAGCTCCTTCTGCTCGTCCGTCAGCGCAAACGACACGCCGCTCGCGAGCCCGGTCTCCATCGTCGCCATGCTCGTGCTCCTGAATGTCGATTGACTAGTCAGTCAATACTA
Source organism: uncultured Actinomycetes bacterium (assembly GCA_963739405.1). GTDB lineage: Bacteria > Actinomycetota > Thermoleophilia > Gaiellales > Gaiellaceae > Gaiella. The sequence goes on along the minus strand of CAVUAH010000022.1, from coordinate 57,490 downwards.
GCCGCGTGCAAGGTACGCGACAAGCGTCCGCACGTCAATCGACCGGCCCCATGCCCGGGAGGTCGCCCGGAGGCCGCGCCGGCGCCGCCCGAGTCGGGAGCCCGGCCTCGAGCCACGCCTGGAAGCCCCCGGCGACGTCGCCCGCCCCCGCGTGCCCCAGGTCGACGAGCGTGGCGGCGGCGAGGCTGGAGGAGCAGCCGTGCGCACAGAGGAGGACGAGCCGGCCGGCGGCTCGCGTGAGATGCGGGTTGCTCCAGCCCGATCCATCGTCGGCGCGCCACTCGAGCACCGTCCGCGGCACGTGGAGCGAGCCGGGGACGATTCCCTCGCGGCGGCGCTCGTCGTCGGAGCGGATGTCGACGATCGAGCACGTCGCCCGCGCAGGACGCCTCCCAGGCGGTCCGCGGGTCGACGCGCTCGATACGCCGCCGCGCATCGACGAGCAGCTCGTCGACGCCGCTCCACACCCGGCTCGCCATGCCCGACATCATCCGGTCGCGGGCGGGTCGCTGTCCAACGGCCGGCCGTCACTACAATCACGGCGCCCGAAGAGGAGGACGGCATGGCGACCACGACCGAGGCATCGAGCGCGCTCGACCCGCACGACTATCTCGACGTCGACGGGCTGCTCGACGACGAGGAGCGCGCGATCCGCGACACCGTGCGGCAGTTCGTGCGCGACCGGGTGCTGCCCGAGGTGGGCGACTGGTTCGAGCAGGGAATCCTGCCGCGCGAGCTGTTCGGCGAGCTCGCGAAGCTGGGGCTGCTCGGGATGCATCTCGACGGCTACGGGCTCCCCGGCGCGAGCTCCGTCGCGTACGGCATCGTCTGTCGCGAGCTCGAGGCGGGCGATGCCGGCGTTCGGAGCGCCGTCTCCGTCCAGGGGTCGCTCGCGATGTACGCGATCTGGCGCTGGGGATCGGAGGAGCAGAAGGAGCGGTGGCTCCCCCCGATGCACGCAGGCGAGGCGATCGGCTGCTTCGGCCTCACCGAGCCGGACGCGGGATCGGATCCGGGCTCGATGCGGACGCACGCCCGGCGCGAGGGCTCCGACTGGGTCCTGAACGGGGCGAAGATGTGGATCACGAACGGGACGATCGCCGACGTCGCGGTCGTGTGGGCACGAACCGACGACGGCGACATCCGCGGCTTCCTCGTCGAACGTGGCGCGAAGGGCTTCTCGGCCCCGGAGATCCACAAGAAGATCTCGCTGCGCGCCTCGGTGACGAGCGAGCTCGTGCTCGAGGACGTCCGGGTGCCGGCGGACGCCATGTTCCCGGACGTGAGGAGCCTCCGAGGGCCTCTCTCGTGCCTCAGCGAGGCGCGCTACGGGATCGTCTGGGGGGCGGTGGGCTCGGCCCGGGCGTGCTTCGAGTCGGCGCTCGAGTACGCCCGCGAGCGAATCGTCTTCGGCAAGCCGATCTCCGCGTTCCAGCTCACCCAGCAGAAGCTGGCCGAGATGGCGCTCGAGATCAACCGCGCCTCGCTCGTCGCGCTCCACCTCGGCCGCATGAAGGACGCCGGCTCCCTCCGTCCCGAGCACGTCAGCCTGGGGAAGATGGGCAACGTCCGCGGTGCGCTCGAGGTCTGCCGCTCGGCCCGCACGATCCTCGGCGCCAACGGCGTCACGCTCGAGTACCCCGTCATCCGCCACATGAACAACCTCGAGTCGGTGCTCACGTACGAGGGCACGCACGAGGTGCACACGCTCGTCGTCGGACAGGCGCTGACGGGCGAGAACGCCTTCGGGCGCACGTGACCCCACGGAGTCCTCGACGTTCGGCGTAGCCCGGTGGCTCGCGATCCCGGTGCTCGCGGCGGCGCTCGCCGCAACGGCGCGGGCCGCACCTCCCGACACGGGCGTTCTCGTCCCGGGACGCTCGCTCGGAGGGGTCGCGCTCGGGCAGAGCCGTGCGCGGGTCGTCGCTGCGTGGGGCCGGGCGTACGGGCGCTGCCTGAGCTGCGCCGTCGAGACGCTCTACTTCAACCGCTTCGCGTTCCGCCCCGAGGGCGCGGCGGTCGAGCTCTCGGACGACCGGGTCGTCGCCGTCTTCACGCTGTGGGCGCCGCCGGGCTGGCGAACGAGCGCCGGGCTCGGGATCGGCGAGCCGAGGCTGCGGCTCGAGGCGACGTACCAGCCGCTGCGGCGGATCGCGTGCCGGGGCTACGACGCGTACACGCTGCCCGGCTCAGGCCCCCGCTCGGTCGTCTACGTCGTCGACGACGAGGTCTGGGGATTCGCGTTGCTGACGCCCGGCCGCGCGGTCTGCCTCTGACTCGGCCGGGATGAGGCTCGCCACGAGCGGGATCACGAGCAGGATCGGGAGGCCGAGCACGGGCCAGAGCGCCTGGTAGCCCTCGGTCGCGCCGAGACGTGGTCGCAGGAGGTCGATCACCGCGCCCGCCGCGAGCGGGCCGATGACGAGCCCGATCCCCTTCGTCGTCGTCGCGAGACCCGAGATGGCGCCGCGCTCGCCCGGGGGCATGAGCTTGAAGAGGAGCCCCCACGCGAGCGTCATCACGGCCCCTCCCGCGATCGCCACGGTGAAGATCAGCCCGAGGTACCACGCGTGCCACTCGCGCGCGAGCCCGCCGAGGACGAGACCCGTGCCGTACACGGTCGAGGCGACGACGATCACGCGCGCGAGCCCGACCCGGTCGCCGATCCGCCCGGCGACGAGCGCGGCGACGATGTAGCCGCCCGCGACCGCCGCGAGGATGTACGTCGACGTCGAGAGCGGCTCATCAAGCCCCACGGTCACGTAGAGGACGACGAACGTGCGGGCCCCGGCGAACGTGCCCTCCCAGGCGGTGTTCGCGACGAGGAACGTCGCGACGTCGCGGTTCGAGCGCAGCACCCTCCACGAGTGCGCGACGTAGGTGCGCACGCCCTGGAAGACGCGACCGTGGCCGCCGTCCTCCGTGACGAGCAGGATCGGCACGAGGCACGCGGTGCCGACCACCGCGGCCGCCACGAGGAACGGCGCGGGGTGCCAGATGTGGAACAGGTACCCACCGCCGATCAGCGCACCGCCGATCGCGACGCCGCGGAGGACGTGTTGGACCCCCTGCGCCCGCCCGAACACGCTGTCCGGCAGGACGTCGGGGTAGAGCCCGCGGTACGGCGGCTCGTAGACGTAGTAGGCGAAGAAGAGCCCGCTCAGCATCAGCGCGGTCGTCCACAGGTTCGGCATGAACGCGACCAGCGCGAGCGCGAAGGTCATCGGACCGATCGCGGCGAGCATGAACGGGCGCCGCCGGCCGAGCGGCGTGTGGAAGGTGTCGCTCCACGGGCCGATCACGAGCGGCAACGTCAGCGCGAAGACGCCCTCGGCCGCCAGCACGAGGCCGACGAGCGTCGTCGACTCGGTGTACTGGCCGAGGATCGGCGGCAGGTACGCGGCGGTCGTCGTCAGCGCCCACGCGAGGCCGAGCGCGCCCGCCCCGAGGACGAGCGTCGTGCGCCCGGCTCCGCCGTCAGACGGCGACGCGCGTCTCGCCCAGGCCGCCGAGGACGACGTCGACGATCGTGCGCTCGGCACGGGCGACCTCCTCGTCGCCGTCGGGGAGCCTGCCCATCACCCAGCCCGTGAGGATCTCCTCGAGGGCTCCGTACACGACCCAGCTCGCGAGGCGCGCGTCGAGCGTCGAGCGGAAGACGCCCTCCGCCTGCCCCTGCTCGATCACCCGCTCGATCACCGCGAAGCCCTGCCCGATCACGTCGACCTGGCTCGCGAGATGTGCGCTGCGGCCGACCTCGCGCACCATCACCGTGACGAGGTCCGGGTCGTTCCGCCACGTGCGAAGGAGGATCTTGACGATCCCGCGGAGCTTCTCGTCGGCCGGCTCGTCGGACGCCTCGACCTGCTCGAACCGCTCGAGGAGCTCACTCCAGTTCTCGCGGAAGACCGTCTCGAGCACCTCGTCCTTCGAGGAGAAGTAGTGGTAGAGCAGCCCGTGCGCCACGCCGGCCTCCTCGGCGATGTCTCCGACTCGCGACGTGTGGAACCCCCGTCGCGCGAACACGCGAACGGCGGCGTCGAGGATGACGCGGCGCTTCTCCTCCTGCGCGACTGAACGGTCAGTCAACCCACGGCTCAGGATAGAGCAGGGTCCCGGCCGAAAGCCAGCGCCGGGGAGCGACGGGCTGCCTCAAGACGATCACCCGGGCTGGAACGACGTCAGTCGACCCGGACGCCGACTGACGAGAGGCGCGAGCGAAACTGCGCTGCAGCGGTCACGTCGCCCTTCGCGGCGAAGATCCCGAACGCCTCCGCCGCAACCCTCGCTGCATCGTCGCTCCGACCGGACACCGCGAGCACTTCGGCGAGGTACGCGTACGCGGACGACCGCGTTCGGTGGAAGTCCGTCGTCTCGGCCAGCGCGACCGCTCGACGCGAGCGCTCCTCCGCCTGCGCGAACGCCCCGCGGCGCGCGTCGAGCAGCCCGCCGACCATCTCCAGCCAGACGACGTTGATCAGATCCTCCGCGGGGGTGGCTTCGCGCCCCCTCGTGCACAGCTCTTCGATCTCGCCGTCCTCTGCTCCCGCACGATAGAGGCACTCCGCGAGAAAGAGGGCATTGGTGGAGAAGTACGCCCGCTCACCGATTCGCTCGAGGATCTCGAGGCCTTCCCGGAGCAGCGCCTCCTCGCGCCGGAGGTCGCCCGCGCGGAAGGCGATCTCGGCCCCGCCCTGCGCGAACGACGCGGCGCTCATGAGGAGACCCGCGTCGACATACACCTGTCGCGCGTCGGTCCAGAGCTCGCGGGCGCGGTCGACTTCCCCCTTCATGGCGTGCAGCCGCGCGCTGTCGGTGCTCGACCATGCTGCCTCGAGGAGGCCCCGGTCGGCCTTCCGGTGCGCCTGGATGCGCTCGAGCGCCTCGTCGACCGGCGTCGGGCCGTTGTAGTAGCAGCTGCCCAACCTGCTGCGGACCGTGCCTCTCAGTCGGGCGCCCCGCTCGCCGGCGCGCTCGAGGTGCGCGAGCGCGCGCTCCGCTGCCTCGGCCGTCTCTTGCGCGCGCAACCTGACCACCCATGCGTCCATGGCCACGCTCCACCAGTAGCGGGCCAGGCCGTACTCGTCCCCGGACTCCTCGAAGAGCGCCCGCGCCTCGTTTCGCCACTCTGCGGCATCGGAGGGACGGACGTGGCCCGTGACGAACGACACAGCGGCGTACGCCCGCGTCACCGGGTCGATGGCTTCCCTCGCCTGCGACAGCACGTTCCAGGCTTCATCAGCATTCAACTCGAGCAGGGCGTCGGCATAGTCGGGGGCAAGCGCAAGCCTCGTCTCGTCCCGCTCGGGCAGCAGGCCTGTCGCACGGCCGAGGAGAGAGCGGGCGGCATTGAAGTCGCCACGTTCGAGGGCTCCGCGGCCGGCCGCCGCGAGACACGCTGAGGCGCGACGCGCGAGCCCGTCGAGCGCCGCATCACCACCGTCGAGCTCGAGCCGGTACCGGTGCGCCTGCTCGAGGTGATAGCCGACGATCTCGTCGCTCTCCACGAGGTCGTGGCTCGACAGCCACTCGGCGAACCGCTCGTGGAGCTCGGCGCGGCTGGCCTTCGGCAGCGACTCGTAGGCGGCGTCGCGGATCAGCAGGTGCCGGAAGCGGAAGCCCTCGTCGTCCGGGAACGTCGGCGACGTCGAGCGGATCAGCTCCTTCCGGACGAGCGTCGCAAGATGCGACTCGACCGCAGATCGCACGGGGTCCGGAGAGAGCACGGCGACCGAGCCGCGGTGAAAGACCTCGCCCTCGACCGAACCGCGCTCCATGACCAGGCGCACATCGCCGTCGAGCGAGTCGATGCGCGCCTGCAGGAGTGCGTGGATGGTCGGCGGGACGACGATCTCGCCGTCGCCGCCGCGCTCGCGCATCATCGCGAGCATCTCCTCCACGTAGAGCGGGTTCCCCGATGATGCCATTGTGATCCGCTCGCGCATGTCGGCGTCGAGCGGAGCGCCGACGACGAGCTCGTCCATCAGCTGCGCGCACTCCTCCGGCGCGAGTGGCTCGAGCAGGAGCGAGGTCGCATTCAGCTTGCCGCCGCCCCAGGCGGGCCTCGCGTCCAGAAGCTCGGTTCGTGCGATGCACAGCAGGAAGATCGGCGCGTCGCGGGAGAAGTCGGCAACGTGCTCGACGAGATCGACGAAGACCGGCTCGGCCCACTGCAGGTCGTCGATCACGACGACCTGTGGGCGTCCGGCCGCACGTGCCTCGAGAAGCCGTCGAAAGGCGAGCTGCGTCTCCGGCGGCGACGTGCCGATGACGGAGCCGGGCTCGACGCCGATCGCGATCAGGATCTCGACCAGCGGCCAGTAGGTGATGCCTTCGCCGTACGAGAGGCACCGCCCGCGAAGGATGTCGGCTGAGTCGCTCACGCTCTCGAGGAAGTCCGCGACGAGGCGCGACTTCCCGATGCCCGCCGGCCCGAGCAGCGAGAAGAGCCGACACGTGCGGTCGGCCGCCGCATCCTCGTAGTCGCGCCAGAGACGCTGGCGCTCCCTCGCCCTCCCGACGAGCGGCGTTTCCGGGCTCCGAGCGAGCGGGTCGGCGTGGCGAGACACGTCGAGGAGCCGAAAGGCCTCGACCGGCTCGGACTTCCCCTTCAGCGTGAGCGGCTGGACAGCCTCGACCTTCACGGCATCGCGCACGAGCCGCCGGGTCCCGGCGCCGATCAGCGTCTCCGTCGGTGCGGCGGCCTGCTCGAGGCGCGCAGCCACGTTGACGGCGTCTCCGGTGACGAGCGTCTCGCCCTCGCCGCCGACGACGACCTCGCCCGTGTTGATCCCGATCCGTGCCTGGAGGCCGTGCTCCGCGATCGCGGCACGCATCTCGAACGCTGCGCGCACCGCCCGGAGAGCATCGTCCTCGTGGGAGACCGGGATTCCGAAGACCGCCATGACCGCGTCGCCGACGAACTTCTCGACGGTGCCGCCGTGACGCTCGATGATCGCGCGGAGGTCCTCGAAGTAGCGGCGCATGCGCGTCCGGAGCGTCTCCGGATCCGTCGACTCGCCGAGTGCGGTCGACCCCACGAGGTCGCAGAAGAGGACGGTGACGACCTTGCGCTGCTCGCGTGCGACCTCGGTGGAGGAGAGCGGCGTCGCGCAGGCGTTGCAGAATCTCGCCTGCTCGGGGTTCTCGTGTCCGCAGCTCGGGCAGGCCGCCATGGGCGGAGTCTAGGTCGGCCTCCATTCGCGGAGCGATGCCGGCCTCCCCGCTCGTGGTCGGCCGTCACGCCGCCTGCACTCGTCACGCATCTGGCCGGCGACCGTCGGACAGCCCCAGGGCCGCCGGCAGCGCGAGCAGGGTGTCGATCCGGTCGGGCTCGTCGAGGTGGAGCGCATCCCGGTCGAGGAGGATCGCGCGCATCCCGAGCGCCCGCGCGCCCGCGATGTCGTCGGCGTAGCTGTCCCCCACCATGGCCGCCTCGGACGGCGCGGCGCCGAGAGCGCCGAGCGCCGCCTCGAAGATCGACCGGTGCGGCTTCACGTGCCCGTGGGCGAGCGAGCCGACGCAGACGTCCACGTCGAGCGCGTGGTGCCGGGCGAACTCCTCGAGGTCGCGCTGGCCGTTGGAGACGAGCCCGATCCGCAGACAGTGACGGCGGAGCTCGGCGAGCGCCGGCAGCGTGTCCTCGTAGAGGAAGAAGTTCTCGTGGCGCTCCCAGGCACGCACGAGCTCGACCGCGCACGAGCGTGCGAGCACCGGATCGCCGCCCATCCCGAGGACGATGTCCTCCGTGAAGCGCACCCAGAGCTCCGTGTCGTGGACGAGCTCCGGGTGCAGCTGGAGGTCGGCGATCGCGGCGAGCCGCGCCGCCTCGTACCGGTCGGGGTCGAGGGTCAGCCCGTGCCGCGCCCCGATCCGCACATACCCCTCCGGCCCCAGCTCGGGGCCGGGCCGGAACAGGGTGAAGTCGACGTCGAGGAGCACCGCACGGAGCACGAGCCGAGGATACGCGTGGCGTCCCCCGGCTCCGGGAGCCGAGCAGGGTCGACCGTGCGCCGCGAAGGAGGAGGTCGGCGGGGGAACCATGGGGTTCCCCCGCCCTGATCGGGGTGCCCAGATTTGAACTGGGGACCTCTCCGACCCGAACGGAGCGCGCTACCAGGCTGCGCCACACCCCGAGCGGCCTCAGGGTACCCGTTCACCGGGGCTCCGGTCGTCCCGTCGAGCCGAGCACGGCGCCGTAGACTCGGCGCGATGGCGGAGCGGGACGAGATCGTCAGGTATGCCGACGAGCTGCTCGAGATCGAGCGGTTCCCCGAGTTCGCGCCGCAGGGCCTCCAGGTCGTCGGCGCCCCCGAGGTCACGACGATCGCCTGCGGGGTCTCCTGCTCACGCGAGCTCTTCGAGCGCGCTGCGGAGCTCGGCGCCGAGATGGTGCTCGTCCACCACGGCCTCTTCTGGCGCAACGAGCCGCTCGTCGTCGACCCCCGTCTGCGCGGGCGTCTCGAGGCGCTGTTCCGGGCCGAGGCATCGCTCCTCGCCTACCACCTCGCGCTCGACGCGCACCCGGCGCTCGGCAACAACGCCCAGCTCGCAGCCCGGATCGGCGCGCTGCCGGTCGGGCCGTTCGGGTCGGTGGGGCTCGGCTGCACTGTCGACCCCGTGTCGGTCGCCGATCTCGCGACGCGAGTCGCGGGCGTCGTCGGGCGCACGCCGCTCGTCCTGCGCGGCGGCGATCGCACGATCCGGCGCCTCGCGGTCTCGACGGGCGCCGCCGGACACGACCTCGTGCAGGCCGCACGCGAGGGATACGACGCGCTGCTCACCGGCGAGCCCGAGGAACCGAGCGCCGCGACCGCGCGCGAGCTCGGGGTGCACCTCGTCGCGGCGGGGCACCATGCCACCGAGCAGTTCGGCGTGCAGGCGCTGGCATCGCACCTGGCAGAGCGGTTCGGCGTCGAGTGGCGCTACGTCGAGATCGCGAACCCCGTATGAGCGTTGCGGTCCGCCCGGCCGGGCGAGTATTCTCGGATCACATGGACGTTTTCGGGAGGCGGGCCCGTTGACCCCCGCCGCCAACGGAAGAGCGAGAATCGAGCCCGCCCGCACGCAGTCGCGTCGGCGGGCTTTTTCGTCGCTCGAGGGAGGAACCGCTCGATGGCGAATCACCTGACGCCCGAGGAGCTTGCGAAGGAGCTCAACATGGACCGCGACACGGTCATCAAGCTCTGTGTCGCCGAAGGCGTCCCGATCTACCAGGGCAAGATCGACAAGTATCTGTTCCAGGCCCAGCTCCAGGCCGTCGGCGCGACGCAGGTCGGGGCGCACTAGGGCATCAGCCCGGCGCCCGGCGCTCGTCCACGTTCCACGAGGGGTCCCCGCCGGGGGCCCCTCGTCACGCGTCGGGCTACTTCCGCGCCGCCTTGCGGGCGGGGCGCTTCTCCGCCGCAGGCTTCGCGGCCGCCTTCTTGGGTCGCGCGGACGATGCCTTCGCCGCAGCGACGCTCGCCCGCAGAGCCTCGATCAGATCGACGGCCGGCACCGGCTCGGCGACGGGCTCGGGCTCGGCGATCTCCTCGCCGCGGAGCTTCGCCTCGAGCAGCATGCGGAGATCACGTCGGTACGCGCTCTGGAGCTCGGCCGGATCGAACGCGGCGGCGAGGCCGTCGACGATCTGGCGCGCGAGCTCGAGCTCCGCCTTCTTGACGTCGGTGGCCTCCATCGCCTCGTCGATCTCCGCCTGCGAGTAGACGTCCTCGACCAGGTACATCGTCTCGAGGACGAGGCCCTTCCCGCGGGCGCGCACGAGGCACAGCGACTCCCGCCCCGACCGCACGAACCGGCCGATCGCGCCCACTCCCGCCTCCTCCATCGCCTCGAGGAGGAGCTTGTACGGGCGGCGCTGCGCCGGCGCTGCGCCCGGGACCAGGAAGTACGTGCGGTCCATCCACACGGGGTCGACGTCCGCGAGCGGGACGAAGCGCTCGATGTCGATCGTGCGCGAGTCGTCGTGGCGCTCGAGCGCCTCGAGCTCGGACTCCTCGACGACGACGAACTGGCCCTTGGCGACCTCCCAGCCCTTGACGAGCTCGTCCGGCCCCACCTCGCGGTCGTGCTTCGGGCACCAGCGCTTCTGCTTGATCGGCGTCAGGCACTCGCGATGGAGCAGACGGAACGAGACGTCCGACTGGCGTGCCGCCGGCTTGGTCGCAGGAGCGAGCCCGACGGGGATGCTGACGAGCCCGAAGCTCAGCGAACCGTTCCACGTGACGCGCATGACCCTCCAAGTCTAGGGGCGGACCGCCGGATTTCGGGATCGACGGGCCGTCCCCTCCATCTAGAGTGACCATGGATGCCTGGAAACCGGACGATTCCGCGTCTCTGGCGCGACGCCGTTGCCCGGAACACGGGCACCGGCTACCTCGTCGAGGAAGACGGTGGTTGGCGGGAGGTGCCGTGGGCCGAGGCGGCGGAGCGGGTCACGAACCTCGCGAACGGCCTCCTCGCGCGCGGGGTCGGCAAGGGCGACGCGTTCGGCATCCTCGCGCGCAACACCCTCGAATGGTCGCTCTTCGACTTCGCGCTGGCACACGTCGGCGCGGTCGGCGCCGCGATCTACGCGAACTCGGCGCCGAACGACGTGCACTACGTCCTGGCCCACTCCGGGTCCGTCGGCGTCCTCTGCGAGGACGAGACGCAGCGCGCGAAGGTCGAGGCGGGCCGAGCGTCGCTTCCCGGCGTCCGGCTCGTTCTCACCTACGCCGACCTGCCGGCGCTCGAGGAGGAGGGCAGGGAATACGCGGAGGCGAGCCCGGACGCGCTCGACGAGGCCGTCGCCGCGATCGACGAAGAGGACCTCTTCACGTTCATCTACACGTCCGGCACGACGGGCCCGCCCAAGGGTTGCATGATCCGCCATCGGAACTACTACGCGATGGTCGCGACCGCGGACGGGCTCCCGGACGCGGGCGGCCCGGGCGACGTCATGCTCCTCTACCTCCCGCTCGCCCACAACTTCGGCCGGCTGATGCACCTCTCCGGGCCGTACCTGGGCTACACGATCGCCCTCCTCGCCGACCCGCTGGACGTCGCGCGGGCGCTGCCCGAGGTCAGGCCGACGATCCTCCCCAGCGTGCCGCGCGTGTACGAGAAGGTGCACACCGCGGTGACGTCGACGTTCGCCGAGGCGACGGGAGCACGTCGCCGCCTGATCGAGTGGGCGATGCGGGTCGGCAGGCGGGAGAGCGCCCTGCGCCAGGCGGGGAGCCCCGTGCCCCTCGGGCTTGCCCTCCAGCGGCGCCTGGCGGACAGGCTCGTCTACTCCAAGGTGAAGGAGCGCCTCGGAGGCCGCCTGCGCCACCCGATCTCGGGCGGCGCGCCGCTCTCCAAGGAGATCGCCGAGTTCTTCGACGCGATCGGGATCTGCATCTACGAGGGGTACGGCCTCACCGAATGCACGACCGCCGCGACGACGAACACGACCGAACGCCACAAGTTCGGCACGGTCGGGCCGGCGCTGCCCGGTTTCGAGCTCCGCCTCGCCGACGACGGCGAGCTGCTGATCAGGAGCGAGACCGTGTTCGCCGGCTACCACAAGGAGCCCGAGGCGACAGCGGAGGTCCTCGGAGACGACGGCTGGCTCCGCAGCGGTGACATCGCGTCGATCGACGACGAGGGCTTCGTGACGATCACCGACCGCAAGAAGGACATCCTCGTCACGGCGGGCGGGAAGAACATCGCGCCGCAGAACCTCGAGAACGACCTCAAGGCCTCCCGCTTCGTCTCACAGGCGGTCGTCGTCGGCGACCGCAGGCCGTATCCCGCGGCTCTGATCACCCTCGACCCTGTCGAGATCCAGAAGTGGGCGGCCGATCAGGGGATCGACGGCGACCCGGCGGCTCTCCCGAACGACCCGCGCGTGCGAGAGCTCGTGTCGGGGATCGTCGACGAGGTCAACCGCGAGCGCTCGCGCTTCGAGCAGATCAAGCGGTTCACGATCCTCCCCCGCGACTTCGAGATGGACCGGGGGGAGGTCACGCCGACGCTCAAGCTCCGTCGCCGGGTCGTGCTCGACCACTTCGCCGACGAGGTGCACGGGCTGTACGACGGCGCCGTCCCGCCCGGAGGGACGTGAGCCTCTAGGTGACGCGCTTCGCGCCGACGTAGGTCGACGCGTACCAGGAGTCGCTGAGGCTGGAGATCTTCACCACGTCCCCGGTGTGCGGCGAGTGGATGAACTGACCTCCGCCGATGTAGATCCCGACGTGGCCGAGCCCGTCGAAGAAGACGAGGTCGCCGGGCTGGAGATCGCCTTCCGAGACGTAGACGCCGACCGAGTTGTACTGCGCCGCCGCGTTGTGCGGGAGCGAGATCCCGAGCTGGGCGTAGACGTACATCGCGAAGCCCGAGCAGTCGAAGCCGGACGGGCTGGCGCCTCCCCAGACGTAGGGCGTCCCGAGGTACTGCATCGCGATCCCCACGACGCCCCCGTACTTCGCCGGAGGGGCGGCGGGCAGGGAAGGGGCGATCGTCGTCCCGTCGGCCGGGAAGTCGATCGCGGGACCGGAGGTCAGGTCGAGCGCCTGCTGACCCGCCTCGGCGCGGCGGGCTGCCGCAGCCGCCTCGAGGCGGGCGCGGGCCTGCCTCTCGAGCTCTGCCTGGCGGCGGGCCTCTGCAGCCTGCATGCGCGCGATCTCGTCCTTGATGGACGAGACGAGCCGCTGGCGCTCGGCGAGCTGGCTCTCGATCGAGCGCTTCTGCGCCTCGCGCTGCGCGACCACCTGCGCCTGCCGAACGCGGTCGGTGCGGAGCTTGACGCCGCGCTGCTTCACCTCGGTGCGAAACCGCCGCACGTCCTTCAGGACCTGGGCGTCCTGCCCGCCAACGCGCTCGGCCATGTCGAGACGGTCGAGCAGGTCGTCGAGGTTCTTCGCGCCGAGGATCACCTCGACCGCGCCGGCCGAGTCCCCGTTGATGTACAGGGCGCGGAGCCGCTTCGCGATGTGCTGCTGTGCTGCGCCGAGGCTCGACCGGGCGATGATCAGATGGCGCCCATTCGTCTTGAGGTCGGTGTCGATCTGGCTGAGCTGCATGTTCGCAAGGTTGTACGACTCGGTCGCATGGCCGAGCTGGGAGTCGAGGGCCTGGATCTGCGCCAGGACGTCCTGCACCTGCTGCTGCTTGGAGGCGATCGAGGGGTCGGCCGTCGCCGGCCCCGTGGCGACCAGCAGGAACGCCGCCAGCGCCGCCAGCGCCGCAACGAGCAGTGGGCCCGGTCGCCTCGCGAGGAACGTCATGCCGCGTCCCGTTCGCCCGCCGACGGGCCCGCCGATGGTGGGGTCACCGGCCACAAGTCGGGGAGCCTAGCAGCGCCATCCGACGTCTGCACGCCCAACCGTCGGCAAAATATCTGCAAACAGCCGAGAAATTCGTGTGGTACGGTCCCCTGTCCTGTGCGGGGGAGTGCGCGATACCTCGTGCCGCTGGCGGCCGTGCTCCTCCTCGGATGCGTCGCCGGCACGTCTGCCGCGGCATCAGCGCCGCGTGCACGGCCGGCCTCGCTGACGTCCGCGGAGCGCTCCGCGGTGCTCGAGCTGTATGCGGCCGAGTCCGGCCTGGCACGCGCACGAGCGTCTGCCGCCGCGGTCGAGTTGCGCCGCCGCGCGCTCGACGCCCGGCTCGCACGCACCCGTGACCATGTCGCGGTCGTGCGCAGCGCTCTCGCCGCGACGACCGAGAGGGTCGCCGCGCTGCTCCGCCGTCTCTACGTCGACGGTGACGCCGAGCCGATCGCGGTCCTGCTCGGAGCGGGCTCCCTTCCTGCGGTGCTGGCGGGGATCGACGCCCTCGAGCGCGCGACGCTCGCGAATCGCGGCCTCGCGGCCGAGCTCCGGGGCCGCTCGCGTGCGCTGCAGGCCCAGCTCGCCCGCCTCGCCCGCGTGCGAGCCCGGCTCGCGGACGCGGAGCGCCAGGCCGACGCGGCCGTGGCCACGCGCGAGCGCGCGGCCGCTGCACGGCGCGCGACGCTCGCCGCGATCCGGCGACGCGCAGGTGTCACTCGCGCACGGCTCGCCTCGATCGAGGCGGGCGCGCGGGCGGCGCAACGAGCGTCCGTCCGCCTTTCCCGGCCGAGCGGGCCGAGGAAGCCCCGCATGACGCCTGTTGCCGTGACATCGGCATCGGCCACCCGCGAGACCGCCTCACCGCCGGCGGCGGCCGGGACGCGAGCGCTCGTGGTCGACGCGGTCGCGTACCACCTGCCCGGCCGCACGGCGAGCGGCCTCCCCGTCGGCGTCGGAGTGATCGCGGTCGACCCGGCGGTGATCCCGCTCGGGACCCGTGTGCTTGTCCCCGGGTACGGGCCCGCGGTCGCCGCAGACGTCGGCTCCGCGATCAAGGGAGCCATCATCGACCTCTGGATGCCGAGCACTGCGGCCGCTCGGGCCTGGGGGCGTCGCACCGTCACGATCACCGTCTACGGTTAGGAGCCGTGCGACTCCGGCTCGCGCTCTGTTCCGTCGCCGTCGCGGCGACCGCGGTCTCCGCACCGCTCGCGGCCCAGGGTGACCTCACCGCGCGGCTCACGAAGTCGCTCCGCTCACCGTCGCTCTCGTTGGCACGCACGTCGGCGATCGCCGTCGACGTGCGCACCGGCACGGTGCTGTACGCCCACAACGCGTCGCTGCCGGTCCATCCCGCCTCGAACGAGAAGCTGCCCGTCTCCTGGGCCGCGCTGACCCGTCTCGGGGCCGATTACCGCTTCACGACGGTGGTGCTCGGCATCGGGCGTCGCGTCGGGCCCCTCTGGGACGGCGACCTCTACCTCCGCAGTGACGGCGACCCGACTCTCACCTCGGCCGACCTCGCGACGCTCTCCGCGACCCTGCGTGCGCGGGGGATCAGGCGCGTCACGGGTCGGGTCTTCGGCGACGAGTCCGCGTACGACGCGCGGCGCGGCGGCGTCGGGTGGAAGCGGTACTTCGTCGGAGGCGAGACACCACCGCTCTCGGCCCTCGTCGTCGACCGCGCGCAGGGCTGGCCCGCGTTCTCGCCGCCGCTGCTCGCGGCACGCGTCCTCCGGAAGGCGATCGTCGCCCACAGGATCGCGGTCGACGGACGCCCGGGGCTCGGGACGGCTCCCGCGGACGCCGTCGTGCTCGCGATCGACCGCTCGGCGTCCCTTGCGACGATCGTGCGCACGATGAACCGTGACAGCGACAACTTCACCGCGGAGATGCTCCTGAAGCACCTCGGCACCCTCGACGGCCAGGTGGGGACGAGCGCCCGCGGCGCAGCTGCCGTCCTCGCCGAGATGCGTGCCGCGGGGATCCCGACAGCCGGTGTGCGCCTCGTCGACGGCTCCGGGCTCTCGTCGCTCGATCGCGTGACGGCCGAGACGCTTGCAGCCGTCATCCGTGCGGGCCTCGAGAACCCGGGGATCCGGAGTGCCTTCGTCGGGTCGCTGGCCGTCGCCGGGCGAAGCGGGACGTTGCGGACACGGCTCCCCGGGCTCGCCGGAGTCGTCCGCGGCAAGACCGGGACGACGGACCTCGCGTGCTCCCTCTCGGGGCTCGTGCACCAGTCGATCGTGTTCGCCGTGCTCCAGAACGGCTCCCCCGTCGCCTACTGGTCGGCGCGCACCGCGCAGGACAGGTTCGTCCAGGCCCTCGCCGCCTCAGGCGCGCGCACGGCCCAGGGCTGACGACGCTCAGCGCTGCCCGAGCAGCGCCACGAACGCGTCCTCGTCGAGTATCGGCACCCCCGCCTTCTCCGCCTTCTGGGCCTTCGAGCCGGGGCTCTCGCCGACGACCACGCCGGCAGTCTTCTTCGAGACGGAGTCCGAGACCCTGGCTCCGAGCGCCTCGAGCGCGGCCTTCGCCTCCTCGCGCGTGTACCGCTCGAGCGTCCCCGTGATCACGTACTGGCGTCCGCTGAGCGGCCCTTCCACGGGTGCCTCGGCATCGCCCGAGCGCATGGTCAGCCCGAGCGACTCGAGCTCCCGGACGAGCGCGACGTTCTCCTCCTCGGCGAACCACTCGGCGACGAGCTCGGCGCGGTCGGGGCCGATGCCCTCGGTCAGCTCGAGCTCCTCCTGGCTGGCGGCGATCAACGCGTCGACGCTGCCGAAGTGACGTGCCAGGTTGCGCGCCAGCACCCAGCCGATCTTGGGGATGTTGAGGCCGAAGAGGACGCGCGAGAACGGCTGGGCCTTCGACGCCTCGATCGACGCGATCGCGCGGGCGGCGGAGACCTCGCCGTAGCCGTCGAGCGCGGCGAGCTGCTCGGCGGTGAGACGGTAGAGGTCGGGCATCGAGCGGAGCAGGCCCTCGTCCCAGAGCCGGCGCACGAACTGCTCCCCCACTCCCTCGATGTCCATCGCTGCGCTCACCCAGTGGATCAGCGTCTCGAGGCCACGCGACGGGCAGGCGCGGTTGGGACAGCGGTGCATCACCTCGCCCTCGGGCTTCACCACCGCGACGCCGCAGAGCGGGCATTGGGTCGGCATCCGGAAGGGTCTCGTGCCTTTCGCGTGCTCGCCGGCAGGGCCGACCACCTGGGGGATCACGTCGCCCGCCCGCTGGACGATCACGAGGTCGCCCTCGCGAATGTCCTTGCGGTTGATGTCCTCCTCGTTGTGGAGGGTCGCGTTCGAGACCGTGACCCCGCCGACGTGGACGGGCTCGAGCTCCGCCCACGGGTTGAGCGCGCCCGTCCGTCCCACCCGGATGTGGATCTTGCGTAGCGTCGTCACGGCCGCGGTCGGCGCCCACTTGTACGCGCGTGCCCAGCGCGGCCGGTCGTGGAGCGCGCCGAGCCGGCGCTGCTGGTCCAGATCGTCGACCTTGATCACGATCCCGTCGATCTCGTAGTCGAGCTCCGACCGGCGTGATTCCCAGGCGCGGCACGCCTCGGCCACCGCCTCGATCGACTCCAGCCGCTCCGCGTGGGGGTTCGTGCGGAACCCGTGCTCGCGGAGCCAACCCAGGAGCTGCCACTGCGTCTGTGGGAAGTCCCCCTCGCGCGCGCCCGCGCCGTAGACCCAGAGCGACAGCGGTCGCTCGGCGGTGACGCCGGGATCGAGCTGCCGGAGCGAGCCCGCAGCGGCGTTCCGCGGGTTCGGCGCCGGCTTCTTCCCTGCTGCCACCTGCGCCTCGTTGAACCGCGCGAACCCCGTGAGCGGGAAGTAGATCTCGCCGCGCACCTCGAGCAGGGACGGCGGCGCGGTGCCGTCGCCCACGCGGACGCGGAGGGGGACGGCGTCGACCGTCCGCAGGTTGCGCGTGACATCCTCGCCGCGATGCCCGTCGCCGCGGGTGGCTCCGCGCACGAAGGCCCCGTTCTCGTATACGAGCGAGATCGCCGACCCGTCGATCTTCGGCTCGATCACGTACGCGACCGGCTCATCGGTCCCGAGACGCTTGCGGACGTCCTCGGCCCACTTCTCGAGCGCCTCCCCGGTCGTCACCTTCTCGAGCGAGCCCATCGGCTGGAGGTGATCCACCTTCGTGAAGCCTGCCGCCGGGGCCCCGCCGACCCGCTGCGTGGGCGAGTCGGGCGTGACGAGCTCCGGATGGGCCTCCTCGAGCGCGACGAGCTCGTCGTAGAGGACGTCGTAGGCGCTGTCGGGGATCTCCGGGTCGTCGAGGACGTGGTAGCGGTAGTTGTGGTGCTCGACGAGACGTCGGAGCTCGGCGACGCGACCCGCGGGGTCAGAGGACGGCATGGAGCTCTGCCGCCGTGTGCACGAGCGCGTCCGGTCCCGCGTGGAGGAGACGCTCGTCGGGATGGATGCCGCCCCAGCCGACCGCGACCGTGCGAACGCCTGCAGCGTTCCCGGCGCGGATGTCGAACGGCGAGTCACCGACATAGACCGCGTCCGCGGGGTCGGCGCCGAGGCGGCGCAGGGCCTCCAGAACAGGGTCGGGATCGGGCTTGTGACGCTCCGTGTCCTCCGCGCCGATCACGACGTCCATCACCTCCTCGAGGAGCGGGAAGCGCTCGAGCGCGAGGCCCACGGTCCGCAGTCGCTTCGCGGTCACGATCCCGAGCCTGCGTCCCTCCGCGCGCAGCACCGGGAGCAGCTCGAGGACGTCGGTGAACGCCTCGAGCGTGTCGTGGAGCGGCTCGTTGTGAGCACGGTACGCCTCCACGAGCTCGTCGACGTGGTCGGGGTCGAGGTCGCGCATCTGCGCGATGAGGCCCGGCCCACCGATCGCCTGCCGGACGAGAGCCTCGTCCGGCTCCCGGCCGAGGACGGTGAGCGACGCATGCCGCATGGATGCCAGGATGATCGGCCCCGAGTCGATCAGGGTGCCGTCGAGATCGAACAGGACGACGGAGCGCACGTCGGCGATCGTAGCCAGGGACGAACAGGTGCCCGATCCGGAACGGCCCGGCGGCCGATCAGCCCTGGCCGGGGTAGTCGACGCGCTCGAGCGTCAGGCCCCACGGCGGTGCGGTCACTCCGGCATCCGAGCGTGGCCGCCCGGCGAGGAGCGCTGCGAACTCCTCTGGTCCCGTCTCGAGCATCGTCCCGACGAGCGTCCGCACCATGTGCCGGAGGAACGAGTCGGCGGTGACGGTGAAATGCAGCTCGTCTCCACGCCGCGTCCATCCGGCCGCGCGGATCTCCCGCGTGAAGACCTCGTGGTGGGTCACCGTGGGGGTGAACGCGCTGAAGTCGTGCTCGCCGACGAGCGAGGAGGCGCACGCCTCGAGCGACCCGAGGTCGACGCTCCGCGGCCACCAGAGCGCTCTCCTCGCGCGAAGCGGCGCCCGCTCACGCCGGTCCACGACGACGTAGCGATAGGTGCGCGCCGTCGCCGAGAAGCGGGCGTGGAAGCCCTCCGGCGCCTCGCCTGCGGCCACGACCGCGAGATCGTCCGGCAACGCGGCATTGAGCGCCTCGGGGAGGCGCTCGACCGGCGGGCCCCCCTCGGCATCGAGGCTCGCGACCTGACCCGTGGCGTGCACCCCGGCGTCGGTTCGCCCGGCGACCGCGAGCCGCCGCCACGACGGGAGCACGCGGTCGAGCGCATCGCGAAGCGCGCCCTCGACCGTACGCTCGCCCGGTTGGCGCGCCCAGCCGCGAAACCCCGTCCCGTCGTACTCGAGCGTCAGCCTGAGCGTCGCCACGAGGTGATTGATAGCTGTGTGGGTGCCGGGCTTAAGCCCGGCACCCACTCTGATTCCCTGTTACTTGCCCGGCTCGACCTCGAGCACGAGCCCGTCGCGGCCGGTGACCACGACCTCCTCGCCCGGCTCCACGTCCCCGCTCGTCCGCGCCTCCCAGAGCTCGCCGTCGATGCGCACCTGGCCGCGAGGGGCGAGCCCACGGACGACGACTGCTCGGCGACCGACGAGCGTCTCCGCGCCGACGGTCGAGCGCCGCCGCTTCGACCAGCGAGCGAAGAAGGTCACCTCGGCGACGTCGATCGCCGCCGCGGAGAGCACCGCGACGACGCCCCACGGCGACGGCAGCACCGTGAACGCCAGGATGACCGCGATGATCGTGAGCACGGCCACAGCATGCCTGCGGCACGAGCAGGGGGAACCTCCCGGTTCCCCCAGACCTCTTCTCCTGGCCCGCCGGAGACGGGCGGGCGCCTACGCGGTCGCCGCTTCGTGGTCGACCAGCTCGAGCAGCGCCATGTTTGCGGCGTCGCCCTGGCGCGGGCCGAGCTTGATCACCCGTGTGTAGCCCCCGTTCCGGTCGGCGAAGCGGGGTGCGACGTCCGAGAACAGCTTGTGGACGACGTCGTTCGAGCGGAGCTCCGCCATCGCGAGGCGCCGTGCGTGGAGGTCGCCGCGCTTGCCGAGCGTGATCATCTTCTCCGCAAACGGCTTGACGGCCTTGGCCTTGGCCTCGGTCGTCTCGATCCGCCCGTGGGTGATGAGGGCGCCCGCGAGGTTCGAGTAGAGCGCCTTGCGGTGCGCCGAGTCGCGGCCGAGCTTCTTGCCTGAGCGTGCGTGGCGCATGGCTACTGCGGGAGATCCTCGCCCTTGAGGGTGAGCCCGTGCGCCGCGAGGGTCTCGCGCACCTCCTCGATCGACTTGCGACCGAAGTTCGGGATCGCCGCCAGCTCGTTCTCCGACTTCGACGTCAGGTCGCCGATCGTCTCGATGCCGACGCGCTTGAGGCAGTTGTACGACCGGACGCCGAGCTCGAGCTCCTCGATCGGGAAGTTCTCCATCCCGTGGGACGTCGTCGGCACCTCGGCCTCGGCGGCCGCAGCGGCATCGGCAAGCCCCTCGATCCGTGCCGGGTCCGCGAAGATCGCGAGCTGCTCGATCAGGAGCTCTGCGGCCCGCGCGATCGCGTCCTTCGGGTCGAGCGAGCCGTCGGTCGTGACATCGAGGACGAGCTTGTCGAAGTCCGTGCGCTGGCCGACGCGGGCCGAGTCGACCTCGTACGAGACGCGGCGCACCGGCGAGAAGATCGAGTCGATCGGGATCACGCCGATGGTCGTCTCCGGGCCGCGGTTCTGGTCGGCGGGCACGTACCCGCGACCGCGACCGATCGTGAGGGTCATCTCGAGCTTGCCCTTGTCGGCGAGATGCGCGATCTCGAGGTCGGGGTTCAAGATCTCGAGATCGGCGGGCGCCTCGATGTCGGCCGCGGTCACCGCACCGGCGCCCTTCTTCGAGAGGTGCACCTCGATCTCGGGCGACTCGCCGTGCAGCCGGCAGACGAGCTCCTTGAGGTTGAGGATGACATCGGTGACGTCCTCGCGGACGCCCGGCAGCGTCGTGAACTCGTGCGCGACGCCCTCGATCTTGACGGCGGTGACCGCCGCGCCCTCGAGCGACGAGAGCAGGACGCGCCGCAGCGAGTTGCCGAACGTGTAGCCGAAGCCACGGTCGAGTGGCTCGATGGTGAAGCGTCCCGAGCGCTCGTCGGCGTCCTCGGAGACGATCCGCGGCATCTGGAAGTCGATCAGGGAAGAACGGGTGGCCATGGGATCCTTTCGGGCGGTTCTTGGCGACGAACGGGAAGCGCGCGCGAGACGGGGCTCGTCGCTACTTCGAGTAGAGCTCGACGATGAGTGACTCCTGGACCGGCGTATCGATCTCGGCGCGCTCGGGCCACTTCAGCATCTTGCCGGTGAGCCCGTCGTGGTCTGCCTGGAGCCAGGGGGTGACCGCGGCGGTGAGATCGGTGGCGTCGCGGACGATGGGCTCGGCCGGGCTGCCCGGCTTGAGCGAGATGATGTCGTCGGGCCGCACGCCGAAGCTCGGGATGTTCACCCGGCGGCCGTTGACCATGAAGTGGCCGTGCCGTACCAGCTGCCGTGCCTGGGCGCGCGAGCCGGCGAAGCCGAGGCGGTAGACGACGTTGTCGAGCCGAGTCTCGAGCATCCGCAGCAGGTTCTCGCCGGTCGGCCCGCTCCGGCGTGACGCCTTCGCGTACGTGTTGCGGAACTGCTTCTCGAGCAGGCCGTAGTACCTGCGCGCCTTCTGCTTCTCGCGCAGCTGGAGCAGGTACTCGCTCTGCTTGATGCGCCCGCGGCCGTGCTCGCCCGGCGGGTACGAGCGGCGCTCGATCGCGCACTTCTCGGTGAGGCAGCGCTCGCCCTTCAAGAAGAGCTTGAGCCCCTCCCGGCGGCACTGGCGGCACTTCGCTCCGGTGTCGCGAGCCATCATGGCTCTCCTGGTGACGGTTTCGCGTCTCTGCGGTGCGAGATGCAAGCGATGCGAGGACGCAGGGAGCGTCCATACCTGAAGGTATGGACGCGACTGAGGACGAAGCAGCGCGCCGCAGATCGCGCGGCAGAGACGCACTAACTGTTGCCTGGAGGGCCACTACCCACGCCTCCGCTTCTTGGGCCGCACGCCGTTCAGCGCTGAAAAGTGCTTCGCACTTTCCAGCGAGGAAGAGCGGGAGAGAACGAAAGACATCAACCCCTCCTCCTCTTCTTCGGCCGCACGCCGTTGTGGGCCTGCGGGGAGACGTCCTTCACGCCGAGGATCTCGAGCCCCGCGGCCTGGAGCGAGCGGATCGCCGTCTCGCGTCCCGAGCCGGGGCCCTTGACGAACACCTCGACCTTCTGCAGGCCGTGCTCCATCCCTTTGCGCGCGGCATTGTCGGCTGTCACCTGGGCGGCGAACGGCGTCGACTTGCGCGAGCCCTTGAACCCGGCCGAGCCGGCGGACTCCCACGCGATCACGTTCCCGTCCTTGTCGGTCAGAGAGACGATCGTGTTGTTGAACGACGTCTTGATGTGCGCCTGGCCGATCGCGATGTTCTTGCGGACGCGGCGGCGTGTGCGGCCGCGCGTAGCGGACTTGCGTGGCGGTGCCATTACTTCGCCTTCTTCCCGCGGCCGACGGTCTTCTTCGGGCCCTTGCGGGTGCGCGCGTTCGTCTTCGTGCGCTGGCCGTGCACCGGCAGGTTGCGGCGGTGTCGGACGCCGCGGTAGCAGCCGATCTCGGACAGTCGCTTGATCGCCTGGGTGCGCTCCCGCCGGAGGTCGCCCTCGACCTCGAGGTTCGAGTCGATGTACGTCCGGAGCTTCGTGACCTCGTCGTCGGTCAGGTCCTTGACCTTCTCGTCGGGGTCGAGCCCGAGGTCGCTGCAGACCTTCTGCGCGGTCGAGCGGCCGATCCCGTAGATGTACGTGAGGCCGATCTCGAGGCGCTTCTGGTTCGGGAGGTTGACGCCGGCGATGCGTGCCAAATCGGTTCTCCTAGCCCTGCCGTTGCTTGTGCCGGGGGTTCGTGCAGATCACCATGGTGCGCCCGTGCCGCTTGATCACACGGCACCGCTCGCACATGGCCTTGACCGAAGGACGGACTTTCACGTGAGCTCCTGGATGGGGTCGGCTACCTGAGGCGGAAGGTGATGCGGCCGCGCGTGAGGTCGTACGGGGAGAGCTCGACCTTCACCCGGTCTCCGGGGAGGATCCGGATGTAGTGCTTGCGCATCTTCCCGGAGATCTTCGCGAGCACCGTCTGCCCACCGTCGAGCTCGACGCGGAACATCGTGCTCGGCAGGGCTTCGACGACTTCGCCCTCGACCTCGATCTTCTCTTCCTTGACTGCCAACCGACTCCTCGCGCAGGGTTCGCGCCCTGCCCGTAGCGGGTGTTCATGATGAGATCCGCGCGCACCCGAAGGCATCCGCGCGGGCTGCGCAGTGTAGCAAACCGCAGCCCGCCTGCGCCCGTCGCGGACGAGCGTCAGGCCGACGCGCGATGTGCGAGCGCCGCGAGGCTCGCGCGCTCGGTCGCCACCCCGACCCGCGGGGTCAGGATCCGGGGACCCTCGGGGAGGATCGCCACCGTGTGCTCGAAGTGGGCCGCGCGCGAGCCGTCGCTGGTCGCGATCGTCCAGCCGTCCTCGGCGAGCCAGACCTCGGGCTTGCCCATCGTGATCATCGGCTCGATCGCGATCGTCATCCCCTCCGAGAGCCGTGGGCCGCGCCCGGGCTCGCCGAAGTTCGGCACGTGCGGGTCTTCGTGGTAGTGGCGGCCGACGCCGTGCCCGACGAGCTGCTTGACGACGGAGAAGCCGGCGTCCTCGACGACGACCTGGACGGCATGCGAGATGTCGCCGACCCGGTTGCCGAGCCGCGCCTCGGCGATCCCGGCCGCAAGGGCGTCCTGGCAGACGTCGAGCAGGCGCTGCGACTCGGCATCGACCGAGCCGACCCCGAACGTGTACGCGCTGTCGGCGATCGCTCCGCCGAGCGTCACTCCGACGTCGATCGTGACGAGGCTCCCCTCCTCGACCACGGCCTCGTCCGGGATCCCGTGGACGACGACGTCGTCCACGGAGATGCAGATCGCACGCGGGTAGCCCTTGTAGCCCTGGGAGGTAGGGACGCCGCCAAGCGCGCGGATGTGCTCGTCGGCGATGCGGTCGAGCTCGAGTGTCGTGATGCCGGGCTGGATGCGCTCTCCGACGTGCGAGATGGTCTCCGCGACGAGCGCACCCGCGCGGGCGATGCGGTCGATCTCGGTAGGGCTCTTGCGGATGATCATGCGGCGGCCCCCTCCTCGAGGAGGTCGAGCGCCTCCTCGATCTCGGTGGAGACCTCCTCGATCGACCGGTCCGCGTGCAGGGGCACGAGCTTGCCCGTCGCGCGGTACCGCTCGACGACAGGCTCGGTCTGCTGGTGGTAGATCGCGAGTCGGCGGGCGATCGCGTCCGGCTCATCGTCCTCGCGAGCCTCGTCGAGCGCACGGCCGCGGATCCGCTCGACCGCGAGCTCGTCCGAGAGGTCGAAGAAGAGGACGGCGTCGAGCGTCCGCGCGATATCGGTGAGCATCTCGTCGAGCGCTTCCGCCTGCGCGAGGGTGCGCGGGAAGCCGTCGAGCACGAATCCGGCGCCCGCATCGGGTGCGGCGAGGCGTTCGCGGATCAACGCGACGGTGAGGTCGTCGGGGACGAGCTCGCCGCTCGCCAGGATCGGCTCGACGCGCTTGCCCAGCTCGGTCCCACGCGCGATCGCGGCGCGGAACATCTCGCCGGTCGACACGTGCGGGATCCCGTGCGCGGCCGAGATCCGCTTGGCCTGCGTCCCCTTGCCGGAGCCCTGCGGCCCCAGCACGAGGAGGTTCACCGTAGGAAGCCCTCGTAGTTGCGCATCATCATCTGCGACTCCATCTGCCGCATCGTGTCGAGCGCGACGCCGACGGCGATCAGCACGGAGGTGCCGCCGAGTGCCCGCGCGTTCGCCTGCGAGAAGCCGCCGTAGCGGATGAAGAGGCTCGGCGCGATCGCGACCGCCGCGAGGAAGAGCGACCCGGGCAGTGTCAGTCGGGTCAGCACCCGGTCGAGGTACTGCGCGGTGGGCGGCCCGGGTCGGATCCCGGGGATGTAGCCCCCGTGCTTGCGGAGGTTGTCGGCCTGATCGACCGGGTTGAACTGCACGGCGGTGTAGAAGAACGTGAAGATCACGATCATCGCGCCCTCGATCACGAGGTAGAGCCAGTCGCCGGGCTGGAAGTACGTGTTGACGAAATCCTGCGTCTGCGGGAAGTACTGCGCGACGGTCGGCGGGAAGGCGAGGATCGCGGCGGCGAAGATCACGGGGATGACGCCGGCCATGTTGATGCGGAGCGGCAGATAGGTCGAGCCGCCGGACGTCATCCTGCGGCCCACCATCCGCTTCGCGTACTGGATCGGGATCTTCCGCTGTCCCTCCTGGACGAACACGACGCTGGCGACGACGGCGAGCGCGATCAGCGGGAAGAAGATCCGCTCCATCGGGCCGCCGTTCCACCAGGCGGCGACGCCGAGCGGCAGGCTGGTCAGGATCGACGCGAAGATGAGGATCGAGATGCCGTTGCCGATGCCGCGCTTCGTGATCTGCTCGCCCATCCACATGAGCAGCACGCTGCCGACGGTGAGCGTGACCACGATCAGCACCATCCGGCCCGCGTTCGCCTGCAGGATCCCCTGGTTCTTGAACAGGAAGGCATAGCCGAGCGCCTGGGCGGCCGAGAGCACGACCGTCAGGTAGCGCGTGTACTGGTTGATCTTGGCGGTTCCCGCCTCGCCCTCCTTCTGCAGCTCGGAGAGCCGGGGGATGACCACGGTCAGGAGCTGGAGGATGATCGACGCCGTGACGTACGGCATGATCCCGAGCGCGAAGACCGAGAACTGCGACAGCGCGCCGCCCGAGAACAGGTTGAGC
Source organism: uncultured Actinomycetes bacterium (assembly GCA_963739405.1). Lineage (GTDB taxonomy): Bacteria > Actinomycetota > Thermoleophilia > Gaiellales > Gaiellaceae > Gaiella. The sequence continues at coordinate 31,893 of CAVUAH010000022.1, read as the reverse complement.
AGGTTGAAGATCCCCCCGGTGGTCGAGAGGTACTGGTCGATCGCCTGCGAGTCGACCCCCGGAGCGGGGATCCACGATCCGAGGCGGTAGAGCGCGAGGATCAGCGCCGTGAAGAGCAGGCGCCGTCGGAGCTCGGGGACCTTCCAGGCGTTGGCAAGCCAGCTGAACATGCGGGTCTCCCGCGATCCGCGCGGGGTCTAGGCCTCCTCGGCGGTCTCCGCCGGCTCGTCGGCCGCGGTGTCCTCCGCCTCGTCGACCCGCGGCTTTGCCGCGCGGGTCTTCACTTTCTTCGGCACGGGCTCGCCCCGGAGCCACGTCACGGTCCCGCCGGCCGCCTCGATCTTCTCCTTCGCGGTCTTCGAGAAGCCGTGCGCCGAGACCGAGAGCGCCTTCGAGAGCTCGCCGATGCCGAGGATCTTGACGTCGACGGAGACCTTCCGGATCAGCCGCTTCGCCTTCAGGGCCTCCGGAGTCACCTCCTCGCCCGCGGCAAAGCGCTCCTCGAGGTCACGGAGGTTGACGGGCTGGCTGTACGTGCGGAACGGCCCGATCGGCATCGCGTCGGCCGACGTGTTGCCGCGGAGCTTCGGGAGCCGCATGTCGATCGGCATCTGGCCGCCCTCGAACCCTGCCGCCATCTTGTGCGAGCCGGAGCGGGACTTCTGGCCCTTGATGCCGCGGCCGGAGTACCGGCCCTTGCCCGAGCCGAGGCCGCGGCCGACGCGCTTGCGGTCCTTGCGCGGCTGCGCCGGGCGGAGCGAATGGAGGTTGAGCTCGTCCATCGACCTACGCGTCCTTTCCGTCGAGCGGCGTCACGGTCACGAGGTGTGCGACATGCCGGAGCTGCCCGGCGAGCGAAGGGCTCTCCTCGTGGTCGGCGGTCGTCCCGATCCGGCCCAGCCCGAGCGCACGGAGCGTGCCCTCGTGCGCGCGGGTCTGGCCGATCGAGCTCCGGACCTGCTTCACGCGAACGGTCGTCATGCCGCGGGCTCCTCCCCGCCGGCCTCGATCGCGGGCTCATCGGCCACAGCCGGTGACGGGCGGAAGGGCAGCACGTCCTTGATCGACTTCCCGCGCGCCCGCGCGACGTCCTCGGGGCGGCGGAGCCGCTTGAGGCCGTCGACGGTCGCCCGCGCCATGTTGATCGGGTTCGTCGTGCCGAGGCTCTTCGACAGCACGTCGCGGATCCCGGCGAGCTCCAGCACGGCCCGGACACCTCCACCCGCGATCACGCCTGTCCCCTCGCTCGCGGGGCGAAGGACGACGCGCGCAGCGTCGAACCGGCCCGTGATCTCGTGCGTGATCGTCGCACCGTGCTTCGGCACGGTGAACAGGTTCTTCTTCGCGTCGTCGACGGCCTTCGAGATGGCGAGCGGAACCTCGCGCGCCTTCCCGTACCCGACGCCGACGCGGTCGACCTCGTCCCCGATCACGACGAGCGCGGTGAAGGAGAAGCGCCGGCCGCCCTTGACGACCTTCGCCACCCGGTTGATCTCGATCACGCGCTCCTTGAGCTCGCGGGCCTCGGCTACATCGACAACGCTCAAAACGTGAGTCCTCCCTCGCGCGCGCCGTCGGCGAGCGCCTTGACGCGTCCGTGGTACAGGTAGCCGCCTCGGTCGAAGACGCAGGCCTCGATGCCCGCCTTCTTCGCGTCGGCGGCGAGTGCCTTGCCGACCGCGGCCGCCTGCTCGGTCTTCGTTCCCTTGAAGGAGCGCTGCGCCAGCCAGCTCGCGGACGCGAGCGTGCGGCCTGCCTCGTCGTCGACGAGCTGGGCGAAGATGCCCCTGTTCGAGCGGAAGACGACGAGACGCGGCCGCTCGGCCGTGCCCGACACCTTGCCGCGCACCCGCCGGTGACGGCGGAGGCGTGCCTCGCGAACCGACGTGCTCATGCGCGCTTCCCAACCTTGCGGCGCACGTGCTCGCCCTGGTAGCGGATGCCCTTGCCCTTGTAGGGCTCGGGTGGGCGCACCTTGCGGATCTCGGCGGCCGTCTGCCCGACCACCTGCTTGTCCGTGCCCTTGACGATCACCTGGGTCGGCTGCGGCACGTCGAACGAGACGCCCTCGCGCGGGGTGATCGTGACCGGGTGCGAGAAGCCCACGGCGAGCTCGAGATCGGTGCCCTTGAGCTGAGCGCGGTACCCGACGCCCTGGATCTCGAGATGCTTCTCGAAGCCCTTCGTCACGCCCTCGACCATGTTCGCGACGAGCGTCCGAGTCAGCCCGTGGAGCGCGCGGTCCTCGCCGCGCTCGGTGGGCCGCGTCACCGTCACGACGCCGTCGTCCTGGGCGATCTGCATGCGCACGGGCACGCTCTGCTCGAGCGTGCCGAGCGGCCCGGTCACCTTCACGTTGCCGCCCGCGGACACCTCGACGGTGACGCCGGCCGGGACCTCGATTGGCTTCCTACCGATTCTGCTCATGACTTCCTTGCTCTCGCCCTACCAGACGAACGCGAGCACTTCGCCGCCGACGCCGCGCTCGGCGGCCTGGCGGGTCGTGATCACCCCGGTCGAAGTGGACAGGATGGCCGTGCCGAGCCCGCCGAGGACGCGCGGGAGGCGGTCCTTCTTCGCGTAGACGCGACGGCCCGGCTTCGAGACCCGCTTCAGGTCAGTGATCACGCGCTCGCGGTTCCTGCCGAACTTCAGCTCGATCACGAGCGTGTTCACGGGCGCCGCCTCGACGACGGAGAAGCCCTTGATGTAGCCCTCGTCGTGGAGCAGGCGCGCGATCTCCTCCTTCATCCGGGACGTCGGCATCGAGGCGGTGTCGTGCATCGCGCGGTTCGCGTTGCGGATGCGGGTCAGCATGTCGGCGATCGGATCGGTCAGCATTGCGTCACTCCAACTCCTGCCACTGCGATTCCGTCGGCTTCCGCTTGCGGAAGCCGACCGATGAACATCCACAAGAGCTCGTGGTGATATCCCATCACCACGAGCTCTTGGTCATGCCGGGGATCGCGCCCTCGTGCGCGAGCTCGCGCAGGCAGATCCGGCAGAGCTTGTACCGGCGGAACACGGCGCGCGGCCTGCCGCAACGGTTGCAGCGCGTGTAGGCGCTGACGCCGTGCTTGGGCTGGCGCTTCTGCTTCACGCGGAGCGAGGTCTTGGCCATGTCCTACGCGTCCCTTCTCTCTGAGGCGAACGGCATCCCGAGCGCGCGCAGGAGCGCCCTGCCCTGCTCGTCGGTCTCTGCCGTCGTCGTGATCGCGATGTCGAGGCCCCGGATCGCCGGCACGGAGTCGTAGTCGATCTCGGGGAAGATGATCTGCTCCCTGATGCCGAGCGAGTAGTTGCCGCGGCCGTCGAAGGAGTCGGGGCTGAGCCCGCGGAAGTCCCGGATGCGCGGCAGCGCGATCGAGACGAGCCGATCGAGGAACTCGTACATCCGCGCACCCCGCAGCGTCACGCGCGCACCGACGGACATGCCTTCGCGGAGCTTGAAGCTCGCGATCGACTTGCGGGCCTTGCGCACCTGGGCGCGCTGCCCCGCGATCGTGGTCAGCTCCTCGATCGCGGCGTCGAGCGCCTTGGCATCCGTCTTCGCCTCGCCGACGCCCATGTTGAGGGTGATCTTCGAGATCTGCGGCACCTGCATCACCGAGTCGAGCCCGAGCTCTGCCTTCAGGGCAGGCTTGATCTCGTCCTCGTAGCGCTGCTTGAGGCGCGGCACCATCGTCTCGGTCGCGGTCGCCATCAGTCGATCTCCTGAGCGCAGCCGTCGCGCTTGCAGACCCGCACGCGCACGGGCTCGCCCTTGACGTCCTTCACCTTGATGCCGATCCTCGTCGGCTGCTTGCAGGTCGGGCAGACCAGCATCACGTTCGAGACGTCGACCGGCATCGCCTTGTCGATGATCCCGCCCGGGATGATGCTCGCACCGCCCATGCGGGTCGAGTCGCGCATGGGGCGCGGCTTCATGTGGCGCTTGGAGAGATTGAGGTTCTCGACGATCACGCGCCGGTCACGCGGCCGCGCGACGAGGACCCGTCCCTGCTTCCCGCGGTCCTTCCCGCTGAGCACCTGGACGAGGTCGCCCTTCTTGATACGCATGGTGGTCGACATATCTAGAGCACCTCGGGGGCGAGGCTGACGATCTTCATGAAGTTCTTCTCGCGCAGCTCCCGGGCGACCGGCCCGAAGATGCGCGTCCCGCGCGGATTCATCTGGTTGTCGATGATGACGGCGGCGTTCTCGTCGAAGCCGATCAGCGTGCCGTCACCTCTGCCGTAGGGCTTCTTCGTCCGGACGACGACCGCCTTCACGACCTCGCCCTTCTTGACCGTGCCCTGCGGCGTTGCGGCCTTCACTGTAGCGACGATCACGTCGCCGACGCGTGCGTAGCGCCGGTGCGAGCCGCCGACCACGCGGATGCAGAGAAGCTCACGGGCACCCGTGTTGTCGGCGACCTTGAGGCGCGATTCCTGCTGGATCACGGACGCCCTCCGTTCGCACAGATCGTGTCCGATGGCCGCGAAACGCAAGCAGCGCTAGGACGCAGGGAGCGTTCGTAGCTCGAGGCTACGGACGCGACCGAGGACGACGCGATGCGCAGCGTTGCAGCGCGCCAGCGGACGGGAGATGTGCGGACGGCGGGCGTCACTTCGCAGCCTCCACGACCTCGGCCAGCCGCCACCGCTTCGTCTTCGAGAGCGGGCGGGTCTCCACGATCCGGACCACGTCACCCACCTTTGCCTGGCTCGACTCGTCGTGCGCGTGGAACTTGACGCTGCGCCGGACGACCTTCTTGTACCTCGGGTGGGCCTTCACGACGTCCACCCGGACGACGATCGTCTTGTCCATCGCGTCGGAGACGACGGTGCCCTGACGCTCCTGGCGGCGCCCCCGCTCGTGCTCGGGGTTCTCGAGCCGCACGATCGGCTTCCGCTCCGCCGCGGGCTCCCGCCTCTTCTTCGTGCGCGCAGGCCGGAGCGCGCGCGGGACACGCTTCTTCTTGCGCTTGGGCTCGGCGCCAGGCGCCTCGACGACGGCCTCGGCCGCCTTGCCGGCATCGTCCGCCGGTGCCCCGGCGGCAGCCGCTTCCGCGGGCTCCTCGGCCGCCTGCACCTCGGCCACGCGGTCCGGCTCCTCGACAGGTTCCTCGGCCACGGGGGCCTCGGCCGGGGGAACCTCGGCGGCCTCGGCGGCCTCGGCGGCTGCCTCGGGCTCCTTGACGTCCTCCGTCACATCCGCCTCCTCGGCGGCGTCCTTCTCGTTCTCGTCAGCCATGCGTCATCGTCCGTTCGTTCTTGATCGTCAGGATGCGTGCGATCTCGCGCCGTGTCTGGCGCAGTCGCGCGCTCGACTCGAGCCCGCCGGTCGCGGACTGGAAGCGGATCCGGAAGAGCTCCTGCCGGCTCTCGCCGAGCTTCTCCTCGAGCTCCTCGTCGGTCAGCGCCCTCAGGTCACTAGCTCTCAAAGAGATCAGCCTCCCGCTTCACGAACCTCGTCTTCACCGGCAGCTTCTGGGCGGCCAGGCGGAGCGCCTCGCGCGCAAGCGGCTCGGGGACGCCGGAGAGCTCGAACATCACACGCCCGGGCTTGACCACGGCGACCCAGCCCTCGGGCGAGCCCTTGCCCGAGCCCATGCGGGTCTCGGCCGGCTTCTTCGTGAACGGCTTGTCCGGGAACAGGTTGATCCACACCTTTCCGCCGCGGCGGATCTTGCGCGTCATCGCGATACGGGCGGCCTCGATCTGGCGGTTCGTGACCCAGCCGTTCTCGAGCGACTTGATCCCGTAATCGCCGTACTGCACGTCCAGCTGCCCCTTCGCATAGCCTGCGCGCCGGCCGCGGAACTGCCTGCGGTGCTTCGCTTTGCGCGGCATCAGCATCAGGCGTCACCACCCTCGGGCGTCGCCTCGGGCGTCGCCTCGGGCGTCGCCTCGGGAGCCGCCTCCGTCGCAGGGTCGACGGCGGGCGTCTCGAGCGCCTGGTCGGCGGGCGGCGCCTGCGTCTCGGGCGCCGCTCCGGCGCCCCGCTCGCGGTCGCGCGGCGGGCGCCCCTGTGCGCCGCCGCGACCACGTCCGCCGGGCCGGCGCCGCTTCTGCACGAGGCCGAGACCCTCGCGATCCTGGGCGCGCCCGCGGCCGCTCTCGCGCGACGCGCCGAGGCCCTCGGTGTTCGACCCGCGCCGTCGGCGGGAGCCGTCGGCCTCGGAGATGCGCTCCCGGCCGAGTGAGCCCTCGTAGCCCTCGGGCATGATCTCGCCCTTGTTGACCCAGACCTTGACCCCGATCCGGCCGTAGGTCGTCTTCGCCTCGGCGAAGCCGTAGTCGATATCGGCCCGGATCGTGTGCAGCGGGACGCGTCCCTCTGTGTAACGCTCGCTGCGGCTCATCTCGCCGCCGCCGAGCCGCCCGCCGCACTGGATCTTGATCCCCTGCGCCCCCGATCGCATCGCCGACGCGAGCGAGCGCTTCATCGCGCGCCGGAACGACACGCGGTTCTGGAGCTGCTCGGCGATGGACTGCGCCACCAGCTGCGCGTCGAGCTCGGGCCGCTTGATCTCGTTGATGTTGATGTGGACCGACTTGCCGGTGATCGCGTGGAGCTCCTTGCGGAGCGCGTCGACCTCGACCCCCGACTTGCCGATCACGATCCCGGGGCGCGCCGTGTAGATGTCGACCGTGATCCGCTGCTTGTCCTTGCGGATCAGGATGTCCGAGAGACCGGCGTGGGCGAGCTTGCCGTTGATGTGGTCGCGGATCCGGATGTCCTCGAGGATGTAATCGGCGATCTCCTTCTTGCCGGTCCACCAGTTGGACTTCCAGTCGTGGATGACGCCGACCCGGAGGCCGCCGGGGTGCACCTTCTGGCCCATCAGGCCACCGCCTCCTTGGTCTTCGGCTTGGGTGTGCGCGATGCCTTCGGCTTCGCGCTAGAAGAACTCGATGCCGTCTCCTCGACGAGCTCAGCTGTCGGCGCGGCAGTCGCGCGACGCCTGTCCAGTGGTTGTCGTGCCGCAGGCGCGACAACCACCGTGATGTGGCACGTGCGCTTGCGGATCCGGTTCACCCGGCCGCGGGCGCGGGCGCGCCAGCGCTTCAGTGTGGGGCCCTCGTCCGCAAAGGCGGCGACGACGACGAGTTCGTCGCCGTCGAGCCCGTGCGCGGACTCGGCGTTCGCGACCGCCGACGCGAGCACGCGGTCGATCTCCCGCGCGGCCGCGCGCGGCGTGAACGCGAGCACCGTCCGGGCCTCGGGGACGGTGCGCCCGCGGATCAGGTCGAGCACGAGCCGCGCCTTGCGCGCGGACATGCGGACCCACCGCGCCTGGGCGCGAACCGTCGTCGTTGTGTCGGCCGTGGCCGCCATCAGCGCTTCTTCACCTGGGCCTGCCGGTCGCCCGCGTGGCTGCGGAACGTCCGCGTCGGCGCGAACTCGCCGAGCTTGTGCCCGACCATCTGCTCGGACACGAAGACCGGCACGTGCTTGCGACCGTCGTGGACTGCGATCGTGTGGCCGACCATCTCGGGGAAGATCGTCGAGGCACGCGACCAGGTGCGGATCATCCGCTTCTCGCCGGCGGCATTCATCGACTCGACGCGGGCGAGGAGCCGCTCCTCGACGAAAGGCCCCTTCTTCGAAGACCGTGACATTTAGCGACGCTCCTTGCCGCGGCGACGGCCGCGGACGATCAGCTTGTCGGATTCCTTGTGCTTGCGGCGGGTGCGCTTCCCGATCGTCGGGACGCCCCACGGGGTCACAGGGTGGTGGCCCTTGGACTTGCCCTCGCCGCCCCCGTGCGGGTGGTCGACGGGGTTCATCGCCGTGCCGCGGACGGACGGGCGCTTCCCGAGCCAGCGGCTGCGTCCTGCCTTGCCGCTGGACTCGTTCGCGTGGTCGGTGTTCCCCACCTGGCCGACGGTGGCGCGGCAGGCGAGCAGCACGCGGCGCATCTCTCCGGAGGGAAGGCGGAGCACGCCGTACGGCGCGTCCTTGGCGACGAGCTGGATACCCGCGCCGGCGGAGCGTGCGAGCTTCGCACCCTGCCCGGGGCGGAGCTCGACGGCGTGCACCACGGTGCCGGTCGGGATGTCCGCGAGCGGGAGCGCGTTGCCGGGCCTGATGTCGGCGCCGGGGCCGGCCTGGACGGTCGCGCCCACGCGAAGCCCGAGCGGGGCGAGGATATAGGCCTTTGCGCCGTCGGCGTAGTGGAGGAGGGCGATGCGGGCCGAGCGGTTCGGGTCGTACTCGATCGAGGCGACCTTTGCCGGCACGCCGTCCTTGGCGCGCTTGAAGTCGATGCGCCGATAGCGCCGCTTGTGGCCTCCGCCCTGGTGGCGCGTCGTGATGCGACCGTGGTTGTTCCGGCCACCCGACTTCTTGAGCGGCTCGAGAAGCGACTTCTCCGGTTCGCTGCGCGTGATCTCCTCGAACGAGGAGGTGGCCATCTGACGACGACCGGCACTCGTGGGCTTGTACTTCTTGACTGCCATCAGCGTCAGACCTGTGCCCCTTCGAAGATCTCGATCGACTCGCCTTCACGGACCTGGACGATCGCCTTCTTCCAGCCGGGCCGTTCCCCCTTGTGCAGGCCACGGCGCTTCGGCTTCGACTGCACCTTGACGATGTTCACGCGCTCGACGTGGACGTCGAACAGCTGCTCGACGGCCTGCCGCACCTGTGTCTTGTGCGCGTCCGGGTGCACCTTGAAGGTGTACCGGCGCTCTGCGATGCCGGAGTAGCTCTTCTCGGAGACCACCGGGGACAGCACGACCTGCTCGCTCGTCAGACCGCCGCTCACGCCGGCACCGCCTTCCCTGCCTTCTGCTCGACGAGCGGAAGCGCGCTCTCCGTGACGATCATGGCCCGTGCCCAGACGACGGCCGCGACCTCGAGCTCCGCGGGCACCGTGACGAGCACGCGCTCGAGGTTGCGGAACGACTTGACCACAGCCTCCTCGTCCTCGTGCGCGACGACGAGCATCGGCACGTCTTTGCCCCAGCCCTCGAGCACGCCCTTGGCCCGCTTCGTCGACGGTGCGTCGAAGGAGGCCCCGTCGAGCACGGCGAGCGTCCCGTTCGCCGCGTGGCTCGACAGTGCGCCCCGGAGCGCGGCACGCCGCGCCTTGCGGTTCACCTTGACGTCGAAGCTGCGAACGCCTGGGGGGAAGGCGACGCCGCCGCCCGTGAACTGCGGGGCGCGGGTCGTCCCCTGCCGCGCGCGGCCCGTGCCCTTCTGACGCCACGGCTTCGCGCGGCCGCCCGAGACGAGCCCGCGGCTCTTCGCTGCGCGCGTGCCGCGCCGCGCCGCGTTCAGCTCGGCGCGCACCGTCTCGTGCACGAGGTGCGGCTTGACCTCGGCCTCGAACACCGCCGCGTCGAGCGCCACGTCGCCTGCCTTCCCACCGAGCACCGCTGCCTTGACGGCCATCAGCCCTCGACTCCCCTGATCTCGACGAGCCCGCTCTTCGGGCCGGGGACGGCGCCGCGGACGAGCAGCAGGTTGCGCTCGGCATCGACCTGGTGGACGACGAGCCCGAGCTGCGTGACGCGCTCGGCACCCATGTGCCCGGCCATCTTCTTGCCCTTGAACACGCGCGACGGCGTGGCCGAGGCGCCGACCGAGCCGGGCTTGCGGATGTTGTGCGAGCCGTGGCTCATCGGGCCGCGGGAGAAGTTGTGCCGCTTGATCGTGCCCTGGAAGCCCTTCCCGATGGATCTGCCGGAGACCTTGATCCGGTCGCCCGGCTCGAACGACTCGACGGTGACGCTCTCTCCCACCTGGAGCTCGCTCGCGCCGCGGAACTCGACGAGATGCCGATGCCCGCCGACACCCGCCTTGCGCAGGTGGCCGAGCTCGCCCTTCGTGAGCTTGCGGTCGAGAACGGGCTCGAAGGCGAGCTGGACGGCCTCGTAGCCGTCGGCCGCCTCGGTTCGGACGATCACCACCGGGCAGGGCCCGGCCTCGATCACGGTCACGGCCTCGACGCTGCCGGTCTCCTCGTCGAAGACCTGGGTCATGCCGAGCTTTCTGCCGAGAATGCCTTTCATCCCCATCACCTAGAGCTTGATCTCGATGTCGACGCCGGCGGGCAGGTCGAGGCGCATCAGCGAGTCGACGGTCCGCGGCGTCGGGCTGTGGATGTCGATCAAGCGCTTGTGCGTGCGCACCTCGAAGTGCTCGCGCGAGTCCTTGTCGATGAAGGGACCGCGGATCACGCAGTAGACGTTCTTCTCGGTGGGCAGGGGGACAGGGCCGGTGATCGTCGCACCGGTGCGCTGGGCCGTCTCGACGATCTGGGTCGCCGAGCGGTCGACCTGCTGGTGGTCGTATCCCTTGAGTCGGATCCTGATCTTCTGCTGCGCCATGCTCGTTCTGCTCGTTCCTCGGAAGCGAGGAGGGCCGAGGCCCTCCCTACTTGACGATCTCCGTGACCACGCCGGCGCCGACGGTGCGGCCGCCCTCGCGGATCGCGAATCGGAGGCCCTGGTCCATTGCGATCGGCTGGATCAGCTCGATCTCCATGTTCGTGTTGTCGCCGGGCATGACCATCTCCTGGCCCTCGGGGAGCTTGATGGAGCCCGTCACGTCGGTCGTGCGGAAGTAGAACTGCGGCCGGTAGCCGTTGAAGAACGGCGTATGGCGCCCGCCCTCGTCCTTCGAGAGGACGTACACCTCGGCCTTGTAGTGCGTGTGCGGCGTGATGGAGCCCGGCTTCGCGAGCACCTGGCCGCGCTCGACCTCCTCGCGCTTGACGCCGCGGAGCAGCGCTCCCGCGTTGTCGCCGGCCTGCGCGAAGTCGAGGATCTTCTGGAACATCTCGAGCCCGGTGACGGTCGTCTTCTCCGTCTTCTCGTGGATCCCCACGATCTCGACCTCGTTGCCGACCTCGATCTTGCCCTGCTCGATGCGACCGGTGACCACGGTGCCGCGACCGGTGATCGTGAAGACGTCCTCGATCGGCATCAGGAACGGCTTGTCGACGTCGCGGGTCGGCTCCGGGATATAGGAGTCGACGGCCTCCATCAGCTCGAGGATCTTCCCCGTCCACTCGGGGTCGCCTTCGAGCGCCTTGAGCGCCGAGACCTGGACGATCGGGATGTCGTCGCCCGGGAACTCGTACTTGGAGAGAAGCTCGCGCACCTCCATCTCGACCAGCTCGAGCAGCTCGGGGTCGTCGACCATGTCGGCCTTGTTGAGCGCGACGACCATGGCGGGCACCTCGACCTGCCGGGCGAGCAGGATGTGCTCGCGGGTCTGCGGCATCGGGCCGTCCGCGGCGGAGACGACGAGGATCGCGCCGTCCATCTGCGCGGCACCCGTGATCATGTTCTTGATGTAGTCCGCGTGCCCCGGGCAGTCGACGTGCGCGTAATGCCGGTTCGCGGTCTCGTACTCGACGTGCGCGGTGTTGATCGTGATGCCGCGCTGGCGCTCCTCGGGAGCGGCGTCGATCGAGGCGAAGTCGCGAGCCGCCGTGCCCGTGCCGGTCTCCGCGAGCACCTTCGTGATCGCGGCGGTCAGGGTCGTCTTGCCGTGGTCGATGTGACCGATGGTGCCGACGTTGACGTGCGGCTTGGTGCGCTCGAACTTCTGCTTGGCCATTGCCTTATGCCTCCGGAAAAGGACTCGAACTACAGGGACGAAAGTCGGTTACCCGTCTGACTGCGTGGACATGATCGACTCGGCGATCGACGCGGGGACGTCGTCGTAGCGGTCGAACTGCATGGTGAACGTGGCGCGGCCCTGCGTCATCGACCGCAGGTCCGTGGCGTAGCCGAACATCTCGGACAGCGGGACGCTCGCCTTGATCGACTGCGAGTTGCCGAGGGGCTCGAGGTGCTCGACGCGGCCGCGACGGGAGTTGAGGTTCCCCATCACGTCGCCGAGGTAGTCCTCCGGCGTGACGACCTCGACGGCCATCACCGGCTCGAGGAGCTTCGGCTTGGCGCGCTTCATCGCCTCCTTGAAGGCGATCGACCCGGCGATCTTGAATGCGCGCTCGCTCGAGTCGACGTCGTGGTACGAGCCCTCGATGAGCTGGACCTTGACGTCGACGACCGGGTACCCGGCGAGCACGCCCGCGCCGAGCGCCTCCTGGATGCCCTCGTCGACGGGCTTGATGTACTCCTTCGGGATCTTCCCGCCGACGATCTTGTCCTCGAACTCGTAGCCCGCGCCGGGCTCCTGCGGCAGGAGGTTGATCACGACGTCGCCGTACTGGCCCGAGCCGCCGGTCTGGCGGACGAAGCGGCCCTGGACCTTCTCGACCGGCCGCGACGCGGTCTCGCGGTAGGCCACCTGCGGGCGACCGACGTTCGCGTCGACCCTGAACTCGCGCATCAGCCGGTCGACGATGATCTCGAGGTGCAGCTCGCCCATCCCGGCGATGAGCGTCTGGCCCGTCTCGTCGTCGGTCGAGACCCGGAAGGTCGGGTCCTCCTCGGCCAGTCGGGCAAGCCCTTGGCCCAGCTTGTCCTGATCGCCCTTCGTCTTCGGCTCGATCGCGACGGAGATCACCGGGTCGGGGAAGGTCATCGACTCGAGCACGATCGGCGCGTTCTCGATCGCGAGCGTGTCGCCCGTGGTCGACTGCTTGAGCCCGACGGCGGCGGCGATCTCGCCCGCACCGATCTCGTCGCGCTCCTCGCGGTGGTTCGCGTGCATCTGGAGGATGCGCCCGATCCGCTCGGTGCGACCGTTCGTCGTGTTGAGCACGCGATCGCCGGCCTTGACCTGGCCGGAGTAGACGCGGAAGTAGGTCAGCTTGCCGACATACGGGTCGGACATCACCTTGAAGACGAGCGCGGAGAACGGGGCGTCCTCCGACGCCGCGCGCGTGATCTCGTCGTCCGTCTTCGGGTCGGTGCCCTGGACGGCCGGGACGTCGAGCGGGCTCGGCAGGTAGTCGACGACGGCGTCGAGCAGGGGCTGGACGCCCTTGTTCTTGAATGCGGACCCGAGCAGCACCGGCGTGAGCGCGTCCGCGAGCGTTCCCGCGCGCAGCGCGCGCCGGATCATCTCCGGCGACACCGACCTCTCGTCCTCGAGGTACGCCTCCATCAGGTCGTCGTCGTGCTCGGCGACCGCGTCGATCAGCGCGTGGTGCGCCTCGTTCGCCGCGTCGGCGAGCTCCGCGGGGATCTCCCCGACGGTGAATGTCTGGCCGAGGTCGTCCTCGTACACGATCGACTTCATCTCGACGAGGTCGACGACGCCGCGATGGGCATCCTCCTGGCCGATCGGGATCTGGATCGGCACCGGGTTCGCGCCGAGGCGGTCGCGCATCGACTGGACGGCAGCGTCGAAGTCCGCCCCCGTGCGGTCCATCTTGTTGATGAATGCGATGCGCGGGACGCCGTAGCGGTCGGCCTGCCGCCAGACGGTCTCGGACTGCGGCTGGACGCCTGCGACCGAGTCGAACACGGCGACGGCGCCGTCGAGGACGCGAAGCGAGCGCTCCACCTCGACCGTGAAGTCCACGTGTCCGGGAGTATCGATAATGTTGATGCGATGGTCGCGCCACGACGCCGTCGTCGCCGCGGACGTGATGGTGATGCCGCGCTCCTGCTCCTGCGCCATCCAGTCCATCGTCGCGGCGCCCTCGTGCACCTCGCCGAGCTTGTGCGTGCGACCGGTGTAGTAGAGGATCCGCTCGGTGGTCGTCGTCTTGCCGGCGTCGATGTGCGCCATGATCCCGATGTTGCGGACGCGGTCGAGGGCGACCTGTGGGGCTGTCGTCGTGCTCATCGGTGCCTCTTCACGTGACATTGCCCTGTTCCTCGCGAGCGAAAAGCAAGCCAGGCTAGGACGCAGGGAGTGTCCATATCAGGAGATATGGACACGACCGAGGACGACGCATGGCGCCGCTTTGCAGCCGCGAGGGACAGGGTGGATGTTGCTTGAAGAGGCACGTCTACCACCTGTAGTGCGCGAACGCCTTGTTGGCCTGCGCCATCCGGTACATGTCGTCCTTGCGCTTGAACGCCCCGCCCTGCTGGTCGATCGCGTCGATGAGCTCGCCGGCGAGCTTCGTCTCGATCCCCTTCTCACGACGCTCGCGCGCGTAGGTGACGAGGTAGCGGATCGCGAGCGTGCGGCCGCGGCGCGGCGGCACCTCGACGGGCACCTGGTAGTTCGCGCCGCCCACGCGGCGCGAACGCACCTCGAGCACGGGCGTGACCGACTTCACCGCGGCGTCGAGTGCCTCGAGCGCCGGCTTGCCGGTCTTGTCGGCGACCTGCGTGAGCGCGTCGTAGACGACCCGCTCGGCGATCGACTTCTTCCCGTCGACCATCAGCCGGTTGACGAGCTGCGTGACGAGCACCGACCCGTAGACGGGGTCCGGCACGACGGTGCGCGGCTGGATCTCTGCGCGGCGGGGCATCGGGCTAGCTCCCGCCCTTCTTCGCGCCGTACTTCGACCGGCCCTGGCGACGGTCGGCGACACCCGAGGTGTCGAGCCCGCCGCGGATCACCTTGTAGCGGAAGCCCGGGAGGTCCTTGACACGCCCGCCCCGGATGAGCACCACGGAGTGCTCCTGGAGGTTGTGGCCCTCGCCGGGGATGTAGGCGCCGACCTCCATCTGGTTCGTCAGCTTCACGCGCGCGACCTTGCGCAGCGCGGAATTCGGCTTCTTCGGCGTCGTCGTGTAGACGCGCGTGCACACACCGCGCTTCTGCGGCGCGCCGCGGAGCGCGGGGGTCTTGACCTTCGCCTTGGGCGACTTGCGACCCTTGCGGACGAGCTGGTTGACGGTGGGCACGCTGCTCCTCGAAGTCGGTCGGTGGTTCTCTCGCACGGAAAGGGCCGGCAGGCACGATGCCCCGCCGCCCGGGACAGGCAATGGTAGCCGAAACGCGTATCGCGCGGCGCGGCGTGTCCGACCAACCTTCGCTGGGGTTCCCGAACGCGGCCGGCCCGATTAGATTGCGGTGCGGGGAAGGTTGGGAGCGGCATCTCGAGCGGAACGACCATCATCCTGATCACTGCGGCGGCGGCCCTCCTGGGCCTCGGCGGGCTCGTGCTCGTCCTGACACGCCGCCGGCCGACCTCGCCGCGCGACGACCGGCTGGTCCTGGCCGTCGACGAGATGCGAACCCGCATGGACGACCTCGGGCGGGATCTCTCGGACGCGCTCGAACGGGCCGAGCGCGAGAGCAAGCGCAACCGGTTCCTGAGCGACCTCGGCAGCTCGATCGAGTTCGACGAGTTGCTCGACCGGGTGCTCGACGCAGCGCTCGAGGTCCCCGGCTTCGACGCGGCGATGGTCGCCCTGGACGACCCCGGCGGGCAGACGACCGTCGCGACGCGGGGGTTGACGCCGGAGGAGGCGGCGCACCCGCCGTCCTCGGGCGCCGGAGGCGCGTTGCCGCCCGGGCCGATCACGGTGAGCTACCGCTACGGAGCGGCGGACGCGGCGGACACGCACTTGATCCGCGGCGGGCTGTTCGTGCCGCTCGTCAGCCGTGACGGGAGCGCGCTCGGCACGCTGGCGCTGTTCTGGCGGACACCCGGGTACGAGCCACCGCACGAGCGCGTCGGCGTGATCGAGCAGATCGCGGCGACGTGCATCCCGGCGATCGAGAACGCGCGACGCTATCGCGAGGCGCGTCAAATGGCGGAGACGGACGCGCTGACGGGCTTCTTCAACCAGCGCTACTTCCACGAGACGCTCCGGCGCGAAGCATTGCGCGCCCAGCGGTACGACCGCCGGCTCGCGCTCCTCATCCTCGACCTGGACGACTTCAAGGCCGTGAACGACCGGATCGGCCACCTCGCGGGAGACGCGGTGCTGGCACAGGTCGCCGAGCGGCTGCGCAACTCGATTCGCTCGGTCGACGTCGGCTGCCGCGTCGGGGGCGACGAGTTCGCCGTGATCATGCCGGAGTCGACCTCCGACGACGCAACGCAGCTCTTCCAGCGGATGCACGACGGCGTCGCGACGATGTCCGTCCCCGGGGGAGGACGGGTGCGGATCTCCGCCGGCATCGCGGAGCTCCGACACGGCGAGACGGCCGCGGGGCTCTTCGAGCGGGCGGACTCGGCGCTCTACCAGGCGAAGGACCTCGGGAAGGACCGCGCGAGCGTCGCGACGGAGTGAGAGACGCCCGGCCGTCCTGCCTCTCAGGGGCGGACGGCGACCAGGCGAAGCGTCCGCGAGGGCCGATCCGGCGGCGGCGCCGCCTCGAGCGTGATCCCCACCCGCGCGCCTCGCGCGACGGGCCGGTCGAGCGGCACCGCCCGACCTGCCGCGGTGAACGCCGCGACGCGCCGCGGCGTCGCCGAGCCGGACGGGACGAGCCACGCCGCGTAGGTGTGCCCCGCCGGCGCCCGCCCGAGACCGTCGAGCGCCAGCACCGCGCTCCCGTCCCGGGCGACGACGAGCATGATCCGGCCGACCGACCCGCGCAGCGGGAGCCGCTCCGCGTCGACGTCGGTCAGGACGGCGACCGACCGGGCGAGCGCCAGGTCAGGCGACGCGGGGTCGTCGGAGCGGATGCTCGCGGCGAGCGCCCAGGCGCCGAGGAGGATCGCGACGACGCCGCAGCCGGCGGCGACCGCGGCCAGGGTCGGCCACCCCGGCCGCCGCGCCGGAGGGAGATCGAGCGCGGGGAGCTGCACGGGCGCGGCGGTCGCCGTCTCGAGGACGCCGTCCCCGGGGTCGAGCGCAACGAGATGGGCCCTCGGCGTCCCCATGCGGGCGAGGATAGCCTTGCCCCCTGACGGCACCGGAGCCTCGGGCGGTACCAGCCACCCCCCTCTGTAGGGTTGGCCCGATGGAGGGACGCGGGCCCGCCGCGAGACGGGACGATGCCGAATGACGGCGTGGCTCGCCGTTGCAGCGATCGTCCTCGCAGCCGCCTCCGTCCTCCTCTTCGTGCTCGCGCTGCGGAGGCTCCTTGCCCGGCAGGCCGAGGTGACCGAGGCGATGATGCGACGCTACGACGACCGTCTTGCGGGCTTCGCCCAGACGCTCAACGACGCGCTCTCCGCCTATCGCATGTCACCACCGGTCGCGACGCTCGCGCTCGAGGACGATCCCGAGCCGATGGTGCGCGCGCTCGAGATGGCCCGCGAGCGGACGTCCGCCGACGGCGCGATCGCCCTGGTCACGAGCGGGAAGGGCACGCCGATCGTCGCGACCGTCGGCTTGTCGGAGTCGGAGACGAACCACATCGCCCGCATGGGCTTCCCCGACTATCGCGGCGCCCGCGCGATCGAGGTGGCGTTCGCGGGCGATCTGGTCGCCCCCGACGGCGAGCACCCCGTGCGCTCCGGGCTGGTCATGCCGCTCCTCGCCGAGAACGACGCGCAGAGCCTGCTCGGCGTCCTCACGCGCGATCGGGACCGGCGCTTCAGCGAGGAGGACGTCGACGGTCTCGAGTCGCTCGTCCAGACCGCCCGTCCGCCGATCTCGCGCGCGCTCGATCTGAGCGAGCCGGACGTCGTGCCCGAGATCGACATGCTGACGAACCTGCTCGACCGCCAATCCTTCCCGACCGTCCTCGATCGGGAGATCCTCCGCGCGCGGCTCGCGCACCATCCGCTCACGCTGCTCGTGCTCGACGTCGACCGGCTGACGTGGCTCAACGCGCGGATCGGCATCCTGGCCACCGACGGGGTGCTCCTCGAGCTGGCCAGGAGGCTCCGCACGCTCGCGCACCGGCTCGACTACGCCTTCCGACTCGGAGGCGGCCGCTTCGCGATCGTCCGCCCCGGAAGCGAGGGCGGTGACGCGGCGGGGCTGTTCGACGCCTTCCGGGAGGCGCTCGAGACCGATCCGATCGGCGAGGCCGGGACGGTCTCCGTCTCGGGCGGCGTCGCCGAGCTCGAGCCGCGGGACGACGTCGACTCGCTGGTCGCGAGGGCGGATGCCGCGCTTGCCGAGGCGAAGCGTGCCGCGCGCGGGTCGGTCGTCGACGCCGGGCGCGGCGCGACCGGCACGAGGAAGAACGGGACGCTGCACGAGATCGCACCGGGGGAAATCGTCGTCGAGGGGTGATGCTTCCGGGCCGGCACGTCGATACTCGGAAGCATGAGCACTACCGTCGCGCTCGCCGTCCTCGCAATCGCCGCGCTCGTGACCGTCCTGTCGGTCGTGGTCGTAGCTCGTCGACGGCGTGCGCAGGCCGCGCGGCGGCTCGCGGCGCTCACCGAGGTCGTCGGCCGGATCGACGCGGCGGTCTCGTCGCTCGGTGAGCTGACGATCCCCCACACCACGCACCGTGTCCCAGCGGAGCCGGATACAGGGACCGCGCCGACGACGCTGATGGACGGCGACCTCCCGGGTCGGGCAGGGCTCCTCTGGGCACTCGCGACCGGAGTCGCCGAGGCCCGGTCGCACGGCCTGCGCCTCGCGGCCGCAGTCGTCCGGGCCGGCGAGGACGATGCAGCGTCGCTCGCGAGCCGCGCCCGGACGGTCGCGGACGTCCCCGTCTACGCCGTCGGGCCGCGGGCGGTCGCCCTCGTGCTCCCCGGCCTGGGCCGGGCCGACGCACTCGGTGTGCTGGCGCGGATCGAGGCGGTGTGCCCCTCGTCGGGTCGGGCGGTCGAGCTCGCGCCCGAAGAGGACGCCGTCGAGCTCGCGGCACGGTTGCTCGGCCCGGGGCCGAGCGCCTGACGGCGCCCACCCCGGGCCGACGCGAGGGACGGGGAGCTACTCCTCCGGCGCGGTGTCGGGCAGCTCCGGAAGATCCGGCAGCTCCGGCAGCTCGTCCTCGTAGCCGAGGCCGAGCGAGGCGAGGTCGAGCCCTTCGCCGTCACCGATCTCCTCGAGCGCGGCGAGCAGCTCGGCGTCGGTGCCGGGCCCGAACATCGCGGCCGGGAGCGGCTCGGACGGCTCGATCTCGATGCCGCGGTACTTCTTCAGGCCCGTCGCGGCCGGGATCAGCTTCCCGATGATCACGTTCTCCTTGAGACCGAGGAGGCGGTCGACCTTGCCCTCGATCGAGGCGTCGGTGAGCACCTTCGTCGTCTCCTGGAAGGACGCGGCCGAGAGGAACGACTCCGTCGCGAGGGAGGCCTTGGTGATTCCGAGGATGAGCGGCTCGAACGTCGCCTCCTCGCCCTTCCCCGCGCGCGCGGCGTCGTTCGCCCGCTCGAGCACGACCTTGTCCGCGAGCTGGCCGGGCAGGAGCTCGGTGTCGCCGGGCGTCTCGACGCGCACCTTCTTCATCATCTGGCGGACGATGAGCTCGATGTGCTTGTCGTGGATGTCGACGCCCTGCGACTTGTAGACCTTCTGCACCTCGCCGACGAGGTAGAGCTCGGTCGGAGTCGATCCCCGTGCCGCCCTCGTCTGGAGCTCGAGCATGTCGGCCGGGTTGCGTGACCCCTCGTTGAGCGGATCGCCCTGCTCGACCGTGTCTCCCGAGCGGACGAGGAGCCGCGTCCGGCGCGGGAACGAATACTCACGGATGGGGAGCGGCTCGCCGCTCTCGTCGAGCGCCGTAGGCGTCACGGTCACGAGCACGGTGCGCTCCTGCTCCTCGACGCTGACCTTCCCGCCGAGCTCGGCGAGCGTGGCGGCGCCCTTCGGGTTGCGGGCCTCGAAGATCTCGACCACCCGCGGAAGCCCCTGCGTGATGTCGTCGCCCGCCACGCCGCCCGTGTGGAACGTGCGCATCGTGAGCTGCGTCCCGGGCTCGCCGATCGACTGCGCGGCGATGATGCCGACCGCGTCGCCGATCTCGCACATGTCACCCGTCGCGAGGAAGATCCCGTAGCAGGCCCGGCAGACCCCGACCTCGCTGCGGCACTTGAGCACCGTCCGGACCGGGAGCAGCGCCGTGTCGGCGGCCTCCTCGAGCTGCTCGACGACCTCGCGGAGACGCGGCTTCGTGAGGAGCTCGCCCCTCTCCGCGAGAACGGTCTTGCCCGGCTTGCCGTCCTTGAGCGGCTTGTGCACGTCGGTTGCGAGCACCCGACCGGCTGCGCTCAGGTTGATCTGCCCGTCGAGGATCGCCGGCAGCTCGACGTGGTCGGAGGTGCCGCAGTCCTCCTCGCGGATGATGACGTCCTGCGACACGTCGACGAGACGCCGGGTGAGGTACCCGGAGTCGGCGGTGCGCAGCGCCGTGTCGGCGAGGCCCTTGCGGGCGCCGTGCGTCGAGATGAAGTACTCGAGCACCGAGAGGCCTTCCATGAAGTTCGCCTTGATCGGGCGCTCGATGATCTCGCCCTTCGGGTTCGCCATCAGGCCGCGCATCCCCGCGAGCTGGCGGATCTGGTTGAACGACCCGCGGGCGCCGGAGTTCGCCATCATGAAGATCGAGTTCGTCTCGTGGAGGTTCTCCTTCATGGCGTCCGCGACCTCGTCGGTCGCCTGCGTCCACTCCGCGATCACGCGCTCCTTGCGCTCGGTCTCGGTCATCAGGCCGCGCTCGTACTCCCGCTCGACGTTGGCGACCTTCCCCTCGTACGACGCGAGGATCTCCTCCTTCTCGGGCGGGATCACGATGTCGTTCTTCGACACGGTGATGCCCGCGCGCGTCGCGTAGCGGAACGCGAGGCTCTTGATCGTGTCGAGCACCGTGGCGACGGCGTATGCGCCGTACTCGCCGACGAGCCGGTCGATGAGCGCGTCGAGCTCCCGCTTCGTGAGCGGACGGTCGACCACGAGCGCCTCGTGCAGGCCGTCCACGACGGCATCGCCGAGCGACCGCTCGAGCTCGAGCTCGAAGATGACCCGGCCCGGCGTCGTGAGCCGGACCTCGTCGCCGCGGCGGAACTCGATCGGCTGCTGGAGCTCGAGGGTGTCGTCCGGGTCCTCGAGGGCGAACTCCACCTGCTCCTCGGTCGCGAACCGCCGCAGCCCGTCGACGCGGAGCTTCTTCGCGAGCTCGTCCGCCGATGACGCCCCGAGGTCGTGCGCGCAATAGGTGAGGAAGTACGCGCCGAGGACCATGTCCTGCGTCGGCGTCGCGAGCGGCCGCCCGTGCGCCGGCGAGAGGATGTTGTTCGACGAGAGCATGAGGATGCGGGCCTCCGCCTGCGCCTCTGACGAGAGCGGCAGGTGCACCGCCATCTGGTCGCCGTCGAAGTCGGCGTTGAAGGCATGGCACACGAGCGGGTGGACCTGGATCGCCTTGCCTTCCACCAGCACCGGCTCGAACGCCTGGATGCCGAGGCGGTGCAGCGTCGGCGCCCGGTTGAGCAGCACCGGATGCTCGGCGATGACCTCCTCGAGGACGTCCCAGACCTCCGGGACCATCGACTCGACGTGCTTCTTGGCGGCCTTGATGTTCTGGACGGACTTCCGCTCGACCAGCCGGCTCATGATGAACGGCTTGAACAGCTCGAGCGCCATCAGCTTCGGCAGCCCACACTGGTGGAGCTTGAGGTTCGGGCCGGCGACGATCACGGAGCGGCCGGAGTAGTCGACGCGCTTCCCGAGCAGGTTCTGGCGGAAGCGGCCCTGCTTGCCCTTGAGCATGTCGGAGAGCGACTTGAGCGGCCGGTTGCCCGGCCCCGTCACCGCGCGCCCCCGCCGGCCATTGTCGAACAGCGCGTCGACGGCCTCCTGGAGCATCCGCTTCTCGTTGTTGACGATGATCTCCGGGGCACCGAGGTCGAGCAGCCGCTTCAGCCGGTTGTTCCGGTTGATGACTCGGCGGTACAGGTCGTTGAGGTCGCTCGTGGCGAAGCGGCCGCCGTCGAGCTGGACCATCGGGCGCAGCTCGGGCGGGATCACCGGCACGGCCTCGAGCACCATCCACTCCGGCCTGTTCTCCGAGGTGATGAAGGCCTGCACGACCTTCAGGCGCTTGATCGCGCGCTGTTGCTTCTGGCCCTTCGAGGTCTTGATGGTGTCGCGCAACATGAGCGACTCCTGCTCGAGGTCCAGGTCGCGCAGCAGCTCACGGATCGACTCCGCCCCCATGCCACCGCGGAAGTAGACGCCGAAGCCGTAGGGCGAGCCGAACCGGTCCTTGAGCTCGCGGAAGAGCTGCTCGTCGTTGACGACCTGCTTGACGTCGAGCTCGCGGAAGAGCTTCCACGTGTCTTCGAGCCGACGGACGCCCTCGACCGCCGCCTCGCGCGTGTCCTCGCGACGGCTCTCGATGTCGGCGACCATCTCCTTCACCTTCGTCGCCCAGTGCTGGACGGCCTCGAGGTCCTCCTTGCGGGCGCCCTCGACGAGGCAGAGGTCGTACGCGAGCTCGCGCACCTGCTCGGGCCCCGCGTCCGCGTCGGCGTGCTCGAGCACGTCCCGGAGAAGGCCGTTGCCGATCTCGCGTGCGCGCTCGAGGTTCTTCGCGTCGATCGATGCGGCAAGCTCGGCGTCGTCGCCGGCGAGCTCCTCGCCCGAGAGCAGCTGGTCGAGCACCTTGTGGAGGTGCTTCGTGATCGCGCCCTTCTTCGCGCCGGAGGCCTTCTCGAGTTCGGCCCGGAGCGGGTCGAGGGCCGCGCGGATCTCCTGCGCGGCCGTGCCGACCGACTCGATCTCGCGGGGTGCGAGACGACGGTCGTCGCGGGTCGCGGTCTGGCGGACGAGCTCGCGGAGGCGCTTCGGGTCCTCGCCCGCGACGGTCTTCGCGAGCTCGGGGAAGATCACTCCGGCGAGCGTGCGCGCCTCCTCGAGCGTCGGCATGCCCTGGTCCTCGGCCCAGTTCGAGAGACCGCGGGCCCAGAACTCGTCGTCCTCGTCGAAGCCCTTGTCCTTGCCCGCGGCGAGGTAGTCGCGGCGACGCTTGAGCCGGTCGTCGAGCGCCGAGAGCTGCTCGTCGCGGTCGACGTAGATCTGCTCCGACTCGCCGCGCACCTTGTCCTCGAGGTCGGCGAGGTCGGCGGCGCGCTTCTCCGCGTCGACGCCCGTGACGATCGACGCGGCGAAGTAGAGGACCTTCTCGAGCTCCCGCGGGGCGATGTCGAGCAGATAGCCGATGCGACTCGGGACGCCCTTGAAGAACCAGATGTGCGAGACGGGCGCGGCGAGGTCGATGTGACCCATCCGCTCGCGCCGGACCTTCTGCCGCGTCACCTCGACGCCGCAGCGCTCGCAGATGATCCCCTTGTAGCGGACCCGCTTGTACTTCCCGCAGTAGCACTCCCAGTCCTTCGTCGGACCGAAGATGCGCTCGCAGAACAGGCCGTCGCGCTCGGGCTTCAGCGTGCGGTAGTTGATGGTCTCCGGCTTGGTGACCTCGCCCATCGACCAGTCACGGATCTGCTTGGGTGAAGCAAGCCCGATCCGGATCGCGTCGAAGTCGTTGATGTCGATCTGCGCCAAGGGGGTTTCTCCTTCGGACAAACCCCTAGGAAAAACTCCTAGGATCTCCCAGTCCGAATTCGCTCTTTCGTCTGCGCTATGGCTCTGTCTTGGATGCAGTTCGTCTCTAGTGGAAATCGCGAAGCGATTTCCACATCTAGTCCTCGACCTCCAGGTCGGCGGGCAGCGCGAGCTCCTCCGCGACCGGCTCCGGCTCTTCCTCGAGGTCCTCGTCCGAGGCGAGAGTCAGGTCGGCGCCGTCCTCGGGCGCACCCTCCTCCACCTCCTGGGCGGTCGGCTCGCCGCCGGTACCGCGGACGTTCGCGGGCGAGAGGTCGATGCCGAGCTCCTCCGCGGCGCGGAGCAGCTCATCGTCCTCCTCGCGCACCTCGACCTCGCGGCCCTCGTCCGACAGCACGTGCACGTCGAGCGAGAGGGACTGCATCTCCTTGAGGAGCACCTTGAAGGACTCGGGGATCGACGGCTCGGCGATGTTCTCGCCCTTGACGATCGCCTCGTACGCCTTGACGCGGCCGATCGTGTCGTCGGACTTGATCGTGAGCATCTCCTGGAGCGTGTACGCGGCACCGTAGGCCTCGAGCGCCCACACCTCCATCTCGCCGAAGCGCTGGCCGCCGAACTGGGCCTTGCCGCCCAGCGGCTGCTGCGTGACGAGCGAGTACGGGCCCGTCGAGCGCGCGTGGATCTTGTCGTCGACGAGGTGGAGCAGCTTCAGGATGTACATGTACCCGACGGTCACCTTCTGCTCGAAGGGCTCGCCCGACTTGCCGTCGTAGAGCTGCACCTTGCCGGAGCAGCGGCGGCCCGCGACCCGGCTCTCGTCGACGTTCATCCCGATGGTGTCGCTCTGCTTCGCCCAGGTGACGAGCGCCTCGTCGACGTCGGCCTCGGTCGCGCCGTCGAACACCGGCGTCGCGACTGCGCGCGGGTCGGGGGCGTTGATCGGCGCCCTCTCGTTGACGGGCTCCCCGTCGGCGAAGACGCCGTGCGCCGCCGCCCACCCGAGGTGGGTCTCGAGGATCTGCCCGATGTTCATCCGGCTCGGCACGCCGAGCGGGTTGAGGACGACGTCGACCGAGCGGCCGTCCTCGAGGAACGGCATGTCCTCCTCGGGGACGATCTTCGAGATGACGCCCTTGTTCCCGTGGCGGCCCGCGAGCTTGTCGCCCTCGGCGATCTTGCGCTTCTTGGCGACGAAGACACGAACGAGCTCGTTGACGCCCGGCGGCAGGTCGTCGCCTGCGTCGCGCGCGAACGTCTTGACGCCGATCACCTTGCCGCCTTCGCCGTGCGGGACCTTGAGCGAGGTGTCGCGCACCTCGCGCGCCTTCTCCTTGAAGATCGCGCGGATCAGCTTCTCCTCCGCCGTCAGCTCGGTCTCGCCCTTCGGCGTGACCTTGCCGACCAGCAGGTCGCCCGACCCGACCTCGGCGCCGATCCGGACGACGCCGCGCTCGTCGAGGTTGGCGAGAGACTCCTCCGAGCGATTCGGGATGTCACGCGTGATCTCCTCGTCGCCGAGCTTGGTCGAGCGCGCGTCGATCTCGTACTCGTGGATGTGGATCGAGCTGAGGACGTCGTCCTTGACGAGCCGCTCGGAGAGCACGATCGCGTCCTCGAAGTTGTAGCCCTCGAAGGGCATGAACGCGACCAGCAGGTTCGCGCCGAGCGCAAGCTCGCCGCGGTCGGTCGCCGCACCGTCTGCGAGCACCTCGCCCTTGGCGACCGTGTCGCCGAGGGCGACGACCGGCTTCTGATGGATGAGCGTTCCCTGGTTCGAGCGCATGAACTTCGTCAACGGGTACTCGTCGCGCGTGCCCTTGCCCTCGACGACGATCCGCTCGGCGTCGACGTCGATCACCGAGCCGTGGTTCCGCGCGAGGACGACGTCACCCGTGTCGACGGCGGCGCGGTACTCGAGACCCGTGCCGACGAGCGGAGCCTGCGGGATCATGAGCGGCACGGCCTGCTTCTGCATGTTCGCGCCCATCAGCGCGCGGTTCGCGTCGTTGTGCTCGAGGAACGGGATCAGCGCCGTCGCCACCGAGACGATCTGGGCCGGCGAGACGTCCATGTAGTCGACCTGGTCGGCTCTGGCGATCACCGCCTCGCCCGCCGACGAGCGGCAGAGCACCTGGTCGTTCTCGAACTTGCCCGTCTTGGGGTCGACGCCCTCGGAGGCCTGCGCGATCGTGTACAGGGCCTCCTGCGAGGCGTCGATGTACACGATCTCGTCCGTCACCTTGCCGCTCTTGACCACCCGGTACGGCGTCTGGATGAAGCCGAACTCGGACACGGTGGCGTACGACGCGAGCGCGCCGATGAGGCCGATGTTCGGGCCCTCGGGGGTCTCGATCGGGCACATGCGCCCGTAGTGCGTCGGGTGCACGTCGCGCACCTCGATCGGAGCCCGCTCACGCGTGAGACCACCCGCGCCGAGCGCCGAGAGGCGGCGGCGATGCGTGAGGCCGGACAGCGAGTTCGTCTGGTCCATGAACTGCGACAGCTGCGAGGAGCCGAAGAACTCCTTGAGCGCCGCGACGACCGGGCGGATGTTGATGATCGTCTGCGGGGTGATCGTGTCGACGTCCTCCGTCGTCATCCGCTCGCGGACGACCCGCTCCATGCGGTACAGGCCGACGCGGAAGGCCTCCTGGATCAGCTCCCCCGTGGTGCGGAGCCGCCGGTTGCCGAAGTGCTCGTACTCGTCCAGCTCGCCCCGGATCGGCTCCCGCGAGATGACGGCGGCCTCGGCCGCGAAGTCCTTCGCGTCCTCCGACACGCCGAGCCGCGCCGGGAGGTCGACGAGCTTGCGCACCAGTGCGAGGATGTCCTCGGTGGTGAGGACGCGAACGTCCTCGGCGACCGAGACACCGAGCCGCTGGTTGAGCTTGTAGCGGCCGACCTTCGTGAGGTCGTAGCGCTTGGGGTCGAAGAACAGCGAGCGCAACAGGTTGCGCGCGTTGTCGAGCGTGGGCGGCTCACCGGGACGCTGCTTCTTGAACACCTCGATGAGGGCCTCCTCCTCGCGGGTGGAGGGGTCCTTCTCGAGGGTGTTCTGGATGTATGCGCGCGTCGACTCGTCGAAGAGCGCCAGGATCGCCTCGTTCGTCGACGTGTCGAGCTGGAACCCGGTGGTCGGGTCCTCGGTCGGCAGCGCCCGCAGCAGGGTCGTGATCGGGAGCTTGCGCTTGCGGTCGATACGGGCGTAGACGATGCCCTTCTTGTCGATCTCGAGCTCGAGCCACGAGCCGCGGGACGGCATCAGGTTCGCGGTGAAGACCTGCTTCGTCGCGTCCTTCGGCTCCATGAGGTAGGCGCCGGGTGACCGGACGAGCTGCGTGACGATGACGCGCTCGGTGCCGTTGATGATGAACGTCCCGTGCTCGGTCATCATCGGGAAGTCGCCCATGAAGACCCGCTGCTCGCGGATCTCGCCCGTCTCCGTGTTGACGAAGCGGACCGTCATCGAAAGCGGTGCCTGATAGGTCAGGTCCTTCTCGCGGCACTCCGAGATCGTGTGCTGCGGCGGGCCGAACTCGTAATCCCCGAACTCGACGGCCAGGGTGCCCGTGTAGTCGGTGATCGGCGAGATGTCGTCGATCGTCTCGCGGAGCCCCTCGTCCAGGAACCACTGGAACGAGGCCTTCTGGATGTCGATGAGGTTGGGGAGGTCGAGGACGTGCTTCAGGCGCGAAAACGTCTTGCGCGCGCGCGGCGCGACGGCGGTGCTGCTCAAGAACAGCCTCCCTTACGTACGGCGGTCAGTGATGAGGACGGGCAGAGTGAGAGCCAGGCTCGAAGCGGAACAGCGAAGAATAGCGGACACGCATGCTCCGCCGCAACCCCGAAGGGGCGGCGGAACAGTCCGGAAAGAAGTATAGCGCACCCCGTCAAGGGTGCGGAGCCGGGGCGGCTCCACCCGCCCCGGCGCGCGTGCGACGCTACTTCAGCTCGACCGACGCACCAGCCTCTTCGAGCTCGCCCTTCAACTTGTCGGCCTCGTCCTTCGCGAGCGCCTCCTTGATGGTGCCGGGGGCGCCGTCGACCAGGTCCTTGGCCTCCTTGAGGCCGAGCCCGGTGGCCGCGCGGACGACCTTGATCACCTGGATCTTCTTGTCGCCCGCGCCGGTCAGCACGACGTCGAAGGAGTCCTTCTCCTCCGCGGCCGCGTCGCCGTCGCCGGCGGGGGCGCCCGGCGCCGCGGCGACTGCGACGGGAGCGGCGGCGGTGACGCCCCACTCCTCCTCGATCGCCTTCTTGAGCTCCACCAGCTCGAGCACGGTCATGCTGCCGAGCGTCTCGAGCACCTTGGCGGTGTCCGTTGCCATCTCCTACTCCTCCTCGGTTCCGGTATCGGTGTTCTCGGCGTCCTCGGCCCTTCCTCTGCGGATGCCTCGGGTGACTCGTCGGTCGCCTCCGCGACGACCTCGTCGGCGGGCGCGGCCGCCTCGTTCTCGGGCGGAGCCGCGACGCTCTCGGGCTCTGCCGCCTCTGCGGCGGGCTCGTCGGACGACGCCTGCTCTGCCGCCGGGGCTGCGGAGGCGGAGGTGTCGGCGCCTTCCTCCAGCTGCGCGATCCGTGCGTCGATCAGCCCGGCGAGGTCGCGGAGCGGGGCTACGAGCAGCGCCGCGAGCTGGGTGAGCGGGGCGACGATCACACCGACGAGCTGGGCCTTGACGACGTCCGGGGCCGGGAGCTTCGCGAGCTCCTCGACCTCGTCGCCCGTGATCGAGCGCCCGGAGAGGGTGCCGCCACGCAGGGCGAGCACCTTCGTCTCCCTCGCCGTGTCGGAAAGCGCCTTCGCCACGGCGACGGGATCCCCGTCCGCGTCGACGAAGGCGATCGCGGTCGGGCCCTCGAGCAGCGCCAGCAATGCTTCGGTACCGGCCTCCTCGGCGGCCCGCCGGGTCAGCGTGTTCTTCACGACGTGGAGCCGAGCGCCGCTTCCCCGGAGCTTCCCGCGGAGCTCCGCAAGCTGCGCGTTCGTCAGGCCGCGGTAGTCGGCGACGATGAGCGACTCGGTCGACCGGAGCTGCTCGGCGAGCTCGGCGACGACCCGTTCCTTGTCCGTTCTCTGCATGTCGTTTCCTCCGGAAACGACCAGACCCGCCTGCGGCGGGTCAATGCCGGCACGCACGCGTTCGTGCGTACCCACTGACCCACCTCGACCGGACCTCCGCCCCGCGGGGGCTGCCGGTTGTCTTCGGCGGACTAGTCGGATTGGGGCTAAACCGTAGCAGCCTCTCGAGTGGATTCCTCGTCGACGAGATCCGGCGCGACGTCGCGCGTGCGGGTCGGATCGACGTGGATGCCGGGCCCCATCGTGGTCGTCAGCGTGATGCCCTTGATGTAGCGGCCCTTGGCTGCGGCAGGCTTCGCGCGGACGATCTCCTCGAGCACGACGGCGTAGTTCTCGAGCAGCTGCCGCTCGCCGAAGCTCTTCTTGCCGATCGGCAGATGGATGTTCGCGCCACGGTCGGTGCGGTACTCGAGCTTGCCGGCCTTCGCGTCGGAGACGGCCTTCGCGATGTCGAACGTCACGGTGCCGGTCTTCGGGTTCGGCATCAGGCCGCGCGGGCCGAGCACGCGGCCGAGCTTGCCGACGTTGCCCATCTGGTCAGGCGTCGCGATCGCCACGTCGAAGTCGAGGAAGCCGCCCTCGATCTTCGCGGCGAGGTCGGCGGAGCCGACGATGTCGGCGCCGGCGTCCTGCGCCTCGCGGGCCTTGTCGCCCTCGGCGAACACCGCGACGCGCATCTCGCGGCCGGTGCCGTGCGGGAGCATGATCGTGCCGCGAAGCTGCTCGTCGGCGTGGCGGACGTTGAGCCCGAGGCGGAAGTGCACCTCGACGGTCTCGTCGAACTTCGCGTCGGGTGCCGCCTTGAGCGTGGCGACCGCGTCGGCAGGCGCGTAGAGCTTCTCGCGGTCGATCGCCGCGCGCGCCTCGTCGTACCGCTTGCCGTGCGCGCTCACGAATCCACCTCCACGCCCTTGTCTCCCGCAGAGCTCGGGTCTGCGGAAGCATGCCCGAGCTCGCGAAGATCCCTGAAGCGGCCGCTGACGCGGCCGGTGCCGGTGCCGGGCGCGAGAGTCACGAATCCACCTCCACGCCCATGGATCGGGCGGTGCCGGCGATGACGAGCATCGCGGCCTCGACGTCGTTTGCGTTCAGGTCGGACATCTTCGTCTCGGCAATCGAGCGCAGCTGCACCTGAGTGAGCCGGCCGACCTTGTGGCGGTTGGGCTCCGCCGAGCCGGACTCGAGCCCGAGCGCCTCCTTGATGAGCACCGCCGCGGGCGGCGTCTTGGTGATGAAGGTGAACGAGCGGTCCTCGAAGACGGTGATCTCGACCGGGATGATCCGGCCGTTCTCGTGCGCGGTCTGCGCGTTGAACGCCTTCGTGAACTCGACGATGTTCACGCCGTGCTGACCCAGCGCGGGCCCGACCGGCGGTGCGGGGTTCGCCTGCCCGCCGGGGATCTGCAGCTTGATGAGTGTGAGAACCTTCTTGGCCATCGGAGTCCGTGCGGCGCGTCGCGCCTCCTCCTATCTGTCGTTAGTCGATCTTCTTGACCTGGTCGAACGCGAGCTCGACCGGCACCTGGCGCTCGAAGATGTCCACGAGCACCTTGAGCTTCTGGGCGTCGGCGTTGACGTCGACGATCTCGCCGTCGAAGTCCGACAGCGGCCCGGATGTCACCTTCACCGACTCTCCGAGCGAGAACTCGACCTGTGCCCGCGCGGACGGGGCGCCCGCGACGCCGCCTGCGTGGAGGATCCGGTCGACCTCGGCGGTCGAGAGCGGCGAGGGCTTCGCGCCTGCGCCGACGAACGCGGTCACGCCGGGCGTGCCCTTGACGACCGTCCAGGCCTCGTCGTTCAGGTCCATGTTCACGAGGACGTAGCCGGGAAGCACCCGCTTCTCGATCTGGACCTTCTGCCCGTCCTTCGTCTCGATCACCTGCTCGGTCGGGACGACGACGCGGCGGAACCGCTGCTGCTGGTTCATCGAGACGATCCGGTGCTCGAGATTGGCCTTCACCTTGTTCTCGTGCCCGGAGTAGGTGTTGATCACGTACCAGTGGAACATTCTGAGCTCAGCCTCTCCCTACTGTCCGAGGAGCACGTCGCGGACGAACGGCTTGAGGATCTGGTCGGCGCCCCAGAGGTACGCCCCGACCACGATGCAGGCGATGATCACCACGATCGTGCCCTGGATCACCTGGGCGCGGGTCGGCCACTCGACCTTCTTGAGCTCGGCGATCGACTCGTGCACGAACCCGCCGCGACGGCGGTGGGGCTCGACCGCGGGCGCTGCGGGCGCGGGGCCTGCGGGAACGGGCGCCGGCCTTCCGGCACGCGCCGGCTCCTGCCCGGCCGCGCGGCGGGCGTCCCGCCGCTGGCGTCTCGTCTCTCCTGCCATCCTCGGATGCCTCCGACGCCTACCGGGTCTCGCGATGGAGCGTGTGCGAGCCGCACCAGCGGCAGTACTTGCGGAGCTCGACACGGTCGGGAGTGTTCCGCTTCGACTTCTGTGACTGGTAGTTCCGCCGCTTGCACTCGGTGCAGGCGAGCGTGATCGCGACTCTGACTCCGGTGGCCATTCTCTCTCGTTCTCGTCGGGGCGGGAAGGGAAGGTGAAGGTAGCGGCGGTAGGACTCGAACCTACGACACGCGGATTATGATTCCGCTGCTCTAACCAACTGAGCTACGCCGCCGAGCCGTGGGTGAGTGTAGCAACGCCGCCGCCTCGAAACCCCGGCACACAGGGGTCGCCCGGAGCTCGAGTGTCAGGTCAGGCTCAGGCCGCAGTCGAGCGCGTCGCGGCCCGGGCACGCTTCCGGATCGGCATTGCGCGCCGCGAGCCCGATCTCCAGCGCCGCCTCGTAGAAGGCGTCCCCGTCCGGGCGATAGTCGTTCGTGAACTCGACTGCGCCGTTGACCTCGAGCACGGCGAAGCCGTCGCCGGTCGGGAGGAGATCGACTCCCGCGAGCGCGGTCCCGACCGCCCGCGTCGCGGCGAGCGCGAGGCCGATCGCGACCGGCGGCGGCGTGACCGCGACGCGTCGCGCGCCCAGCGCCACGTTCGTGCGCCACTCACCGGGGGCGGCGACCCGCTGTACCGCGCCGATCACACGGGCGCCGGCGACGACGAGCCGCAGGTCGTGCCCGACGGGCGCCACGAGCTCCTGCACGATCGCGCCGTGCACGCGGTACCACTCCTCGTGCCGGATGCGGTCGAGCTCCTCGTCGACTGCCGCATCGGTGGTGCACAGCGCGACGGAACGCCCCCAGCTCCCGTGCCGGGGCTTGACGACCACGGGGGGCTCGACGGACGGCGCCGGACGGTCGCCGCGGACGCGCCACGTGCGCGGGTGCGGCAACCCGGCCCGGCGCAGGAGGCGGGCCGTCAGGAGCTTGTCGTGCGCCGCGAGGAGCGCGCCGGGGTCGTTCAGCACCGCGACGCCACGCGCCGCGAGCACGCCGAGTGTCCACAGGCCGTCCTCGACGCCGTCGAGTGTCGGTCGAACGTCGAGTCGACCGAGTGCGGCGTCTCCGCCGCGGAGTCGCTCGAGCGCCCCGGCCGGCGTCATCGGGACGAGCTCGACCCCAGGCACGCGGACCGCGGCAAGCGCAAGCGTGGCCGGGCTCGGCACGGCGGACACGAGGGCGACGCGCACGCCCGAGAGTCAACAGGAG
>CAVUAH010000021.1:0-14971 GCA_963739405.1 uncultured Actinomycetes bacterium | reverse complement strand
CCTTGTGAATCGCGCTCGGAGCTGCCGCACCGGACGCGTCAGCCGCCACGATTGAGACGACCGTATGGTCTCCAGCTCTGCCTCGAGTTCCCGCACGCGGTCTTCCAAGACGACGGCATCCGGGCCGTCCCACAAGGGGCTGCTATCGCGACGATTCCTGTTCATCGGCCAGTCGTGGTACTCCGACGCGTGGTTGTCGAGTTCGTGCACGAGGGGCTCGAGGCCGACGGCGCGGAACGCGAAATGCGAGGACAGCTGGTCGCGACGGGAGTAACGGAGGACGTGTAGGAACCAGCGATCCATCGCCTCGACGACGTGCGGGTCGTTGTGGCGTCGAAGAAGGAGCCCGCTCCACATCGGCCGGAGCGCAAGGCTGTGCGGGTCGTGCTCGAGGTAGTGACGCGCCTGCTCCACGCAGCGGTCCGCGCGATCCAGGCCCGCCTCGATAACGGTGCGGAACTCGTCGGCGACGGTCGTCCGGAACGAGTGGGAAACCATCGCCACCGAACTGCCTGCCGGAAGGAGCGAGGCAAGGATCTCCTCCGGCGTACGGCGCAGGTGAACCGAGTTGTCGAGGTAGAGCGACAGGTCGTAGTCGGACAGGATCGAGTGTGCCCGGATCTTGAACTGGCGCTGGCTGCGAACCGGGTCGCACGAAAAAAGCGCCTCGATCGGACGGATCGTCAGCGTCTCGCTCTCCATCCCCGGGTCGTCGGTGAAGCAGAAGAACTCGACGTCGGAACGTGACGCGACCGGCTGCTCCGACAGCTCCTCGTAGCCGCCCACCAGCACCGTGTATGCGCAGATGCGTGGACTCGACAAGGATGGAGGATGCTGGGGCGAGCCAGCGTCTGTCGGGATTGGGCGGGGCTGGTCGCGATCGTATACGTCCGCATGACTCGGGGTCCGTGCCGGCCTCATGGGCGCGGTCGTCATGCTGCTTCAGCTCGTCTTCGGGTTCGCGGTCGTGCTGGCGCCCGGGGCGCTCCTCGCCAGGACGATCGGCGTCCGGAGCATGTCGGCGACGCTTGCCTGGGCCCTCGCACTCGTGTTCGCGGCGCTCGCGGTGACGTTCGTGGTGCACGGCTCGTTGACGCTGACACTCGTGCTCCTCCTCGCGGCCGGGATCGCGGCGCTCGTCGTCGGCGTCTCACAGGGCCGTCCCGGAGACCTTGTGTCGAATCACCACAAGCTCCCCGGCAGACGCGTCGTCGTGGGCCTCGGTGCTCTGCTCGGACTCCTGCTCTGGCGCACCGCGGGGCACGTCGGCGGCGACGGCTTCTTCCACCTCGCCCGGATCCAGAAGCTGCTCGCGTTCGGTGACCTGTCGCTGTCGAGCGCGAACGAGTTCCCCGACGGCGGGCTCCACCCCGGCTACGCCTTCCCGCTCTGGCACGGGATTCTCGCGCTCGTCGCGAAGGTCTCGGGCGCCGACCCGGTCGACGTCGTCCTCCACGGGCCGACCGTGCTCGCACCGATAGCCGTGCTCGTCGCGTACGAGGCGGGCTGGGCGCTCTTCCGCCGGCCGGTGCCGGCCGGAGCGGCTACCGCGGCCGGTGTCGCGCTCGTCGCGATGGCGCCCGGGCACGGGGGAGCATTGACCGCGCTCGCGCTCCCGGCGACCGCCTCGAGGCAGCTGCTCGTCCCGGCCGCGCTCGCGCTCGCGCTCGAGGCGACGAGGCGATCGAGCCGATCCTCGGCGTCGCGCATGCCGTCGCCGGCGCTGCTCGCCTCGGTTGCCGCAGCTTCGCTCGCGCTCGCCGTCGTCCACCCGACATACGCCCTCTTTCTCTGGGTGCCGTTCGCCGGGTTCATCGGCGTCCGCTGGCTCTGGGAGCGGCGCGACGCGCGGGAGGGCGGCCTCGCGCTCGCCGCGCTCGTCGTCCCCGCCGGGCTCTTCTTCGCGTGGCTCCTGCCGGTGATCGCCGACACGGCCTCGGTCGCCCCCGACACGGGCGAGCGCGTGCGCGGGTTCGACCAGTACGCGGGCCAGCTGAGCGGCTCGCCGGATCGGTTCTCCGTCGTCCCCGAGCTCTTCGGCAGGACGGGGGCGGTGGCGGTCGCGGCGCTGCTGCTCCTCCCGCTCGCCGGGCTCGCGTCACGCCGCCGCTGGGCGGCGTTCGTCGTCGGAGGGTCGCTCGCCGTGTTCGTCGTCTGCCTCGTTCCCTGGCTCTTCACGCCGTTCTCGGACGTCGTCTCGCTCTCGCAGTCGCGGAGGCTGGCCGGCTTCCTGCCGCTCACGTTCGCGCTGGCCGGAGGGATGGGGGTGCTTGCCCGACTGGTCGGCCGGGCCGTCGTCGCGATCGCCCTCGTCGCGGGGATCGCGTTCCAGCTCGCCTTCCCGGGGGAGTTCGGCTACACGCTGAACGACGGCGGCCCGGCGGCGGCGACCTGGATCGCGGTGGCCGGTGCGGTCGTCGCGCTCGGCCTCGGCTTCCGTCGTCGCCCGCCTCTCGAGCGCACGGCGGCGCTCGCCTCCGCGCTCGTCCTCCTGCCGACGTACGTCCACGGCCTGACGCACTGGACGGCCTCGGAGGCCCGGCGCCCCAACCCACTGTCCGACGGCCTCATCGCAGCCGTCCATGCCGATGTTCCCGTGGGCGCCGTCGTCTATGCGACCCCCGAGTCGAGCTACAGGCTCGGGGCGATCGCGCCCATCCGGGTGTGCGTCAACCCGCCGGGCCACGTCGCCGACACCGTCGAGAATCGCCCCTGGGCACGGATCGCCGATTTCCGGCGCTTCGTTCGCACGGGAGACCTCGCGATCCCGCGCGCGTGCGGCGCAACCTGGCTCCTCGTCGACATGCAGCGCTTCCCGCACCTGACGCCCGCGCTACCCGTCGGTTACCGGGACACGCGCTGGGTGCTCTACCGACTGTGAGTTTGCCGGTGACGCAGACCGCGGAGTTCGAGAGAATGTCGGCGTGGATTCGTCCAGTGCGCGCGCCCGCTTGCTCTACCTCGATCTGATGAAGCGCTGCCTCCTCGATCAGGTCTACCAGCAGCGAGAGCTGATACCCGCCATTCCCGCAGGAGCTATGAAGCGCGCACTGGCTCGCCGGCTCACCGATCGCGGCGTGCTTCTCGTTCGAGAGCGAATGTTCGACCCAGTGCGTCGCTCCGAGGGCAGGGAGTGGCCGTATCACGCCCACACGATGGTCGGGTTCAAGAGGCTCGACAACATCGAGGCTTGCGTAAGCGCGGTGATACGCGACGAGGTGCCGGGCGATCTTGTCGAGACGGGCGTCTGGCGCGGTGGCGCGTCGATCTTCATGCGCGCTGCCCTTGCGGCATGGGACGTGCGCGACAGAGTCGTCTGGGTGGCCGATTCGTTCAAGGGACTTCCTGCACCGGATGTCAAGCGGTACCCAGCCGATGCCGGCGCGGACCTGCACCTGTACCCGGAGCTTGCCGTCTCGATCGACACAGTGAGGGAAAACTTCCGCCGTACGGCCTGCTCGACGACCAGGTGCGCTTCCTCGAAGGATGGTTCAAGGACACGCTGCCGACGGCCCCGATCGATCGACTCTCCATCATGCGCCTCGACGGGGATCTCTACGAATCGACCACGGACGCGCTGACGAACCTCTACCCACGGCTCTCTCCAGGGGGTTTCGTGATCGTCGACGACTACCTCGCCATCGAGAACTGCCGTCGGGCGGTGGACGACTTCCGAGAGCAACGCGGCATCGAGGAGTCGATTCTCGAGGTCGACTGGACCTGCGTCTACTGGCGTCGCAGCGCGTAGCGGGTCAACGCCTACGGAGGTAGCCGGACGGGTTGAAGGTCAGCAAGAGCTTCTCGCGCGAGCGATCGACCTCGAAGTCGTCGGTCTCGGCAAGAAACTCGGTGAGCGCCTCCATCGGGCCCGGGCCGAAGGTCGGGCGCCACCGGGTGGCCGTTGACGTTCGTGTCCTCGACCACGAGGTAGCAGCCTGGCGTGACGAACCGGCTGTAGAGCTGCGACTCGCGCAGGACATGGTCGTAGCGGTGGTCGGAGTCGAGGATCACCATGACGCGCTCCGCTCGCGCCACACGCCGGCGTACGTCGGCGAGGACGTCATCCTCGTCGGAAGAGCCTGTCACGTAGGCGATGCGCTCGTGCTCGGGAAGCTCTTCTTGCGGGTCGACATCGATTGTGACGATCTCCCCGCGGCCGAGGAGGTCGCAGATACCTGCGAGGTAGTACGCGCTGCCGCCGCCGAACGTTCCAGTCTCGACGATCAGATCGGGCTGCGTCTCGACAAGGATCTCCTGGTAGACCCAGAGGTCTAGGGGGCACTTGAGTACGCGGTGCCCGCGCCAGGTCGTCTGCGCCCAGGTCGTCTCCGCTGACTCGTAGTAGAGACGATGGAAGGCGTTGACGAGCTCTGCACGATCCCATACGACGGGATCGTTTGCGGGTGTACGAAAGAGCGCCAGCTTCGCGCGGACGAAGTGTCGCCTCGCTCCCATTCGAGGGGGGAGCGTACTCCTCCTTGGGCGGGAGTACGATCCGGCGGCGACATGGCCGCCATCCGCCTTCCCTCGCCAAGAGTGACCGCGGTGGCTGCGATCGCTTCCCTGGCGCTCGCCTCCGCGATGATCGTCTCTGACAGTGGTCCGAATCAGGCTGCGCATTTCGCGCTCGTACGAGCGCTCGCCTCCGGTACCGCCCAGATCGACCCGGGAGAGACGATCGACGCCGCACACATAGACGGGCACTATTACGCGGCGAAGGCACCCGGGCTTGCGATTTTCGCCCTGCCCTGGTACGGCGCGCTACGCGCAGTCGGCCTCCAGGGCCAAGCGCTCGCGACCGAGTCTGGGTACCGCGATCGCGTATGGGAGCTGACGCTGTTCGGTTCCCTGCTGCCGTTCGTCGCCCTCCTGCTGCTCATGTTCGCGGTGGTGGAGCGCGTCGTACCGGGCTACGGGTTGCCGACATCCGTGCTCCTCGGGGCGGGGACGCTCCTGCTCCCGTTCTCGACCCTCTTCTTCGACCACGTCCTCTCCGCGACGCTCGGCTTCGCGGCGTTCACGATCCTTCTCCTCGAACGGGATGGGGTGGGCGGGGCCTGGCTGCTGGCGGCAGGCGGGCTCCTGGCCGGCTTCGCGGTGGCGGTCGAGTTCCCGCTCGCGGTCGTCGTGCTCGTCCTCGGCGTCTACGCGGTCGCCGGCGTGGCGTCGGGCTGGTCCGGCGCGGCGCCTCGTACGCCCTCGGTGCGCTCGCCGGCGTGCTCCCTGTCCTCGCGTACAACACATGGGCCTTCGGCTCGCCGACAACGCTCGGCTACACCAACGCACTCAAGCGGCCCGTCGGAACGGACGCGCCTGTCGTCGGCGCGAACGCTGAAGGGTTCTACGGCGTTGGCCTGCCCGATCCCCGGGTGGCGCTCTCGCTGCTCGTGTCGGAAAAGGGACTGCTCGTCGTGACGCCTCTGGCCGTCGTGGCGCTTGTCGGACTGCCGCTTTTGTGGCGCATGGGGCGGCGCGCCGAGACGCTTGTGTGTGCGGTGCTCCCGCTGCTCTTTCTCGTCTACAACGCCGCCTACTATCTCCCCTTCGGCGGTCAGGCGCCCGGACCGCGGTTCCTCGTTCCCGTCGTCCCCTTTCTCGCGCTTCCCCTTGGCCTCGCGCTCAAGGCACGGCCTCTCGTGGTCGCCGGCGTCGGCGTGGCGTCGGCGGGTGTCATGGCACTCGCGACGATTGCCGGCCCGCTGACGGGGGTCGAGTACGGGATCGGGACGTGGCTCGATCGGCTCGGGACTGACGACCTCGTCGAGACACTGCCGGGTCGCCTCGGTGCCGAGCCGGCTTGGGTCGCAGCCCTGCCGTTCGCGACCCTTCTCGCAGCAGCGCTTGTCCTTGCGGTCGCTCGGTTGCCTCTCAGGGACCGCCTGTCGTCCGAGCTGCCGCTCCTCGCGGGCGCGCTCGGGGCCTGGCTCATCGTCGTGCTCGCCGCACCCGATCTCCTTCCCGCCGACGACCAGCACGGAACGCTGGAGGGCTCGGTCGCCGTCCTGGTGCTCCTCGGAGCAGTCGCGGTGATACTCGACCTCGTGCGCGCCTCGGGACCGACCGCCCTCCTCCTGCTCGTCCCGGCGCTCGTGCTTGCCGCACCGCAGCTTGCCGGGCGACCTCGCTGGTCGCTCCTCGTCGCGGGCGTCGCCCTGGCGGCGGCGTCCGGCTCGTGGTACCGCCTGCACCGCTCTCGTCCGGGCTGACATCGAGCGGGACGCCCCCGAGGAAGCTCAAGCGCGTTGGGCGACGATTGCGAGGCTTGGGCCGTTTGGGTGCTCCGGCGCGTCGAAGCCGATCTGGAGCCTGCTGAACCCGAGGCGTTCCAGGGTCGCGAGGATCGTCTCGCGTTCGAGCCAGTGGCTGAACTCGGCGCTTCCGCCGCAGAACGCCTCGGACCCGCGAACCGCGCCGTACTCGTACCGGTGAAGCGTGACTGGGACGCCGCCGACGAGATCGGTCCTCTGTGCGGTGAACTTCGCTCGCAGAGTTTCGCTCGCGCCGATGACGCCATCATCGTAGTAGTGCGTCCACAGGAAGAGGGTGTCCGCGACGCCGCCGAGGAGCGAGAGGACATCGATCGGTTCGCGCATGTGGTATAGGACGCCGCTCGCGAGGCAGACGTCGAAATGCTCGTCGCTGGCGCGTAAGTACTCGACTAAGTCGCCGCACAGGAATGCCGAACGGGGAAGGCCGACGAGCTCCTTCACGACGAGGCACTTGAGGAACATGTGGGTGTTTGCCTCGACCGCCACCACGCGCTTCGCCCCGGCGCGGTCGAGCATGTACGTGTGGCCACCCTCGAGGGGGCCGAGCTCGAGGACGCTCTTTCCGGCGACGCCGCCGACCTCCTCGAACAGCCAACGGATCCGGTCATCCTCGAAGAGCGCTAGGTCGCCGGCCTGAAGCCCGGAGAGCTCGCCGGGCAGCCGCGAGGTCCAGTCTCCCGAAAGACGTCGAGGGCATTTTGTGGCGACGGGGCGCCATCGACATACCGCACGGTCGGCGCCGACGTCTGGCGGGGCGAGGACGCCGATCCGGCCGTGCGCGTCGGCCGAGGCGGCGCGTCAGATGAGCGAGTCGGGACGACAGACCGCCCACGCTACCGTGACCGCGGCGAACTGGCTCTGACGCGGCCCCCGCCTTCGGCGACCGGAGAAGGCCAACTACGATCGCCGCCGTGAATGCCCTCCTCGTCAGCTTCTACTTCCCCCCCGCGGGCGGAGGCGGCGTCCAGCGACCGCTGAAGCTCGCGCAGTACCTCCCGGCGATGGGGATCGAGACCCACGTGCTCGCACCCGACGACCCGCGCTGGCTGCATCGAGACGAGGGCCTCCGGCTGCCGTCCCAGGCGTGGGTGCACCGCGCGCGCTACGTCGGCGTGAGCGGCGGGAAGCCGTCCGAGGTACTTGCCGGCACGCAGGGGCTCGAGCGCGCGGTCACGCAGGCACGCCTGCAGCTCCGTCGGCTTGTTGTCCCGGACGAGAACGCCACGTGGGCGCTGACCGCCATCCCCGTCGGCATCAGACTCGTCCGAGACCACGGGATCGACGTGGTCATGTCGACGTCGCCGCCCGGCTCGACGCATTTGATCGCCGCCGCGATCGCTCGCGCGACCGGCGTCCGCTGGGTGGCCGACCTGCGGGACTCGCTGGTGTCCCACGCGCACCGCAGAGCCGACACCACGGCGACGAGGGCGAAGGCGGCGCTCCACGAGCGGGTCGCACGACTCGTGGCGTCCCGCGCGGACGCGATCACGTGCGTCTCCGAGGCCATCTCCGAGGAGACGCGCGCCCTCGACCCGAAGGGGCCCGTGACCACGATCCCGAACGGGGCCGACTTCGACGACGTCGCCGGACTGGAGCGCCACCCGTCGGAGCGCTTCCGGATCACGCACACGGGCAGCTTCTTCGGTCGCCGCGACCCGCGGCCGTTCATACAGGCGCTCCACGACTCCGACCTCGACGTCGTCGCGCGGTTCATGGGCGACTTCCGCGACGCAGACCGCGAGTGGGCTTCCGGCCTCGGACTCGGCGATCGGCTCGAGCTCCTGCCCTACGCGCCGCGCGCCGAGTCCCTGGCGCTCCAGCGGGACTCCGAGGCGCTCCTTCTCCTGATCCCGGAGGCAGGCGGCCGTGGCAAGGGGGTGCTCTCCGGGAAGGTCTTCGAGTACATCGCCGTCGGCCGGCCGATCCTTGCCGCCGTGCCGCCCGACGGAGCGGCGGCCGAGCTGATCCGGGACACCGGGGCCGGGCTCGTGGCCGCGCCGGATGACCCCGAAGCGATCCGGGCCGCGCTCTTGGAACTGCACGGCGGTGGCGCGAGGGCGACCTCTCGGACGTCGAGCTCTCGCCGGAGTGGCACGAGCGGCTCTCGCGCAGAACGCGCGTCGAGGAGATGGCCGCCGTTCTCCGCGATACTCTCCGCTGACGGAGGATCTCGTCGCACGTCGTCCCGTTCGCGGTGCCGGGGTCCGCCGGCTCGTGGTGGCCTACTGGCTGCTGGTCGTGCTCGTCGCGATCGTCGTCCGCTACCCCGAGGCATTCAGGCACGCGAACGAGTCCGCGCGTGCCAACGCGGCGCTCGACGTGCTCGATCGCGAGGTCGGCGGCGGCAACTCGGTCATCCCCGACCAGGCGCTGCTCTTCGCGGCGCGCGGCTCGATCCCCGCGGACGGGACGTTCGCCGTGGCGATGGGGGCGCCGCAGGACGGCTGGACGGATCTCACCGTGCCGTACGCCGAGACGTTCCTGCGCTACTTCCTCCTGCCGCGTCGCGCGGAGCCGGGCGCGCCGTGGATCCTCTGCTTCGGCTGCGACCGCGCCGCAGATCCCGGGGCGTCCGTCGTCTGGGAGGGCGAGGACGGCCTCTCGATCCTGAAGCGCGCGCCGTGACCGTCCGTGCGATCGCCGGGCTCGCCGCACTCAACCTCGGCTTCGCCGTGGTCGGGACGTCGTTCCTGTGGGCCGTGCGCGGGCTCCCGCGCTGGACGGACGTGCTGCGCCTCGCCGGGCTCGCCTACCTCGTCGGCGTCGCGGTGTTCGGGGTCGTCTGGACCCAGCTCCTCGTCGTCGGCGTGCCGTTCGGCGGCTGGGCGGTCCTCGCGCACGCTCGTCGGTGCGACCGCCGTCTGCCTCGCGCTCGGCGTGCGGCGGGGCCGCAGCGTTCCTCGCGGCCTCGTCGGCCCCCCGACCGGCTCACCGCTCTCGTTGCTCGTCACGGCCGCCGGCATCGCGCTCGTCGGGCTCCTGCTCGAGGCGCTCTTCCGCTCCGCGCGGCTCCAGAGCCTGCAGGCGTTCGACGCCTGGGCGTTCTGGGTCCCGAAGGCGAAGGCGATCTACTTCTTCGGCGGCCTCGACGAGCAGGTCTTCACGACGAGCGCCGGTCCGACGTATCCGCCGATCGTCCCGATCCTCGATGCGACGGCGTTCCATGCGATGGGATCCGTCGACGTCGTCACGTTCCACCTCCAGTTCTGGTTCCTCGTGGCAGGGGGCGTGGCGGCGATCGCCGGGTGCCTCTACCGCCATGTGCCTCCGTGGGCGCTCTGGTCGTCGCTCCTGCTCGTCCTGGTCGTCCCACGCTTCGGCGAGCGGCTGCTCACGCCGCAGGCCGACGTGCTCGTCGACCTGCTGTTCGTGGTCGGCGCGCTGCAGCTCACGCTCTGGCTCCGCGACGGTCAGGGGTGGCGCCTCGCGTGCGTTGCGGCCCTCTTCGCGGGCGCGGCCCTGACGAAGCGCGAAGGGCTGCTCTACGCCGCGCTCGCCCTCGGGGTGACGTTTGCCGCCTCGTGGTCTCGCGGACGGAGCGCCTGGCCCCGGCTCGCGCTCGTGGCCGGATCGTCGTCGCGGCCGCGATCCCGTGGCGGCTCTGGTATCGCTCGCACGACATCACGGGTGAGGCGCCCCCGAGCCTCGGCGCGGGCGCGTCGCTCCATCGCGCGCTCGACTCGCTCCGGCTCTCCCTCGACGTCCTCTTCGACGTGAGCCTCTGGTCCGTGCTGCCGTTCGTCCTGCTGCTCGCGCTCGCGGCGGCATTCGTCTGGGGAGACCGTCGGCTCGCGGGCTTCGTCACCGCGCTCCTCGTCCTCGTCTTCCTCGGCGGCGCATGGGTGACGTACTCGCTATGCGGCGCTCCCGATCACGGCGAACGAGGCGCTCAACCCGATCGTGCGCTACACGGGCGCGCTCGTGCTCCTCGCCGGGGTCTCGATGCCGCTCCTCGTCGGCTCGGCCTGGGACGACCGACGGGAGGCCCCGCCGTGACGGCGGCAACGGCCCGGCGCATCGCGGTCGCGATCGTCGCGGTGCCGCTCCTGGCATATCCCGCCGTCGTCGCCGCCGACGGCGTCGACTTCCCCTCGGCCGCCAACTGCGTCCGCAAGGCCCAGCCCGGCGAGACCGCGACGCTCGATCTCGTCTTCGGTCACCGCGACACGCCGGCCGAGGCGAACGAGCTGCTCGCCCGGGTGCGGGCCGTCGGCTACGTCGACGCGGAGGTGCAGGCGGACGGGTGCGGGCGGTGGAAGGTCGCTCTACGACGGGATCGACTCGTACGCGCAGGGCGCGAGCTCGGCGGCGGAGGCGCACGGCGCCGGTCTCGAGGCGTGGCTCGAGATCCAACCGCCCTAGCAGCTGCGCCGCGCGCCGTACCATGACGCCGCCGTGACCGCGATCGCCCTCGACCGTCCGCGCGCCGTCGCGGAGCGCACTCCGTTCGTCGAGGGCCTCTTCTTCATGACGGTCTTCACCGTCACGTTCGCCAAGCTCCAGTGGGAGGTCGCGGGGACGCTCTCGTTCTCCGACGTCGTCACCGCGCTCTTCCTGTTCGCCTTCGTCGTCTACCGGGCGAGCGCTCCGACGGGCGGCTCGAGCGCGCGGCGTTGATCACCCTCGGGTTCTTCACCGCCTTCCTGCTCGTCTACCTGATCGGGTTCTTCAACCTCGAGACGACGCAGTCGCTCGCCCAGTGGGCGAAGGGGATGGTGAAGTTCCTCCTCCACTTCCTGTTCCTCGTCGCAGGCGTCTCGCTGATCGCTCGACGCGGCACCGGTTCTACTGGCTGACGCTCGCCGCGTTCGTCGGCGGGCGTCACCGCCAACGCCCTGTACGGCGTCGCCCAGCTCCTGGTCGCGGAGGGGACCGGACGGAACCTCGACGCGGGCTGGCTCCAGCCGCTCACCGGCGGGACGAGCAAGATCAACATCTACGGCGCGATCGAGGGTCAGAACGTCTTCCGCATCAACGCGCTCACGGGCGACCCGAACCACCTCGGGATCGAGCTGGCGGCCGTGCTCGTCCTGCTGCTGCCGCTCTACCTGCGCCTCGAGCCGGGGCACCGCCTGAGGACGCCTCTGGCGGTGCTGCTCGGCTTCCTGCTCGTCGTCGAGCTCGCGACGCTCTCGCGCAGCGGGATGCTCGGTCTCGGCTGCGGGTTCCTCGTCCTCCTGATCCCGTACCGCCGCCACTTCCTGACCGCGCGGTTCCTCGTGCCGCTCGGCCTCGTGCTCGCGGGGATCTTCGTCGTCGTCGCGCGCCGGTCGGCGTTCTTCGAGCAGGTGCTGACCTCGCGACTGTCGACCGAGGGCCGGGGATCCTCGACGCACTTCCTCGTCTACGACTTCATCCCGGACGTGCTCGCGCAGCACCCGCTCTTCGGCCTCGGCGCTCAACACGTTCTCCGTCTACTACGAGTTCCAGACCGGGAAGACGAACTTCGGGCCGCACTCCTTCTACGTCGCCTCGTTCGTCGAGACCGGGCTCGTCGGGACGCTCGTCTTCGCGGCGTTCCTCGTCTACCTCTTCCGGCGCTCCGGCGCGACACGGCACATCGGGCGTGCGCTCGCGGCGGCCGGCGACCCGCTCGCCGCCCGCGTCTGGCCGCTCGGGTGGGGGCTCACGGCCGCGCTCGTGGCGACCATCGCCTCCAACTTCTTCTACCTGACGATGTCCTTCTACTACTTCTTCGTCATCGCCCTGCTCGCGATCGCCGCGCCTGCGGTGTTCGCGCGTCGCCTGAGCGCGTGAAGGTCGTCGTCCTGACGACGTCGTACCCGCGCGACGCGGACGACGTCGCCGGGACGTTCGTCCGCGACGGCGTCGAGGCGCTGCGGGCGTCGGGGGTCGAGGTCCGCGTCGTCTCGCCGGCGAGCTTCCGCCACTTCGGGATCGCCTACGGCGACGGGATCGTGAACAACCTGCGCGCGGCGCCGTGGAAGGCGCTCGCGCTGCCGTTCTTCTTGCTCTCCTA
The DNA here is from genome assembly GCA_963739405.1 of uncultured Actinomycetes bacterium. Taxonomy (GTDB): domain Bacteria; phylum Actinomycetota; class Thermoleophilia; order Gaiellales; family Gaiellaceae; genus Gaiella. Next base: position 2,722 of record CAVUAH010000021.1, on the reverse strand, counting down.
CGCGGCCGCGGCGCGTCGTGCCGCGCGAGGCGCGGACGTCGTGCACGCGCACTGGCTGCCGTCCGCGCTCCCGGCCCTCGCCACGGGGCAACCGTTCGTGCTGCAGCTCTGGGGCTCCGACGTCGCGCTCGCGCAGCGCGGACGACGGCTCGCCGGCGGCTCCTCCGGCGCGCGCGCGTCGTGGTCTGCGCCTCGTCCGCCCTGGCCGAGGAGGCTCGGTCGCTCGGGGCGAGGGACGTGCGGGTGATCCCGACGGGCGTCGCGATCCCGGAGTCGGTCGGCGAGCCCGATGAGCCGCCGCACGCCCTCTACGTCGGGCGCCTGTCGGAGGAGAAGGGCGTCCGCGAGCTCGCAGAGGCGGCCGACGGGCTGCCGCTCGTCGTCGTCGGTGACGGCCCGCTTCGCGCGCTGTTCCCCCAGGCGGTCGGCTTCGTCCCCCCGCGCGAGCTCGGCGCCTGGTACGAGCGCGCGGCGCTCGTGGTCGTCCCGTCGCGGCGCGAGGGATACGGCATGGTGGCCCGCGAGGCGATGGCCTACGGCCGGCCGGTCGTCGCGACCGCGGTCGGCGGGCTGTCGACGCGGTCGAGGACGGCGTCACCGGCATCCTCGTCCCGCCGGGTGATGTCGCGGCGCTTCGCGCGCGCGCTCGACCGGCTGCTCGGCGAACACGGGCTTCGGGAGAAGCTTGGTGCTTCAGCTGCCCGTCAGGCATGCGAGCGCTTCTCCGTCGGAGCAGCGGCGGAGGCAACACTCGAACTGCTCGAGGCGGTAGCTCGAGGCCGGCGTTACGGTGGAGTTCGGTGGTTCCGTCGATGATCCCACCGTTCCCTACGCTCGCCGAACAACTTGCCCACGGGCCGCCGACGCGCGAGGCAGATCCTCCGCTCGTCGTGCTTCGGGAATGCGCCGGCTCCGCCGCTCCCGGCCGCGCGCTCCCTCCCACGGCGGTCACTGCCTCCGTAGGCGAGTCCGGGTTCGATGGCCTTGTCCGCGTCGTTCGCAGCACACCGGGGGACGTGCTCCTCGTCTCAGATCGGGAGCTCTTGACGCCAAGAGTTGTCGCCGCACTTGCAGTCCGTTCTCGCGATCGATTCGGCGTGTACGAGCGTCTCCCTGGATCCAGCCGCCGCCCCCTCGCCGCCGGCAGGGCTACCGCCGCCGGGTATCGACTCTCCTCGGGCCGGGCTCGTCCTGGTCCGTCGCGTCGATCTTGTCCTGGCCCTCGACGAAGTCTACCGGTCGGAGACCGGCGGGGGTCCGGTCTTCTCTCAGCTCTTCGCGTTGCTCCACCGCCCCGGCTTCGTCCACCGCCTACTCCGCCCCGACGCACGGGAGGCGCGTCCCTCCGCGCCGTACCATCGACGCGACCACAGGCCCGCGACTCTGAGATCGTGCTCGATGGGAGCTGCCTTGCCCATCCACTCACCGGCACACGGTCCAAACGCTCGAACTAGCGGCTGCGCTGGCCCGAGCTGGAGCTAATGTCGCGTGATGCGTCCGGGGAAGCTCCATCCGACGGCCGTGTCGCGCGTAAGGCGCTCGGCGACCAGATCGCTTTCGTCGAGCGGGGTCGACTCGGCGAGCCGGACATCTTCCATCGCCCGTTCCAGATCACGTCCCTCCACGATCTCGCGGATCGAATCGATCTCGGTCACCGATTCGTGCTGACGCACCAGGACATGATCTGGGACCGAACGCGTGGCTATCACATCGACGATGCGAAGCGCGACTATCGGGCCGCGACGGATGCTGCGCTCCGGGCTGCGGACGAGGTCGGCTTCTTTTCCTACCACGCTGCGATCGACGCGGCGAGCGACGGAGCCGTCGACCTCGACCGCGCGACAGTCGTCTGGCTGGGTGTCGACCACCTCCGGGGACGTGAGATCGCGGACACGGTCGCACCGCCACTCGGCGGACGACCGTATTCTTGATGGTCGGAAGCTCCTTCTGGCACAAGAACCGTGTCTTTTCGTTGCGGCTCGTCGAGTGGCTTGTCAGACGCCAGGGATGGGATGGCGGGCTCGTACTCGTGGGCGGTCACCCCGGCGGGACCTCCTCGCGATCTGCGGAGAGGGATTTCTTGGAGACGCGGCGGCACTATCAGGCCGGGTGGCCGATCTCGGCTGACGTACCCGAGCCCGAGCAATGGCCCTGTACCGCGACGCGGACTCGTCCTCTTTCCGACGCTGTACGAGGGCTTCGGGTTCGTCCCGTTCGAGGCGGCGGCGCTCGGCACCGCACCGGTGTACGCCAACCGGTCGGCGATGGCCGAGCTCCTGCCGGCCGAGGGGATGCTTCCGTCGTTCGACCTCGACGAGGCAGGCGCGTTCGTCGTCGACCTCCTGGGCAGCATCGATGCGCGCGCCAGGTTGGTCGAGGCTATCTCGGAGACCGCGGCGGAGCTCACCTGGGATCGGACGGCCGTCGGATATCGCGCGGTGTACGACCGGGCGCTCGGACGGCCCCGACGCGAGTTGGGCGATCTCCTTCGGGCCAGCCTCGAGTTGACCCGTCGAACACAGCTCACGCAGCGCGAAGCGTCGCTGTTGGCAATCTATCGCCGACGTCGTTCCGCTCGATTGGCCGCCGATTCGATAGTGCACGTCGGTACGAAGCTGACCAGTGGTATGCGGACGATCCTTGGCCGCCAACGGACCGGCTGAAGTCGCTCAGCTCACCCGGCAGCGTACGAGCGTCCTGAGCACGCGAAACCCGTCGAGGG
>CAVUAH010000020.1:0-6862 GCA_963739405.1 uncultured Actinomycetes bacterium | reverse complement strand
GAGGGACGTCGTCGGGCGCTGACTCGGTCAGGTCGTCGTCAGGCCCGGGAACTGCCGTCGCCACTTGCGTGTGAGCCGCCTTCGGTACTTGTCGTAGTCGCCCCAGCGCGACCCCTGGGCGGCGAAGGTCGCGCTCGCATGCTCGAGCGCCACCGGGACGACGAACACGCCGAGCCCGGCCGCGTGGCACTGCATGCAGTAGTCCTCGACGTGGCAGTGGAACCCGTCGAACGTCTTCTGGTCGAAGGCGATCCCCTGGGTCGTGTCGACGACGACGCAGCACGCGTCGACGCTGCAGACGGGGCGGAGGTCGTCGATCTCGTGGCCCCAGACGTAGTCCCCGTCCCATGACGTCCGACCGTGCCGAGCGCTCCCCACCCGATACCTCGCTCGGCGAGGGTCGCGATCGCCGTGGCGACTCCGATGCCGAAGTCGGGCGCGAACGTGACGTCGGGATGCACGATGATCCGCACCGACGGCCCGTCCAGCCGGACGAGCACGTTGTAGAGCTCGGCGAGGTTGCCCGAGAGGGCGTTGGCGGTGTTGTCCAGCAGGAACCTCGCGGGAGGCTCACCGTCGAGTGCGTCGAGGCTCGGTAGGAGATGCCTCTCCAGGAGGTCTCGATCGTGGATCGCGGACGCGATCGAGAGCTCGACGGTCATGCTCTCGATCGTATGGCCTCGCTTTCCGCGACGCATGCGACCGCCCGCCGGGAGCGATACCCTCGTCGGACGGAGGATCTCGTCGCACGTCGTCCCGTTCGCGGTGCCGGGGTCCGCCGGCTCGTGGTGGCCTACTGGCTGCTGGTCGTGCTCGTCGCGATCGTCGTCCGCTACCCCGAGGCCTTCAGGCACGCGAACGAGTCCGCGCGCGCCAACGCGGCGCTCGACGTGCTCGATCGCGAGGTCGGCGGCGGCAACTCGGTCATCCCCGACCAGGCGCTGCTCTTCGCGGCGCGCGGCTCTATCCCCGCGGACGGCACGTTCACCGTGGCGATGGGAGCGCCGCAGGAAGGCTGGACGGATCTCACCGTGCCGTACGCCGAGACGTTCCTGCGCTACTTCCTCCTGCCGCGTCGCGCGGAACCGGGCGCGCCGTGGATCCTCTGCTTCGGCTGCGACCGCGCCGCAGATCCCGGGGCGGCCGTCGTCTGGGAAGGCGAGGACGGCCTCTCGATCCTGAAGCGCGCGCCGTGACCCTCCGTGCGATCGCCGGGCTCGCCGCACTCAACCTCGGCTTCGCCATGGTCGGGACGTCGTTCCTATGGGCCGTGCGCGGGCTCCCGCGCTGGACGGATGTGCTGCGGCTCTCCGGGCTCGCCTACCTCATCGGCGTCGCCGTGTTCGGGGTCGTCTGGACCCAGCTCCTCGTCGTCGGCGTGCCGTTCGGCGGCTGGGCGGTCCTCGCCACGCTCGTCGGTGCGACCGCCGTCTGCCTCGCGCTCGGCGTGCGGCGGGGCCGCAGCGTTCCTCGCGGCCTCGTCGGCCCGCCGACCGGCTCACCGCTCTCGTTGCTCGTCACGGCCGCCGGCATCGCGCTCGTCGGGCTCCTGCTCGAGGCGCTCTTTCGCTCCGCGCGGCTCCAGAGCCTGCAGGCGTTCGACGCCTGGGCGTTCTGGGTTCCGAAGGCGAAGGCGATCTATCTCTTCGGAGGCCTCGACGAGCAGGTCTTCACGACGAGCGCCGGTCCGACGTATCCGCCGATCGTCCCGATCCTCGACGCGACGGCGTTCCATGCGATGGGATCCGTCGACGTCGTCACGTTCCACCTCCAGTTCTGGTTCCTCGTGGCAGGAGGCGTGGCGGCGATCGCCGGGTGCCTCTACCGCCATGTGCCTCCGTGGGCGCTCTGGTCGTCGCTCCTGCTCGTCCTGGTCGTCCCGCGCTTCGGCGAGCGGCTGCTCACGCCGCAGGCCGACGTGCTCGTCGACCTGCTCTTCGTGGTCGGCGCGCTGCAGCTCACGCTCTGGCTCCGCGACGGTCAGGGGTGGCGCCTCGCGTGCGTTGCGGCCCTCTTCGCGGGCGCGGCCCTGACGAAGCGCGAAGGGTTGCTCTACGCCGCGCTCGCCCTCGGGGTGACGTTTGCCGCCTCGTGGTCTCGCAAGAGGAGCGCCTGGCCCCAGCTCGCGCTCGTGGCCGGGATCGTCGTCGCGGCCGCGATCCCGTGGCGGCTCTGGTATCGCTCGCACGACATCACGGGCGAGGCGCCCCCTAGCCTCGGCGCGGGCGCGTCGCTCCACCGCGCGCTCGACTCGCTCCGGCTCTCCCTCGACGTCCTCTTCGACGTGAGCCTCTGGTCCGTGCTGCCGTTCGTCCTGCTGCTCGCGCTCGCGGCGGCATTCGTCTGGGGAGACCGTCGGCTTGCGGGCTTCGTCACCGCGCTCCTCGTCCTCGTCTTCCTCGGAGGCGCATGGGTGACGTACTCCTATGCGGCGCTGCCGATCACGGCGAACGAGGCGCTCAACCCGATCGTGCGCTACACGGGCGCGCTCGTGCTCCTCGCCGGGGTCTCGATGCCCCTCCTCGTCGGCTCGGCCTGGGACGACCGACGGGAGGCCCCGCCGTGACGGCGGCAACGGCCCGGCGCATCGCGGTCGCGATCGTCGCGGTGCCGCTCCTGGCATACCCCGCCGTCGTCGCAGCCGACGGCGTCGACTTCCCATCGGCCGCCAACTGCGTCCGCAAGGCCAAGCCCGGCGAGACCGCACCGCTCGATCTCGTCTTCGGTCGCCGCGACACGTCGGCCGAGGCGAACGAGCTGCTCGCCCGGGTGCGGGCCGTCGGCTACGTCGACGCGGAGGTGCGGGCGGACGGGTGCGGGCGCTGGAAGGTGCTCTACGACGGGATCGAGTCGTACGCGCAGGGCGCGAGCTCCGCGGCGGAGGCCCACGGAGCCGGTCTCGAGGCGTGGCTCGAGATCCAACCGCCCTAGCGGCTGCACCGCGCGCCGTACCATGACGCCGCCGTGACCGCGATCGCCCTCGACCGTCCGCGCGCCGTCGCGGAGCGTGCTCCGTTCGTCGAGGGCCTCTTCTTCATGACGGTCTTCACCGTCACGTACGCCAAGCTCCAGTGGGAGGTCGCGGGGACGCTGTCGTTCTCCGACGTCGTCACCGCGCTCTTCCTGTTCGCCTTTCTCGTCTACCGGGCGGAGCGCTCCGACGCGCGGCTCGAGCGCGCGGCGTTGATCACCCTCGGGTTCTTCACCGCCTTCCTGCTCGTCTACCTGATCGGGTGGTTCAACCTCGAGACGACGCAGTCGCTCGCCCAGTGGGCCAAGGGGATGGTGAAGTTCCTCCTCCACTTCCTGTTCCTCGTCGCAGGCGTCTCGCTGATCGCTCGCCGCGGCATTCGGTTCTACTGGCTCACGCTCGCCGCGTTCGTGGCGGGTGTCACCGCCAACGCCCTGTACGGCGTCGCCCAGCTCCTGGTCGCGGAGGGGACCGGTCGGAACCTCGACGCGGGCTGGCTCCAGCCGCTCACCGGCGGGGCGAGCAAGATCAACATCTACGGCGCGATCGAGGGTCAGAACGTCTTCCGCATCAACGCGCTCACGGGAGACCCGAACCACCTCGGGATCGAGCTGGCGGCCGTGCTCGTGCTGCTGCTGCCGATCTACCTGCGCCTCGAGCAGGGGCACCGCCTGAGGACGCCTCTGGCGGTGCTGCTGGGCTTCCTGCTCGTCGTCGAGCTCGCGACGCTCTCGCGCAGCGGGATGCTCGGTCTCGGCTGCGGGTTCCTGGTCCTCCTGATCCCGTACCGCCGCCACTTCCTGACCGCGCGGTTCCTCGTGCCGCTCGGCCTCGTGCTCGCGGGAATCTTCGTCGTCGTCGCGCGCCGGTCCGCGTTCTTCGAGCAGGTGCTGACCTCGCGACTGTCGACCGAGGGTCGGGGGTCCTCGACGCACTTCCTCGTCTACGACTTCATCCCGGACGTGCTCGCGCAGCACCCGCTCTTCGGCCTCGGCGTCAACACGTTCTCCGTCTACTACGAGTTCCAGACCGGGAAGACGAACTTCGGGCCGCACTCCTTCTACGTCGCCTCGTTCGTGGAGACCGGGCTCGTCGGGACGCTCGTCTTCGCGGCGTTCCTCGTCTACCTCTTCAGGCGCTCCGGCGCGACACGGCACATCGGGCGTGCGCTCGCGGCGGCCCGGGACCCGCTCGCCGCCCGCGTCTGGCCGCTCGGGTGGGGGCTCACGGCTGCGCTCGTGGCGACCATGGCCTCCAACGTCTTCTACCTGACGATGTCCTTCTACTACTTCTACGTCATCGCCCTGCTCGCGATCGCCGCGCCTGCGGTGTTTGCCCCGCGCCTCGAGCGAACGTGAGGGTCGTCGTCCTGACGACGTCGTACCCGCGCGACGCGGACGACGTCGCCGGGACGTTCGTCCGGGACGGCGTCGAGGCGCTGCTGGCGTCGGGGTCGATGTCCGCGTCGTCTCGCCGGCGAGCTTTCGCCACTTCGGGATCGCCTACGGCGACGGGATCGTGAACAACCTGCGCGCGGCGCCGTGGAAGGCGCTCGCGCTGCCGTTCTTCCTGCTCTCCTACGCGGCCGCGGCGCGTCGTGCCGCGCGAGACGCGGATGTCGTGCATGCGCACTGGCTGCCGTCCGCGATCCCAGCGCTCGCGACCGGCAAGCCGTTCGTGCTGCAGCTCTGGGGCTCCGACGTCGCGCTCGCGCGGCGCGAACGACGGCTCGCCGGGTGGCTGCTTCGGCGCGCCAGCGTCGTGGTCTGCGCCTCGTCCGCCCTCGCCGAGGAGGCTCGATCGCTCGGGGCGAGGGACGTGCGGGTGATCCCGACGGGCGTCACGATCCCGGCGTCGGTCGGCGAGCCCGACGAGCCGCCGCACGCCCTCTACGTCGGGCGCCTGTCGGAGGAGAAGGGAGTCCGCGAGCTCGCAGAGGCGGCCGACGGGCTCCCGCTCGTCGTCGTCGGCGACGGCCCGCTCCGCGTCCCCTCTTCCCGCAGGCGGTCGGCTTCGTCGCCCCGCGCGAGCTCGGCACCTGGTACGAGCGCGCGGCGGTCGTGGTCGTCCCGTCGCGGCGCGAGGGCTACGGCATGGTCGCCCGCGAGGCGATGGCCCACGGCCGCCCGGTCGTCGCGACTGCGGTCGGCGGCCTGCTCGACGCGGTCGAGGACGGCGTCACCGGCATCCTCGTCCCGCCGGGCGACGTCGCCCGGCTGCGCGTCGCGGTCGCGGCGCTCCTCGAGGACGGGGCGCGTCGGCTCGCCCTGGGGCGTGCCGCGCGAGCGAGGATCGGGACCGCCTTGGACCCCGCGGCCATCGCGCGTACCTGGGCCATGCTCTACGACGAGGCGGCCGACGCGTGAGGGAGTAGCCTCGGGTCCCGTGCGCTCGTGGGCTCGGCCGAATGGCCGCACGCTGGCCTTCTTCGCGCTGACCTGGCTGCTCGGCGGTCTCTACGCGATCGCGACGCCCGTGATGGGCGTCCCGGACGAGCCCGCGCATGTCATCCGCGCCGCCTCGGTCGTGCGCGGGCAGCTGACGCCCGGGTCGCGTCCCGACGACGTGAGGCGGTACGACACCGCCCGCGTCCCCGAGACGCTCGCCTTCCCTCTCGTTCCGTGCTTCACGCTGGACGGTCTCCGAGGTGCGCCGAGCCTCCTCGGGGCCGCGGGAGCGTCCTCGTGGGAGGTCGCAAGCCCCGCGAGCCGCTACAACCCGTTGTACTACGCGGTCGAAGGGCTGCCGACGCTGATCCGTCCGGGTGAGGGCACCGTGTACGTGATGCGGTGGCTGACCGCTGCGATCGCGGCGGCGCTCCTCACGCTCGCTTTCATCGCACTCCGTGAGCTCCGAGCCCCGCGCTGGGGTCTCGCCGCGCTCGCGGCGGCGGTGACCCCCACGGTGCTGTTCTTCGCCGGCTCGGTGAATCCGAGCGGGGTCGAGATCGCGGCCGCGGTCGCACTCTGGGCGACGCTGCTCGTGTGGTTCACCGTCCCTCGTCCGGAGCTCGAGCGGTCGCGTGCGGTTCGTGCGGGCATCGCGGCCGTCGCGCTCGTCACGACGCGAAGCTTCGGCCCGCTGTTTCTCGTGCTGGTCGTCAGCGGGGCGTTGCTCGTCGCCCCCGACGCGCGCTCGGTGCTCCGTCGCGCTCCCTTCGCATCGCGGCCGGGGTCGCTGCGGTTGCGACGCTCGCCGCCGTCGGCTGGACGCTAGGGGCCGGAGCGTCGACAGCGAGGACGTGGTCGTCTATCCCGAGCTCGAGAACTGGCGCCGTTTCCTCTTCGACGCGCTGCTCTCACTGAAGGTGTTGGACGCCCAGCTGATCGCGACCTTCGGCTGGGTCGATGCAATGGCGCCGGCCCACGTCTACACGGCGTGGTTCGCCGTGCTCGGGTTCCTCGTGTTCGCGGCGCTCGGGATCGGACGGCCGTGGGGAGAGGGTGGTGGTGGTCGGCCTGCTGGCCCTCTCGGCGCTCATCCCGATCGTCGGCCAGTGGCGGACGGCGCCCGAGCTCGGTCTCGTCTGGCAGGGGCGCTACCACCTGCCGGCGATGGTGGGCCTCCCTCTCGTCGCGGGTGTCGCGCTCGCATCCAACGAGTCGTGGAGCGGGTTGTTCTCGAGACGCTGGTCCGTCGGCTGCGTCGTCGGGGTGCTCTGCGCCGCTCAGATCGGCGCGTTCTGGGGAGCGCTCCACGACAGCGTGATCGGGGGCACCGGCCCGTGGATCGGCTTCACGCCCCTCTGGCAGCCGCCGCTCGGATGGATTCCGCTGACCTGTGCGTTCGCCGTGGTGGTCACCGTCTGGACGGTGACGCTGCTCTCCGCCGCACCGACTAGCCCACGCGACAGCGGACGAGTGTCCTGAGGACGCGAAGCCCGTCGATCGT
>CAVUAH010000019.1:0-72401 GCA_963739405.1 uncultured Actinomycetes bacterium | reverse complement strand
CGAGCTTCTTCGGGAGTGGTCGGTCGATCGGAAAATGCAGCGCGCTCTTGGTCATCGTGTAACCCGCTAGCTCGTCGGCCAGTTGGGGGAGCACCGAGCCGCTGAACGGCAGGTAGCTCAGATGACGTCGAAAGGCTGCGAAGCCCGCGACCGTCTGACCGCCCACCCGGAAGGCCGGGACACGATACGAGATCACCTGCTCGGCGTCGGGAACGATCTCGAGAATCGTGCGGCGAAGCGTCTCGAGTGTGGTGCGCTTGGGCTCCTCGAGACCGCGCAGGTAGTCATCGACCTCCTCGCCTGGCACAGCTGCGGAGTCTAGGCGGTGGCAGTTGGGTACTCGGGGCGTCCGTTGGGCCGGTACACCTGGATCGTGACGCCCTTCGAGTCGGCTCGCGAGTCGACCAGGTCGAGCGCCATGTCCGGCCCGGCGTCGGGGAACAGCCGCGCGCCCTGGCCGAGGACCACGGGGACGATGAGCAGGGTGATCTCGTCCACGAGGTCGTTGTCGAGCAGCCACCGGATCAGGGCGCCGCTGCCGTGCACCTGCAGCTCACCCTCCGGCTCGGCTTTCAGCTCGCCGATCGCCGCCGCGACGTCACCGGAGAGGAGGGTCGTGTTCGCCCAGCGCGGTTCCGTGAGCGTCGTCGACGCGAGGTACTTGGGCTTCGTGTTCAGGGCACCTGCGATCGGGTGGTTGCCCGGATCTTCCGCCGCGGCGCGAGCCCGCTCCTCCGCGCCCCAGTAGCCGGCGAAGAGCTCGTAGGTCCGCCGCCCGAACAGGAAGGCGTCGGCGCGCTGGTAGGTCTCGTTGATGAACGTCATCGTCTCGCTGTCGCCCACCCCCAGCGCCCACCCGCCGCGCTCGAACCCGTTCCGCCGGTCCTCATCCGAGGCGCCGCCGTTTCCCTGCATCACTCCATCGACGGTGACTTGCGTCATGGTCGTCAGCTTCATGGCTTCGTCCTCTCTCTCGTGGTGGTCTTCGCGGCGATGCGGTACTCGAGGTGCGCGACACCCGGCGCCTCGACGGCCCGAACCTGCTCGAGCTGCACCTCCGCGTTCCCGAGGTCGTGGAAGAGGCGGACCCCCGAGCGGAGTAGACACCTTGTTATCAGTGTCTCCTCTCGTTGAGTGGACGGTTCTGCGGACGAGAACTCATCGCCACCTCGGCCTCTGAGACGAGGCTGCCGGGCCGACAGACGCCGCGCAGCGGAGCCCGACAGGCGAAGAGGCCGCTTTCGCGGCCTCTTCTCGTCTCGAGCGCCGGCCGACGTCTACTCGATCGGGATCTCGAAGCGAGCGATGATCCCGGGGTCGCCGCCCCTCGCCAGCAGCTCGGGATCGGGGTCGCGGGTCGCCACCCACGCGTATCCGTGCTCGGGATAGGCGACGACATCCGGGAACCCGCCGGCGCTGACCGCCAGGATCCGGGCGGGCTCGTCGGTGGGGTTGCTGAACGTGTGCAGTCCGGCCCGTCCCTCGGGGCAGAAGACGACGTCCCCGGGAGCCATCGTCTCCTCGCCGTGGTGGTTGCGAAAGACGGGACGGCCGCTCAGGACGAAGAACATCTCCTCGGCTCCGAAGTGCATGTGCATTCGCCCCTCAGGTGCGCCCGGGACGAGCTCGTGCAACGTCGCCCCCATCCGAGCATCGTCCGGCCGCCAGAAGATTCGGCGACGAGTCCCGGCTGCTTCGTCGTCTTCGTCCCATGCGTCGGAGAACAGGTTCTGACGAGTCATTTCCGTGTGCCTCCATCTCGTAGCGGTGGCACGCAGCCCGAGGACCGCCTCGAGAGCAGCCTCGGCACCTGCGCCGATCACACGCGGCAACCGCCGCGCCCAACCGCTATCTCGTCGCCGGATCCACAACGCGATCGTACTGCCTTGCCACTCGGACGCGCGTCACGCCCGTTCCGGGCGGCCCGGCCATGTGAACGGCGTGGGCTCCTCGGCCACGGCTGCGGGCTCGTTCCTGCCTCGGCGAGCGGGCCGCCGGGCAGATCGAGAAGCTCGCAGAATCGTGCGAAGGACCGAGGCCGGCGGCGCCTCGCACCAAGCCGACGGCAACGACCCCGCATGCGTCCCGCCCACGCGTGGGCCGCGGCGCTCCTCGACCTCGACCCTGACCTCGTCGTCCGCGCGCGCACGTCGGTTCGACGGACACGCTCCGGGGTTTCGCCTCACGGAATCAAGGGTTGAGCGAGCGCAGTCGCGGCCAGAGTCTCGACCATGTCTCGGTGGTCGTTGCGCAGGTCCAGATGGGCGCGCCTTGCTCTTCGTTGTCGAGTGCCACACCGTTATCGATCCGCGCGGAGAGCACGCACCCGCTGAAGTCGCCTCGCAGCGCCTCCCGGTGGTGGTAGCCGACCACGATGATCGGGTGGGCGCCGTCGGGTGGGCGACCGAAGCGCCAGAAGGCGTTGTGCCCCGAGTACGCGCGCGGGATGCCGTAGGCGCGGCCGTACCGTGCGATCGCGCCCGCCTCACCGTAGTTGCTCGCATAGACGACCGCGGTCGAGCGCTCCGACTGCGGCAGTTCGTTCCACACCTGCCCGACGGTCGCCGCAAAGATGGGCCAGCCGATCGTCTCGATCGCGTCCTCGTTGATGTCGGGAATCGGTGTCGCGTGCACGTCCTCGACCGGCGCGAGCGGCAACGTGATCAGCGCCGCGACCGCCGCAGACAGGGCGATTGCGGCCCCGAGGGCGAGCCTCCGACCTCGCCTGCCTCGCAACCAGCCTTCGGCGACCACACCGCCGGCGCCGACCAAGACGAGGAGCAGACCCATCGTGTAGTACGGCTTCGCGCCGGTCGCCAGCGCGGTCGCGAGCAGCACGACGTACGCCAGACCAAGCGGACGGTACGGTCGCGCCTCGGGCCGACGCAGCAGCCACCAGAGACCGCCAAGCCACAGCGGTGCCAGGAGCGGGCCGATCAAGAGAAGCTGGAGCGGCAGAAGCTCAACGCGGTTGCCGATCGGGTCATCCTCTCCGATCTCGGACGCGAGCTCGAGCTGGGGCCAGCCGTGGCGAGCCTGCCAGACGAGGTTCGGCAGCCACAGTGCGCAGGCGAGTACGGCTCCAACCCAAAGCCACGGGCTGCGGGCCAGATCCCACCGGCCTGCGAGGAGCAAACCACAGGCGAGAGCCAGAACGAGGAGAAGCACGAGTTGCTTGTTCTCGAGTCCGATGCCTGCGACCAGCCCGACGAGCAGCCACTGCCGAACGTCCCCGCCGCCGAGGATCCGAGCCACGATGTACACGAGCGTCACCCAGGCAAGCACGTCGAATGTCGTCGTCGAGAGCAGGTGCCCAACTGCCATCACCGCCGCCGACGCGGCCGTGGCCAGCGCCGCCACCGCCTGTCCCGCCCGTCCCGCGCCGAGCTCTCGAGCGATCAGCGCGACCAGCACGACGACGAGGGCCATGGCAACGGCTGACACCATCCGCAGCCCCCGTGGGTCCCCGCCGAACAGCCACTCCGAGAAGCGCCCCACAAGCGGGGTCAGCGCCGGCTGGTCGTCGTACCCCCAGGCCGGATGGCGCGCGGCAACGCGGAAGTACAACTCGTCCCGGTGGTAGCCGTAGCCGTTCGACGTCGCAACCAGCAGCAGGAACTCGGCGGCTGCGACCGGCAGTACGAGCGGCCAAGCGACGCGATAGCGCTCACGACCCATGGCGGGCCGACAGTATCTCGCCCGTCTCGCGCTCGAGCCGGGCGGGTCATGACACCGCCCGGCCGCGCGCTGGAGAATCCTGTCGACAGAGCCCGACGCTAGGGTAGGTCGTCCAGCGAGAGCGGGGGCCCGAGGATCTCTGCGCCGTAGCCCGCGAACAGGCGCATCGCCTCGTCCATCGGCGGCATGACCTCATCGGTCGGGGGCTCGGCGCCCGTGACGGGCACGCCCAGGCTGACGAAGACCTGCTCGATCCCACCGGGGCTGGCGGTGACGAGCATGCGTGCGCGCTCCGAGCGAACGACGTAGGCGTGAGCGATCCCGCGGGGGCCGAAGAGGTAGTCGCCTGCCGCGAGGTCGATCCGGTCCTCACCGACGAGGAAGGTGACCTCACCGTCGAGGACGTAGAACGTCTCGTCCTCGTTGTGGTGGAGATGCAGTGGAGGCCCGGTGCCTTGCGGGTCGTCGACCTCGATCTGCGAGAACGCGTGGCTTCCCTCGGCACCGCCTGCCTTGACGGTCAGGCGACCGCTCTTCCACCAGACGTCGGCGAGGCCCTCGCCGGACGCGACGCGATAGGGCTTGGTGATGGTCTCGGTCATCTCGTCCTTCTCCTTCGGGTTGTCGTGCCGTCGGAGGGGAGACTCGCATGTCCGTACCATTCCTACAAGGAAGAGATGTAATCGATAGCATTCCTTTCTGGAATGGAGCTCAAGCAACTCCGCGTCCTGCAGGCGGTGGGCGAGACCGGCTCGTTCTCGGCGGCCGCCGACCGGCTCGAGTACACCCAACCGGCGGTCTCGAAGATCGTGGCAGGGCTGGAGCGCCAGCTCGGGGCGACGCTGGTCGACCGCGGCCTCCGGCCGCTTCGGCTGACGGAGGCCGGGAGCGCGCTCGCTCTGCGCGCGGCCGCAGCCTTCGAGCAGATCGCGGCCGCCCGTGTCGAGGTGGAGGCGATCGCCAACCTCTCCGCCGGCAGCCTGCGCGTCGGGACCTTCTCGAGCGCAGGGTCGGCGATGGTCGTCGACGCGCTCCGCTCCTTCCGCACGAGCCACCCCGACGTCGACGTGTCGATCTCGGAAGTGGGAATGCCCTCCACGCTCACCCGCGCGATCCGACGGGGCGACCTCGACGTCGGCGTCTCGTTCGACTATCCGGAGATCGGCGACACCTTCGACGACGACCTTGCCCTGCAGCACCTCCTCGACGATCCCTTCGACGTCGTCGTGCCGCGCGGCCACAAGCTCGAGCACGACCGGACGATTCGCTTCGCCGACCTGGGCGCCGAGAGCTGGCTGCTCGGAGACTTCGGCACCGACAGCCCCAGCTTCCGCATGATCGACCGGCGCTGCCGCGACGCCGGCTTCGAGCCGAACGTCGCCTACCGCATCAACGACTGCCAGATGGCACAGGCGCTCGTCGCCGCCGGTGAGGGGATCGCGCTCCTCCCACGACTCATGCTCCGGCCGGCGCACCCGGGCGTCGCGATCAGACCCCTGGCCACCGACCCACCCGAGCGCCGCGTGTCGGCCGTACGCCTGGCCACGAGATACCTCACCCCCGCGACCGAGCGGTTCCTCGCCCTGCTCGTCGCAGCCAGCGCGGACCACGTCGCCTCGTATCCGGCGCGCTGACGCGGCGCCGACCGCCACGCGGCCTGCAGCATAGTGTTCGGGCGTGTCAGCCCGGACGGCCGTGCTCTCCGACGGACAGCTCGCCACGCTCGCCGAGCACGGCGAGGAGCGGTGCGGGCGGATCGGGGACGTGCTCTTTCGGGTCGGTGACAGACGCTATCCGTTGATCTCGACCATCGAGGGCGAGGCGGCCGTTCTCGACCAAACGCTCCTGTTCGAGGACAGTACGCCCAGCGACCTGGTGCTCGGCCGCTGAGCGTGCGTACGATCACGAGCCGCATGAGCCCTCTCCAGAGACGTCGGCGCACGCTCGGATGCCGTTGCGGGGAGGAACCGCGGTGAGCCTGTTCGAGGCGGTCGTGCTCGGCATCGTGCAGGGGCTCACCGAGTTCCTGCCGATCTCGAGCACCGCGCATCTGCGCATCGTCCCGGCGTTCGCCGGCTGGGAGGACCCGGGCGCGGCATTCACGGCGGTCACACAGCTCGGCACGCTCGCGGCCGTGCTGCTCTACTTCCGCCGCGATCTGCTCGGGATCGCGCGGGCCTGGCTGGCCGGTCTCCGTGATCGCGACCGTCGCGCGACCCCCGAATCGCGGCTCGGCTGGTACATCCTCGTCGGCACGATCCCGATCCTCGTCTTCGGCTTTCTGTTCAGCGACCAGATCGAGACCGGGGCCCGCAACCTGCGGCTGATCGGCACGACGATGATCGTGCTGGGCCTCGTCCTGCTGGCCGCCGAGAAGGTCGGCACCCGCTCACGGCAACTCGACACGCTCCGCTGGCGGGACGGCATCTCGGTCGGCTTCGCCCAGGCGGCCGCGCTCGTGCCGGGCGTCTCACGCTCCGGCGCGACGATCAGCGCCGGCCTCTTCCTCGGCTTCGAGCGCGCCGCC
The DNA here is from genome assembly GCA_963739405.1 of uncultured Actinomycetes bacterium. GTDB lineage: Bacteria > Actinomycetota > Thermoleophilia > Gaiellales > Gaiellaceae > Gaiella. Next base: position 66,196 of record CAVUAH010000019.1, on the reverse strand, counting down.
GCAGCCCGCTACTCCTTCCTGCTCTCCGTGCCCGCCGTCGTGCTCAGCGGTCTGTACGAGCTGCGTGACATCGGCGGCGACTCCGGCGCAACCGTCGGCGCAACGGCACTCGCAACCGTTCTGGCCTTCGTGGTCGGCTACGCCTCGATCGCGTTCCTCCTGCGCTACCTCGCGACGCACACGGTGTACGTGTTCGTCGCCTACCGGATCGCGGTCGGCGTCCTGGTGCTCGCGCTCGTCTCGACCGGCACCATCCACTGACGGCCGCCCGGGCCGACGAGGCGCCGCACGCCCGAATCGACCAGGGGCTCTACGCGGGCGACGTGCCGGACATCGCGGCTACGTGATCCTCGCGAGCGTCGGCTCGAAGGATCGGCGACTCCGGCCTGAAGCCCTTCACCGTGCAGTAGATGCCGAGCGACAGCTCCCAGAGGAACTCGGGAATCGTCGCGACGCCCTGCAACGGTCCCCCGGCATCTGCGACGTCGAACAGGACGAGGGTTCCGGAGAGGATGATCAGTGGCCCCCCGACGAGGCCGAGGATCGCCATCTTCCGCGGCACCAGGCCCGACCTGTACATCAGGTATCCGAGGATCAGCCCGTTCCCCCAGCCGACGACCCAGCCCGGCCCGAGCAGGAACGTCCAGTCCTTGATCGCCGCGAGGGTGTAGGCGACCGAGCCCTCGGCAGCGCCTGCAACCTCCTGCTGCAACGTGACGATCCCCAGGACCGCGACGATGCCGACCAGGATGAACGTGCACTCGAGCAGTCGGGCAGCCACATATCCCAGCGCGAGCTCCTCGCTCTGTCGCCTGACGATCGGGAAGATCACGACCGCGGTGCCGATGTTCGCGATGATCAACAGCAGCTCCAGCAACACGCCGAAGTAGATTCGGCTGTCCTGCCCGGCACTCGCGATGTAGCCGACGGGGTCGTCGAGCACCGGCTGGTAGAGCCACAGCGCGGGTATCGACGTGACGAACGTGAGGAGGAAGAGCACGCCGAAGACACGCGCTCTCTTCTGATCCAGCGTCACCCCGTGTGACTCCTCCCGGTTGCGGTCTGTCGGCGGCTGCACGGCCACCTCGACCCGGTAGGACGCGAGCCTACTGCAACCCGTCACCCGAGCGAGGTGCCACCCCTCGCGCTCACCGAGCCGTCAACCGGCGACGACCACGAACCAGCGCCCCTCGTGGAGCACGTGACCACCGCCGAGCTCGCCGATGAGCTCGGCGGCCGTGAACGAGTGCCTGTGCAGGTGATGGCGTGAGCCGTCGCCGAGGACTCGTTCATGCCGCTCCTCCGCCGGAGCGTCCACGCGGTGCACGTCCTCGACGACGACGAGCTCGCGTCCGACGCGACGGGCGTCGGCGAGGAACGCGCCGCGTTGGTCAGGCGACAGGTGGTGGAGGAAGTGGCTGGTGAAGATCAGGTCGAACTCGCCGTCGAGGAAGGGCAACGGCGCGACATCCCCCTGGAGCACGCGCGCGTGCGGGAGACGGGCCGCGGCGATCTCGACCATTCGAGGGCTCTGGTCGACCGCCACCACCTCGCCGCGCAGGTGCCGGGTGAGGAAGCCCGTGCCGCATGCGACATCGAGCACCCGTGCCGGCGGCAGGGCCTGCACGATGGCGATGAGCTGCTTCGACCTCCTTGGACCAGCCGGGTCGCTCGCTGTCCGCGAACGCCCCCGTGCCGAGCCACCAGTCGTCGTACTCGGCCGCGCGCTGGTCGAAATGTGCACGCATCCGATCGTCCGCCTCGCGTCCGCTCATCTCGGCGTCACCGGCAGGTGGCGCCGGATCAGCTGCCGACCAGCTCGTCGAAGGCTGGGTCGCCACGGATCGCGTCGAGGTCGGCGTCTCCCCTGGCGAAGTCTCGGAACTGCTCGGACAGCTCGATCGCGCGCCGGAGATGCTCGATCGCGTCGGCCGGACGGCCGGTGAGGCTCTCGAGACACGCGAGGTTGTAGGCGAGGAGCGCGTACTGCGGATTGGCGTCCACGATCTCGCGAAGTCGCCCGACGACGGCGTCGTACTCGCCGGCCTCGTACTGGGCCCGGAGCGGTGCCCAGAGCTCCCAGCCGACCGGCTCGTACGCCTTCCCGGGGACGCCGCCGACCGCGACGATCGTCGTCCCGGCCTCCTCCGCGAACGCCGTGCGCTTGACGCCCGGCGGCACGAAGACGAACGTGCCGGTTGGCGCGTCGACGCGCTCGCCGTCGAGCTCGAACACGGCGCTGCCCCGCTGGACGAGGTAGAGCTCCTCGCTCCCGTCGTCCGAGTCGGCCTCGTCGTGCTCGTTGATGATCCGATCCCCCGGCTCGGCGCCGGTCCATGCGGTGACCCCGAAAGACGTGATGCCGAAGTGGTGCCGGACGGGGCGATACGGCTGACGTCCGTCGTCGAGCTCGTCGATCTCGCCGAGGCGTGCGACCTGGTAGCCGCGCATGCGACCTCCTTCGCGTCGTTGCCGCCGCAGCCGGAGCCGAGTCTACGGACGGCGGGGCAGGCTGCGCGACGCGCGCCACCACGCCGGCCGGGCCGTCACATGCACGTCCAGCCGCCGTCGACAGCGAGGTTGATGCCGTTGATCGCCTCGTTCTCCAGGAGGAAGCGCGACGCGCCCACGACCTCGGCCATCGTCACGAGGCGCCCGATCGGCGTGCGCACCACCAGCGCCTGCAGTCGCTCCGGCGGCATGTCGCGCCACTGCGGGCTGTCGCCCACGATCGCCGGGTGTAGCGCGTTCACGCGCCTCGGGGCGAGCTCGATCACGAGCGTCCGCACGAGGCTCGTGACCGCGCCGTTGACGGTCGTCACGGTCGTCGAGCCCGGATAGGGCCGGTCGCGCGCGAGGCCTCCGAAGATCAGGATCGAGGACGAGTCGCCGAGGCGCGGCAGCAGCGCGTGGACGACCTCCGTGTAGCCGACGAGCTTGAGCGTGACGAGGCGCAGTGCCCCCGCGATGTCGTACTCGGCGACCTTGTTGGTGTCGCGCTCGATCGCCGCGAGCACGAGGAACTTCACGTCCCCGACGTCCGCGAGGCGCTCGGCGATCGCGTGAGGCTCGGCGAGGTCGAACCCGATCCCTCGCGTGCTCCCGCCGATCTCGGCCGCGGCCGCCTCGGCGCGGGCCTGGTCGCGCCCGGTCACGACGACGTCGCGGCCCTCGGCCGCGTACGACTGCGCGAGCTCCCGGCCGAGCCCCTGCGTGCCGCCGACGACGACGACGGTCCCTGTGCCCATGTCGGTCTCTCCTTTCGAGGCGAGCTGCGCCGGGCTCGATCCGCCTCGGCGGATCGAGCCCCACGACGACGGTCTATCCGGCGGCGACGGTCTCGGCCGCCCAGTCCGGAAGCAGGCCGCCTGCGGACAGGATGTGGTTCCTCGACTCGTCGAGCTTGGCGAACACGCGGTCGAGGTTGCCGTCGACGAGCTTCCCGTCGCGTTTCACGGCTCGACCGGCGACGAACACCGAGTCGACGTTCGACGTGTCCGAGAAGACGACGATCGTCCCGACCGGGTCGAGCATCGGCGCGGTGTTGATCGCCTTCGCCTCGAGGAGGACGATGTCCGCCTGCTTGCCGGGGGTGAGCGAGCCGACCTTGTCCTCGAGCCCGCAGGCGCGAGCGCCGTCGATCGTCGCGAACTCGAGCACATCCCGATGCGTGAGCCGCGGCGCAAACGCCTCGTCCGGCGTGTCGGTGAACTCGAGGATGCGGCTGTAGACGAGCGCCGTCCGCATCTGCGTGAACATCTCGCCCGGGACGCTCGAGACGACGTCGACGCTGAGCGACGGGCGGACGCCGCGGGCCAGCAGCTTGCCCGTCGGAGGCGGCCCGTGACCCATCAGCATCTCGACGTAGGGCGCGACCGATGCCTTGCCGCCCGTCTCCGCGATGAGGTCCATCTCGTGGTCGGTCAGGTCGGTCATGTGGATGTAACAGACGTCCTCGCCCATCAGCCCGAGGTCGTGCATGTCCTTGACGGGCTCGTAGTGCAGGTTGTGGAGCCGCATCCCGACGTGGACGCTGATCAGGATGTCGAGCTCGCGCGCGAGCGCCCAGTCGTGCTTGGCGACGTCGGCGTTCACGTTGCCGGGCTGCCGGGCGGCCATGGCGAGCGTGAGGAGGCCGTCGTCCGAGGAGAAGTACGTCTCGCGGATCCGCCGGATGTCCTCGGGATGGTTCAGCTCGCTCAGCATCCACCACTCGCCGCCCGTGGGCATGCCGTGGGCGTAGACGGCGCGGATGCCGGCATCCTGGAGGCCCTGGATCGCCGCGTCCGAGTGGTCGGGCGTATTGCTGATGTGCGACCAGTCGAGCAGCGTCGTCACGCCCCCGTTGAGCGCCTCGAGCGACCCTGCGTAGTCGCCGATGTACACGTCCTCCGGGCGGTAGAAGCCGCCGACCTGGCCGAGCATGACCGCGAAGTAGTGGTCGAGCGTGCAGGACGGCAGGACGCCCCGCACGGGCGTCTGCCACGTGTGGCGGTGCGTGTCGACGAACCCGGGCATCACGATCATGCCCGCGGCGTCGACCTCCTCGGCCCCCGACGCCGACAGGCCGCGACCGACCTCGACGATCTTCCCGTCCGCGACGAGGACGTCACCGTTCGGGATGTCGCCGACGCCGGGGTCCATCGAGACGACGAAGCCGTTACGGATCAACAGGCGCTCAGCGCTCATGCCTCTCTCTCCTTGGCGTGCGTGAAACGGGATGCGCGGCGGGGTGCCGTCGCATGTGCAGCGAGCATAAACGCGCGCCGTGCGACCCGTCAACGCGGACGCGTCCACACGCCGAGAAGCGTTAAGCATTGATGGACGCTCAGGCCCGGGATCGCGGGATTTCGTTCGATGATGGTTGACACCCGCACCGGGCGTGCCCGAGAATGGACGTCTGGTCGGGGCTAGGGCTTCAGAGGCGCCGTGAGCGAGCGAAGTGGCGGCGAGGGCGTCGCGCTCCGTCACGGACGCCGTCTGGCGCCGGTGGTCGCAGACGCGCTCGTCGGCGCTCGCTTCCTGCCCATCTGGATCGCCACGGTCGCGCTGCTCGTCGTCGCGGCCGTGATCGCCCCGGCGGCGCTCCGCAGCACGTCCTGGGCGTTCGTGCTCCCGTACATGACGATTCTCGCGATCGCGGCGCTCGGCCAGATGCTCGTGATCATGCAGGCCGGCATCGACCTGTCGACCGCCGGTGTCATCTCCCTGTGCGGGAACGTCCTCGTCGGCGTCAGCGCGAACTCCGACAGCCGGTTGGCGCTCGGCATTCTCGCCAGCATCGGGCTCGGCGCGCTCGTGGGCCTCGCCAACGGCGTCCTCGTCGCGATCGTCAGGCTGAACCCGCTGATCGTCACGCTGGCGACGGGCCAGATCGCCCTGGCGTGGAGCGTGCGGTACAACCGCGAGGTCGCCGCCAACCCCAATGTGCCGAACGCGCTGTCGACCTGGGCGGCGCACAAGCCTCTCGGGATCAGCGCGGTCTTCTGGACCGGCGCCGCACTCACGCTTCTCCTCGCGCTCGCCCTCCGGTACACCGCTGCCGGCCGGCGCTTCCAGGCCGTCGGCGCCAACCCCAGGGCTGCGTGGATGGCAGGGCTGCACGTGCGGACGCATGTCGCATTCGCGTACACCGCTGCGGGAGCGCTGTACGGCGGCGCGGCGGTGCTCCTCGGCGCGCTGCGCATCAGCATCGATCCGGCATTCGGAGCGTCGTACCTGCTCGCGCCGATCGCCGCGGTCGTGATCGCCGGAGCGGCGCTCTCCGGAGGGCTGGCGAGCGCGACCTCGACGTGGGTCGCAGCGCTCGCGCTCACGTTCCTCACCCAGATGCTGCTGATCCTCGGTCTCTCCACGGCGCTGCAGTTCATCGTGTTCGGCGCCGCGATCATCGTCGGGATGCTGATCTCCGGCGATCGGATCGCCTCGTTCCTCGGCCGTCTCTTGCGAAGGATCGAATCCACGGCAGGCACCCGTCCCGAAGTGAAGGAAAACACGAGCTGAGGCTCGCGAAAAAGGAGGCACGATGGAGGGTCGGCAGAAGTCCGCAGCGTCTCGCATGCGCCCGGTGGGGGTTGGCGTGCTGGCGCTCGCGCTGCTCGTGACCGCGCTCATGGTGGTCTCGGTGTCGAGCGGCGGCACCGACAAGAAGCAGGCGACGGCCGCGAAACCCGTGGTCATCTCGGCCGGGAAGGGCTTCGGCGAGGTGTACGCCGCCAAGGCGTCCACCCTCAAGCACACGCTCTTCAAGGCCACGCTGCTCCCGAAGGACACGGCGTCGCGCAGCATCGCCCTCGCGGGGCTCGGCCGCGCCGACCGGAAGGTCAACGAGGCCCTGGCGCTCAGGTGCTGGAAGTCGAACGGCTGCAAGACGGGCACCGGCGGCAAGCTGACCGTCGCCTACATCGAGCAGTTCGGCGAGAACGTCTTCCGCCAGATGTCGAAGATGGAGTTCATCCTCCAGGCGCTGACGTATCCCCAGGTCGGCACGATCATCTACCGCAGCGCGCACTCCGACCTGAACCAGGGGATCGCCGACTTCAAGGCGGCGATCGCGCAGAAGGTCAGCCTGATCGTCACCTACCCGGACTTCGGTGACGCGATGCTGCCCGTGATGAAGCAGGCGACCGATGCCGGCATCCCCGTGGCCACGTACGCCTGGGGCTTCGTGACCGGACCGGGCACGAACTACCTGACCGTGGTGGGCGAGGACACGTGCGCGCTCGGCAAGACGTACGCGTACGTCATGAACCAGCAGGTCAAGTCCGGTGAGATCGCCTTCCTGGGCGGCTTCCCCGGGAACCCGCTGTCCGAGGGCTGGCAGAAGTGCGAGAAGCCGGCGCTCAACTCGAACATCAAGGTGGTCGCAGAGGAGCCGACGAACTGGGATCCGTCGAAGGTCCAGTCCGTCGTCGCCGGCGTCCTCGCCGCGCATCCCGACATCAAGGGCTGGAGCTACGAGTACGGGCTCGGCATGGCGACCGGCGCGCTCTCGGCCTACAAGGCGGCGGGCAAGTCGTTCGACACCGTGCTGACGCTCCGGACGGATGACGTCGGCATGGGCTGCACGTTCAACCAGCTCAACAACCCCAAGCTCAAGATGTTCTATTACACCTCGGGCAACTCGCAGATCCGCGTCGCGTTCACGGCGGCGATGATGAAGCTCAAGGGCGCGAAGATCCCGCCGCAGATCGTGTTCCCGATCGAGCTGCAGAACCAGCGTGTGCGGGACTCGTGCGTCAAGGGGTATCCGCAGGAGGCCTCGGCGACGTCGCTGATCCCGCTGAGCCTGCTCAAGAAGATGTACCCGTAGGGAAAGCGAGGCGCAGAGCCCGTTTCCGGCAACACGAGAGCACCGAGCCCGACGGCGGGGGAGCCACACGGTTCCCCCGCCGTTCCCAGCCGTCTGGTGTCCGACTTCAAGTCGGACACCAGACGCTGGCCTCCGGCTGCGACGGTTCGCGCGCCTGCGAGCCGTCGACTCGTCCGTCCACCGTCGACGGGACGGACGGGCACATGAGCTCCGTCGTGCTCGCTCTCCGCGGCATCTCGAAGTCGTTCGGCGCGGTGCAGGCCGTTCGGGATGTCAGCATCGAGTGCCGCGCAGGGGAGATCCACGCGCTCGTCGGGGAGAACGGGTCCGGGAAGTCGACGTTGCTCGGGGTCGCCAGCGGGTTCCTCGCCCCCGACGGCGGCACCGTCGAGATAGCGGGCACGGAGCGGCGGCGAGTCTCTCCGGGCGAGACGCGCAGGCTCGGCCTCGGCATGGCCTACCAGACGTACTCGCACGTGCTCGACCTGTCCGTGGCCGAGAATCTCTACCTGGCGGCGCCCGCGGAGCTACGACCGACCTTCGGGCGCATGGAGGAGTGGGCGGCGGCGCACCTCTCGGCCTTCGGGCTCGTCATCCCACCGGCCGCAACCGCCGGATCGCTGTCGCTCGCGCAGCGACAGCTCTTCGAGGTCGTCAAGGCGCTGCTCGCCGAGCCGAAGGTGCTGCTCCTCGACGAGCCGACGACGGCGCTCGGGCTGGAGGACGTCGAGCGCCTCCACGCCCTCGTCGTCGAGCGAAGCGGTGCCGGGGTCGGGATCGTCTACGTGAGCCACCGGCTGCCGGAGGTCCTGAGCATCGCCGACCGTGTCACCGTCCTCCGCGACGGGATCTGCCAGGGGACGTTCGAGGCGTCGACGATGTCGGAGGACCAGCTCGTCGCGCTGATGATCGGGCGTCCGCTCCAGCTCGCCTTCCCCGAACGGCACGGCACTGCGACGGCCCGGGAGGCCCTCCTCACCGTCTCCGGCCTGAGCGGCGACCGGTTCGGGCCGATCGACCTCGACGTGGCGAAGGGCGAGATCCTCGGCATCGCCGGCGCCGAGGGCAACGGCCAGGTGCAGTTCCTCCGCGCCCTCGCCGGCGCAGAGCGCTCGACCGGGAGCACCGTCTGCGACGGTCGCGAGCTCGACACGACGTCGCCCCTCGGCGCGCTTCGGGCCGGCGTCGTGTTGCTGAGCGGTGATCGGACGGGGGAGTCGCTCTTCCCGCGTCCTGAGCGTCCGCGCGAACACGACGATCCAGGTCCTCGGGCGCATGGGGCGGGCCGGCTTCCTGCACCGCCGTCGCGAGCGTCGCACCGTCGAGAGCCTCGTCCGGCGCCTCAGCATCCGCACGGCGTCGATCGAGCAGCCCGTGCAGTTCCTCTCCGGCGGCAATCAGCAGAAGGTCTCCCTCACCCGGCCGTTCCTGCGCGGTGACGTCAAGGTCATCCTCGCGGAGGAGCCGACGCAGGGGGTCGACGTCGCCGCCCGGTTCGACATCTACGACGCGCTGCGCGAGAAGGCGGGCGAGGGCGTGGCGACGATCGTCAAGTCGAGCGACCCGCTCGAGCTCGCGGGGCTCTGCGACCGCGTCGTGGTGATGTCGCGAGGGCGGATCGTCGACGAGATCCAGCGCGACGATCTCGGCGAGAGACGGATCGTCGAGGCGATCGTCGGGTCGGGCGCCGCGCGCGCGACCACGGGCGAGGTCGATCCCGCGTGAGCCTGTCGCCGCGGCTTCGGGGCTGGCTGCCCCTGCTCCTGATGGCGACGTTGATCGTGGCGCTCGGCGGGTACACCGCGACCCGGGAGGACGCGTTCCTCTCGAGCTACAACCTCAACAACCTGCTGCTGGCGACGATGCCACTCGCCCTCGTCTCGCTCGGTCAGGCGACCGCCCTGCTGGTCGGCGGCTTCGACGTCTCCGTGGCCGCGCTCATGACGTTCTGCGTCGTCGTCGCCTCGTACACGATGACGCCCACGACGTCGGGGTGGGGGTTGTTCCCGGGAGGCGCTCGCCCTCGTCGGCGTGGGACTGCTGACCGGGATCTTCAACGCGATCATCATCCGCGTCTTCCGCCTTCCGTCGATCATCGCCACGCTCGGGACGTTCAGCATCCTCGAGGGCGCGTCCCTCTGGCTCCGCGATCACCCCGAGGGCCCGATCTCGGGCGACGTCATCGACCCCCTGACCCGGTCGGTCGGGTTCGTCCCGTTCGCCTTCCTCGGCGTCGTCGTGCTCGCCGTGCTCGCAGATGTCTGGCTGTACCGGACACGGAGCGGCCTCGCTCTGCGGGCGGTCGGGCTGGACGAGACGTCGTCGCGCCGGCTCGGGATGGGGACAGGGCGCATCGTGTTCCTGGCGTTCGTCGTGTGCTCCGTGATGGCGTCGATCGCCGGCTTCTACCTCGCCGCCCAGGTCCAGATCGGCTCGCCGATCATCGGCAACTTCGGCCTCGAGAGCATCGCAGCGGCCGTCCTCGGCGGCGCGAGCCTCGCCGGCGGACGAGGCTCGTACGTCGGGACGCTGCTGGCGGCGCTCTTCCTCTCGCTGATCGACAACGTCCTCCCCCTCTTCCACCAGCCGACGGAGTACTCGGAGATGACGATCGGCGTGCTGATCCTGGCGGCGCTCGTCCTCTACGAGAGCCCCGAGCTCCTCTCCCGACTCCGGACGCAGGGACGCCTGAGGCGCGAGCGGGAAGCGCCCGCGGAGGCCGGCTAACCCGGCGGGATGAGCGGCGGCACGACCTGCGCGCGTGGATCCGCCGCGCGGCCGATCACCACCCAGATCGCGTCGACGGGCTCGTCGCCGACCGCCCACAGGCGGTGCGGTGACGAGGAGTCGAACGCGATCGACCCGCCGGGGCCGAGCTCGTACTCCTCGAACCCGACCCGGACCCCGAGCGTGCCGCTGACGACGTAGCCGTACTCCCTCCCGCCGTGCGTCATCAGCGCGTCCTCCGGGCACGACGCGGCTCCCACCGGGTAGACGACGTACAGGAACTCGACGTCACCGTCGCGGTGCGGCGTCAGCCGCTCCCAGCGCACCCCGGAGGCGAGGTTGATCACCCGGCGGGTCTCGGGTCGCTCGGCCAGACCGTCGCTGTCGCTCGGCTGGAGGATCGACCCGCTCGGACTGTCGCTCCTCGCCGAAGACGTCGCTCATCGTCATGCCGAGCTCGGTGACGAGCGCGTAGAGCGTGCTGACCGACGGGTTGACGCGGTCGAGCTCGATCTGCGACACGAGGCTGGGCGACACCCCGACGCGTCGTGCCAGCTCGCGGAGGCTGATTCCCCGCCGCTCACGCTCGGTTCGGAGCCGGCCGCCGACCCTGGAAGCCTCGAAGCCGCGGTCGGCAGGAAGGGGCGCCGAGGCGGGGTCGCTCATCGCGAGACCGTAACGTGCCGCTCGACGACCATCTAGCGCATCCGGCCCCGGACCTCGGCGGCGATCCGCTCCGGCCCGGGCAGATGAGCGTCCTCGAGCGGCGGGCTGTAGGGGATCGGCGTGTCGGGTGTCGCGATCCGCCACACGTCGTCGAGGTCGCTGAGACCGTGCTCGGCGATCAGCGCGAGCATCTCACCGGCCCAGCCGCCGGTGAGGGGGCCCTCCTCCACGACCGCGACCCGGTTCGTCTTCGCCACCGAGGCGAGGACGGTCTCGAGGTCGAGCGGCCGCAGTGTGCGCAGGTCGACCACCTCCGCGTCGATCCCGTCGGCGGCGAGCAAGTCGGCCGCCGCGACGCAGTCGTGCACGCCCTTCATCGACGGTCACCAGCGTGACGCTCCGACCCTCGCGCGCGATGCGTGCGCGCCCCAGCGGCACGAGCTCGTCGCCGCCGACCCCGCCCTTGAGCGAGTAGAGGCGCTTGTGCTCGAGGAACACGACCGGGTTCTCGTCCCGGATCGCCGCCTTGAGGAGGCCCTTCGCGTCCGCCGGGGTGGCGGGAGCGACGATCTTCAGGCCTGTGATGCCGGTCAGCCACGAGACGGGCATCTGCGAGTGGATGGCGCCGAAGCGCCCGCCCGCACCGACGACGGAGCGGATCACGAGGGGGACGCTCTGCCTGCCGCCGCTCAGGAACCAGTACTTCGACGCCTGGTTGATCAGCGTGTCCATCGAGAGGGCGAGGAAGTCCCCGAACATGATCTCGAGCACCGGTCGCTTGCCGGTGATCGCGGCCCCGTAGGCGGCACCGGTCATGGCGAGCTCGGAGATCGGTGTGTCGAACACGCGGTCGGGGCCGTACTTCTCGTGCAGGCCCGGCGTGACCGCGAACACGCCGCCCGCGGCGGCAACGTCCTCCCCGAAGAGGAGCACGCGCTCGTCGCGTGCGAGCTCCTCGTCGAGCGCCTGGCGCACGGCCTCGCGGAACTCGACCTCGACCGCGGTGTCCGGGGCCACCCCGGGCGCGCGCGTCGCGGCGCTCGCCGCCGGCGCCGCGGTGGTGGGCGCCGGAGCCGCCCCGCCGGCACCGCCGATGCGGATCCGGGCGATGACCGCGCCGAGCTCCGCCGTCGACCCGTCGTCCACCACGATCTCCTCGAGCACGCCGTCGGCCTCTGCCTCGTAGACCATCGTCGCCTTGTCCGTCTCCACCTCGACCAGCGGCTCGCCGCGGACGATGTCGTCCCCCGGGCGCTTGAGCCAGGAGAGGATCGTCGCCTCCTCCATCGAGTCGGACAGCCGCGGCATCCCGATGTCGACCAGTCGCGTGTCGCTTGCGGCGCTCATACGTCCTGCTTCCCGGTGGTGCCGGTGTCGGACTTCAGTCCGACACCCGCCGGACGCCCCATGCACCCCGACGGTGTCCGACCGAAGTCGGACACCCAGCCCGCGCTCATGCCGGTCCCTCGTTGAACTCGGGGATCGACACCTGGGTCGGGAACGGCGCGGCGAGCGCGGCGGCCTCGATCCGATCGAGCTCGGCGTCGACGCTCTCGGCCACCTGTGCCAGCGCGTCGGCGCTCATGCCGAGCTCGTCCCGCAGCTGCGTCTCCGCGACGACCAGCGGGTCACGCGCGCGCCAGCGGTCGAGCTCACCCTCGGGCCGGTACTTGCCCGGGTCGCTGCGCGAGTGCCCGACGAAGCGGTACGTCCGGGCCTCGACGAACTCCGGCCCGGCGCCGCCGCGGACCCTCTCGACGATCTCCGTCGCGGCGGCGCGAACGGCGCGCACGTCCATCCCGTCGAGCTCCGTCGTCGGAAGCTGCATCGCCGCGGCGCGGGGCACGATCCCGCCGGGCGTGACGGCCTCGAAAGGCGTGTACTCGCCGTAGCCGTTGTTCTCGCAGACGTACACCACCGGCAGCTCGAAGACCTTTGCGAAGTTGAGGCACTCGAAGAAGTAGGCCTGGTTGGTGGTGCCGTCGCCGAAGTAGGCGACCGCGACCGCCCCGGTCCCCCGGAGCGAGAGCCCGGCACCCGTCGCGGCGGCGATGCTGCCGCCGACGATGCCGTAGCAGCCGAGGACGCCGTGCTCGGGGTCGACGACGTTCATCGAGCCGGAGCGGCCTCCGTTGACCCCCGTCTCCCGCCCGACGAGCTCCGCGAGCAGGCCTTCCGGGTCGGTCCCCATCGCGAGGAGGTGGCCGTGGCCGCGGTAGGTGCATGCCACCCGATCGGCCGGCCCGAGAGCGCTCGCGAAGCCGACCGCGACCGCCTCCTGCCCGGAGTAGAGGTGGGTCGTCCCGTAGACCTCGCCGCGGAGGAAGAGGCTCTGCACGCGGTCCTCGAAGCCCCGGATGAGGAGCATCCGGCGGTACATCTCCGTGACGCGGTCGAGATCCTCGACGACCGCCGGTTCGGGCTTGTCGCCGACGCGGCTCACGTGGCGACGACGTTCGCGTCGGAGGCCAGGCGCTCGGCCAGGTAGTTCCAGTCGCGCTCGTGCCGGTACGAGTGACGCGCCGGAGGGCCCGGAGCCGAGGTCTCGAGCCATCGCACCCGCTCGCCCTGGGTCTCGTAGAACGCGTGCACGCAGCCGGTGCCCGTCCAGAAGACATCGCCCGGCCGCAGCGTGTGGCGATCGCCGTTCGCAACGACGTCGACCTCGCCGTCGAGCATGTAGTACGACTCCTCGAACGGGTGGTCGTGGGGGTTGGCGCACGCGCCGGGCTGGTAGTCGACCATGAACATCGTGTGGAGCTGCGCATCGAGGCGCTGGTCGACGAGCATCTTCACGGCGATGCCGCTGTAGGCGAGGACGGCGGTCGCCATGCTCCCCGAGACGGTCGGCGCGCCCACGGCCTGCCCTCGCCGGAGCAGGTCGAGCTCCATCTCGCCCTCCGTGAGCAGGAACAGGTTGTGGTTCCGCGGATCCCGCGCGTCGAGGGGAATCACCTCGACGTCCGGCGGGGAGCCGAGGAAGAACGTGTCGCTTCCGTCGACACGGGGCCGCGGCGCCGCCATCTCGATCCAGAGCGCGGGCTCGTCGCAGCGGAACGCGTGGGGGACACCGACCGGGACGGCGCCGCACGCGGCAGGCCGGAGCTTCACGCCGCGACCTTCGAGGTACAGCACCGGCTCCCCCTCGAGCACGTAGAAGCTCGTCTCGTAGGAGTGCAGGTGCTCGTCGACGTGCCCGGCGGCGAGCGAGACGAGTGTCAGCGCCATGTGCGTCGAGCCGAGCGTCCCGTCGACGAGGCGGCAGGTCGTGAGGCCGCTCGACCGCCCGGCCAGGGCGTCGGCGAGGACGACGTCCTCACGCCGCACGAGGCGGTACCCGGGCCGCCCGTCGGCAAGGTCGTACGTGCCGGTCTCGCCGGTCACTCGGGAACGCCCGCCCGCTCGACGACGGCGGAGGCCGCCACGGCAGCGGCGAGACCCGAGGCGATGTCGGTCGGGCCGTTCGCCTCGCCCCGCAGGAGGTCGGCGCCCCGCACGTAGGTGCGGCCCGCCACCAGCAGCTCCTCGGCGGGGAAGCGGGTGATCACGTCGCAGCCGGTCGCCGTCACGACCACCTCCTCCTCGATCCGCGCCGCCGAGCGCCCGTCGGTCGCGGCGCAGTACGTCTCGAGCGCGAACACCATGCCCTCCTCGAGCTCGACGGGGGCATCGAGGGAGTGGACACGGGAGATCATCGGCGACTCGTACAGCCCGACGCCGATCCCGTGCCCGAACTGGAGCCCGAAGCAGGTCTCCTCGTCCGGGAAGCCGAGCTCCTCGGCGGTCGGCCAGACCTCCGCGATCCGGTCCGTGGTCATCCCGGGCCGCACGAGGGTGATCGCGGCGTCCAGCCACTCGCGGCACTGCTTGTACGCGTCGAGCTGGGCGGGGGTGACGCCGCCGACGTTGAACGTGCGGTAGTAGCACGTCCGGTAGCCCATGAACGAGTGGATGATGTCGAAGAAAGCCTGGTCTCCCGGGCGGAGGAGCCGGTCGGAGAACACGTGCGGATGCGGGTTGCAGCGATCGCCCGAGACCGCGTTCACGGCCTCGACCTGCTCCGAGCCCATCTCGAAGAGCAGCTGGTGCGCGCGGGCGACGATCTGGTGCTCGTACACGCCGGGCCGCAGCATGCGGTAGATCTCGTCGTAGACCGCGTCGACGAGCCCGGCCGACTGGTCGAGGAGCGCGATCTCCTCTGCCGTCTTGATCTTGCGCGCTTCGAGGAGCACCTGCGAGCCGTCCGTGACGCGGAGCCCGGCGCGCTGAAGCGCCTCGATCGTGACGAGGTCGGCCATGTCGACGCCGAGCGGCTCGTCCTCGAGCCCGAGCTCGCGGAGCTCGTGCGCGATACGCGCCCCGAGCCGATCGGGGATCCCCGTCTCGACGGGCATCGCGCCGCGCATCGGCGAGACGCCCGCGCGGAAGCTGTCCTCGGGCAGCCACGGCGCGAACAGCCGGTGGTGGCGCGCAGCGGAGCCGAAGTCCCAGAGGATCGGCTCGGCGCCACGCGCGAGCAGGGTGAAGCGCGCGTTCTTGTCGCGCGCCCACTCACCGATGTGCGTGCTCGTCACGTAGCGGATGTTGTTCGGGTCGAAGAGCAGCACCGCTCCGAGCTCCGACCTCTCGAGCGACGCCTTCGCGCGGTCGAGGCGCTCCTGCCGGAGGCGGGGGAAGTCGATCCGCTGCTCCCAGTCCACCGCCCGCGTCGCGTCCGGAGAGCCGTTTGTCCTGCTTCGCATGCTCACTCGCTGACCTCCTGATCGAGAGGCCCGCCCACGCGGGCCGGCTGCGAGCGCGCGGCCGCAGCACGACGCTCGGCGGCGCTCCGTAGGAACGGGAAGAGCGCCATGAAATCGTCGTCACCGTAGCCCGCCTCGATCGCGGCGCGCAGGACGGTCTTCAGCTCGTTGCCGATCGGGAGCTCCACGCCCGCCGTGTCGGCGGCGTCGAGGATGAGGTCGATGTCCTTCTCCATCAGCGCCGTCGTGAAGGTCGCCGAGTAGTCGTCCCGGAGGAGCGCGTCCGTCTTGTACTTGACGAACGGCGCTCCCGCAGCCGAGGTCCCCATGACCTCGAGCAGGGCCGAACGGGAGACGCCCGAGGACTCGGCGAGCACGAGGGCTTCCGCCATCAGCTCGGCCAGCCCGCCGATCACGAGGTTGACCGCGAGCTTCACGATCCTCGCCTGCTCGCCGTCCCCGACGTGGTGGACGGTCGGCCCGATCGCGCGGATGACCGGCTCGGCACGGTCGAGCGCCTCTCGAGGGCCGGAGACGATCAGGCTCAGGTTCCCCGCCCGGACGACGGCGGGGTTGCCGCTGACGGGCGCGCGCAGATAGCCGACCGATGCCGCCTCGGCGCGCTCCGCGATCCTCGCGGACGCGTCCGGCGACACGGTGCTCGTGTCGACGAGGGTCGCGCCGGGGCGGGCCGCGTCGAGGACCTGGGCGCCGACGGCCTCGAGCGCCTCGTCGTTTGCGAGCGACGTCACGATCACGTCGGCCCGTGCGGCGAGCTCTCCCACGGAGCCCGCGACGCTCGCGCCGCGCGGCACGAGCGCATCGGCTCTCGCCCGCGTTCGGTTGTGCACCACGAGGGGGTAGCCGGCGTCGAGAAGGCGCTCTGCGAACGCGGTACCCATGTTCCCGAGACCGACCAGCCCTACGACGAGAGGCGGGTCGTGAGAGTCGCGCACTGTCCAGTATGAATAAACGATGGGGCGGGGCGGGTCAAGCGACTTCGCCACTGTACCGGCTGCGTGTACAGCCGTACGGCACGCGACTGCGGCCCGCTCGACCGGCTACGCGGCCTCGACCGCCTCGAGCCCCAGCCACGAGGCGAGCGCCGCGACCTCGCCACGCACGGCGGCCGTCATCGCCTTCGTGAACCGCACGTCCTCGTGGATCGCATTCACGCGCAACACGCAAGCCTTGTGGTCGGCTGTCGCGTCGAGCTTCCCGACGAGCCGGTCGTGGTGGAGGATCGGAAGCGCGAAGTAGCCGAAGCGGCGCTCGGCGGCCGGCTTGTACATCTCGAGCGTGTACTCGAAGTCGAACAGCTCGAGCGCGCGCTTGCGGTCGTAGACGAGCCGGTCGAACGGCGAGAGCAGCGCCGTCCGCCCTTCGAAGCCGCCCGCGAGCGCCTCCGGATCGACGCGCCACTCGCCCTTGGTGCCCTCCACCTCGGCTGCCTCGCCCGCCTCGCCGACGTCGACCGGCTCGATCGGCATCTTCACGCTCCTGCGTCGGGCGATCCCGAGTGATGCGAGCCGACGCTCGTTCCGGATACGGATGGCGTCCTCGGCCGACGGGACCTCGACGCCGGACGGGTACACCCGCTCCGCAAGGTCCCAGAGCCGCTCCCGCCCGGTGCGCCCCGTGATCGCGATCTCGCCGCGCATCATCAGGATCTCGAGCATCATCGTGACGTTGCGGTTGTTCGTCCAGCCGCGGGACGCCCACGCGACCACGGACGTGTCGGGGATCTCCCTCGAGGCCATCGGGCCGGAGCGTGCTAGCAGCTCGAGGACGTCCCGCCGGAACGAGTCGTTCGCGTCGAACCAGGTCCGCGTGCGCGCGTAGGGCGGCCAGTCCGGGGCGTCGGCGAGCACGAGTCCGACGTCGGCGACGGGACGCACGAGCGCGTTGTGCTCGAAGAGCGTCCTCTCGTCCTCCAGGGCCCGCTTGAGGCCCTCGGGGCGGTAGGTCGAGCCCAGCCGGCTCCAGGCGACGAGGTCGGCGCTCGGCGCGATCGCCGCCGTCGGGTCGATCTGGAGCAGGGTCAGTCGCCGCACGACCGCGACCAGGTCGGTCGGCCGCGGGGCATCGAGCAGCTGCGCCCGGACCGCGATGCGCCGGGCCTGCTCCTTCGTGAGCCGGTGCACGACGGGAGGCTACGTCACGCTCTCGGCCGGCGACGCTGCCAGGTACTCGAACCACTCGAAGAGCGCCGGCGTCGTCGCCTTCCTCCCCGCGCCCGTCGCATAGAGGCAGATCGTCGCGCCCGTGAAGTGGTGACGGCCGCCGCTGCTCGAGGATCGACTCGGCCGAGAAGGCGCGCGTCGGGACGCGACCGACCTCGTGGACGCGGTCCGTCCCGCCGCCGAAGCAGTACTCCTGCGCCGTGGCCTCGACCTCGACGGTGACCGGGCCCGCACCCAGCGCACGCCGGCCGACGGTCGTCGTCTCGCCGTCGAGCGTGCACTCGAGCCGGAGCTCCCGGCCCCGCCGTCCCGCCGCGACGACGAGCGCGGCGTGGAACCTCTCGTTGGCCCGGATGCAGATCCCTGCCCGCTCGCCCCCGCGGGGGGTTTCGAACAGGATCCGCGCCCGAGCCGTCATCTCGAGGTGCTGCTGGCGCCGGCAGACGAGGCTGGGCGAGGAGACGTCGTCCAGGGTCGCCGCACCGCCCCACAGGCGCAGGAGCCCTGGCTCGGCGCGAAGCGAGCAGGCCCCACGCACCGGGTTGCGAACGAAGCTCCACTCGAGGGGGAGGCGGCGTCCCCGGAAGACCAGGCGGCCGGCGGGGCCCGCTGGGTCGGAGCGCTGGCAGCGCAGGTCCCTGCATCGTGAGCTCGAGCGGGGGCATGCGCGGCCAGCCGTCCTGGCGCCAGTGCACGGGTGCGAGGTACGTCTCGCGCCCGAGATGGTGGTGACGGCCTCCGGTCGGCCGGATGCCGAGCAACACGGCCCACGTCGTTCCGTCCTCGAGATCGACGAGATCCGCGTGACCGGTCGCCTGGATCGGGTGGCGCGGGCGCCCGCGGTGGGTGATCAGCGGGCCGTGCGGCGACGGCTCGAACGGCCCGTACGGCCGGCGGCTCCGCGCGACGACGACGGAGTGCCCGTAGCTCGTCCCACCCTCTGCGGTGACGAGGTAGTGCCACCCGTCCCTGCGGTAGAGGTGCGGCGCCTCCGGCCAGACGCCGCCGGTGCCCTTCCAGATCACACGGGGAGTGCGCGTCATCCGGAAGCCGTCGGCCTCCCTCGTCAGCTCGCCCTGGTACACGAACGGGTGGTCGCGGTCGGCGCCCCGGCCGTTGCGCGTGTAGTAGATCCGCTCGTCGAGGAACGCGAGCGACGGGTCGATGCCGTCCTCGTCGAGCCAGATCGGGTCCGACCACGGGCCGCGCGGGTCGCGAGCCGTGACGACGAAGTTGCCGCGGCCGACGAGGGTCGTGACGACGAAGAACGTCCCGTCGTGATGACGGAGCGTCGGAGCGTAGATCCCGCCGGAGCTCGGGACACCGCTGAGGTCGAGCTGGCTGCGGCGGGTGAGGGCGTGTCCGATCGGGCGCCACGTGACGAGATCGCGGCTCGCAAAGAGCGGGACGCCGGGGAAGTACTCGAAGCTGCTGCAGGCGAGGTAGAAGTCCCGACCGACCCGGCAGACGCTCGGGTCGGGGTGCATCCCCGGCAGGACCGGGTTCGCGAACTCCACGCCCGTCGCGTCAGCCCTTGACGGCGCCGGAGAGCCCGCCGACGATGCGACGCTGCGCCGCGAGGAAGAAGAGCAGTGCCGGCACCATCGACAGCGTCGTGAACGCGAGAATGGCAGCGGTGTCCGCACTGTGCTCGCTCGAGTACTGGGCGACGCCGAGCGGGAGCGTCCACTTGCTCGGGTCCGTCAGCACGAGCAGGGGCAGGATGAAGTTGTTCCAGCTCGTGATCACCGAGAGGATGGTCACGGTTACGAGCGCGGGCTGCGACAGCGGCACGAGGACGAGCAGGAAGAACCCGAAACGCCCGCAGCCGTCCATCGCGGCCGCGTCCTCGAGCTCCGCCGGGATTGCGCGCATGAACGGGCGCAGGATGATGATCGTGATCGGGATCGCGAACGCCGCCTCCGGCAACGCGACGCCGAGCAGTGACTCGATCAGGCCGAGCTGGCGCAGGAGGAGGTAGAGAGGCAGCGCGGCGACGGCGATCGGGAAGAGCAGCCCGAACGTGAAGAAGACGAACAACGCCTCGCGCCCCCGAAACTGCATGCGGGAGAGCGGATAGGCGGCCATGGCGCTCACGGTTACCACGAGCCCGGTGGCGATCGCTGCGACGATCATGCTGTTGCCCAGCTGTCGCCAGAAGGCGGACGACGTGAGCACCGAGACGTAGTTGTGCCTTACCCACGGATCGGGCAGGCCGACCGGGTCGGCCGCGATCTGGCCGGTCGTGCGGAAGCCACCCAGCACGACGAACCCGATCGGCACGAGCACGATCACGGTCAGCAGGAGTGCGACGACGTACACAGGGACGTTTGCGAATGGCGCGGTGCTTCCGGCCCTCGACTGCGCGCCGCTCATCCGGCCATCCTCGTCGTGCCGCCGCGCACGTCACGGCGCAGCACGAACACCTGGTAGAGGATCGAGAAGACGAAGCAGACCGCGAACAGGATCACTGCGACAGACGTCGCGTAGCCGATCCGATAGCTGTTCACGCCCTGGTCGACCATGTAGGTCGCCATCGTCGAGGACGCGCCCGCCGGTCCGCCCAACGTCATGATCCAGACGATGTCGAAGAGCTGGATCGATCCGATGATCGCGAGGAAGGCCCAGATCCGGATGGTCGGCCCGAGAAGCGGCAGCGTGACGAGGCGCAGGGATTGCCAACTCGAAGCGCCGTCCATCGCCGCCGCTTCGTGAAGCTCGTCGGGGACGCCCTGCAGGCCCGCGAGGAAGAGGATGATCGCGAAGCCGATGTACTTCCACGTGATCACGACGAAGAGCGTGTAGAAGACGAGGCCGAGATCGGCGAGCCAGAGCTGCACGAGCGCGCCGAGCCCCATGCCGCGCAGGACCTCGTCGACGAGCCCGTCGGGTTGGAGCAGCTGGAGGAAGATGACGGCCGTGATCGCCTCGGAGAGGACGTACGGGGCGAAGAAGATCACGCGGAGCAGGCCTCGCCCTCGCATCCGTCGGTTGAGGAGCAGCGCGACGCCGAGCGCGAGCGGCAGCTGGAAGACGAGCGAAAGCACGACGAGGATCCCGTTGTGCTCCATCGCCTGGCGGAACGCGGGATCGCCGAACGCCTCGCGGTAGTTGTCGAGACCGACGTAGTCGCTCAGCGCACCGAGGCCGTTCCAGTCGTAGGTGCTGTAACGGACGGCCTGGACGACCGGCACGATCAGGAAGACCACGTACAGCGCGATGGCGGGCGCGAGGAACACCCCGATCTCGAGCCACCTGCGCCGGTGACGAACGACGGCCGGTCGCGCCTCGGCGCGACCGGCCGTCGAGCCGTCGAGAGTCGTCACTACTTCTTCTTGGCGGCCGCTTCGATCTCCGCAACGACCTGCGCCGGGGTCGCCTTACCGGCGAACTGCTTGGCGATCGCCCCGTTCAGCGCCTGCCCGATCGCTGCCGAATAGGCCTGATCGAGGTAGAGCTGGATGAACGGCGAGGTCGAGCGGAACTTCAGCACGGTGCGCAGGTTCGGGTCCTTGACGGAGTTCTCCGTCCCTCTGCGGACCGGCAGCCCG
Source organism: uncultured Actinomycetes bacterium (assembly GCA_963739405.1). Lineage (GTDB taxonomy): Bacteria > Actinomycetota > Thermoleophilia > Gaiellales > Gaiellaceae > Gaiella. The sequence continues at coordinate 45,015 of CAVUAH010000019.1, read as the reverse complement.
AAGCCCGTCGACCCGACGCGCCGCTGGACGCTCGGGCTGTCGATGTACGCGAGGAACTGCGCGCACGCCGGCTGCGGAGCCTTCCAGGAGCACGCGTAGCCGTCCCCGCCGCCGAGGAGCGAGCCGGGGATCGCCTTGCTGCCCGGCACGTTCGGGAACGGGAACCAGCCGAGGAAGCTCGGGACCTTGTTCTCCGGGGTCAGCGACTGCATCACCCCTGGGTTCCAATGCCCCTGGAGCTCCATCGCCGCCTTGCCGTTCGCGACCAGCCCTGCGGAGCTCGACGCGCCCTGCTGCGCCGGCGTCGCCAGGAAACCGTTCTGGAACGGCCCTGCGTCGAGCAGCTGCTGGACGTACTCGCCCGCCTTCGTCCAGCAGGCGTTGCCGAAGTTGTACGTGACGGCCGACGACTGCATCACCTGCTTGCTGCAGAGCTTCGTGGCGAGATAGTCCCAGTAGAACGCATCCGGCCACTCGTCCTTGCTGCCGATGGCGATCGGCGTGATCCCCGCCTGCTTGAGCTTGGCGACGGCGGAGAGGAACTGCGGCCATGTCTTCGGCGCCGACGCGAGACCCGCCTGCTTGAAGAGCTGCTTGTTGTACCAAAAGCCGACGACGCCGACGCTGTACGGGATTGCGTACTGCTTGCCGTTCACCTGCCAGCCCGCAGCCGTGCCGCCGATGCTCTTGATCCACGGCTTAACGTACTTCGTCAGATCGGCCACCTTGCCGGCCTTCTGCTGGTCTACGAGGCCGCCGCCGCCCCAGCTCTGGAACACGTCCGGCGGGCTGTCCGACTGCAGCGCAATCGGGATCTTGGTCTTGAACTGCTCGTTCTGCAGCGGCACCGCCTGGATCGTGATGCCCGGGTGCTGCTTCTGGAACTCGGCCGCGATGTCCTTGTACAGCTTCACGCCTGGGCCCTGCGTCACGTTGTGCCACCACACGAGCGTCTGGGTCTCCTTGCCGCCCGCGGATGCCGTGGTCGTGGTCAGCAGGACCGTCGCGGCGGCAGTGACGAGGGCCGCGAGGCCCAGCAACTTCCAGATTTTCATGAGGTCGACTCCTCCCTCTGCAGGCCTGGCCGGGATGAGATCACGGCACGCCTGCGGTGGCCGGGTGCGTCATCGCGGGGCGAGTGTTGCAGGGGGACGAGAGCTTGTCAACCGATATCGATACCGTTATCGGAATCCTGTAATATCGCGCGCCATGGCCGACGGTCCCGTCACGATCGCGGACGTCGCCGCCGCAGCCGGTGTCTCCGTCGCCACCGTCTCGAAGGTGATCAACGACCGCTACGGAGTCGCGGAGCAGACGTCGGCGCGCGTCCGGGAAGTGATCGAGCAGCTCGGCTACACGTCGAGCCTCGTCGCACAGAGCCTGCGCAGCCGGCGCTCCAACGTGATCGGGGTGATCGCCTCGGACATCGAGCCGTTCAACGCCGAACTGCTGAAGGGCGCCGCACGCGGCCTGCGCGGAACGGGCTACGACCTCATCGTCTTCTCCGACTGCGGCCGCTACGAGGATCAGGCCGGATGGGAGCAGCGCTCGCTCGCCCGGGTCAGCGCGCTGACCGACGGCTCCGTGCTGGTGACGCCGAGCAGTGTCGATGTCATCTCGTCGCGGCCGCTCGTCGCGGTCGACCACAACGTCCGTTCGGCGACCCTGCCGACCGTCGACTCCGACAACCTGAGCGGCGGCGTGACCGCAACCGAGTACCTGATCGGCCTCGGCCACCGGCGGATCGGATTCCTCGCCGGCCGTCGCGACCTCGAGTCGTCGCGCCTGCGGCAGCAGGGCTACCGACGTGCGCTCGAGACCGCCGGGATCCCGTTCGACGAAGATCTCGTCCGTGTCGGGGGTTACCGCGCCGAGAGCGCCCATACGGCCGCGCGCGAGCTTCTCGACCGCGACGACCGTCCGACCGCGATCTTCGCGGCGAACGACACGTCCGGGATCGAGACGATCGCCGCCGCGCGCGAGCTCGAGCTCTCGGTGCCCGAGGATCTGTCCGTGGTCGGGTTCGACAACGTCCCCGAGTCGGCGCTCTCCGAGCCGCCGCTCACCACGGTCGACCAGTCCGTCGAGCGCATGGGCTTCGAGGCTGTGCGGATGGTGCTGTCCCTCATCGACGATCCCGCGCGGGACGTCCAGCAGGTGACCCTTCCGACCCGCCTCGTCGAGCGTGGGTCGTGCCGCCGGCTGACGGAGCACGCGTGACGGTCGGGCGCTCGGAGTCCCGATGACGGTCTCGGAGGTCCGGCGCGAGAAGCTGCCGTACCTCGACCCCGCACGCACCGTCGACGAGCGCGTCGACGACCTCCTCGGCCGGCTCACGCTCGAGGAGAAGGTCGCTCAGATCGGCAGCCGCTGGGTCTGGGAGCTGGCAGACGATCACGGGCGACTCCGGCCAGAGGCGAGCGTGCTGCTGCGTGACGGTCTTGGCCAGGTGACCCGGGTCGCCGGTGCGAGCGGGCTAGGCCCCGAGCAGGTTGCCGAGCTCGCCAACACGCTCCAGCGGACGCTCGTCGAGGAGACCCGCCTGGGAATTCCGGCGATCGTCCACGAGGAGATCTGCTCGGGCCTGATGGCGCGGGACGCGACGGTCTTCCCGCAGGCGATCGGGCTCGCCAGCACGTGGGAGCCCGCGCTGGTCGAGGAGCTCGCGGACGCGGTACGGACGCAGATGCGGGCGACGGGCGCGCACCAGGGTTTGGGGCCCGTGCTCGACGTCTGCCGCGACCCTCGCTGGGGCCGCCTCGAGGAGACGTTCGGCGAGGACCCGTATCTCGTCGCGCGCATGGGCGTCGCATTCGTGCGCGGTCTCCAGGGAACGGACCCCGCCTCCGGCGTGATCGCCACTGCCAAGCACCTCGTCGGCTACGGCGCATCGGAGGGCGGACGGAATTGGGCTCCTGCGCAGATCCCGCCGAGGGAGTTGCACGACGTCTACCTGCATCCGTTCGAGGCGGTCGTCCGCGACTCGGGCGTTCGCTCCGTGATGAACGCGTACAACGAGATCGACGGCGTCCCGTGCGCCGCGGCCCACGAGCTCCTGACAACGCTCCTCCGCGACGAGTGGGGATTCGACGGCTGCGTCGTCTCCGACTACTTCTCGGTCCGCCAGCTCGCGGACTACCACCACTTCGCGCTCGACGCCGCGGACGCCGCCGTTCAGACGCTCGAGGCCGGCCTGGACGTCGAGCTCCCGAGCACCGACTGCTACGGGACGCCGCTCCTCGACGCGGTGAAAGGCGGCGTCGTCAGCGAGGCGACGGTCGACACCGCGGTCCGCCGGGTGCTGCGATCGAAGTTCGAGCTCGGGCTGTTCGAGAGCCCGTACGTCCAGAGCACCACGGCAGCCGCGACGAGCAACACGTCGGAGCAGCGCGGCCTGGCCCGCACGACGGCGCGCAAGAGCCTCGTCCTCCTCCGGAACGACGGCACCCTGCCGCTCGCGGCCTCGGTCGGCTCCGTGGCCGTGATCGGCCCGTCCGCCGCCGATGCCCGCAACCTGTTCGGCGACTACGCGTACCCCGCGCACGTCGAGTCTCTGCGGGTGCTGCTCGACAGCGGCGGCGATCCGTTCGCACGCGAGACAGGCGACGCGGCCGCGTCGCCGGCGTTCGACGTGGGCGCGCCGACGGTGCTCGACGCCCTCCGCGCTCGGCTGGGGTCGCGGGTGCGGTACGCGCGGGGCTGCGACGTCGAGGGCAGTGCACGCGACGGCTTCGCGGAGGCGGTTGCCCTCGCGCGGGAGGCAGACGTGGCGGTGCTGGTCGTGGGCGACAAGTCCGGCCTGACCGACGACTGCACGAGCGGCGAGACCCGCGACCGTGCGTCACTCGACCTGCCGGGCGTACAGCAGGATCTCGTCCAAGCCGTGCTCGAGACGGGCACCCCGGTCGTGCTGGTGCTCGTCGCCGGCAGGCCCTACGGCGCGGCGGCGCTGCACGTGGGCTGTGCCGCGGTGCTGCTCTCGTGGCTCCCCGGCCAGGAGGGCGCCGACGCGATCGCGGACGCGCTCGTCGGAGAGTTCAGCCCTGGAGGGAAGCTGCCAGTCTCGTATCCGCGGTCGTCCGGCCAGCTGCCCGTCTTCTACGGGCACAAGATCTCGGGCGGACGGTCGCACTGGAAGGTCGACTACGCGGACGAGCCGACGGCGCCGCTCTACCCGTTCGGCCACGGCCTCTCCTACACGACCTTCGAGCTGCGCGACGCCGCCGTCCGCCGCGCCGAGGTCTCCTGGTCGGAGACGGCCATCGTCGACGTCACCGTCGAGAACACCGGCGATCGCGACGGCGACGAGGTCGTCCAGCTCTACGTCCACGACACGGCTGCGAGCGTGACGAGGCCCGTGCTCGAGCTCAAGAGCTTTGCACGCGTCGCGCTTCCCGCGGGAGGGTCGGCGACCGTCGCATTCGACGTCCCCGTCGGCCAACTCGGGTTCCACGGGCGTGACCTCGAGTTCGTCGTGGAGCCCGGCTCGTTCGAGTTCCTCGTCGGCACCTCGTCGGCCGACGTCGTGTCCGCCGGATCCGTCACGGTCGTCGCCGACGCGTCGTCGGCCGCACCCGAAAAAGCGTTCGACGGCTGGGTTACCGTGAGGTGACCGTGGATGTCGAGACAGCGCGAGTCACCGGCGAGGCCCCGTACGCTTCCCAGCGCGACGGCGACGGCATCCGTCTGGAAGGCGTCACGAAGGTGTTCGGAGCGGACGTCACCGCCGTGGACGACGTCAGCCTCGAGATCGCCGACGGCGAGTTCATGGTGCTCGTCGGCCCGTCCGGCTGCGGCAAGTCGACGCTCCTGCGGCTGATCGCCGGACTCGAGGTCGTGACGGCCGGCCGCGTGCTGATCGGCGAGGCCGACGTCACGGACGTCAGACCGCAGGATCGCGATCTCGCGATGGTGTTCCAGAACTACGCGCTCTACCCGCACATGACGGTCGCGGGGAATCTCGGCTTCGGCCTGCGGCTACGCCACATCGCGAAGGCCGAGCGCGAACAGCGCGTCCGCGACGTCGCGACGAAGCTCGGGCTCGAGGAGCTCCTCGACCGCAAGCCGAGCGAGCTCTCGGGCGGGCAGCGTCAGCGCGTCGCCATGGGTCGCGCCATGGTGCGGGAGCCGAAGGCGTTCCTGATGGACGAGCCCCTGTCGAACCTCGACGCGAAGCTCCGCGTGACGATGCGTGCGGAGCTCGCCCGCCTCCACGAACGTCTCGGTGTCACGACGATCTACGTCACGCACGACCAGGTCGAGGCGATGACCCTCGGGCAGCGCGTCGCTGTGCTGCGCGACGGCGTGCTGCAGCAGGTCGACACGCCCCAGCGGCTCTTTCGCGAGCCGGCGAACCTGTTCGTCGCGGCGTTCATCGGCTCGCCGTCGATGAACCTTGTCGAGGCTGACGTCGCCGACGGTCGACTGCGCTTCGCGGGCCACGAGCTGCCGCTCGCCGAGGGCACGCATCTCGAAGCGCATCGAGTGATCCTGGGCGTCCGACCGACCGACTTCAGGGAGAGCGCCGATGCCGATCCCTCGCTGCCGCGGCTCCGAGTGCGAGCGTCGCTCGTCGAGGATCTCGGGGCCGAGTCCCACGTGATGTTCTCCCTCGACGCGCCGCGCGTCGTCGCAGAGGCGCTCAAGGGTGTCGAGGACATGGACGAGGAGGAGGGCCTCCTCGCGGACGACAACCGCGCGAGGTTCACCGCGCGGATCGACGGCCAGTACGCCGTGACGCCCGGGATGGAGATCGAGCTCGCGCTGGACCCGGCCCGCCTCCATTTCTTCGATCCCGCGAGCGGTGCCGTGCTCGGCCGCGCCGCACGAGCACGCGCGACCGTCTGAGGCGCCGACGGGATGCCCCTCTGGGACCTGTCCCTCCCCGAGCTCGAGCAGTACTCGCCGACCGTCGAGGAGCCGGCCGACTTCGACGAGTTCTGGGCCGAGACGCTCGAGGAGACGCGGCGCCACGACCTCGGCCTCAGGCTCGCCCCCGTGGAGACCATGCTCACGGCGGTCGAGAGCTGGGACGTCACCTTCAACGGCTTCGGCGGCCATCCGATCCGGGCCTGGCTCCACCTTCCGGCGGGTACCACGATGGACCGTCGGCTCCCGGCCGTCGTCCAGTACCAGGGCTACAACGGCGGCACGCTCGTCCCGCCCTTGTGGGCGCTCGCCGGCTACGCGCACCTCGTGACGGACACCCGCGGCCAGGGCAGCGGGTGGGCCGTCGGGGACACGCCCGACCCGGTCGGCTCCGCCCCGGCGCAACCCGGGTTCACGACGCGAGGGATCCGCGATCCACGCGACCACTTCTACCGCCGCGTGTTCGCCGACGCCGTCCGCGCCGTCGAGGCGGTCTGCAGCCACGGCGCGGTCGATCCCGGCCGGGTTGCCGTCACCGGCGCGAGTCAGGGCGGCGGCATCGCTCTCGCCGTCGCGGCGCTCGCACAGGAGACCACCGCGCTCATGTGCGACGTCCCGTTCCTGTGCCACATCGCACGCGGCGTCGAGCTCGCGACGGCCGACCCGTACGCCGAGGTCACGCGCTACCTACGCGCCCATCGCGACGCCCGGGAGCAGGTCTTCCGGACGCTGTCCTACGTCGACGGGGTCGCGTTCGCCCGGCGGGCGCACGCCCCCGCGCTGTTCTCCGTCGGGCTGATGGACACGGCCTGCCCGCCCTCGACGGTATACGCGGCCTACAACGCCTACGCGGGGCCGAAGCAGATCGCGACCTACCCCGAGAACGAGCACGAAGGCGGCGGAGCGGCGCATCTCACGAGGCAGCTCCGGTGGCTGCCGACCGTGCTCGGGGCCGCCGGCGCCAACCTGCCGACAGCCTGAGTCGGCGCGTCGCGCTCTCAACCGGGGTGTGGAAAGCGGACGTGCATGTGGTTCTCGTGGTTCGGGTACGGGACGACGACGCCGCTCGGCCCCCTGAGGCCCGTCGAGTACCCGACGAAGACGATCTGCGCACCCGCAGCCACGAAGCGGTCGAGGAGGTCCTGGGCAAGGCGCTGGTCGATCTGGCTGGTCGCGATCGGGGCGCTCAGATGGCCGTCGCGCCGAGGGTAGTAGACGTCCACGTCGAGGCCGTTCTGGTGCGAGACGTGCTCGTCCATCCGGCCGCCGCCGCGGTAGCTGATGTCGCCGACGACCACGCGCGGCGCATGCGGATGCGCCGAGCGGTAGGCGGCGATCACGGAGACGATCGTCCGGATCGTGCGCTCGTTGCCGTAGAGCCGGTCGGGTCGGTTGGGTGTGCTGTCCGTCACGGGATCCCATGTCGTCCAGTCCGCCCCTGCGAGGGGGAGCTGCGTGCCGTGGGCGAGCCGGCCCGAGTACGGGAGCCCGATCGAGGTCGCCTGGTGCCACTGGATCCGCGCCAGCTCGGTCGCCTTCACTGCTGCGCGGGTCGCCTCCGCACGCGGCGCGCGCGCCGGCGCCCTGGGCAGCCGGAAGCCGAAGTCGTCCGATCGGAAGGTGAGGCTCGGCGGGTCCTCGAGCAGCGGCCCCGGGGCGCCCCCGCCGCCGTGCCGGAGTGCGCCGATCGGCAGCATCGTGGCGGAGCCGAGGACGAGCGCGACCGCCGGCACCGTCCGGGTGGCGAGCCGTCGCCGGCGGGCGGTCCGTGCGGTGAGCCGGCGCCTCTGCGACTCGTCGAGCCCGGTCGGGATCGGAGCGAACAGCGCCGGCTCGAGCGCGCCGTGGACGAAGGCGGGCACCGCCAGCGTCGGTGGGGCGGCGAGCGGGCGCGTCGGCTCGCGGAACCAGAGCATCTCCGCGTCGAGCCACACCTCGTCAACCCGCCAGGCCATGAGCCACGTCCTTCGCGCGCGACGGAGCGTGTCCTTCGACCCCCGCCGGGCGGAAAGCCCGGTCAGCCGGGGGGTCGCACGGCAGCCCGTAGCCGCTCGAGGCTCGACGCCGGCCAGAGGGTCTTCATGTCGTAGTAGACCTCGACCGCCGGCACCGACGTCGGAAGCTCGATCCACGGAAGCTTCGAGCGCGTGTAGATGTGGACGTCCGGCTCGACCCAGGAGGGGTCGTCGAGCGTCCCCGCGCGGACGAATCGCACCCGCGCGCTCCCGTACTGGCTGAAGAGCGCCACCTGACAGATCGGACAGCGGAAGATGACCTGCTCGCTCCCGTCGTCTCGTGGAACCGGCACCGCGCGCGGCTCCCCGGCGGTGACTTCCACCCGGTCGGCCTCGATCAGCAGGTTGACCACGAACGCGCTCCCCGTCTGCCGCTGGCAGTTCGTGCAGTGACAGCAGTGGACGAACATCGGCTCGGAGGCGAGGCGGTAGCGAACCTCGCCGCACGAGCATCCGCCCTCCAGCACGGGGTTCACGGCCTCCAGTCGGGGAGCAGGGCGGGCCCGGGCATCGAGCCAAGGATATGCCGCGCATGGTGCTTGACGCGGTGCCGCGAGCGCCGTACGTTTGCGCCGCGACGCAGATCGATCCAGGGGCGGCGATGACGGCGAATTTCGTTCTCGACACATCGGTCGTCCGGTCGTTCGTGACCGACGTCCGGGCGGCGATCGCGGCGGCGCCCTCCCCCGAGGCGGCGTGCGAGGCGATCACGCCCCGCTTCGCCGCGCTGCTCGGCGACCCGGACTGGCTCCCGGCCGACTATCGACGCCCGGCGCCGCGAAGCGGGATGGGCGGCGGGATCGGGCAATGGCTCCTCTACCGCGCCGCCGACGCGTCGCTGTCGCTGTTCTCGCTGGTGGTGCCCCCGGGCGCGCAGACGCCGATCCACGACCACCTCGCCTGGGGGCTCGTCGGCCTCTACCGCGGCACGCAGGACGAGGAGATCTACGCGACCGTCGGACGGCGCGCTCGAGCTCGTCGAGCGGCGCTCGCTCGCCCCCGGCGACTTCTACGCCCTGATCCCGCCGCACGACGACATCCACCGGGTGCGGACGACGTCCGCGGAGACGTCCGTCTCGATCCACCTGCTCGACGAACGACACGGGCTGCGTCTGGCGGCACACCTACGAGCCGGTGTCGGGGGAGGTCAGGCCGTTCCGCTCCGGGTACGTGAACGTCGCCTGCGACGACGGCCCGAACGCACCGGTGCACGTGCATTGACCGGCCGACGCACCCGGCCCCGACGTCGTCGGGGCCGGGTTCGGTCGGCTCGGTCTACGCCGACGTGGTCGCCGGGGCCGCGTCGGACGCGGTCTCCGGCTCGCCGGGCTCGAGGCGCGGCAGCCACTCGAGCCAACGCGGGAGGTACCAGTTCCAGTCCCCGAGCAGCTTCATGCTCGCGGGCAGGAGCACCGCCCGGACGATCGTCGCGTCGATCAGGATCGCGACCGCGAGCCCGACACCGAACTGCTTGAAGAACAGCATCGAGAGCGTCGCGAAGATCGAGAACACGAACACCATCACGACCGCGGCGCTCGTGACGACGCCCGCGGTGCGCTTGATCCCGTTCGAGATCGCGTCGTCCATGCTCTCTCCCCGGTCGTACAGCTCCCTGATCCGGCTGAGAACGAGGACGTGGTAGTCCATCGAGAGGCCGAACAGGATCACGAAGAGGAGGAGCGGCACGACCGGGTCGATCCCGGCGGTGGAGCTGAAGCCGAGCAGGCCCTTGCCGATCCCGTGCTGGAAGACCAGCACCAGCACGCCGTACGCCGCAGCGACGGAGAGGAGATTGAGCAGCATCGCCTTCGCCGCGACGACGATCGAGCGGAACGCGACGAGCAGCAGCGCGAACGCGATGACGAGCACGAAGCCGACCACCGGCGGGAGATTCGACTCGAGGGCGTCGGTCGAGTCCTTCCACTGCGCCGCCAGCCCGGTGACGCCCGTCTCCGCGTCCGGGAGCCGGCCGACGGTCTCGGGGACGATCCGGTCGCGGAGCACGGCGAGCGCGGCGTCCGCCTCATGGTCGGTGGTCTTGCCGTCGATCGGGATGGAGACGTTCGCGACGGTCGCGTCGCGGTTGATGTCCACCGTGATCGGCTCGTGCATCCGGCCGCTCGCGAGTGCCTGCTGCTCGAGCCGGCGAATCGCGTCCTGCACCGCAGGCGCCTTCACATTCGGCGCCTTCACGACGATGTTGGCGGGCAACGCCGTCCCAGGAAACGCCTGCTGCATCCGCTCGTATGCCTGCACGGCGGGAAGCGACTGCGGGAACGTGTCGGGGCCCGCCATCGCCATGCGGAGCTGGAGCGCCGGGACAGCCAGCGCCAGGAGCAACCCGCCGGCCAGGATGACCGACACGAGCGGCCGTCGCAGGACACGGTCGACGATCGCGCCCCAGATCCGGCTCTCGCCGCCCGTTCGACGGCGACCGACGAGCGGCAGGCGCCCGCGGTCGACCCTGTCGCCGAGCCTCGACAGCAGCGCCGGCAGCACGGTCAAGGAGCCGAGCACCGCGATCGCGACGACGGTGATGGCGGCAACGCCCAGCGACTCGAACGTCGAGTCGCCGGTCAGGAACATGCCCGCCATCGCCACGATCACGGTGAGGCCGGCGATGAGCACCGAGCGGCCCGACGTCGCCGCTGCGGCCTCGAGCGCCGCCTGCTCGCTGCGTCCTGCGGCCCGCTCCTCGCGTTCACGCTTCAAGTAGAACATCGAGTAGTCGACACCGACGGCGAGCCCGATCAGGAGCACGAGCGCCGGCGCCTGCATCGCGACCGGGAACACGTGGCTCGGGAGGGAGATCAGGCCGAACGTCGCGAAGACGGCGGTCAGCGCGAGGAGCAGCGGGATTCCCGCCGCCACGAGCGCGCCGAACGCCACCAGGAGGATGACCAGCGTGACCGGGAGCGAGAGCAGCCCGGCCTTCCCGAGGTCGTTCCCGTACGCGGTGACCAGGGCGTCGACCTTGCTTGCGTCGCCGAACTCTCCGATGAAGAGCTGCGGGTGGGCCTTCTGCAGCTCGGCCACCCGGTCGAGGACCGGGCCGATCCGGTCGACCGCCGTGTCGGGGTCGCCGCGGATCTGGAGCTCCACGAGCGCGGCGTGGCCGTTCGGGGCGATCTGCCCGCCATTCCCGGGAGCGAGCGGCGAGCGGACGTGCTGGACGATCCCGAGCTTCGAGATCCCCGCGACGACGTCGCGCACGGCCGCCGTGAACTCGGGATCGCCCGCCCGTAAGGTCGAGCTCTGGATCAGGACGCTCTCGCCGGCGGGCTGCTTGAACCCGGCATCGAGGATCCTGTCCACGCGGCCGGACTCGCCCGGACCGGGCGTGTTGGCGTCGATGGTCTTCATGCCCACCATGCCGCCGATTCCGAAGGCAACGACGACCATGGCGAGCCAGCCGAACGTCGCGGTCTTCCAGTGTGCGGCGCTCCAGCGGCCCATGCGGCCGGCGAGGTTCGACCGGCCGGTGGTGTGCGAGTGATGACGCGTACCGAACATTCGTGGTGCCTCCTTGGCGTCGAAGTACATGGCTCGACGCTAGGAGCCGTGCTGCCCCGCGCCATCGTCGGGAGGCCCGATTCGCGGTCGTTCCTGGCGACGATCTCCGCTCCTACCCAGGTAGGAGGCGACACGACGCGCCCTGCAGTACGTTCAGCCCGTGAGCCGCATCCGACAGGCTGCGCGGGGGTGGGGATTCGACGTGCTGATCGCCCTCCTGGCGGTCGCCGCAGTCCTCGAGCTCGCGGTCAGGCGAGATAGCCGGGATGCCCCTGAGACGACCCTGTGGTTCTGCATCCCGGCAGCCGTGGTGGTCGTGCTCGGGCTCCTCGCCCGGCGGCGCTACCCCTTCGCCGGTCCTGCGGCGTTCTGGCTCCTCGCCGCGGCCGTCTCGTTCGTGGACGGGCGGCTGATCCCCTACCCGGCCGGCCTGTACCTCACCGGGATGTTCGCAGCGTTCCTGCTCGGGAACCTGCGCGACGTCGTCCTGGCGCGCGTGGGCCTCGCGGTCGTCCTCGGCAGCATGGCGACGATCATCCTCAACCGGCCTGGCCATGCGCCCGGAGAGCTCGTCTTCATCCCTCTCCTCTTCGGGATCGCCTGGCTTGCCGGCTTCGCGCTCAACGCCCGGGCCGAGCAGGCCGACGCTGCCGAGGCGCGGGCCGCGCAGGCGGAGCGGGAGCGTGAGGCGGCGGCCCGCGTCGCCGTCGCCGAGGAGCGCACGCGGATCGCGCGGGAGCTCCACGACATCGTCGCCCACGCCGTGAGCGTGATGGTGCTCCAGGTCGGCGCCGTCCGCCACAGGCTCCCCGACGACCTCGACGACGAGTCCGACGCGCTCCGCGGCGTCGAGCAGGCGGGCCGGACGGCGCTCTCGGAGATGCGCCGGCTTCTGTCGGCGATGCGTCGCGACGGCGACGGCCTCGAGCTGGTGCCCCAGCCCGGCCTCGACGGCGTGGGCACTCTCGTCACGGAGGTCGGGCGCGCGGGCCTACCCGTCACTCTCCACGTCGAGGGCGAGGCGATCCCGCTCCCGCGTGCGATCGACCTCTCCGCGTACCGCATCGTGCAGGAGGGCCTGACCAACGCGCTCAAGCACGCGCGGGCGAATCGCGCCGACGTGACCCTCCGCTACGCGCCCGACGAGCTCTCGATCGAGATCCGCGACGACGGCGCCGGGGCGCCGCCGCGAGCAACGGCCCCGGCTTCGGGCTGGTCGGTGTCCGCGAGCGGGTCAAGATCTACGGCGGCACGATGACGGCCGGCGCGGCACCGGACGGCGGCTTCGTCCTCGATGCCAGGCTCCCCCTCGGCGGAGACAGCAGGTGACGATCCGGGTGCTGGTCGCGGACGACCAGTCGATGGTCCGCGCTGGCTTCCGGATGCTGCTCTCCGGCGAGGACGACATCGAGGTCGTCGCGGAGGCGAGCAACGGCGTCGAGGCGGTCGAGAAGGCGGCCCGCTTCTCTCCGACGGTCGTGCTGATGGACATCCGCATGCCGGAGCTCGACGGGCTCGAAGCCACCCGGCGCATCCTCGCCACCGACCCCGACGCGCGAGTGCTCGTGCTCACGACCTTCGACCTCGACGAGTACGTCTACGAGGCGCTCCGGGCGGGGCGAGCGGCTTCGTCCTCAAGGACGACCCGCCGGAGCAGCTGATCGGAGCGGTGCGAACCGTCGCCTCGGGCGAGGCGCTCCTCTCGCCGGCGATCACGAAGCGGGTGATCCGCGAGTTCACGCGGACGGCGCGCCCGACGCCTCCGAAGGAGCTCGACGACCTGAGCACGCGCGAGCGGGAGGTCCTGCGGCTGATCGCCCTCGGGCTCTCGAACGCGCAGATCGGGCAGGAGCTCTTCATCAGCGAGACGACGGTGAAGACGCACGTGACGCACATCCTGTCCAAGCTCGGCCTGCGCGACCGCGTCCAGGTCGTCGTCCTCGCGTACCAGACGGGGATCGTCGACGCCGACGGGCGACCCCCGCCGAGACGCGCACGGCGCCTCGCCCTGACGCGCTCCCTCAGATGTCGAGCCGCTCCTCCTCGAGGTCGAGGTCGCGCCCGACGCGCAGCCAGACGTCGTTCGAGATCACGCCGGTACGACGCAGCTCGAGCAGCGCGCCGCGCTCGGCGTCGAGCAGCTCGCGGCGCAGCCGCTGGTAGTCCTGCGAGCGGCTCTCGATCGACCCGTCGTCGCCGTCGTCGAGGCGCGCCACGAACCGGCTCGTCCGGAAGCGGTACGCGCCGCGCATCCGCTCGGCCGTGTCCTCGCGGACCCAGTCCTCGTCGACCAGCTCCTCGAGACGCGCGATCGCCGCCTCCGCCGCACGGATGCGCGCCTTCGCGTCCTCGCGGTCGTCGCTGCCGTCGTCCTCCAGCCCGAGCGCGCGGATCACGAGCGGCAGCGTCAAGCCCATCCCCACGAGCGTCACGAGGATGACGGCGAACGTGAGGAAGAGGACGAGCTCGCGGCCGGGAAACGGGGATCCGTCGTCGGTCTCGAGCGGCAGCGCGAGAGCTGCCGCGAGCGACACGGCGCCGCGCATCCCCGCCCACGAGACGAAGACCGCGCCGCGCCAGCTCGACATCCTGCGGAACAGCCACCTCGGCGCCTGCATCACGGCGAACACCCACGCGAACCTGACCGCGACGACGGTGGCGCTCACGAGCGCCGAGTACGCGAGCAGCCTTCCCGTCGGGATCTCCCCGAGGGCGTCGGCGACCACCGGCAGCTGGAGGCCGACGAGGACGAAGAGAAGCGCGTTCAGCAGGTACTGGACGATCTCCCACACCGCCAGGGACTGGAGGCGGACCTGCGCCGTCGTCAGCTCCGGGGTGTGCCAGCCGAGGTAGATCCCCGCCGTCACCGCCGCGAGCACGGCCGACACGCCGAGCAGCTCGGCGGGGATGAAGGCGGCGTATCCCGTGAGCAGCGAGATCGTGATCTCGGCGGGCGGGTTGTCGAGACGCCGGCGGAGCTGGCGCACGAGCCATCCGACCGCAAGGCCGACCGCGACGCCGCCGACGACGGCGACGACGAACAGCCCTCCCGTCGCGACCGCGGAGAACGATCCGGCCACGACGGCGACAACGGCGACCCGGTACGCGACGAGGCCCGTCCCGTCGTTGACGAGGCTCTCCCCCTCGATGATCGTCACGAGCTTGCGCGGGACGCCGAGCCGGCGCGCGATCGCCGTTGCGGCAAGCGGGTCCGTCGGCGAGACGATCGCCCCGAGCACGAACGCGCTTCCCCACGAGAGCCCGTCCACGAACTGATGCGCGACGACCGCGACGCCGACGGTCGTCGCGACGACGAGCCCGATCGCAAGCGCTCCGATCGAACGCGCATTCGCCCGCAGGTCGCGGAGCGAGGTGAAGAACGCCGCGCTGTACAGAAGCGGCGGCAGCACCCCGAAGAACACGAGCTCCGGCTGGAGCTCGAACTCGGGCATTCCCGGCACGAGACCGAGCAGGAGGCCGCCGAGCACCAGCAGGATCGGGTACGGGATGCGGAGCGCGGGCGCGACGGCCAGCAGGATCGCGACGGCGACGATGAGGGCGAGGGCGACGAGGCCGTCGGAGACGTCGAGATGCACCGGCCAATCTTGCCCTCGCGCGCACCGTCGCCCGGCCGGTGGCCCCGACGTACGGCCTCGCAACACCTGGAGGCTCCGGCGATAGGCTGCCCGGATGCCTGCGGAGAGCGAGTACGAGCGCCGGGCGACGTCGGTCGACGGGCGCGCTTTCCTGTTGAGGGTGCCGATCGACGGCCTCGATCTCCGCGTCGGGAGCTACGTCGTGATCGCAGACGGTGCCCCCGACACACGGCTCGGGTACGCGACGAGCGTCGACTTCGACCCTGCGGACGGCCGGCTGGCGAGGATCGAGGGGCGCGTGCTCTCCGGGCCGGCGGAGCCGTTTGCCGGGGCACTCACCCGCACGGCGACGTCCGCCGAGGTGGCCGGCTGGCTCGACGCCGCGCGGCCGCCCCGCGCGCTCCTCGAGGTGGGCTCGCTGACGTATGCCGAGGGCGTCCCGCTCGCCCTCGACGCCGGCGCGTTCGATCGTCACACCTTCCTCTGCGGCCAGTCGGGCTCGGGCAAGACGTACGCGCTCGGGACGATCCTGGAGCGCATCCTCGCGGAGACGACGCTCCGGATCGTCGTGCTCGACCCGAACTCGGACTACGTCAGCCTCGGCGAGCTCCGCGACGGCGCCGAGGCCGGGCCACGCTACGCCGAGGCGGCTGCCGGGATCGACGTCCGCCGCGCCGGCGAGAGCGGCGGCGACAGGCTCCATGTCCGCTTCCGCGACTTCGACGCCGGCGAGCGCGCGGCGGTGCTCCGCATCGACCCGATCTCGGACCGTGACGAGTACGCCGCGCTCGTCGACGCGGTGGAACGGGCGGGCGAGCTGATGGGGGCCACGATCAAGGAGACGGTCGACGGGCTACGGGAAGGGCCCGAGCCGCTTCGCTCGCTCGGCCTCCGGGCACGCAACCTCGGCGTCGACCAGTGGCGGATCTGGTCGGGCGACGACTCGGGCTCGCTCGAGGAGCTCGTCCAGCCCGGCGGGCCCCGCTGCGTCGTCGTCGACCTCGGCTCGCTCGAGGAGCACCAGGAGCGAGCGGTTGCCGCCGAGGCGCTCCTCGCGGCCCTCTGGCGGCGTCGGTCGGAGCGGGAGCCCGTGCTGATCGTGATCGACGAGGCGCACAACATCTGCCCCGCCCGTCCCGAGGACCGGCTCACCGCGCTTGCGACCGAGCACGCCGTGCGAATCGCGGGCGAGGGCCGCAAGTTCGGGCTGGTCCTGCTCGTCGCGACGCAGCGTCCGCAGAAGGTGCACGAGAACGTCGTCTCCCAGTGCGACAACCTCGTGTTGATGCGGATGAACTCGCGGTCCGACCTCGCGGTGCTCTCCGAGACGTTCTCCTTCGTCCCTCCGTCCGTGCTCTCGCTCGCCGCGGAGTTCCGCCAGGGCGAGGCCGTCGTCGCGGGAAAGCTCGTCCCGAGCCCGACGCTCGGCCGCTTCGGGCCTCGGTGGAGCGTCGAGGGCGGAGCGGATGTCCCGGCCGGCTGGGCCGCGCAGCGCGCCTGAACCGAGAGGCGACCGCGTCGCCGCTCGGTCAGGCTCTTCGTCCGCCCGCCTGGGTCCCGGGATGCGCCAGCGGGGCCGGAACATGCTCGTCCGGATGGTGCCACCAATAGGATCTTCGCCGTGACCGCCGCGCCGACCGCAGCTTCCGCCGCCGCCCGCGGCTCGGAGATCGTGCTCATGACCCTGGCGGTGGGGCAGTTCGTGATGGCGCTCGATACGACGGTGATGAACACCGCGATCGCGACCGTCGCTGATGACCTCGGGACGACCGTGACCGGAATCCAGACGGCGATCACGCTGTACACGCTCGTGATGGCCTGCCTGATGATCACGGGCGGCAAGGTCGGTCAGATCATCGGCCGCAAGCGTGCGTTCGCGATCGGCTGCGTGATCTACGCGTGCGGGTCGTTGACCACCTCGCTCGCGCCGAACTTGACGGTGCTGATCATCGGCTGGTCGTTCCTGGAGGGCTTCGGCGCGGTGCTGATCATGCCGGCGATCGTCGGCCTGGTCGCCACCAACTTCGACCGCTCGGAGCGACCGCGCGCGTATGGCCTCGTTGCCGCGGCCGGCGCGATCGCGTGTGCGCTCGGGCCGGTGATCGGCGGCGCATTCACGACCTACTGGTCGTGGCGGTGGGTGTTCGCCGGCGAGGTGCTGATCGTGCTCGTGATCCTCGCTCTGACGAGGCGGATGAACGACTCTCCCGCGGAGAAGGGCGTCCGACTCGACCTGGTCGGGACGGCGCTGTCGGCGCTCGGGCTCGGCCTGATCGTGCTCGGCATCCTGAAGTCGGGCTCGTGGGGGTTCGTGCAGCCTAAACCGGACGCTCCCGAGTTGCTCGGGCTCTCGCCGGTGATCTGGATGATCCTCGCAGGCGGTTTGGTGCTCGGCCTGTTCCTCGCCTGGGAGAACCGGCGGATCGAGCGCGGTGCCGGCGCGCTGATCGACCCGGCGATGCTGCGCAATCTGCAGCTGCGCAACGGCGTCACCTCGTTCCTGTTCCTGTTCCTCGTCCAGGCCGGGATCTTCTTCGTCGTGCCGCTGTTCCTGTCGGTCGCGCTCGGGCTGTCGGCGGTCGCGACCGGTGTGCGGCTGCTACCGCTCTCGCTGATGCTGCTGCTGTTCGCCGTAGGCGTCCCGAAACTGCGACCGAACGCCAACCCGCAGCGCGTGATCCGCATCGGGTTCGTTGCGCTGTTCGTCGGGCTCGTGCTGCTGGTCGCACTGCTCGACTACGGCGCCGGGGCCGACATCGTGACCTGGCCGCTGCTGCTCTGCGGCGCCGGGATCGGCGCGATCGCCTCGCAGCTCGGCAGCGTCACCGTCTCCGCCGTGCCCGACGAGCAGTCGGGCGAGGTCGGCGGGCTGCAGAACACCGGCACCCAGCTCGGCGCGTCGATCGGCACCGCGCTCACCGGCGCCATCCTCATCTCCGCCCTAACCACGTCGTTCCTCACCGGCATCGACAACAACCCCCGTGTGCCGGACCGCGTCGTCTCGCAAGCGCAGACACAGCTCGCGAGCGGGGTCCCGTTCATGTCCGACGACGACCTCGAGACCGCGCTCGCGGACACGACCGTGCCGCGCCGGACGATCGACGAGATCGTGCAACAGAACGAGGAGAGCCGTATCGACGGGCTGCGGGTCGCCGTTTCGATCCTCGCCCTCTTCTCGCTCGTCGCCCTGCTGTTCACCCGAGGCATCCCGGCGGTCCAACCCGGAGCCCAACCCGAGCCCAGGTCGGCGCCGACATAGCCGACCCTCGACGCCCTCCCGCGCGGCAGCGCGCGCGTCGCTGAACCGGAGGGGGGCCACGTCGTGACCCGGCGAAATGATGCGTGCCCCACTCGGCGCCCCCGAGCGCTGAGGACTACGGCTTCGGCCCGAGGCTCGCGAGAAATAGCTTGGGCTTCTGCCCGAAGCTCGGGTCCGACGGAATGCATGGCACGATCGTGACGGCAAGCACGAGGGCGACGTCGCTCGCGGCGCTCGTCCGCTCGCGCGTCACGTGGTCACCGATGCGGTTGCCGCAGGTGGGGCGTCGCCGGACGACGGGCCCCCCGGACCTCGGACTTGCTTCCAGGCGAAATCCAGAACGACTGCGAGAAGCGCGATCGCGATGATCGCGACGAACGTCTCCGGGGCGTTGCGCAGGGTGTCGATCGCGAAGAAGACCAGCACGACGGCGGTCGCCGCGAGCGCCAGGAGGACGATGGGCACACTCGCTCCGATCTCGCTTCGCAGGCGCAGCGCGGCGAGCCCGATGAGGAGGAAGATCATCAGGGAGCAGGCGCTGCCGACCGAGGCGATAGCGGAGAGGTCGACGACGTTCGAGACCACGAGGACGAGCCCGGCGGTGACCAGCAGGCCCGCGTGCGGGCCGAGCCGCGAGCCGCGGCCGAAGAAGGTCGGGAACTGCCCCTGCGCCGCGAGCATTGCCGTCAACCCGCCCGACGCGTAGAGGGTGGCGTTCACCGAGGACGCGGTCGCGAGCAGGGCGGCGATCGCCATCATCGTGAAGCCTGCGTCGCCGAGCGCGGGCCTCGCCGCCTCGGCGATCGCGGTCTCGCCGTACCCGATCGCCTGGTCGACCGTCAGCGTGCCGAAGACCCCGATCGAGATGAGCAAGTAGAGGATCGTCGTCACGCCGAGTGCGACGTACATCGCCAGCGGCAGCTCGCGCCCCGGATCGCGTAGGTCGCCGGCCGCGAAGGTGATCACGCTGAAGCCGAGGTAGGCGAAGAAGGTCAGCGCCACGCTGGCGACGATGTCCGTGAAGGGCGGGTAGCCGCTGAACGCCAGCAGGTCGAAGTCGATGTCGACGATCGTCACCGCGATGAAGACCGCGAAGACCGCGAGGAGGGCGATCACGATCAATGACTGGGCTCGGTCGACGAGCTTCGAGCCGACGATGCTGACGCCGGCCATCGCGATCACGACCAGCGTGGTGAACACGTTGTCCCAGCCGCCCCACGCGTCGTCGCCGACGAACAGCGACGTGGCATAGGCGCCGAAGGAGACGGCGACCATCGAGCAGACGATCACGATCGCCGCGAAGTAGCCGAGCCACGCCGCGATGCCGACCAGGCGGCCGTTGCCGAAGCCCTGGATCAGGTACGCAAACAGGCCGCCCGACGACGGGTAGCGGATGCCGAGCTTGACGACCGTGTAGCCGAGCAGGGCGGCGACCGTCCCGGCGAGGAGGAACGAGAGCCACACGGCGGAGCCCGCGACGGTCGCGGCCTCGCCGAGCAGCGCGAAGATGCCGGCGCCGACCATCGCCCCGATGCCGAGGAACGCGGCCCCGCGAACGGTCATCTCACGCCGACCCGTGCGCGCGGCGACAGCTCCTCGGACCCCGACGGCGCGCGAGCTCCCGTTCTCTCCGGCGCAGAGAGGTCGTCGAGGAAAGCGACCAGGAGCCGCCAGAACCGTTCGACGCTCGAGATGCCGACGCGTTCGTCGGGCGAGTGCGGCGCCTCGATCTGCGGCCCGAACGAGATCATGTCGAGACCCGGCACCTTGTCGCCGATCACCGCGGTCTCGAGCCCCGCGTGGACGGCGGTCACGATCGGATCCTCGCCGAACAGTCGCTCGTACGATGCGCGCAGCGCGGCGAGCGCGGGCGAGTCGAGGTTCGGGCGCCAACCGCCGTAGTTGTGCTTCACCTCGAGCTCGCCGCCGGCGAGGCGCGCCGCGGCATCGAGCGTGGCGATCACGTCCGGGAGAGCCGCGTCGTTCGACGACCGCGAGAGGCTGTGCAGCGTCAGTCGATCGCCCTCGGTCAGCGCCTCGCCGAGCGAGGTCGACGTCTCGACGAGGTCGTCGAAGTCCGGGCTCATCGCGAGCGGCCCTGTCGGCACGAGCGCAACCGCGTCGAGCAGCATGGTCGTCGCAGCACCGGTCCACGGGTCGGCCGTCGCCTCCGCCCCGATCACGGTCACATCGACGCCGGGATCGGTCTTCGAGAACGCCTCGCGGATCGTCGCCGCCGACGCTTCGATCGCCGCGCGCAGCTCCGGCTCGCGACCCGCCTCGACAGACACCACGGCCGTCGCATCGCGCGGGATCGCGTTGCGGCTCTTCCCACCCGAGAGGGAGACGAGGCGGAAGTGAACGGTCGCATGTGCTTCGCGCAACGCGCGGCCGAGCACCTTGACCGCGTTCGACCTGCCGTACTCGATGTTCATCCCGGAGTGGCCCCCGAGCCCGCCGCTCACGGTCACGGCCACCGTGACCGCTCCGTGCGACGCTGCCTCGCGCGGCGCGTCGACACGGATCCACGTGTCGGTGCTCCCCGCGCACCCGACGGTCAGCTTCCCGTCCTCCTCGCTGTCGAGGTTGACGAGGATGCGGCCGGTGACGAGCGACCCGTCGAAGGCGTTGGCGCCCTCGAGGCCGACCTCCTCGGCGACAGTCATCAGGAGCTCGAGCGGGCCGTGCGGCAGCGACGCGTCCTCGGCGAGCGCCATCATCGCGGCGATCGCCACGCCGTCGTCCGCGCCCAGCGTCGTGCCGTCCGCCTTGAGCCAGTCGCCGTCGCGGACGAGGGCGATCCGTCCCTCGGCGGGGTCGTTCGGGCTGGCCGGGTCCCGCTCGCAGACCATGTCGAGATGCCCCTGGAGCGCGACTACCGGCGCGGTTCTCGCGACCCGGCGTGGCGGGCACGCGGAGCACGAGGTTCCGTCCGCTGTCGGAGTGGAGCTCGAAGCTGTGCTCCGCCGCCCAGGCGCGGACATGCTCGATTACCGGCTCCTCCGCGCGAGACGGGCGGGGGATCCGCGTGAGGGCCTCGAAGTGCGCCCAGAATGCACGCGGCTCGAGGCCTGTTAGAGGCTCGAGGCCTGTTAGGACCGTGCTCTCCGTCGACATGCCGACGCTCCCTCTCGCTCCGGTCGGACGAACGGCTCCCGTCAGGCAAGCGCCTTTCCCTTGAGCGCCTCGTACTCGGCCTGCGTGATCGCGCCGGAGTCGAGGAGCTGCTTGGCCTTGTCGATCTCGGCCGCTGCGCCTCCGCCGCCGGCTGCGGCGGTCTCCCGCACGTAGTCGTCGTACTGCTCGCGCTGTGCCCGCGCGCGCTGGAGGTTTCGCTCGGTGATCCCCACGTTCTGCGTGATCAGGTACACGAACACGCCGAGGAACGGCAGCAGGATCGCGAACACGATCCACCCCGTCTTCGCCAACCCGGAGATGTCGTGGCGGCGGAAGATGTCCGCGAACACGGTGAACAGCAGCCAGATCCACACGATCCAGAGGAAGAACACCGCCATCGTCCACATGAGGTCGAGGAACGGGTAGTCGGTCGCGAGCACGGAGCCCCCCTTGGTCGTCGTCGTCGGCAGCCGCGACCCTACAGCAGCGCCCGTCGCGGCGAGCCAGGCCGCCTACGGAGCGGCCGTCGCGAGCGCGGGCGTCGGCTGTCCGCGGCGCCGGTCGAGGATCTTCCCGAGCTCGGCGATCACGAGGAACGCGACCGGTCCGATCAGGCAGATGCCCCACTGCGAGCTCGTCAGGGAGACGGTGTCGAAGATCCGCTGCAGCGGCCCGAGCTCGGTGACGAGGAACGTGAGCACGAGCGCGGCGCCGATCAGCTGGACGAACCGGCGGTTCGCGAGCGTGTAGCGGCTGAAGATCGTCTCCGTCGGCTCGCGCGCCTCGAGCGCGGCGGCGACGTGCATCAGGGAGAGGGTCGTCAGCCCCATCGTCGTCGCGACGACGAGGTCGTAGCGGTCCTCGCCCCAGGCGACGACGGAGAGCGCAAGGCCGGCCATCACGACGCTGGCGATGGCCAGCCTCGTGCCGAGGGGGCGGTCGACGATGGGGGCGCTCGCGTCGCGCGGACGGCGGCGCATCAGCCCGGGGACCGGCGCGTCGAAGCCGAGCCCGATCGCGAGCAGCACGTCGACCGCGAAGTTGATCCACAGGATCTGCAGCGGTGTGAGCGGGCTGCCGCCCGCGACGTCGAACAGCCCGGCGCCGACGAAGGTGAGGATGAACCCGCCGAGCATCACGAGCTGGACGCGCACGTACTTCATCAGGTTGTCGTAGATCCCGCGCCCGCCCTCGACCGCCGTCACGATCGTGGCGAAGTTGTCGTCGGTCAGGATCATGTCTCCGGCTTCCTTCGTCACCTCGGTGCCGGTGATCCCCATCGCGACGCCGATGTCGGCGCGCTTGAGCGCGGGCGCGTCGTTCACCCCGTCACCCGTCATCGCGACCACGTGCCCCTTGCTCTTCAGCCGCTCGACCAGGCGCACCTTGTCCTCCGGAGCGACACGCGCCACGACGCCGATCTCGTCGAGCTGGGCGTCGAGCTCGTCGTCCGTGAGCGCCGCGAACTCCGTGCCCGTGAGGGCGCGCCCCTCGATCCCGAGCTGGGCGGCGATCGCGGCGGCGGTCGTCGCGTGGTCGCCGGTGATCATCCGGGCACGGATCCCGGCCGCCTTGCACTGCGCGATGGCCTCCCCGGCCTCCTTGCGGGGCGGGTCGACGATGCCGACGAGCGCGAGGAGGGTGAGCCCCTGCACCTCATCGAGCAACGCTCCGTCGGGGCGGAAGGCGGCCGGCTCGAGCTCGCGCACGGCGACGGCGAGGACGCGAAGCCCTTCGCCTGCGAGCCGGTCGTTCTCGGCGACGACGCGCTCCCTGGCGGCCTCGACGGGGATCGTCGAGCCCTCCGCATCCCGGACGTGCGAGGAGCGCGCGAGCAGAACGTCCGGCGCGCCCTTGACGAAGCAACGGACGACCGCGTGGCCCGCCTCCTCCATCTCGTGGAAGGTCGCCATCAGCTTGTACTCGGAGTCGAAGGGGACCTCGCCGACGCGTGGGTACGCGCGCCTCGTGGCCGTCGACGTCGACGCCGCCCTTCTCCGCGAGGACGACGAGCGCCGCCTCCGTCGGGTCGCCGACGATCTCGGCGTCGCGCACCGCGGCGTCGTTCGCGAGCGCCATCGGCAGCAGGAACGGATCGAGCGGCGTGTCGGTCTCGCCCGCGACCCGCCGGATCGCCCCCTCGGTCGCGTACCCCTCGCCCTCGATCGAGAAGCGCCGGCCGACGACGACGAGCTCCCGCGCCGTCATCTGGTTCAGCGTCAGCGTCCCGGTCTTGTCCGAGCAGATCGCCGAGGTCGACCCGAGCGTCTCCACCGAGCGCAGCCGCTTCACGATCGCGCCCTTCGCGGCGAGCGCCTGCGTCCCGAGCGAGAGCACGGTCGTCACGACCGCCGGGAGACCGGTCGGGATCGCCGCGACCGCGAGGCTGATCCCGATCAGGAAGAGCTCGTCGAAGTCGTCGCCGCGGATCAGCCCGAGGACGACCACGAGCGCCAGCGCGGCGGCGGCCATGATCGTCAGCAGGACGGTGAGCTGGTCGAGCTGTCGGGTGAGCGGCGTCTTCTCCTGCTGGACCTCGCTCAGCATCCCCGAGATCTGCCCGACCTCGGTCGACATCCCGGTCGCCGTCACGACCATCTCGCCGCGGCCGCGGGTGACGGTCGAGTTCATGTACGCCATGTCGAGGCGGTCGCCGAGCGGGACGTCCTCGCCCGTGACGGCGTCGACCGCTTTCAGGACCGGCACGCTCTCCCCCGTCAGCGCGGACTCCTCGATCTCGAGAGTCGCGGCGACGAGCAGCCGGCCGTCGGCCGGGATCTTGTCGCCCGCCTCGAAGGCGACGACGTCGCCCGGCACGAGCTCCTCGGCGGGGACGTCGGTCAGCACCCCGCCCCGGCGCACGTGCGCCCTGATCACGAGCATCTTCTGGAGCGCGGCGACGCTCTCCGCCGCCTTCCCTTCCTGGTTCAGGCCGAGCAGCGCGTTCACGACCGTCAGCGCGAGGATCACGATGCCGGTGCTGAGCTCCTGCAGCGCGGCGATGCTGACGACCGCCGCACCGACGAGGACGAGCTGCATCAGGTCCCGGTACTGGCGCAGGAACGCCTGCCACCCGGGCTCCCGCTCGGCCTCGGCGAGCCGGTTCGGCCCGACCTCGGCCCGGCGCCGCTCGACCTCGTCCGCGTCGAGGCCGTTCCCGGGGTCGACGCCGAGCTGCGCGCACGCGTCCTCCGCGCTCATCCCGTGCCAGGGCACGCCCTCCCGGGGCGGTGTGACTCCCGCCGACGTGCTCACCGACATCCCGGTCACCTACCTCGAGTAGTCCTTCTTGCGCACCCAGAGCACGTAGACGAGCAGCGTCGCGATGCTGAACACGACCCCGGCGATGATCCAGAGCACCTTCTCGATGCCGGAGAAGTCCGGCCGCCGGAGGATGTCGACGATCATCCAGATCACCGCGGCGTAGACGGCGAGCACGATCGCCACGAGGATCGACTCGCCGAACCACGTCAGCGCCACGACATCACTCACACGTTCCTCCCTGCCTCGCGGTTTGGACGGATACTAGGCCGATGCCCCGGCCCGAGGAGAGTGACCAGATGGACGTCCGGCGCCGATTGCTCGACCAGCTCGTCGTCCACCCCGGACGGCCCGCGGGCCTCGCCGAAAGGGACCCGGCATGGACAGGTGGCGACGACGACCCCGGGCTGGACCGGCACCAGCTCGAGGCATACGCGGAGAAGCGGCGCAAGGAGGGGACCGCGGAGCTCGCCGATGCCCAGGAGCTTCTCTGGGCGAGCGACCGCTATGCGCTGCTCGTCGTCCTCCAGGCGATGGACGCGGCCGGCAAGGACTCTGCGATCGAGCACGTGATGTCCGGAGTGAACCCGCAGGGGGTCCAGGTCGTCTCGTTCAAGACGCCCTCGTCGGAGGAGCTCGACCACGACTTCCTGTGGCGCACGTCGAAGGCGTTGCCCGAGCGCGGCCGCATCGGCATCTTCAACCGGTCCCACTACGAGGAGGTCGTCGCGCTCCGCGTCCACCCCGAGTGGCTGGAGGCGCAGCGGCTTCCGCCGGGGCCGCGCGACGAACCCGTTCTGGCAGGGGCGCTACGAGGACATCAACGCGTTCGAGCGCCACCTCGACCGGAACGGGACGAAGATCGTCAAGTTCTTCCTGCACGTCTCGAAGGCGGCGCAGAAGAAGCGCTTCCTGGCGCGGCTGGACACGCCCGGCAAGGAATGGAAGTTCAACGCCGCCGACGTCGAGGAGCGGGCGCGGTGGGACGACTACATGGCCGCCTTCGAGGCCGCCCTGACCGCGACCTCGACGCCGTGGGCACCGTGGTACGTGATCCCGGCCGACAGCAAGTCCGTGACGCAGGCGCTCGTGGCGCAGGTGCTCGTCGACTCGATCGGGTCGCTCGACCTCAGCTGGCCCGAGGTCAGCGAGGCGGAGCACGCGGCGAACGAGGAGGCGCGCAGGAAGCTCGACGCCGAGCCCGCGTGACGGCCGAGGCTCCGAGCACGGACGAGCCGCCCCGCGTGCACGCATCGGAGCCACCCATCGAGGGCGCCCCGGAGCGCCTCGCGGGCTTCATCTACGGCACGCTCGTCGCGCTCGCCATGGTCGTCGCCGGCGTCAAGGTGTACCCGGACTCGGCAGGCCGGATCGCGGTGTTCGTCGTCCTCACGAGCTTCGTCCTCTGGCTCGCTCACGTGTACGCGCACACCGTCGGGCTGAGCGTATCGCACGGGCGCCGCCTCGAGCTCGCCGACCTGCGCCACATCGCGCGCCGCGAGGGCTCGATCGTCGAGGCCGCGCTCCCGCCGATCGTGCCGCTGCTCCTCGGAGCGTTCGGCGTCCTCTCGACCGACACCGCGGTCTGGTCGGCGTTCGGGATCGGGCTCGTGATCCTCGCCGTGGAGGGCGCGGCGTTCGCCCGCATCCAGCGGCTCGGCCCGCTCCGCACCGTCGCCGCGGTCGCGGCGAACGTCGGCGTCGGATTGCTCCTCGTCGCGGTCAAGCTCGTCCTCTCCCACTGAGGCGTCGAGCCACCGGGACGATCAGCGGCGCGCCGTCCGTTCGGCGTCGAACGCCTGGACGGCGAGCTTGACGGACGAATAGAAGTGCTCGCGCCCGATCGCCTCGGTGAGGCCGGCCACCTCGAAGTCCGGCCGCAGGCGCGTCCGCAGCCGCGCGACGACGAGCGTGATGTCCTCACGACGCAGGTCGAGCGTCAGGTCGAGCAGCGCCTCGATGCCCGTGGAGTCGATGTGGTTGACGGCCTCCGCGTCGAACACGAACCAGCCGGTCTCGGTCGGCGCGGCGCGAATCGCCTCTCGGGCGCGGCCCTTGACGTACTCGGCGTTCGCGAAGAAGAGGCGGTCGTCGAGCCGGTAGACGACCACGCCCGGCGTGACCCGGGCAGTGGGATGGATCGCGACGTCGCGGTACCCCTCGACGTGCGGCACCCAGCCGAGCACCGCGTCGTAGGGGCGCGCGCTCCGGCGGACGGTGTCGATGATCGAGAGCCCGACCGCGACGACGAGCGCCTGGAGCACGCCGAAGACGACGACACAGCCCATCGTCACGCCCGCGATCGCGACCTCGACCTGGTCGATCCTCGCCAGCGCCCGCCACGCGGCTGGGTCGACGATGTTGATCCCGGCGGCGACGATCACCGCGGCGAGCACGGCCTGGGGGAGGTACTGCACCGGCTCGGTCAGGAACAGGAGGATCACGACGATCGCTCCTGCGGCGAAGAGGCCCGCGATCTGCGTACGCGCGCCCATCGCGTCGTTGACCGCGGTCCGGGCGCCGCTCGCGCCGATCGAGAATCCTTGCGTGAAGCCGGCCGCGGCGTTCGCCGCACCCATCGTCAGAAGCTCCTGGGAGGCCTGCACGGTCTCGCGGCGCTTGCCCGCAAACGCGCGCGCCGTGAGGATCTCGTCGGCGAACGAGACGAGGAACAGCCCGAGCGCCGCCGGCACGAGCTTGACGATGTCGCCGAGCGGCGGGGTCGGCACCGTGGGCCGCGGCAGCCCGCTCGCGACCGGTCCGACCGTCGCGACGCCGTGGGCTGCGAGGTCGAGGGCCCACGAGACGGCGATCGCCCCGACCACGACGACGAGCGCTCCCGGGACGATCGGCAGGAACCGGCGGAGACCCAGCATGGCGGCGAGCGAGAGGACGCTCACGGCAACGGTGATCCCGCTCACGTCGCCCAGCTCGCGGATCACCTCCCAGAGCCGCTCCAGCGACTCGCTCGCGTCGACGTCCAGCCCGAGCAGCTTGCCGAGCTGCGCGATCACGAGCGTGACCGCGACGCCGTGCAGGTAGCCGATCAGCACCGGCCGCGAGAAGTAGTCGGCGATCCAGGCGAGACGCAGCGCTCGCGCGACGAGGAAGCAGGCGGCGACGAGCAGCGCGAGCATCGACGCCAGCTCGACCGCGTCGCCGCTCCCCGCGACCGCGAGCGGGAGCACGGCGGCGGCGACGAGCGTCGACGTCGCGCCCTCCGGCCCGATGACGAGCATCCGCGACGACCCGAAGAGGACGTATGCGATGGTCGGCAGCAGCAGGGTGTAGAGGCCGTTGACCGGCGAGAGCCCGGCCAGCTGGCCGTACGCCATGGCCGACGGCAGGGCGAGCGCCGCGACCGTCAGCCCGGCGACGAGGTCGCGCCCGGCGGCAGACCCTCGGTAGGCCGGCACCTCGCCGGCGACCGGGAACGTGCGGACGAGGAGCGGCTCGCGCCGCGCCGGACGGAACGCCGACGTGCGACCGTAGGTCGTCTCGACGCTCTTCGCATCGGGGGGAGTCGGCGGCGCGTCGTCGCTGCCCATGGTCGCCCGCGTCAGAGGAGCGGCGAGACGAGGGCGAACGCCGCGGCACGGGCCCGGTCCTTCGTCCCGGTGAGCCTCGTGCCCGGCGACGAGACCGCCGCGGCCGGCGTGCCGAACCGCTCCTCGAACTGGGATGCGACCGCCGGGGAGCGGACGAGGAGGTCGATCTCGAAGAACCGCTTGAGGCTCCACGCCTCGAGGTTGCAGGTCCCGGCGAGCACCTCCTCGCCGTCACGCACGAACGCCTTCGCGTGGAGCATGGTCGGGTACTCGAGGATCGAGACACCCGCGTCGAGCAGCGAGCCGTGGTGGTGCTGCTGCGCTGCCGCGCAGGCCCAGTTGTTCGCGTTCGCGGGCACGAAGAGCCGCACCCGGGCGCCACGGCGGGCCGCCCGCTCGATCCGCCGGATCATGCCGCGGTCCGTGACGTACGGGTTGACGACGTCGAGCGTCTCCCTTGCCCCGTCGAGCACGCGGCCGATCGCGTCCGTGATCGGCCGGAAGCGGCCGGGTGCGTTGTGCAGCACCGTCGCCGGGACCGCGCTCGGCCCGCCCTCGAGCGCGGGGAAGAGCCCGTCGACGCTCGCCCGCTCGACCGTCCCGCCGAGCCAGCGGAATCCGCCGAGGAAGACGAGCTGGAGCTGCGCGACGACGGGGCCCTCGACACGGAGGAAGAGGTCGTGGAAGCGGCCGTCGGCGAAATGGTCCTCGATCCCCGCACCGCCGACCCAGCCGATCCGGCCGTCGACGACCACGACCTTGCGATGGTCGATGTGCCCGAGCCCGCGGAGGTTCCACCGCGTCGCGCCGGCGGAGCCGAGCGGCCCGGCGGCGGCACGCGGCTTCGTCGCCCGCACCACGCAGACCTCGACGCCTGCGGCGACCAGGCGCTCGAAGAAGGCGCGCGTGCCTCCCTCCGGGTCGGAGCCCTGACGGTCGACGACGAGCCGGACGGGAACGCCCTCCTGCGCCTTGGCAGCGAGCGTGTCCGCGAACCGGTCCCCCACCTCGCCCGGGCGGAAGCCGAACTGGTTGATGTGCACCGAGGACGAGGCCGAGGCGATGTCGCGCAGCATCGGTGGATAGAACTCGCTGCCCTCGACGAGCACCTCGACCGTGGACGCGGAGCTCTCGGCGAAGCCCACTGCAAGGTCGGCGAGTGCGACCGGTCGCGAGAGCAGGGCCTCGGCGTGCTCCGAGAGGCGCTCGTTCGGGACCGTGTGCCGTGCGTCGCCGCTCATCGTCCGGTCCCGCGCGCGAAGGAGTAGGCGCCCCTCAGAGGTGCGGCTCTTCGCCCACCGCGACCGCGCTCAGAAGGGTGAGGCCCAGGTCGGACACCCGTTGCAGGAGCCCCTGCAGCTCCGACTGGTCGCGAACCGTGCCCGTCAGCACGGTGTTG
Organism: uncultured Actinomycetes bacterium; assembly: GCA_963739405.1. Taxonomy (GTDB): domain Bacteria; phylum Actinomycetota; class Thermoleophilia; order Gaiellales; family Gaiellaceae; genus Gaiella. The sequence continues at coordinate 15,439 of CAVUAH010000019.1, read as the reverse complement.
CCCTGCTCGCGCGTGAGCGTCATCCCCTCGAATGCCGGTCGCATTCGGTCGGAGAGCTCGCCCTCGACCGTGAGCCGATACTCGCGACTTGGCACACACACACGGTCTCACGCCGAGTCCTGCGACGGCTCGCGGCAGGCACTGGATCACCCGGGTGATTCCGATGCGCGAGGCGTGGTCGGGGAGGCAGTGCGACGCACGGCGCCACCCTAACGCGGGCCGCGTGCACCACGCGGGGGCGCGCCGGGCGGCCGCGGCGGGAGCGGCGGCGGGGGCGCTCCGCCGAGAATCGCCTCGACCCTGCCGAGCAGTCGGGTGAGGGCGTCGGCCTCGGGCCGTCGGCAGGTCGCCGAGGAGCGCTCCGAGGCGTCCGCGTAGGAGGGCCTCGGCCGCCCGCGACGCGCTCGAGCCGGTCGGAGTCAACACGAGTGTGTGTCGGCGCCGATCGTCGGCGTCCGGCCGCCGCTCGACGAGCCCGGCGGTGACCAGGCCGGAGAGGAGCTGCGAGACGGCGGGGCCGGAGACACCGGCGCGGCGTGCCAACTCCGACACCGAGACCTGTTCGTGACCCACGGCCCGGAGCACGAGGAGCTGCGGGATCGTCAGAGGAGGCTCGTGCGCTGCGAGGAGGCGCTCCATCCAGCGGGATACGAGCGGGGCGACGCCGAGAAGGGCGCCGGCGGCATCGGTGCGGGGAGCGTGCGGCAAAGAGTAAGTAGTCTTATCTTGTAACGTTGCTTATCTTTCATGGGATTCTGGCAGGGCTGGCGGTCGTCATGCTGGCGACTCGCCCGACGAGCGCCCGCGTCGCCTGTGCGATCGCGTCTCTCGCCGTCCTCGAGATCCTGCTCGGCGCACATCCTGGAACGGCGCTCGACACCGTCGCGCCGCTCGCGACCTTCCTCGCTGCCGCCCTGACCCTGGCGCGGCTCGTGGAGCGGTCGGGACTCGCCGACCGTGCGGCGAGCGCGCTCGCGGCGCTTGCGGCGGGTCGGGTGGCGGTCCTCTACGCCGGCACCTGCGCGACGAGCGCGCTCCTCACCGCGATCGTCTCACTCGACGGAGCCGTCGTGCTCGTCGTGCCGATGCTGCTCGTCCTCGCACGTCGCTACCGCGCGCCGTTCGGACCGCTCTACCTCGGGGCAGTCGCGGTCGCGAACGCGGGGTCGGTGGCGGTGCCCCAGGGAAACCCCACGAACCTCGTGGTGATGGGCGAGCTCGGCATCGGCCCGGCGGCGTTCATCGGGCACATGCTGCTCCCCGGGGTGGCCGCCGCGGTGCTCTGCGCGGCGGCGGTCGGGATGCTCGAACGCCGCTCGCTCGCGGCCCGCTGCGTGGCCCCTGCCGGACGCGACAGAGGGCTCTCGCGGGACGAGCGCCACGCGGCGCTCACGCTCGCGACCGCCGCGCTCGCGGCGTGGCTCGCTCCGCTCGCCGGCATCGCCCCGTGGTGGCCGTTCGCCGCGGTCGTCGGGGTCGCCCTCCTCGCGCCCGGTCAACATGTGGCGCCCTCGATCCCGTGGAAGATCGTCGCCCAGGTCGGCGGGCTGCTCGTGACGGTCCAGGCGCTCGGGCTCCGGTTCGGGATGCTGACCGCGCACAGGCCGCTAGCGCTGCTGCTCGTCGCCGTCGGTGCAGGCGCAGCGTCTGCCCTCGTGAACAACCTCCCGGCGAGCGCTGTCGCAGCGAGCCTCGTCGCGGCGAGCCCGACGGCCTACGCCGCGACCATCGGCCTCGGAATCGGCGCCCTGACAACGCCGCACGGGTCGGTCGCGACGCTCCTCGCACGAGACCTGTCGGGCGATGCATCGCCACCAATCGCAGTGCGCCGCCTCGCCCTGCTCTCGGTGCCTGCGACGCTGCTTGCAACGGCGTTGCTCGCCGCGAGCCGGTGAACCGCGCTCAGTAGCTGTAGCCGCCGCGCATCTTCTGCGCCGGCTTTGCCGCGTATGTCGCGATGTCGAGCGCGAAGCCCAGGCCGACGAGCAGCCAGTCCCAGAATCCCGAAACGCCGATCACCGGCGACCACGCGATGATGTACATGAGGGTCGTCCAGGGCAGGATCAGGAACCCGAGCAGGCCCCAGACCCAGCTCGTCGATCGCCGCGTCGGGCTTGTCGCCGAAGATCCACCAGAAGAACAGTGCGATCCGCGGCCCGAGGCCACCGGCGAGAAGAAGCGCGCAACACACGTCGGCGAGTCTCTGCGATCCGCCGCCCCGTGTCAACCTCCAGCCCCTCGCATCACCCGGGTGACCGGAGACGAAGACGCGGGCCGCCCTCGGGTACTTCGCGCGCGGGTCGAACCGGCTCCGGCCGGGTCCTGAGGCGCGACGCGCGCGGGGCGCCGCACGCCGGCGCTGGTAGAAACAGCGCATGGAGACCGCGGGTGACCGAGCCGCCGTGACGACGCCGCAGCCGGACCGGCTCCGCCGACTCGTCGAGGCCGGCATCGCGCTGACGTCCGAGCTGTCGCTCGACGCGCTGCTCCAGCGGCTGGCCGAGGTCGCCGCGGAGCTGACCGACGCGCGCTACGCCGCGCTCGGCGTGATCGACACGTCGGGGCAGGCGCTCGAGCGGTTCGTCACCACGGGAGTCGATCACGAGACCCACGAGGCGATCGGCGACCTGCCGCGCGGAAGGGGCCTCCTCGGCGCCCTGATCCGCGACGCGCGGCCGCTCCGGCTGCACGACATCGCGGAGGACCCCCGCTCGGCGGGCTTTCCCCGCAACCACCCGCCGATGCGGACGTTCCTCGGAGTCCCGATCGTGCTCCGCGGCGTCGCCTACGGAAATCTCTACCTGACCGAGAAGGCGGGTGGCGCCGACTTCACCGCCGAGGACGAGGAGCTGACGCGGCTGCTCGCAGCACAGGCCGCCGTCGCGATCGAGAACGCGCGGCTGTACGAGTCCTCGACGCGGTGGCTCCGCCAGCTCGAGGGTCTCGGCGAGATCGGAGCAGCGCTCGCGTCCGAGGTCGAGCTGACACCGCTGCTCGACCTCGTCGCCCGGCGGATGCAAGAGCTGGTCGAGGCGCGAATCGTCCTGATCGCGCTGCCCGACGGCACGGGGTCGCTCGCCGTCGTCGCGGCGGCGGGTCGCGACGACCTGCTCGGCCTGGAGCTCGACCCGAAGACCTCCAAGATCGGCCGCGTGCTCGAGCGCGGCCACGCCGAGCGGGTCGACGCCGTCATGGACGACCCCGAGGTCGACCAGCGGCTCGCGCGCGACCTCGGAGTCACCTCCGCCCTCTACCTCCCCCTGACCGTGCGAGGAGCACCGATCGGCGTCGTCGCGGTGCACGACAAGCTCGGGCCCGACCCCCGCTTCGACGAGGCCGACGTCCGCCTCGCCGAGTCGCTCGCGACGCGCGCGGCGATCGCGGTCGACCTCTCGGAGCGGGTGAGCCGCGACGCCCTGCGCAGGGTGGTCGACGCGCAGGAGCTCGAGCGCGCTCGGCTGGCCCGCGAGCTGCACGACGAGACGGGCCAGGCGCTCACGTCGATCCTGCTCGGGCTCAAGCACCTGGACGACGTCGTCGCGACCGACGAGGCACGCGAGGCGACGGCCGGGCTCCGCGACCTCGTCGCCTCCACGCTCCAGGACGTGCGCCGCCTCGCGGTCGAGCTCAGGCCAAGCGCGCTCGACGACTTCGGGCTCGTCCCTGCGCTCGAGCGTCTCGCCGGGAACCTCTCCGAGCGATCCGACCTCCTCGTCGACATCGAGGCGCGGCTCGGCGACCGGCGCCTGCCGGCGGATGCGGAGACGGCGTTCTACCGGATCGTGCAGGAGGCGCTGACCAACGTGGTGAAGCACGCGCACGCCCGCCGTGTCAGCATCACCCTCGTGCGCAAGGAGAGCTCCGCAGTGGTCGTCGTCGAGGACGACGGGCACGGCTTCGAGCCGGATGCCGTCCGTCGTGGAGCGCTCGGGTTCGTCGGCATGCGCGAGCGGGTCGCTCTCGTCGGCGGGCGTCTCACAGTGGAGTCGTCGCCCGGCGCGGGGACGACGCTCGTCGCCGAGGTCCCCCTTCCGAAGCAACCGCCGGACGACGCGTGAGCATCCGCATCGTCCTGGTCGACGACCACGCGATCCTCCGCTCCGGCCTGCGGCGCGTGCTCGACGCCGAGCCCGACCTCGAGGTGGTGGGAGAGGCGGAGTCTGCCGAGCGGGCGGTGTTCGAGACGATCTCGGCCAAGCCGGACGTGATCGTGATGGACGTCGTCATGCCCGGCAAGTCGGGGATCGAGGGAATGCCGGCGGTGCTGCAGGCGGCGCCGGACGTCAAGGTGCTCGTCCTCTCGATGCAGGACGACCCGCACTACGTGCGCGAGGCGTTCGCGGCCGGCGCAGCGGGGTACGTGCTCAAGGAGGCGGCCGACACCGAGGTCGTCGGCGCGATCCGCGCCGTCGCCGCCGGTGAGCGGTACGTCCACCCGGCGCTCGGCGCGCGGCTCGTCGCAGCCGACGCCGAGGAGCGCAAGCGCGCAGACGCCGACCCGCTCTCGGAGCGCGAGCGCGAGGTGCTGCGCCTGCTCGCGCTCGGGCACACGAACCAGGAGATCGCGAAGATGCTCTACATCTCGGTCCGCACGGCCGAGACGCACCGGGCGCACATCATGCAGAAGCTCCGCCTCTCGAGCCGCGCGGAGCTCGTCCGCTACGCGCTCGAGAACGGCCTCGTCGAGAGCTGAGCCCGCCGTCGGTCGCGGACCACGGAGAGGGCGGCCCGGAGGCCGCCCTCTCTTGCTCACTCCGGGAGGTCGGAGCGATCAGTGGCCGACGGCCACCTTCGTCGTGACCCCTGGCTGCACGACGGCCTCCTCGCGGAACCGCCCGCCGAGCACTGCGAGTGCCAGGATCATCATCCCGATGCCGGTCAGGAGCAGCGCGATCCCGACCACGATCCCGAAGACCGAGAGCTGTGCGGCCATGTAGCTCGTGTTGAGCGCCGTGGTCAGCGCGGTCTCGGTCACCCAGAGGTTGCGAGCGGCGTTCGCGACCGGCTGACCGCTCGAGTCCTTCGCGGCTGCCGTCTCGTCGTTCGTGCCCTTCGGGCTGCTCGGGTTCGCTGCCGACTGGTACCGGCCCATCTGCGCGTAGGTCATGCCTCCGCTCGCCTCGAGCGTGTGCATGCGCATGATATTCGCGAACGCGCGCGCCTGGTCACCGTTCGTCACCTGCTGACCGGCCCACTGATCCGCGTACTTCGCGACCGCGGGATCGGTTGCGTCGCCGAAGAAGATCTGCTCCTGCTTGAGGCTGTCCTGCACGGTGCTGCGGCCGTCGAAGCCCATGTAGAGGGCTGCGGCGCCGAAGACGATCAGGACGACGCTCGCTGCGAGCCCGCCCCATTCGAGAATCCTCCGTGTGTTCATCGCTCCTCCTCCCGATCAGACCATTGATTCGATGACCGCAGCCTGCTCGTCGACCGCGTCGCGGCCATCGGGGATTCGTCACCGGAGTGCTGCCGCGAAACCCCGCTCGCGACCTGTGGAGAACTACGGAGGGCGCTACCAGCTCTTGGTGCGCGCGACCGTGTCGGGCAGGCGGACGCGGATGCGCGCGTCGACGGCGACGCATCGGTCAGGGAGGGCCAGCACGGGGTTCAGGTCGAGCTCCGCCACGGCGGGCAGGTCCTCGCCGAGCCGCGCGAGGCGGAGCACGAGGTCGACGAGCGCGGGTCGGTCCGCTGCCGGCGCGCCCCGGAACCCGGCGACGAGACGGCCCGCCTTGCCGCCGTCGACGAGCTCTTCGGCGTCGAGATCGGTGAGCGGGGCGATCCGGAACGCGGCCTCACCGATCAGCTCCGCGTAGACCCCACCTGGGCCGAAGGCGACGAGCGGGCCGAAGACGGGATCCTGGACGACACCGGCGAGGAGCTCCGCGCCGCCGCTCAGCATCGGCTGGACGATCACGGGCACGCCGATCCGCGCCGCCGCCGCGGCGACGGCGCCCTCGTCCGCGAGGTCGAGCGCGATCCCTCCTGACTCCGTCTTGTGGGCTCCGGGCGCCGCGGTCTTCACGACCGCCGGGAAGCCGAGCCCGCGCGCAGCGGCAACCGCGTCGTCGACCGACGACGCCACCCGCTCGGGCACGACGGGCACGCCGTAGGCCTCGAGCAGCTCCCGGGTCGCGGCGGGGTCGAGCCACGTGTCCGTCGTCCCCACGAGGGCCGCCTCGACCACCGCCTCCGCACGGGCGCGGTCGATCGCGTCGAGCGAGGGAACCGTCCCCTGGGGGCGGCGCAGCCACGTGGCGCGATCGGCGACGCGGCCGAGCGCACGGGCGGCCGATTCGGGATAGGCGAAGGATGCGACGCCGCCGGGCGCCGCGCAGCGCGGCGGGCGATCCCGTCGGAGCTCATGACCACGGCGAGGACCGGCTTGTCGGACGCCGCCCGCTCGGTCGCGTCGACGACCGCCCGTGCGACCTCCTCCGCGGTTGCGCTGACGGCGGGGACGAAGAGAACGATGCACGCCGAGACGTGCGGGTCGGCGAGCACCTGTGGCACCACGGCCGCGTAGGCGTCGGCGGTGGCGCCGCCGAGCATGTCCACGGGGTTCGCGACGCTCGCCTCGGCCGGCAGCACCGCGCGCAGCGCCGTGACGGTCTCGTCTCCGAGCGGCGGGAGCTCGAGCCCGGCGGCCTCGCAGGCGTCCGCGCAGAGGATCCCGAGACCGCCGGCGTTCGTGACGATCCCGACGGAGCGGCCGTCGAGCCGGCCGCCGGCCGAGAACAGCGAGGCGACGTCGACGAGCTCCTCGAGCGTCTCCGCGCGGATGACGCCCGCCTGCCGGAAGAGCGCGTCGGCGGCGGCGTCCGAGCCGGCGAGCGCCGCCGTGTGCGAGCTCGCGGCCCGCTGGCCGCTCTGCGAGCGGCCGCTCTTCAGGGCGAGGATCGGCTTGCGTCGCGCGACCCGGCGGGCGATGCCGCCGAACCGCCTCGGATTCCCGAAGGACTCGACGTAGAGCAGGATCGCCTCGGTCGCGGCGTCGTCCTCCCACCACTCGAGCAGGTCGTTCGTGGAGACGTCGGCCTTGTTCCCGATCGACACGAACGCGGAGAGACCCAGCCCGCGCGTGACCGCCGCCTCGAGGAGCGCGAGGCCGAGCGCACCACTCTGCGACGAGAAGCCGATGTTCCCGGGCGGCGGCGAGCGCGAGGCGAATGTCGCATTGAGGCTCCGTCCCGCGACCGAGATCCCGAGGCAGTTCGGCCCGATCAGCCGGGCGCCGTGCGCGCGGACGAGCGCGAGCAGCCGCTCCTGCCGGTCGATACCGTCGCTCCCCATCTCGGCGAAGCCGGCCGAGATGACGACGAGCGCCCGCACGCCGTGCGCGAGCGCCTGCTCGGCCGCCTCGATCACGCCGGCCGCGGGCACGCACACGACGGCGACGTCGACCGGGTCGGGGATCTCGTCGATCGAGCGGTAGCCGCGAACACCGGCGACCGACGTCCCGTCGCGGTTGACGGGGTACGCGGCCCCCGCGAAGTCGCCCTCGATGACGTTCCGGAAGAGCTCGCCGCCGATCGTCCCGCGTCGCCGCGACGCGCCGACCACGGCCACGCTGCGCGGCTCGAAGAACGGACGGAGCGACGCGGTCACGGCGACGTGGTCACGCTCGGCGAGCAGCTCCTCGAATCGCTCGGTGCGCTGGATCGGGAAGGTGACCTCGACCTCGCCGCCTTCCAGCTCGCGCGTCAGCTCGAACCCGAGCGCCTCGAAGACTCCCAGCATCCGGCGGTTGTCGGGGAGGACCAGCGCGACGAACCGCTCGATCCCGTGCCGGGCCGCCCGCTCGGCCAGCTGCTCGACGAGGCGCGTCCCGACGCCGCGGCGCTGGTAGGTGTCCGCGACGGCGAACGCCGCCTCCGCGACCGACGGGTCGCGCAGGCGCGTGTAGTTCGCGAGCGCGACCACCCGCTCGGTGCCGTCCTCGACGAAGGACCCGAGGAGCGCGCCGCGCTCGGCCCAGTCGGACTCGAGGACCTGCTCCACGACCTGCGGCCCGAGCGAGGGGAACCCGTGGAAGCGCATGTACAGGCTCTGACCCGACAGCGCGCGGAAGAAGTCGAGGATCGCGTCCGCGTCCTCACGTACCGGCGGGCGGAGCCGCAGGGTGCCCCCGTCGCGGAGGATCACGTCGACGACGTCGGTCATGGGGGCATTCTCCCGTAGCGGCGGGCGGCCTGCCATGACGCCACGATGCGCGCAAGGGCCGGCCACGGCATCGGGGCGCCGGCGCAGAGACCGATTGGTAGTTCTCCGCGCAACGATCCGGTGCCGCGCTGATGCGCGCCGGAGCGGGCTCCGCGACGCTCGAGGCAGCCAGCGACGCGAGGAGGTTGCGATGCACGTCACGGGGGTCACCAGCGGTGCGGTCGTGCTCGAGGCGTTCACCGTGCGCGACGCGATGCACGAGGGAGTCCTGTCCTGTTCTGCGGACGCGCCGCTCTCCGCCGTCGCGGAGCTGATGGCGGAGCAGGGTGTGCACTGCATCGTCGTGACGGATGCCGACGACGCCTCGGTGTGGGGCGTCATCTCCGACCTCGACCTCGTCGCGGCGGCGGGCGTTCGCGATCTGGGAGAGCAGTGTGCAGGTGCGTCGGCCGCGAGCGCCGCCCTCGCGATCCGGCCCGACGAGACGCTGCAACGTGCGGCGCAGATGATGACGGAGCATGCAACGGCTCACCTGCTGGTGGTCGACCGCGTGTCCGGGCAGCCGGTCGGGGTGCTCTCGACGCTCGACATCGCTCGGCTGCTCGCGCGGAACCCGCAGCGATGAGCCGCACGCGGCCACGACGAGCCCGGGCCGGGTACGCGCTCGGGCTCGTCCTCGCCGTGGGGCTCGCGCTCGTGCCGCTCGGCACGGCGCGCCCCACGGAGGTCGCGCTCAGCCCGTGCACGCTGGGAGGAACCGTGTCCGCCCGCTGCGGCACGCTCCGCGTGCCGGAGAACCGCTCCCTCCCGGGCGGGAGGACGATCGCGCTCCGGCTCGCTGTGATCCCCGCACGCGACGGAGGCTCGCGCCCCGATCCCATCGTCTACCTGGCCGGCGGGCCGGGCGGCTCGGCGGTCGCCGGCGCTTCAGGCGTGCTGCAGCTCTTCTCGGCAGCGAATCAGAGCCGGGACATCCTCCTGGTCGACCAGCGCGGAACCGGCGGGTCGCACCGGCTCGACTGCCCCGCGCCCCGGAAGGCCGCCCGGCACGAGCCCGGCGGCGATCCGCGGGTACGTGAAGGCATGCCTGGCCCGATTCGCCGCAGACGCGGCGCAGTACACCAGCGCGCCCGCGATGGACGACCTCGCCGACGTCGTTCGCGCGCTCGGCTACGAGCAGGTGAACGTCTACGGCCTCTCGTACGGGGCGACCGCCGCCCAGTACCTGCTCGCCCAGCACCCGGAGCTCGTGCGCACGGCCATTCTCGACGGCGCGACGCTGCTGGACGTCCCCATCTTCGAGCTCTGGGCACCGAACGGCCAGCGCGCGCTCCGCTCGATCCTCGCGCGGTGCGCAGCCGCGCCGCGGTGCGCGAGGGCGTTCCCCCGGGCCCGCCGCGAGGTGTTCGAGGTGATGGCCGCGCTGCGGCGGAAGCCGGTGCGCGCAGACGGCGCCACGATCGGCGCGGCCGAGGTCGCGGGCACGATCCAGATGCTCTCGCGCACGCCGGAAGGGGCGGCGCGCATCCCGTGGGTGGCCCACGAGGCCCGGACGGGGAACTGGATCCCGCTCCGCCTCATGATGGACGCGCTCGGCAGCGGCGGAGTCCCGACGCGCCAGCTCGCGTTCTGGTCGACCGTGTGCAACGAGCCGTGGGCCCGCTGGAGCCCCGCGCGCACGCGCGCGGCGAGCCGCGGCACCTACCTGGCCGAGCGCACCGCCCTCGACGCCGGGCTCACCTCCGTCGTCTGCTCCGTCTGGCCGAAGGCGCCGCAGCCGACGTGGTCGGGCACACGTGTCCGCGCCGACGTGCCGGTGCTGTTCCTCGTCGGTGGGACAGACCCGCAGGACCCGCCCGCGAACGTGCGCAACGCCGCTCGGGAGCTGCCGAACAGCCGCACGATCGTCCTCCCGGACGGCGGCCACGGGAGCCTGCAGCTGGGCTGCCTGCCGACCCTCGCAGCGGAGTTCGTCGAGCAGGGAAGCGCCGCAGGGCTCGACACGGGCTGCGCCGAGCGCTACACACCGCCCCCGTTCGTCGTACGCTGAGCCGTGACGAGGCAGGAGTCGCCGGTGTCGCACCACGAGTCGTACCCCGTTCGCGCCAGGGCAGGCTCGAGCCTTGGCGGATGATTCATCTAGCGGACGACGACCACGACGCCGCGCGAGCGGGAGGCGCAGTACTCCCCGACGGAGCCGAGCAGCAGGCTCCTGAAGCCCCCGCGGCCTCGTGACCCGACCACGAGCAGCGCCGAGCCCTCGCCGACGGTGACGAGGGAGGGGCCGGCCGGTCCCTGGATCGTCTCGGTCGTCACGCCGACGTCTGCGGGCGCCTCGTCGAACGCCTGCTCGAGCACCCGCTCCGCCTGTGCGGCAAACGCCCCGCGCAGCTCGTCCACCGCCTCGGGGCTCGCGATCACCGCGGGGACGAGCCCCCACGGCTCCTCGTAGGTGCTGACGGCGAGCACCGCGACCCCGCGCAGGCGGGCTTCCGACCAGACCCACCGCAGCGCCGCCGCCGAACCCGCCGACCCGTCGACGCCGACGACGATCCGCGTGCGCTCGGTCGGCCCGGCGTCGTGCACCACGGCCACCGGGCACTGCGCGTGGTGGAGGCAGGCGCGGGAGACGGATCCGAGGAGCGCTCCCGCAAGGCTTCGGTGCCCGCGCGAGCCAACGACGAGGAGGTCTTCCTCCGATGCCCGCTCGACGAGCGCGCCGGCGGCGTCACCCGGGACGACGTGCCGGACGATCTCGACGTCGACGGCGCCCGCGCCGGCTTCCTCGAGCTCGTCGTCGAGCGTGCGCCTGGCGGCGTCGGCAAGTTCCTCCCGTACGAGGTCGAAGGCGGGGATCATCCCGATTCCGGACGCCGTCAGCGGAGGAATGCTCCACGCGTGGACCGCGTCGAGGGGCGCCCCGCGCAGGGCGGCTTCCGCAAGCGCGAAGCGGAGCGCCTGCCGCCCGTTCGCCGACGCATCGACCCCGACGATGACCCGACCTGCCATGTGCCTCGAGTCTGGCACGCCGCCGCAGGTGCGGCATCGGGCCCGTGCCCCCGCGGGCCTGCGGGTTTCCCGCAGCAGAGCCGTCGAGGTCGCCGATGCCCGAGCCCGCGCCACGAGCGACGATCGTGGGGATGGACGCGACACGGGGTCGGACGCTGCACGGCAGCGACACGGCCGGTCTGCCGGCCTGTGCGCACCCGCACTCGCAGACGCCCTCGGAGGTCCTCGCCGCGCTGTCGAGCGACGCCGATCACGGCCTCGACGAGACCGACGCGAGAGCGCGGCTTGCGACCGTCGGCCCGAACCGGCTCCGGGAGACGGCGGCGCCGTCCCGCCTGTCGATCGCCGTGCGGCAGGTCGCGGACCCGCTGGTCGCCGTGCTCCTCGCCGCAGCAGCCGTCTCGGCGGCGATCGGCGACACGCTCGAGGCAGTCGCGATCGGCGCGATCGTCGTGCTCAACGGCATGCTCGGCTTCTTCCAGGAGTCGGCGGCCGAGCTCGCGATCCATTCGCTGCGGGAGGGCTTTCCTCGACAGGCGACGGTCGTCCGCGGCGGTCGGGAGGCGTCGATTCCTGCCGACGACCTCGTCCCCGGCGACATCGTGGTGCTGCGCGAGGGCGACGCGGTCCCGGCCGACGGCCGCATCGTGAACACCCACGGGGTCGAGGTAGACGAGGCCGCGCTCACCGGGGAGTCGCTGCCGGTGTCGAAAGACGTCGCGCCCGAGCCGGACGCGACGCCTCTCGCCGACCGTCGCTCGATGGTGTACGCGGGCACGGGGGTGACGCGCGGTCGGGCCCGAGTCGTCGTCACTGCCACCGGCGCGGCGACCGAGCTCGGCGCCGTCGCGCGACTGGCGGATGCCGCGGCGCCGCCACCGACCCCGTTGCAGGCGATGCTCGCCCGCCTCGCACGGCTGCTCGCCGTGGGGGGCATCGCGCTCACCTTCGCCCTCGCCGCGGCGATGCTCGTCCAGGGGACATCACTGCACGAGGCCTTCCTGACCGGGGTCGCGGTCGCCGTCGCCGCCGTCCCGGAAGGCCTGCTCGCCACCGTCACGATCGCGCTCGCCCTCGGTGCGGGCGAGATGGCCAGGCGCGGCGCGATCGTCCGTCGGCTCCACGCGATCGAGACGATCGGCGAGATCACCGTCGCGTACGTCGACAAGACCGGCACGCTGACGGAGAACCGGATGCGCGTCGCGGCGGTGCGCCCGGCCGCCGGGCTCGCCCCCGTGGACGTGCTCGAGACCGCCGTGCTCGCGTCGGACGCGGATCTCGTCGACCTCGGCAGCGGCACGCTCGATGTCGCCGGCGACCCGATCGAGGGTGCGATCCTCCTCGCAGCGCTCGACCAGGGGCTTGCGCGACGGCGCCTGCTCGACGACCGGACGGCCGTCGCGGAGCTCCCGTTCTCCTCCGAACGGCGTCGCATGGCGATCGTCTACGACGAGGCGGGCGGGCGGCGGCTGTGCGTCAAGGGTGCTCCGGAGGTCGTGCTCGGCCTTTCTGCCGCGGATGCAGCCGACGAGGCCTGCGCTCTCGGCCGGACTGCGGAGGCGTGGGCCGGCGAGGGCCTGCGCGTGCTCGCCGTAGCCGAGCGGCTTCTCGCACCCGATTCCCCGCTGGACGCCGATCTGGAGCGCGACCTCGTCCCCGTCGGCCTGATCTCGCTCCACGATCCCGTTCGCGACGGCGCCGCAGAGTCGGTCCGGGCGGCGAGCCGTGCCGGGATCCGCGTGGCGATGCTGACGGGTGATCACGTCGCGACCGCAGCCGCCGTCGCCCACGAGGTCGGGCTGGCGCCGGCGAACGTCTTCGCTCGCGTGACGCCCGCCGACAAGCTGGCGATCGTCGAGCACGCCCAGGACGACGGTGACGTGGTTCTCGTCACGGGAGACGGCGTCAACGACGCCCCTGCGCTCCGGCGCGCGGAGGTCGGCGTCGCGATGGGTCGCGGAGGCACCGAGGCGGCGCGGGAGGCGGCCGACATCGTCCTCGTCGACGACGCCTTCCCGACGATCGTCGCCGCGATCCGCGAGGGGCGCCGGATCGGCGACAACGTCCGTAAGGTCGTCGCCTTCCTGCTGTCGGCGAACCTCGGCGAGGTGCTCCTCTTCGTGATCGCCGTCCTCGCCGGCCTCGGTGCGCCGATCGCCGTCGTCCAGGTGCTCGTCGTCAACGTGCTCACCGACGGCCTCCCCGCCCTCGCGCTCGCGCGCGACCCGGCTGCACCCGGGGGCATGCTCAGGCCACCTCGAGCGCGCGGCACGTTCCTCCCGGGAGGAGTGATGCTCGGTCTCGGCGTCGCCGGCACGCTCGTCGGGCTCGTGGGGCTGACGGCGTTCCTCGTCGCTCCGGAGGTCACGGCCGGGTCGGGGCAAACCGCCGCCTTCGCGACCGTGGCGCTGGCAGAGCTCGCCTTCGTCTTCACGTGCCGCTCTGAGCACCGGCACGCCTGGCGCGAGCCGTGGAACGCGAGCCTGGTCGTTGCCGTCCTCGCCTCGTCCGCGATCGTGACCGCCCTCGTGTACGTCCCGACCCTCAACGAGCCGTTCGGGACGGTGCCTCTCGACCCTGTCGCGCTCGCGATCTGCCTCGGCCTGGCCCTCGTCCCGGCCGCCGGGGTCGAGCTCGCGAAGGCGCTCCGCCGTACGTTGTCGCCGCAGGCGCTGCCGACGGGCGCGTGAGCCCTACGAGCCGCCCGGGATCAGCCCGTCACACGAGCTCGCGTCCTCGAACGACTGACGCAGCTCGTCATCGACCTGGGTGACGGAGGAAAGCTCGTCGAGGGAGGACGAGAGCTGGCTCGACATCTTGGAGACGGTCGCGGTGACCGTCGACACCGCGTCCAGGAGGCCCTGGACGCCCGAGGCGTCGGACACCGCCGAGGAGATGGTGTCGACGTCGCTCTGGAGCTCGGTCGTGAGGGTGTCGATCGTCGTGCGTGCCTGGTCGCCGGACTCGGTGTCGGGCGCCCCGAGCCCCTGCACCGTGTCGACGAGAGTCTGGGTCGACGACTTCGCGTCGTTCGCGGCCTGCTCGACACCGTCGCGCGACGGGTTGTCCTTGAGCGAGGTCGCCGCCGAGGTGATGTCGCTCTGCCATGTCGTGATCGCGCTGCAGACGCCGTCCGCCCACTGGGTCGAGGCCGAGGTCTCCGAGTCGTCGCCCCCGCACCCCGCGGCGAGGATCGCGATCCCCGCGACGAGCGCAGCTCCGAACGTGCGTGTGCGGGTCATCGGGCCCTCCCCATCTGCTCGCCGTCACGGCAGGACGACGTCAGGTTAGCGGGCTGCCGGATGCCCTTCACGGTCGATCGCCCACGTCAGCTCCGACCGGACGCCGACGACGCCGGGGACGAGCGCGACGTGCCGCTCGAGGAGCGTCGCGTCCGACTCGGTGTCGACCTCGCCCGTCAGCACGACCTCGCCGCGCTCGACCTCGATCTCGAGTGTGTCGGTCGCGATCCACAGCATGCGGCGGGCCACGTCCTCGAGGATCTCCCGCCTGATCTCCTCGTCGCTCCTCGTGAAGAGGCGCACCAGGTCTGCACGCGACACGATCCCGACGAAGGACCCGTTGTCCAGCACCGGCAGGCGGTTGACACCGCGCGAGACCATCGCGCGCGCGGCCTCCGCGACGGGCCGGTCGGCGTCGATCGTGATCGCCGGGGAGGTCATGGCGTCGCCTGCCGTGTGCGCACGGAGCTTGGCGAGATCGGGCGCATCGGCGGTGTCGACGAGCCACGCGAACAGCCCGCTCGACTGCTTCGGCGGACGATCCTGCTTGACGAGCAGGTCGGCCTCGCTCAAGACGCCGACGACCGCTCCGTCGCTGTCGCAGACGGGCAAGCCCGAGATCCCGTGGCCGGAGAGCACCACCGCCACGTCCTTGAGCGGCGTGTCAGGGGTGACGGAGACGGGGTCCGGCGTCATGACGTCCCCCACCCGAATGACCGACGTGCTCATGCTGGTCTCCTTTCTCAGAAGCCGAGGCCGATCGTGAGCCTCCCGGGTATCCGTCGCGAGCGCGTCAGATCTCGGAGGCCGACCATCCCGACCGGCCGCCCGTCCTCCACGACGGGGAGATGGTGGATGCCGTACTCGACCATCAGTGCGGCCGCGGGCTCGAGGGTGGTCGACGGCGCGACCGTCACGGGGCTCGAGGTCATCCACTGGCTGACCGACGCCTCGGACGGGCTCACGTCGCCCGCGACCGCTCGGAGGACATCGCGGGCGGTGAGGATCCCGACGAGGCGCTCTCC
>CAVUAH010000018.1:0-196862 GCA_963739405.1 uncultured Actinomycetes bacterium | reverse complement strand
CGATGGGCGCTGCAAGCGCCCAGGGCCATCGCCGCCGTAGCGGCGGCTGCTGTCCGGTCGGCTCGTCAGGTGGAGCCGAAGGTGGCGCAAGGGTTTTGTCCTGTTCAAAGAACCAGCCCGCTTCCAGCGCCCGGAGCTCAGGTCCAGGTTCGAGCCCGAGCCCTTGGATCGACGCCTGGCGCGCCGCGCGGTAAGCCTCCAGCGCATCCGCCTGGCGGCCCGAGCGGTAGAGCGCGAGCATCAGCTGGGCGCGCAGTCGCTCGCGGAAGGTGGCGGCGACGAGCGCGTCGAGCTCGATCACCAGCGTCGCGTGGCGGCCGAGCGCAAGGTCGGCGTCGATCCGCTCCTCGAGCGCGGCGAGCCGGAGCTCCTCGAGGCGGCCCGCCGCCTCGGCGAGAACGGCTCCGAAGGATGTCCGCGAGCGGCCGTCTCGCCACAGCCCGAGCGCTTCGTGGAGGAGCCCCGCCCGCCCGTCAGCATCGACCGAGGTTCGGGCCTCCGCGCGCAGCGGCCGAACCGCGCGACGTCCACCGCGCCGGCGCGAGCTCCAGACGTACCCGGGCGCGAGGTCTTGAGCGGCGCCCCGTCGTTCCCGAACGCCTTGCGGATCCCGGCGACGTACACCTGGAGCGCCGACCTGGCCGTGTCGGCGGCGCCTCGCCCCAGAGGTCGTCGATCAGCCCCTCGGCCGAGACGACCTGGTTGGCGTTGAGGAGGAGAAGCGCGAGGACGGCGCGCTGCTTCCGGGGCCCGAGCTCGATGCGGGTGCCGTCGCGCCGGGCCTCGAGCGGCCCGAGCAGGAGGAACCCGAGCCGAGGAGCGTCCACAAGAACTGATCTTAAGGCTGCGCTTGGCGCGAATTTGGCCGCCGTTCGGCGCGCCGAGGAGCGTGGACGCTGTCGTATTCCACGCAGCGAAAGGAGCAGGGCAATGCGCAGAGTCGCAATTGCGATGCAGCACTGGCAGTCTCGTTGATGGCGGCCGCGGCGGCGACTGCCCAGGGAATCAACCCTGAGCAGCTCACCCAGGCGGGCTGGACCTGCTTCCGCGACCCCGTCAACCCGAGGATCGTCTGCCTCAACCCGGGTCATCCCCGGCCGGCCGTGCCGGCGGATCCCGATGGACAGGAGTCGCTCCAAGACATGATCTTCGACCTCGACGGGAGCTTCCTCGGGACCGCCCACGCCATCCGCGCCGACCTCTACCACGGCCAGCCGTGCCCGCAGTGGGCAGGGACTCGTACTACTTCATCCCGTTCATCGGCTACTACGCCTGTGAGCGCTTCTAGGCCGATGACGACAGAGCGGAAATCGCGGTGAAGGAAGTCCGCCGCGTGGGCGCGGCGCTCGGAGCAGGCCCGACGCTTCCCCACGACGTCGTCGACGGCGGCCTCACCCGACCACCCGCACTCTCGACCGGCCCGGACGGGATCGAGGCCTGATCGGCGTTGCGGGGATATCGCATGCTTGCGTGCACAGTCGCCGCCGTGACCCTGATGGGCGCGGCGGCGACCGCGTCGTCGGATCCGCCCACGACGCACCGCCGCCTGGATGTCGCAGCCGCGATCCCGGTCGGCGGGGTTCCGTCGAGCATCGAAGCGGCTGCGGGTCCGTCGGGTCTCCACCGGAGTCCATGGGTCGTCCGCATCGAACGGGCGAGGAACCGGATCGTGGGGCGGATTCGACCGGCCGGAGCCGTGATCGGGCTCGCAGCCGGGTTCGGCGCGCTCTGGGCCATCGACGTCCTCGGCGACCGCCTGCTGAGGATCGACCCGCACACAAATCGCGTGACGGCGAGCATCGAAGTCGGCGACGCGACCGGACTCGCCGTCGGGCACGGCCGCGTCTGGGTCGAGAGCCAGCTCGACTCGAGTGTGGCGGCCATCGATCCGCGGACGGGCCCATCGCGGCATCGAGGCGCTTCGCGTACGGCGAGCTGTGGCCCGGCGGCCTCGCGGTTGCCCCCGATGGGGTCTGGGTCGTCACCGCGCGCGGGACGCAGGTGACCGACTGGACGAGCGAACGCTGTCCGTCGTACGGCAGGTGGCCGTCATAGGCGCCCGAACGCTGGCGACGGCAGCCGGCGCCCTCTGGGTCGGACGGGCCGGCGACAAGCCGCTCGTCCGTATCGACCCCAACGCCGTCACAGAGCTCGCGGTTCCATCCGGACACGTTCGGGACGGACGCGGCCCCGCGTTGGCGGCCGACACGTCCGTCTGGGTAGCTGGGCATCGGCGACTCCGTGCGTACGAGGCGACTGCCGGGGCACTCGAGCTCGATCTGCCGCTGCCGACGAGTGGCCGCGCCGGCGCGATCGCCGTGGCAGGCGACTTATGGGTCGCCGACGACGACTCCGCCTCCGTCCTGCGCGTCCGTCGTCCCGTTGCCGGGGGCTAGCCCCCGCGCTCGTACCGCTCCGCAACGCGACGGCTCTCGCAGCGCGTGCTCGAGTCCGTACGCGTCACACGTTTGGGGCTCCCAAGTAGCGAGCGGGTAGGCACCTGGATTTCGCCAGAGCGGTTCCTCTGCCGCGCGGTCCCCCTGGACGGTCGCCTGGGGCATGGCCGTCAAAGCCGCCTCCGGAGCGACACGCAAAGAACTTGAACGCGTCATCGACATCGCATGCAGACATTGCCCCGGGCAAGCACGCGCGTAGGGAAATGGCGCTCGCCCCCAGCGCGCGTGCGGCACGCCCGCTTCTCGGCTCTTCCCGGTCTCCGCATCGAAGTCGTGACCAAGGAACACCCCCTCGCTTGGGCCAGTGTTCGGGAACGACACGCGTCAGTCGCGGTGACCAGGTGGCCGAACGTCACGTGCAGTACAGGCGCCACGCTAGCTGGCCGGCCGCGTCCCAAAACGCGTCGGTGTCGAGGTCGACGCCGTTTGCGCAAATCACGACTTGCCGTTCGCCGTCCTCGCTCGACAGCGCAATCGTCGTGTACCCGATCGAGAAGCCGAGGTGCCCCCAGGCCGCCCGCACGCGGATCGTTGCCTGCCCATCAGTGCCGTGATCTGGCCGATACCGAGCCCGTAGCGGTCGGTCTCCTGCCAGTCGGACTCGACCGCG
This sequence comes from uncultured Actinomycetes bacterium, assembly GCA_963739405.1. Lineage (GTDB taxonomy): Bacteria > Actinomycetota > Thermoleophilia > Gaiellales > Gaiellaceae > Gaiella. Next base: position 193,796 of record CAVUAH010000018.1, on the reverse strand, counting down.
CGAAGCATCTCGGTTCGAAGGCGGTCGGGGAGGAACTCGCCGCGAAGCAGGGCGCGAAGCATCCTGGCGATCTCTGCGGGGGTCGAGACAACGCCGCCTCCGGCCTCGTGGAAGGGGACGTCGATTTCCGTGACGTCCACTGGTTCCGACTTTCCAGGCAATAGGGGGTTCTCTGCCGGGAGATATCCCCGCGCGCAGACCCCCCGGAGAGGACCTTCGACAAGATCGGTCCGTTGAAGGCTCAGCGGCTCGAGGACGCGTTCCCTCAGCGCGTCGCGCAGGGTCATCCCGGTCGTCTCCTCGAGGACGAGCCTCAGCACGAGGTAGTTGCTGCCGTGATAGGCCCACCCCTCGCCGGGCGCGAACTCACGCGGCTTCTCCAGCACCAGCTGGAGCTGTTCGTGCGGCGTGAGCCCGAAGCGATGGCCGGGGTCCCGACGGTAGGGCTCGAAGAACTCGACGATGTCGCCAACCCAGTCCTTGAGACCGCTCGTGTGGTTCAGGAGCTGGCGGATCGTGATCCCTTGAGCGAAGGGCGCGGCATCACCGTCGAGGTCGAGCAGGCCCTCCGCAACCAGCTGAATGACCAGCGCAGAGACGAAGATCTTCGTCACGCTCCCGATGCGGAAGCGATCATCGACCGTGAGGACCTCGCCCGTTCGTAGGCCGCGAACCCGGACGCTGCCTCGACCCGCCCGTCCGGGCCGACGGCTACCGCGACGGCGCCCGGAACACCCGTTGCGACGACGGAGTCGAGCTGATCCCGGATCGATTGCACCTGCTGCACCGCCAGCCTACCGCTGGTGAAAACGGAGGCACCCAGCCCTGCTCACTGACCTTCCGTGCGTTAACCGGCTGACGTGTGCCGGCGTTGGGGAATGTCCCTGGCGCGAGGACAGCGGCGTGCGCCCGTATCGGGAGTGTCTTCTGCGCGGCGGGGATGCGAGCGGCGAGGCCGGGTGCTCAGCGTTGCTTTGTGAAGCGCATCAGGACGCCGGACGTTTCTGGCGGGGCTTCATCCAAGTCGATGCTCATGGCGTCGCTGTAGTGCTCATTCCCGTTGACGCGGCGTTCGGTGACGAGGCCGTGTTGCGTGTAGAAGGCCTGGGCATCTCGGTTGGCCTCTGCGACGAGGAGAATGTACGTGCTCCCAGGGTCGAGCCAAGCATGAAAGTCGCGCATCAGCGCGCTCCCGATCCCACCGCGCTTTTGGCTGGGGTCGACGTAGATCCGATGTAACTCGGGCTCAGACCCTTCGCAATCGTAGTGAAGGTAACCAACCACCTCGCCGTCTCGCTCTGCAACGAGGAAGACCGCGTTATCGGCGCGTTCGCAGCGCGAGATGCAGTCCGTCAACGCCGTTACCGAATAGGTCTGCTCCACGACTGCGGCCGAGAACTCCCTGCCCACGATCTCGTCGTGGATCGCGGGAAACGCAACCGTCCCTATCGCCGAGATAGCAGGCGCATCAGCAACCGTCGCCTCGCGTATGACAATGACATCGCCCGCGTCTCCCAAGCGTGAGATCGTGATACCGCGAACAAGCGTTGTCAAGAGTCGGGCCGAGCGGCGTCGGTGGCAATAAACCCTTGGCCTGGGCCAGCGCTCGAGAATGTCGCCTGGGCCTTGCCACGCGGAGCGACATGCACTCAGGGGAGGTAGGTCGCATACTCCACCCATGCGCTGCTCGTGGCTCGTCGAGCGAAGACGGTGATGAGCCGTCGAGAGTGTTGATTCCGAGGCCGGTTCCTCGCGACCGGGGGTTCGTCGAGGGTGAGGACGGCTGCAGGATCGCCTGGTACCGCTACGGAGCAGGCGACCGAGTCGTCGTGTTCTTCCCCACCTGGAACCTCGTCGATGCGCGCGTCGTGGGTCACCAGGTCGAGTTGCTCGCCCGGCAGTGCACGGTCATCACCTACGACGCGCGCGGCAGCGGAGCGAGCGACCGCCCCTCCAACGGCTACACATTCCAAGCTCACGCAGCCGATGGGATCGCTGTGTTCGACGAACTCGGGGTCCGACTGCGCCGGAATCGTCACTGCATCGATGGGCGTGAACGCGGCCGTCATCGCCCAAGTCGAGCACTCGGGCCGGATCGACCGGCTGGCCGCGATCGCCCCTCATCTCAACGTCCCAGTACCGGCCGACGAAGATCTGAGCTGGGCGTCACCCGAATCGAACGGAGGACGCAACTGGTTCAGCGACGACGCCTGGCGCAGTGACTGGCCCGGCTTCGCCCGGTTCTTCATGCAAGCATGCTTCACCGAGCCGGATTCCGCCGCCCTGATCGACGAACTCGTGGAAATCGCGCTCGACGCATCGCCGGAGGCACTCATCACTCAGAGGCAAGAGCTCGACTGGGAACTCGCTCCCAGCTTGCTTCCGAAGGTGACCTGCCCAACCCTCTTCATCCACGGCGACTCCGACATCACGTGGCCCATCTCGGCTGTCAAGGTCATCGCTGACCTTGTCCCCGATGTCCGATTCGAAATCCTCCCGGAGCCGCCCACCGGCCCGACATCCAAGCTCCCGAACGCGTCAACGACACACTCGCCGAATTCCTACTAACCTGCCAGGGAACGCGTCGAATAGATCGTCGCATGCGCGAGCGTCCTTTCGCCTGAAGTACCGACGGCGCGACGGCCCGCGGGCACGTACAGCGGCATACGGAAGGCACGGCCGCGGTCGGGGGAGGGCGACGGCAGACGCCGTCCCGTGCAGTTGACCCTCAGCGATTGGCCGTGTCCCGCCGGAGATGAGCTCGGCGAAGCGGGTCGTCGTGAGCTTCGAGACCGCCGCCGGCACCGACGACCTGGGTGTCGGGTGCCGCGTCGACCGTGCTAGGCGTGCGCCGTGACGTGCGCGAGGAGCGCGGCGAGAGGTGGCGGAACGCGCTCGAGGTCGACCGCCTCGACGAGGAGCGGTGCGTGCCTGATCTTTCCGGCGCTACTTCCGAAGAAGCGCCGAAGCTGATCCTCCACCGGGCGGCCATACCACTGCGGCTGTTTCTGGAACGTGCGGAACGACGAGAGCTTCCCGCTCCGCTCGAGAACGGCCTCGACGCCTTCCGCGCCGAGGGACCGGATCAACTCACCCTCGAGATCGGGCCGGCACACGTAGAAGCCCAGCTGCTCGAGTTCCGACGGTGTGCCGGCCGGCCCCATGCCGGCCCGCGCCAGGGCGCGCCCGAACGCGCCGACCTCCCCCTCGTCGCAGAGGCCGGCCAAGCGTATGTCCGGCGTGAGCCGGCGCAACACCCTGCCGATCGCATGTGCGCCGCCGATCGAGACGAGCTCGACGCGCGCGCGCTCGAGGTCGAGGCCGCCGCGCCGGGCGAGCGTCTCGAGCGCCGCCCTGTCGCTCGGCCCCTCGAGGAGGACGAGCCAGCGGATGTCCGTCGCGAGATCCATGTGCCGGCGACAGTGTTCCACCGGGCCACGGTGGGACTACCCCGTGCCGACGTGCAGGGCGACGACACCGCCTCTCACGGTGCCGGCGTAGAGCGTTCGGCCGGTGGCGTCGATGGCGAGTGACGCGACGTCGAAGACGTCGAGGCCAGCGTTGAACGGCCGCCAGGTACGGCCGGCGTCGGTGCTCCTGAAGATCCCGCTTCCCGACGTGGCCGTGTAGAGCGTCGCGGGTCTGGCCGGATCGACCGCGAGCGCGGTGATCCCCACTGTTCCCGTCCACGACATGACCTTTCCAGCGGCGGTTGTTCCCTTCAGCGTGATTCGTGGCAGCCCCGTGCTTGCGGGCTGCCAGCCGGCGCCTCCGTCGGTGCTCCTGAAGACGCCCTCTCCGGCCTTCCCGATGTAGATCGAGGCAGGGCTTGTGGGATCGAGCGCGACGGCAGAGACGTCCGGGTCGCGCAGGGTCTCGGTGAGGCGCTGCCAGGTTTGCCCACCGTCCGTGCTCCTGTACAGGCCACGTGCGTTCGAGCCGAGGTTGCCGGCGTACACGAGGTCGGGGTCATCCGGCGAGATCGCGAGCGCTTGGACGTACTCGTTGCCGGGGCCGCTGATTCCCTGCCAGCTGCGCCCGCCGCCGAGCAACTCCCGCTCACAGCGACCGGGTGACCAGTGAGCGGCGGTCGGGTGACCAGTGAGCGGCGGTCGGGTGGTGGTGTCGACCGACGATCGGCCGAACGACGCACAGGTCCTCCTCGAGAACGCCCTTGCGCTCTGGCGGGGCCGCGCACTGGCGGACTTCCCCTATCTGGACTAGGCCCAGCTGGAGGCCGGGCGACTCGCGGAGCTGCGGCTGGCTGCGCTCGAGGACCGGATCGAGGCCGAGCTCGCGCTCGGCCGCCACGGCGAGCTGATCGCCGAGCTCGAGGCGATGGCGGCTGAGCATCCATATCGGGAGCGCGCACGTGCGCAGCTGATGCTCGCCCTCTACCGGTCCGGGAGACAGGCAGAGGCGCTCGCCGTCTATGCAGAGGCGCGACGGGCCTTCGTCGACGAGCTGGGCATCGAGGCGTTCGGGCCGCGAGTACCGCACGCCGCTCTTCGCTTTCCGGCGAGGCCGGACACTCGTGATCGCGCTCCTGTACGGCGAGGAGTCCGATTGGCTCCGGAACCTTCGCCATGAGGGCGGCCAGGTGATCCGTCGGGGGCGCACCTTCGTCGTCGGGCGGCCCGAGATCGTCGAGACGAGTGCGGCGGGCTCGCTGCTCGCACGCCTGTCGTACCCCGAGCGCGCGTACTGTCGTCTCGCGGAGAGGCTTGCGATCCTCGAGCTGGGAGAGCAGCTGCCCGGGTTCGGGCGGCGCGACCGCGTTACCGAGCCCGGGTGACGCGCTCGACGGCCGCAGCCGCGAACGGCATGTGCGCGGAGCGCCAGACGTGCCGGTCCTCGTAGGGCCACGCGTAGATCGGGCTGCCGTCCCGTATCAGCTCGAGCAGCCGCGGTTCGCCGAGCTCCTCCGCAGACCACTCGTAGAGACGCTGGAGTCGGGGCGCGATCACTGCGTAGTCGAGCACGCGGCCGAGGCGCTGCTCGTCGGCGACATACCACTCGACGTCGCGCACGAGTGGATAGTGGTTCGGGATCACGCGGCGGAGAGAGAGGAACGCGCCCGCCAGGCCGAGTCGGGGGTCGCCGAGCACGCGGCCGGCGAGAGAGAGTCGCCCCAGCGCCACGCCCGGGGCAGCAACGAGGGCGTGCGCGTAGAGGACGCGCACGAGCGCGACGTTGATGAAGAAGCGCTCCGGAGCGCGCTCGGCCTCGGCGAGTGCTTCGTGCTCGAGGTACCCGCCCACGATGCTGGCGTTGTGAGCCCGATACCAACACGGCGGCGTCGGCGCAGCGATGAACTCGAGCCACAGCCGGACGGCCTGCGACGACGGATCTCCGCGGAACCCGCCGACCAGCGCGAGCGACTCGCATCCGTCCCGTAGGAGACGCTCGTTCATCGCCCGCCACCAGGCGCTGCCCGCCGGCCTTGCGTCGAGCGGATCGAGGAGGCCGCGCTGGGCCTGCCAGCGCATGAACGACAGCGCCGCCCGCCGGAAGGGCACGTGTCGGGGTGCGCGGCCCGTCGGACCGTGGTACGTCCGTGTGAGCAGCGCAAGACGCGCCCTCGGATCGTCGCGCGCCGCGGCGACCTGCTCTTCGGCCCACGCGAGAGCGTCGCGATCGTCCACCGGGCAAGACTTCCAGACCTGCTGCCGAGCGCAAGTGGCACGCCGGGCGAGACTCGTTGCTGGGCCCGCCGTCGAATACCCTCGTGACGCATGGCCCACCTGGAATTCGGTGTCCACCTTCCGCTGATCTCGTTCACGGGCGAGCAGCGCTCGCTGGACGACCTCATCGCGGTCACGAACGCCGCGGACGACCTCGGGTACACCCACATCTGCGCGAACGACCATCTCGTGTTCTCGCGCCCGTGGCTCGACGGGCCGACGGCGCTGGCCGCCGTGCTCGCCCACAGCGGCCGGATGACGCTCGCGACGACCGTCGCCGTGCCCGTCCTCCGTGGACCGGCGGCGACGGCGAAGATCCTCGCTGCGATCGATCTGCTGTCGGGCGGCCGGCTGCTGGTCGGGCTCGGTCCCGGCTCGTCGGCTCGCGATTACGAGCTCGTCGGCGTGAGCTTCGAGGAGCGCTGGAAGCGCCTGGACGAGGCGGTGCAGGCCCTGCGCGCGTACTGGCGAGCCGATGACGTCGCGTTCGAGGGCGCGTTCTACTCCACCGCGGGCTTCACGCTCGACCCGCCGCCCGCTCAGCGACCCGGCCCACCGATCTGGATCGGAAGCTGGGGATCGCCTGCCGGGCTGAGGCGCGTTGCGCGCCTTGCCGACGGCTGGCTGGCCTCCGGCTACAACACGACCCCGGAGCTGTTCGCCCGGGCCTGGTCGGACGTCCAGGCGGAGCTGGTCGCTCGCGGGCGCGACGTGGCGCGATTCCCGAACGGCATCGCAACGATGTGGTGCTACGTCACCGAGGACAGGGGACGTGCAGACGCGATGCTCGCGGACGTACTCGCGCCCTTGCTCGATCGCCCGGTGGAGCGGCTGCGCGAGCTGCTCCCGATCGGCCCAGCCGAGGAGTGCGCGATGAAGCTCCTGGCGTACGAGCAGGCCGGCGCGCAACGGATCTTCCTGTGGCCGCTCGCCGACGAGCGGCCCAGCTGGAGCTGTTCCGTGAACGCGTCGTGCCGCTGATCGACGCGAGCCTGGCGTAGGGTTTGCGCATGGACGGCGAGCGCATCCGGCACACGGTCACCTTCACGCTCGTCCATCCGGAAGGATCGGAGGACGAGCGCGACTTCCTCGACGCGGCCGGGCGGCTCGAATCGATTCCCGGGGTCGAGAGGTTCGAGCTGCTGTCCGAGGTCAGCCCGAAGAACGGCTACAGGTTCGGGATCTCGATGGAGTTCGCAGACGGCGCAGCCTACGCGAGCTACAACGAGCACCCGGACCACGTCCGGTTCGTGCAGGATCGCTGGCTGTCCGAGGTGAGCGAGTTCCTCGAAGTGGATTACGCCGCGCTGTAGCCCAGGCCCAGGCGACCGCGTCGCGTTCGGCACCCTCCGCGGCTCAGGCGTAGGCTTTGGCGGCGCACGTCGTGCGCCAACCTCGGGAAAGGATGCGGCCATGCTCTTTCACGTCACCTGGGAGTTCACCGACACCAGCGAGGACGGCATTCGCCGGTCGCTCGAGGTCTTCTCGAAGTGGCAGCCTCCCGCCGGGACGGAGTTCCAGGGCTTCTACGGCTTCGCGGACGGTCGCGGCGGCGTTGCTCTGGTCGAGTCCGAGAGTGCGGCAGCGCTCGCCCGCACCACCGCGCCCTGGGCGCCGTGGCTGCGTTTCTCGGCGACCCCGATCGTGCCGATCGAGGAGTCGTCGGCGATCGCCGGAGAGGCCGTCGTCTTCCGCGACTCGGTGGGCTGAGCCGAGGCCGCACGCTTCCCGGCGCTCGTCGGTCGTCTGACACAGCGATGAGGCGTCGGAGCACGTGCTCGTGACGGGTCGGCGCTGGATGGCCCTGTGCTTCGCGCTCGGATCGACCTGCTTCCTGGTCGGCCCGTTCCCCGGGTTCGTGCAACTGGTCGGCGACTCGGCCGACGCTGTCACGTTCTTCGTCGGCTCGATCCTCTTCACGGCGGGTGGGGCGCTGCAGACGTGGCTGGCCTGGGCCGGATGGCGGTCGGGCGAGGTCGGCGGGCGCGCAGCGTGGTGGTCAGCGGTCGTCCAGTCCGCGGGGACCCTGTTCTTCAACGTCACGACGTACCAGGCGATGCATGTCGCCCTGACGAGCGCCGATTACGACAGGCTCGTCTGGCGACCCGACTGGCGCGGCTCGATCTGCTTCCTCGTCTCGGGCGCGATCGCCTACCGCGCCTCTCCGCGCTCCGGATGGCACGGCTGGCTGCCCGCGCGGGCGGCTGCAGGATGGTGGCAGCCGGCCGTCAACCTGCTCGGCTGCGTCTTCTTCGGCATCTCCGCCGTCGCAGGCTTCGTCGTGCCCTCGACCGGCTCGATCATCGACCTCGCCGCTGCCAACTGGAACACGTCGTTGGGCGCCGCCTGCTTCCTCGCCTGCGCTCTCGACACACTGCACACCGGTCGCGCCTCGAAGATGCCGTTGCGCCGTGAGCTGCTCGAGCTCGAGCACGAGCTGGAGCGAGACGTCCGGCGTCTCGCCTGAACGCTCGGGCGCGCTCGGCTCTCAGCGGTGCTCCGGGTTGGGAAGGTCGAAGCGGCACCCTGCATCCCAGAGCGAGCGCTGGTTGCCGTGGGCGGGGATGCCTCCCGCCTCGCGCAGGAGGCGCGCGAGATGCATCAGATTCCAGGTCATGAACGTCGTGTTGCGGTTGGTGAAGTCGTTCTGTGGGCCACCGGAGTCGGGGTCGAGGTAGGACGGGCCGGGACCCGCTTCGCCGATCCAGCCGGCGTCTGCCTGCGGGGGGATCGTGTAGCCGAGGTGCTGCAGCGAGTAGAGGATGTTCATCGAGCAGTGCTTGATGCCGTCTTCGTTGCCGGTGATCAGACAGCCACCGACCTTGCCGTAGTAGGCGTACTGGCCGTCGTCGTTGAGGAGCGAGGAGTTCCCGTACAGGCGCTCGATCACACGCGTGCAGACCGACGACTTCTCACCGAGCCAGATCGGGGAGCAGAGCACGAGGATGTCGGCCGCCTGAACGCGCTCGTACAGGGCAGGCCAGTCGTCGCGCTCGGCGCCGTGCTCGCGCATGTCCGGCCAAACGCCCGGCGCGAGCTCGTGATCAACCGCGCGGACCTCGTCGACGGCGACGCCGTTCGCGTCCAGGATCGCCTTCGAAAGGTCGATCAGCCCTTGCGTGTTGGACCGCTCGGGCGAGGGCTTCAGGGTGCAGTTGACGTACAGCGCGCGCAGATGGGAGAAGTCCCATCGATCGGTCGTGCGGACCGCCTCGGGTACCGCGTCGATGCTCATCTCGCGCCCGAGCGGTCCACCCGCAGCGGCGGGCGATCCAAGCCTCCAGATGCCCCGCTCCGATCGATGACGACAGCCATGCCGCACTCCTTCCCGACGTCCTGCAGGTCGACTCGATAGACAATCAGGCCGGCACCCCGGACTCGAGGCCGGCGGCGCGCCCGCCGTGGCGTGATGCCACGTGAGCTCAGTGCGACCCTCAGGTCTTCACGGCGAACCAGTTGTCGACGTTGTTGCACAGCACCTGGCCCGGCTTCTCGTGTGCGTAGGTGTAGAGCGCCCGGCGGTCGAGGGTGAGCTGCCGTGAGCCGTCGGGGCGGCGGATCGTTCCGAAGTCGCCCTTGATGCCGGCGTAGTGCATCGGCACCATGACGCCCTTCTTGACGACCACGGGCGGCCAGGCCTTCGCACAGCTTCCGGTGCAGCGAATCGTCCCTTTCGGCTCGCTCTTCCAGGTGTAGATGGCCTGCTTGTTCGAGGTCGTCAGGACCTCACCGAGGTTCTTGTCCATGATCGTCCTGACCAGCTTCGGGCTCGCTTTCGTGGTTCGCCGGGAACGCGGCGCCGGCAAAGGCCGCGAGAGCGACGAGCGACGCGATCGCCAGAGTGGCGAGCTTCGACATGATCGACCTCCGTGCTCGGGGATCCGTGCCTCGCAAGGTCTACCCGCGAGGGGCGCGCAGATGGGACGGATTCACCGTGGGTTCGCGAACGTTCAGAGTCTGTTCATGAACGGCGCGCGCCGCGGCCGGGATGATTCCGGGCGTGAGCGACGAGCGACATCTCGGTCGTGCCGCCTTCCTCGGAGTGAGCCTCGCAGGGCTGTCGTCGTTGCTGTGGGGCCGTACCGCGTGGGAGACGGCTTCGGGCCTTCTCCCGAGCGGCATCGACCAGGTCCTGCCGCAGCCGACGAGCGGCTGGCGCATCTACACGGTCGCTGCCTCCATGCCGCGAATCGATCCCGCGACCTATCGGCTGCGCGTGGAAGGGCTGGTCGGCCGGCCGACCTCGCTGTCCCTGACCGAGCTGCAGGCCCTCCCGATCGCCGAGCAGGTGAGCGACTTCCACTGCGTCACGGGCTGGACGGTGGAGGACGTTCGGTGGACAGGGGTGCGGATCCGGGACGTCCTCGCTCTCGCGACCCCGCTCCCGTCGGCCGGAGCGCTCTCGTTCGAATCGGCCGAGCGACCCTACGTCGACTCGCTCACGCTGAACCAGGCATTGCTCCCGGACGCGATGCTCGCGTGGGGCATGGACGATGGCCCTCTGCCGCGGCCGCACGGGGCGCCGTTGCGGCTCGTGATGCCGAGCATGTACGGCTACAAGAGCGTCAAGTGGGTCGATCGGATCGTCGTGACCCGGGAGCCGCTCGTCGGCTACTGGGAACAGCGGGGCTACGACCGCGACGCGTGGGTCGGCCGCTCCAACGCCGCATGACGCGCGCCCGCTTCGTTCGACGGTTCTCGCGCACGGAGCGTGCCGTGCACTGGGTGCACGCCTCGGCGTTCTTCGTGCTGCTGGCGTCGGGCCTCGTGCTCTATCTCCCCTCGCTCGCGGCAGAAGTCGGTCGACGGCCGCTCGTCAAGGACGTCCACCTCCTGACCGCGCTCGCATGGGCCCTCGCCCTGCTGGCGGTGCTCGTCGTCGGCGATCGACGGGGCTTGCGCGCAACGGCGCACGAGCTCGACGTCTTCGACGCCGACGATCGCCGCTGGCTGCTCGGTCGGCGCACCCCGCAGGGGAGGTTCAACGCAGGGCAGAAGCTCAACGCGGCGCTGACCGCGGCCTTCGCACTGCTCCTCGCGGTCTCCGGAGTGCTGCTGTGGCTCGGCGAGCGCGACACGCGCTTCCGCCTGGACGGCACGATCGTCCTCCACGACGTGGTCGCATACCTCTCGGTGGCGCTCGTCGCCGGCCACCTCTACCTGGCGATCATCCACCCGACCACGCGTCATGCCCTCAGGGGGATCACGGTCGGCACCGTCAGAGAGGACTGGGCCCGGGAGCACCACGCGAAGTGGCCCACGGACGCACAATGAGCAACGTGGCGACCATCCTCGTCGTCGATGACGATCCGATCGTGCGCGATGTCGTCGTTCGCTACCTCGAGCGGGACGGCCATCGCGCGCTCGTCGCCGAGGACGGGCACCGAGCCGACGAGCTGCTCCGGCGGGAGGCGCTCGACCTCGTCGTGCTCGACGTGATGCTCCCCGGCCTGGACGGGCTCGCGCTCAGCCGCTCGATCCGCTCGCGCTCCTCGCTTCCCATCATCCTGCTGACGGCGCGCGGCGAGGAGGTCGACCGGATCGTCGGCCTCGAGCTCGGCGCCGACGACTACGTCACCAAGCCGTTCTCGCCCCGCGAGCTCGCGGCCCGTGTCCGCGCATTGCTCCGACGCGCCTCCGCGCGACCCGACCCGCGAAGCACGCTCGCCTTCGGCGACGTCGTGCTCGACGCGGACGCCCGTCAGGTGCGCAGGGCCGGCGAGGAGGTCGCTCTGACGGCGAAGGAGTTCGATCTGCTCTGGTTCCTCGCCTCGCATCCGCGGAAGGTCTTCTCGCGCGACCAGCTGATGGCAAGCGTGTGGGGCTACGAGCCGGCGCTCGACAGCGGGACCGTGACCGTTCACATCCGACGCCTGCGGCAGAAGGTGGAGGACGACTCCGCACGTCCCCGGCATCTCCAGACCGTCTGGGGCGTCGGCTACCGGCTCACCCCGTGATCCAGTCAGCGCTCATCCTCGCGCTCGCGACGCTCGCCGTCGGGCTGGTGATCGCGTTCGCGTTGCGTGCAGCTCCCACCCTGCGCCTGCGTCTCGTCGGGCTCACCCTGGTCGCGGTCTGCCTTCCCCTCGTCGTCGTGCTCTTGTCCGGATGGGTGATGTTCCACATGGGCGACGACGTCAAGTTCCTCGCCGTCAGCGCCGCATCCGCCGTCGTCGCGCTGGCTGCCGCGCTCGTGCTCGCCCGCTCGATCGAACGGCCGATCGAGCGGCTCGGAGAGGCGGCGGCCGAGCTCGCGGGGGGCGACCTGGCCGCACGCGCCCCCGAAGACGGCCCGGCGGAGGTCGCTTCGCTCGCACGTGCCTTCAACGAGATGGGGGACGCGCTCGAGCGCATCTTCGACGCGAGGCGCGAGCTCGTCGCCTGGGCGAGCCACGATCTGCGGACGCCCCTCGCGAACATGCAGGCGATGCTCGAGGCGCTCGAGGACGGGCTCGCCGAGCCCGAGCACTACCTCCCTGCCTTCCGGGAGCAGGTGCGCGTCCTGTCACAGCTCGTCGACGACCTCTTCGAGCTCGCCCGCATCGAGGCGGGCGTGCTTGCGCTCGAGCTGCGAGAGCTGCCGATCACCCCGGTCGTGGAGAGCTGCCTGGTCGGCCTCGCCGCCGAGGCAGCGTCGCGAGGCGTGCGTCTCGAGGCTCTCGGACCGTCCGACGCGACCGCCCGCTTCGCCCCCGAGAAGATCGAGCGCGTCCTTCTGAACCTCCTCACCAATGCGCTCCGCCACACGCCCACCGACGGCTCGGTGGCCGTCGTCGTGAAGCCGGCGCACGACGAGCTCTGCGTCAGGGTCGAGGACACCGGCGAAGGCATCGGCGAGGACGGCGCAGAGCGGATGTTCGAGCGCTTCTGGCGCGGGGATCAGGCACGCTCCACCCCGGGCGCCGGGCTCGGCCTCGCCATCGCCCGCGGCCTCGTGGAGGCCCACGGCGGGCGAATCTGGGCCGAGCAGCGCACGGGCGGAGGCACGAGCGTCTCGTTCACGCTCCCTGCCTGAGCCCGGCTCTCACCGAGCGCGCGGCTCAGGCGAGACCGCGGTCGAGCTCCTCGAGCGGTTCGGCCGCACCCCCGACGAGCGACGGGCCGTGCCCGAAGACGATCGTGTCGGGCCGCAGTGCGGCGAGGGTCGACACTGCCGCGCGCGCATCCACCGCGTTCGCGGTGTGCTCCGGCCGGGATCCGCCGAGGCCCTCGACGTTGTTCAGCGCATCTCCGGCGATCAGGATTCGCTCGCGGGGCAGGAAGAGGGACACGTGGCCCGCGGTGTGCCCGTGGGAGTCGACCGTCTCGATCCCGCCGTGCAGCGGGAGTGTCTCCCCGGGCACGAAGCGACGGTCGACGGCCGCGGTTCGCTTCGTGTCGCCTCCGCGGGCGGCTGCCGCGCCCTCGATCACGTCCGCCTCGTGCTCGCCGGCCCAGACGGTCGCACCGGTGCGACCGACGAGCGCCGCCAGCGAGCCCACGTGGTCGCCGTCGGCGTGCGTGATCACGATGTCGCTGACGTCCGTCGTGGTGCGTCCGAGCTCCTCGACGGCGGCGAGAATCACCTCCTCGCTCCCCGGCACGCCGGCGTCCACGAGCACCACCGTCTCGCCGAGCAGGATGCTCGGCCCTCCGATCAGGCCAGGGAGGTGGTACACGCCGTCCCCGATCGTCTCCATTCGCGCTCTCCTTTCGACTTTCGCTCGTCTCGGCGAATCTGCCGACGGACGCTACTGCGACGGCCGAGCCCGCGCTTGCGCGGGGGCCCGAACTAGGATCGCGCTGTGCGGCGCCCGATCGAGTCGTGGCTGATGGACATGGATGGTGTGCTCGTCCGTGAGCAGACGGTCGTGCCCGGGGCCGATCGATTCGTCGGGCGGCTGCGCGAGCTCGAGCGACCGTTCCTCGTGCTGACGAACAACTCGATGTACACGCCGCGCGACCTCGCCGCTCGATTGATGGCGATCGGTCTCGAGGTCCCGGAGGAACGGATCTGGACGTCCGCGCTGGCGACCGCGCGATTTCTCGAGAACCAGCGCCCGGAGGGCTCGGCGTTCGTCGTGGGCGAGACCGGGTTGACGACCGCCCTCCACGCGAGCGGCTACACGCTCACCGACCGGAGCCCGGAGTACGTCGTGCTCGGCGAGACACGGACGTACAGCTTCGAGCACATCTCGCGCGCGATCCGCTTGATCGCTGCCGGCGCACGCTTCATCGCGACGAACCCGGACACGGTCGGCCCGACCCCTGAGGGGCCGCTTCCGGCCACCGGCTCCGTCGCTGCCCTGATCAGCCGCGCGACCGGCGTCGAGCCGTACTTCGTCGGCAAGCCGAACCCGCTGATGATGCGCGAGGCGCTGAACGCGATCGACGCGCACTCCGAGACGTCCGCGATGGTCGGCGACCGGATGGACACCGACATCGTCTCGGGCCTCGAGGCGGGCATGCACACGGTGCTCGTCCTGACCGGGATCACCTCGCGCGCGGAGGCCGAGCGCTTCCCGTACCGGCCGTCGCAGATCGTGGACTCGATCGCGGATCTCGTCGACGAGCTCGGCTGACCCCGTCTCCGGCGTCCGCCGGCCGTAACGTGTCCGCCGTGACCACGTCAGATCCCGTCACCTTCCTGATCGCGGTCGCCATCGCGGCGGCGATCTCGACGGGCGTGTTCTGGCATGCATCGAGACACGGCAGTCGGCATGCAACCGCGTGGGGCGTCGCCGCGTTCCTCGCTGCGGGCGTCGCGGTGCCCGTGTACTTCATCCGGTACTGGATGAGGCGCCGTGCCCAGCGTCGCTGACGGCCTCCGTGCTCCGTCTCCGGAGGGGCGGATGCCGGGGTAGGCTGGGCACGGTGATCCCCTGGCTCATCCTCGCGGTCGTGGCCGTCCCGCTCGTCGTGATCGGCTACGCGTCGGTGCGTCGCCGCACCGCGGCCGGCGAGCTTCCGGCGACCGAGGACGCCGAGGCCCGCGCGCGCACCGAGCACGAGTTCGCCGAGGCCGAGGCGTACGAGGAGCGGTGGCGCGAGGAGAACGAGGATCACCCCCGTCCGCGCATTCCCTGACACGGGGTAGACGCGGTCGGGGCCGGCGGGCGCCCCACGGGACCGTGGGTATCGTCGGGGCGTGCTGCCCGTCTCGGTTCTCGACGTCGCGCCGATCGTGGAGGGCGCGACGCCGGCACAGGCGCTGCGCAACTCGATCGACCTCGTGCGGCACGCGGAGCGGCTCGGGTTCACGCGCTACTGGGTCGCAGAGCACCACAACCTGAGCGGCATCGCCAGCGCCGCGACGTCGGTGGTGATCGCGCACCTCGCAGCCGCGACAGAGTCGATCCGGGTCGGGGCGGGAGGGATCATGCTGCCGAACCACGCGCCGCTCGTGATCGCCGAGCAGTTCGGGACCCTCGAGGCGCTGCATCCGGGCCGGATCGATCTCGGTCTCGGGCGCGCGCCCGGCACCGACCAGGTCACCCTGCGCGCCCTGCGCCAGGATCCGACCGCCGACTCGTTCCCCCAGGACGTCCTCGAGCTCCAGGCGCTGCTCGGCGATCCACTGCCCGGACAGACGGTCTTCGCGATCCCCGGCGTCGGGTCGCACGTGCCGCTCTGGATCCTCGGCTCGAGCCTGTACGGCGCACAGCTCGCGGCGGCGCTCGGCCTCCCGTATGCGTTCGCCTCGCACTTCGCGCCCGATCTGCTGCTTCCGGCGCTCGAGACGTACCGCGCGCGTTTCCAGCCCTCGGAGCAGCTCGAGCAGCCGTACGCGATGGTCGCCGTGAACGTCGTCGCAGCGGACGACGACGCAACGGCGCGACGCCTGTTCACGTCGGCGCAGCAGGCCTTCACGAACGTGATCCGCGGAAGTCGGGGTCAGCTCCCTCCTCCCGTCGACGACATCGAGGGGCACTGGTCACCCGCCGAGAAGGCCCACGTCTCGAGCGTCCTCGGCCGCTCCTACGTCGGGGCGCCGGACACCGTCCGCGAGGGGCTCGAAGCGGCGATCGCCGAGACTGCGGCGGACGAGCTCATCGTCGCCTCCGCGATCCACGACCATGGCGCACGCGTCCGCTCGTACGAGCTGCTGGCAGGACTCCGGCCGGAGTTACGGGCTCCGCCCGCCGCGTAGAGAGACCTCATGCCTAGCAGTGCCATGTATAGTGGCTCTATGCACCCATGGCCCGGAACTTTCCCGGCCGGCCGGCACCGCTGAGGCGATGGAGATCAACAAGGACCTGATCGCAGCCTCCTCGACCCCGATCGTGCTCGCGATCCTGGCCGAGGAGGACAGCTACGGCTACGCCATCCTCCAACGGGTTCGCGAGCTGTCCGGCGGACGAATGGCGTGGACGGACGGGATGCTGTACCCGGTGCTGCACCGGCTCGAGCGGCTCGGCCACGTGGAGGCGCGGTGGGAGGTTGCCGACAGCGGGCGTCGGCGCAAGTACTACGGGATCACCTCCCGGGGCCGGGCTCGGCTTGCCGAGGAGCGCGAGCAGTGGCAGGCAGTGGACGCGACGCTGCGCGGCATCTGGCGGGCGACGCCGCTGCCGCAAGGAGCCTGACGGTGGATCACGCGATGTCGCTCGAGGGCCAGATCGACGAATGGCGCAGCTTCCTGCGCCGCCGGCAGGCGATCCATCCGGTCGACGTCGCGGAGCTGGAGGATCATCTGCGCGAGCACGTCGTGGCGCTCACCGGAGCGGGGCTCGCAGACGACGAGGCGTTCCTCGTCGCGGTGAAGCGCATGGGCGATCTCGACTCCCTCTCGCGGGAGTTCGCGCGCGAGCACTCCGACCGCCTCTGGAAGCAGCTCGTGGTGTCCGGCTCGGACACCGCCGAGCCCCAGGCGGCGGCGCGCCGGGACGCAGTCGTCGCGTTCTCGCTCGCGGTCGCGGCGGCCGCAGCCGTCAAGGTGCCGGCGCTCTTCGGACTGCAGCTGGACGACGACGGCGGGTTCTACGCGCGCAACGCGGCACTCTTCGTCCTGCCGCTGGTGACCGGCTACTTCGCGTGGAAGCGACAGCTCGACCGGCGCACGCTCGGCTGGCTGGCGCTCGCGTTCGTGGCGGCCGCCGTCTTCGCGAACGTCTATCCGTTCGACCCGGAAGGCTCAACCGAGGCGCTCGTCGCGCTGCACCTGCCGATCGCGCTCTGGCTCGTTGTCGGAATCGCCTACGCCGGCGGCCGCTGGAGCCGGGTCGATGGTCGCATGGACTTCATCCGCTTCTCGGGCGAGTTCTTCATCTACTACGTCCTGATCGCCCTGGGCGGCGGCGTCCTCACCGCGTTCACGGTGGCGATGTTCGAGGCGATCGGGCTCGATCCCGAGGCGTTCGTCCAGTCGTGGCTGCTGCCGTGCGGAGCGGCCGGTGCCGTGCTCGTCGCCGCCTGGCTCGTCGAGGCCAAGCAGAGCGTCGTGGAGAACATGGCGCCGGTGTTGACGCGCCTGTTCACGCCCCTGTTCGCCGCCGTCCTCGTCACGTTCCTCGGCGCCCTGCTGTGGACAGGGGGCGGGATCGACGTCGACCGGGACCTGCTGATCCAGTTCAACCTGCTCCTCGTCGTCGTCCTCGGCCTGCTGCTCTACTCGCTCTCCGCACGTGATCCCCGGTCCGCACCCGGCGTGTTCGACGTCATGCAGATCGTGCTCGTGATCAGTGCGCTGCTGGCCGACGCGGTCGCGCTCTGGGCGATCTCCACCCGCATCTCCGAGCTCGGGTTCAGCCCGAACCGCGTGGCGGCCCTCGGTGCGAACGTGATCCTCCTGGTCAACCTCGGCTGGTCCGCCGTGCTCTACGTCGCCTTCCTGAGACACCGGGGGCCGGTCGAGCGCCTCGACCGGTGGCAGACGGCGTACCTGACCGTCTACGCCGTCTGGGCGGCGATCGTCGTGATCGTCTTCCCACCGGCGTTCGGCTACGCCTGATCGTCGGCACGGCGCGCCGGGTCTAGACGCTCGCGACGAGACGCGCCATGGCGTCGATCGCCTGCGTCCGCGAGAGAGCCTGCCTGCGGGCGAGCGAGCGCCACGTCTCGAACTCGAGCGCGTGACCGATCGCGGCCCGGACGCTCCTGCGGCGCGGCCACCCCCGCCAGCACCGCCACGGTCCCGTTCGAGCTCGACTCGGGCGCCGAGCTCACGAGACATGTGGACAGCGCGGAGGAGCTCCTGATCATCGGCCGGCTCGAGACGAACCAGGTCGGGCTCGTCCCTCCGATGGCCCCGCACGGGTTGCGCAACATCGGTGACGACGTGCTCCGCGTCCTCGGCACCTTCTCCGCCTCGACCGTGGTCTCGACCTTCGAGCGCCGTTCGAGCAGGACGGCCCGAAGGTGGTCGTGATCGGGTCGCCGGTGATGGTGGCCGGCTATCTCGAGCCAGTCGCCGCCTAGAGACGATCATCGTGACCTCCTCGCGGGGCGCCGCAGTGGGTGCCGCGAGGGGGTCGCGCCGCTTCAGGCGACGATCACCGCGCTGCCGAGCTCGCGCTCGACGGCCGCTGCGACGTCCGTTCCGAACAGCCCGGCAAGGAACCCGTGGTGGTGCTCACCGAGGACCACGACGGCCGCTTTCGCGTCCCGCGCCGCGTCGACGATCGCGCGGCCCGGCTCCCCGGCAGCCCACCGGTAGTCGGCCTGCACGCCTGCGGCCTCGACCGTTTCGCGCGCCCGTCCGAGCAGCGCGACGAGCTCGGGCGGCGGCTCGAGCGCCTGTCCTTCCCAGTCGGCGATGTCGTCGAGCGTGCCGAAGAACCGGTCGACCTGGGGATCGAGCGGGACCTCGAGCACGGACAGGACGACGAGACGCCCGTTCCGCTCCCGCGCCTCGACGATGCCGCGGTCGAGCGCCCGCCCGGCCGCCGCCGAGTCGTCGAAGCCGACGAGGACGCTGCCCACACCCGAAGTCTACGCACGCTCCACGCACGTCCCGACCGACCCTTCGTGCCAGGCCGGACGGGGGCTCAGAGCGACCCGTTGAGGTCGAGAAGCAGGGCCCGGAGCTGCGCGAAGCGCTTCGCGCCGAGCTTCCCGGCCCATTCGGCCTCCACCTCGGCGACGGCATCGCGGATCACGGGAACCGTCGACGTGCCGCGCGGCGTGAGGACGATGCGCTTCGAGCGCAGGTCGCCGGGATCCGGCCGGCGCTCGATGTACTCGAGCCGCTCGAGCTCGCCCAGGAGGTAGTTGAGGGCCTGCTTGCTGATCCCGAGCCGCGCGGCCAGCTCCGTCGGCCTCGACCCCTGCGGGCCGGGATAGGTGAAGACGGGCAGGTAGGCGGCGTCGAAGTCGCCGAAGCCGTGCTCGTGCAGTCGCGCGAGGATGTGTCGTTGCACCGCTTCCCAGGGTGTGCGAAGCAACGCACCGATCAGGGGAGGCCCGAACGGCTCCGCCGATGTCGTAAAGTCGCTTGACAATTCATCGTGGGACATCTACAGTCAAGCGACTGTACCATCGTGCTCACGGAGGAGGCCGACGATGTCGACGCACACACGCGAGGAGATCAGGGTCGGAGAGCTGGCGATTCGCTTCCTCCTCGAGGGCGAGGAGTCCGGTGGCTCGGTCGCGATCTTCGAGTTCGACGTGCCGGCGGGGGCGAGGCTCCCCGCGGCACACAGTCACGATGCGTACGAGGAGACCGTCTACGGGCTCGAGGGCCTCCTCACGTGGACGGTGGACGGCGCGCCCGTCGAGGTACGCCCCGGTGACGTGCTCTGCATCCCCCGGGGCGTCGTGCATCGGTTCGACAACCCGCACCACGCCGACGCCACGGCGCTGGCGATCGTGACGCCGGGCGTCCTCGGCGCAACGTACTTCCACGAGCTCGCCGAGATCGTCGCCGCCGCGGCGGGCGGGCCACCCGATCTCGCCGCGATCGCCGCGACGATGCGCCGCCACGGCCTCACGCCGGCTCCGTGACCGGACGACCGAGCCGACGCATCGTTGCGCATCGCCGGGCCCACGCCCGGGCCCGGAGACGGCGGCCAGCTGCGGGCGGCCGGCCCCGGGCACCGATGCAGGGGCGCCAGGCGTCTCCCCCGTGCTCGATTCCCTGACGCGAGGCAAGCGCACGCCTCGAGGGCACGGTAGGCAGACGCCCGGCGACGGTGGGGCGCGATGCGGCAACGAAACGGTGTCGAAGTTGTCGCCGGCGCGATCGCGGCGGGGTCAGGCGGCCCGCTTCTTGCGCCAGCTCGTGAGGTCGAACTGGCGGTTGAGCTCCTTCACGACGACGCGGGCGATCATGTCGCCCCCGGTACGCTCGAAGTGGACGCCGTCGTCGGCCCGCACCTTCTCGAGGCGGCCCGAGCCGTCGGGCAGGTACTGCGCGTACCCGCCGTCGTCGCCGGCGAACATCGTGTACGTGTCGATGTACGCCGCGCGCCCGGCGCGCTTGCGGGCCTGTTTCTGCGCGACCGCGTTGATCACGTCGAAGCGCTGCGTCTGGTCCGCAGAGCGCGTCTGCGGCAGGCCGATCCAGATCGCGAATCCCCCGGCGCGGTTGATCGTGTCCATCACGCCGCCGACCCGCCGGCCGTACTCCTTGCGCCAGGCCCAGCTGCCGAAGTCACCGATCGACGTCCCGTCCGGCAGCCCGGTCATGTAGGCCTTGTCGTCGTTGCCGCCGAACCCGAGGACGACGACTTTCGGGTGGAGCTCCGCGACCTGCCGTCGGATCTCGTCGAACCAGTTGAAGACGTCCGGGCGCGTGAGCCCGGTCGAGATACGCCCGTCGACCGTGCCCACGGCCTCCATCGCAGGGCTCGCGCCCGCGGCACGCACGATCGCCCACCCGGGCTCGATCACGAGGGAGTCGCCGGCGATCCAGATCCGGAGCTTCTTCTTCGGCGAGAACGCGAGCTTGCGGGGCTTCGCAGGCTTGGTCGGTGTCGGTGTCGGCGGTGTCACGGGCTTGGCGGACGCGGCGGGCTGCGTGGTGACCGGCGTCGACGCAGGAGGCGCCGCCGGGAGGCCCAGCTCCGTGTGGATCTCGTCGATCCCCGAGCGGCCGACGAGTGCCTGCACGCCTTCGCGCGGACGGTCGAGCAGGAGCGCGTGGCTCACGCCCGCGAGCGGCCCGGTGACGGCGAGCGCCACGTCGCGCTGCCACCCTGCGGGCTTGTTGTAGGCCGACTTGTGGATCCCAGGTGCATTCAGCAGCAGCCCGATCGCGAGCGCGAGCACACAGACGACGAGCGCGTGGCCTGCGCTCCAGAGCTTCCGGGGAGGGCCGTCGTCGTCCGGCCGCCCTGCACGGCGGCGCGGTTCGTCGACAGGCGTGCGTCGAGGCGGCGCCGCCACCTGTTCGAGCGTGCGGGTCTCGTCCTCGGGGAGCGGCGGTAGCGGGGGCAGTGGGGGCGGCCGGCGTTCGGTCATCAGAACCGGAAGTAGATGAAGGGTGCCACGCCCTCGGGCCCGAGGACGCTCGTCAGCATCAGCGCCGCCGCGAGCACGGTCGCCTGCGCTGCGACCGGGAGGCGCGAGAAGCGCGCCATCACGACGCGCGGAAGGCGCGCTGGGAGGTACTGCGAGCCGATCCCGACGGCGATCGCGAGCAGCACTCCGCTCGTGACGAGCGGCGAGGGCCGGCCCCACTGCGTGACGAGGCCCTCGATCATGTCCCACGCGGACGAGAACGAGTCCGAGCGGAAGAAGATCCATGCGAAGCAGACGAAGTGGAACGTCAGGATCCTCGCGCGCCAGAGCGGCCAGCCCGTCGCGCGCGGGGCGGGAGCCCCGCCCCGCCGCTCGTGCCACCACCGCTCGCCGGCAAGAGCAACGCCGTGGAGGCCGCCCCAGACGACGAACGTCCATGCGGCACCGTGCCAGAGGCCGCCGATCAGCATCGTCAGCATGAGGTTGCGATAGGTGAGCACCGTCCCGTGGCGGTTGCCGCCGAGCGGGATGTAGACGTAGTCGCGCAGCCAGCGCGAGAGCGTCATGTGCCAGCGGCGCCAGAAGTCCTGGACGGAGACCGCCGCATAGGGCGAGTCGAAGTTCTGCGGGAACGAGAACCCGAGTAGGAGGGCGATGCCGATCGCGATGTCCGTGTAGCCGGAGAAGTCCGCATAGATCTGAACCGCATACGCATAGATCGCGATCAGGATCTCGAGCGACGAGTGCTGCCCCGGCGCGGCGAACACCTGGTCGACGATCGACGAGGCGAGGTAGTTCGCGATCACGACCTTCTTGAACAGGCCTGTCGCGATCAGGTAGAAGGCGCGGCTCGTGTCGACGCGGCGAGGGTTTCGCGGCGTGTCGATCTGCGGGATCAGCTCGCCGGGCCGCACGATCGGCCCTGCGACGAGGTGGGGGAAGAAGGAGAGGTAGACGGCGAACTTCTCGAGCGTCGTCGGCTGGAAGTCGCCGCGGTACGCGTCGACGACGTAGCTGATCGCCATGAACGTGAAGAACGAGATCCCGACCGGGAGGACGATCGTCTTCAGCGAGAACGGGAGGTCGAGCCCGACGATCGTCGCCATGTTGTCCGTCGAGGAGACGAAGAAGTCGTAGTACTTGAAGTAGCCGAGCACGCCGATGTTGCCGGCGAGGGCAAGGAAGAGGAGCGCCTTGCGCCGCGCCCGGTCGGGCGTTCGCCAGATGCGAACCGCGAGCAGCTGGTTCCAGATCGTGCACCCCGCGAGCAGGAAGACGAACCGCCAGTCCCACCAGCCGTAGAAGACGTAGCTGGCGGCGATGATGAAGGGCCGCCAGCGGTGGGGCCAGGGCATCGTCAGCCACGAGAGCGGCAAGACGATGAGGAAGAAGATCGCGAAGGTGGCGGTCGGGAAGAGCAAGCTCGCGGAAGGGTACGCGCCGCCCCGTCCCGGAAAAGCGCCGGGCTAGAGGCGCTGCTCGACCGTCGCTTCGGCGTCGTCGAGGCGGGGTGGGAGGCGCGTGATCGCCGTGTCCCCGTCCCCTGCCGCCTCGAGCAGCGTGTGCTCGACCGGGGGGCTGAACCAGGACGGGTCCGCCGCGGCCGGAACCGCCGGCGCGGGCACGTAGACGGGGAGCTCCGGGCGCCGGTCGGCTCGCGATGCCGCCCACTCGATCAGTGCAACCAGCACCCAGGCGCCGACCATCACGCCGCCGATCGCCACCGGGTCGAGGTCGGCGATCGCAGCGGCCGCCGCGGCCGCCGCGAGGAAGAGCGCCTTCGAGCAGAAGGCGAGGAGCCTGCGGGCGGCGCCGCACCGGCGCGTCGAGGGCGCCGAGCCATGCATAGCTCCCCGGAGCCGGCTGCCGCGCCGGCTCGTCGAGAGGGGCGGGGAGCGAGGAGGCGGTGCCGAGCCGCCGCACCTCGTCGTGCAGCTCGGTGACGTGCTCCTCGAGCCGTGCGAGCGTCGCGCCGACGTCGTCCGCCGGCTGCTCCGCGCTCACGTCGGCGGCTCCTGGAGGATCTCCATCGCGTCCATCGCCTCCTGCGCCTTCGCATGGACCCGAGCGCGCCGTTCCTCGAGCGATTCCTCGGGTGCCCGTGCGGCGGACGGGCTCGAGGCGACGGAGGGCTCATCCCGAGAGGCCTCGAGCTTGCGGCGCAGCTCGTCGGCCGGATCGGGCGCCGGAGGCAGCGACGGAGCCTCCCTCCGGGCGGCCTGGCGCGAGGCGAGCAGGCGCGCCAGGGCGGCGATGCCGACCAGCCCTGCCACCCAGGCGAAGAGCCTCCGCACGCGATCATCCTACCCCGCCTCGCTGCTACCCTTCCGCGGCTTCCTGCCACGCCGCGCGACGCCGTTCCCGGGCGCAGCATCATCCGGCGGGGCCGACTCAGACCGAAGGAAGGAGAAGGGAACGCGTGACCGAGTACGAGATTCTGTTGTTGCTGGACCCCGAGCTGGCCGAGGACAAGCAGGCCGAGACGGTGGACCGGCTACGCACGCTGATCGAGGAGGGCGGCGGGACGCTCGAGCGCCACGATGTGTGGGGCCGGCGCAAGCTCGCCTACCCGATCGACAAGAAGGAAGAGGGCGTCTACCACCTCCTGAGCTTCAGCGCGACCCCCGAGACGCTCGACGAGCTCTCGCGGGTGCTCAAGATCGACGACGACGTGCTGCGTCACATGGCGACACGTCGGCCGGAGGGGGGTCCCTCCGAGCCAATGGCGGTGGCCGCCGCGGTCGGCGACCATGTCGAGAGCGATCCCGCGGACGCCCCGGAGGAGGACGAGTAATGGCAGCTTCCGTCAACAGAGTTGTTGTCGTCGGGAATCTCACCCGGGACCCCGAGTTGCGCCACACGCCGAGCGGCACGCCCGTCTGCTCGCTGCGCATCGCCGTCAACACGCGCCGCAAGGACGCCTCGGGCCAGTGGGCGGACAAGGCGAACTACTTCTCGGTCAGCGTCTTCGGGCAGCAGGCGGAGAGCTGCGCCCAGTACCTGTCGAAGGGACGGCCCGTTGCAATCGATGGACGTCTCGAGTGGCGGGAGTGGGAGCAGGAGGGCAACAAGCGCGAGGCGGTCGAGATCGTCGCCGACTCGGTGCAGTTCCTCGGCAGCCGCGGCGACGGCGAAGGTGGTAGTGGTGGCGGCGGCGGCGGCTACATCCCTGCAGACGCGCAGGCCACCCCCGCCGGAGACTTCCCCACGTCGCCGACCGACGACGACATCCCGTTCTAGGAGGCCACGAGCATGGCTGCGAAGACTCAACCCCGCAAGCGGCCCGGAACCGGGACGACCGGCGGCCGGCGCAAGAGCTGCCACTTCTGCAAGGACAAGGTGCAGGAGGTCGACTACAAGAACATCAACCAGCTCCGGCGCTACATCTCGGAGAAGGGCAAGATCCGCAACCGCCGGATCACGGGCGCGTGCCGCCGCCACCAGCGGCAGGTCGCGGTCGCGGTCAAGCGGGCACGCGAGATGGCGCTCCTCCCGTACGTACAGGGGTCGTGATGGAGGTCATCCTGACCGGCGACGTCGAGAAGCTCGGCCTCAAGGGCGACGTCGTCGACGTGAAGCGCGGCTACGCGCGGAACTTCCTGCTCCCGCGGCGGCTCGCCGAGGTCGCGACGCCCGGGCGGGTCGCGGAGCTCCGCCGCATCGACGCCGACCGGGCACGTCACGAGGCACGCTCGGCAGAGCAGGCCGCCGACATCGCCGCGACGCTGACGAAGACCGTGCTCCGATTCGAGGTGAAGGCCGGGCCGAACGGCGCGCTCTTCGGCTCGGTGACCCCGACGGACGTCGCAGAAGAGCTGTGGCGGACCCGCAAGATCCGCGTCGACCGCCGGAAGATCGACCTCGACGTGATCAAGCGCATCGGTCGGTACTCGATCCCCGTGCACGTCTTCGAGGGGGTCACCGCCGAGGTGAAGACCCTCGTCGTGCCCGAGGGCGGCGAGCTTCCTCCCGAGGAGGAGCTGGCTGCGCTCGAGGCGGCGGAGCGCGCGGAAGCCGAGGCGGCCGAGACGGCTCGCGCCGACGCGGCTGCCGCGGAGGTGGAGCTCTCCGAGGACGAGGCGGACGAGCCTCTCGCGGAGGACGGCCCCGAGCTCGAGCCGGCGGACACGTCCGAGCTCGACTGACGCGACGCGATCGACATGAGGCCCCGAACGGGGCCTCATGTCCTTCCACAGCCCCGTCCACACTGCCCACACCGCCCCGGCGCGGCTGTGGACGACCGCACGAAAACCTCGCAACGAGCGGGCGCCCGGTGCGGAGCCTTCGGCACCACACGGTGGAGAACCTGTCCGGCGGCGGGGATAAGATGGGAACATGCGTTCTGATCTCCCTGCTCGTCGTGAGGGTCCCAGTCTCGGATCGGCTCGTTTGGACATGGCTCCCCGCGACGGCTTTGATCCCTCGCCGTGAGCGCGACCCACGCACCCCCGATCGCCGAGGTGCCGCCGCAGAACCTCGAGGCGGAGGAGGCGGTGCTCGGCGCGATGCTTCTCTCCGAGACGGCGATCGGCGCCGTCACGGAGATCCTCGACGCGGGGGACTTCTACCGTGGCTCACACGGGGTGATCTACCGGACCTGCCTCGCCCTCTGGGCGAAGGGCGAGCCGGTCGACGCGATCACGCTCGCGAACGAGCTCGAGGAGCGGGGCGAGCTCGAGCAGGTCGGCGGCGCCTCGCGGGTCGCCGAGCTCGCGGCGCTCGTGTCGGCGACGGCGAACGTCGAGCACTACGCGCGCATCGTCAAGGAGACGGCGACGCTGCGTGGGCTGATCCGAGCCGGGCAGGAGATCGCGCGGCTCGGCCAGCAACGGCTCGGCGAGACCACCGAGCTCGTCGACCGCGCCGAGCAGATCGTCTTCGACCTTTCCCAGCAACGCGTCCGCGGCGACTTCGACCACATCGGACCTCTGCTCACAGAAAGCTTCGAGCGGATCACGAAGCTCTACGAGGCGGGGGCGGACGTGACCGGGGTCCCGTCCGGCTTCCGTGACCTCGACCGGCTCACCTCGGGGTTCCAGCCGGGGAACCTCGTGATCCTCGCCGCGCGACCGTCGATGGGGAAGTCTGCGCTCGCCCTCTGCATCGCCGCCAACCTCGGCGTCCGGTCGTCGACGCCGGTCGCTCTCTTCACCCTCGAGATGTCGAAGTCCGAGGTCACGCAACGGCTGATGTGCAGCGAGGCGAAGGTCGAGTCCGACCGTGTCCGCTCGGGGAAGCTGACACAGGAGGACTGGCCCCGGCTGACGGCGGCGTGCGACAAGCTCATGAAGGCCCCGATCTTCGTCGACGACACGGGCTCGATCACGATGATGGAGCTCCGCTCCAAAGCGCGGCGGCTCAAGGCACGTGAACCAGGGCTCGGGCTGATCGTCGTCGACTACCTCCAGCTGATGACCTCGGGCGGGACGGTCGAGAACAGGGTCCAGGAGGTCTCGCAGATCTCCCGGAACCTGAAGGTGCTCGCCCGCGACCTCGACGTCCCGATCCTGGCGCTGTCCCAGCTCTCGCGCGCGGTCGAGCAGCGGCACGACAAGCGCCCGATCCTCTCCGACCTCCGCGAGAGCGGATCGATCGAGCAGGACGCCGACCTCGTCTTCTTCGTCTACCGGGACGAGTACTACAACGGCGAGGAATCCGATCAGCAGGGTCTGGCCGAGCTGATCCTCGCCAAGCACCGCAACGGCCCGACCGACGCCGTCAAGCTCAGCTTCCTGCGTCGCTACGCGAAGTTCGCCGACCTCGCGGGCGGCGGCTCGTAGGGCTCGCCCGCTTCGGCCGCCTCACGCGGCGTCCGGGCCGACGCACCGGCTCGGCGCATGCGAGAATGGCTCATGTGCCCGCGACCGTGATCGTCGGGGCGCAGTGGGGCGACGAGGGAAAGGGCAAGATCGTCGACCTGCTCGCCCAGGAGTCCGACCTCGTGTGCCGCTACCAGGGCGGCCCGAACGCCGGCCACACGATCGTCGTCGACGGCGAGACCTACAAGATCCGCGCGATCCCGTCGGGCATCGTCGCCGGCGTCGCAAGCGCGATCGGCGCCGGCTGCGTCGTCGATCCAGAGGTCCTGATCGGGGAGCTCGACGAGCTCGAGTCGCGTGGACATCGCACCGACGGGCTGGTCTTCGTCTCGGGGAACGCCCACCTGATCATGCCCTGGCACGTCGCGCTCGACGGAGCCCGGGAGCGCCGGCTCGGAAACCTCCAGATCGGGACGACGCGGCGTGGGATCGGGCCTGCATACGCCGACAAGGCGACGCGGATCGGGATCCGGGTCCAGGACCTGCTCGACCCGAAGATCCTGCGCGAGAAGGTCGGGTTGGCGGCTGGTGAGAAGAACGTCTGGCTCGAGCGGGTGTACGGCATCGAGCCGTTCGACGCCGAGGAGGTCGTTGCCAGGACGCTGGTGCACGCCGAGCGGCTGGCCCCCTATGTCGCGGACACGTCCCTGCTCGTCGACCGGGCCCTCCGCGAGGGCAGACGCGTGCTCTTCGAGGGCGCCCAGGGGACGCTGCTCGACCTCGACCACGGCACCTACCCGTTCGTCACGTCGTCGAGCCCGATCGCGGCAGGCGCTGCCGTCAGCTTCGGGATCGGGCCGCAGCGCATCGACGAGGTCGTGGGCGTGTCGAAGGCGTACGTCACCCGGGTCGGCGAGGGCCCCTTCCCGAGCGAGATCGACGGCCCCGCGCAGGAGCGCGTGCGCGAACTCGGAGGCGAGTTCGGGACCGTCACCGGCCGTGTGCGCCGGTGCGGCTGGCTGGACCTCGTCGCCCTGCGCTTCGCGGTCCGCGTCAACGGCATCACGTCGCTCGCGCTGACGAAGCTCGACGTGCTCTCGGGCTTCGACGAGATCCCCGTCTGCGTGAGGTACCGGCTGCCCGACCAGTCGGAGACCGAGGACTTTCCTGCCCATCAGTCCGACTTCCACCACTGCGCGCCGGTGTTCGAGGTGCTGCCCGGCTGGAGCGAGGAGCTCGGTCCCGATGCGCTGCCTCGAGCCGCCGCCGACTACGTCTCGTTCGTCGCCGAAGCGCTCGATGTGCCGGTGACGCTGGTCGGCACCGGCGCGTCACGTGACGCCGTCCTCGCGCTCCAGCCGTAGACTCGGCCACCGTGCGGGTTCTCGTCGTCGGCTCGGGCGG
Organism: uncultured Actinomycetes bacterium; assembly: GCA_963739405.1. Classification (GTDB taxonomy): domain Bacteria; phylum Actinomycetota; class Thermoleophilia; order Gaiellales; family Gaiellaceae; genus Gaiella. The sequence goes on along the minus strand of CAVUAH010000018.1, from coordinate 165,571 downwards.
TCGCGAGCATGCGCTCGCGTGGCGGCTCGCCTCGTCGCCGACATTGACCGAGCTCCATGCCGCCCCGGGCAATCCTGGCATCGCCGCGCTCGCGACCTGCCATCCCGTCGCGGCCGACGACGCCGAGGGCATTCTCGGGCTGGCGCGAGCCGTCGGCATCGACATCGTCGTCGTCGGCCCCGAGGCGCCGCTCGTGGCCGGGATCGCCGACGCCGTGCGGCACGCCGGGATCCCCGTCTTCGGGCCCTCGGGCGCGGCCGCGCAGATCGAGGGCTCGAAGGCGTTCGCGAAGGACGTGATGGACACCGCGCGTGTTCCCACTGCGAGGCTCCTGGACGCCCCGCGCGCGCCCTGTGTGCTGAAAGCCGACGGGTTGGCCGCCGGGAAGGGGGTCGTCGTCTGCAGGACCGATGCCGAGCTCGCGGCCGGCCTCGAGGTCGCGCGCGGCTTCGACGGCAGCGTCCTCGTCGAGGAGCTCCTCGAGGGGCCCGAGCTGTCGGTCCTCGCCGTCTGCGACGGGACGGACGCGCTCGCCCTTGCGCCGTCGCGCGACTACAAGCGCGCGTTCGACGGCGACGAAGGCCCGAACACCGGCGGGATGGGCTCGTTCGCACCCGTTCCGGATGCTGGTGACGACGTGCTCGGATGGGCGGTCGAGACCTGCATTCGACCCGTACTGCGCGAGCTCGCGCGACGCGGCACGCCCTTCGTCGGGACGTTGTTCGCCGGACTGATGCTGACGCCCGACGGCCCCCGGGTCCTCGAGTACAACTGCCGCTTCGGTGACCCCGAGACGCAGTCGGTGCTGCCTCTCGTCGACGGCGACCTGCTGACGGCGCTCGTTGCGGCGGCGACGGGCTCGCTCGCAGGCGTCGCGCTCGGGCCGGCTCGACGCGTCCGCGGTGACGGTCGCTGTCGTCGCCGGCTCCTACCCGGCCGCAGGTGATCGCGGGACGCCGATCGAGGGGATCGTCGACGCCGAGGCGACGGGCGCGCTCGTGTTCCACGCCGGCACGGCCCTTCACGAGGGACGGCTCGTCACGAACGGCGGCCGCCTCCTCGGCGTGACCGCGACCGGCGACACGCTGGCAGCTGCCCGTGACGCCGCGTATGCCGCTGCCGACCTCGTCCGCGTCCCCGGCGCCCGCCGCCGCGAGGACATCGCGCTGGTCGACCCGACCGACGCAAGCGGGTGAAGGATTGTCGCAACGAGCGGCTCCCTCCTGGGGCACCCCATCCCACCACCCACTTTCTATTCTATCGTCCATATGGACAACAGTGTGTGACAGAGCCGCACCGAATGCGTGTCACGTTCGCGCCCGGCGGGCCCTCCGGCCGTCGCCTCTAGAATGACGGCGTGATCGCTCGCTACGCGCGTCCCGCCATGACACGGATCTGGTCGGACGGGGCGAAGCTCGCCAGGATGCTCGACGTCGAGCTGGCTGCGCTCGACGCGTGGAGCACCATCGGCGTCGTGCCGGCCGACGCTGCAGCCCGTATCCGTGCGGCTGCCCATCCTCCGACCGTCGAGCGCGTGGCGGAGCTCGAACGCGAGACGAACCACGATGTCGCGGCATTCGTCGACGCCGTTGCCGAGACACTCGGCGAGGAGGGTCGCTGGTTCCATTTCGGGCTGACGTCGTCCGACGTCCTCGACACGGCGCTCGCGCTGACCGTGCAGGAAGCCGGCGCGATCCTGATCGCCGGCGCTCGATCGCGCGTTCCGCGCGGTCGTCGCCCGGGCCGATGAGCACCGGGACACCGTGTGCATGGGCAGAACGCACGGTGTGCACGCGGAACCGACGACGTTCGGCCTGAAGCTCGCCGGCTGGGCCTTTGCGCTCGACCGCGACCGGACGCGTCTGGAGCGGGCACTCGCGGGGATGCGGGTGGGGAAGCTGTCGGGTGCGGTGGGCCAGTACGCGGCGATCGACCCGGAGGTGGAGCGCCTCGCCTGCGAGCGGCTCGGCCTCGAGCCGGCTCCCAGCTCGACGCAGATCCTGCAACGCGATCGCCACGCGGAGCTCCTCGCGTCGCTCGCGCTCATCGCGTCGTCACTCGATCGGTTCGCCACCGAAGTGCGCCATCTCGCGCGCACCGAGGTGCGGGAGGTGGAGGAGCCGTTCGCGCGTGGGCAGAAGGGATCGTCGGCGATGCCCCACAAGCGGAACCCGATCACCGCAGAACGGATCTGCGGGCTCGCCAGGGTCGTCCGCGCGAATGCTCTCGTCGGGCTCGAGAACGTCGCGCTGTGGCACGAGCGCGATATCTCCCACTCGTCCGCCGAGCGCATCGTGCTCCCGGACTCGTTCCTCGCGGTCGACTACATGCTCGACCGGTTCGCGTGGCTCGTCGAGGGGCTCGTCGTTCGGCCCGAGCGGATGCGCGTCAACATCGACGCGAGCAACGGGCTCTTCTTCAGCCAGCGGCTGCTGTCCGCGCTCGTCGAGAGCGGGATGGGCCGGGACGACGCCTACCGGCGGGTTCAGCGCCACGCGATGCGTGCGTGGGACGAAGGCCTGGACTTTCCGGAGCTGGTCCGCGCCGACTCCGACGTTGCAGGTCGCGTCGCCCTCGACCTCGTGTTCGCGCTCGACGCCTACCGTGCGCATGTCGACACGGTCTTCGAGCGGCTGGCGGCGCTCGTCGAGACCCGGGAGGCGGCGGTGCATGCCTGAGGCCGTCCACGTCGCAAGCGGCAAGGTACGCGAGCTGTACGCCTTGGACGAGGAGCGGTTGCTGCTCGTCGCGACGGACCGTATCTCGACGTTCGACGTCGTCCTGCCGACCGAGATACCCGACAAGGGCCGAGTCCTGACCGGCCTCTCGGCGTTCTGGTTCGCACGGACCGGTCACCTCGTGCCGAACCACCTGCTCGCGCTCCGTCCCGACGGCCGGGCGCTCGAATGTCGGCGGCTCGAGATGCTGCCGGTCGAGATGGTCGTGCGCGGGTACCTGGCCGGGTCGGGGTGGAACGAGTACCTCGCCACGGGCGCGATCTGCGGCACGACGCTTCCTTCCGGCCTGCGCGAGTCCGACCGCCTCCCGCAGCCGATCGTCACGCCCGCGACGAAGGCCGCCGAGGGGCACGATCTCAACATCACCGAGGACGATGCAGCAGAGCTCTGCGGGGCAGACCGCTACCGGGTGGCCCGCTCGGCCGCACTCGCGCTCTACGCGTTCGGGGCGGCGCATGCCGAAGGACGAGGGATCCTGCTCGCTGACACGAAGTTCGAGCTCGGAGTCGACGCGGACGGCCGCGTCACGCTCGGCGACGAGGTGTTGACGCCGGACTCGTCGCGATTCTGGCCCGCCGCGGGCTACGCGCCCGGGGGGCCACAACCGTCGTTCGACAAGCAGTTCGTACGCGACTGGTGTCTGGCGACCGGCTGGGACCGAACCCCGCCGGGGCCCGAGCTTCCGCCCGACGTCGTCGACGGGACGCGCGCGCGCTACGTCGAGGCGTTCGAGCTGCTCACCGGCGTCCCCTTCGCCCGCTATCTGGACGACCCGGCGGTCGTCCTGTGAGGCTCACCGTCCTCATCCGGCCGAAGGCAGGCATCCTCGATCCCCAGGGCGAGGCGGTGCAGGCGTCGTTGGCGCGCCTCGGATTCTCCGTGACGAGTGCGCGCGTCGGCCGCCTGGTCGACCTCGAGATCGCCGGCGGCGACGAGGTCGGCGCGCGCGCCGCGGTCGAGCGCATGTGCGCGGAGCTCCTCGCCAACCCGCTGATCGAGAGCTTCGAGATCGTGACGGAGCACGCGTGACCGATCGACGCCCGCGGATCGCCGTCCTGACGTTCCCGGGCTCGAACGACGACGGCGACGCCTGCCTTGCGCTCGAGCACCTCGGCGCCGAGGCAGTCCCGGTGTGGCACACGGCGTCGGAGCTGGACGCGGACATCGCCGGCATCGTCCTGCCCGGCGGGTTCTCGTACGGCGACTACCTCCGGTGCGGCGCACTCGCCCGGATCGCCCCGGTGATGGACGCCGTCCGCGCGTTCGCGGTCGACGGTGTGCCCGTGCTCGGGATCTGCAACGGCTTCCAGATCCTCTGCGAGGCGGGGCTCTTGCCCGGAGTGCTCCGAGCGAACCGGCAGCTCGAGTTCCTCTGCACGGATGTCACCGTCACGGTCGAGTCGCTCGGGACGCCGTTCACCGCCGCGCTCGCCCCCGGCGACGAGCTTGTCATCCCCATCAAGCACGGTGAGGGGAACTGGGTCGTCGACGACGACGCGTACGCCGAGCTCCTCGAGCGCGGCCAGATCGTGCTCCGCTACGTGGAGGACGTCAACGGCTCACGCGATCGCGTGGCAGGCGTCGCGAACGAGGCGGGGAACGTCCTCGGCCTGATGCCGCACCCGGAGCACGCCGTCGATCCCGCTCCTTGGGCCAACCGGGGGGATCCCGCTCCTCGAGGGCCTGATCTCGGCTGCGCGCGCACGCATCCCGGACTACGCGCTCGGCAGTCGCTAGCGCGCCGCGGATCGGCTCCGTGCTCACGGAGCTTCGCCGTGGAGGGCGAGGCGGAGGGCCGGCGCCCGCTCGAGCGCAGCCCGAAGCCTGACCAGGTCGCGCTCACGCATGGTCACGGGGCCACGCCGCGCCCTCCCGTCCGTCGCGTACGAGAACCGCACGAGCCGCTCCCCGGTGGGTGACTCGAGGAGCTCGACCCGCGTCGTGAAGCGCCTGTCGCCTGCACGCTGGGGCACCGCCACCTCTTCGAGGCTCGATGCCTTTCCCCAGGGAGTCGCCACCGTCGCCATCGAAGACAACGTAGCGAGTGGCCTGTGACGTGTCTGCACCGAGATCGTGTCGAACCCGCGACGGCGCCCACCGCCGCACGAGCCGCGACGAGACCGGTCTCGGCCGCACGAGGTCGGAGTAGGCTCGAACGCGCGTGGTGAGCCCGGCTGCGAACCGACCCGGCGGCAACCGGAACGAGCTCGCCGTCGCCGCTGGGCTGGCGGTCGGGTGCTTCCTCACGTGGAACGTGTCGAACGTCGGCGCGGTCGCCGATCCGCTCGCCGACGCATACGGCACCTCACTCGCGGTCATCGGCCTGCTCACGACTGCTCTCTTCCTCACGCACCTCGCGTCGCAGCTGCCGGCCGGGATCTGGTCGGACCGGTCGGACCCCACCGGGTGGCGCTCGTCGCCTGCATGGCCGCGGCGCTCGGCGAACGCGATCCTGCTGCTCGACGCCTCCTTCGGGCTCGCGCTCGCCGGGCGGCTGGTCGTCGGTCTCGGCTCCGGAGCAGGGTTCGTCGCAGGGCTCGACCTCGTGCGCGCGGGCGGCGGTCGCACTGCGCTCCAGGGGCTCTACGGCGGTGCGACGATGGCCGGCGGCGGGCTGGCCCCTCGTGATCGTGCCGCCGCTCACCGACGCGACGAGCTGGCGCGCCGCATATGCAAGCGCGTTGGTGCTCGCCGTCGCCGCCGCGGCCGTCGTCGCCGGCGTTCGGGGTCTTCCGCGCGTGGGCAGAGCGAGCCGCGGCGTGCTGCGGGACACGTCCCTGCTTCCGCTCGGTGTGCTCCAGATCGCCACGTTCGGGCTCGCCGTGATCGCGGGAAACTGGATCGTCCCGCTGCTCGAACGTGACGGTGCCTCCTCGGCAGTGGCCGGGGCGCTCGGCAGCTTCGTCCTCCTCGCCGGCATCGTCACACGCCCGCTCGGGGGAACGCTGGCCCATCGCCGGCCCACCCGGCGGGTCACGCTCGCCGCGGTCTCGCTCCTGGCGGTCGCCGCGGGAGCGCTGGCGATCGCCGCCGACGGCCCGCTGTGGCTCTCGGCGATCGGCTCGCTCGCGCTCGGTCTGGCAGCGGGCCTCCCGTTCGCCGTGATCTTCGAGTCCGCACAGCGGCTCCGCCCCGACGCACCGGGCGCGGCGATCGCGCTCGTCAACGCATGCGCGTCCTCGCGATCCTGATCGGGACACCACTGGCGGGGCTCGCATTCGACGCCCCGGGAGACGGCGCCGCGGCATTCGTCCTGCTCGCCGTGCTCGCTCTCGCCGCGCTCCCGGCCCTCCGGCGCGCGCGACTCTGAGTCGCCGCCGAGACATAGAGTGCGCGGATGCTCGCGCCAGACTGGCCGATCACGACGGAGCGTCTGCTGCTGCGGCCGTTCGAGCCCGCGGACCTCGACGCCCTCCACGCGATCTACGCCGACGAGGCCGTCGTCCGCTGGCTCTACTCGGGCGCACAGACGCTCGAGCAGACACGGGAGCTTCTGGCGCGGAAGATCGCCGGTGGCGCGCTCCGAGGCGAGGGCGAGTGGTTGAGCGCAGCGGTCGCCCTCCGGTCGACGTCCGAGCTCGTGGCCGACGTCTCCCTGCTGTGGGCGAGCGAAAGCCATCGTCAGGGGGAGCTCGGGTTCGCCGTACGACGCACGCACCACGGCCGCGGCTATGCGACCGAGGCTTCGCGACCGGTGCTCGCCTTCGCGTTCGAGATGCTCGAACTCCACCGCGTCGTGGGACGCCTCGAGCCGCGCAACACCGGCTCGGCCCGCGTGCTCGAGAAGCTCGGCATGCGTCGCGAGGCGCACCTCGTCGAGAACGAGTGGGTGAAGGGCGAGTGGCAGAGCGAGCTCGTCTACGCCATCCTCGACCGCGAGTGGCGCGACGGCTCTGCTGGCAGCGGCCCCGGCGACGACCGATACTGACCTCCTCGCCCACGACGGAGGTTCACGACATGGCTCTCTCTTTCGGCGTCACCGTCCTCCCCGACCCACCTGCGGCGCGGCTGGTCGAGCTGATGCAGCTCGGCGAGCGGAACGGCTTCGAGATCGGCTGGACGTACGACTCGCACGTGCTCTGGCAGGAGTCGTTCATCCAGCTCACGCTGGCGATCCAGGCGACCTCGAAGATGAAGTTCGGCCACCTCGTCACGAACCCCGGGCACGCGCGACCCGACGGTGCTCGCCAGCCTGTACGCGACGATGCACGACATCTCCGGCGGCCGGATGGTGATGGGCATCGGCCGCGGCGACTCCGCACGCCGCTACATCGGCCAGCAGCCCGTGCGCGTCGCCGAGTTCGAGCGGCGGCTGGCGAATGATCAAGCCGTTCATGAACGGCGACGAGGTGCTGCTGGAACGAGAAGGACCTCCAGCTCAAGTGGGTACGGCCCGAGCTCCCTGAGATCCCGATGTGGGTCGCCGGCTACGGCCCGAAGGCGCTCGCGGTCGCCGGACGCGTCGGCGACGGCGTGATCATCCAGCTCGCCGACCCGGAGATCATCCAGTGGATCATGGGCACGGCGCGTGCGGCGGCGCAGGAGGCCGGGCCGCGATCCCGATGCCCTCGAGTGCATCGTCTGCGCCCCGAGCCACGTCGGGCCGATCGAGGACGGGCGCGAGCAGACGCGCTGGTTCCCGGCGATGGTCTCGAACCACGTCAAGGACCTGATCGAGCGCTACGGCACCGACGGCTCGGTCGTCCCCAAGGCTCTCACCGACTACGTCGAGGCCCGGAAGTTCTACGACTACGACGAGCACTCGCGCGTCGGCGCGAAGCACGGCGAGTTCGTCACCGACGAGATCTGCGACCGCTTCTCCGTGCTCGGAGACGTCGACCAGATCACGGCGAAGCTCCGCGAGCTCGAGTCGATCGGCGTCGACCACTTCTCGATCTACCTGATGACGCACGGCCAGGAGGAGACCCTCGAGGCCTACGGAAGCCACGTGATCCCGCAGTTCACGGGAGCCCCCGCATAAACGCCCGCGAGGAGAACCTCGAAGCCTGGCGGTCGGTCGCGGGCGGCTGGGAGCGGCGGCGCGAGCTCATCTGGACGGCGACTCGTCCCGGTCGCAGAGCGTCTCGTCGACCTGCTCGAGCCGCGGCCCGGCCAGGTGATCCTCGAGCTCGCCGCAGGCCCGGGCGACACCGGGTTCTCGGCACTGCCCCACCTCCGCCCCGGCGGCCGGCTCGTCACCACCGACGTCGCGCCCGAGATGCTCGACGCCGCGCGCCGGCGGGCCGCCGAGCTCGGCCTCGAGGACGTGTCGTTCGCCGTCGAGGACGCGGCGGCGCTGACCTTCGACGACGACGTGTTCGACGGCATCCTCTGCCGCTGGGGCCTGATGCTCATCCCCGAGATGGACGCCGCGGCCGCCGAGATGCGCCGGGTCGCGCGTCCGGGCGGCCGCGTCGCACTGGCCGTGTGGGCGAGCCCCGACGCGAACGAGTGGATGACGGCATCCGGTCGCGCGGCGCTCGAGCTCGGGCTCACCGAGCCGCCCGACCCCGAGGCGCCCGGCCCGTTCCGGCTCTCGGGCGAGGGCGCGCTCGAGGCCGTGCTCTCGGGCGCCGGGCTCTCCGTACAGGCGGTCGAGGACGTCCCGCTCATGTGGCACGCCTCGTCGCTCGACGAGTGGTGGGAGATCTCCACGGACATGTCCCGGCTGCTCGCCCTCCTCCGGGCGCGGCTCACGGTCGACGAGCTCGCCGCCGTGCGGCAGGCCGCCGAGCGCCGGCTCGCCCGCTACCTCGACCCGGACGGGGCACTCGCCGTGCCGAGCCTTGCGCGGGTCGCGGTCGCGACCGCCTAGCCGGCATCAGGAGTGGCGAGGGCCGGACTTGAACCGGCGACACCACGGTTTTCAGCCGTGTGCTCTACCAGCTGAGCTACCTCGCCGCGAACGCCGAGTGTAGCCGTGGAAATCCGTACGTGCGCGCGGGCCAATCCGATCGAGCGACGGCGCGTACTGACCCTCCAAGTCTGCTCGCGGCCAATGCACCGCGTCGGAATCTCGCTCGATCCGCCCCGGAACGGCCGATGGATCTCCTCGACACCCGAGACCGCCCGCGCGCCCGACGCGAGCGCGAACGCGCTTCCCGGCCGGGTCGCCTGCCGGCCGCGGCTGCTGGCGGTCGTCGTCCTGACGGCCCTGCCGCTCGTCGGTCTCGCCTCGCTCCTCCTGCGCTCACGCCTCGACCCGCACTTCGAGAACTACCAACTCCACTTCCTCGTCTTCGGGTTCGTGGGCGCTCTGGCCTTGACGCTCGGCTACGCGGCCGGGGACGCCGCGAACCGGCGCCAGGACGCCCGGGTCTTCCTCCTCTCGCTGGCGTTCATGGCGACCGGAGCCTTCCTCGGGCTGCACGCGCTGGGGACGCCTGAGATCCTCTTCTCCGAGGGGTACGCCGGCTTCCAGGTCGCCATCCCCGTCGGGCTGGTGGTGAGCGCCGTCTTCGCCCTGGGGTCGGCCTTCGTCGACGTCAGGCCCGCGTTCGCGTCGGCCGTGATCCGGCGACGGCAGCTCCTGCGCGCCACGGTCATTGCGGCGAGCGGGCTCTGGCTCGCCTGGACGCTCGCCCGGCTCCCGCCGCTGCGGGGAACGAACGACGAGGCCGCGACCGACGCGATGGTGGCGGCCATCGCCGTCGTCGGGACGGCGATGTACGCGGTCAGCGTCGTGCGCTACTGGCAGCTCTACCGTCACCGGTGGAACCTGCTTCCGGGGGCCGTCATCGCCTGCTTCCTGCTCCTCTCCGAAGCGATGATCGGCGTCGCCGTCACGGGGGAGCGCACAGTGGCACGCGAGCTGGTGGGAATGGCACGGCCTCATCGTCACGGCGTACGTCGTCATCGGCCTGGCCGCGCGGCGGGAGTGGCGCGACGAGCGGTTCCGGCACCTGTACCTGCCGAGCACCCGCGAGCGGCGTCAGGAGATCAGCGTCCTCTTCGGCGACCTCGTCGGGTTCACCCGATTCGCCGAGCGCTCGTCTCCGGGCGAGGTCGCGGCGGTGCTGAATGCCTACTGGGGCATCGCGGCGCCGCTCGTCACGCGCCGCTTCGGCGGCGAGGTCGAGAAGTTCATCGGCGACGGGATGCTTGCGATCTTCAACGGCCGCGGCGACCAGCCCGACCACGCGCTCCGCGCGGCGCGGGCCGCGCTCGAGCTCCAGCGGGAGGTCGCCACGCTCACCGGCCGTCATCCCGACTGGCCGCCGATGCGCGTCGGGATCAACAGCGGGGAGGCGGTGGTCCGCGAGGTCGGTGGGGCCGGCCACGTCGCGTATCCGCTCGTCGGCGACACGGTCAACACCGGGGCGCGGCTCGAGCAGCTCGCACCCGCGGGTGGCGTCCTGATCGGCGAGTCGACCTACAGCCGGCTTCCCGAGGGGGCCGTCGTCGCAGAGCGGGCCGGGCTCCGGATCAGGGGCAAGGCCGAGCCCGTCGACGCCTACCTGCTCCTGGCTCTGCCGTAGCCGTCAGGCGTCGCGGGCCGCATGCGCCCGCGCCACGACCGGCGCCCGAGCGCTCCACGGAAAGTCGATCCAGCGGTCTGTCCGCCGCCAGACGTAGTCGCACGCGACGACGCTGTGCGGCTTCTCGTAGAGCACGGCGACGCGTACCTCGCCGACCTTCCCGGCGCAGAACTCGTGCACGCTCTCGAGCGTGTGGCCGGTATCGGCGACGTCGTCGGCGATCAGGATCCGTGCGTCCTCGAGATCGACGAAGTCGGGAGCCGGGGGAAGGATCCGGGGCACCTCCAGCCGCTCGTCGACGCCCGTGTAGTACTCGACGTTCATCGTGTAGACGTTCTTGACGGAGAGCGCGTACCCGAGGGCGGCCCCCACGAGCAGGCCGCCGCGGGCGATCGAGAGGATCATGTCCGGGTCGTACCCGTCGTCCGCGATGCGCACTCGCGAGCTCGCGCGCGCCCGTGCCGAGGTCACTCCACGTCATGACCTCGCGCTCGACGGCCATGCCTGACGCTATCCCATCTCGCCCGTTCCTGCGGTCGTGCGTCCGCGTTTCGGGCCGGGTAGCCTCCGCGTCCCGTGGCCGCGACGACCAGGACCGTCACGATCGTCGGCGCGCCGCTCGATCTCGGCCAGGGCCGGCGCGGCGTCGACATGGGCCCCTCGGCGATTCGCTACGCGGGCCTCGAGGAGCGCCTCGCCTCGTTCGGCTGCGCGGTCGTCGACCGCGGGAACGTCGCCGCGCCGGAACCGGAGGCCCTCGCGGTCGACGACGAGCACGCACGCTTCCTCCCGGAGATCCTGGACGTCTGCGCTGGCCTCGCGACGATCGTGGGCGACGTCGTCGCCGACGGCTCGCTCCCGCTCGTGCTCGGAGGCGACCACTCGATCGCGCTCGGGACGCTCGCCGGACTCCGCGCGGCCGCGGGCCAGCCGGGTGGCGTGATCTGGATCGATGCGCACGGCGACCTGAACACCCCGGCGACGAGCCCCACCGGGAACGTCCACGGGATGCCGCTCGCCGCCGCGCTCGGCCTCGCAGGCGATGCGTTCGCTCACCCTGGCCTCGCAGCTGCCTGCCGTCGACCCCGCGCGTGTCGTGCTGCTCGGCCTGCGCTCGCTCGACCCGGCGGAGCGCACCCTCATCCGCGAGACGGGCATCCGCGCGATCACGATGACCGAGATCGACAGGATCGGGATCGAGCGCGCGGTGACGGAGGCGATCGACCGTGCAGCCGGGCCGGGCTTCGTCCACGTGTCGCTCGACCTCGACGCTCTCGACCCCGAGGTCGCGCCCGGCGTCGGGACACCCGTGCAGGGCGGGCTCACCTACCGGGAGGCGCACCTCGCCTGCGAGGACCTCGCGGAGTCGGGCGTCGTCGGCTCGCTCGAGCTCGTCGAGGTGAACCCGATCCTCGACCGCGAGAACGGCAGCGCTGCGATCGCGGTCGAGCTCGCCGCCAGCGCTCTCGGCCAGTCGATTCTGTGACCGCCGACGAGGGGGCGAGCGAGCGAGGCTCGAGGCCTCTGCCCAGAGAAGAGCGTCCGGGCCGGCTGACCGCGCCACGAACGCTCTTCGCTGCGCTCGACCCTAGCGCATCCCGACCGTGGGCCAAGCATCCGGATCCGGATCGGCTGCGCCCTGCCCGGCATGGAGCATCGACGCGGCGTTCCCGCGGTTGATCGCGACGGACATGTTGCGGTAGCTGTCCTCGTAGAGGATCACGTCGCCCGGACGAGCGTCGGCGAACGTGCGCGCCATGACCGCGTAGTAGCGCTCCCCGGCGAGCTCGAGCTCGATGCGCGACCCGGGGACGACGCCGGCGCGCTCCGCGTCGTCGCGCGTGAGGTTGAGCGCGATGTTGCCGAAGCTGTCGACGTAGAGCATCGTGGCGTCGATCCGCTCCTCCGAGAACGCGGGCTTCGGCAGATCGAGCCGCACGAGCGCGTCGGGGTGGATGGGCGGGCCGAGCTCCGCGAGCGGCGACGCCGTTCGCGAGGTGCGCGGCGGCCGGAGCGAAGAGGTCGCGCCCGTGGAAGGTCCGCGAGATCGTCTCGAGCGCGTAGTCGGGGTTCGCGAGCTCGCGCGCCTCCGCCATCCCGGCGCGCTCGGCGGCGGGAAGCAGGAGCCCGTTGTCGGGACCGACGAACAGACGGCCCTCCCGTGTCGGCGATCACGAGTGGCCGCCGTGCACCACCCACGCCCGGATCGACGACCGCGAGGTGGATCCCGATCGGCATGTAGGGAAGCGTGCTCGAGAGCACGAGCGCGCCCTGGAGCACCTGCGTCGGCGGGATCCCGTGTGTCACGTCGATGACGCGGGCGTCGGGCGCGATCCTGGCGATGACGCCGTGGCACGTGCCGACGAAGTCGTCCTGGAGGCCGAAGTCGGTCAGGAAGCAGATGACCACGCGCCGAGTCTACGACGTGCCGAGCGCGCGCCGGACCGCGACGACCAGACCGTCGACGTCGCGCGTCCGCCGCCTCGCGCGAGCACGTCGATGCCGGCCTCGACGGCGGCGCGGGTCGTCTGCGGGCCCGATCGAGACCGCGGGGCCCGGTCGGTCCGAGCGCGGCGTAGGCCCGGGCCGCCGACGCGGAGGCGAGCACGACGAGGTCGCAGTCGGGCCACGCCGCGGGCGCGAGCGGCCACCGTGCGGTAGAGGGCGACGACGTCCGCTTCGAGCGCATCGGGGAGCAGTCGGCGGGCGCCTTCCGCCCCGGCGAACAGGACCCGCCCGGGGCTCGCGGGCATCGCGTCGAGAAGCCCTTCCTGGGTCGAGACCGCCGCGACGAGGTCCGCCCCGCCGAACGCTCGGCAGTCGCGTTGCCGATTGCGGCAACTCGCTGCGGGATGCCCTCGCATCCGGCGGCGCAGCTCCCGCGCACCCGTGACGCTCGTGAGCACCACCCAGTCGTAGCCGCCGACGTCGATCGGACCGTCGCCGATGAGCTCGATGGCGACGAGCGGGACGTGGGTCACCTCGTGGCCCGCGGCACGGAGCGCCTCCACGAGCGCGCGCTCCCGGCCCGCCGGCCGGGTGACGACGATCCTGGCCAGGGTCAGCGCCGGCCGGTGGCGGAGGCCGGGGCCGCGGCAGGACGCCGGCGGCAGCGACAGGACGAGGCGCGTGGGTCACGACCGCGGCGCCAGGTCGTTCGACGTCACCGCTTCCTCCCATCCCCAGCCCCCACCCGCCCACGGGGAGACCAACAGTACGGGAGGCTTCGTCGCGCGGTCCGTGCCACCTGTGTGCCGATTGCGCCACAGCGACCGGGTCCGTGCCCGGATGCGTCACCTGACGAGCGCCACGAGCTCGCGGCCGAGCACGTCGGGGTCGGTGCCCTCGCGGCGCTCGAGCCACGAGCCGTCCTCGTCGGCCACGAGCCCCGTCAGCACGACACCGTCGTGATACGCCGCGACCGGCGCGAGGCAACCGCCGCCCACCACCGCGACGCAGCGCCGCTCCGCCTCGACGCGCATCCGCGTCTCCGAGTCGTCCGCGCCCGACACGAGATGCTCCTCGCCCGCCCGAACCTGGAGTGCAAGCGCGCCCTGGCCCGCCTCCGGAAGCATCACGCCGGGATCGAGTCGCACACCGATCTCGGCACGCCGAGGCCGAGCCGGTCGAGACCGCACGCGGCGAGCACGACCGCATCGAGCCCTCGCTCTCCCCGCTTCCGAAGCCTCGTGTCGATGTTGCCGCGCAGCGGCTCGATCGAGAGGCTCGGCTCCAGAGCGAGCAGCTGCGCCCGCCGACGTGCGGATGCGGTGCCGATCCGCAGACCCGGGCGGATCTCGGACACGCCGCAGAGCGCATCCCGGGGATCCTCTCTGGCCGGATATGCGCCGACCGTCAGTCCGGCCGTGTCCGTCGACGTCATGTCCTTCGCCGAGTGCACGGCGACGTCGATCCGGCCCGCCAGCAGTGCCTCCTCGAGCTCCTTGACGAACACGCCGCGACTTCCGATCTCGCCGAAGGGCGCGTCCGGTCGCGGTCTCCCGCAGTCGTGATGGGGACGAGGGCGATCTCGACACCGGGCCGGCGCAGCTGCTCGGCGGCGCGCTCGGCCTGGGTCAGCGCGAGCCGGCTACCGCGCGAGCCGACGCGAAGCAGCACAGTGGCGGCGGGTGGTCTGCGTCGCCGGGACGCCGCACGCCATCGGCCCGCGCGGCCGGATCCGAACGAACGCCGTCGGGACGATGAGCGGCAGCGGACGACCGCGGGTCACGCCGACGGGGCGGGTCACGCCTCGTCCTCCTCACCGAGCCCGAACAGGTGGCGCACGACGTCAGCATAGACCAGCCCGTCGGGGGTGATCGCCGCCTCCTTCATGCGGATCGTCGGGAGGTGGAGGAGCTTGTTCACGATCTGCGCGGTGACGGTGTCGACGACCGCACGCTCGCTCTCCGGCAGCTTCCCCTCGACGCGTGCGAGCTCGGCCGAGCGGATCTTCTCGGCGAGCGCCCGCAGCGACGCGATCGCGGGAACCACGGCGAGGGACGCCTGCCAGGCATGGAAGCGCTCGGCCTCGGCGGCGACGATGCGCTCCGCGTGGACCGCCTCTGCACGCCGACCGTCGAGCGACGCGGCGACGACCGCCTGGAGGTCGTCCACGTCGTAGACGAAGCACCCGTCGACCGCAGCAAGCGCCGGGTCGACGTCCCGGGGAACGGCCAGGTCGACGAATAGCACGGGCCGGCCGCGCCGCGCGCGCAAGACCGGCACCAGCGTCTCGGCGGTGAGGACGTGTGCGGCCGCGCTCGTCGAGGAGACGACGACGTCCGCCGAGCCGAGCGCGGCTGCCACGTCCTCCAGCGCCACGGCGCGGGCGCCGAGCGACGCGGCGAGCCGCTCCGCGCGTTCGACGGTGCGATTGACGACGGCGGTCACCGTCGCTCCGCGCGAGCGCAGGTTCCGAGCGGTCAGCTCGCTCGTCCTGCCCGCCCCGACGAGCACCACGTGCCGCCCCTCGAGCCCTTCGAAGACCTGCTGGGCGAGCGCTGCGGCAGCGGCCGGCACCGAGGCGGGGCTCTCCCCGATCGCGGTCTCGAGGCGCGCCCTTCGGCCGGCGTGGAGAGCCATGCGGAAGGTGCGGTCGAGCAGCGGGCCGGGCGCGCCGCCCTCGTACGCCTCCCGCACCTGCCCGAGGATCTCACCCTCGCCGGGAACCAGTGAGTCGAGGCCGGCCGCGACGCGGAAGAGGTGGAGCGCGGCCGACTCGTCCGCGAGGCGGTACGCAACCGGGGCGAGCTCGTCCGCGTGACCTCCGCCGAGAGCGAGGAGCGCCCGCTCGGCGGCCTCGTCCGCATCGTGGTCACGGGAAGCGACGTAGAGCTCGGTGCGATTGCACGTCGAGAGCACCACTGCCTCGTGTCTCCCGTCGCTCTCCTGGACGAGGCTGTGCGCGAGGGCGCCTGCCGACTCCGGGTCGACCGCTACGTGCTCTCGAAGCTCGATCGGAGCGGTGTGGTGCGAGACACCGACGAGGGCGAGCCTCACGACGCGAAGTGGGTCAGCGGGAGGACGACGACGACGAGCGACAGGCCGGCGACGAGCGACCAGGCGAGGCGCCGTCCTTGCAGGCCGATCTCCCGGCGGAGAAGCAGCGCGGCGGCATACAGCGCCCAGACGAGGAGCGTGATCGTCATCGCCAGGTCCACGTCACCCGTGTCGAGCCGCGTCAGCCCAACGAGGATCCCGGCGCTCAACAGACCGAGGCCGACGAGGGCGACCCGCGCCGCGAGCCGGTCGAGCGCCTCGAGCGAGGGAAGACGGAGCCGCAGCACGCGGGCGTCGCGCCGCTTGAGCCGCCGCTCCTCGAAGAGATAGAGCAGCGCGACGACTGCCGCGAGGGTGAAGCTCGCAAACGCGGCGAGCATCAGGCCGACGTGGGCATCGAGCGCCCAGTCGGCGCCATCGGATGCGTGGACGCCGGTGCCGCCGCCCGCCCATGCCAGGGTGAGAAGTGCCGCGGCGACTGGCATCACGCCGAGCCCCAGCAGCCGGTAGCGGGGGTTGCTCCCCCAGGCGAGGTAGACGCTGACCACGAGCCACGAGAGCAGGTTCAGCGCGCCGGCCCACGTCCCCCAGGGGAACCCCTCGGTCGTCGCGACCTGTGTGACGAGAAGCGCCGTCTGTGCGAGCCAGCCGACCCGGACGCCCCAGATGCCGAGGCGGCCGTAGCTCCCCGGTCCCCGCAGCCCGCCGGCGTACGCCACGGCGGCCTCGCCGTACGCGAGCAGGGCCGGCCAGACGAGCAGCTCAGCCATCGAGCTGCTCTCCGGTCGCCGCCCGCGCCCGTGCGAGGCGCGCGAGCTCGCCCGTCTCCCGCTCGAGGCGAGACAGCTTCGCCGCGATGATGGCCGCCCAGACGAGCACGAAGACGAGAAAGACGCCGTAGGCAGCGGCGACGTACTTCTCGCCGCTGCTCATCGCGCGAGCGCCTCGCGAAGCTCGCGGAGGTTCAGGTCGGTGCGCTTCCCCGCGAGCTCCGTGCGGTACATGACGTAGGCGAGGAGGGTGATCGCGGCCCACGACGTGCAGAAGGCGGCGAACATCTCGCCGGTCATCTGCGGGCCCTCCCGCGTGAAGACCGTCGGGTGGATGAAGTCGCTCGCGAGGCGGATCGCGAAGAAGCTGACGGGGATCAGCGCGACCCCGAAGAGTGCGTAGACCGCCGAGATCCGCTCGCGCTGCGGCCCGGGCTCGATCGAGAAGCGGAGCATGAAGTAGGCGCAGTAGAAGAGGAAGAGGACGAGGAACAGGACGAGCTGGTTCGAGCTCCACGTCCACCAGACGCCCCAGGATGCCTTCGCCCAGATCGAGCCGGTCACGAGCGTCAGCGCACCGAAGATCGTGCCCTGATGGATCCCCGTGTAGCTCTCGAGGTCGTAGCGCTCGCCACGGGTGAGCAGCAGCCGGAGCGCCTTCCACGCGCCGAGACCGAAGCAGGCGTAGGCCGTGAGGGCGATCGGGACGTGGACGTAGAAGATCTTCTGCGAGAGGCCCTGATCGGCATCCTCGGGGGCGACGAAGAAGATCATCACGACGGACGCGCCGGCCAGCGCGACCGCGAGCGCCGCGAGGGCTGTCAGAGAGGGCTTCGTGATGCTCATTCGGTGACCACGTACTCGAACGCGGCCCACGAAAGTATCGCGAAGACCGCATCGTAGAGGCCGAGGAAGGCGAGGTACGTGCCCGGCTCGGGGGAGACGCTCGACCCGACCCCGCCCACGACGAGCGGGATCGCGAGGGGAAGGAAGAGCAGCGGCAGGAGCACCTCTCTGCCCCGGGCGGCGGCGGCCATCGCGGAGACCAGCGAGCCCACCGCGCAGATCCCGATCGACGCGAGCGCCACGCCCGCGAGCGCCGCCGCGTCGAGCGGCGCGAAGAAGAGCGCGAAGGCCGGCAACGCGACGACCTCGGCAACCACGAGAAACGCCAGCGTCGCGAGCACCTTGCCGAGCCAGATCGCGCTCCGATCGGCTGTCGCGAGGACGAGCCCGTCGAGCGCTCCCGCTTCCCGCTCGGGGGCCCACGCACGACCGAGGCCGAGGAGCGCCGTGAACACGATCGCGACCCAGAGGAGCCCGTACGCCGCATCGCGGCTCGCCGTGCCGGGCAGCGCGAAATGGAACACGACGAGTGTCGCGACGACGAAGAGCGCCATCGCCGGGAGCGTGTCGCGGGCACGCACCTCGAGCCGGAGGTCCTTGCGCGCGAGCGCCGCCACGTCGCCGAGGTACGCGCTCACGCGCGCCCCAGCGCGAGTCGCGACGTCGCGAGGCCCGCGACGCGATCGGGGTCGTGCGTCGCAAGGACGAGCGTGCTCCCGCCGTTGCCGACACGCGCGGCGAGCTCGTCGTCGAGCAGGCGGGCGCCCTCGTCGTCGAGCGCCGAGTGCGGCTCGTCGAGGACGACGAGCGACGGCTCGTGGAGCAGCGCCCGACAGAGAGCGAGCCGCTGGGTCATGCCCCGCGAGTACGCGGAGACGCGGTCGTGCCGCGCGTCCCAGAGGCCGAACCGCTCGAGGAGCATCCCGATGCGCTCGCGGCGCTCCTCGACCCGGTAGAGCCGTCCGAAGAGATCGAGGTTCTCGAGCGCCGTCAGCTCCCGGTACACGAGCGGCTCGTGTGCGACGAAGCCGACGCTTCTCCGGTCGACGGCAACCCGGAGGGACCCGCGCGTCGGGACGGCGAGCCCGGCGACCATGCGCAGGAGCGTCGTCTTGCCGGCGCCGTTCGGCCCGGTCACGACGAGGGCGCCGCCCGGCTCGAGCCCGAACGACACGTCGCGCAGCACCGTTCGGGCCCCGTAGCGCTTCTCGAGGCCGACCGCGTCGACGACAGGGTCAACCGGGGCCGGCACCGGTACCCCTCGGCGCCTCGGCGACCGCACTCGAGAACCACCCCCAGGGGCACCCCCGGTGCCCTGCTGTCACGCTATCGGCCCGTCTGCCACGCATGGGAGACGGGATCGTGCCGGAAGTGTGACGTTGCCGCTCGGCCGCCGCCGGTCACGGCTCGACGCATCGCGGGATTGCGGACGCCGCGGTGTCCCGATGACGCTCGCTCCCTCGGTGGGGACGCTCGCGGCCCTCAGAGCAGGGTGTCGAGCGCGACGAACACGGAGAACGTGATCGAGAGCACCCCGTTGACGGTGAAGAACGCGGCGTCGAGCCGCCGGAGGTCGTCCGGGCGGACGATCGTGTGCTCGTAGAGGAGGAGGCCGCCGACCACGGCAACGCCGAGCCAGTACCAGGCGCCGACGCCGAGACCCGCGCCGGCCGCGGCGAGGAGCGCGACCGAGCCGGCGTGCATCGCACGGGCGCCGCGGAACACGCCGTGCACACCGAACCGCGTCGCCCACGAATGCAGCCCCTCCGCGAGGTCGTGCTCGCGGTCGAAGAGCGCGTAGAACAGGTCGAACCCGGCGACCCAGAGGCACACGGCGCCGCCGAGCGCCCACGCCTCCCACGGCAGCTGACCCGTGATCGCGACCCATGCGCCGACCGGCGCGAGGCCGAGGCACGCGCCGAGCCAGAGATGGCAGAGCCAGGTGATTCGCTTGAGGTACGGGTACACCGCGAACATCACGACGGGGATCGGCCAGAGCCAGCGGACGATCGGCTCGAGCTGGAAGACAGCGACGAGGTAGACGGCGAGGGCGAGCGCGCACAGCGCTGCGACCTGGGCTCGGGTCAACGCCCCGGAGGGAAGCTCGCGCACCGCGGTGCGTGGATTGCGTGCGTCGATCTCCGCGTCGATCAGCCGGTTCAGGCCCATTGCGAGCGTCCGCGCCCCGACCATCGCGACCGTGATCCACGCCATCGGCCCGAGGCCGGGCCAGCCGTCGACCGAGAGCAGCGCGCCGACGTAGGCGAACGGCAAGGCGAACACCGTGTGCTCGAGCCGAACGAGCCGCGCCAGCCTGATCGGCAGCGGTGCGGCGATCGCGCTCAGAGGGGCACCTTCGTCTTCGAGACGAGCTCGATCCCCTCGATGCGCATGTTCTTGTCGACGGCCTTGGCCATGTCGTAGACGGTCAGTGCCGCCACCGCCACCGCGCTCAACGCCTCCATCTCGACGCCCGTCTGCGCGGTCGTCTCGGCGGCCGCCTCGATCGAGACGCCGTCCGCCGTCGACCGCCAGCTCGATCTCGACGAGCGTGAGCGGGAGCGGGTGGCAGAGCGGGATCAGCTCGCCGGTCCGCTTCGCCGCCTGGATGCCGGCGATGCGCGCGACGGTGAGCGCGTCGCCCTTCGGGAGGGAGCGCAGGCGCGAGGCCGTCGACGGCGACATCCGCACCCGGCCGCGCGCGACCGCACGACGACGCGTGACGGGCTTGGCGCCGACATCCACCATCCGCACCTCGCCGGTCCCCTCGTCGACGTGCGAGAGCTCGCTCACCGGAGTGTCTTCCGTACCAGGTGGGCGAGACCGCGGCGGTGCTCGATCGCCGCCCGGGCGCGCGAGGCGAGCCCGTCGGCGTAGAGGGCGCCGAGCAGGCCTCTGAGCCCGTCGACGGCGCGATCCCCGTACGGGTACCACCAGCCCGGCGTCAGCCGGCCGCGGTCGCTGTCCACGAGCTTCACATGGGAGAGCGCGTACAGGCCGTGGCGCGAGCCGATGCGCCCGAGGCCCGATCCGCGGCGGCCGCCCCACGGCGCCTGCGACGCGCCGAACGAGTAGGCGTGGTCGTTGTGCCACACCATTCCGGTGTCGAGTCGGTCTGCGAGTGCGCGCGCTCGACCCGCGTCGCGCGTCCAGACGCTCGCGCCGAGCCCGAACGGCGAGTCGTTCACCCAACGCGTCATGTCCTTCTCGTTGTCCAATTCGACAATGACTGCTGCCGGCCCGAAGAGCTCCTCGGTCACGATGCGCGCGTCCGGTGGCTCACCGAGCAACAGCGTCGGCTCGTAGAACCAGCCCGGGAGCTCCGTTCGGGGTCGCCGGCCCCCGACCGCAACCTCTGCGCCGTGCTCCACGGCGTCCGCGACCAGCGATTCGAACCGTGCCCGCTGCCCCTCGCTGACGAGCGGTCCGACATCGACATCAGGGTCGAGTCCCGTGCCCGATACGAAGCTCGCGCGCTCGGGCGGCGAGCCGCTCGACGAACACGTCGTGCAGGCCCGGCGCGACGGCTATCCGCTCGATCCCCGCGCAGGCCTGACCGCAGTTGGTGAAGGCGCCCCAGAGCGCCCCCTCGACCGCGCGCTCGAGATCGGCGTCGTCGAGCACCAGCATCGCGTCCTTGCCGCCGAGCTCGAGCACGGCGGGACAGAGCCGCTCCGCCGCCGCCTGGGCGACGCTCCTGCCCACCTCGACCGAGCCGGTGAACACGACCCCCGCGATGCCCCGGTGCCGGACGAGCGACTCGCCCACGTCGCCTGCCCCCTGCACGACCCGGACGAGCCCCGCGGGCGCACCCGCCCGGCGGAACACCTCCTCGACCCAGGCGCCGGAGAGCGGCGTCAGCTCGGACGGCTTCACGACCGCGGCATTCCCCGCCGCGACGGCCGCCGCGACCTGGCGCAGGGGAACGGCGAGCGGGAAGTTCCACGGCGTCACGATCCCGACCACCCCGAGCGGCTCGTAGTGGATCGCGCCGCGCTTCTGCCGCAGCACGAGCTGCGGGAACCCGACGCTCTCGTCGCGCAACACCCGTCCGAGGTTCGCCGCGTGCCAGCGGCACGCGTCCGCCGAGACGACGAGCTCGTGGGCGTACGCCTCCGCGAGCGGCTTGCCCGACTCGGTCGAGATCGTCCGCGCGATGGCGTCGGCCTCCTCGACCAGCACGTGGACGACCCGCTCGAGCAGCCGGCTTCGCGCCTTCGAGCGGCTCGCGCGCGAACGCCGCCTGGGCGAGACGCGCCTCCGAGACGATCTCTGCAAGCTCCTCGGGCGGCGTGATCGCGACACGTCCGAGCGGCTCGAGCGTGGCCGGGTCGACGCCGACCAGCTCGCGGCTCGCGACGTCCTGGCCCGCGCTCACGTGGCCATCGTAGCCCCGGCGCCGCCGCGCGGCGACCGGCGGTCGAGCTCGCCGAGCTCGCGCGGCCGCCCACGCGTCGAGGTCGTGCGTCCGCACGTGCCGGCGAATGCCCTCCAGCCACGTCCGGCGCTCCTCCCGCGGGAGCGCCGATCGCGCGCTCGAGCGCCGCCGCCTGGCCCTCGACGTCGAGGGGATCGACGGGCACCACCCACTCGGAGAGCTCCTCGAACGCGCCCGCCTCGCGGGACAGCACGAGGACGCCGTCCGCGCTCGTTGACGAGCGGCGCCTCCTTCGCGACGAGATTGAGCCCGTCCATCACCGGGTTCACGAGCAGCACGTCGTAGTCGAGGTACGCGGCGATCGAGGCCAGGAAGTCGTCGCGGACGACGAGCGAGACCGGCTCCCAGCCCGGGCGCCCGTAGCCGCCGGTTGACGCTCCTCGGCGCCCCCTCGATCGCGAGTCGATAGTCCACGTACTCGGGAATCTCCTCGCGCGACGGGTCGAGCAGCGCGAGCAGCCCGATCCGCCCGTGCAGCGCCGGGGACGCGCTCCAGGAGCAGCCCGAACGCCTCGAACCCGCGCACGGCGTTCTTCGACGGATCGACGCGGTCGACCCGCAGGACGAGGATCTCGGGCCGATCGGTCGGCCAGCTCCAGCGCGCCGCCGGCGCACGCCCTCGTCGGCCGCGAGCCCGTCGAACTCCTCGGCGTCGACGGCGATCGGGTTGGCGTGGGAGATCACGCGCGGCGTCCGTCCCCGCGGCCCGAGCAGGGCCTCGCAGCTCTCGACGAATGCGGCCCGCCAGTGCTCGGTGTGGAAGCCGACGCTGTCGCACGCGAGCAGCCCCTCGTGCACCGCACGCGCGATCGCCGCGGGCAGGACGGCCCAGGCATCGGGCCCGACCCAGGGGATGTGCGTGAAATGCGCGATCCGCGCCGAGGGACGCACGGCGCGAACGAGCGCCGGAACGAGGTAGAGGTGGTAGTCGTGGACGAACACCGGCGCATCGGGGACGCGGTCGAGCTCCTCGATCGTCGCCGCCGCGAGCGCACGGTTGGCGCGACGTACCCCGACCGCCACGGCTCCTCGAGATCCGCGGTGGGGTCGTGCTTCAGGTCCCAGAGCCCGTGCTGGACGAACCAGAGCACCGGGTTCGCGACGACGCCGTAGAAGAGCCGATAGACGTCGGGATCGTGGGCGACGAGCCGGAGCGAGAACGGCGAGCCCGACGGCGAGCGCACCGTTTGCGGGCCGCTCGGCCGCGACGTCTCGGTCGACGTCGCCCATCGCGCTCGCGACCCAGGTCACGTCGTGCCGGTCGACGAGGGGACGGAGCGCCGTGACGAGGCCGCCGGCACCGCGCGTCGCCTGGAGCGTGCCGTCCCCACCGCGCCGGAACCCGACAGGCCCACGATTCGAGACGACGATCAGCGGCTCGCGCCGATCCGTCAGCTCCATCAGCGCGAAGCCGGACGGTCGCCGAGCGTGACCTCGATCGCAACGCCGCCGATTGCCGCGCAGCACCGTGAAGGTCACGGTCTGACCGGGCTCGAGCTTCGTCGTCACGAGCCGCGAGACGTCCTCTGCGCTCGTCGACCTTCGTACCGCCGATGGCGACGATCAGGTCGCCGCCGAGCGTCAGATCGAGCCCGTTGAACGCCTCCGTCCTGCCGCCGCCGCGCAACCCCGCCGCGTCCGCCGGAGAGCCCGTGTCGACCCGTGTGACGAGCGCGCCGCGCGTCGCTCCGAGGCCGAAGGCGCGCGCGATCCCGGGGGTGACGTCCTGCGTCGAGACGCCGATGTACGCGTAGCGCACCTTGCCGGTGCGCAGGAGCTGGTCGAGCGCGCGCCGCGCGAGGTCGATCGGGATCGCGAAGCCGACCCCCTCGTTCGTGCCGGTGGTCGTCTCGATCTGCGCGTTGATCCCGATCACGCGACCCGTCGGCATCGAAGAGCGGCCCGCCCGAGTTGCCCCGGTTGATCGGCGCGTCGGTCTGGATCGCGTTCGCGACCGCGAAGCCGCCCGCGGCGAGCGAGTCGATCGAGCGGCCGATCGCCGAGACGACGCCGACCGTCAGCGAGCTCTGCTTCCCGAACGGGCTGCCGATCGCCGCGGCAGGCTCCCCGACCGCGACGGTCGACGAGGTCGCCGAGGGGAACGGGGTCGAGGCGGTGATCGTCGGGCGAGACGCGGATGACCCCGACGTCGCTGAACAGATCCCAGCCCACGACCCGCGCGGCGACCCGCTCGCCGTCCGCGAACTCGACGTAGACGGCGCGCGCGCCCTCGGACGCCCGTCCTGGTCTCGGCGGCATTCGTGATCACGTGGGCGTTCGTCAGGATCACGCCGGCGCGGTCGACGACGAAGCCTGACCCCTGCGCCGTGCCGGCGGTCCCGAGGTTCGCGTAGATCGTCACGACGCCCGGCGCGCGCGCGTCGTAGAGCGCCGCGGGGTCGAAGGCCGTGCCGGTGCCTCGTCGCGGCAGGGGCGACGCGGGCGCGGGCGCGGCGGCCGTGACCGTCGGCTCGACGATCGTCGTCGACCCGTCGCCGAAGCCTGCGGTCGCGCCCACGAGCAGCGCGACTGCTGCGCCGATGGCGGCCGCGACGACTGCGAGGCCCGCTGCGGCCATGCGACCCATCGAGGCCACCGTAGCAACGGCGCCCCGTTTCCACGTGGAAACGATGCGGCCGCGCCGCCGTCGAGCGCTCAGGTGGAGACGGCGAGCTCGCCGACGGCAGCCGTGGCTGCAGGGAGCGAGAGCGTGAACGTCGTGTGCCCCGCGCACGCTCTCGAGCTCGACCGTGCCGCCCATCCGCTCCGCGAGCTCGCGCGCGATCGCGAGCCCGAGCCCACTCCCAGACGCATGCGATCCCTCGACCCGGTAGAAGCGGTCGAAGATGCGCTCGGCATGCTCGCGCGGGATCCCGGGGCCGTCGTCCGAGACCGAGAGCTCCACCCGCTCTGCACGGCGACCGGTCGTGATCGTGATCTCCGTGCCCGGCGGGGTATGTGTGAGCGCGTTGCCCGCGAGCGCGCGTCCGATCTGGAGCACGCGCTCCTCGTCGGCGACCGCCCACGCTCCGGGGTCGGTCTCGAGCACGAGCCGGTGCCGCGTCGCCTCCGCGAGCGGCGTGAGCTCGTCGACCAGCGCGCGCGCCGCGTCCGCCAGCACCACCTCCTCCCGCTCGACGCGCAGCCGGCCGGCGTCCATGCGGGACAGGTCGAGCAGGTCGGCTGCGAGCTTCGTCAGCCGGTCGACCTGCTCCCGCGTGGTCACGAGGAACCCGGCGCGCGTCTCCTCGTCGAGGTCCTCGTCCGCCATCAGCTCGAGGAAGCCGGCGAGCGAGAAGAGCGGCGTGCGGAGCTCGTGCGACGCGTTCGCGACGAACTCCTTGCGCGCCGTGTCGAGCTGCGCGAGCTGGACGCGCATCCGCTCGAACGCCGCCGCGAGCTCGCCCAGCTCGTCGTCGCCGAGATCGACGACCGGCTCGTCGAACCTCCCCTTGGCGATCCGGTCGGCCGCGCGCTCGAGCCGTCGGATCCGACGGGCGTGGAGCGTCGCCGCGGCGCTGCCGAGGATCGCCGCGATCGCGAGCGCGACGCCGGTCGCGTAGAGCAGCCGCCGCTTGATCACGCGCACCGTCGCGAGCTGGTCCTCGATCGGCGTCGAGAGCAGGAGAACGTTGCCGGAGACGAGCGGGACGGCGATCTCGGCGAACGGCCGGCCGCTCCGGTCGACCCGCCCGCGCGCGGTCTTCGACGTCTGTGCCGTACCGAGCGCGACCGAGTCCTCGCTGATCGGCCCGGCGGTCGTCGCCGAGTCCGCGAGCGTCCGGAGCGACAACGGCTCGGGCCCGAAGACCTGGAAGACCACGACCCGCGCGTCCGAGAGCACCGACGCGGTTGCGGCGAAGCCGTCGATCGCAAGCGGCTGACGGAAGTCGCCGCGCGCGTCCGCACGGGTGTACGAGTACGCGGTCGCCTCGGCGTCGCGCTGGAGCTCGTCGAGCCTCTCGTCGACCAGCCGGCGCTCGAGGGACGGCACGACCATGAGGTACGCACCGGCGAGTGCGCCGCCCACGATGAGGAGCAGCGCGACCGCGAACTTCGTGCGGATCCCGCCGGGGAGGCTCATCCCGCCGGCGCGACGCCGTCGCGGAAGCGATAGCCCGCGCCGCGCACCGTGAGGATCAGCTCCGGCTCGCGTGCGTCCCGCTCGATCTTCTCGCGGAGGTGCCGCACGTGGACGTCGATCGTCCGTGGCTCGCGGTAGTCGGCGCTCCCCCGGATCCGCTCGAGGAGCTGCCTACGGGTGAAGACGATCCCGGGGTCGCTCGCGAGGAGTGCCAGGAGCTCGAACTCGACGAAGGTCAGCTGGATCGGCTCACCGCGCACCTCGACCGTGCGGCGCGGCAGGTCGATCACGACCGCGCCGCGGTCGATCACCTCGTCGCGCCGGCTCGCATGGTGTGGCGTGGCCGCGCGCCGGAGCAGCGCCCGCACGCGGCTGCGGAACTCGCGGATCGAGAACGGCTTGGTGATGTAGTCGTCGGCGCCGAGCTCCAGCCCGAGCACCTTGTCGAGCTCGTCGTCGCGGGCCGTGAGCATGATGATCGGCACGGTGCTCTCCGAGCGAAGTCGGCGGCATACCTCCAGCCCGTCGACTTTTGGCAGCATGATGTCGAGGACGACGAGATCCACCTGCTCTTCCCCGAACCGTTGCAGCGCCTCGTCGCCGTCGCGTGCCTGGACGACGCGGTAGCCGTCGCGCTCGAGCGGATACGTGAGGAGGGACTGGATGGCGTCCTCGTCGTCGACGAGGAGAATGGTCGAGGACGAGTCAGGCATCTGATGGTTGACGCGCCCCCCAACGCGGACGTTCGGGCCTGGCCGGCCCTACTATAGCCCCCTGCATGGAGCCCGCCCGCCTCGGCATGAGCAAGCGGCGGCCGCGGCGCGGCTCGGTCGAGCGGCCCGTCGACCTCCGGATCGTCCGCAATCTCGCCGCGCTGCTCGTGCTCCCGCTCGTGCTCGTCATCTTCACGATGGCGCGCACGGGACCGCTCCCGGCCCCCGATCTGCCGCCCGCGTTCGACGGCGGCACGGCCGCCGCGCTGACGACCGAGCTCGCCGGTGACAACGCGAGCCGCGTCCCCGGCTCGCTGGGAGCGGCCAGCGCCGCGCAGTGGTACCGGGACAAGCTCGCCCTCTACGGCCTGCCCGTGCGCGAGGACGTCTGGCGCCAGGACGTGGCCGGGCTCGGGCCCGTCGAGCTCCGGAACCTCGCGACCGTCGTTCCGCGGGACGCTGGACGAGGCGATCGTCGTCGTTGCTCATCGAGACAACAACGGGCTGAGCGCCGGCGCCAACTCGGATGCCAGCGGGACCGCCGCCCTCGTCGAGCTCGCGCGCGCCTACGCGACGGCGGGCACGACCGAGTCGGCGCGGACGCCGCTGCACACGCTCGTCTTCCTCTCGGTCGACGCCGGGGCGTACGGGTCGCTCGGCGCCGCGCGCTTCGCGAGCCACTCGCCGCTCGCAGCGTCGGGCCGTGGCCGTCGTCTCGCTCGACGGCCTTGCCGGCACCGCGCGACCTCGACTGGAGCTCGCGGGCCTCGGCGGCCAGTCGCCTCCGCCCGCGCTCGTCCGAACGGCGGACGCGAGGATCGCGGCCGAGACCGGCGGCGCACCTGCGCACCCGGGCTTCCTCGACCAGCTCGTCTCGCTCGGCCTTCCGTTCGGCTACGGCGCGCAGGCGCCGCTGCTCGGGAAGCGCATTCCGGCGATCCGTCTGACGACCGGCTCGGACGGAGGGACGAAGCCGGGCGCGGACGAGCTCGCCGCGATCGACCGGGAGGCGCTGACGCGGCTCGGAAGGGCGTCGGAGACGCTTCTGACCTCGCTCGACGCGGCGGTCGAGCTCCCGACCGCGACCGGTGGAGCGCTGTTCCTCGGAGAACGGGCGGTGCGCGGCTGGGCGCTCGAGCTCCTGCTCCTCGTCGCCGTCGTCCCCTTTGCCGGCGCGGCACTCGATCTCCTCTCGCGCTGCCGGCGGCGGCGGCTCGCGCTCCGGCCCGCATGGGGGGCGCTGCGGAGGCGGCTCGGCCTCTGGCTCGTCGTCCTCGCGCTGCTCGGCGTGGCGGCCGTCGCCGGTGCGCTCCCGGTCGACCCGCCGCTTCCGCCGCCCCCCGACCAGCCGCCGGTCGACCGCTGGCCGGTCGGCGCCCTCGCCCTCGGCGTGATCGCCGTGGCGCTCGTCTGGCTCCGCGCGCGGGCGAGGCTGATCCCGCGCGTCCGGTCGCGGCCCGAGGAGGACCTGGCGGCGTACGCCGTCGCGTTCGTCGCGCTCCTCGCGATCGCTGCCGGGACGGCGCTCGTCTCGCCGTACAGCCTCCTCTTCGTCCTGCCGTCGCTCTACGCCTGGCTCGCGCTGCCGCAGCTCCGCCGCGGGCCGGGATGGCTCACCGACGTGGCGTTCGGCCTCGGGCTGAGCGGCCCGGTGCTCGCGCTCGTGGTGCTCGCGAAGCAGCTCGACCTCGGGGTGCGTGCACCGCTCTACGCCGCGTCGCTGCTCACGACCGGTGTCGTGCCGTTCGGCGCGACGCTCGCACTCGCCGCGTGGGCCGCCGTCGCGAGCTTTGTCGGCGCGATCGCCGCCGGACGCTATACCGCGCCGAGCGGCAGGTAGCGACAGGGCGACCCCGCCTCGAGCACGCCTTCGCCGCGCGGGACGTGGACGAGGGCGTCGGCGGAGGCTGCACGGACGATCATGTGCGACTCCTGCCCCTCGATCGGCGCGAGCACCGCACCGCCGTCCGTCGACTCGATGCGGGCGCGCTGGAAGTCGTCGCGCACGGGGTTGCGGACGGCGGGAGCCCCGAGGCTCCCCACCTCGAACCGCGGGCCGGGGTCGGGCGAGCCCTGGAGCGCGCGGAGCGCGGGAACGACGAACAGCAGGGCGCCGACGAGCGACGAGACGGGATTCCCCGGGAGCCCGAACACGAGCGTGCGGCCGCGCGTGGCGAACGAGATCGGCTTTCCCGGCCTCATCGACACGCGCCAGAACACCTCCTCCGCGCCGAGCTCGGCGAGCGTGCCCCGCACGAGGTCGTGCGGGCCGACCGAGACGCCTCCGGACGTCACGAGCACGTCTCCCTCGAGCGCGGAGGCGAACGCCGAGCGATGCGCCTCGGGGTCGTCGGAGACGGTCTCGCGCCTGTCGACCACGGCGCCCGCCGCGCGGAGCACGGCCGCGAGCATGACGCCGTTCGACTCGTAGATCTCGCCCGCTGCGAGCTCCACGCCCGGAGGGCGGAGCTCGGTGCCGGTCGTCACGATCGCGACGCGCGGACGGGCACGGCATTGTGGCTGCGCCACGCCTGCCGAGGCGAGGGCCGCAAGGCGGGAGGGCGTCAGCTGCGATCCCGACGGCACCACCGGATCGCCTGCGCGGACATCGCCGCCGAGGGGGCGGACGTTGTCCCCCGGCACCGCGCGCTCGGGCACGACGATCGTCCCGTCGCTCTCGGTGACGAGCTCGACGGGGACGACGGCGTCCGCCCCGTCGGGGACGACGCCTCCGGTCGCGATCCCCATCGCCTCACCGGGCGCGAGCGGCCGGACGGCCGGCATCCCCGCGGCGACCCGCGCGACGACCGGCAGCGTCCCGGGCGTATCGGCCGCGCGAAGCGCGAACCCGTCCATCGCGGAGCTCGGGAAGCGGGGGAGGTCGATCGCCGCCCGCGCGTCCTCCGCCAGCACGCGTCCCGCAGCCTCGTCGAGGGGGACCGCCTCGGCCCCGAGGGGCTCGGCTCGCTCCAGAACGAGGGCGAGAGCGTCGTCGACGCTGACGAGATCGGCCACGGCGCGGACGGTACACACGGGGTACGCTCGGGCGCGTGATCTCTGTCGTCGTCCCCGTCCGTGACGAGGAGCTCACCGTCGAGCGGCTCTACGACGAGCTCTCGCAGGCGCTCGCCGAGCGAGGCGAGCCCTGGGAGGTCGTCTTCGTCGACGACGGCTCGCGGGACGGCACGCATGCCGCGCTCGTGCGCCTCCACGCCGCGGTGCCGAACGTCCGGGTGGTGCGGCTGCGGCGGAACGTCGGCAAGGCGGCGGCGCTCGACGCCGGCTTCCGGGAGGTCGAGGGCGAGGTCGTGGTGACGATCGACGGCGACCTGCAGGACGACCCGGCCGAGATCCCGCGCCTCCTCGCAAAGCTCGACGAGGGGTACGACCTCGTCACCGGCTGGAAGACCCGCCGCAACGATCCGCTGACGCGGCGCGTCCTCTCCCGCGTCTTCAACACCGTGACCGGGTGGCTCTCCGGGGTCCGCCTGCACGACATGAACTGCGGGCTCAAGGCGTTCCGCGTCGACGTCGCGCGCGAGCTCGACCTCTACGGCGAGCTCCACCGGTTCATCCCCGTGCTCGCGCACGACCTCGGCTTCCGCGTGACGGAGCTCGGCGTCAACCACCGCCCGCGCGAGCACGGTCGCAGCCGCTACGGGATGGAGCGGTATGCGCGTGGGTTCCTCGACCTCCTCACCGTCACGTTCATGAGCCGCTACCGCCACCGGCCGCTCCACCTCTTCGGCGGGCTCGGGCTCATGCTCGGCACGGTCGGGACGGGAATCCTCGTGTACCTGACGATCGAGAAGATCGCCGGCGAGCCGATCGGGAGGCGGCCGCTGCTCCTGCTCGGCGTGCTGCTCGTCGTCGTCGGGATCCAGTTCCTCTCGCTCGGGCTCCTCTCCGAGCTCGTCACGAGCCAGCACCGGGAGCGCCTGCGGGCGCTCGACGACCGCCGCTCGAGGCTCGTCGACGAGATCCTGCGGTAACGGGTGAAGGCGCTCTACTTCGGGACGTACGACCGCACGTCCCCCCGCAACACGCAGGTCGT
This sequence comes from uncultured Actinomycetes bacterium, assembly GCA_963739405.1. Lineage (GTDB taxonomy): Bacteria > Actinomycetota > Thermoleophilia > Gaiellales > Gaiellaceae > Gaiella. The sequence goes on along the minus strand of CAVUAH010000018.1, from coordinate 134,948 downwards.
GTCGTGCCTCCGCCGCGCAGGCGTGGGCATCGTCGAGCGGCATCGGGACGTGTGGGGGAGGCACAACTGGTCGGTCGGCCTCGGCCAGCTCGCCCGGATGGCACTCGCCGAGGGCGCTCTCGCGCGCAGGAAGGCGGACGACGCCGACGTGGTCGTCGTCGGTTACCCGGGCCATTTCGACATGCCCGCCGCGAAACGCGCCGCGCGTGGACGGCCCGTCGTCTTCAACCCCCTCGTGTCGCTGCACGACACCCTGGTCGGCGACCGGGCGCGCTTCAAGCCCCACTCGGCGGCGGCCGGCATCCTGCGCGGCGTCGACCGGCTCGCGTTTCGCGGAGCCGACCTCGTCGTCGCCGACACGGAGGCGCACGCCGCCTGGTTCCGGCGGACATACGACCTTCGCGACGACCGTGTCGCCGTTGCGCTCGTCGGAGCCGACGAGCCGCTGTTCCGACCCGGCTGGCACCCGCCCGAGCCCTTCCACGTCCTGTTCGTCGGGAAGCTGATCCCCCTCCACGGGCTCGAGACGATCCTCGCGGCCGCGGCGCTCGCGCCCGACGTCCCGTTCCGGATCGTCGGCGACGGGCAGCATGCCGACCTGCTCGCCCGCCGGCCGGCGAACGTCGAGCACGTCCCGTGGATCGCCTACGAGGACCTTCCCGAGGCCTACCGCGGAGCGGGCTGCGCGCTCGGCATCTTCGGAACGAGCAGCAAGGCGGCGCGTGTGATCCCCAACAAGGTCTTCCAGGCGCTCGCCTGCGCGAGGCCCGTGATCACCGCCGACACGCCCGCTGCGCGCGAGCTCCTCACCGACGGTGACGACGCGCTGCTCGTCCCCGCGGGTGACCCCGCTGCGCTCGCCGCGGCCGTGCGGCGGGTCGCGACCGACGAGGACCTCGCGCACGAGCTCGCCCGGTCGGGTCGGGAGACCTACGAGGCGCAGGCCTCCGAGGCGGTCCTGGGCGAGCGCTGGCGAGCGCTGCTCGAGCGGGCGGCGGCCCGCGCGTGACGCGGCCGGCGCGGCTCGTCGGCGGGGGGGCCGTCGCCTTCGCGGCGGGTCTCGGTGCGCTCGCGGTGCTCCAGCACCGTGCCTTCTGGACCGGCCGCTTCGACGTCGGCAACCTCGTCCAGGCCGTCTGGTCGACGGCCCACGGGGACGTCCTGTCCGTGACGGGGCTGTCGGGGATGCAGATCTCGCGGCTCGGAGCCCACTTCGACCCCATCGTCGCCGCGTTCGCGCCGCTCTGGTGGCTCTGGCCCGATCCCTCGCTCCTGCTCGTCAGCCAGGCGGTCGCGGTCGCCGCCGGCGCGGTCCCCGTGTACCTGCTCGGACGACGGCACCTCGATTCCGACTGGGCCGGCGCCGGGCTCGCGCTCGCCTACCTGCTCCATCCCGCGACGCAGTGGCTCGTGCTGGACGACTTCCATCCGGTCGCGCTCGCAACCCCGCTCCTCCTGTGGGGCTTCTGGTTCCTCGACTCCGACCGGATCGTCGCCTTCGCAGTCGTGGCCGGGCTCGCGTGCCTGACGAAGGAGCAGATCGGGCTCGTCGTCGCCGTGATCGGGCTCTGGTATGCGCTTCGGCCGGGCCGCCGCCGCGCCGGGCTCGCGATCGCGGTCGCGGGCACCGTCGTCTCGCTCGTCGCGGTCCTCGTCGTCGTGCCCCACTTCGCCCCGGGAGGGGGCTCCCCGTTCGAGAGCCGCTACGACGCCGTCGGCGGATCGCCCGGCGGGCTCGCGAGCACCACCCTGACCGACCCCGGCGCGATCGTCGGCGCGCTCACGAGCGGACGCGATCTCGGATACCTCGCCCGCCTGCTCCTGCCGCTTCTCGGCCTGCCGCTCCTCGCGCCGCTCGCTGCGCTCACCGCCGCACCCGAGCTCTTGCTCAACCTGCTCTCCGGGACGCGTACGCAGACGTCGATCCACTTCCACTACACCGCAGGCGCGCTGCCCGGGCTCTTCATGGCCGCAGTGCTCGGCGCCGCGCGCCTGCGCCGTCGGTTCGCGTGGGCGCGCCGTCCCGAGGGTCGCGCCGTCGTCGTGTCGACGTTCCTCGCCGGCATCGTGCTCGGCCCGCTCCCCGTCTGGCGGTCGGTCCCGCTCGGCTCCGACCTGGCGACGCGAGAGCACGTCGTCGGGCATCACGCAGACGTCGCCGCGCGCGCGGTCGCGCTGATCCCGCCCGACGCGCCGGTGAGCGCGACGAACACGCTCGGCGCCCACCTCTCCGAGAGACGGCGCATCTTCAGCTTCCCGGTGCTCGGTGACGCGACGTGGATCGCGGTCGACCGGCAACGCCCGAGCTACCGCGACGAGGCCGACTCGAAGCTGCGCTTCGAGCGCGCGTACGCTGCGCTGCGCGCGGGCGGCCGCTTCCGGATCGTGTTCGACGACGACGGCATCGTCGTGCTCCGTCTCAGAGCGGGATCGTCTGGGGAAGCAGGTACGCCGTGAGGAAGAGCGCAGCGACGCGGGCGAGCCGGTCGTCGTCCTCCGGCGCCGCCAGCGGCACGGCCCAGGCGAGGTACCAGACGGCGAGATAGGGGGTCGTCGCCAGAACCAGGCAGGCGGCCGAGCCGAGCCGCGCGCGGCCTCGCAGGGCGTCTCGTGCGAGCCAGGCCAGCCCTCCCGCAAGGAGCACGATCGCCGCGCCGAGAGCCGCGTCGTGAGGCACGCCGAGCTGCTCGAGCCGCGACGGGAGCGCGTAGCTCGTGCGGCGCACGGCGTTGTCCGCCGCAGGGCCGAGCGCGCCGAGCCAGTCGAGCCCGTAGCGCCACGTGGCGATCGCGCTCCCGACGCCAAGGGTCGCGACGAAGCCGAGCGCGCCCGCGGATCGGCTCCGGGCGCGTGCGGCGAGGGCGGCGAGCACGAAGAAGAGGATCGGCACCCACTTCACGAGCGCGGCCAGCGCCCATGTCGCGCCGCCGAGGGTCGACCGGCGATGCACCCCGAGCGCGACCGCGGTCGCGACGAGCCCTCCGACGAGGGCGTCGTTGTGACCTCCGCCGCCTGCGTGGATCGCGAGGACGGGATTCCAGCCGACGAACGCGGCCGCCAGCTCGGGTCGCCGAGAGCTCCGCGAGACCGCGACCGTCGCCGCAAGCACGCCGAGCGCGGCGAGGCTCTTGAAAATCCACGCCGCGGCGTCGGCCGACGACCGCGCGGCGGACGCGATCGGCTCGGAGACGAGCGTGAACGCGGGGCCGTAGACGGTCGTCGTGTCCCGCCAGTCCGCGCCGAGGTACGGCGCCGCAGGGCTCTGGGGAAAGGCCGACGGCGGATCGAGGTACGGGTTGCCTCCGCCGTCGCCCGCGATCCAGCCGTAGCCCCAGTAGGTCCAGGCGTCGGTGGAGAGAAGGAGCGGAGACGCCAGCGGCACGAGCTGCACGGCCGCGGCGACCACGATCGCAGCCCGGAGCGCGAGCCGCCGCCGCCGGAGGAGCCAGAGCCCGGCGAGGTAGGTCCCGAAGGCGGCGGCGAGCAGAGCGAAGAACCACCAGGCCGTGCCCTGGTCGAGAAGGCCTCCCGCACGCGGAACGAGCGGGGAGCCGTCGCGCCACGCGAGCGCGGACGCGAGACCGACGAAAGCTGCGGTGGCGGCGCCGGCGGCCGGCGCCGCCCTCGAGCTCACGGCTCGGCGGGACGACCGCCGTGCGACGCCGGGCCGGGGGACCCCGGCGTTCCCGTGTCGGCGGATGCGGCGGCCGGAGCCTTCGCGGCAGGTGGGCTCGCGACGGGAGCAGCGTCCTTCGCAGCAGGCGCCGTTGTCGTCGCCTCGTCCGTCGTCGTGGCGGGCGCAGCCGGGGCGACGTAGTACGGGTCGTACGAGAGCGCCGACGGCCCGCGCTGCCACGTCCGGAACGTCACGGGCTGGCGCGGCTCGGGGAAGTCGCGCGCGGGAAGCCCGGCCAGCGCGGGATCCATGAACCGGCGCCAGATCTCGGCCGGGAAGGAGCCGCCGGAGACGGAGATGCCGTGGACATTCGTCATCGGCACCTCGCCCCGCGTGTAGCCCATCCAGACGGCCGTCGAGAGGCCCGGCGTATAGCCGACGAACCACGCGTCCGCGTGCTTGTCCGTCGTTCCGGTCTTGCCCGCAACCGGCCGGTCGAGCGCCGCGGCGGTGCCCGTCCCGTAGCGGACGTTGTCCTCGAGGATCCGGGTGACGACGGAGGCGACCCCGTCGGGGATGACGCGACTGCGGCGATGGTGCGACGCCCAGCGGTCGTCGGGCTTGCCCTTCATGACGACGCGCCGGATGGCGGTCGGCTCGTTGTAGACCCCCCCGGCGGCGAGCGTCGCGTAGGCCGAGGCCATGTCGAGCGGGGAGACGGCAACCGAGCCGAGGCCCATCGCCGGCGGGAAGGCGCCGTTCACCGAGAGCGGCGTGCGGACCCCGAGACGCCGGGCCATCGACGCCACCCGGGCAGGCCCGACGTCGAGCGTCAGCTGTGCGTACACGGAGTTGTCCGAGCGGAGCGTCGCCCGCTCGACGGACGTCCAGCCGGTGTAGCTCGAGTCGTACGTCCGCACGCACCACCAGCTGCCGTCGTCGCAGTTCCCGTTCGCCTTCGGCCGGTACGTGAACGGCGCGGAGACGTAGTACGTCGTCGCGGGATCGAGGCCCTGCTCGACCCCCGCAGCGAGCACGAACGTCTTGAAGGTGGAGCCCGGCTGCCGCCGCGCCTGGGAGAGGAGGTTGAACTGGTTGTTCGCCCGGCCCGGGACGATCGCCGTCATCGCGCGGATCGCGCCGCTCGCCGGGTCGATCGAGACGATCGCCGCAGCCGGATCGGTCGTCCGCGTCAGCGTCTCGTTGATCGCCTTCTGCGCGAGGCGCTGCCAGCGCGGCTCGATCGTGGTGAACACCTTGAGGCCGCCCGAGCGGACGGTCTCGGCGCCGTAGGCCCGCACGAGCTGGTCGCGGACGTACCCGAAGAAGTACGGCTCGCGAACCTGCTCGTAGAGCTTCCCGGGCCGGAGCCCGATCGGCTGGCGCCGCGCCCAGCGGTGCTGGGCCACGGTGATCATCCCCTCCTCGAGCATCGCGTCGAGCACCTGGTTGCGGCGCTGCACCGCCCGGGCGGGGTCGGCGAGCGGGTTGTACGTCGTCGGCGCCTGGGTGAGCCCCGCCAGGAGGGCTGCCTGCGGCAGCGTCAGCGACCGCGCCGCCCGGGAGAAGTACGTGCGCGACGCGGCCTCCGCGCCGTAGGCCAGATTGCCGTAGAAGACCGAGTTGAGGTAGGTGGCGAGGATCTTCTGCTTCGACCACGCGTCGTCCAGCTTGACCGCGAGGCACGCTTCGGTGACCTTCCGCTGCACGGTTCGCTCGTCGGAGATGTAGAGGTTGCGGACGAGCTGCTGGGTGATCGTCGACCCTCCTTCGACGACCTTCCCGGCCTGCACGTCGCGCCAGAGAGCACGGGCGATCCCCTCGGCGTCGATCCCGCCGTGCTCGTAGAAGCGGCGGTCCTCGATCGCAACGGTCGCCTGCCGCAGCCAGGGTGACATCTCGCGGAGCGTCACGACCTCGCGGTTCCGCTCGGCCGGGATCACCCCGAGCAGCGAGCCGTCGGCGGCGTACACGAACGTGTTCTGTCCGATCCGCGTCGCTCGGAGCGCGTCGAGATCGCACCGCGACCCGAATGCGAGCACGGCGCCGCCCGCAGCGATCCCCGCGGCGATCAGCACGAGCGCGAGCGCGACGAGGACGAGCGCGACCTTCCGCCCGCGCCTCGCGCGAGGACGGCGACGCCGGACGCGGACCCCCGAGGCGGGCGGTCGGCCCGAACGAGGGCGCCTGGAGCGGCTCATGCGGCGATGGTAGCCACGTCTTCGCCCGATTTTCGGGGCGCGCGGGCGGTCCCCTCGCGACGACCGGCCGCGATATCGTCGCTGCGTGCGGGGCGCCCTCGCAGCGTCGTTGCCGGCGCTCCGGATCTTCCTGTGGAGCAGGCTTGCGATCTGGGCGCTCGCCGCCGGCACGGTGCTCCTCTTCGAGGACGAGCTCAACCCGGCCCGCGGTCGCTGGGACACCCCGCGCCTGCACGAGCTCGGCCCGGCGGTCGACGTCTGGGCGCGGTGGGACAGCAACTGGTACATCCGCATCGCCGAGCAGGGCTACAGCTGGCCGTCGAGCACCCCCGCCTTCTTCCCGGGCTATCCACTTCTGGTCGCCGGGCCTGGGCCGTGCTCTCGACGAGCGCTTCCTGCTCGCCGGGCTCCTCGTGTCGCTCACCGCATGCGCCGCGGCGTTCGTGCTCCTCCATCGCCTGGTGCGCGAGCGCCTCGGTGCCCAGGACGCGACGCGGTCGGTTCTCTACCTGGCGCTCTTCCCGACGTCGTTCTTCCTCGGCGCCGTCTACGGAGAGTCCCTCTACCTCGCCCTCGCGATCGTGACCTTCCTCCTGGCCGAGCGCGGCCGGCTCGGCTGGGCGTCGGCGACGACGGGCCTCGCGCTGCTGACGCGCGCGCAGGGGGTCGCGCTCCTGCCCGCCCTCGCGGTCGTCGCGTGGCGAACCGACCGGCGGGCCCGCAACCTCGCGCTCCTGCTGCTCCCGGTCGGGATGTTCCTCCTCTACCCGCTGACCCTGGAGATCTGGGTCGGTCACGGCCTCGCGTTCGTCGACGCGCAGCGGATCTGGGAGCGCTCGCTCGCGCCGCTCGGCCCGCTCGGGGGCCTCGTCCAGGCGATCGGCGAGGGTGACGTGGTCGGGCCCGCGCTCGCGGTCGGGATGCTCGCGCTCGCCGTCCTCGCGTGGCGGATCCTCGGCGCCGAGTACGGCGTCTACTCGCTGGCCGCGCTCGCGATCCCCATGGCGTTGCCGTCCGAGCGGCTGGGCGGGCTCTATTCGTTCCCGCGCTTCGCGATCGTCGCGTTCCCCTGTCTCGTGGCGCTCGCCGTGCTCGGCCGCGACCGCCGCGTCAACGTCGCCGCGATCGCGGTTCTCGCGGCGGGGCTGGCTGTCGGCGTGGTTCGATGGGCGCTGTGGTACTGGGTGGCATGACCGAGGTCCCGCGCCCACGCCTGGTCGGGTGGGCGATCCTCGTCGCGGGCCTTGCGGCCCTCTCCTACGCGGCGCACTTCGAGGGCGGCAAGCCGCCGAGCGACGTCCTCTACCAGTGGTCGACCGCCGTCGCCGCGGTCGTCCAGTACGCGCTCATCCTCGCGATCGTGCTCGCCCTCGCACGCGGGATCGCTCCAACGACCCTCGGACTGCGGCGGCCGGCGTCCTGGAAACGCGCGGGGGGGTGGATCGGGGTCGCGCTCGTCTCGATCTGGGTGGTCGGCGCGATCCTGAACATCTTCCTCAAGGCCGGCGAGGAGCAGGGCCTCGTCCCGGCGGGCTGGGACTCGGCGCGGGCGGCGCCGTTCGTCGCCAACTTCATCGTCATCGCGCTGGTCGCGCCGTTCGTCGAGGAGCTGACCTATCGCGGGCTCGGCTTTGCGGCCGTCCGCAGCTCGTTCGGCCCGATCGCGGCGATCGCGGTGACGGCGATCGCATTCGGGCTCGCCCACGGGCTCGTTGTCGCGTTGCCCGTCCTGACGCTCTTCGGAGCCGTTCTTGCCCTGCTGCGGTGGAGGACGGAGAGCCTTTACCCGTCGATCATCCTGCACGGCGTGTTCAACGGCGCCGCGCTGATCGCGGCGGTGACGACGTGAGCGACCGGTTCGACGAGCTGCGGAGGAGGATCGTCGAGAACGACCGCTCGCTCGTCGCGGCCGTCAACGTCCGGCTCCGGCTCGTGGAGGAGCTGTGGCGGCTCAAGGCGGAGCGGGGCGACGCCAGGCTCGACCCCGACCGTGAGCGGCGGCTGCGGGCAGAGCTCGCGGCGCTGAACGAGGGGCCGCTCTCGGACGAGGGCCTCGAGCACCTGGTCGACGAGCTGCTCGCGCTGACGAAGCGGGAGCTCGGCGGGCTCTAGACGCGGTGGCTCGTCCGGGCCCGTGGCGAACTCGTCGGGCGAGACGGTGTCGAGAAACTGCCGGAACTCGTCCATGTCCACCTCGCCCAGGCTCACGCGGTGCGCGTAGTCGAGATCCGGCTCGTCCCCCTCGAACTCGACCCCGGACTCCTCGATCACGTCGTCCTCGGCGAAGATCTTCGCGTCGGCGCGGAGCGCGATCGCGATCGCGTCCGAGGTGCGCGAGTCGAGCTCGATCTCCGTCCCGTTGCGGACGAGGGTGATGCGCGCATAGAAGGTGCTGTCGCGGAGCTCCGTGACCGTGACGCGCTCGACCACCGCGTCGAGCGCATCGATGATCGAGCACGCGAGGTCGTGCGTGAGCGGTCGAGGTGGCTCCTGGCCCTGGAGGCGCATGAGGATCGCGGCGGCCTCGGGATGCCCGATCCAGATCGGCAGGTACGTGCGGCCGCCGGCCGTTCGCAGGAGCACGATCGGCTGCTTGCCGACGAGGTCGAAGCTCACCCCGTAGACCGTCATCTCCTGCATGACCCGTTTCGCAGTGTAGCCCTGGGCTTGTTTGCGCAAGAACGGGATCCGCCGAGCGGATCCCGTTCGCGCGGAGATCCCTGAAGGCGTCGGCTTTCGCCGCCGCAACTGCCTCTGCAGCGTCGTGGCAGACCGCAACGAGCGGAGTCGCCCCGCCCGACATGACAGCCAGGGGCCTTCGCTACACTCGGCAGCCGCGCGGGCGATTAGCTCAGTCGGTTAGAGCGCCGCTCTGATAAGGCGGAGGCCCCTGGTTCGAGTCCAGGATCGCCCATCTGTCGAGGGGATGTGGCTCGACCGCGTCCCGGCCGCGGTCGTCAGAGAGACTCGAGCGACTCGACCAGCTCGGCGAGGCGGGTCTCGTCGCCGAAGTGAAGCTCGAGCTTTCCGGCCGCGACCCGGGCAGGGAGCCCGGTGAGCCGCTCGGCCGCCGCGCGGGCTCGCTCTGCGAGAGCCGGATCGACCGGGGTCGTCCTCGCCCGGCGGCGCGCACCCCCGTCCTGGGCCGCCCGCTCGGTCGCGCGGACGGTCAGCCCGTCGCGGGCGACACGGCGCGCGAGCCGCGTTCGGGACTCGTCGTCGGGGAGTCCGAGGACTGCGCGTGCGTGCCCCTCCGTCAGCTCGCCCCGTGCAAGCATCCAGAGCACCTCCTCGGGAAGCTCGAGGAGCCGCATGCGGTTGGAGACGCTCGACTTCGAGCGGCCGACGCGGTCGGCGACCTCGCCGAGCGAGAGCTCGAACTCGTCGATCAGGGCGGCGTAGGCACGCGCCTCCTCGACCGGGGAGAGGTTCTCCCGTGCGACGTTCTCCACGAGGGCGAGGAGCAGCGTGTCCCGGTCGTCCGCCGCGCGCACGAGGGCGGGCAGGGTCTCGAGGCCGGCCTCGCGCGCGGCGCGCCAGCGTCGCTCGCCGGCGACGAGCTCGTACCCGCCCTCGGGGCGGGGACGGACGACGATCGGCTGCAGGACTCCCTGGTGGCGAAGCGACGCGGCGAGGCCAGAGGTCGCCTCCGGCTCGAAGCGGCGGCGGGGCTGCCGCGCGTTCGGGTGGATCGCGTCGAGCGGGAGGTCGAGCAGGTCGCTTCTCCCGCCTGCTCCGCCGACGAGCACTTCGAGGCCGCGCCCGAGGCCGCGACGGGGAGCGGGGGTCTCAGGTGCGGTCGACAAGCTCCATCGCCACCTTCCAGTAGGCCTCGGCGCCGGCGGAGCGCCGGTCGTAGGCGATCGCGGGAAGCCCGTGGCTCGGCGCCTCCGCCAGGCGCACGGAGCGGGGCACGGTCTGCGTGAAGACGAGATCGCCGAAGTGGGAGCGCAGCTCGCGCTCGACGTCCTCCGCGAGCCTCGTGCGGCCGTCGACCATCGTCAGCAGGATCCCCGCCACGCCGAGGCGCGGGTTGAGCCGCCGCTTGACGAGGTCGATCGAGCCGAGCAGCTGGGACAGGCCCTCGAGCGCGTAGTACTCGGCCTGCACGGGGACGAGGACCCGGTCCGCGGCGGCGAGCGCGTTCACCGTGAGCGGCCCGAACGACGGCGGGCAGTCGAGGAAGACGAATCGGTAGGGCGCTGTCGCCTCGTCGCCGAGCGCGTCCGCGAGGTAGCGCTCTCCGTCCTCGAGCGCGGACAGGTGCACCGTCGCCGCCGCCAGCTCGGCCTTCGCGGGGACGAGGTCGAGATTCGCGAGCGAGCTCGAGACCGTCAGCTCCGCAAGGGGCGTTCCGTCGAGCAGGTCGAGGGTGGAATGGCCGTTCGCGCGGAGGCCGAGGCCGGAGGTCGCGTTCGCCTGCGGGTCGAGGTCGACGATCAGGCATCGCTCGCCGGCCTCTGCGAGGCACGCGGCGAGATTCACCGCGGTCGTCGTCTTGCCGACACCGCCCTTCTGGTTCGCGATGGCGTAGATCCGAGGCGGCACGGACCCACGGTACCCGGGCTTCCGGACGCCGAGTCGTGCCGCGTGGGCACCGCTACGCGAGGCGCGTCGCCGGCCGTCAGGCGAGCGGGCGCTTCCGCGCGACGCCCGGCCGGCGCGGGAATCCCGCCGGTGTCGGGCCCGTCTTGCGGAGGACGACGAAGCCCTCGGGCGACGGCTCGAGCCGGGCCGCAAGGCGCTCCGCGACGCCGGCGACCCGACCGCGCTCGACCGACGGCCCCACCCAGAGCACCGCGATCCCGCCTTCGCGGACGAGCGGCAGGCACCACTCGGCCGCCACGGGAGGCTCGGCGAGGGCCTTCGCAACGGCGATGCCGTACTCCTCGAGCGGCTGCTCCTCGGCCCTTCCCCAGAGGACACGCAGGTTGGGGAGCTCGAGCGTCCATCCCTGGAGGAAGTCGCACTTCCGACGCTCGGCCTCGAGCAGTGTCACGGTGCGAGTCGGCAGCGATGCGGCGAGCGGGATCCCGGGCGTCCCACCGCCCGAGCCGACGTCGACGATCGGGCCGTCCGCGTCGTCGACGAGGGCGACACCCTCGAGTGCGTCGTCGAGGAGCATCCGCCGTGCAGCGGCCGGGTCGCGCAGCGCGGTGAGCCCACGGGTCGCGAGCACCGCCTCCAGCCAGCGCTCGAGCAGCTCCGAGGCCACGCCGTGACCGGGTCAGTCGATCGGGCGGCGCGGGAGGACGACGACGTAGCGATTCGGCTCGGTCCCCTCGCTCTCGGTCGTGACCTCGGGATCGTCCTTGAGCGACTCGTGGACGATCCGGCGCTCGACCGAGCTCATCGGCTCGAGCTCGACGCGTCTCCCGGTCGCGGACGCCTGCTCGGCGCCGCGTCGGGCGAGGGACTCGAGCGTCGCGGCGCGGCGCGCGCGATACCCCGCCGCGTCGATCACGATCCGCCGCCGTTCGTCACCGACCGCCCTGTGCGCGACCGCGTTCGCGAGGTACTGGAGCGCGTCGATCATCTGCCCGTGCCGGCCGATGAGGACTCCGAGATCGTGGCCGGTGACCGTCGCGACCACCTCGTCGTCGGCCTCGGCAATGCTCACCGTCCCGGTGACTCCGAGCGCCGCGAGCGAGCGGTCGAGGAGCGCGCGGGCGACGCCCGCCTCACCGGTACCCGGCTCGGCCGTCTCGGGGTCCGCGGTCGGCGCCACCTCCGCGGGCCGCTCGACGCTCGCGAGCACACGAGCAGGCGTGTAGCCCACCCCGAGCAGGCCGCGCTCACCCTCGCTCAGGACCTGGAACTGCACGGCGTCCCGGTCGATCCCCGGCGCAAGCTGCTCGAGCTCGCGGATCGCCGCCCACTTTGCCTCGCCCACGGTCTCGCCTGCGGCTTCGACCGACACGTGCTCGCCGCTCATCGCCGCTTGCCGCCGCCGCTGCGCTTGCGCTTCACGCGGCGGGGAGGCCCTGCGCTGACGGGCGTTCCGCCGTCGGTGGCCGGCACGCCGGCCTTGCGCGTCGAGGACTTCGCTGCCGGCGGCGGCGGGTCCTTCGGCGGCGTACGCGAGCTGCGTGGCGGGGGCGCCGCGGGACGCGGCATCAGCCGGCGGGTCACGACGCCTTGCCCGGTCGTCCAGAGGTTCGTCGTCAGCCAGTAGATCATCAAGCCAGCCGGGAAGTTGAGGATGAACGGGATGAAGACGATCGGGAGGACCATCAGCATGATCCGCTGCGCCTTCTGCATCGTCGCCGCCATGAAGTACGACGATGTGAGCTGGCTCGCGACGTAGATCACGAGCAGCAGCGGACCCCAGCCGTCCTTCGTCGGCTGGGTGATGTTCACGAGGCCGATGAAGTCGAGGCTCGAGCCCGGGATAGCTCGGGAACACCTCTCGCTCGAAGCCCTTGAGGACGTAGAAGAGCGAGATGAAGATCGGGATCTGGAGGACGATCGGCAGGCACGACGCGGCCGGGTTGATCTTGTTCTCGCGGTAGAACTTCATCAGCTCTTCGTTCTGCCGCTGGCGGTCGTGCTTCCACCGCTGCTGGATCTCCTTCATCTCCGGCGCGTGCGCCTGGAGGTTCTGCATCGAGTGGATCTGACGCACCGTGACGGGCACGAGGACGAGCCGGACGAGCACCACGAGCGCGACGATCGACCAGGCCCACGAGAAGCCCGCCGTCGTATGGAGCCACTCGAGGACGTTGGTGAGGAAGTCCTCGATCGGCTTCAGCGGATTGACGACGCCGATCACGTGTGCGCACCCTTGCGGTCGTCACGGGGGCGGAAGAGCCTCCGGTCCTGGACCCGGTCGACGCCGCCGTGGCTCCACGGGTTGCAGCGGAGGAGCCGCCAGCCGGCGAGGATCCCGCCGCGGACGAGGCCGAGCTCACGGAAGGCGTCGAGCGCGTACTGCGAGCAGCTCGGGTGGTACTTGCAGGTGCCGGCCGGCGTGAGCAGGCCGAGCGTGTGGCGCCACGCCTGCACGAGCCCGATCCCCAGCCACCTCATGCCTGCACCTTGCCGATCACTTCGCGCACCTGCTCGGCGAGCCAGTCGTGACCGCGGGACTCGGAGGCCTCCGCGAGGCCCGGTCGCGCAGCGAGCACGTAGTCCCTCCCGGGCGGGACGTCGGGGCCGAGCTCCGTCCAGACCTCGCGGAGCTGGCGCTTCACCCGATTCCGGGCGACGGCAGAGCCGACCGCGCGCGGGACGGCGAGCCCGAGCCGCGGCTGCCCGTCGGTGTCGTCGTCTCGGACGAACCAGTGCAGCGTGAGGGAGCGCGTCGAGACCGACCGTCCCTGCCGGTAGACGGTGTCGAAGTCGCGCGAGCGAGAGAGGCGCTGCCGGCGCTCCACGGCTGGCGGCTCAGGCCGAGAGGCGCTTCCGCCCCTTGGCGCGGCGGCGCTTGAGAATCGCCTGACCGCCCCGGCTCGACATGCGCGCACGGAAGCCGTGCTTGCGCTTGCGGCGGCGGACGTTCGGCTGGTACGTGCGCTTCACGGTGGAGAGGGAGCCCTTCGCTCGGATGGTGCCCGCACCCTCAGGGCGCGGCGGAGCGCGGAGTATAGACGAGCGCTCGTGCTCGCCGGTTATCCACAACGCAATGTGCAGGCGGTCTGGTGGAAACGGCTGCTCACGTGGGGCGAGCGTCGCCTCCGCGGGCGTCGGCCTGGTGCTTGTCCACAGCTGTGGAGACTCGTGTGGAGACGTATGAAGTCCCTGCAAATCACATATTTTTCGGGCCCGCTCGGGGCCGCCCGGTGGGGCCGACGGCTCGTTTGGACGGTGGTATGCTCGGCCCCTTCCTCGACCTCGAAGGAGCGCCGAGCACCGCGTGGAGAACCCTCCCGAGCCGACCGCCGAACGTATCTGGGACGAGGCTTGTCGCCGGCTGCGGGACACGCTGAACGAGACCACCTTCGAGACGTGGTTCGCCGCGGCGCGACCCGTGGCGCTGCGCGACGACACCCTCGTGATCGTCCTGCCGAACGACTTCACGCGAAACTGGATCCAGAGCCATTTCCTCGGCCTGCTGCACGCCGCCGTGCGAGACGCGCTCGGCCGGGACGTGCGGATCACGCTCGGGCTCGGCGAGGCTGCACAAGACGAGCGCGACGATCGGTCGGCTGCCGGCGCACCACCCGTCGGCGTGGCCGCCGACGCCCAGCCCGGACCGAACCCGAAGTACACGTTCGACAACTTCGTGATCGGCTCGTCGAACCGCTTCGCCCACGCTGCGGCGCTCGCAGTGGCCGAGGCGCCCGCGCAGGCATACAACCCGCTCTTCATCTACGGCGGCACCGGGCTCGGCAAGACGCACCTCCTCCATGCGATCGGCGCCTATATCAGCGACCATTCGAAGGGCCTCACGACGCGCTACGTGACGAGCGAGACATTCACGAACGACTTCATCAACTCGCTGCGCGACAAGCGGATCGAGGGGTTCAAGCACCGGTATCGCGCCTACGACGTCCTGCTCGTCGACGACATCCAGTTCCTCGAGGGCAAGGAGCGCTTCCAGGAGGAGTTCTTCCACACCTTCAACACGCTCTACGAGGCGGGGCGGCAGATCGTGATCTCCTCCGACCGGCCGCCGAAGGAGATCGCGACACTCGAGGAGCGCCTGCGCTCACGGTTCGAGTGGGGCCTCATCACCGACATCCAGCCGCCGGACCTCGAGACCCGCATCGCGATCCTCCGGAAGAAGGTCACGACCGACGGCATCGCCGTGACCGACCCCGAGGTGCTCACGTTCATCGCGGGACGCGTCACGACGAACATCCGCGAGCTCGAGGGTGCGCTGACACGTGTCGTGGCCTTCTCGTCCCTCACGGGCCTCCCGCTCGACGTCGATCTCGCCGAGCAGGTCCTCCGGGATCTCTTCCCGTCGAGCGGCGACCTCCCGGAGGTCACCATCGGCCGCATCCAGGAGGCTGTCTGCGAGCGGTTCTCCCTCACTGTCCAGGAGCTGGTCAGCCCCCGGCGGTCCCAGGCGGTGGCGTATCCCCGCCAGGTCGCGATGTACCTCTCCCGCGAGCTGACCGATTCGTCGCTTCCCAAGATCGGCAAGGAGTTCGGCGGCCGCGACCACACGACCGTCCTTCACGCGAACGCGAAGATCACGCGCATGATCAAGGAGGACAGAGCTGTGTACAACCTGGTGCAAGACCTCACCGCGCGGATCAAGCACCGTGGATGAACGTGCGCGCCGCGAGCTCGGCAACCTCGTGCCTGGGGGTCCGGTGCACAGATCGGCTTGGACTACCCACCGCCCGATCCCGCATGGACACACGGCTTGGCTCCGTCTTCCCCATCGTCCACACTCCCTATGTACTACGACGAAAGGTTTAAGAGAGAAATGATGGAAACCGACATCGCCGTCGGCTCGGGGATTCGCGCAGTCGTCGCGCGGGACGAGCTCGCAAGCAGGTTGGCCCTCGTCGCTCGGGCGTCCTCGTCGCGCGGCGCCGTCCAGGTCCTCGGGGGCATCCTCCTGCGCGCCCGCGACGGGCTGCTCGAGCTCGAGGCGACGGACATGGAGCTCTCGCTGCGGACGACCGTCGCGGCGGCCGTCGAGGGGGAGGGAGCGATCGTCGTCCCCGCAAAGCTTCTCGGCGACATCGTCCGCCTGCTGCCTGCGGCCGAGGTGACGATCGAGCATCGTCCGGAGGACGGCACCGCGTCGGTCGAGTCGGGCTCGTACTCCAGCCGGCTGAACGTGTTCGCGGCCGAGGACTTCCCGCGCCTGCCGGCGATCGACGTACCGCTGCACGAGGTCGAGTCGACCTCGCTGCTCGACACCGTCCAGCGCGTCTCGCGCGCCGCGTCGCGAGACGAATCGCGTCCGGTGCTGACCGGCATCCTCGTGCGGTTCGAAGGCTCGAAGCTGACGATGGCCGCGACCGACTCGTACCGGATGGCGGTCAAGGAGACCGAGCTGGCCTCCGTCGGGCCCGAGCTCGAGGCGATCATCCCGGCTCGCGCGCTCGACGAGCTGTCCCGCGTCGCGGCCGGCACGGAGTCGGTGCAGCTCGGCGTGAACGAGAACCACGTGATCTTCGGAGCCGGCGACGCGTGGCTCACGACCCGCCGGATCGACGGCCAGTTCCCGAACGTGTCGCAGCTGAAGCCCGAGACGTTCGACGTCGAGCTCGAGCTGAGCCGTGCGGAGCTGCTGGAAGCCGTTCGACGAGCCGCCGTGATGGCGCAGCGGAACACCCCGCTCCGGCTGCGCTTCTCGGAGGGCGAGCTGACGATCTCGGCGCAGAGCCAGGACATCGGCGAGACCCGCGAGTCGCTCGCCGTGGGATACGCGGGCGAGCCGCTCGAGATCGGCTTCAACGCCGAGTTCCTGCGTGAAGGGCTCGAGTCGGTCTCCTCGGACGAGGTCCAGCTCAAGCTGATCAACCCGCTGCGGCCGGGCCTGCTGAGCGCTGACGGCGACGCCTTCTGGTACCTGATCATGCCCATCCGCCTGGCCGGCTAGCAGGCGCGAAGAGTGCGACGCGCTCACGCGACGCACTCTTCGCGCGGATCCGTTCCGTCCGCGAGCACGGGAGGGTGATCGTGGAGCAGGTCTCGCTCCGCGACGTGCGGTCGTACCCGCGGCTGGAGCTCGAGCTCGAACCGGGCCTCGTCCTCCTCACCGGCCGTAACGGTGCAGGCAAGACGAACCTGCTCGAGGCGGTGCACCTCGCGACGCAGGGGCTCTCCTTCCGGACACGGCAGGACGCGCAGCTCGTGCGCCGCGGTGCGGGCGACTGTTTCGCTCGGGTCTCGGGCCGGCGCGGCACCGTCGCCGTCTCGACCGAGGTGCAGCTCTCCGAGCGCGAGCCGAAGCGGATCCGCTGGAACGGCGCAGCCCTGGGCTCCGCCGAGGAGCTGCGGTCACGCGTGCACGCCCTTGCCTTCACCCCGGACCGCCTCGCGGTCGTGAAGGGCGGCCCTGCAACGCGACGCGCCTACTTCGACCGGGTCGTCTCGCGAGCCCTGCCCGCCCGAGCGGACCTGCCGACGTCGTACGCTGCGGCGGTCGGTCAGCGCAACGCCGCCCTGCGGCGAGTCGCGGCGGGACTCTCCGACACGTCTGCGCTCGAGCCCTGGACGGCCCAGGTCGTCGCCCTCGGCGAGCAGCTGGTGACGGCCCGTGTCAGGGTGCTGGAGCTGCTCGGCCCGGCATTCGCCGACCGCACCGCCGAGCTCGGGCTCGAGAACGCCTCGCTCGGCTACGACGGCGACCCGCCCACCCGCGCCGCTCTCGAGGAGCGACTGGCGCGGGACCTCGAACGCGGCACGACCGGGCTCGGCCCTCACCTCGACGAGATCAGGGTGCTCGCAGGTGAGCGGGACCTGCGCACGTTCGGCTCGCAGGGCGAGCAGCGGATGGCCGTCCTGTCGCTCCTCCTCGCGGAGTCCGAGCTGCTCGCATCGCAGGTGGGGGTCCCGCCGCTCCTCCTCCTCGACGACGCGCTGTCGGAGCTCGACGCCGACCGCAGACGAGCATTGAGCGAGCGACTCGGTCGCGCCGGCCAGACGCTCGTGACCGCGACCGGCGCCGAGGCGCTTCCGCTCGCGCCCGCCCAGCTGCTCGTGGTGACGCCTGGGCAGGTGACGCCGGGCTGATGGAGCGGCTCGGCGGATCCGTTCGCCGCGCGCTCCGGAGCGCCGGGGTCCCGGACGCCGGCGTCCTCGCGGCCGTGACCCGCGCCTGGCCCGACGCGGTCGGGCCTGCGATCGCGCGGGCGGCGTGGCCGCAGCGCGTCTCGCGCGACGGGACACTCCACGTGACGGCCGTCTCGTCCACCTGGGCCTTCGAGCTGGGCCGGATGGAAGAGGAGATCCGGTCGAAGCTCCGTGCTGCGGTGGGTGACGCGACACCCCCGTCGCTCCGCTTCGCGCCCGGCCCCGTCCCCTCCCCGGGCCGCCTCGAGGAGAGCGCTCCGCGGCCTCCGGCACCGACGCCGGAGGACGACGCCGTCGCCGCGTCGCTGACCGCCGCGATCGACGATCCGGACCTCCGCGCCGCGGTGCGCCGGGCCGCCGCAGCGAGCCTCGCCGCGGCCCGCGCCGGCCGTGTCGTCTGATATACTTCTTGCAGCCTGTAAAACCCCTGTTTTGCAGGCATTTTCTCACTCAGGAGGCCCGTGACAGACACCGCGTACACCGGCAAGGACATCACCGTTCTCGAAGGGCTCGAGCCCGTCCGGCTCAGGCCCGGGATGTACATCGGCTCGACCGGCACACGGGGTCTGCATCACCTGGTCTACGAGGTCGTCGACAACGCCGTCGACGAGGCGCTCGCGGGCTCCAACGACAGCGTCGACGTCACGATCCACCCTGACGACTCGGTCACGGTCATCGATGCCGGACGAGGCATCCCGGTCGACGTGATGGAGGAGCAGGGCCTCTCCGCACTGACCGTGGTGCTGACAAAGCTCCACGCGGGAGGCAAGTTCGGCGGCGACGGGTACAAGGTCTCGGGCGGGCTGCACGGGGTCGGCGTCTCGGTCGTCAATGCGCTCTCGGAGTGGCTCGTCGCCGAGGTGCGCCGCGACGGGAAGGTCCACCGACAGGAGTTCGCGCGCGGCGTCGCGCAGGGGGACGTCGAGACCGTCGGCACGACCGAGGAGACGGGCACGACCATCTCGTTCCTCCCCGACCGCGAGGTCTTCGACGAGACGGAGTTCTCCGCCTCGACGCTCGCGCAGCGTCTGCGGGAGACGGCGTTCCTGACGCGCGGCCTGCGGATCGTCCTCCGTGACGAGCGGCCCGGCGGCAAGACCGACGAGTTCCACTACGAGGGTGGGATCAGCGACTTCGTCGCCCATGTGAACTCGGGGAAGGACCCGGTCCACAAGCATGTCGTCGCGTTCGAGGGCGAGACGGAGGACGGCCAGGTCGAGGTCGCGATGCAGTGGAACACCTCGTACGTCGAGTCCGTCTTCTCGTTCGCGAACAACATCAACACGACCGAGGGAGGTACCCACCTCTCGGGCTTCCGCGCGGCGCTCACCGGCACGCTCAACCGCTACGCACGCGAGAAGGGGCTGCTGAAGGAGAAGGAGGACAACCTCGAGGGCGAGGACGTCCGCGAGGGCCTCGCCGCGGTGATCTCCGTGAAGCTCCGGAACCCGCAGTTCGAGGGCCAGACGAAGACGAAGCTGGGCAACCCGCCGATCGAGAGCCTCGTGAAGACGGTCGTCAACCAGCGGCTCGCCGAGTTCCTCGAGGAGCACCCGACCGAGGCGAGGCAGATCATCACCAAGGCCGTCTCCGCTGCGCGGGCCCGGCTCGCAGCGCGGAAGGCGCGCGAGCTGACGCGCCGCAAGAGCGCGCTCGAGAACTCGGCGCTTCCCGGCAAGCTCGCCGACTGCTCGCTGAAGGACGCAGACTCGTGCGAGCTCTACATCGTCGAGGGCGACTCCGCCGGCGGCTCCGCCAAGCAGGCGCGCGACAGGACGTATCAGGCGATCCTGCCGCTGCGCGGCAAGATCATCAACAGCGAGAAGAACCGGATCAACAAGGTCCTCTCGAACACCGAGATCCAGGCGATGATCACGGCGATCGGCACCGGCTTCGGCGACGAGTTCGCGATCGAGAACATCCGCTACGGGCGGATCATCGTGATGACGGACGCCGACGTCGACGGCGCCCACATCCGCACGCTCGTGCTGACGTTCCTCTACCGCACGATGCCCGAGCTCTTCGAGCGCGGCCACGTGTACATCGCCGTGCCCCCGCTCTACAAGGTGAAGCTCGGAAGCCAGGAGCTCTACTTCGAGAAGGACCACCAGCTCGAGGAGCTCCTCGCCCGCGAGCGGATCAAGGACATGACGGTCAACGACCGGAACGGCGACGAGCTCGCGCTGACCGAGGCACGCTGGAACCGGTTCACGCGGGAGCTCGGCGACGTCGAGGCGTGGCAGGCGAAGCTCGCCTCCGACCATGGCTCCGCTGCCGCGTTCGTCGTCGCGCACCGGATCGTCGAGGGCGACGCCACCAACGGCGAGAGCCTCCAGGCGGCCGTCGAGGCGATGCCTGCGAACGGCTACGAGCTGAGCGTCGCGGAGTCGGTCGAGGCGACGCTCCGCGTCAAGGTGACGGAGACCGAGACGAGCGCGACGAGCTTCGTCGACGTGCCGGCCGCGCTGTTCGACGACCCGGCGTACGCCGCGCTCCGCCGGGCGTACGGCAAGACGTCCGAGGTCGTCGGGCTGCCGCCGTACACGGTGACGTACGGGAAGAAGCACGCATCGGCGGACACGTTCGCCGGCCTCCGCACCGCGACGCTCGAGCTCGCGAAGGAAGGCATGCAGATCAGCCGCTTCAAGGGGCTCGGCGAGATGAACCCCGAGCAGCTCTGGGAGACGACGATGGACCCGGCGAACCGGATGCTGCTCCGCGTCGAGGTCGAGGACGCCGCCGCGGCCGACGCCGTCTTCTCGATGCTGATGGGCGATGCCGTGGAGCCGCGGCGCGAGTTCATCGAGCAGAACGCCCAGGAGGTCAAGTTCCTCGATGTGTAGATGCGGCTGTAGACGCCATGGTTACCCCGCGGGCCCCCTCCTTCTGCGCAGTGCGCGGCCGGAGCGTCGCCGGCCTTCCCGGCCGGGAGGCCGACGTCCGGCCGCGATCCCGCGCTGCAAACGAAGGAGCGGCTCCTGGGAACCGAAGGGATTCCCCCACGTTGATGTCTGATGTGATCGAGCCGCTGGGGGCCGGGCGGATCGAGCCCCGCGAGCTCGAGCAGGAGATGCGCTCGAGCTACCTCGACTACGCGATGAGCGTCATCGTCGGACGCGCGCTGCCCGACGTGCGCGACGGCCTGAAGCCGGTGCACCGGCGCGTCCTGTGGGGGATGCACGAGTCGGGGATGCAGCCGAACCGGCCGTACAAGAAGTCCGCCAACGTCGTCGGCTACGTGATGGGCAATTACCACCCCCACGGGGACTCGGCGATCTACGACACGCTCGTCCGGATGGCGCAGCCCTTCTCGCTGCGCTACCCGCTCGTCGACGGCCAGGGCAACTTCGGCTCGCTCGACGACGACCCGGCCGCGGCGATGCGCTACACGGAGTGCCGGCTGACGCGGCTCGCGACCGAGATGCTCCGCGACATCGACATGGACACGGTCGACCTCGGCCCGAACTACGACGAGTCGCGCAAGGTCCCCACCGTCCTTCCCTCGCGCTTCCCGAACCTGCTCGTCAACGGCTCGACCGGGATCGCCGTCGGCATGGCCACGAACATCCCGCCGCACCATCTCGGCGAGACGATCGACGCGGTCGTGCAGCTGATCGACAAGCCCGACGCCAACGTCGAGGACCTGATGAAGCACGTCAAGGGGCCCGACTTCCCGACGGGCGCCATCGTCGTGGGACGCGGCGGGATCCGCGACGCATACCGGACGGGCCGCGGCCGGATCGTGATGCGCGCGCGGGCGCACATCGAGGAGCTCCGCGGCGGCAAGAGCGCGATCGTCGTCACCGAGCTGCCCTACGGCGTCAAGAAGGGCGGCGAGTCCGGCGTGATCAAGAAGATCGCCGATCTCGTCAACGACAAGGTGATCACCGAGGTCTCCGACCTCGCAGACCACTCGGACAAGACCGGGATGCGCATCCAGGTCGAGCTGAAGCGCGACGCGATCCCGCAGGTCGTCCTCAACAAGCTCTTCAAGCACACGTCGCTCCAGGCGACGTTCGGCTACAACGCGGTCGCGCTCGTCGGCGGGGTCCCGAAGACGCTGTCATTGCTCGAGCTGGTCAGGCACTACCTGGACTACCAGCGCGAGATCGTCACCCGCCGCTCGAAGTACGAGCTCCGCCAGGCGGAGAAGCGCGCGCACATCCTCGAGGGCTACCTCATCGCCCTCGACAACCTCGACGCCGTGATCACGCTGATCCGCGGCTCGGCGGACACGGACGAGGCGCGCACGGGCCTCCAGGAGACGTTCGGGCTCTCCGAGGAGCAGGCGCAGGCGATCCTCGACCTCCGGCTCGCGCGTCTGACCGGGCTCGCGCGGAAGGAGATCACCGACGAGCACGCCGACCTGCGGGAGCGCATCGCCGAGCTCCGTGCGATCCTGAGCGACCCGGCACGGATCGACGGCCTGATCCGCGAGGAGCTCCTCGAGGTGAAGGCGATCTACGGGAAGACGGACGATCGCCGCACCGAGATCGTCGTCGGCGAGGACTCGCTCGAGCTCGAGGACATGATCGCCGAGGAGGACATGGTCATCGCGATCACGCGCTCGGGCTACATCAAGCGGCTCCCGGTGACCGCGTACCGCGAGCAGCGCCGCGGCGGGATCGGCGTGATGGGGATGGACATGAAGGACGACGACTACATCGAGCACCTCTTCGTCGCGTCCACCCACGACTACATCCTCTTCTTCACCACCGTCGGCAAGGTCTACCGCCTGAAGGTGCACGAGCTGCCGCTCGGGTCGCGTCAGTCGAAGGGCCGGGCGATCGTCAACCTGCTGCCGCTCCGACAGGACGAGCTGATCCGTGCCGTGATCGCCACGCGCGACTACAAGGAGTCGAGGTATCTCGTCTTCGCGACGAAGAAGGGCATCGTCAAGAAGACGGAGTTCCTCGAGTACAACACGCCGCTCAAGGCGGACGGGATCATCGCGCTCAGGATGCGCGAGGACGACGAGCTGATCGGCGTCCGGCTCTCGGACGGCGAGGACGACATCCTCATGGTCTCCCGTCTCGGGCAGGCCGTCCGCTTCTCCGAGAAGGACGTCCGGCCGATGGGACGGCCCGCGTCCGGCGTGGCCGGGATGAGGCTCCGGGCAGGGGACGAGGTGATC
This sequence comes from uncultured Actinomycetes bacterium, assembly GCA_963739405.1. Lineage (GTDB taxonomy): Bacteria > Actinomycetota > Thermoleophilia > Gaiellales > Gaiellaceae > Gaiella. The sequence continues at coordinate 112,294 of CAVUAH010000018.1, read as the reverse complement.
GAGGTCGACATCGCCTCCGACGACGCCGACCTCCTCGTGGTGACCGAGAACGGGTGGGGCAAGCGCACCCGCGTCGCCGACTACCCGGTCAAGGGCCGAGGCACGATGGGCGTCAAGACCGCCCAGCTCGTCGAGGGCAAGGGGCGGCTCGCCGGGGCGCGGATCGTCCGCGACGGCTACCAGCTGATGCTGATCTCCGACGGCGGCACCGTGATCCGCACGGCGGTCGACGGGATCAAGCGCTCGGGCCGTGCGACGCAGGGCGTGATCGTGATGCGGCTCCGCGAGGGCGAGCAGGTGTCGAGCCTGGCGCCGGTGGTCGGCTCGGACGAGGACGCGGCCGATGTCGCCGACCCCGCCGAGAGCGTCGATGGCGACGGCGTCTGAGGCGCCGCTCGCGCCGCGCCAACCCGAAGCGACCGACACCGAGCTCGAGGCACCGGCGTCAGGCCGCGGTGCCGTGCTCTCCGAGGGGACGCTCACCGGCGCAGACCTCTCGGGCCTGGAGCTCGCCGAGGGGCGGTGGAGCGACCTCCGGCTCCGCTCCTGCTCGCTCGCGAACGCGGCGATCCGGCGTACCGAGGTTCGCAGAGCCGTGCTCGAAGGCTGCAGAGCGACCGGCTGCTCGCTCGCGGAGTCGACGCTCACCGACGTCGCCTTCGACGACTGCCGGATCGACCTCGCGTCCTTCCGGTTCGCGACGCTCGAGCGAGTCGTCTTCCGCGACTGCCGGCTCGAGGAAGCCGACTTCTACGAGGCGCGGCTGCGGTCGGTCCTGTTCGAGCGCTGCAGGCTCGTCGACGCGACCCTCGCCGGTGTCACGCTCAGCCGTGTCGAGCTGCGCGGCTGCGAGCTCGACGGCGTCCGTGGGGCGGAGTCCCTGCGCGGCGCCAGGATGCCCTGGCCGGACGTCGTCGCCGGCGCCGGGGCGTTCGCGGCGGCCCTCGGGATCGTCGTGGTCGACTGACGCGCGGCGCAGCGCCCGGCAATCAGGTCAGGAGCGCGACCAGGATCACGACTCCGATGATCAAGACCGCGAGCACGATCAGGCCCTCGACGAGGGTCTGCACAGCCGTCCTCCCGGCGTCGTCGACCTGATCGGTCAATCCGATGCGTCGGAGGCCGCGGGCGGCGCCGGCCGCGAGCGGCGCGAGCACCAGCACGACGAGCACGACGCCGACGAGCGTCCGCACCTACGAGGCTTTCGGCCGGTGGATCCCGAGTGTCTCGAGGAACTCGATCGGGATCGGGAAGATGATCGTGGAGTTGTTGGTCGCGCCGATCTCGAGCAGCGTCTGCAGGTAGCGCAGCTGCACCGTGATCGGCTCCTGCGACATCACCGCCGCCGCGTCCTTGAGCCGTTGCGAGGCCTGGAACTCGCCCTCGGCCGAGATCACCTTCGCGCGCCGCTCGCGCTCGGCCTCGGCCTGGCGGGCCATCGCGCGCTGCATGTCGCCCGGGATCTCGACGTCCTTCACCTCGACCACGGAGACCTTGATCCCCCACGGAGACGTTGCCTCGTCGATGATCCCCTGGAGGATCTGGTTGATCTTGTCCCGCTCCGAGAGCAGCTCGTCGAGGACATGCTGGCCGAGCACGGAGCGCAGGGTCGTCTGCGCGATCTGCGACGTCGCGACCATGTAGTTCTCGACCTGGACGATCGCGGCCTTCGGCTCGACGATCCGGAAGTACGCCACCGCGTTGACCCGCACCGGGACGTTGTCCTTCGTGATCACCTCCTGCGGCGGCACGTTGAGCGTCACGGTCCGCAGGTCGACCCGCTCCATCTTGTCGACGAAGGGGATGAGCACGAACAGCCCCGGGCCCTTCGGCTCCGGGAGCAGCCGGCCGAGGCGGAAGATGACGCCGCGCTCGTACTCGCGCGCGATCTTCACCGCCGCGAGCAGGATCACGATCAGCAGGAGGACGACGACGGCGAGGACGATCAGCGCGATGGACATCAGGCCCTTTCGGTCGGGTGTGGTGATCCTACGACGAGGCCGAGGTCGTCCTCGACGGACTCCACGGTCACGTGCTCGCCGGGAACGAGAGGCCCGCCGTCGGCAGAGCGCGCCCGCCAGAGCTCGCCCTCGACGGAGACCCAGCCGTCCCGCCGCACGACGGCGTCGTCGCCGACCATCGTGCCGATCCCGACCTCGACCGGGTTCCGCCGCGCCTTCACGACCCGCGTCAGCGCGACGCCGAGCAGGAGGGCGAGCGTCCCGGCGATCGCCAGCGCGGTCCAGATGGAGACCTGGTAGGCAGGCCCGGCCGGGTCGAAGAGCATGAGCGCGCCGATCACGAAGGTCACCGCGCCGGCGAGCGCGAGCGCGCCGTGGCTCGCCACGAACGCCTCTGCGACGAACAACCCGGCGGCGAAGAGCAGGAGGAGAACGCCGGCGACCGAGACCGGCAGCACCTGGAGCCCGTAGAGACCGACGAGCAGCGAGATCACGCCGACCGTGCCGGGGAGGATCAGGCCGGGGTTCCAGAGCTCGACGAGGATCCCCACCAGGCCGAGCGAGAGCATCAGCGCGATGATGTTCGGATCGATCAGCAGGTCGAGCGCCCGCTTCCAGAAGCCCATCTCGACCCGTTCGACCTGGGCGCCCGCCGTGTGGAGGACGAGCCCTTTCGGGACGGTCTTCGTCCCGTCGATCTTCTCGAGCAACGTGGGGATGTTCGGGGCCATCACGTCGATGACGCCCTTCGCAAGCGCCTCGCGTGCGCCGAAGTTGGCGGCCTCACGCACCATCGCCTCGGCTGCCTCGGCGTTTCGCCCGTGCTCCCGCGCGAGCTCGCCCATGTAGGCCGCCGCGTCGTTGACGACCTTCCTGCGCAGGTCGCTGCCGATGTTCTCGCCGGTCGCCGAGATCGGCGTCGACGACCCGATGTTCGTCTGCGGCGCCATCGCGAGGACGTCGGCGGCCTGGCCGATCACCGCGCCGGCCGAGTCGGCGCTCGACCCGGGCGGTGCGACATAGACGACGACCGGCACCTTCAGAGCGAGCATCGTCTTCACGATCTCGCGCATCGACGACCCGAGGCCGCCCGGCGTGTCCATCTCGATCACGACCGCCGAGAACCCGTCCTGCTCGGCGCGGTGCATCTCGTCCTGGAGGTACTGCTGCGTGACCGGGTTGACGTCGTTGTCGAACTCGACGACCAGGACGCGCGGGGCCTCGGCGCCTGCGGCCGGCAATGCGAGGAGGAGCGCGGCGACACCCGCCGCGACGAGGGATCCGAGCCGCCGCACGAGGCGCGCGTTCACGTCGATCCGACTGTAGCAACGCGGATCCGCGCTCTTCGACGTCGCGTAAGCATTCCGTCAGGGAAGGGCCACGCGTCTTGCCGGAGAAGGCGTGCTGCGTCACGCTGGTCTTCCTCTCCGATGGCCCGACGTCTCCTCGCTCTCACCGTGATCGTGCTCGCCGCACCGGCGTCCGCGTCGGCGGGTCTTGCGACCCTCCAGGTCCACGATCTGCCGCTGCACGGCGAGCGGTCGCTCGCGGCCTCGAGCGGCACGGGCCCGTTCCAGCTCGTCGGCATCCACTGGCGGGGGCCCGGGCGACTGGAGCTCCGCGTCAGGACGGCCCGCGGCTGGACGCGCTGGCAGCCGGTGCAGGAGGACGAGGGCGACGCGCCGGACGCCGGCACGGCAGAGGCACGCGAGACGCGCGGCTGGAGACTGGGCGCGCCCGTCTGGGTCGGCAGAGGCGAGGGGCTCGAGGTGCGGCCGATCGGGCGCGTGACCCGGGCACGGGCGCTCACCGTCCGCAGCCCGGTGTCGAAGGTGCCGCTGCGCACGGTCGCGTCCGCCGGCCTCCCGCAGATCGTGCCGCGGAGCGGCTGGCAGGCGGACGAGGCGATCCGCAAGGAGAAGCCCGTCTACGCGGACACGCTGCGCATGGCGTTCGTCCACCACACCGCCGGGACGAACGACTACACGCGCCTCCAGGCGCCCGCCGTCGTTCGGGCGATCGAGGTCTACCACGTCAAGGGGAACGGCTGGAACGACATCGGGTACAACGCGCTCGTCGATCGCTTCGGCACGGTCTACGAGGGCCGCTACGGCGGCATCGACCGCAACGTCGTCGGTGCGCACGCGAAGGGCTTCAACACCGGCTCGTTCGGGATCGCCGTGATGGGCGACTTCCGTACGGTTGCTCCGCCCGCTGCCGCGGTCGACGCTCTCGTGCGCACGCTCGCCTGGCGGCTCGACCTCGCGCACGTCGACCCGCTCGCGACCTTCACCGCGCTCTCGTCGGGCAACGAGCGGTTCCAGCCGGGAGTCCCGGTCTTCCTCCGCGCGATCTCGGGCCATCGTGACACCGGCCTGACGACGTGCCCGGGGCAGCGCCTCTACGACATGATCCCGACGATCGCCCGGAGAGTCGCCGCGCTCGGGCTGCCGAAGCTCTACGCGCCGTCCGTCACCGCAGACGAGTCCGGCGGGACACGTTTCACGGCGCGCGTCAGCTCGGCCCTCCCGTGGACCGTGACGGTCACCGACGCGACGGGCGTCGAGCTCGGGCGCGGCGAGGGAACGGGCCCGGCGGTCGACTGGACCTGGCAGCCCGCCGTTCCCGTTCCGGCGGGGGCTCGCTGGCGGATCGAGACCCCGGGGGCGACCGCCGCCGAAGGCGTGCTCGCGGGAACCGCGGCGAGCGCCCTCGCGCTGACCGGCGCTCGCGCAGATCCCGCCGCGATCACTCCGAACGGCGACGGCCAGGCCGACACGACGACGATCTCGTACACCCTCGGCCTGAACGCGAACGTCGCGGTCACGGTCGTCGACGCAGGCGGCGGCACCGTCGCCGAGCTCGAGGCGAGGCAGTGGCGCCGAGCCGGCCCGCGGTCGGTCGTCTTCGACGGGAAGGACCTGCCCGACGGCGCGTACGTCGTCCACATCGCCGCCAACGCGACCGGCGGCCGGACGGCCGGCGCCGACGTGCCGGTGACGGTCACCCGGACGCTCGGGCGCGTCACGCTCGCCGCGCCGGCGATGACGCCGAACGGCGACGGTCGTGACGACGCGCTCTCGCTGACGGTGCCGCTCACGGCGCCCGCCACGGTCACGGTGCGGATCCTCCGCGAGGGACGGTGGGTGGCGACTCCGTTCACCGCGTCGCTCGGTCCTGGGTCGCAGATCGTCACCTGGGATGGGAGGAAGCGGATCGGAACGGCCCTCGACGGCTCCTACGTCGCATCCGTCGAGGTGGTCGACGCGGTGGGCTCCGCCACGGTCGACGTCCCGTTCTCGCTCGACGCGACGGCGCCGACCGTGCGTGTCGTCTCGGCGGAGCCGCCGCGGATCTGGCTCTCCGAGGCCGCGTCGCTCGACGTCCGTGTCAACGGCGCGCGCAGGACGATGCGTGCACCCGGCCCGGGCGTGCTCGCGATACCCCGAATCGGGCGTTTGCGGACGCTCGTGGTCGTCGCGCGCGACGCCGCCGGGAACGTGACGACCTTCCGGCGCTGAGCGCCGGGGCCGGACCGCCCGGCAGTAGACTCGCGGCGTGAACCCCACAACGCCCTTCGGGCGTCGGCAGATCGAGTCGATCCTTCCCCACCGCGCGCCCTTCCTGTTGCTCGACGAGGTGACGGAGCTCGTGCCGGGCGAGCGGGTCTCGGCCACGTACCGTGTGCCGGAGAAGGGCTGGTGGTTCGCCGGTCACTTTCCCGAGCGGCCGGTGATGCCGGGTGTCCTGATCGTCGAGGCGATGGCACAGACGGGCGCGGTCGCGGTGCTCTCGGAGGAGCAGAATCGCGGCCGGATCGCCTTCTTCGCGGGCATCGACGACTGCCGCTTCAAGCGGGTCGTCTCCCCGGGGGAGACCCTGTCGCTCACCTGCGAGATCGACCAGGTGCGCGGGCCGATCGGCCGCGGCAAGGCGACGGCGCACGTCGGGCCCGACCTCGCCGCCCGTGGCACCCTGACCTTCGCGGTGGAGAGATGATCGGCTCGGCGAACGGGACGCGCATCGGGATCACCGGCCTCGGCGTCCATGTCCCGGACCGCGTGGTGACGAACGACGACCTTGCAAAGTACGTCGATACGTCCGACGAGTGGATCATCGAGCGCACGGGGATCCGCGAGCGCCGGATGATCACGGAGGACGAGGCGCTCACCGACATCGCCCTCCCGGCCGCCCGGGCGGCGCTGGACGACGCGGGCGCGTCCGCAGACGACATCGACCTGATCATCTGCGCCACGGTGACGCCGGACATGATGTTCCCGACCGCCTCCGCGTTGATGGCCGACACGCTGGGTGCCGAGAACGCGGCCGCCTACGACCTGCTCGCGGGCTGCACGGGGTTCATGTACGCCATCGCGCAGGCCTACGCAATGCTCGCCGCGGGGCTCTCGCGGCGCACGCTCGTGATCGGCGGCGATGTGCTCTCCTCGATCCTCGACTGGACCGACCGCTCGACGCTCGTGCTGTTCGGTGACGGCGCCGGCGCGGTCGTGATGGAGCCGGTCGACCACGGCGGCTTCCTCGGTTTCGAGCTCGGCGCCGACGGCGGCGGGGGCGTTCATCTCCAGTACCCCGGGAGCGGTTCGCGCAGGTTCGAGAGTCCCGAGTCGATGCTCCGGATGAACGGCCGCGAGGTGTACAAGTTCGCGACGCGGGTGATGGTCTCGTCGGCCGAGGCGGTGCTCGCCGAGTGTGGTCGTACCATCGACGACGTCGACGTGTACGTCCCCCACCAGGCGAACAAGCGGATCATCGACCACGCAGTCGGTAAGCTCGGCGTCCCGCCCGAGCGAACGGTGGTGAACGTGGATCGGTTCGGCAACACCTCGTCAGGCTCCATCCCGCTGGCCCTCGCAGACGCGCGGGCCGACGGCCGCCTGTGCGATGGGGCGCTCGTGCTGATGACGGGCATGGGGGCGGGGCTGACGTGGGGCTCGGCGCTCCTGGAATGGACGGCGTCGGCCGCCGGAGGCGGCCGACGCTAGAGGAGCTGGTAGACGTGCGAACACAAGGACGAGGACATGAGACATCGCATGGAAATGAGAGCCGGTTCTTCTAGCCTTTCCCCGAGAGGGGAAAGGCCGTGACGAAGGTTGCGTTCTGCTTCCCGGGCCAGGGGTCGCTCGAGGTCGGGATGGGACGGGAGATCGCGGAAGCCGTCCCCGAGGCGATGGAGATCTACCGCATCGGCTCGGAGGTCACCGGCATGGACCTCGCGCACCTGTGCTTCGAGTCGCCGCTCGACGAGCTCGTCGAGACCGAGGTACAGCAGCCGACGCTCGTCGCGACGAGCCTCGCGATCCTGGCCGCCGTGCGGAAGGCGGGCATCGAGCCGGACGTCGTCGTCGGACACTCCGTCGGGGAGTTCGCTGCGCTAGCGTCGGTCGGCGCGATGACCGAGGGCGAGGCGATCGGCCTCGTCCGGGAACGCGGGCTCGCGATGGCCGCGGCCGCTCGCGAGCGGCCCGGCGCGATGGCGGCGATCCTCGGCCTGGAGGACCACCTCGTCGAAACGCTCTGCCGGAAGATCCTCGGGGTCTGGCCGGCCAACTACAACTGCCCGGGCCAGATCGTCGTCTCCGGTGAGAACGATGCGGTCGAGGAGTGCTGCGCCGAGGCCGAGAGCCTCGGCGCGCGACGAGCGATCCGCCTCAAGGTGTCGGGTGCGTTCCACAGCCCGCTCGTCGGGCAGGCAGGTCGTGCGCTCAAGCCGGCGATCGACAGGATCCGCTTCGGCGATCCCGTCAAGCCGTTCATGTCGACCGTGACCGCGAAGATCGAGCCGGCCCAGCGGCTCGGGGCGCTCCTCGTCGATCAGCTGACCGCGCCCGTCCGGTTCACGCAGGCCGCCGGCGAGCTGATGCGCGGCGGCGTGACGACCTTCGTCGAGATCGGGCCCGGCAGCGTCCTCTCCGGGCTCGTCAAGCGCATCGATCGCAGCGCCCGTACGTTCTCGATCAACGACCTCGCGAGCCTCGAGAAGGCCAAGGAGGCGCTCGGCGCCTCGTGAGCTCGTTCGCGTCGCTCGAGGGGAGGGTCGCCCTCGTCACCGGCGGATCACGGGGTATCGGGCGCGCGATCGCTCTCGAGCTCGGACGCGCGGGGGCGGAGGTCGTCGTCGGCTATCGCACCGGCCGCGAGGAGGCCGAGGCCGTCGCCGCGGAGATCGGCGGTCGCGCCGTGGAGGCCGATGTCTCCGACGCGGAGTCCGCGAAGGCCCTCGTCGAGGCGGCAGGCGACATCGACGTCCTCGTCAACAACGCCGGCCTGACCCGCGACGGCCTGCTGGTGCGGATGAGCGACGAGGACTGGCGCACCGTGATCGACACGAATCTCTCGTCCGTCTTCTACACCTGCCGCGCGGCGTCGCGCCCGATGATGCGCAAGCGGGCCGGCTCGATCGTCAACGTCTCGTCGATCGTCGGCGTCCACGGCAACTGGGGCCAGACGAACTACGCCGCCTCGAAGGCGGGCATCATCGGGTTCACGAAGTCGCTCGCGCGTGAGCTCGGCAGCCGCAACGTGCGCGCGAACGTCGTCGCGCCGGGCTACGTGAAGACGCAGCTGACGGACGTGCTCCCGGAGGAGGCGACCCAGGCGATGCTGGCCAACACGCCGCTGGGGCGGCTCGGCGACCCGGAGGACGTCGCCGGTGCGGTGCGGTTCCTCTGCTCCGACGCGGCCGCGTTCGTGACGGGCGACGTCCTGCTCGTCGACGGCGGGCTCGGGATGTAGCGTGGCGGAAGTGAGCGAGAACGGCAGGCGCCGGGTCGTCGTGACGGGTCTCGGGATGGTGACCCCGCTCGGGAACACCGTCGAGGACACCTGGGCGGCGCTCATCGCCGGGGAGTCGGGCGCCGGCAAGATCACGCAGTTCGACCCGGAGGGGTTCCCCGTCGACTTCGCCTGCGAGGTGAAGGACCTCGACGTGACGGACTACATGGAGTACAAGGCGTCGCGCCGGATGGATCGGTTCACGCACCTGGCTCTCGCAGCCGCACGCCAGGCCGAGTCGGACTCGGGCCTCGACATCGCCGCCGAGGCCGACCGCGTGGGTGCTGCGGTCGCGACGGGGATCGGGGGCCTCAAGTCGTTCGAATCCTGCATCCAGGTGCTCGACGAGCGCGGGCCGGATCGCGTCAACCCGTTCTCGATCGTCCAGATCATCCCCAACCTCGCCGCCGGGTGGGTCTCGATGGAGCTCGGGACGAAGGGCCCGCTGCTCTCCGAGTGCACGGCCTGCGCCGCGTCGAACATGGCGCTCGGCGACGGGCTCGACGCGATCAGGCTGGGGCGCGCCGACGTGATGATGTGCGGCGGCACAGAGGCGCCGGTCTCGCGAGTCGGGATCGCCGGCTTCGGGGCGATGCGGGCGATCTCGCGCCGCGTCGACGACCCCAAGCGCGCGTCGCGGCCGTTCGACCTCGAGCGGGACGGGTTCGTGATGGGCGAGGCGGCGGCCATGATCGTCCTCGAAGAGCTCGACCATGCCCGCGCGCGGGGGGCGAAGATCTACTCCGAGCTGCTCGGCTACGGCGTCTCGTCCGACGCGACGCACGTGTCCGACCCCGACCCGACCGGGGAGAGCCCCGCCCGCGCGCTCCGGATGGCGTTCGACGACGCGGGGATCTCGCCGGACGATGTCGGCTATATCAACGCGCACGGAACGTCCACGCCGGTCGGCGACAGCGCGGAGACCCGGGTGATCAAGCTCGCGCTCGGTGAGGAGAAGGCGTTCGCGACGCCCGTCTCGTCGACGAAGGGCGCGACGGGCCACTGCCTCGGAGCGGCAGGCGCGGTCGAGGCGTCGTTCACGATCCTCGCGCTCGAGCGCGGGGTGCTGCCGCCGACGATCAACCAGGAGGTCGCCGACCCCGAGTGCGACCTCGACTACATCCCCAACGAGGCGCGCGAGCAGCAGGTCGAGGTCGGCGTCTCGAACTCGTTCGGCTTCGGCGGCCACAACGCCTGCGTCGTCTTTCGCCGCTGGCACGGCTGAGCCCGTCCTCTAGGCGAGGCGGCACTCGAGCAGGATCGTGTCGTGCCAGCGGCCGTCGCGCTCCGCGATCCGCTCCCGGCGACCGACGACGCGGAAGCCTGCTGACTCGTGGAGACGGAGGCTCGCGACGTTCTCCGAGATGATCGAGGTCTGGATCGTCCAGATCCCGTGCGCGGCCGCCTCGCCGAGCAGCCGCAGGAGGAGTGCGCGGCCGATCCCGCGGCCGCGGAAGGCCTCATCGACGTACACCGAGTGCTCGACGACGCCCGCGTAGCAGCTGCGCGGCGAGACGGACGAGACCGCGATCCAGCCGGCTGTCCGCTGCTCGACCGCGGCGACGAGCCTCGGCACAGGCCTGTGCCCGGCGTCCCATTCCGCCCACGACGGAACCTGCGTCTCGAACGAGGCGAGCCCGGTCCCCAGGCCGGCTGCGTAGATGCGCGCGACGTCGGTCCAGTCGTCGCGCGTGAGCTCGCGGATCGCGATCGACGACACATTCCAACGCTATGTGACCACGGGCCTCGACGTGCGGCCTCCTGCACCGCGACGGCATCCGAGCACCCGTACGCTGGCGGCATGGAGGTCGTCCGACCGCACGCCGACCGCTTCGACGAGACGCTCGCGCTCCTGCGCGCGTCCGATCAGGCCGTCTTCGGAGACTCCGACTGGACTGCGGGCGAGCTGCGTGAGGAATGGGAACGGCTCGACCTCGACCGCGACGCGTGGCTGGTCGAGCTCGACGGGCGCCTCGCCGGGGTCGCGCACCTGCTCGAACGGAGGGGAGGGAAGTTCGTCGGCGACGGGTATGTCCATCCGGAGCTGACCGGCCGGGGCGTCGGAGACCGGGTCCTGCAGCTCCTCGAGGGCCGGGCGGTGGAGCTTCGTGGCGACTGCCCGGACGGAGAGCGGGTGGTGCTGGAGGCGGCGCACCTCGTCGGAGACGATCGCGCGCCGACCCTCTTCTCCGCACGCGGCTTCGTCCGCGTCCGGAGCTTCTTCCGCATGGTCATCGACGTCACGGAGCCGCATCCCGCGCCGGCCTGGCCGGACGGCATCGAGCTGCGCGTGCTCGACGTCGAGCATGACGGCCGGGTCGTGCACGCGGCCCACGAGGAGGCGTTCGTCGACGAGTGGGGGCACATCCCCCGCCCGTACGACGGCTGGAAGGAGCGCGTCCTGTCGGTCCCGCGCTTCGACCCGTCACTCGTCCCGGTCGCCTGGCACGGCGACGAGCTGGCCGGCGTTGCGCTGAACTATCCGAAGCGGATGGGCGACTGGGGCTGGATCGGCGTCCTCGCGGTGCGGCCACGCTGGCGTCGGCAAGGGCTGGGCCTGGCTCTGCTGCACGAGTCATTTCGGCGCTTCCGGTCGGCGGGCGAGACGACCGTCGCGCTCGGCGTGGACGTCGAGAACCCCACCGGCGCGACGCGGCTCTACGAGCGGGCCGGAATGCACGTCCTCTGGCAGGCCGACGTCTGGCAGAAAGAGCTGCGGCCGGCAGCCGCAGGGGAGCCGTCGGCGTGAGCGCGCTCCGGGCGCGGTGCCCGCACTGTCGCACGCTGACCGCCGTCGCCTACGACGAGCTCTACGAGTGCCACAGCTGCGGGGCCTCGTTCGGCGCTGGCCTCGTCCGCGTCCCGCGTGCGTGGGGCCGGGACGGCGAAGCGATGGCGGAGGCGGCCGCACTCGAGCTCCCGTATCCCGAGGCGCTCGTGGTCGCACGCGACACGCTGGAGGAGCAGTCCGCAGTCGTCGCGGACGGCCTCCCGCGGCGGCCGCTCGTCCTGGGCGGGTGCTGCTGCGCCCACGTCGGCGCGATCCGGGCCCTCGCGCGCCGCTACGACCGGCTCGCCGTCGTCTGGCTCGATGCGCACGGGGACCTGAACACCCCCGAGACGTCGCCGTCGGGGAACCTCTGGGGCATGCCCCTCCGGATGGCCATCGACGAGGGCAGCGTCCGGACGAGCGACGTCGCTCTCGTCGGCGGCCGCGACCTCGATCCACCGGAGGCCGACTACGTCGCGGGGCACGGGATCGACGACGACCTCGCGCGTGCGCTCGACGGCGTCGACGCCGCGTACGTCGCCTTCGACGTGGACGTCCTGGAGCCGGGTGTCGTCCCGGCCTTCATGCCCGTGCCGGGCGGGCTCGGCCTCGACGACGCGGAGCGGCTGCTGCTCGAGGTCGCGAGTCGGGCGTACGTGGCCGGCCTGGGCTTCACCGGCCTCGTGCCGGGAGCCGAGCCGGCGATCCTCGCCGAGCTCGCGGGCGCGGCCGACCTCTGACGGACCGGCACTAAGATGCCCGGGATGTCCACGACCGGGAACATCGACGTCTCGATCGAGCACAAGAAGGCGGACCCGGCCGACCGCGACGGCGGCGGCTCCCACCCGAACACGTGCCCGAGCTGCGGCTCGCACTACCGCGACGACGAGCTCGCCGAGCACCTCCGCGTCTGCCCCCAGTGCGGCCACCACTTCCCGGTCAGGGCGCCCGAGCGCGTCGCGCAGCTCGCCGACGCAGGCACGTTCGAGGAGGAGGACGGCGACCTCCGCTCGGCCGACCCGCTCGAGTTCTTCGACCTCAGGCCGTACGTCGAGCGGCTCGCGGAGGCGGAGCTCGGCACGGGCCTCGGGGATGCGATCCTCACCGGCCGCGCGGCCGTCGAGGGGAGGCCGTGCCGGATCGCGGCGATGGACTTCTCGTTCATGGGCGGCTCGATGGGGAGCGTCGTCGGCGAGCGCTTTGCCCGCGCCTGTGAGCGAACCGCCGAGGACGCCGGCGTGCTGATCTCGGTGTCCGCCTCGGGTGGAGCCCGCATGCAGGAGGGCATCCTCGCCCTGATGCAGCTGCCGAAGACGGTTGTGGCCGTCGGCGACCTCCAGGACGCGGGCGGCGTGCTCGTCTCGGTGCTCGCCCACCCCACGACCGGAGGAGTCACCGCGAGCTTCGCGAGCCTCGGCGACGTGATCCTCGCGGAGCCGGGGGCATTGACCTCGTTCGCCGGCCCACGGGTCGTCGCGCAGACGACGCGCGAGAAGCTGCCCGACGACTTCGGTCTCGCCGAGTCGAACTTCCGTTTCGGGCACGTGGACGCCGTCGTCCCGCGCACCGAGCTGCGCCCGACGCTCTCGCGGCTCCTTCGCCTGTTCGGGGCCGGCGCATGAGCCAGGAGGCGGAGCTCGGCCTGCGCGACCGGCTCGCGCAGCTCTCGGGTGTGAAGCTCCTCAGGGGCACGAAGCTCTCGGCGGAGCTCGAGCGCCTCCAGCGCCAGCTCGAGCGGTTGCGAGAGGACACGACGGACGAGGAGATCTGGCGCTCCGTCGAGCTTGCCCGCCACGAGCACCGTCCGTACACGCTCGACTACGTCGAGCGGATACTCGACGACTGGTTCGAGCTCCACGGCGACCGCGGGCGCATGGACGACCACGCGATCGTTGCGGGTCTCGGGGCGCTCGACGGCCGGACGGTCGCCCTCATCGGGCACCAGAAGGGCCGCGACCTGAAGGAGCGTGCCGTCCGGAACTTCGGCATGGCGTACCCGGAGGGGTACCGGAAGGCGATGCGGACGATGGAGCTCGCCGACCGCCACGGCTTCCCGCTCGTCACGCTCGTGGACACCCCCGGCGCCTATCCGGGCATCGCGGCCGAGCAGCACGGCCAGGGCGGGGCAATCGCCCGGTCGCAGGCGGCGATGCTGCGCCTCGGCGTGCCGACCGTGGCGGTCGTGATCGGCGAAGGCGGCTCGGGCGGCGCCGTCGCGATCGCCGTGGCCGACCGCGTCCTCATGCAGGAGAACGCGATCTACTCCGTCATCTCGCCCGAGGGCTGTGCGTCGATCCTGTGGCGCGACGCGGCCCAGGCGAAGAAGGCCGCCTCCGCGTTCAAGCCCGACGCCGCGCACTGCCTCGAGCTGCGGGTGATCGACGGGATCGTCCCCGAGCCCGAGGGCGGCGCGCAGGTGGATCACGACGCGGCCGCCGTGCTCCTGCGGGAGGCCCTCGGCGCGCACCTCGACGAGCTGGCCGACGTCTCGGCGGACGAGCTCCGTCGCGCGCGACGGGCGAAGTTCCGCTCGATGGGCGTGCTGGCGTCCGTCTGAGCCCGCGAGCGGCTCTCCACACTTTCCACAGGCTTATCCCCGACCGGGAAAGGTCGTTCTGCAGGGGTTTTCTCCAACCTGTAGAGACAGTGTTAAGGGGATGGGGCCGCATGGGATGATCGGGTGATGGCGCAGCTCGGGGACTACCGGCGCAAGCGCGACCCCGAACGGACGCCCGAGCCGTTCGGAGGCGCAGTCGGCGACGCGCCGGTCTTCGTCGTCCAGCGTCACGACGCACGGCGTCTCCACTACGACCTGCGCCTCGAGCGGGAGGGCGCCCTCGCCAGCTGGGCGGTCCCCAAGGGACTGCCGCTCGCGCCGGGCGAGCGCCATCTCGCCGTCCACGTCGAGGACCATCCGCTCGACTACGCCTCGTTCGAGGGCGTGATTCCGAAGGGCGAGTACGGCGCCGGCACGGTGGAGATCTGGGACCGAGGGACGTACGAGCTGCTCGAGGAGAAGCGGGACGGAGGCCTGACATTCAGGCTCCGGGGCGAGCGGGTCGACGGCGTCTGGACGCTCGTCCCCGCCCACCTGGACGGCGACGAGCGGAACTGGCTGCTCCTCCGCAAGGATGCGCCCGCGGAGAGCGCCGCCGCTGTCCGGCCGCAGCTCGCGACCGTGACGGACACCCTGCCGGCCGGCGCGGGCTGGCTCTTCGAGCCGAAATGGGACGGCTACCGCGCGATCGTGACGATCCGCGGAGGGGAGGCGACGCTGACGAGCCGCAACGGGAACGACCTGACCGAGCGCTTCCGAGAGCTCGCCCGCGCCGTCGTGCACGCGGTCCGGACGCCGTCTGCGGTGCTCGACGGCGAGGTGTGCGCGCTCGACGGGTCGGGTAACGCCCGCTTCGAGTCGCTCCAGTCGGGGTCGGGCCGCCTCGTCCTGATGGTGTTCGACCTCCTCGTGCTCGACGGCGAGCCCGTCGCCGTGCGTCCTCTGCTCGAGCGACGGCGACTCCTCGAGGAGCTCGTCGACCCGTCCTCCGACCGGGTGCGCGTGTCGCCCGCGTTCGAGGACGGGCCCGCGCTCCTCGAGGCCGCGAAAGCCCAGGGCCTCGAGGGGATCGTCGCCAAGCGGGCCGACGCGCCGTACCGGGCGGGCCGGCGGACGCCCGAGTGGCAGAAGCTCAAGCTCCGCCTCGAGGACGACTTCCCGATCGTCGGCTTCACGCGCGGCACGGGCCGTCGCTCTCCGCTCGGTGCGCTCGTCCTCGGCCGGCGAGAGGCCGACGGGCTGCACTGGGCGGGCAACGTCGGGTCGGGCCTCGGCGACGGTGACGTCGAGTCCCTGCTCGCGACCCTGCGCCCGCTCGCACGGCGGACGTCGCCGCTCGTGCGCGAGCCGCGAATGGCCCGCGTCCGCCCGTCGGACGTCACCTGGGTCGAGCCGCTGCTGTCCGCGCAGGTGACGTACGCCGAGCGGACGCGGGAGGGGCGGCTCCGCGCACCCGTGTTCCTCGGGGTCCGCGACGATGTGGCCGTGGAGCGCCCGCCGATCGCCGAGGAGGTCCGCCGGGGCCGGAAGACGTTGCGCCTGTCCAACCTCGACAAGCCGTTCTGGCCCGAGGAGGGCATCACCAAGGGCGAGCTCCTCGCCTACTACCGCGACGTCGCCGAGGTGCTCGTCCCGCACCTGCGCAAGCGGCCGTTCACGATGAAGCGCTACCCGGACGGCTGGCAGGGGAAGAGCTTCTTCCAGAAACAGGCGCCGTCCCACATCCCCGACTGGATCTCGACCTCACCGTTCCCCGCCTCGACCCGGGCGGGTGAGAAGCGCGTCGTCGACTACGCGCTCGTCGACGACGACCTCGCGCTGCTCTGGATGGTCAACATGGGCTGCATCGACATGCACGCATGGGCCTCGCGGGTCGACCGGCCCGAGCGGCCCGACTGGGTGATGTTCGATCTCGACCCGTCGGAAGGGGCGACGTTCGAGGACGTCGTCACGGTCGCGCTGCTCGTCCGCGACGCCCTCGAGGTGCTCGGCCTGGGCTCCGTCCCGAAGACGAGCGGCTCGCGCGGCATCCACGTGCTGGTGCCGATCGCGCGACGGCACTCCTTCGCGGACGTGCGGGAGTTCGCGGGGATCGTCGCGGGCGCACTCGCCCGCGCCCATCCGGGGCTCGTGACGACCGAGTGGACGAAGGCGAAGCGGCAGGGCGTGCTCGTGGATGCGAACCAGAACGGCCCGGGCAAGACGACGGCCTCGGTGTACTCCGTGCGCCCCCGCGCAGGCGCACCCGTCTCGACGCCGCTCCGCTGGGAGGAGGTGAAGCCCGGGCTCGACGCCCACGGCTTCACGATGGAGGTCGTGCTCGAACGTGTCGCGCGTGACGGCGACCTCTTCGCCGGGGTCCTGGAGGGCGGCCAGTCGCTCGCCGCTGCGCTCCGCGCCGTCCGCTGAGGTTCCTTATCCCGCCGCCGCCCCGAACAGCGGCAGGCACGGCTCGAGGCCCGCGATCTCCACGGTGACCGGCGACGCCCACTCGTCCCGTGCGACGACGAGGTCGTGGTGCACGACGGGCTCACCGCGCGGCCGCTCGACATGCGTGCCCGTCTCGCGGTAGCCGAGCTTCGCCGAGACAGCGGCGGACTGGCCCGCGCCGCTCTCGAGCCAGCCCGATCGGGCGAGCCGTGCGCCCAGGCGGCCGAAGGCGAGCTCGAGCACGGCAGAGCGCATCTCCGTGCCGAGCCCGCGTCCCTGGCTCGCCGCACCGAGCCAGGACCCCGTGTCGACCGCACGGCCCCGCGCGAACCCCGATGCCCTGAGGCTCTGTGACCCGACCGGCACGTCGTTGCGGAAGACGACGAGGTGGAGCTCCCATCGCTCCGGCGCCCAATCGGCCAGGGCCTGCTCGTGGAACGCGACGGCGTCCTCGACGAACCCCGGCTCGCCGCTCGCATCGGTCCACGGGACGGCGAACGGCATCTCCTCGGGCGGGTGGATCCCGCTCGCGGCGACCCGCGCGAGGGCCACGAGCTCCGAGTGGTCACCCAGCCGCAGCTCGAGCCGGGGCGTGCGCAGCCGCAGGCCCCGCAGCGAGGCGACGTCGGTCACGACTCGAGCTTGTGCGGATGGGTCAGCGCGGAGAGCTCGACGATGTCGCGCCGGAAGAAGAGCGACACCGTCCAGTCGGTCACGACGCGAACCTTGCGACGGAACGTCGGAAGCGCATAGAGGTGATACGTGCGGGCGACGAACCAGCCCGGGAAGCCGCGGAGCCGCAGGCCCGGAAGCTCGGCGATGCCCTTGTAGCGCCCGAGGGTCGCGACCTGGCCCAGCATCCGGTACCCGTAGGGCCGAGGCGCCCCGACGAGGTTCTTCGCGAGCCGACGCGCCTGCCGGAGCGCGTGCTGACACGTCGGCGGGTCGAAGCGGCCGGGCGTGCGGGTGTTCGGCACCGCCGCGCAGTCGCCGAGCGCCCAGACGTCCTCGGTGCCGGTCACGCGGAGCGTCTCGTCGACCGTCAGCCGGCCACGGTCGTCGAGGGGCAGGTCGAGCGTCGCGAGAGCAGGGCTGGGGCGCACGCCGGCAGCCCAGACGAGCGTCCGGGCCGGGATCCGCGCACCGTCGGCGAGCACGGCCTCGCGGTTGTCGAACGACTCGAGCGTCGTCCCGACGTGGATCTCGATCCCGCGCTTCTCCAGGTAGTGGTGCGTGTATTCCCCGAGCTTGCGTGGGATCTCGGAGAGAATCGCCGGTGCGGCGTCGACGAGCACCCACCGTTGCCGGATGTCGCGCAGCATCGGGTAGGACCGCCGCACCGCCGCATACGCGAGGTCGTTGAGCTCGGCGAGAGCCTCCACGCCTGCATATCCGGCTCCGACGAACACGAAGCCGAGGTCGCGCTCGGCCTCGACACGGTCGAGCCGGGCGGCGGCCGACTCGAGCGACCGGAGCAGGTGGTTGCGGAGGCCGATCGCGTCGGCGACATCCTTGAAGCCGCGCCCGTGCTCCGCGAGGCCGGGAACGGGGAACGTGCGCGGCACGGCGCCGAGTGCGACCACGAGCCGCTCGTAGCCGATCTCGAACGCCCCGCCGAGCGTGTCCGCGAGGACCGTGCGCCGCTCCGGATCGCGGCTCGTCACATGGCCGAGCAGGAGCTCCGCGTGGGGGCACATCTGCCGTAGCGGCACGACGACGTGCCGCGGCTCGAGGGTGGCTGCGGCCGCCTCCGGGAGCAGCGGGGTGTAGAGCATGAAGTTGTCGGGGTTCACGATCGTCACGCCCCGCTTGCCGAGCAGGCGCGCGACGTACGCTCCGGCGAAGCCGCCGCCGACGATCAGCGTGCCTCCGACGGCCTCGCGCCGTTCTGCCATACGCCCTACCATCGCACGATGGCGTCGCGCCAGGTCGCAGTGATCGGAAGTGGATCCGATCGCGTCGAGGAGGCAGAGACGGTCGGCCGGCTCCTGGCGGAACGCGGATGCACGGTCGTGACCGGCGGGCTCGGCGAGGTGATGGCCGCTGCCCATCGTGGCGCGAAGTCAGCCGGGGGAACGACGCTCGCGATCCTCCCGGGCGAGCGGCACGAGGACGCGAACCCGTGGGCGGACACCGTCGTCGTCACGGGGATCGGCCATGCGAGGAATCTCGCGGTCGCGGCGTCGGGTCACGCCGTGATCGCCGTCGGGGGCAGCCACGGCACTCTGGCGGAGATCGCCTTCGCCCTCAGGCTCGGCCGGCCCGTCGTCCAGCTGGGCGACGGCCCGCACGTGGAGGGCGTCCCGCGCGTTGCGACCCCTGCGGACGCGATCGAGCATGCGCTCGCGTCCCTCACTCCCGCATGACGCCGCGGCTCTCGACCTCGCGCAGCCGCCGCTCGAGAAAGCGGCGCTCGGGCGCGTTGTCGGTGAGCGCGAGGGCGCTTCGGTAGCTCTCGGCCGCCTCCTGCCCGCGCCCGAGGCGGCGGAGGAGATCGGCGCGCGCCGCATGGAGGTAGCCGTACTCGGCGAGCTCGCCGAGCTCGTCGACCAGCGCGAGCCCGGTCTCGAGGTCGCCTGCGAGCGCAATCGCCACCGCTCGGTTGAGCCGCACAACCGGCGACGGATCGAGCCGCACGAGCGCGTCGTAGACGGCCGCGATCGCGGCAGGGCTCGCGGCCTCGGCATGGCCGGCGGCGATCGCCGCCTGGAGCTGATACGCACCCGGTCGGCGAAGCGCCTCCGCGCGTCGCAGGACGCGCATGCCCTCGTCGATCTCGCTGCGGTCCCAGAGGAGGCGATCCTGGTCCGAGAGGAGGACGAGCTCGCCGTCCGCACCGACCCGCGCCGCCCGGCGCGAGTCCTGGAGCAGGAGCAGCGACAGGAGCCCGAGCGCCTCGGGCTCGTCCGGCATCAGCACGCAGAGGAGCTTGGCGAGCCGGATCGCCTCGGCGCAGAGATCGGCGCGCACGAGCGCCTCTCCCGCCGTCGCGGCGTAGCCCTCGTTGAACACGAGGTAGAGGACGCGGAGGACGTCGGGGAGACGATCGGGCAGGAGCTCGTCCGGCGGGACGCGGAAGGGGATTCCCGTGTCGCGCACGCGGCGTTTGGCACGGACGAGCCGCTGCGCCATCGTGGGCTCGGTGACGAGGAACGCGCGGGCGATCTCGTGCGTCGCCAGGCCCCCGACCTCGCGGAGGGTGAGCGCGACCCGTGCATCCATCGCAAGCGCCGGGTGACAGCACGTGAAGAGGAGCGCGAGGCGCTCGTCGGGGATCGCGCTCATGTCGGCGTCTTCCTCGGCAGGCACATCCTCCAGTCGCGCGAGCAGCTCGGCCTTCCGGGCGAACGTCCGCTCCCTGCGGATCCGGTCGATCGCCCCGTTGCGTGCGGTCGCCACGATCCACGCGCCTGGCGACCGCGGCGTCCCGTCGCGCGGCCAGCGCTCGAGAGCCTTCGTGAATGCGTCCTGCACCGCATCCTCGGCGAGGGCGAGGTCACCGAGGACGCGGGCCAGGATCGCGACCGCACGAGGCCATTCCTCCCTGAACGTGGCCTCGAGCGTCTGCGTCACCGCTCCACGATAGGCCGGATCTCGAGCGACCCGGTCTCGGCGGACGGGACGAGCGCGGCGATCCGGATCGCCTCGTCGAGGTCGGGCAGCGTCGTCAGGAAGAAGCCGCCGATCTGCTCCTTCGTCTCCGCGAACGGGCCGTCCGTGACGACGCGCTCGCCGTCGACGACGCGCACCACCCTGGCCTCCGAGGCGGCGACGAGCTCGCGGCCGATGACGCCGGGATCCGCCTTCGCCATCTCGTCGAAGAGGGCGAGCCACCGGGGCATCGTCTCCGCACGCTGCCGGGCGGCCTCCTCCTCGCCGAGCTCGGCCCAGGCCGACTGGTCTCCGTAGACGAGCAGCGCGTACTGCATCTCAGGCCTCCTGGTCGACATGGACGGCGCGGATCTCGACGGCCCCGTGTTGCGCTGCGGGGATCCGCGCGGCCCAGCCGAGGGCGTCGTCGATGGTGGGGCAGTCGAGGATGAAGTAGCCGCCGAGCGCCTCTTTCACCTCGGCGTACGGGCCGTCGCTGACGAGCCGCTCGTGGTCACGAACGCGGACGGTCGTGGCGCTCGCGGTCGCTGCGAGCTCGTTCCCGCCGACGAGGACGCCGGCGCTCCGCGCTGCCTCGGCGAACTCGCGGTAGCGCTCGTACGCGGCCGCGCGATCGGCGTCGGCCATCCGCTCCCAGGCGCCCTCGTCGGCGTAGATCAACGCCAGGTACTCCATCTGCTGCCTCCCTCTCGTCGGTGCCGTCGTGGACCTTCGCATGGACGACGAACGAGCCTTCCCCCGATCGACACCCTGCCTGTCCGGCGTGTCCCGCGGACGGATGGGCCGGGCGCCCGAGCGCGCGGCCGGCTCCGTGGTCCAGCATGACCCCCTGGGGGGCGCCAGGCCCCCTACCGGAACGATCGCACGAAACCCGTGTCGTGTCCGTTTCGGGCTCGCGCCGTCTTCGTCACGATCCGGAGGGCGATCGCCGCTCATTCGCGCATGCGCGCGAGCAGTGTGCGGGCCGCGGCCTTGTCGAGCATCTCGTTGAGGTTGCCGCACTTCGGGCTCTGGACGCACGAGGGGCATCCGGCGCGACACGGACAGCGAGCCGAGCAGCCGCGCCGTGTCGCCAACCCAGTCCGCGAAGCGGTCGAAGCCGCGCTCGGCGATGCCGACGCCGCCGGCGTGGCCCTCGTAGACGAAGACGGTCGGACGGCCCGTCTGCTCGTGGACGTTCGTCGAGAGGCCGCCGATGTCCCACCGGTCGCACATCGCGAACAGCGGGAGCAGGGAGATGAGCGCGTGCTCGGCGGCGTGCAGGGCGGAGACGAGGGTCGGCATCGTGTCGATCCCGTCGAGGAGCCGCGGCCCGGGCGAGAACCAGACGCCCTCGGTCTCGAACGACGTCGCCGGCAGGTCGAGCGCGGTCGTGTCGATCACCGTGCCGTCGGCGACCGCCCTCCGCTGGAAGGCGACCACCTGCTCGGAGACCTCGATGCGGCCGTGGTGGAGCTCGACGCCGGCGACCTCCACGCTCCGCAGGGCCTCGACGATCGACGTCTCCGTCTCCTTGCGCGCCTGCGTGTACCAGTCGACGACAACCGGGCGGACGAGCGCGGTCCGTGTCTCGAGGTCGAGCGTCGTCACGCCGTACGACTCTCCGAGGTGGAGGTAGACCGCGCCCTCGTGAACGGTCGAGAATGCGCGCTCCCGCTCGGCGGTTCCGAGCACGGACCCGGTCTCCTCGTCGACGATCACGAATCCGTCGGTGTCGCCGGACCGGAGCGAGAGACGTGCGGCGGGGGTGTCCCTCCCGCGCCAGACGTATCCCGCGGGTGTCGGCTCGAGCTCGGGGAGGACGGCGGCGCGCTCGAGTGCCTCCGGCCCGAGCACGTCCGCGTCGGCCGGCGTGATCGGCCCTTCGTACGCGGCGGAGAGGACATGCCCGTCGAGGATGCGCGGCGTCGCCGGGTCGATCAGCGCCGCTTCAACGCTGCGGCCGAGTAGCGCCTCGGGCTCTGCGACGAAGAACTGGTCGAGCGCGTCCTCGCTCGCGATCAGCACCGCGAGCCCGCGGGAGCGGCGTCCTGCACGTCCCCACTGCTGGCGCAGCGAGGCGACGGTCCCGGGGAACCCGACGGAGATCGCGCAGTCCAGCTCGCCGACGTCGATCCCGAGCTCGAGCGCGTCGGTGGCCGTGACGCCGAGCAGCTCGCCGTCGACGAGCCGCCGCTCGATCTCGCGCCGCTGCTCCGGGGTGTACCCCGCGCGGTAGGGCGCGAGGCGCTGTGCCGTGGCCCCGTCCAGGCGATCGCTCGCGAAGCGATGGACGAGCTCCGCCGCCTTCCGGCTCTTCGTGAAGCAGATCGTCCGTAGCCCGCGGTCGACCAGCGATGCGAGCAGCCGCGAGGCGTCGCCGAGCGGGCTCGCGCGGATCCCGAGCTCGGCATCGACGAGCTCGGGATTCCACAGGACGACCTCGCGCTCGGCCCGTGGCGCCGTGTCGACGTCGACGACCCGCACCTCGAGGCCAGTGAGCCCTGCCGCGAGCTCGCCGGCATTGGCGATCGTCGCCGAGGCCAGGACGAAGACCGGATCTGCGCCGTACGCCAGTGCGAGCCGGCGTAGCCGGCGGAGGACGTTCGCCACGTGTGAGCCGAACACCCCGCGGTAGACGTGCGCCTCGTCGACGACCACGACGCGGAGGTTGTGCAGCACATCCCCCCAGCGATCGTGGTGCGGGAGGACGCCGACGTGGAGCATGTCGGGGTTCGTGAGCACCGCGTTCGCCGTTCGCCGGATGTGCTTCCGACGCTCGATCGGCGTATCACCGTCGTAGATCGCGGGCCGAAGCCCGCGGAGGCCGAGCGCGGCGAGCCAGCGGGCCTGGTCCTGCGCCAGCGCCTTCGTCGGATACAGGAAGAGCGCCCGCGCCGAAGGCTCGCGGGCGATCTCGTCGAGGACGGGAAGCGAGAACGCCAGCGATTTCCCGGAGGCGGTCCCCGTCGTCACGACGACGCTCTCATGGCGCCTCGCTGCCTCCCACGTCTCTGCCTGGTGCGCGTAGAGCTCGGTGATCCCGCGGCGCGCGAGCGCGTCCACGACGGCCGGATGGAGGTCGTGCGGAAGCGGCTCGGTACGACCGCGGCGGGCGGGCTCCGAGCCGCGGTAGACCACCTCTGCGGCGTCGAGCGGGTCGCCCCAGGTCGCCGTCGCGGTCAGTCCCGCGGCCCCGCCGGCCGAAACCCGGTGCAGGAGAGGTTGAGCGCAGCCACACGGCCGTCGACCACGGTGGCGTAGGCCGTGTGCTCGTTCTCCTGCGGGCCGTGCTCCGGGTCACGGCCCGCGAAGCGATAGCGAAGGCGGACGCGGTCGGCGATCTGCACGACGTCGGCCGACAGCACGGCGAAGCCCTCGAGCGGATCGAGCCAGTAGGCATAGCGGTCGGCGATCGCGTCGCGTCCCGTCTCCCACCGGAGCTCGTGCGGCGTGAGGGCACGGAGCACGGCGTCGGGAGCGAGGCAACCGGCGATCCTGCCGCGATCGCGCGCCCGGATCGCGTCGAGCAGCTCCTCCACCGCCGCGACGTCGTCCACGGCTCGAGCCTAGACGACGGCCGCTGCGGTCAGGCGGGGAGGAGGCGCGCGACGGCCTCGGCGTAGCGGCGGTGCGGCTGCGCGCCGTGGATCGTCTCCACCGGCCGGCCGGAGGCGAAGAGGATGACCGTCGGCAGCGACAGCACGCCGTAGCGGGACGGGATGCCGAGATTCTCGTCGATGTCGAGCCGCGCGAGCCGGAGCCGGCCCTCGTGCTCGCGCCCGAGCTCGACGAGGAACGGCTCGATCGCCTTGCACGGACGGCACCACGGCGCGGTGAACTCGACGAGCACCGGGAGCTCGGCGGCGAGCACCTCCGCCTCGAACGTGGCGTCGGTCACGTCGCGCACTACAGGCTCCCCCGGAGCGCCTTCCAGCGCAGAACGGGCACCTGCCGCATTGCCTCGACGACGATCGCGCCGCTCATCTTCGACTCGCCGACGCGGCGATCGACGAACACGATCGGGATCTCGACCACGCGGAATCCGGCGCGCAGTGCCCGGTACGTCCCCTCGATCTGGAACCCGTACCCCCGCGCTGCGATCGCGTCGAGGTCGATCGACTCGAGAACGCGGCGCCGGAAGCACTTGAAGCCGCCGGTGAGATCGCGGACGCCGACGCCGAGCACGAGCCGGGCGTAGAGCGACCCGCCGCGCGAGATGACGCGCCGGAGGAGGCCCCAGTTCTGCGTCCCGCCGCCCGAGACCCAGCGTGACCCCAGCGCGAGGTCGGCGCCGTCCTCGCAGGCCGCGATCAGGCGCGGGACGTCCGCGGGATCGTGGGAGAAGTCGCAATCCATCTCGAGCACGAGCTGCGCGTCCCCGCCGAGGGCGCGGTCGAAGCCTGCGAGGTACGCGCGGCCGATCCCCTCCTTGCGCGTCCGGTGGAGGACGTCGAGCCAGGGAAGCTCCTCCGCGAGCCGGTCGGCGATCTCGCCCGTGCCGTCCGGCGAGCCGTCGTCGATCACGAGCACGCGGTCACGCGTCGTGTCGAGCACCTCTCCGAGCGCGCGCACGAGCGGCTCGACGTTGTCCCGCTCGTTGTAGGTCGGGACGCAGACCACCGCGCGCGTCGGGCTCATCGGCGGAGTCTGCCCGCTCCGTCGGTCTCGAGGCCGCCCCTATGATCGGCGGATGCCGCCGCTCCCCCGCAACGCCGACGTCGCGGACGCGCTCGACGAGCTGGCGGACGTGTCGGAGATCCTGGGCGAGCAGGGATTCCGCGTCCTCGCCTATCGCCGTGCGGCCACGAGGATCCGCGAGACCGGCGCGTCGATCGCGGAGCTCGCGCTGCAAGGCACCGCGAAGGAGCTGCCGGGGATCGGCGCGACGATCGAGTCGAAGATCGTCGAGCTGACCGAGACGGGGTCGATGTCCGCGCTCGAGAAGCGTCGCGCCGAGGTTCCTCCCGAGGTGCGCCAGTTCCTCCGGCTGCCGGGGCTCGGCCCGAAGACCGCGTCGCGGATCTGGCGCGAGCTCGGTGTCACGACGCTCGACGAGCTGCGGCTGGCTGCCGAGCAGCAGCGGGTGCGCGCGTCTGCAGGGCCTCGGCGCGAAGAGCGAGGAGCGCATCCTCGAGGCGCTCGCCAAGGGGTTCGGGCCGGAGCCGGAACGGCGCGGCCTGCTCGGTGTGGGGCTGCCGGTCGTGCGGGAGGTGGTGGACGCGCTCGGCGCGCATCCCGCCGCGGTCGAGGTATCGGGCGCAGGGAGTGTCCGCCGCGGGCGCGAGACCTTCCGCGACCTCGACGTGATCGCCACTGCGACCGACGCCGGCCGCGCTGATCGCGCACTTCGTGACGCTGCCGTGGGTGCTCGAGATCGCTGCACGCGGCGACACGAAGGCGACGGTCGTGACGAAGCAAGGGCTCCGCCTCGACCTACGCGTCGTCCCGCCCGAGGACTTCGGCAGCCTCCTCCAGCACTTCACCGGCTCGAAGGACCACAACGTCGCGCTCCGCGAGGAGGCGCAGCGGCGCGGGCTCTCGATCTCGGAGTACGGCGTCACGGTCGCCGAGACGGGCGAGGTGCACCGCTTCGCCCGGCGAGGACGAGCTGTACCGCTTCCTCGGCTACGAGCCGATCCCGCCCGAGCTGCGCGAGAACATGGGCGAGCTCGACGCGGCGCGCGACGGCCGTCTCCCCGCGCTCGTCGAGCCGGGCGATCTCGTCGGCGAGCTCCACTGCCACTCCGACTGGTCGTCCGACGGGAAGGCGTCGATCGAGGAGATGGCGCGCACCGCACGGTCGCTCGGCTACCGGTTCCTCGCGCTCACCGACCACTCGCACTACCTGCGCGAGGGGCGAATGGAGGCGCAGTGGCGCGAGATCGACGAGGTGAACGAGCGGCTGAAGCCGTTCCGGGTCCTGAAGGGCGTCGAGGCGAACATCCGCTCGGACGGCGCCGTCGACGTGTCGGACGAGCTGCTCGCCGAGCTCGACTGGGTCGTGGCCTCGCTCCACCAGGGCTTCGATCGGAGCCCGACCGAGCGGCTCCTCGCCGCGATCGAGCATCCCCACGTCGACTGCATCGGCCACCTCACCGGACGCAAGCTCAACCGCCGGGCGGGTGCGGACGTCGACGTCGAGAAGGTCGTCGCGCGCGCGGCCGAGACGGGCACCGCGCTCGAGATCAACAGCCAGCCCGACCGGCTCGACATGCGCGACGCGCACGCGCGCCTGGCCGGAGAGGCGGGCGTGCTCGTCCCGATCACGACCGACGCACACTCGACCACCGCGCTCGGCTATCGCGAGCTCGGGCTGGCCCAGGCGCGGCGGGCGTGGCTGACGAAGGACCAGGTGCTGAACACGCGCCCCTGGCGCGAGATCGCGAAGCTCCGCGGATGAGCACGTTCCGCGACGACGGGGCCGCGGCGCTCGAGTGGGCTGCCTCGTACCTCGAGCGGGTGCGCGAGCTCCCCGTGCTGTCGCAGGTCGAGCCCGGCGCGATCAAGGCAGCGCTGCCGGCTCGCGCGCCGGATGCGCCCGAGCCGTTCGCAGCAGTGCTCCGCGACCTCGACGACGTGCTGATGCCGGGGCTCACCCACTGGCAGAGCCCGCGCTACTTCGCCTACTTCGCGACGACGGCCTCCGCGCCCGGGATCCTTGCCGAGCTCCTCGTGGCAGCCCTCAACCAGGTCGGGATCCTCTGGCGCGCGTCGCCGGCGCTGCAGGAGCTCGAGGAGGTGACGCTCGCCTGGCTGGCCGACCTGCTCGGACTCCCCGCTGGCATGCACGGGCACATCGAGGACACGGCCTCGACCGGGCTCGTCACCGCGCTCGCGGCTGCGCGCACGGCGTCGCCGGGCAAGCGCGTCGTCGTCTGCTCCGAGCACACGCACTCCTCGACCGCCAAGGCGGCGCGGCTCCTCGAGCTCGAGCTGCGGCCGGTGCCCGGCGACGAGCGGTACGCCATGCGCGCCGACGAGGTCGACCTCGCCGATGCGTGCGCGCTCGTCGCGACGATCGGCACGACGTCGTCCGCGTCGATCGACCCGGTGCCCGAGCTCGCCGAGCTGTGCGCGGAGGCAGGCGTCTGGCTGCACGTCGACGCCGCGTACGCCGGCAGCGCTGCGGTGTGCCCCGAGCTCCGGCCGCTCTTCACCGGGTGGGAGCGCGCCGACTCGATCGGAGTCAACCCGCACAAGTGGCTCCTGACCCCGATGGACTGCTCCGCCTTCTGGAGCCGCCGACCCGACGACCTGCGCAACGCGTTCAGCCTCGTGCCGGAGTACCTGCGCGTCAGCGAGGACGTCGTCAGCCTGAGCGAGTTCGCCGTGCCCCTCGGCCGGCGGTTCCGCGCGCTCAAGCTCTGGGCCGTCCTCCGCTGCCACGGGCGCGAGGGTCTGCAGGCGACGATCCGGGAGCATGTCCGCCTCGCCGAGCTGTTCGAGGGATGGGTGCGGGAGGAGCCCGGTTGGGAGGTCTGCGCGGTGCGGCACTTCTCCCTCGTCTGCTTCCGACGTGACGCGTCCGACGAGGAGAACGCGGAGCTTCTCGACCGCGTCAACGCCACCGGCGAGGTGTTCCTCTCCCATACGCGGCTCGACGGCCGCTACGTCCTGCGGCTCGCGATCGGGAACGGCGGCACGACCGAGGACGATGTCCGCCGTGCCTGGGACGTCCTTCTCCGCGAAGCCGGGGGCTGATACCCTCTGTCCCGGCGCGGGACCCGTCCCGCTCCACATCGAGAGAGGCTGAGGGACCGGCCCTGTGACGCCTCGGCAACCCGCCCCGATCGGGGCCACGGTGCCAAACCCGGATGGATGTGTCGAGCGAGACGAAGGAGGTCCCACAGGTGTCAGCCCTCTCCCTTTCCTGTCGCGTCTGCGCGACCGAGCATCCGCTCGAGGCGATCGGCTCGTGTAGCCGCTGCTTCGGGCCGCTCGACCCCGTCTACGACTGGGAGCTCCTCCGCGCGACCGTGACCCGCGAGCACCTCGCGGCCGGCCCCGCCTCGATCTGGCGCTACGCGGATCTCCTGCCTGTCGCCGCTCCCGAGGAGCCGCGCCTCGCTCCCGGCCTCACGCCGCTCGTCCCCGCCCCGCGCCTCGCGGAGGAGATCGGGGTCGGCGAGCTCTGGCTCAAGCTCGACACCGCGAACCCGACCCATTCCTTCAAGGACCGCGTCGTCGCCGTCGCCGCGCGCAAGGCGCAGGAGCTCGGCCTGACGACGCTCTCGTGCTCGTCCACGGGGAACCTCGCGGGGGCCGTCGCCGCCCGCGCGGCAGCCGAGGGGCTCGACGCCGCGGTGTTCGTCCCGGCCGACCTCGAGCCCGAGAAGCTCGCCGCCGCGGCGGCCTACGGGCCGACCATCTACGCGGTCGACGGGCACTACGACCACTGCTCGCGGCTCTCGGTGGAGCTGTCGTTCGAGCTTCCCTGGGGATTCGTCAACGTCAACCTGCGCTCGTACTACGCGGAGGGCTCGAAGACCCTCGCCTACGAGCTGGCCGAGCAGCTCGGCTGGCGGGCGCCGGACGTGGTCGCGATCCCGATCGCGTCGGGCGCGCTCTTCCACAAGGTCGGCCAGGGGTTCGGCGAGCTCCGCTCGCTCGGGCTGCTCGACGGGCCGGTGCCGCGCCAGATCGGCGGGCAGGCTGAGGGCTGCCAGCCCGTCGCGACGGCGTTCCGCGACGGAAAGCCGGTCACGCCGGTGCGGCCCGACTCGATCGCCCGCTCGCTGGCGATCGGCAACCCGGCCGACGGCGACTTCGCGGTCGCGACGGCGAGGGAGACGGGCGGGGCGGTGCACGCGGTGGCCGAGGACGCGGTGGGGGAGAACATGGCTCTTCTCGCGGGCACCACGGGCGTCTTCGGGGAGACCGCAGCGGGCGTGACCCTGGGCGCGCTCCGGGCGGCCGTCGAGGCGGGCGAGGTCACCCGGCACGATCGGGTCGTTCTCCTCGTCACGGGCGACGGCCTCAAGACGCTGGGCCCGGTCTCGTTCACGTACCGGCCGGTGCCGATCGCCGCCGACGCGGAGGCGTTCCTCGACGCCGTCGAGGCAGCCGCGTAGACGAACGGCCGGGGTACCCTGGCGTCATGCCGAAGACCCTCTTCGAGAAGGTCTGGGAGCGACACGTCGTGCTCCAGGCCGACGACGGGCCGGCGCTGCTCTACGTCGACCTGCACCTCGTCCACGAGGTGACCTCCGCGCAGGCGTTCGAAGGGCTTCGCATGGCAGGTCGCGGGGTCCGGCGGCCCGATCTGACCGTCGCGACGATGGACCACAACGTCCCGACGCTGCCGGGCCCGATCACCGACCCGATGGCGAAGGCGCAGCTCGACGCGCTCCGCGCGAACACCGAGGAGTTCGGCATCCGCCTCTACGGCACGGGCTCCGGGCACGAGGGGATCGTCCACGTGATCGGCCCCGAGCTCGGGCTCACCCAGCCCGGCAAGACGATCGTCTGCGGCGACAGCCACACCTCCACCCACGGCGCGCTCGGCGCCCTCGCCTTCGGCATCGGCACATCGGAGGTCGAGCACGTCCTCGCCACGCAGACGCTCTACCAGGCCCGTCCGAGGACGATGCTCCTCGAGTTCGTCGGAGAGCTCCCGGCGGGCCTGACCGCCAAGGACATGATCCTCGGCGCGATCGGACAGGTCGGCGTCGACGGCGGCGTCGGCTACGTCGTCGAGTACGCCGGCGAGCCGATCCGCGCGCTCTCGATGGAGCAGCGGATGACGATCTGCAACATGTCGATCGAGTGGGGCGCGCGAGCGGGCATGATCGCCCCGGACGAGACGACGTTCGCGTACCTCGAGGGACGCGAGCTCGCGCCGGCCGGCCCGGACTGGGAGCGCGCCGTCGAGGACTGGCGCTCGCTCGCGAGCGACCCGGGCGCCGCCTACGACACGCATGTGGTCGTCGACGTCGCGGAGCTCGTCCCGCAGGTCACCTGGGGCACGAACCCGGGCATGGTGGTGCCGGTCACCGGGTCGGTGCCGGACCCGGCGTCGTTCGACGACCCGGACGACCGCAGCGCGGCCGAGCGAGCGCTTGCCTACATGGACCTCCGCCCGGGACAGCGGATCGAGGACATCCGGATCGACCGGGTGTTCATCGGCTCGTGCACGAACTCGCGGATCGAGGACCTGCGCACCGCCGCGGCAGTGGTCGCGGGGCGCCGCGTCGACCCGAGCGTCACGGCGCTCGTCGTCCCCGGGCTCGGCGAAGGTGCGCCGCCAGGCGGAAGAGGAGGGCCTCGACCGGATCTTCCTCGACGCCGGCTTCGAGTGGCGCCTCGCCGGCTGCTCGATGTGCCTCGGTATGAACCCCGACATCCTCGCGCCGGGCGAGCGGTGCGCCTCGACGTCGAACCGGAACTTCGAGGGGCGCCAGGGCCGGGGCGGGCGCACCCATCTCGTGAGCCCGCAGATGGCGGCGGCGGCGGCGCTCCACGGCCGCTTCGTCGACGTTCGGACGCTCGACCACGAGGCGGTGCCTGCGTGAAGCCACTCCGCAGCGTGACCGGTCGCGTCGCCGTACTCGACCGGCCCGACGTCGACACCGACCAGATCATCCCCAAGCAGTTCCTCAAGCGCATCGAGCGAACCGGCTACGGGCAGTTCCTGTTCAACGACTGGCGTCTCGACGCCGACGGAAACGAGCGGCCGGGCTTCGAGCTCAACCGGCCGGAGTTCCGCGACGCGTCGATCCTGGTCGCGGGCAGGAACTTCGGCTGCGGCTCCTCGCGCGAGCACGCCGCCTGGGCGCTGCAGGACTTCGGCTTCGACGTGGTCGTCGCGCCGTCGTTCGGCGACATCTTCCGCACGAACGCCGGGAAGAACGGGATGCTCGCGATCGCCCTCCCGGCCGAGGAGATCGAGCGGCTGATGGAGAGCGTCGACCTCGACCACGGCTCCGAGATGACCGTCGACCTCGAGCGGCGCGTGCTCGTCGCGCCCGACGGGCGCGAGGTCTCGTTCGAGTTCGACGAGACCACGCGGAACCGCATCCTGAACGGCCTCGACGAGATCGCGCTGACGCTCCAGCACGCGGACGCGATCGCGACGTACGAGCGGGCGCACGGCCTCGCGTGAGACCTTGCTTGCAACAGTCTGTTACAAGATCCGCGCGCCGGTGACGTGACGCGGGTCGCGGTTCTCCCAGGGGACGGGATCGGGCCGGAGGTCGCGGCCGAGGCCGTCCGTGTGCTCGACGCGCTCGGGATCGACCACACAGAGCACGCGTTCGGCGGCAACGCGATCCTCGCACAGGGCACGCCGCTCCCCGACGAGACGCTGGCCGCATGCCGCGAGGCCGATGCGGTGCTGCTCGGTGCCGTGGGCCTGCCCGAGCTCGAGGGGCAGCCCGTGCGGCCCGAGCAGGGGCTGCTCGGCCTGCGCAGGGAGCTCGGCGTCTACGCGAACCTCCGCCCGTCGCGTCGCCGAGGGGATCGACCTCGTGATCGTCCGCGAGCTCGTCGGCGGGCTCTACTTCGGGGAGAAGGGCACCCGCGAGGACGGGACGTGGTTCGACACGTGCGAGTACTCGCGGCCCGAGGTCGAGCGCATCGCCCGACGGGCCTTCGACGATCGCGCGCGAGCGCGGCGGCCGGTTGACCTCCGTCGACAAGGTGAACGTTCTCCACACGTCGAGGCTCTGGCGCGACGTCGTCGGCGAGCTCGGGCGGATGGAGTACGCGGACGTCCCGCTCGACCACGCGCTCGTCGACTCGTTCGCGATGACCATCGTGACCGCACCGGAGACGATCGACGTCGTGGTGACCGAGAACACGTTCGGCGACATCCTCTCGGACGTCGCGGCAGCGGTCACCGGCGGCCTGGGGCTGGCGGCGTCGGCGTCGCTCGGCGACGAGGGCCCGGGGCTCTTCGAGCCGGTGCACGGCTCCGCGCCCCAGATCGCAGGGCAGGGCGTCGCGAACCCTGCGGCGATGCTCCGCTCGGTCGCGCTCATGCTCCGCCACGGGCTCGGCCGTGCCGATGCCGCCGACGCGCTGGAGGGCGCGGTCGTCGACGCGCTCCGCGAGACGCCGACGCCCGACCTCGGAGGCAGCGCGACGACCCGCGAGCGCGGGTGACGCCGTGCTCGCGCGGCTCGGCTGACTTTGCGAGCCCGGGGTGGAGCCCGTATCGTTCGCCGCGTGGAGCACGCTCGGGGCACCTCGTCGTTCGCGTTCGTCTTCGCCTTTCGGCGCTAGCCGGCGCATCCGTCCCCGCCTCGCGCCGGCTGGCTGAACTCTCGCGGCGGACGTCCCCTCCGAAAGGCTCCCGATGACCCCGAACGACAACACCGTCGCCTATCCGGGCCGCGAGGGCGCGCACAGCGCCGCTGCGTGCGACCGGCTCTTCCCTGCAGCGCGACTCGTCGCGCAGGCGTCGTTCCAGGACGTCGTCGGCGCCGTCACCGAGCGCGCGTGCACCTACGGCGTCCTCCCGATCGAGAGCTCGCTCGCCGGCCCCGTCAACGAGACGCACGACCTGCTCTACGACTCTGCGCTCTCGATCGTGGCCGAGGCGATCCTCCCGATCCGCCACTCGCTCGTCGGCCCGGCCGAGGTCCCGCTCGAGGACGTCCGGGAGATCCGGTCGCACGCCGTCGCCCTCGACCAGTGCCGGCGCCTGCTCGCCTCGTTGCCGTGGGCCACGGCCGTCGTCGCGCCGACCACGGGCGACGCCGCCGCGGCGGTCGCCGAGCTCGGCGATCCGTCGATCGTTGCGATCGCGAGCATGCGGGCCGCACGGCTGCACACGCTCGCGGTGATCGCGGACGACGTCGGCGACCACGCGGCGTACACCCGGTTCGCCGCGCTTGCGCCGTACACGCGGCTCGACCGCCGCCACGGCGAGTGGCGCACCGCGCTCACGTTCGAGACCCACCACCGTCCCGGGGCGCTCCACCACGCGATCGAGCCTCTCGCGCGCCGGGCGATCGACATGGTGCAGCTCGTCTCGCGCCCGATCCCGTCCCGGCCGTTCGACTACCGCTTCGACTGCGTCCTGGGGGGTCACCCGCTCGACGAGGAGGTCGCAGCGGCGCTCACCGAGATGCAGGCCGAGACCGCGCGGCTGCGTGTCTTCGGGTCCTACCGGGCCGATCGCGACGAGGGCTGGGAGACGGTGGCGGCGTGAGCGTCGAGCTCGTCGACGTCGCCCCGCGCGACGGGCTCCAGTCGCTCGACGTCGTCGTGCCGCCGGCGACACGGGCCGAGCTGGCCGGCCGGATCGGGGCGTGCGGCGTCCCGCGGGTCGAGGTCGCGAGCTTCGTCCGCGACGACCTCGTCCCGGCGATGGCCGGCGCCGAGGACGTCGTGGCGGCGCTGCCGTCCGGGGGCGAGACGAGCTGGGCGGGGCTCGCGCTGAACGAGCGCGGGTACGACCGGCTCGCGTCCTCCGGGTTGCCCGAGGCTCACGCGACCTTCGGCGTCACGGAGACGTTCCAGCAGCGGAACGGCGGCTCGTCGCTCGACGAGGGGCTCGCCCGGGCGCTCCGCGTCGTCGACCGGGCGCGAGCCGACGGGCGCCGCGTCTCGGTGACGCTCAGCTGCGCGTTCGGCTGCCCCTACGAGGGCCCCGTCGACCCCGGGGTGGTGCAGACCCTGGCCGCCCGGGCGGTCGCGCGTGGTGTGGACGAGGTGGTGCTCGCCGACACGATCGGCGTCGCAGCGCCGTCCGAGGTGCGCGGCCTCGTCGAGCGGTGTGTCCGAGACCTCGGCGCGCGGACCGGCGTTCATCTGCACGACACGAGAGGAACCGCGATCGCGTGCGTCCTGGCGGCGCTGGAGGCGGGCGCGACAATCGTGGACGGCTCGGTCGGCGGCGTCGGCGGCTGCCCGTTCGCTCCCGGTGCGCAGGGCAACGTCGCAACCGAGGACGTCGTCTACGTGCTCGAGCGGGAGGGGATCGCGACCGGCGTCGACCTGGACGGGCTCATCGCGACTGCGCGCTGGCTCGCAGATGCCATCGCGCGGCCCGTGCCCGGGCGTGTGCAGCGGGCAGGGCGCTGGCCGTAGCCGCTACGCCGCCTCGGCGGCGGACTCGAGCGCGGGCAGGTAGCGCCGCCACGCATCGGGAACGCGGTGCAGGGCGAGGCTGATGAAGAGGACCGGGGACGGCGCGCGCGGCTGGCGGGCCAGATGCATGTGCGTCTCCTCCAGCAGACGGTCGCCCTTGCGGAGGTTGCACGGCGCGCAGGCCGTGACGACGTTCTCCCACACGGAGTCGCCGCCGCGCGAGCGCGGGACGACGTGGTCGAGCGTCAGGCGGCCCGCGCTGTCGCCGCAGTAGACGCACCGCCAGCCGTCGCGGGCGAAGAGCGCCCGCCGCGAGATCCGCCGCTTGACCGATCGCGGCACACGGACGTACGTCACGAGTCGGATCACGTGCGGGCGTGTGTACGTGTTCGTCGCCGTCCGGAGCGGCTCGTCGAGCCGCTCGACGACCTCGGCCTTCCCCTTCCAGACGAGCACGTGGGCGCGCCGCGTCGAGCACACGTTCAGCGGCTCGTAGCTCGCATTCAGGACCAGCACGTGCCCCACGTGCGCGAATGTAGCAGCGCCGCGACACGGCTCCGGTTCACGGCTCCTCCGGTGAGCGACCGCTCGCGGCCGGAGGCCGGCTGTGCCGGCCGGGAGGCCAGTCAGGGTGTCCGCGCGCGACCCAAGAGGAGGGGGCTCGTGGGGGAACCAGGGGTTCCCCCACGCTGCTAGCGGGCCATCGCGCGCTCGACCGCCTCGCTCTCCTCGGGCGAGAGGGCGAGGCTCGGCTGGCCGCGCTCGAGCTCCTTGACGTAGACGCGCGCGTAATCGCGTCCCTGGATCGCCGTCACGACCGTGCCGGTGCGCGTCGAGTCCAGGAAGGCGAACGAGGCCGACTGCTGCCCGCCCGCGTCCTGGTAGGCGTCGTAGCGGACGACGGACGTGTTGGTCACGGCGCCGTCCAGGCGCCGGTCGACGCGGGTCAGCCCCGCTGCCACCTCGTCCACGGCACGGTGGAGATCGTCGATCCGGCCCTGGAGCGACACGGCGAAGTCGACGACGTCCGCCGTCGAGCCGCCGAGGATCGCCTGCTGGTCGCGCCGGAGCGCACGCACGCGCCGCCAGGCGGCGAACGTGGTGACGAGCGCGATCGCCGAGACGGCGACGGCCGCGATCGCAACCCCGAGCTCGAGGCTCACGAGGGTGCGATCTGGAAGATCACCGGGTACTCGGCCGTGTTGTTGTCCGTCTTCGTCTCGCCGGCGACGGGCTCGATGCTGACCTGCACCGTCGCGTTCTCCTGGTAGGGGAAGTCCGGGAAGTCCGAGAACGTCACGGTCTTCGTCTCGCCGGGGTCGATCACGTCGATCGTCCCGGTCTTCACGATCGGGCTCGGCTGGCGCGGGATCGTCAGCTTCACCGTGACGCCGACCTCCTGGAACTCGCCAGAGTTCGTCACGCCGACCTCGAAGGCGGTGTCGACGGACGTCGTGATCTTGGTCTCCGTGGACGTCGAGAGCTGGACCCCCTGCGGGAGCACCTTCGTGTACGCGAGCGCGCTTCCGTGCAGGCCGCTCGGCGTGCCGCCGGTCGACGCGCCGTGGACGCGCTGCCAGATCGAGCTCATCGAGCGCGCCGTGTAGAGCTCCGGGTTCTCCACGAACACGGACGGCGGCGCGGTGAGGCCCTGAATGCCCTCGGACGTCATCGTCGCCTCGGCAGTGCCCTGGAAGAGGTCCTTCCAGATCACGTCGCTCGCCTCGAGCCGGCTTCCCCAGGCGGCGAGCTGCTCTCCGGCGGCCGCCTGGTCGTCGGTGTCCTTCGTCGCCCGGAAGGTGTCGAGCAGCCCCTGCAGCCCGGAGACGCGCAGCTGCAGCGCCTCGACCGCGTGCCCGTTCGCCGGCGTCAGCGGCCCGGGCGGATCGAGATCTCGCGCGCGCTCGACGTCCAGCTGCTGGCGCTGCACGAAGCCGCCGAGCTTCGTCTCGAGCTCGGTCTGCGTGAGCCCGGGCGTCGTCAGGAGGGTCGCCAGGTCGGCTCCGATCTTCGCCGAGTCGCTGCCCACCTCGCCGGCGCTCGCGAGGTAGTCGCCGTACGCCGTCTCGTCGTCGGTCCCGGCGCACCCCTGCACCCACACTGCGAGCAGCACGACCACGAGGATCGCGAGCGCGACGAGGCCCGCGAGCCGGAGGAGCGGCGTGATCCCGTGCGGAGCGCGGAACTGCGGGCGCCGTGGCCCGCCTCCGCCGCCGCCCGTAGGGCCGCCGCCGGGTGGCCGGCCACCGGTGCGCGACGGCGGCGCGACCTCACGAGTCTCGTCCTCGACGAAATCGAAGTCCAGGATGTCGTCGTCGTGCACGGTCACGGTCTGTCCCCGACGGGCCGGTGGCGCACGGCGTCGCGCCGGAACGCCCTCCAGCGGCCGAGTGTACGGGAGATTCGGCGGCGGAGGACGTTCCCCTCGTGCGGCGAAGGACGGCTGACCGGTGTCGTCAACAGCTTTCGCACTTCCCGACCGAGCGCTCGTCCTCGACCGCTACCGCCCGCTGAAGCCGCTCGGCCGCGGCGGCTCGGGGTCGGTCTGGCTCGCGCGCGACGAGCAGACCGGGCTCGAGGTCGCGCTCAAGATCGTGCCACGCGAGGGCAAGCGAGCGGCACGGGCGGCACGCGAGATGGAGGCCGCCTCGCGTCTGCGCCACGAGCGGTGCGTCCGGGCCTACGACTTCGGCGGTGACGGCGGCCACGTGTACATCGCCTACGAGTACGTCCGCGGTCGCACGCTCCGGGAGGTGCTGCGCGACCAGGACGTCGACGACGCCACGGCGGTCGAGATCGCGGCGCAGGTGCTCGACGGGCTCGCGCACGCGCACCGCCGTGGGATCGTCCACCGCGACGTCAAGCCGTCGAACGTCCTCGTGGAGGACGAGCCGGAGATCTCCGTGCGCGTCCTCGACTTCGGGCTCGCGCAGTTCGACGAGGCGGACACCCTGACGGCAGTCGGGGACGTCCCCGGGACGCTCGCCTACATCTCGCCCGAGCGCCTCGGCGGCGAGGAGGCCTCGGAGCGGAGCGACGTGTGGGCGGTCGGCGTGATCCTCTGGGAGTCACTCGCGGGCAGTCATCCGTTCTGGGGCGTGCCGTTGCCCCAGGTCGCCTCGACGATCGCCTCCGGGCGCGCCGCCGCTGTCGGCGCGTCGCAGCGATCTTCCCCGCCGGCTGCTCGGGGCGATCGACGGCGCTCTCTCGGTGGATGCCGAGAGACGGCCGTCCGCCGCCCAGCTCGCGACGGAGCTGCGCGAGGCCTATGTCGTCCCGCGGCCCCGGCCTCGCCCCGAGCGTCGCCCGACGCGCGCCTCCCGCGCGGCCAGGAAGACGGCCGAGCAGCCGGGTCCGGCTGCCGTCCCGGTCCCGCTCTGGCAGCGTCTCGCCCCGGCAGGCCTCGCCGTCGCCGCGACCGCGTTCGGCGGCTCCCTGCTGCCGTTCTGGCCGGCACCGCTCCTGGCCGCGCTCGCGCTCGCCGCAGGCCTCGCGACGCTCCGCTCGCCGAGGCTCGGCCTCGCGCTCGCGCTCGCGGCCCCGCTGTTCCCGCTCGGGAACGTCGCGCAGGCGGCGGCGGTCGTCTACGGGGCGCTCGCGCTCGCCTGGCTCGCCGTGACCTGGCGCGACGCGCGTGCAGGCCTCGCCTTCTGGGCAGGCCCTCTGCTCGCCTCGCTCGGCCTGATCGCCCTTCTGCCGCTCGCGGTCCAGCCCGCCCGCGCGTGGTGGCGCCGCGGGCTCCACGCGGGCGCAGGTGTCCTCGCCGCAGCCGCCGTCGCCGGCCTCTCGGGGAAAGCGCTGCCGTTGACAGGAGCGACTGTGGCCGATCTCGGCGTGGCGGAGACGGAGCGCCCGACGGACGTCCTGCACGCGCTCGGCACCGTCCTCGGAGAGAGCAGCGCGATCGGGACGACCGCCCTCGCCCTCGGCCTCGTCGCCGCCCTGCTCCCGCAGGCGGTCGCGCGCGGCCGGCTCGGCATCATCGGCCTCGGCGCGCTCCAGCTGACCCTCGTGCTCGCGTGGGCGCCGTCCGTACCATGGGTCGGCTTCGTGCTCGGCACGTGGCTGCTCTGCGGGCTGCTCGCCGCGCGCCCGTATCTGGCTGCGTTTCTGCGACAGGGCGGCGGCTAGACTCGGGAGGGGGAGGCGCCCCGCATCATGAGCGTCCTTCGCGCAATCGAGAGCAAGATCGAGGGCCTCTTCGAAGGGGTGTTCGGGCGTGCGTTCCGGACGCACGTGCAGCCGGTCGAGCTCGCGCGGAAGCTCGCGAAGGAGATGGACGAGCACCGCTCGGTGTCGGTGTCGCGCGTCTACGTGCCGAACGAGTACACGCTCTACCTCTCGCCCCCCGACCGCGCGCAGTTCGCGGCGTACGAGGGCTCGCTCGTGGGCGAGCTCCAGGAGTACCTCGTCGAGCACGCGCGCCGCGAGGGGTATGCGTTGCTGACGCCCCCGAAGGTCATCCTCGAGAGCGACGCCGACCTTGCGATGGGCGAGTTCGGGATCGCAACGCGCGTCGCCCAACCCGACGAGGCCCGCGTCGTCGCGGCGGCGCCTCTCCCGACGCCGCCCGGTCCCGCCGTCCCGGTCGCCGAGCCCGCCCTTCCGGTCGTCGAGGCCCCGGCCGCGACGATGGTCTACCGGCCGGAGGTCCCGCTCGCGGAGGACGACGGGCCGCCCGAGGAGGTCGTGCGCGAGCAGGTGACGCTCACCGTGGACGGCCGCACCATCCCCGTCACGTCCGGGCGGGTCGTCGTCGGGCGCTCGCGAGAGTGCGACGTCCGGATCGACGACGGCAACGTCTCCCGTCGCCACTTCGAGCTCCTGCAGGAAAGCCCGACGTCGTGGGCGGTCGCCGATCTCGGCTCGACCAACGGCACCGAGGTGAACGGGCAACGGGTGTCGGGGCGGAAACGGCTCGACGACGGCGATCGGATCAGCGCCGGCGGGACCGAGCTGGTGTTCGGGCGCAGCCTGCGGTGAGCGCCGCCGTCACGGTCGACGAGGCGCTGCTCGGCCTCAAGGTCGCGTTCCTCGTCCTCCTCTACCTCTTCGTCTGGCTCGTCGTGCGCTCGGCGACCCGCGGCCTCTCGGCCGGGGCGCCGCAGGAGAGCATCATCATCCCGGCCGCCGACGCGGCAGCCCTGCGCGCGGCCGCGGGCATCCGGTCGCGGCGGGTCGTCGTCCTGCAGAGCCCCGCGCTCCAGGCCGGGACGACGATCGAGCTGACGAACGGCGCACGCGTCGGGCGTGGCGTGGAGAACACGATCCGCCTCGACGCCGACACGACCGTCTCCAGCCGTCATGCGACGATCGCCAGCCGGACGGACGGGCTCTGGGTCGAGGACGCCGGATCGACGAACGGGACGTTCGTCAACGGCGCCCGCGTGACGAGCGCGCGCCTCCTTCAGCCGGGCGACGTGATCCGGATCGGTCACACGGACCTGCTCGTCGAGGAGCACGCGTGATCGTCGGGCGGGCCGCAGGCGTCACCGACACCGGCCGCCGCAGGCGCCAGAACGAGGACGCCTTCGTCTGCGAGCCGCCGCTCTTTGCGATCGCCGACGGTATGGGTGGCGCGCAGGCCGGCGAGCTCGCATCGCGCCTCGCGGCCGCGGCGATCGAGGAGGCGGGCGCCGCGGTTGCCGACGAGGCAGGCGTCGCAGGCGCGGTGCGCACCGCCAACGCCCGGATCTTCGAACGCTCCCTGGCCGATCCGGCCGTCGCCGGCATGGGGACGACCGCCACCGTGGTGCTCGTCGACGAGCACGCGGGAACGATGACCCTCGCGCACGTCGGCGACTCGCGCGCGTACCGCTACCGGCACGGCGGGCTCGAGCAGCTCACCACCGACCACTCGCTCGTGGCCGAGCTCGTGCGCACAGGCCGGCTCACCGAGGCCGAGGCCGCCGTCCATCCCCACCGCTCGGT
Organism: uncultured Actinomycetes bacterium; assembly: GCA_963739405.1. Taxonomy (GTDB): domain Bacteria; phylum Actinomycetota; class Thermoleophilia; order Gaiellales; family Gaiellaceae; genus Gaiella. Next base: position 72,225 of record CAVUAH010000018.1, on the reverse strand, counting down.
GATCACGCGGGCGCTCGGCACGGAGGCGGACGTCGAGGTCGACACGCGCACGCTCGAGCTCGAGCCGGGCGACATCGTGCTGCTCTGCTCGGACGGGCTCAGCGCGATGGTGCGGGACGACGAGATCGCGCGCCTGCTCGAGGGCTCCGACCGCGACCCGTACGTCGCCGCCGAGACGCTGGTCCGGGCGGCGAACGCCGCCGGCGGGGACGACAACGTCACGGTGGTCGTGTTCGAGGTCGTCGAGGGCGAGGCAGGCTCGCAGCAGAGCGCGCCGCCTGCGCCGGCGGCGACCACCGAGCCCGATCTCGGTCCCGACGACGTCACGACCGAGTCCGTCTTCGACGACGTCCGCCGTCACGGAGCCGGGAAGGGGAGCCGCTGGCCGGCGCTCCTGCTGATCCTCGCGATCGTCGGCATCGCAGCCCTTGCGATCTGGTGGAGCTTCCTGCGGTGAGCATCCGGAATCGCGAGCTCGCGGCACTCCTCCTCGCCGGGCTCGTCGCGTCGGCCGCGTTCGCGAGCGCCTGGATCTCGGGGCTCGCGGCAGATCGACTACGGATGGCTGCCCTGGGCCGGCGTGCTCGGGGGGATCTTCCTCGTCGCCCACCTCGTCGCGCGCTGGACCGTGCCCGACGCGGACCCGACGTTGCTTCCGCTCGTCGCCTTGATCTCCGCGATCGGGCTCGTGTTCGTCTACCGGATCGACCCGGGGGACGGCCACAGGCAGCTCGTGTGGGTCGCGGTCGGGGTGGCCGCGTTCTCGCTGACCCTCGCATGGCTGCGCTACGACTACCGCGTTCTCGAGCGCTACAAGTACGTCTTCGGCGTCTCGGCGATCGTGCTGCTGATGCTGCCGTCCGTTCCGGGCCTCGGCCAACGGGTCAACGGGGTCAAGCTCTGGGTCGACATCGGTCCGCTGCGCTTCCAGCCGGGAGAGATCGCCAAGATCTTCCTCGTCATCTTCCTCGCCGGGTACCTCCGGGACAAGCGCGAGGCCCTCGCGCGAGGGCATCTGAAGGACTTCGGGCCGCTGCTCGCCATCTGGGGCGGTGCGATGCTCGTGCTCGTCCAGACGAGCGACCTCGGCTCTGCCCTCCTCAACTTCGGGATCTTCCTCGCGATGGTCTACGCGGCGACCGGGCGCGCCTCGTACGTCCTCGCGGGGCTCGTCCTGTTCGCCGGGGGCGCGGCTCTCCTCTACGACTCGCTCGCACGGGTCCAGCAGCGGGTCACGGTCTGGCTCCAGCCGTGGACCGACGACAAGGTCCACTGCTCGATCAACGGCCTGCTCGAGTACCGGCAGAACTGCGACTCCTACCAGCTCGTCAAGAGCCTCTACTCGATCGCCAACGGCGGCTACGGCGGCACGGGCATCGGCCGGGGGACGTTCGAGACGGTCGACGGGACACCGCTGATCCCGTACCTCCAGACCGACTTCGTCTACTCCGCGATCGCGCAGGAGCTCGGGCTGATCGGCGCCGCGGCCGTGCTCCTCCTGTTCCTCGCCTTCGTGGCGCGGGGCATGCGCGTCGCGCTCGTGGCTCACGACGGCTTCTCGAAGCTGCTCGCGGCGGGGCTCTCCTTCGGCTTCGCGCTGCAGACGTTCATCATCGTCGGCGGCGTCCTCCGGCTCGTGCCGCTCACGGGCATCACGCTGCCGTTCATGTCGTACGGCGGCTCCAGCGTCGTCTCGAACTTCGTGATGCTCGCGCTCCTCCTGCTCGTCTCCCACCGTGCCGTGCGGACGGCTCCGACGTGAACCGCCAGCTGACGCGGGTCGCGTGGACGGCGATGGCGCTGATCGTCGCGCTGATCGTCGGGACGACGTACTGGCAGACCTGGGCTCGTCCGGGCCTCGCCGCGCGGCAGGACAACGAGATCCAGCGCGTGGCGGAGTTCCAGGTGCGCCGCGGGCTGATCCTCGCGCCCGGCCGGGTGCTCGCGCGCAACCGCGTCGTGAAGCGGAACGGGAAGACGCTCTACTTCCGCCGCTACCCGCAGGGCGGGCTCGCCGCGCACGTCGTCGGCTACTCGACCGTCTCCCGCGCACGCGCAGGGCTCGAGAAGTCGATGAACGGCATCCTCACGGGAACCGAGCGAGACCTCGCCTCGCTCGTCAACCGGCAGCTGGACGAGGCGCGCGGCAAGCCGATCGTCGGCGACACCGTCGTCACCACGCTCGACCTGCGCGCACAGCAGGTCGCGCTCGCGCAGCTCGGCCGGACCTGCGGCGCCGTCGTCGCGCTCGACCCGCGCAGCGGAAAGCTCCTCGTGATGGCCTCCTCCCCGAGCTACAACCCGAACCTCGTCGAGACCCGGTTCTCGAGGATCTCGAAGATCACCGCGGACTGCCGTCCCGCGGCGCCGCTCGTCAACCGCGCGTCGCAGGGGCTCTACCCGCCCGGCTCGACGTTCAAGGTCGTCACTGCGGCGGCTGCGCTCGAGTCGAACCGGTTCTCGCCCGACTCGGAGTTCGTCGACCCGGGCTACTGCATCGCGTACGGCAAGCGGGTCAACAACTTCGACACGAGCAGCCCATTCGGCCGCCTGACGCTCGCGGAGGCCCTCAAGTACTCGGTCAACTCGGTCTTCTGCAACATCGGCAAGGCGCTCGGCGCGAAGGCGATCCTCGACCAGGCGAAGAAGTTCGGCTTCTACGAGCGTCCGCCGCTCGAGACCCCCGACGGGGAGCGCTACCCGAGCGGCCTCTACCGCAACGGGGAGCTCTGGTACCCGAAGCGCGACTCCGACGTCGACGCGGGGCGGATGGCGTTCGGGCAGGAGCGCCTGCTCGTGACGCCCATGCAGATGGCGATGGTCGCGGGCGCGATCGGCAACGCCGGGATCCTGATGCGCCCGTACGTCGTCGAGAAGATCGTCTCCCCGCGGGGGACGACCGTGTCGCGGACCGAGCCGGAGCGGCTCGACCGGCCAGTCGGGCCGGTCAACGCGCGCGACATCGGCGACATGATGGTGAGCGCCGTCCAGGGCGGCACGGGTACGGCGGCGCAGATCCCCGGGTACCGCATCGGCGGGAAGACCGGCACGGCCGAGACCGGCGTTGCGGGGCAGAACACGACCTGGTTCATCGCGTTCGCGGGCAAGCCGAACGCGCGACCGGAGATCGCGATCGCGGTCGCGCTCGAGCGGCAGAGCCTCACGGGCGGCGCCACGGCGGCCCCGATCGCGCGGGCCGTGATGGAGGCACTCCTCGAGCCGGGGGCGAACCCGTGAGAGCCCCGGCAATCGCGCGCCGGCGGGCCCTGATTCTCCCGATCCAGCATCTACCCTTGGAGACCTGATGGCGACCATCGACGAGCGACGCGGGACGATCTTCGCCGGCCGCTACCGGCTCGAGCGCAAGCTCGGAGGCGGCGGCATGGCCGACGTGTGGCTCGCCGAGGACCAGGAGCTCGGCCGGAAGGTTGCGATCAAGATCCTCCACGACCGCTACGCGAACGACACGCAGTTCGTCGAGCGGTTCCGGCGCGAGGCGACGCACGCTGCCGGGCTCTCGCACCCGAACGTGGTCTCGATCTTCGACCGGGGCGAGGCCGAGGGCTCGTACTTCATCGTGATGGAGTACGTCGAGGGGCGGACGCTCAAGGAGCTGATCGTCACGCGCGGCCCGTGCCCGGTGCCCGTCGCGATCTCCTACGTCCGCCAGGTGCTCGCGGCGCTCCGCTACGCACACCGCAACGGGATCGTCCACCGGGACATCAAGCCGCACAACGTGCTCGTCGACCACGAGGGCCGCGTCAAGGTGGCCGACTTCGGGATCGCGCGGGCGGGCTCGAGCCAGATGACGGAGGCCGGCTCCATCATCGGGACGGCGCAGTACCTCTCGCCCGAGCAGGCGCGCGGCGCGCCCGTCGACGAGTCCTCGGATCTCTACTCGACCGGGATCGTGCTCTACGAGCTCGTCACGGGCAAGGTGCCGTTCACGGGGGAGACCCCGGTCGAGATCGCGATGAAGCACCTCTCGCAGGTGCCGCCGGCGCCGTCGGAGATCCGTCCCGAGATCCCGCGCGACCTCGATCTGGTCGTCCTGCGGGCGCTCGCGAAGGAGCCCGCCGACCGCTACCGCTCGGCGAAGGAGATGGACCGGGACCTCGAGCTGGTCGGCCGCGGCGACGCCGTCGGCCCCGAGACCGAGGAGGCCGCGACCATGGTGCTGCGGGGCGAGTCCACCGCGGCGACGACCGTGCAGCCACGTCCGACCGGATACGGGGGCGACGAGCGCTACCGCGCCTACGAGGGGCAGGTCAAGACGGGGAGGGCGTGGTGGCCGTGGCTGCTCGCCGCCGCGGCGGCGATCGCGCTCGGGATCGGCGGCTGGCTGCTCTACGACAACATCCGCGACCAGATCGACGCGAACGAGCCCGTCGCGGTGGGGCTCTACACCGGCATCCTCGAGAAGAACGCCGTCGCCCTGATCGACCAGGACGGCTTCGAGCCGAACGTCCGCCGCCTGCCCAACGCGAAGGTCCAGCCGGGCTACGTCTACGAGCAGGAGCCGGACGCCGGCACGAAGCAGGCGAAGGGCTCGCTCGTCACGGTCCTCGTCTCGAGCGGGAAGCCGAAGGTGACGGTCCCGTCGCTCGTCGGCGAGTCGCGAGACGCGGCCGTCGCCGAGCTGACGCAGCGGGGGCTCGTCGCGAACGTCGTCCAGGTGAGCTCGGACAAGCCGGCGAACCAGGTCACCGCGCAGAACCCGCAGCCCGGCGTCGTCGTGCTCGCCGGGGCGTCGGTGAGGATCAACGTCTCGTCCGGGCCCAAGCCGGTCGCGGTCCCGAGCGTGATCGGCCTGAGCTACGACTCCGCCGCGGCGCAGCTCCAGTCCGCGGGATTCACGGTCGGCCGCGCGGACGTCGACTCGGACCAGCCGGCCGGCCAGGTCGTCGATCAGAGCCCGCCCGGCAACTCGACCGCCTCGAAGGGCTCGCCCGTGACCCTCTCCGTCTCGAAGGGCCCGACGACGGTGACCGTCCCGGACGTCTCGCTGCAGACGGCCCCCGATGCGCGCGCGACCCTGATCGCGGCGGGCTTCAGGGTCACGGTCGTGCGCCAGGACACCGAGGACGAGTCGCTCGACGGGCTCGTGATGTCGCAGGACCCGGCGGGGAGCACACAGGCAGACCCGAAGTCGGTCGTGACGCTCACCGTCGGCCGGTATGTCCCCCCACCGGACGTGACCACCCCGACCACGCCGACGACGACGACGACGACGCCCACGACACCCACCGACACCACGACGACACCCGGCGGCGGGACCCCGACCACCCCGTGACGCGGCGCATCCGGCTCGCCGTCCTCGCCGGGGGCCGATCGAGCGAGCACGAGATCTCGCTCGCATCCGCCGCGTCGGTGGCCGCGGCGCTCGACCCGTCCCGCTACGAGGTCACCACGATCGAGATCGGCCGTGACGGCCGCTGGGCGCTTCCGCCGGGCGACCGCCGGGCGGAGCTGCCGGCCACGACCACGGCCGAGACGCTGCCGGTGCCGGCCGACTCGGCGCCCGCAACGCTCGGGGCGGTCGACGTCGTGCTCCCGATCCTCCACGGCCCCTTCGGGGAGGACGGCACCGTCCAGGGCCTCTGCGAGCTCGCCGGCGTGGCGTACGTCGGCGCCGGGGTGCTCGCCTCCTCGGTGTGCATGGACAAGGACGTCTTCAAGACCCTGATGCGGGGCGCCGGAGTCCCCGTCGCCCGGCACGTGGCGCTCCGCCTCGGCGATCCGGTCACGAACCCGTTCGGGTATCCCGTGTTCGTCAAGCCGGCGAACATGGGGTCGTCCGTGGGGATCTCGAAGGTGCGCGAGGAAGCCGAGCTCGCCGCGGCCGTTGCGCTCGCACGCCGCCACGACGAGAAGGTGCTCGTCGAGGAGTTCGTGGACGGCATGGAGATCGAGGTCGGCGTGCTCGGGAACCTCCCGGCCCCGGTCGCCTCGCTCCCCGGCCAGGTCGTCTCGATCAACGCCGACTGGTACGACTACTCGTCCAAGTACGACGAAGGCGGCTCGGAGCTCGTCGTGCCGCCGCCGGGGCTCGACGACGCCCAGATCGAGCGGGCGCGCGAGCTCGCGCGAGAGGCCTTCGTCGCCTCGTCGTGCGAGGGCATGGCCCGCGCCGACTTCTTCGTTCGCTCGATCGACGGCGAGGTCGTGCTGAACGAGCTGAACACGATCCCGGGCTTCACCGCAACGAGCTTCTACGCGCGGCTCTTCGCGGCGTCGGGGCTGGCCTACGAGGACCTGCTCGACCGGCTGATCGAGCTGGCGCTCGAGCGCCACGAGCGTCGATCGAGCCTCGAGTACTGACGGGACGAGGGCGTCTCAGCCGAGCACCGAGGCGAGGGCGTCCGCCCAGACCTCGAGCGCCTCGTCGAGGACGGCGTCCTCGATCGTCAGCGGGCAGAGCACCCGGATGCAGTTCCCGTACACGCCTGCCTTGAGCAGGATCAGGCCGCGCTCGAGCGCCGCGTCGATCACCGCGCGCGCGAGCTCCGGCGCCGGCTCCTTCGTGACGGGGTCGTGGACGAGCTCGACGGCGAGCATCGCACCGAGGCCCCGCACGTCGCCGATCGCCGGCCAGCGCCGCTGCCACAGGAGCATCCGCTCGCGGATCCGGTCGCCGATCAGCTCCGCACGCGCGAGGACGTCCTCCTCCTCGAACACGTCGAGGACGGCGAGGGCGGCGGCCTGCGCGACCGGATTGCCGACGTACGTCCCGCCGATCGCCCCGTCGTGAGCGCCGTCCATGATCTCCGCCCGACCGATCACGCCCGAGAGCGGGAGGCCGGCGGCGATCGACTTCGCGACGGTCATCAGATCCGGCTCGACGCCGACGTGCTCCATCGCGAACATGCGGCCGGTACGGCCGAACCCGGTCTGCACCTCATCCGCGACGAGGACGATTGCGTGGCGGTCGCAGATCGCGCGCAGCCCTTCCATGTACGCACGGGGGGCGGGGACGAACCCACCCTCGCCGAGCTGCGGCTCGATCACGACGGCGGCCACGTGCTCGGGTGCGACGTGCGTCTCCAGGACCCGCTCGAGCCGCTCCAGCGCCTCGGCTGCACCGGGCCCGCGGTACTCGTCCGGGTAGGGCGCCCGGTAGACCTCCGGCGCGAAGGGCCCCATCCCGGCCTTGTACGGATGGAACTTGGACGTCATCGTCATCGAGAGGAGCGTCCTGCCGTGGAACGCCCCCTCGAACGCGATCACGCCGGGCCGGCCGGTGTGCAGGCGCGCGAGCTTGACGGCGTTCTCGACCGCCTCGGTCCCGGCGTTGAAGAACGCGGCACGCGTCTCACCCGAGATGGGCGCCAGCGCACAGAGCCGCTCGGCCAGGGCCACCGCGGGCTCGTACGGGACGACCGTGTAGTCCGTGTGCAGAAAACGGGTTGCTTGCTCGACGACCGCCTCGACGACGCTGGGATGGGCGTGACCGACGTTCACGACACCGACGCCCCCGGCGAAGTCGACGAAGGTGTTGCCGTCGACGTCGGTGATCGTCGCGTTCTCGGCGCGCTCCGCGAACACCGGCAGGTGGCCCCGCAGCGGGCGGGCGATGACGCGGGCCTCCCGCTCGGCGATCGCCCGCGAGCGCGGGCCGGGGATCTCTGTCCGGATCTCGATCGTCCTCGTGGCGGCCATCTCCCTGAGCCTATCCGAGCGCCGCGACAGTAGATTCGCGCCGTGGACGCGTGGCTCGACGAGCTCGGCGACGACCCGTTGGCGGTGCTCGCCCGCTGGCTCGCGGACGCCCGCGCCGCGGAGCTGTTCGAGCCCGAGGCTGCCGCGCTCGCCACCGCGACGCCCGACGGGCTGCCCTCGGCGCGCATGGTGCTCGTCCGAGGCGTCGAGGAGCGCGATCTCCGCTTCTACACGAACCACGGGAGCCGCAAGGGCGTCGAGCTCGCCGCGAACCCACGTGCCGCGCTCGTCTTCAACTGGGGCCCGCCGCTCCGACGCCAGGCGCGGGTCGAGGGTCGGGTCGTGCGGATCGGCGAGGAGGAGTCGCTCGCCTACTTCCGCACGCGCGCGCGGGAGAGCCGCGTCGGCGCATGGGCGTCCCCGCAGTCGAGCCCGCTCGCCGATCGAGCCGAGCTCGAGGCGAGCGTCGCCGAGGTCGAGGCGCGCTTCGCGGGCGAGGACGAGATCCCGCTGCCGTCCTTCTGGGGCGGCTACCGCGTCGAGGCGAGCGCGATCGAGCTCTGGGAGAGCCGCCAGAACCGCCTCCATGACCGCGCGCGCTACGAGCGCGCCGGCTCCGGCTGGGCCCGTGTGCGACTCGGCCCGTAGCCGCGGCCGTCAGGACGGAGGAGCGAGGGCGCTCTTCGTGTAGATCCCGGACGCGTTCCAGAGCAGGAAGCCCTTCGCGCCCTGCAACCGTGCGGCGCGGATCTGCTGCATCACCTGCTCCGGCCGGTAGCTCCAGTCCTGCACCCACGGGACGAGCTGCGCCCCGCTGCCCTTCGTCTCGCGGCGATAGTCGATCAGCGTCCGGAAGACGGTCTCACCGGGCTCGGCGCTGGGCGACGCGATCCCGAGCTCACCGCCGCCGTAGAGGGCCGGGTAGGACATCGGGTGGATCTGGTCGACGTTCTGCGCGATCCAGCGCGGCACCTGCCCGATCCCGAGGTCGCGCGTCGCCGAGAGACCGAAGAGCGCGGTCGAGACGCGGACGCCGAGCGGTGCGAGGCGATCGTGGGCGTAGGCGGCGAAGCTCGCGATCAGCCGTCCCTTGGGGACGCTCGTGCGCCCGGGGTAGACCGCGGCACCGACGTCGCCGTCGGAGGGGAAGCGGACGTAGTCGAGCATGATCTCGTCGAACCCGGCGCGTGCAGCAGCCGCCGCGACGGAGATCGCGTAGTCCCACACCCGCCTGTCGTACGGGTTGACCCACTCGAGACCCCCGCTCGTCGCCCAGATCGACCCGTCGGGCCGTCTGATGGCCATGTCCGGGCGGGCGCGCGCGAGATACGGGTCCTGGAAGACGACGACGCGCCCGATCAGATAGATGCCCTTCCGGTGCATCTCGCGCGCGACCTGCCGCGGGTCGTAGTAGTCGCGCACGGCGCCGGTCTTGCGCGCGAGCGGCACGCCGGCCGGGTCGAAGGCGATCTCGCCGCCCTCGTCCTTCACATCGAGCTCGATCGTGTTCAGCCCGACCTTGGTCAGGGCCTCGTACTGCTGGAGCTTGCCGGGGAGCGACGCGAGCGGGCCCGTCACGTGGACGCCCCGGATCTCGACGGGAAGCGGCCTCGGGCGCAGCGCGACCTGGAGCGTCGCTGCTGCCTGCGACGCGGCGCGTGTCCCCGTGCCCGCACCGGCCTTCCCGCCCTTTCCGGCGAGCGTCATCCCGCCCGCGAGCGCCAGCACCGTCAGCAGGAGGAGCCCTGCGACGACGGCCCGCCGTCGCCGCTTCCGGCGTCGCACGGCGTCCCGACGATCGCGAAAGCGCTCGTTCGGGTCGAGCGATGGATACAGCATGGACACCGGATCCATGAGTGTAGGCGATCGTGGGCCCCGGTCGCGGCGGGGAGGCCCTCCGGCTCCCCGGACCGCTTCCCCTGGTCCGCTGCGCGGACAGGCGGCTCCGCCGCCGGTCTACGATCCGCCTCGATGGTGCTCTCCGACCGCGCCATCCGGCGCCTCGTCGAGGCCGGCCGGATCGGCATCGACCCCTACGATCCCGCGCTCATGCAGCCGTCGAGCCTCGACGTGCGCGTCGACCGGCTCTTCAGGGTGTTCCGGAACTCCCGCTACCCGTTCATCGACGTCAAGGCCGCGCAGGAGGACCTGACGGAGCTCGTCGAGGTGGACGACGAGGAGCCGTTCATCCTCCACCCGGGGGAGTTCGTCCTCGGCTCGACCCTCGAGCGCGTCACCCTGCCCGACGACCTCGTCGCGAGGCTCGAGGGCAAGTCGTCCCTGGGCAGGCTCGGGCTCCTGATCCACTCGACGGCCGGCTTCATCGACCCGGGCTTCGACGGGCACGTGACGCTCGAGCTGTCGAACGTCGCGAACCTGCCGATCACGATCTACCCCGCGATGAAGATCGGTCAGCTGTCGTTCGTGCAGATGTCCGAGCCGGCCGAGACGCCGTACGGCACGGGTGCCCTCGGTTCGAAGTACCAGGGTCAGCGCGGCCCGACGCCGAGCCGCTACTGGCAGAACTTCGCGGACGACCGATGATCCTCGTCACCGGGGCGAACGGCTTCGTCGGGCGACACGTCGTGCGGGAGCTCGCCGGTGACGGCGTTCGAGTCCGCGCGATGGTGCGAACCGCCCGCGGTGCCCATGCGCTCGACGGCGATCGACTGCGAGCTCGTCCGAGGCGATGTCACCGACCCTGCTTCGCTGCGCGCCGCAGCCCGCGGCATGCGGACGATCGTCCATCTCGTCGCGATCGTGGAGGGCTCGCCCGCGACGTTCGAGCGCGTGATGGCCGCCGGGACGGGGAACCTCGTCGAGGCTGCCCGCGAGAGCGACGTCCGCCGGATCGTGCTGATGAGCGCGCTCGGGACCGGGCCGGGGGCGACGGTCCCGTACTTCCGCGCGAAATGGGCCGCCGAGCAGGCGGTCGCCTCCTCCGGCGTCGATCACGCGGTGCTCCGCCCCAGCTTCGTCTTCGGGAAGGACGGGGGCGCGCTGCCGCGGTTCCTGCGGATCGCGCGCCTCGCACCCGTCACGCCGATCATCGGGCCGGGGACCCAGCGGGTGCAGCCGATCTGGGTCGACGACCTCGTAAGGGGCGTTCGTCTTGCGGTCGAGGCGGAGGGGACGGCGACGCCGGTCGAGCTCGGAGGGCCGGAGGCGGTCACCTGGAGCCAGCTCTGGCGCCGGATCAAGACGGCGCTCGGCACGCGCCGTCCGGCGATGCACCTCCCGTTCTGGCTCGCTCGCGGCCCCGCGGCGGTGTTCGAGCGCATGCCGCCCGCCCTGCTCACGCGCGACCAGCTGCGCATGCTCGAGGGCCCCGACAACGTCGTCACCGACGGCGGCGCCTCGATGCGACGGCTCGGGCTCGAGGACCTCGTCGGGATCGACGAGCAGCTCCGTCGTGCAGCTGCCTCGGATCTGCACTGATGCGAAGGGGCCGCCGAGCGGCGGCCCCTTCGCATTGCGGTAACCAGCGTTGGATTTGGTAGAGGCGCTTCCTGCCTGACCGAGGTGGTCGGCGGCGCGAGAGCGCGAGTCCCCTACGCGTGGCTATGGCGATTCCCCGTAGGTCCCGGGGACACGCCTCTACCCGCTGGTACCTCCACTGCCGGTACTGCACGAATCTGACACCCGACCACCTCCTTTCCGCGGTAGCCGCACCATAGCAACGGGAGTGGACGGGGCACCAGTGCGGCTTCCCGCACCTTGCGACCCGTGACCTCCCTCGTCCGCACGCGGCTCGCCGACGCGACGGACGGGCGCCGACGCGGCAACGATCAGGGCTGGAGGACGGTCGTCACCTCGAGCCCGTGCCCGATCGGCACCGTCACCGAGACGAGCGTCGGATCGGCCTGGCGGGCCGTCGCGTACGCCTGCACGGTGTCGCTCGTCGTGACGTTGTCCGCGACGACGACCCCGCCCGGATCGACCTTCTCCCGCGCGAGCCCGAACAGCAGCTCGTAGTCGTCCTTCCAGGCGTCGAGGAAGACGATGTCGAAGCCGTCCTCGAGCGCGGGCAGGGTCTCCTTCGCGTCGCCCTCGACGAGCTCGGCCCACTCCTCGAGCCCCGCCTCCGCGATGTTCCTGCGCCAGACCTCGACCTTCCCGGGATCCTGCTCCAGGGTGACGACGCGGCCGCCGAGAATGCGCGCGGCCGCGGCAAGCCACACCGTCGAGTAGCCGTGGGAGCCGCCGATCTCGAGGACCTCGCAGCCGGCGTTCGGCGCGACGAGCGCGAACAGGAGGCGACCGGAGTCCGGTCCGACCGCGAGCGAGCGCTCGCCGAACGGCACGCCCGACTCCCGATCGGAAGCGTCTTCCGCCTCCATCCGGGCGAGCACCGAGCGGACGCGGTCGTCGAGCACGGTCTGACCCTACCCAAGCTCGGCCTCGACCTCGTCCACCCACTGCAGGCGGGCGTCCCTCTCGATACACAAGACGAGGACGAGGTCATCACCGCAGCCCGGCACGGGATCACGATCCTCCCGTCCCGAGACGCCCTCAGGGCGACGTCGGGCCGCTCACGTCGATCACGATCATCCCGTCGTCACGCACCCGCACCGGGTACGTGGCGACGGGAAGGTACGCGGGCAGCGTCAGCGCGGCGCCGGTACGGAGGTCGAAGCGGGAGCCGTGGCGCGGGCACAGGACCTCGCATGCAGCCGCGTCCCACTCGCCCTCGCACAGTGGGCCGTCGTCGTGCGTGCAGCGGTCCTCGATCGCGTGCAGCTCGCCCTTGCAGCGATAGAGACCGATCGTCAGGCCGTCCGCCGGGACGAGCCGCATCGACCCGTCCGGCAGCTCCTCGAGCGGGAGCGCCTCGATCTCCATCAGCCGAGCGAGATCTCGCCCGACGACGTGCCCCATTCGTCGGGGAGGGGCGTGCCCTTCGCGCGGTGGAGCGCAACCTTCAGCACGCCGAGCCCGAGCAGCGCGCACTTGAGCCGCACCGGCGTGAGCGGGATCCCGATCTCGTCCAGCAGCTCGTCCTTCGGCATCGACGAGACGTCCTGTGCGGTGCGGCCCTTGACGAGGTCGGTGAGCATCGAGGTCGCCGCCTGGCTGATCGCGCAGCCGCGCCCCTCGAAGCCGACCTCCTCGATGACGTCGCCCTCGCCGAATCGGATCGACACGGTCACCTCGTCGCCGCAGAGCGGGTTCTGGCCCTCGGCGATCGCGTCGTGCGGCTCCAGCACCCCGTGGTTCCGCGGCGCCTTGTAGTGATCGAGGATGACCTCCCGATACAGCTGCTCGAACTCGCTCATCAGCCGAGCGACGCCTTGACCTTGTGGAGGCCGGCGACCAGCCGGTCGATCTCCTCGGGGATCGAGTAGAGGTAGAAGCTCGCGCGGGTCGTGGCCGCGACCCCGAGCCGGGTCATCAGCGGCTGCGTGCAGTGGTGGCCGGCCCGCACGGCGACTCCCTCCCAGTCCAGGATCTGGGCGACGTCGTGCGGGTGGATGCCCTCGACGTCGAAGGAGACGATCCCGGCACGGCGATCGGCCGGGGGGCCGAAGACCCTGATCCAGGGGAGCTCCTCGAGCGCGGCCATCGCCTGCTCGACGAGGGCGTGCTCGTGGCGCTCGATCGCGTCGAGGCCGATCTCCGAGATGTACTCGACCGCGGCGCCGAAGCCGACGGCCTCGCCGATCGCCGGCGTTCCCGCCTCGAACTTGTACGGCAGCTCGTTGAAGGTCGTCCTGTCGAGCCCGACGGAGCGGATCATCTCGCCGCCGAGGTTGAACGGGCTCATCGCCTCGAGCAGCTCGCGCCTGCCCCACAGCGCACCGATCCCGCTCGGCCCGCACAGCTTGTGCGACGAGATCGCGACGAAATCGGCACCGAGCGACTGGACGTCCACCCGTCGATGAGGAGCGGCCTGCGCGGCGTCGACGACCATGATCGCGCCCTGCTCGTGGGCCCACGCGGCCAGCGTCTCGACCGGGTTGATCGTCCCGAGCGTGTTCGAGACGAGGTTGTTGGCGACGACCTTGACGTTCCCCTCGCGGGCGAGCCCGTCGAGCGCGTCGAGCTGGAGCTCGCCGAGATCGTCGATCGGGATGTTGCGGAAGCTCGCACCCGTGCGGTGCGCGATGTACTGCCACGGGACGAAGTTGGAGTGGTGCTCGAGCTCGGTGATGACGACCACGTCGCCGGGACCGAGGTTGTCGAGGCCCCAGGCGTACGCGACGAGGTTGATCGCCTCGGTCGCGCTGCGGGTGAACACGATCTCCTTCTCGGACGGCGCGTTGAGCAGGCCCGCGACCGTGCGGCGCGCGCCCTCGAACCCCTCGGTCGCGCGCGCCGCAAGCCGATAGACGCCGCGGTGGACGTTTGCATACTCGTGCTCGTAGAAGGTCCGCATCCGGTCGAGCACCTGGCGCGGCTTCTGGGTCGACGCGGCGGAGTCGAGGAACGCCACCGGCCGCCCGTCGACCAGCTCGTCGAACACGGCGAAATCGGCCCGCAGGCGGTGCGCATCGAGCGCCGGGACGGTGGTGGAGCTCACCCGGCCATCCTAGCCGCGGCCCTTCGGGTCCCCGCCCTTGGGGCCGCCGTTCGCCGTGCTCTACGCAGCGGGGGGATGTGCCTTGCCGTTCTTCGCGGCCAGCTCCGCCGTCTCGCGCTGCCGTTCGACGGCCGCCACGACCGTCTCGAGGATCTCGCAGAGTCGCTTCAGTCGAAGCTGCTCGCTTCGCTCCTCGAGCAGCTCGAGCTTGAGGTCCGGCGCGAGCTCGAACCGGGACGCGAGCGAGAACGACGGCTGCGAGGCAGCCTCGTCGGGGACCTCGACGTCGGCGCCCGTCAGCTCGACGAGTCGTGCGAACAGCCGGCGGGCTCGTGTCACGCTCTCCGGGTCAGGCGCGTCGTCGTTGTCGGCAATCGGCTCGATCGTCCCCGTGTGGAAGCTCCGCCCCTCGGTGAGCTCGACGAGCCTGAACCGCTCTCCTCCTTCGACGACGATGTTCAGCCTGCCGTCCTCGAATCGCTCGGCCACCTCGACCACGGTCGCCAAGGTGCCGGTGCGCCGCAGGCCGTCGTCGTCCGCATAGACGAGCCCGAACGGCTGCTGGAGGTCGAGGCACTCGGCGATCAGCTCGCGGTAGCGCGGCTCGAAGATGTGGAGCGGCACCTGCTCGGTCGGCAGGAGCACGATCCCGAGCGGGAACAGGCCGATCTCCATGGGGCCAAGCCTACGCCCCTCGCCGCCGCTCCTCGCGTGCGGCGACTACAGGACGAGAATGGCGATTGCCGTGAGCAATCCGACGATTGCGATGAGGCGCATGACTCGACCCTACGGCGGTCGTATCAGGGGAGCCTGAGCGGTTCGTCAGGAATCTGTCAGGAGGCAGGGTCGAACTGCGCGGTCTCCCAGACGACGCCGCGCTCGACGCGCGAGAGGAAAAGCCCGCGCCCCGCCGCGGCCCGCTCCAACTCGCCCGGCGAGTGCACGAACACGCGAAACCGCTTCCGCATCAGGGCCAGGACGGCGTTCTGCAGGTGCGCGACGACACGGACGGCGATCCGATCGCGCGGGTAGCTCGCGAGCAGCGTGCGCCGGGTGTGGTCGGCAGCCGCGCCGAGGACGGACGGCCCGACGGGCGTGCAACACACGACTCGCCGCAGGACGACGATGTCCGCGGAGTCCACGACGTCGGGCGTCTCGAGGAGGTCGGCGAGGACGAACGACGTCCGGTCGGCGATCCCGATCGCCTCGGCCAGCGTACGGGCAGTCTGCTCGTACCCGGCGACCACCTCCACCACCGTGCCATGTGCAGCGCCGCGACGCACGAGCTCGGCCTGGATCTGGCCGATGCCGCCTCCGACCTCCATCACTGTGGCGCCGTCGAGCCCGCCCTCGGCAGCCCACGCGGCGATCCGCGGCGCGTCGCCTCCGCCCAGGCCCTTGCGGAGGTAGCGCTCGAGCGCCCGCCGGGCTCCCCTCGCCCCGAAGATGTCGAGCGACTCACCGGCGCAGCACGAGCACGGCATGCGGTCAGGATGACAGAGGCTGCCGAGCCGCACGTGGTCGGACACCGCTTGTGGTGAATCACCACAAGCACCCCGCCGCTCGCGGAGACCTCAGGCCTGCGGGATGCGTGCCTCGAGCGCGGCGCCGAGCGCCTCGCGCACCGGGTCGAGCTCGATCCGGTCGAGCACGTCCTGGAAGAACCCGCGGACGATCAGGCGCTCCGCCTCCGAGCGAGGCAGGCCGCGCGCCATCAGGTAGAACAGCTGCTCGCGGTCGACCGGCGAGAGCGTCGCGCCGTGCGTGCAGCGGACGTCGTTCGCGAGGATCTCGAGGCCGGGGATCGAGTTGGCGGTCGCGGTCTTCGAGAGCAGTAGGTTGCGATTTTCCTGGTAGGCGTTTGTCCGCTGGGCGCGCTCCTCGACGCGGATCATCCCCCGCCAGACCGTGGCCGCGTCGTCGCGGAGCGCGCCCTTGAACGCGAAGTCGGACGTCGTGTCGGGCGCGGCGTGGAGCTGGTAGGTGTCGTAGTCGAGGTGCTGCGTCCCGTCGGCGAAGTACGCGCCGGTCACGCGCGAGGTCGCGCCGCGGTCGGCGAGGTCGTTCTGGATCCAGACCTTCCCGCGCGACGAGCCGAACCCGCCCTCGACCCAGTCGAGCTCCGCGTCCCGCTCGACGCGGGCGTGGTACGAGGCGAAGAGCCACGAGCGCCGCGACAGCCGCTGGACGTCGACGATCTCGGCCTTCGCGCCGTCGTGGACGACGACCTCGACGACGCCGTTGACGTATGCCTCGACATCGTCCCCGGCCGAGGTCAGCTCCTGGACGAGCGTGAAGCGCGATCGGGGCTCGGCGACGACGAGCACCCGCCAGAACAGCGAGCCGCCGGGGACGCCGCTCGCGACGCGCAGGTAGAGCGGCTTGTCGAGCACGACGCCCGCGGCGACCTGCACGAGCAGCCCGTGCTGCCAGACGGCGGCGTTGTGCGCGCGGAGCTTGTCGTCCGGCTTGACGAGGGTGCCGAGCAGCGGATGGTCGTCCGTGAGCGTCTCGAAGCGGACTCCGTCGGGCGCGCCGTCGACGCGGATGCCCGCCTCGTCGATCGTGGCGGACGCGGCGACGTCGAGATCGAGCATCGACGGGACCGTGGCGGCGGTCGAGGCCTCCGAACCCCACACGTCGGGGTCGAAGCCGGCGAGGTCGGTGAAGCGCCAGTGCTCGTCGCGCGTCGTCGGAAGCGCGAGTGCGCGATAGCGGTCGAGTAGCTCAGGCCTCACGGGGCGCATACCTCCGGTGGAGCATGAGCAGGTTGCCGTCCGGGTCGTGGAAGAGCGCCATGTGGCATACGCCCGTGTCGAACGTCTCGCCGAGGAAGGCGACGCCCTTCGCCTCGAGCGCCTGCCTGGCCTCCTCGACGTCGGGCACGCGCAGCGCGATCGACGACGTGTGCGGACCCTCGAACGCCCGACCGATCGTGGTCGGATCGACGAGGTACAGCGAGATGTTCTCGCCGAGCTGGAACTCGGGCCAGCCTTCCGTCTCGGATGCCCGCGGGAGGCCGAGCGTCTCTCCGTAGAAGCGGATCGACCGCTCCATGTCGGTGACGGGTACGGAGATGAAGTCGGTGCGCTCGACCGTGATCACGACTCGGCTCTCCCCTCCGGAGGCGTGTGCCGGTGGTGGAGCATCAGCGCGTTCCCGTCCGGGTCGGCGAAGAACGCCATGTAGCAGACGCCGGTGTCAGACGTCTCGCCGAGGAACTCGACGCCCTTCTGCTCGAGGGCCGCGCGCGCGGCTGTCGATGTCGTCGACGTGCATCGCGATATGGGCGGTCGTCTGGGGGCGGAACTCCATCCCGAACGTCGCCGGCTCGTAGATCCCGAAGCACGTCTCGCCGATCCAGAACTCGCCGTCTCCGGTCGCGTCGGGGCGCAGACCGAGCGTGTCGACGTAGAAGGCGCGCGAGCGCCTCCAGTCGGTCGAAGGCACGGCGACGAAGTCCACTCCCGTGATCTGCGACACCGAGGCCTCCGAGATCGTCCCAGGCTCGATCGGCGCTAGCCGACAGAGCCCTCCATCTGCAGCTGGATGAGCCGGTTCATCTCGACGGCGTACTCGAGCGGGAGCTCCTTCGTGATCGGCTCGACGAAGCCCGCCACGATCATCGCGCTCGCCTCCGCCTCGGAGAGCCCGCGGCTCATCAGATAGAAGAGCTGCTCCTCGCCGATCTTCGAGACGGTCGCCTCGTGGCCGAGGTCGACGTCGTTCTCCTTCACGTCGATGTACGGGTACGTGTCGGAGCGCGAGTCCTCGTCGAGGATCAGCGCGTCGCAGACGACCTTCGACTTCGAGCCGCTCGCGCCCTTGGCGACCTCGAGCAGGCCGCGGTAACCGCCGCGCCCGCCGTTCTTCGAGATCGACTTCGAGGTGATCACGCTCGATGTGTTCTTCGCAACGTGGACGACCTTGCCGCCCGCATCCTGGTGCTGGCCCTTGCCCGCGAAGGCGATCGACAGCACCTCGCCGTGGGCGCGCTCGCCCATCAGCCAGATCGCCGGGTACTTCATCGTCACCTTCGAGCCGAGGTTTCCGTCGACCCACTCCATCGTCGCGTCCTCGTACGCGACTGCGCGCTTCGTGACGAGGTTGTAGACGTTGTTCGACCAGTTCTGGATCGTCGTGTAGCGACAGCGGCCGCCCTTCTTGACGACGATCTCGACGACGGCCGAGTGCAGCGAGTCGGACGAGTAGATCGGCGCGGTGCAACCTTCGACGTAGTGCACGTAGGCACCCTCGTCGACGATGATCAGCGTGCGCTCGAACTGGCCCATGTTCTCCGCGTTGATGCGGAAGTAGGCCTGGAGCGGCATCTCGATCGAGACGCCCGGCGGCACGTAGATGAACGAGCCGCCCGACCAGACGGCCGAGTTGAGCGCAGCGAACTTGTTGTCGTTCTGCGGGATGATCGTCGCGAAGTACTGCTTCACGAGCTCCTCGTGCTCGCGCAGGCCCGAGTCCATGTCGAGGAAGATCACGCCCTTGCGCTCGAGGTCCTCCTGCAGCTTGTGGTAGACGACCTCCGACTCGTACTGGGCGCCGACCCCCGCGAGGTACTTCTTCTCGGCCTCGGGGATCCCGAGCCGGTCCCAGGTGTCGAGGATCTCGGCCGGCAGGTCCTCCCACTTGTCGACCTGCTTTTCGGTCGGCTTCAAGTAGTAGTGGATGTTGTCGAAGTCGATCCCGGAGAGGTCGGCGCCCCAGCCCGGCATCGGTCGCGCGAGGAAGTAGTCGAGCGACGCATGGCGAAACTTCCGCATCCAGTCGGGCTCCGACTTGTGGTCGGAGATGACGTCGAGCAGCTCGTGCGTGAGGCCCTTCGGTGCCTTGTAGATGGTCGAGACGTCGTCGACGTGCCAGCCGTAGCCGTAGTCCGAGCGGATGTCGCGAACGGTTTCGGTCTCGCTCTGGCTCATTCTGGGTCGCTCCCCTCTGCTCCGACGCCGGCGGGCATGAACGCCTCGTAGCCCTCCGCCTCGAGCTGATGGGCCAGCTCGGGGCCGCCCGAGGCGACGACCTGCCCGTCCACGAACACGTGGACGTGGTCCGGCGTCACGTAGTTGAGGATTCGCTGGTAGTGCGTGATCACGAGCGCGCCCATGTCGGGCCCGACGAGCGCGTTCACGCCCTCGGCGACGATCCGCAGCGCGTCGATGTCGAGCCCCGAGTCGGTCTCGTCGAGGATCGCGATCCGCGGCTCGAGCATGGCCATCTGGAGGATCTCGACGCGCTTCTTCTCGCCGCCCGAGAACCCGTCGTTCAGGTAGCGCTGCGCGAGCTCGCGCGGCACCTTGAGTCGCTCCATCGCGGCGAGCAGGCTCGTGCGGAACTCCTTGACCGGGATCGGATCCTCCTCGCCGTCGTTCGCGGCCTTGCGCTTCGCGTTGATCGCGCTGCGCAGGAAGCTCGTGACGGTCACGCCCGGGATCGCGTGGGGGTACTGGAACGCGAGGAAGAGGCCGCGCTGGGCGCGCTCGTCGGCCCCGAGCTCGAGGATCGACTCGCCCTCCAGGAGGATGTCGCCGTCGGTGACCTCGTAGGCGGGATGCCCCATCAGGGCGTAGGCGAACGTCGACTTGCCCGACCCGTTCGGGCCCATGATGGCGTGCTTCGCATCGGTGTCGACGGCGAGGTCGACACCCTTGACGATCTCGGTGCCGTCCTCGAGCGCGACATGCAGGTTCGTGATCTCGAGCAGTGCCACTGACGTCCTTCGTTTGCGGGTCTCGAAAGAGAATGTCGCGCACAGGGCATCGCCTGCGCGTCTACGTCCGATGGTAGCCGGACCAGGCCCCGCGACAAGCGCGCCTGGCTTGCCGTGCCTGGTGTCCGACTTCGAGTCGGACACCGCTGGCCGCACGGAGCCTGGGTTCAGACGGTTCACATCCGATTACCCGACGGTTCACATCCGATTACGCAGTGTCTGCGCGCCCTCTTCGGGCGGCCGAACCGCTACGCTCCCGCTATGCCCTTCGGAATCGGCATCTGGGAGCTCCTCATCCTGCTCCTCGTGCTGCTCCTCGTCTTCGGGCCGAAGCGCCTGCCCGAGATGGGTCGCCAGCTCGGGAAGGGCATGCGGGAGTTCAAGGACTCGGTGTCCGGCAAGTACGACGACGAAGACGAAACGGTCGAGGGCGAGACGGTCGACGAGGTGGCGGAGCTGCCGCCGGCCGTCGAGCCGACGCCGACCGCGACCCCCGCGCGCGAGCGCGACACCGTCTCCTAAGCCTCCCCGCGAGCGATGGCCCGCCGGATCGTGCCGCGGCGCCTGAGCCACGACGAGGAAGCAACCCTCGTCGAGCATCTCACCGAGCTCCGGCACCGGCTTCTCATCTGCATCTTCGCGATCGTCCCGGCGTTCGCGATCGCCTATGCGTTCCACGACAAGCTGATCGGCCGCCTGATGGACCTCGTGCCCGAGGGCACGCCGATCGTGACGCTGGGGGTCACGGAGCCGTTCACGACGTCGCTCAAGGTGAGCTTCTACGCCGCGATCGCGCTCGTCCTGCCGATCATCCTCTGGCAGGTCTGGGCGTTCCTCGCGCCTGCGGTCGGCGACGAGACCCAGCGGATCCTCGGCGTCTTCGTCGTGATCGCGACGCTCCTCTTCGTCGCAGGCCTCGCGTTCTGCTACACGATCGTGCTCCCGAGAGCGCTCGCGTTCCTCGATCGACTACGACTCGGAGCTCTACACGGAGCAGATCCGCGCGAGCTACTTCCTCTCGTTCGTCGACGCTCACGCTGCTCGCGTTCGGGATCGCGTTCGAGATGCCGATCTTCGTGCTCGGGCTCGTCCGCCTCGGGGTGCTCACCTCCGATCGCCTGCGCAGCAACCGGCGGATGGGCTACGTCGCGATGCTCGCGTTCGCGATCCTCCTGCCGACCGTCGACCCCGTCTCGCTCGTGCTCGAGACCGTGCCGCTCCTCGTCCTCTTCGAGCTGTCGATCTGGATCTCCGTGGTGATGGAGCGGCGCTGGGAGCGGGCGGCCGCCGAAGCCGAAGCGCTGTGAGGCTCGTCTCCGCCGACCTGGCCCGACGGGGGACCCATGGTTCACCCACGAGCCCCCTCCTTCACCACTCCATGAGAGTCGTCTCCGCCGACTGGGTCGTCCCGGTCGAGGGCGAGCCGATCGCCGACGGCGCGGTGGCGATCGACGACGACGGGCGGATCGCCGCGGTCGGGCCGGCGAGCGGACCTGGGCGCAGGGGAGGCGTTTCCCGGGCTGCGTGATCCTGCCGGGCTTCGTCAACTGCCACTCCCACCTCGAGTACGCCGTCTACGCAGGCTTCGGCGACGGCCTGCCCTTCTCGTCCTGGATCGGGCTCCACGTCGCCCGCAAGCAGCCTGCTCGACCTCGAGGAGATGCGTGCGATCGCGACCGAGGGCGCCTACGCATGCCTGCGCTCGGGCATCACGACGGTCGGGGACTGCAGCTTCGCAGGTGCGGCCGCGGAGGCGGCGGCGGCGACGGGAATCCGCGCGATCGTGTACCTCGAGGTCTTCGGCCGCGATGCGACGGCGATGAGCCGCTTCGCGGAGCTGCGCGATCGGATCGAGCCCGTGCTCTCCGACCGTGTCCGACTCGGCGTGTCCCCGCACGCGCCGTACACGTGCACCGTCGAGCTGTACGCGGACTGCGCGGCGCTCGGCCTTCCCATGGCGACGCACCTCGCCGAGAGCGTCGCGGAGCGTGCGTTCCTGCTCGACGGCTCGGGCGACTGGTCGGCGTTCGCGACATGCTCGTCCCTCCGCCGGGGACGACCGGGATCCGGCTGCTCGCGGAGGCTGGGCTTGCTCGGCAGCCGGCCTGCTCGCCGCGCACTGCGTCGACGTCGAGGAGGACGAGGTCGCGCTCCTCGCGAGCCCACGGCGTCGGCGTCGCGCATTGCCCGCGCTCGAACGGGATCCTCGGCTGCGGGATCGCGCCCCTCGGTGACCTCCTCGCCGCGGGGCTCGCCGTCGGGATCGCGACCGACAGCCCCGCCTCCACGCCGTCGTTCGACCTCTTCGACGAGCTCCGCACGGCGATCGTCGTCGCGCGGGCACGCGAGCGCCGCCCCGGACGCGCTCAGCGCGCACGTCAGGCGCTCGAGCTGGCGACGCTCGGCGGCGCCCGGGTGCTCGGCCTCGACCGTGAGGTCGGCTCGCTCGTTCCCGGCAAATGGGCCGACCTGACGATCGTCTCGCTCGAGGGCTCGCCGCTCTCGCCCGTTGAAGATCCGGTTGTGGCGGCGGTGCTCGGGGGAGTCGCCCGACCGGGTTGCAGCTACTCTCGTAGCCGGCGAGGACCGCTACCGGCGAGGCGCGAACGCATGGCCCGATTCGAGAAGAGCAGCCCGAAGAGCGCGAAGTCGCATGCTGCGGTAGCACCCCCGCGTCAGCGCGGCTCGACCGCGTCCGGCGATCGAGGACACGATGTTCTTCCCGCGGCTGCGGCGCCATGCGAAGTGGATGTTCGTGTTCCTCGCGCTCGTGTTCGGGCTCGGCTTCGTCGTGTTCGGCGTCGGTGCCGGCGGCACCGGGTGTCGGGCGACATCTTCCGCGACTCGAGCGGCTCGGCGGGCCAGTCCATCTCGGACGCACGGAAGGAGACGGAGCAGACGGCCCGAAGGACGCGCAGGCGTGGCGCGACTACGCGACGGCGCTCGAGACCGAGGGGCAGACCGCGGAGGCGATCACCGCGCTGAACACCGCCATCCAGCTGGCGCCGAAGGACGAGAGCGCGCTACCGCGAGCTCGCCGGCCTCC
This sequence comes from uncultured Actinomycetes bacterium, assembly GCA_963739405.1. GTDB lineage: Bacteria > Actinomycetota > Thermoleophilia > Gaiellales > Gaiellaceae > Gaiella. The sequence continues at coordinate 49,278 of CAVUAH010000018.1, read as the reverse complement.
ATATGACCCGCGCGACCGAGCGACAGCAGGATGCGCAGCTACTCCAGATCCGCGCGGCCTTCCTCGCACCGTCGCAGGGGTTCCCGTCGCTGACCGGCTCCTCGGGGCAGTCGATCTTCCCCGACCGGGTTGCCACTGCCGTCAACGCGCAGCTGGGCACCGAGATCAACGCGGCGCTGCCAGGATGCGCAGACCGAGGCGAGCGCTCGCGGTCGACGCCTACAAGCGGCTCGTGGCCCTCCAGCCGAGCGACCCGAACGTCCAGCTCGAGCTCGCGCAGGCCGCCCAGCAGGTCGGGGACGCCACCACCGCAATCGCTGCGTACGAGCGGTTCCTGAAGCTCGCGCCGGACGATCCGAGCGCCGCCGTCGTGCGCGCGCAGCTGAAGCAGCTCCGCGCATCGGCTGCCTCCGCCTCGGGATAGACTCGCTCCCGCGTGGAGCATCCGTCCCCCAGCGCGCGCGCGAGACGTCGGCGGCAGGCGGTTGCCGTGCTCGTCCTCGGTCTCCTCGTGGCGCTTCGGCGTGTCCGCGTGCGGCGACACGGTCGGGTACACCGAGCCGACCGGCGACAAGATCCAGGGCAAGGAGCTGCTTCGTGAAGAGCTGCGGCTCGTGCCACACGCTGCGGGACGCAGGGACGACGGGGACGATCGGCCCAGACCTCGACTACGCCTTCCTCCAGTCGCGGCTCGACGGGCTCGGGGAGGACACGATCCTGCAGGTCGTCCGCGCCCAGATCGCCTACCCGGTCACGAAGCCGTCGACGGGCGTCGACGGGATGCCGGCGAACATCCTCGAGGGCCAGGACGCGGACGACGTCGCGACGTACGTCGCGTCCGTGGCAGGGCTGGACGCGAGCGGGAAGCCGTTCGACCCGGCCAACCCGCCGAAGCCGACCCCGCCCGGCGGACCCGACGAACGGCGAGGCGATCTTCCAGTCGGCCGGCTGCTCCGGCTGCCATACCCTCGCCGCGGCCGGCTCGACCGGCACCGTCGGCCCGAACCTCGACGAGGCGAAGCCGTCGAAGGAGCTCGCGATCGACCGCGTGACCAACGGGCAGGGCGGCATGCCCTCGTTCAAGGGTCAGCTGAGCGAGGCGCAGATCCAGGCCGTCGCCACGTACGTCGCCGACAACGCCGGCAAGTAGCGCCTCCTCGGCCAGCTACGTCGGCGCGCCGAGGTCGACGACCACGTGGGTCACCGGCACGTCGAAGCGCAGGCGCGCCTGCTCGATCGACGCCCTGCTCGAGCCAGTTCGAGCGGCCGGGCGGATGCGTCGAGACCACGACCTCGTCGGCCGGGAAGACCCGGAGCGCGTCCTCGAGCGCCTGGAGCGGGTCGCCGTCGCCGATCTCGCCACGCGCCGCGATCCCCGCGTCGCGGAGCTGCGAGAGGCTTGCATCGAGCCGCATCCTGCGCCGCGGCGCGGGCGCCGTCCTCGTCCGAGAGCCACGTATGGAGCTTCGAGTTCAGCGCGGGGCACACGACGAGCACCTCCTCGGCTGACACCGTGCGCGCGTCCGGCCGAGCAGCTCGTGCGAGCTCGCCGCCCCCGACCGTCTCGTTCGCGACGACGAGGATCCTGCGCGACGGCCCGTCGTCGCGGACGACGTGGGCCTGCGGCGGTCGCGGCCGCATGCCGCCCCGGATCGCCCAGAGCGCGACGCCGACCGAGAACGAGGAACACGACGACCCCGAGCCAGGTGTTGATCCATGCACCCACCGCGACGAGGACGGCGCCGCCGAGCGTCAGGAACACGACGCGGAACGCCGAGGCCTCGTCGCGGATCGGGTTCTTCATGCGGCGCCTCCGCCTTCGGCGGAGTCGCTAGCGACGCCTGACGCGAAGCGTGTGGCATACCGCATTATCTAGCGGATCGGCGCCGAAGGCGTCGAATCCGCGCCTACAGGATGTACACGCTGAAGTAGACGATGATCCACATCACGTCGACGAAGTGCCAGTAGATCCCGGGAATCTCGACCCCGTGGTGGTGCTCGGGCGAGTAGTGGCCGCGGAAGGAGCGCACGGCGGCCATCGTCAGGAGCGAAAGCCCGATGAAGACGTGCGCGCCGTGGAGTCCCGTGAGCCCGAAGAAGACGGATGCGAACGCGCCGTCGCTCGTGTTGAAGCCGACGTGGGAGTACTCGACCGCCTGGGTGAGCAGGAACGCGCTCCCGAGCAGGATCGTGATCACGAGCCCCGCACGGAGGCCGTTCCGGTCGCCACGCTTGATCGCCTGCGTCGCCCAGTGCACCGTGAAGCTCGACGTGATCGAGGATCGCCGTGTTGACGCCGGCGACGAAGACGGGGAACTGGTAGTAGCCGGCCTGGCACACGCCGTTGACGAGCGCCTCCTTGCACGGCAGCCAGTGCTGCCAGCGCTCGGCATCGACCGTCGACGCGCCCGGGTTCACGACGCGGACGAAGAAGTACGCGGTGAAGAACGCGCCGAAGAGCATCGCCTCGGAAGCGATGAACAGGAACATCCCGAGAACCGGCGGGTCGAGGCGCGAGGAGCGGTTCGCCGGCGGCGGCCCGTGGTGCTCGTGAGAGACGGCCTCGGCGTGCGCGCTCACGGCGCACCGCTTTCGACCGGTACGGCCGTGACGCCGGCTGCCACGACGTGCTCCACCGGGACGCCCGCGTCCTTCCGCAGACGCTCGACGACGTCGCGACGGAGCCAGCCCGAGCGCTCGCCGGGGAACGTGGAGACGAGGATCTCGTCGACGCGCTCGTCCTCGACGATCTGCATCGCGGCCGTGTACGGGTCGGGATGCGCGATCTGGCCGTGCGCCTCGATGCCCTCGGCGCGGAGCGTGGTGAGCGCGGCCCGAAGCCGCCGCTCGGCCTCGGGATGCTCCGCGGAGTCCGGGTCGCTCTGCGGGCAGACGATCAGGAACGCGGCGGGCCCCTCGGCTGCGCGCTTCCGGATCCGGTCGAGGAGGCTCTCGCCGAGAACGGTCTCGTTCGCCACGACCAGGACGTTCGACTGACCCGAGCGCGACGCGACGTCCGACACCACGTGCTCGAAGGGCCGATCGCCGGCGAGCCGCCGGAGCTCGCCCAGCACGTTCTTCCTCCTGAGCCACCCGGACTTCTCCTTCGGGTGCGTCGAGACGATCAGCTCGTCGACGTCCTCGAGCGCGAGGACGTCCTCGACCGCGGCGATCGGGCCGCCCTCGAACACGTCGCCGTGTGCCGGGATGCCGGCCGCGCGGAGCGCGGAGACCATCCGGTCGACGCGGCGTCCCGCTGTCGCGCGACGCGAGTTGCGGTAGACGACGTAGCCCGCGCTCGGGTCGTTGACCGGCGCGATCACGACCGCAGTGATCGGCCCCTGCTCTGCTCGACGCCTGACGGCGTCGAGCAGCTCGTCCCCCGCGAGCGTCTCGTTCGCCACGACGAGGACGCGCCTGGTCTCGGTCTCGGTCGCGGTCACACGTGGGTCTCCTGCAGCGCCCCGCCCTTGAGGACCGCGTGCCGCGCGCCGGGGACGCCGTACTCGTACGGGCCCGCCGACGACCTGGGGGACCTCGTCGAAGTTGAACACCGGCGGCGGCGACGAGACCTGCCACTCGATCGTCATCGCCCGCCACGGGTTGGAGCCGGCGATCGGGCCGCGCGCCCAGCTCGTGATGACGTTGTAGAGGAAGATGACGACCGAGGCTCCGAGCACAAAGGACGCGATCGAGACCACCATGTTGAGCGCGCCGTACGTGCTCGCGTAGTCGGCGACGCGGCGCGGCATCCCGTCCAGCCCGACCCAGTGCATCGGGAAGAACGTGAGGTTGAACGCGATGAACGTCGTCCAGAAGTGCAGCTTGCCGAGCCGCTCGTCGTACATCCGGCCGGTCATCTTCGGGAACCAGTAGTAGATCCCCGCGAAGATCGTGAACACCGAGCCGCCGAACAGCACGTAGTGGATGTGGGCGACGATGAAGTACGTGTCGGAGGCGTGGATGTCGATCGGCACCGCGGCGAGGTAGATGCCCGAGAGCCCGCCGATCACGAACATCGAGATGAAGCCGAGCGCGAACAGCATCGGCGTGTTGAGGTGGATCTTCCCCTCCCACAGCGTCGCCAGCCAGGAGAACACCTTGACGCCGGTCGGGACGGCGATCAGCAGCGTCGAGATCATCATCGGGACGCGGAGCCAGTCGGCCATGCCCGCCACGAACATGTGGTGCGCCCACACGGAGAAGCCGAGCACGAGGATCCCGAGCAGCGAGATCGCCATCAGCCGGTACCCGAAGATCGGCTTGCGGCTCATCGTCGAGACGATCTCCGAGATGATCCCGAACCCGGGCAGGATCATGATGTACACCGCCGGGTGCGAGTAGAACCAGAAGATGTGCTGGTAGCCCAGTACGTAGCCGCCGTTGTCGGGCGTGAAGTAGCTCGTGTGCAGCACCCGGTCGAACATCACGAAGAACTGCGAGCCCGCGATGAACGGCGTCGCGATCACCACGAGCAGCGAGGTCGTGAAGTTCGCCCACACGAGCAGCGGCATCCGCCAGAAGGTCATCCCTGGCGCGCGCATGGTGATGATCGTGACGAGGAAGTTGAGCGCGGTCGCGATCGACGAGGCGCCGGCCCACTGGACGCCCATGTTGAAGAACACCTGGCCGAAGGGCTGCTCCGACGCGAGCGGCGCGTAGCTCGTCCAGCCGGTCGCGAACGCCCCGCCGGGCGCCAGGAAGCTCGCGAGGAACAGCACGCCGGCGACCGGCAGCATCCAGAAGCTGAGCGCGTTCAGGCGCGGGAATGCCATGTCGGGCGCGCCGAGCATCAGCGGCACGGCGAAGTTGGCGAGCCCGGCGAACGCCGGGATGATGAACACGAAGATCATCAGGGTCGCGTGCGCCGAGACGAGACCGTTGAACGTCTGCGTGTCGAAGAACTGCATCCCGGGCTGTGCGAGCTCGGCCCGGAAGAGCATCGCCAGGAAGCCGCCGGCGATGAAGAAGAAGAACGTCGTGACGAGGTACTGGACCCCGATCACCTTGTGGTCGGTGTTGACCTTGAAGTAGTCCGTCCACCTGTAGGCGCCGTGGTTCGCGTGGTCGTCGACCAGTGTTGCCCGCCCGGAGATCCAGTACAGCCAGTAGTCGAACACGCCCATGCCGAGCAGGAACCCGAGCGGCGCGGTGACCATCCCGCCGACGAGGACGATGTACTCCCAGTCGTACGTCGGCTCCCACCCCGCGAGTGCGCGGAGCCCGACGACGATGTACATCCCGATCACGAAGAACAGGGGCGTGACCCAGAGCGCTCGGAGGTAGCCCGGCCGCATGAAGATCCCTCGGCGGTGCGGGGTCGGATGCCCGTGCTGGGACGGGGGCGCGTGGGGCTCGACGGTCGAGGTCACCCGGCGTCCTTCCCGCTCAGGAACGCGACGAGCCCGTCGATCTCCTGCGCCGACAGTGTCTGCCCGAACGTCGTCGGCATCACGCCGGGCTGGTACCCCGAGACGATGACGGCGTTCGGGTCGACGATCGACTGCTCGATGTACGCGTCCTCGGGCTCGCCGGCCTTCTTCGCGTCGGCGGCGAGGTTGTCGAGGTCCGGCCCGACCTGGGCATCGGTGCCGGCGGGCGTGAAGGTGTGGCAGCCGCCGCAGCCGGCCGACGCGAAGGTCGTCTTGCCGAGCGCCGCCGCGGCGCCGGAGGACCCTCCACCGCTCGCCTGACCGCCGCTCGCCTGACCTCCGCCGGCCGCGCCCCCGGCCGCGGCGGTGGCGCGCTCCTTCGCGAGCCAGTCGTCGAACTCGGCCTGATCGAGAACGCGTACCGCCGCTCGCATGGTCGCGTGGCCGAGGCCGCACAGCTCGGTGCAGATGAGCGTGAACCTCCCCGTGCGCGTGGGGGTGATCACGATGCTCGTCGTGATCCCGGGGACGACGTCCTGCTTCTGCCCCATCTGCGGGATCCAGAGCGAGTGGATCACGTCCGCCGACTGCATCTCGAACTCGACCGCGCGGTGGAGCGGCATCACGAGCTCCTCGGACTTCACGTTCCCCGGGTACTCGAACTTCCACGCGAACTGCTGCGCGAAGACCTTCACCTGGAGCGGGTGGTTGCCCGCATCGGCGTTCTTCGAGAGGACGACCGCGCTGACGACGCCGATCGCGATCACGAGGATCGCCGGCACGACCGTCCAGGCGATCTCGAGCTTCGTGTTGCCGTGGATCGGCGGGCCGTCGGTGTCGTCGTCCGGCTGGACGCGGAACGCCCACACCGCTTCGATGATCACCGCGGCGACGAGCGAGAAGATCCCGATGCAGATGATCGTCGCGAACCAGAAGACGAACGTGATCCGGTCCATCTGCTCGGATGCGGACTCGGGCAGCCAGCGGATCAGGACTGCGACGAGGGTCGCGATCGTGGCCGCGACCGCGGCGATCACGACCATCTTGATGATGGCGCCCCGGTGGATCACCGCACGCGAGACTACATCAGACCCAGACGGCGGGAGTCACGTCGCGCGGAGGTCGTAACGGACCGCGCGAACCGCTTTCGACGAGGTGTCTCCGCGGGTCAGCGCGAGGTACAGCGAGGTGCGTCCGGGGCCGACGACTCGGAACACGAGCACCACTGCGGGCCCGACCCCGGCCTCGCCGACCTGCCTCATGACGCGCGTGTCGAACGGGCGTGCGATGCGCCAGACGAGCCCGGTCCGAGCGGGTTGGCCCGGAAGGCTGACGGCCACCAGCGAGCCGCGCGCAGTCGTCACCTTCGTCACGGCTGGCCTCGGCAGCGGCCCGACCGGCGTCGAGTCGGCGCGTGCCGTTCCCGCCACCGCGACCATCGCCACGAGCACCGCGAAGACCACCGGCTTCGTCCTCGATCAGACCCCATTCGTCATCCGTTCGAAGGAATGGCCGTCGATCCTCCGACGCTACACTTCCCCGTCCGCGGGCCGTTAGCTCAGTTGGTAGAGCAGGGGACTCTTAATCCCAAGGTCGAAGGTTCGAATCCTTCACGGCCCATGCGCTGGTGAGGAGGGGGCTCGTGGGGAACCAGGGGTTCCCCCACGCTGTTCCAACGGTTGAAGGTTCGAATCCTTCACGGCCCCTCATCAGCATCCATGCCGTGAAGCGCAGCCAGCGGCAAGCCGCGCGGTCGTCCGGGACCATGCCGCCCAGATCCCAGCTGCGCTGATCGCTTTGCACGTGACGAGGTAGCTGACGGTCCCCCGGTCGGCGCTCCTACGCTGAGCTGGAGCCGCGTGCAGTGCCGAGCTGTTCCGGCAGCGGGCGCGCGTGGACGACGACGAGCGTCGTGGTCGGGCGCGTGAGGGCCACGTAGAGCTCGCGCAGGCCGGTCGCGCTCTCCGCGATCAGCGCCGGCTCGACGACCACGACGTGGTCGAACTCCAGGCCCTTCGCGTGGCGCGGCGAGAGGAGCGGTATCCCGTCGTCGTACGCCGAGTGGCCGGCCAGCTCCGGCACGAGCGCCTCGGGGAGGATCACGGCGAGGAGCCCGTCCTCGTCGGAGAGTTCGAGGGCCGTGCGCAATGCGGCCGTGACGAGCTCTCCCTCAGAGACCTGCTCGATGCGAGGCGGGCCGCTCCGGACCTGAAGGCGACCGGCCGCGCGACGCCGGGTGCGACGACGTCGAGCAACGGCAGCGCGAAGCCCATGATCTCGGCGGGTACACGATAGGCGTGGCGGAGCTCCGCGACCTCGGCGGCCCCTGGCTCGTTGCCCAGGTGGGCAATTATCTCGTTCCAGCGGTCGTAGACCACGGGACCGGTCGCCTGTGCGATGTCGCCGAGGATCGTCACCGAGTCCGCCGCGGGCGCGTCGAGCGATCATGCGGAGCTGCATCGGCGTTAGGTCTTGCGCCTCGTCGACGATCACGTGGCCGAAGAGTCGGGGTGGCGTCGCGAGCAGCGTCGCGCGCCTCGTCGACCAAGGGCGACGTCGTGCTCGCTCCAGGCGAACCCGGCTCGAGAACGACGCAGAAGCCGCTGCTCGGTCGCGTCGAGGATCCCCTCCGCCGCCTCGGCCAGCCGTGCGGGCGTCGTGAGCAGCGAGCGGACGAGCGCGTCCGGGGCCGCCGTGGCCAGACCCGGTCGAGCCAACGCGTCAGGAACCCTTTCCCGTTGAGGGCGCGCTCGACCTCGCCGAAGTCGCGCCACGCGAGCCCTCCGAGCCGCGCCCCGTAGTCCTCGTAGAAGCGGCGGAGGACGTCCATCCTGAACCGCTCGCGCGCCTGCGCCGTGAGGCCGAGGTCGGTCGCGGGCCCGCTCGAGCAGCTCACCGACCACGCGCTCGCGGACCCGGACGTACTCCCCCTCCAGCCTCGCGACGAGCTCCTCCGGCCGCGGGGCGGAGCGCTCCGCGGCCGCTCGGGCGAGGATGTCGGCCAGACGGACGTCGCCCTTCAGCCGCTCGACAGCGGGCTCGTCGACGGCGGTCGCCTCGATCCCCTCGACGAGCTCCGCGACGGCGCGCTGCTCGACGCTCTCCTCCCCGAGCGTCGGCAGGACGTGGGAGACGTACTCCATGAAGGTCGGGTTCGGGCCGACGACGAGCACGCGTCGGAGCTGTTCGCGGTGCGAGTAGAGGAGGTACGAGGCGCGGTGCAGCCCGACCGCCGTCTTGCCGGTCCCGGGCCGCCCTGGATGACGAGGGGTGGGTCCGGGCGCACGGGTGATCAGGCGGTACTGGTCAGCCTGGATCGTCGCGACGATATCGCGCATGTGCGGCGCGCGGCTGCGCTCGAGCTCGTCGAGAAGGACGTCGCCTCCGAGGATCGAACCCGAGCCGTCGAGCGCCTCGTCGCTGAGGTCGAGCAGCCGCCGCCCCTCGGTCCGAAACCGGCGGCGCAGCGTGACATTGTGCGGATCGGCGGGCGTCGCCACGTAGAACGGCCGCGCGGCCGGGGCCTGCCAGTTGACGACGAGAAGCTCGTCGTCCTCGTCGTCCTGCACCCAGCGCCGGCCGACGTAGAGCGGCCGCGGCGTCGTCTCGAGATCGAGCCGACCGAAGCAGAGCCCGCGCTCGGCGTCCTCGAACGTCCGCAGCCGCCGTGCCGCCCAGGCTTCGAGCGCGAGTGCCGCCGACCTCGCTGTCGGTCGCCCCGGCGGCGCGCTCGACGACCGCCCGCATCCGGTCGAGGCAGTCGTAGGCGTGGTCGACGTACGCCTGCTCGGCGGGGAGATCCGGATGCGTCACGTCGGACAAGGATGGGCAGGACGCGCGAGTTCGGCAACTACGCTGGCCGTCGATGCGCGTCCTCACCCTCGTCGAGCCCTCCCTCATGAGGGTCGTCACCGTCGTCGGCAACCGGCCCCAGTTCGTCAAGTCGGCCCCGCTCTCGGTGGCGCTCCGCGAGGCCGGGATCGACGAGGTCGTCGTCCACACGGGCCAGCACTGGGACGACGAGCTCTCGCAGGTCTTCTTCGAGGAGCTCGACCTGGCCGCGCCCGCGCATCGGCTGGATCTGCGCACCGCGGACGTCGCGACGCTCACCGGGCCCATCCACCGGGTGGTGGCGTCCGAGCGGCCGGACGCCGTGCTCGTCCTCGGCGACACGAACTCGACGCTCGCGGGCGCGCGAGCCGCGGTGCGAGCCGGCGTCCCGCTCGCGCACGTCGAGGCGGGGTTGCGGAGCGGCGACCTCTCGATGCCGGAGGAGCGGGCGCGGATCGAGGTCGACCGGCTCGCCTCGCTGCTCCTGTGCCCCGACGAGCGCTCGGTCGCAGACGCTCGTGGCCGAGGGCATTGACGGCCGCGCGCTCGTCGTCGGCGACGTGATGGCCGACGCGACGCTCCGCTTCGCGCCGATCGCCCGCGAGCGCGTGGCGCCGCCGCACGAGCCCGGCACGTACGTCGTCGCCACCGTCCACCGCGAGGCGAACGTTCGCCCCGACCGGCTGCGCCGCATCGTCGAGCGGCCTGTCGCGGCTCGACGAGCCGGTCGTCTTCCCCGCGCACCCGCGGACGGCGCGGGTCCTGCGCGACGAGGCGATCGCGCTCGGCCCGGGCGTCGAGCTCCGCGAGCCCCTTGGCTACCTGGAGCTCTCCTCCGCCGCGTCCCAGGCGCGTCGTGATCGCGACCGACTCGGGCGGCCTGCAGAAGGAGGCGTACTGGTACCGCGTCCCGTGCGTGACGATGCGCCCGTCGACCGAGTGGGTCGACACCGTCGAGCAGGGGGCGAACGTGCTCGTCGACGACGACCCCGACGCGATCGAGAGCGCGGTTCGCGCGGCGGCGTTCCCGCCCGGCGCCCCTCCCCTCTACGGCGACGGGCACGCCGCCGCCCGGATCGCGGCGGCGCTCCTTGCCTTGTAACAGACTGTTACAAGGACTGGTCGCGCGGGTAGCATTCGCGCGCCGTGACCACGCCGGAGACGACGACCACCGACACGCCGGACGAGACCCGGACGTACGACGTCGCGATCGTCGGTGCGGGCTACGTCGGCGTGCCGCTCGCCCAGGTGTTCGCCGAGGCCGGCCGCCGGGTCGTGCTCGTCGACGTCGACGCGCGGCGCGTCGAGCGGCTCCTCCAGGGCGACAGCTACATCGAGGACGTCTCGTCGGAGACGCTCGCCGAGCTGGTCGCCGAGCGGCGGTCTCGGCGCGACGACCGACTACGACGTCCTGCGCGACGTCGACGCGATCCTGATCGCGCTGCCGACCCCGCTCTCCAAGCAGCGTGAGCCCGATCTCTCGATCGTGCGCGACGCGGCCGCCGAGATCGGCAGGCGCCTTCGCCGCGGCCAGCTCGTCGTGCTCGAGTCGACGACCTATCCAGGGACCACCCGGGGCGAGCTGCTGCCGATCCTCGAGCGCGAGTCGGGCCTCACGGCGGGCCCGGACTTCCACCTCGCGTTCTCGCCGGAGAGGGTCGACCCCGGCCGCACGGACTGGACGACGAAGACCGTCCCGAAGGTCGTGGGCGGGATCGACGAGGCGTCGTCCGATGCGGCGGCCGCGCTGTACGGCTCTGCCGTGGACACCATCCACCGCGTCTCCTCGCCGGAAGCCGCGGAGCTGACGAAGCTGCTCGAGAACATCTACCGCTCCGTCAACATCGCGCTCGTCAACGAGCTCGCGCAGCTGTGCGACCGGATGGGGATCGACATCTGGGAGGTCGTCGACGCGGCCGCGACGAAGCCGTTCGGGTTCGCCGCGTTCCAGCCCGGCCCGGGGCTCGGGGGCCACTGCATCCCGATCGACCCCTTCTACCTCACCTGGAAGGCGCGGGAGTTCGACTTCTCGACGCGGTTCATCGAGCTCGCCGGCGAGGTCAACCAGAACATGCCGTACTACTGCCGCTCCCGCGTCTCGCAGGCGCTGAACCACGGCGCCCACAAGTCGCTCGCCGGGTCGCGCGTGCTCGTGCTCGGCGTCGCCTACAAGGCGGACATCTCCGACTGGCGCGAGTCCCCAGCCGTGAAGCTGATCGAGCTCCTCCAGACCGCGGGCGCGGTGGTCGCCTACCACGACCCGCACGTGCCGTCGTTCGCCGCCGACGGGATCGCCCTTGCCTCCGTCCCCTTCGAGCCGACCGCCTACGACGCGGTCGTGATCGCGACCGCGCACTCCGGAATCGACTACGCCCGGCTCGTCGACGACGCGCAGCTCGTGGTCGACCTGCGCAACGCCACCGGGCGCGCCGGGATCGCGAGCGAGAAGGTCTGGAAGGCTTTGACCCGCGTCGCCCATGCGGGCGTCGGCGGGTGGGGCAAGAACGTCGTCCGCGTCGTCGGCGACCTCGCCGACCTCGCGTGGATCTGCGACACGGACGACGCGCGCCTCGCGGAGTACGGGGAGCGGTACCCGGGCGCGCGCGTCACCGGCTCGTTCGACGACCTCGTCGCCGACGACTCGGTCGATGCCGTCGTGATCGCGACCCCCGTGCCGACGCACTACCCGCTCGCGAAGCAGGCGCTCGAGGCGGGGAAGCACGTCTTCGTGGAGAAGCCGCCGGCGATGCGCGGCGAGGAGATGGAGGAGCTGGTCGCACTCGCCGAGGATGCGCGATCTCGTCCTGATGCCGGGTCATCTGCTCCTCTACCACCCGGGCCTCCGCATGGTGAAAGGAGCTCGTCGACTCGGGGGAGCTCGGCGAGGTCGCCTGCGTCTACGGGAACCGGCAGAACCTCGGCGTGATCCGCTCGAACGAGAACGCGCTCTGGTCGCTCGGCGTCCACGACCTCTCCGTGATCCTCTGGCTGCTCGAGGAGGAGCCGAGCGAAGCGGTCGCGCACGGGATGGACTACCTGCAGAAGGGCATCGAGGACGTCGTCTTCTGCTTCCTCCGGTTCCCGTCGGGCAAGGTCGCCCACATGCACCTCTCGTGGCTCGACCCGCACAAGATGCGGCGGATGACCGTCGTCGGGCGCGAGAAGATGGTCGTCTTCGACGACATGGAGCTCGAGCGGAAGGTGACGGTCTACGAGAAGGCGCCCTGGGAGCCCGCGTCGACCTACGGCGAGTGGCGAACGCGCACCGGTGACATCTCGAGCCCGAAGATCCAAAACGACGAGCCGCTCCGCCTCGAGCTCCAGCACTTCCTGCGCCTCGTCGAGGACGGCCCCGGCGACCATCGCGAGTCCCTGGACGGCCTTGCCGTCGTCCGCGCGCTCGACCGGCTCACGACGTCGCTTCGCACCGGGGCGCCGGCGTGAGCGCCGAGGTCCACCCGACGGCGGTCGTCCATCCCGGGACGGTGCTCGGAGAGGGCGTGCGCGTGCTCGAGCACGCGGTCGTCGGCAAGCAGCCGACGCTCTCGCCCAGGTCGACCGCGAAGCGCGAGCCGCTCCCCGGCACCGTCGTCGGTGCCGGGACGGTCGTCTCGACGGGGGCGATCGTGTTCGCCGGCACGGCGATCGGGGACCGGGTGATCCTCGGCGACCAGTCCTGCATTCGCGAGCGCGTCCGGATCGGGGACGACGTCGTGATCGGGCGCGGCACGCTCGTCGAGAACGACACGACGATCGGGGCGCGCACGAAGATCCAGGCGGATGCGTACGTGACCGCGTACTCCACGCTCGAGGAGGACGTCTTCGTCGCCCCCTGCGTCGTCACGACGAACGACAACTTCATGGGCCGCACGGAGAAACGGCTCGAGCTGATGAAGGGGCCGACGATCCGCCGCGGCGCGCGCGTCGGCGGCGGGGCGATCCTCTGCCCGGGTATCGAGATCGGCGAGGAGGCGTTCGTCGGCGCCGGCGCCGTCGTCACGAAGGACGTGCCGCCGCGGGCGGCGGTGGTCGGGAGCCCCGCGCGCGTGATCCGCGAGGTCCCCGACGACGAACTGCTCGCGTAGCCGCGCCCGTCAGCGGGCGCGGACGATCGAGAGGCGGTACGCGATCGGGTCTTCGGTCGGCGCGGTGAGCCGCGCCTGCAGGAAGTGCCATCCCGTCTCGTCCGCCGTCCAGGCGACTCGCTGGTGCCGACCGGGGCCGTTCGAGAGCCGGACGCGGAGGTCCTGCCGGGCGAGGTCGACGACCGAGACGGTCTCCGGGCGCCAGAGAGCGACCGCGAGTCGCGCTGCCTCGGTGGGGACGACCGACGCGTAGAGCTTCTCGCCCTGGTGCAGGTACACCGCGTAGACGTCGTCCTGGTCGTCCCAGAAGTCGAGCGACGCCTTCACGGGGCGCCCTTTCTCGCCGGGAGGGAAGTAGAGGCGGTATGCATCCTCGCCTGCGTCGTCGTTCGGCTCGTGCGCATCACGGGGCGGCAGTGGGCGCGCGAGCGCCTCGATCGCGGCCGTCCCGTCGAGTGCCCCCCAGCCGGTGTACGTGTCGCGTCCCGGCGAGCACGCGCGACAGCCGGTCTCTGCAGTTGCGTCGGTTGCCGTCCGCTCGATGATCGCCGTCACCTGCTCCGGCCGGAGCAGGGGTCGCACGCCGAGCAGGTTGGCCGCGACCGCGCTGGCCTGCGGTGCCGCGAACGACGTCCCCTCGGGAGGACGGAACTCGTCGGTTGCGCAGGGCGTGTACCCCTGGTCGACGCACGCCGGGCGGTCGGCCGTGATCGAGCGGGGGAACGTCGACAGGATGTCCTCTCCCGGCGCCGCCACGTCGTTGTAGACGGCGTCGCGATTCGAGAACGCCGGTGACGCGCCGCTGTGGGACAGCGCGCTCACCCCGAGCACGTGCGGCAGCGCGGCCGGGTAGCTCGCGAAGCGCCAGGGCGTCCGTGGTGCCTGATCTGCGTTGCCAACAGCAGCAACGACGACCGCGCCGTGCTTCACCGCGTATCCGACCGCCTCCTGCTCGAGACGCGAGTACGTGTCACGAGACGGGTTCCGCGGGTCGCGCAGGCCGCCGAGGCTCACGTTGACGACCCGGGCGCCGTTGTCGACGGCCCAGCGGATCGCCCGCGCCTCGGCCTGGACCGAGATCGTCCCGTTCGGCGACACGACTTTGGCGACGACGAGCTCCGCGGCCGGAGCCAGCCCTGCGATCCCGACGGCGTTGTCGAGCTGCGCCGCGATGATCCCTGCGACGACCGTCCCGTGCCCGCGTGTGTCCTGCGCCGTGCCGCCGACGAAGCTCCGCGCCAGCGCCACCTGACGCGCGAGGTCGGGATGACCGAGGTCGATGCCCGAGTCGATCACCGCGACCCGCACGGGTGCGAGTGGCGGTGGGGTCTCCCACGCGTCGTACGCGCGGTTCGCGACCGCGTACCACTGCTTCGGCGAAAGCGGGTCCGTGGGGGCGAACGCGACGCGGCGGGTGCGGTCGGGCTCGACCCACGCGACTCCCGCGATGCCGCGCAGCCGATCCGGCCGCGCGTCGACCGACAGCGCATGCAAGGGCGTCAGGCGCGTCGCGCGCGTCCCCGTCGCCTGCTCGATCGCCGCGACGACGACGGCGGGATCGGCGCCCGGGTCGAGCCCGACGGTCGTCCGCGCGCCGAGCGCCTGCGCCGGGACGACGAGTGCGACACAGACGGCGAGCGCCCGGAGAAGGGCGCGCGGGCTCACGCGGCGACCCGGACCGTCAGCGGCGGGCCGCTGAACCCGCCGGCGGAGAGGCGGTAGGTCGTCGTCTCACCCGGCCGGAGCGTGACTGCGAAGCTGCCGTCGGCGGCCGGCGAGAGCCGCTTGACGGTCGCCCAGGTGCCTGCGGGGGTGCGCCGCTCGAGAGTCGCGCCCGCGACATCGCGGGCGATCCCGGTGAGCCGCAGCGGCGTGCTCCTGGCCTCGGAAGGAGGCGGCTGGTCGAGGCGCAGGACGCCGAGCCGAAAGCCCGTCGACTTGAGCCCGAGCGTGGCGCGGACGTCCGACAGGCGCCTGTCAGTCGTCTGGCCGTCTGCGGTCGTGAACCGAACGACGGCCGGCGCGCCCGGAGTGCCGGCGATGTAGGCGACGTCCGCGACCGGGTCCTCCAGGCCGAGCCTGGTGGCGAGCCGGGAGGCGGTGAGCAGCTGCGGCGGCCACGCGTGGTTCGGCGAGACGGCGTCCCAGGGATCGTCGACCGACACGAGGTAGGGCAGGTCGAGGCCGAATGCGTCGAGCGCGCTGACGGTCCTACCGCCGCTCGACGAGAAGTAGAGGGTCTGCGCGGGCGCGCCGCCGTAGGTGAGGATCTGCCCGCTGGTCTCACGGACCGCCTGCGACGGCCCCGGAGCCTCGGCTGCGGCGCCGTAGTAGACCTGGCTGCGCCAGTCCGAGTAGAGGTCGAACGGCCGCCCCTTGACGACGTTCCCGACGGCGTAGGTGCGTGCTGCGACCGCCTGGGCCTCGAGCGCGGCGAGCGGCCAGTCCTTCGGCATCTCGCCGGGGACGACGCCGAGCAGGTACGTCTCGAGGCCGACGACGTTGACGAGCTGGACGCGGCCCGACACGCTCGCCGCCCGTAGATCGCCGCGAAACTCCTTGCCGCCGTACGACAGGAGCGCGCCCTTCGCCGCTCGGATCGTGATCGGGCCGGCGAGGGCGAGCGGCTTGCCGCTCTTCCCGACCGGGAGCTTCAGGTCGGGGTCGGCCGTGATCGTGCCGTCCGGGATCGGGTACCGCTTGCCCGCACCGTCGAAGACGGCGGCGACGTTCGCGACCGTCACGGCGGCGACGCCGTCGGCGACGAGCACGCGGACACGCTTGAGCAGCGTGTCGGGCGCCGTGCTCATCTCGGTGCCGCGGTAGTACGTCGCCAGGATCTGGCGGTAGTCGCGACCCGCCTTCGCCTGACCGTACGCGCCCCACTGGCTCATCCCGACGCCGTGCCCCCACCCTCCGCCGGTGAGCACGAAGACGGGAGCCGGCGCCTTCGACGGTGCGGCCGACGCGCTCGCGGCGGCGACGGCCACCAGGACGGCGATGACTGCGGCGACGCGCATGGTCCACCCGGCGGCTGCGGGCCGTCAGGCCCGGAGCCGTTCGGCGTACTGCTCCTCGTAGTAGCGGCGGTACTCGCCCGACTTGATCGGCTCCCACCACGCGCGGTTCGCCGTGTACCAGTCGACGGTCTCGGGAAGGCCACCCTCGCCGAAGGAATGCCGCGGCTTCCAGCCGAGCGCGCGCAGCTTGCCGTCGTCGAGCGCGTAGCGGCGGTCGTGGCCTGCGCGGTCCTCGACGTGTCGGACAAGGGCCGGGTCCGCGCCGGTGAGCTCGAGGATGCGGTGCGTGACCTCGAGGTTCTCGTGGTCCTCGCCGCCGATGTTGTAGATCTCTCCCGGCCCGCCCTCGCGCAGCACGAGATCGACGCCGGCGCAGTGGTCCTCGGCGTGGAGCCACTCGCGCACCTGCTTGCCGTCGCCGTACACCGGGAGCGGCTCCCCCTCCAGCGCGTTCGTGACGAACAGCGGCACGAGCTTCTCCGGGTACTGGTTCGGGCCGAACGTGTTCGCGCCGCGGGTGATCGACGCCCGGACGCCGTACGTCCGCACGTAGGCGAGCACCTGAAGGTCGCCGCCCGCCTTCGCCGCGCTGTACGGGCTCGACGGCCGTAGCGGGTCGGTCTCGAGCGCGCGACCGCCGGCCTCCAGATCGCCGTACACCTCGTCCGTCGAGACCTGGACGTAGCGGGCGTCGGCGGCGCGGGCCCACTCGAGCAGCGTCATCGTGCCGAGAACGTCCGTATGGACGAACTCGTGCGGGCCCAGGATCGAGCGGTCGACGTGCGTCTCGGCCGCGAAGTTGACGACGGCGTCGCATCCCTTCGCCGCCCGGTTCACGGCCTCGGTGTCGGCGATGTCCCCGACGACGAGCTCGGCCCCTGTCCCTTCGAGGTTCGCCGGGTTGCCCGCGTACGTCAGCTTGTCGAGGACGACGACTTCGTCCCCGCCGGCCACGAGCCGCTTGACGAAGTGCGAGCCGATGAAGCCGGCGCCGCCGGTGACGAGCACACGCATCGGGGAAGGGTAGCCATGACCCGGCGAACCATTCGGGGGCGACGGGCGAATCAGGGTCATGGCTGCGTACCGGTTCGTCGACGAGTGGTTCGTCCCCCCGTCCCCCGAGTGGGTCTACGGGCTCCTCTCGTGCCCGCGCGAGTACCCGGAGTGGTGGGGCGAGGCCTTCCTCGAGGGTGAGGGCGACCCCGGGCCGGCGGCCTCCGCAAAGCGCGCCAGGCTCCTGACGCGGGGGCGGCTTCCGTGCCGCCTCCACTGGGAGCCACCTGCGTCGAGGCCGTCGCGCCGTCGAGGCTCGTCTCGCGCATCGAGGGCGACTTCGTCGGCGAGGGCGTCTGGACGATCTCGTCGGTGGAGGGCGGGACGCGGGCCGTCCTCGAGTGGAACGTCGACGTGCGCAGGGGCATCGTCCGTCGTCTCACACCCGTGCTCCGGAACCACCGCTGGGCCATGGCGCGCGGCGCCGAGCGGATCGCCGCCCTCGCGGCCGATCAGGCGTAGCCGAGCCCGGCGAGGCAGGCGCGGAGGCCGTCGCGCCAGTGCGGCAGGCGTGGAGCGCCCCTCTCGCTGCGGAGGATGGATTCCACCGGCCGCGGCGCCTTCGCACCGAACTCGGCGGTCGTGATCCGCCGCACCCCGCAGTCGAGCCCCGCGTCCTCGAAGATCGCCTCCGCGAAGTCGGCCCAGGTGCAGTCGCCGTCGGCGGCGAGGTGCCAGACGCCGAGCTCGGCCTTCCCGTCGACCAGCTCGCGTGTCGCGTCCGCGAGATGCCCCACGTACGTCGGGCAGCCGCGCTGGTCGTCGAGAACCGCCACCTCGTCCCGCTCGGCGCCGAGGCGGAGCATCGTGCGGACGAAGTTGTGCCCGGTCTCGCCGAAGAGCCACGACGAGCGCACGACCCAGGCCCGGTCGCCGGCGGCCGCCTCGCCGTGGAGCTTCGAGCGACCGTAGGCCGACAGCGGCGCGGGTGCGTCCGACTCGACGTACGGAGTGCCCTTCGTGCCGTCGAACACGTAGTCGCTCGAGAACGCGACGAGCGGTGCGCCGAGCGCGGCGACGTGCGCCGTCCCGGCGACGTTCGCGGCAGCGGCGCCCTGCGGGTCGTCCTCTGCGCCGTCGACGTTCGTCCAGGCCGCCGCGTGGAGCACGAGGTCGGGCCTCCACGGAAGTGGAGGCGCTTCGTGGCGGACGTCCCACCCCGTCCGGTCGAGAGCGAGCACGTCGTCGTCGGCGAACGCTCCGGCGAGCGCATGCCCGAGTTGCCCGCCGGCCCCGGTGATCAGGGTGCGGCGTCGCGCGAGGACAGGATCGGGGTCGTCGTGCTCCACAGGTGCGCGACCCGCGGGTCGTCCCACGGGACGCCGTGCTCGTCCGGGTCGTCGGGGTCGTACTCCTCGGTCACGTGGTAGCAGAACAGGAGATCGGTGAGCGCCTCGAAGCCGTGCGCCTTGTGGCCAGGGACGTAGATCGCGACGGGGTTCCCATCGCCGATGTCCTCGGTGAAGGTCGCGCCGGTCTCGCGGTCGAGCACGACGACCCGCGCCGTGCCCTGGAGGCAGACGAAGAGGTCGTCCTGCCCGCGCTCGTGGTAGTGCAGCCCGCGGATCACGCCCTTGCGCGAGAACGAGAGGTTCGTCTGGGCGGTGGCCCGGGGGAGGGAGCTGTCGCGGCGGAGCTCGCAGAACCAGCCGCGCTCGTCCTCGAAGCGGCGGAGCGGGATCCGCAGTACGCCCTCGACGCTCACAGCACGGCCTCGAACGTCAGCCGGAGGCGCTGGCTGCTCACCCGTTCGCCCCGGTCTCGTCGACGAGCCGGCCGATCTCGGCCAGGTGCAGCCAGTGCTTGCCGGCGTCCTCCCACCATCCCTCGACGTGGACGACGTCGAGGCGGCCCGTCTCGGCGTAGTGGCGGTTCACGTCCGTGATCTCGAGCTCGCCGCGCGAGGACGGCTCGAGGCGGTCGATCACGTCGAACACGTCCGGGGGGAAGCAGTAGAGGCCGACGACCGCCTCGTTGGTCGGCGGTGCCGGGTAGCGCGTGTCGACGACCCCCGCCTTCTCGACGATGTCGACCACGCGGCCCCCGTCGTAGACCACGACGCCGAAGTTCTCCGGGTCGGGCACGTCCTTCACGAAGATCAGCGCTCGGTCGCCTGCGGCCGCCCACGCTGCGATCGCAGCCGCCTGCGACCGCTCGAAGATGTTGTCTCCGAGGACGACGACGAGCTTCTCTCCGCGCGCAAAGTCCCGGGCCATGCCGACCACCTGCGCGATCCCGCCCGGCTCCGTCTGCACCTTGTAGGTGATGTCGAGAGAAAGGAGGGGGTCGTCCGAGCCGCGTGCGGTGAGCCGGCCGTCGCCGAGCAGGTCGATCATCTGCCCGCCGTGACCCTTCCCCGTGACGACGAGGACGCTCTCGATCCCTGCCCGCTCGAGGAGCTGAAGGGGGTAGTAGATCATCGGCCAGCGGCCGACGGGGAGCAGGTGCTTGTTCGCGACCCGCGTGAGCTCACCGAGCCGGGTCGCCTCACCGCCTGCGCAGACGAGGCCCTTCATGACGCGCGATCGTACTCGTCGCGACGCTCCGCGTCCGGCTCAGGCCCGTCGCCGGGCACGGGCCTCGTCCTTGCGCCGCCGGACGCGGGGCACGGACTGCACCGCCGCGACCCAGACGTACCCGAGCATGCCCACGATCGCGCCGAGCGCGAGCCCGATCCGTCGAGGCTTCGACACGACGTGCATCGTAGAGCCCCGCCGCGGGTAATACTTCCGGGACGCCTCACGAGAGAAAGGAAGGCCGCACAATGGCGAAGAAGGCGGCGAAGATGGGAGACACGCTCGAGCTGGTGAAGCCGTACCTCGATCGGGCGCTCCGTGACGAAGAGTTTCGGAACGACCTGAAGGACGCGCTCGGAGCGGCGCGGGAGCTGTACGGCCCGCTCACGAAGCAGAAGAACGGCGTCGGCGCCTCGGCCCGCGCGCTCGCGACCGACAAGAAGGCCCAGGAACAGATGCGCCGGGCGATCGAAGACCTGATGAGCGCGAAGGACACGCTCCAGGGCAAGAAGGCGAAGAAGGGCCACAAGGGCCGCAACATGGTGTTGCTCGCGGGGATCGTGGCGGGCGCGCTCTACAACCCGTGGACGGGCGCGCAGACGCGGGAGAAGCTGCTCGACATGATCGCCGGCAGCGACGACCTCCAGCCGCTCGAGACGTTCGACTCGATGGCGAGCGACGCAGCGTCCGCCGCCTCGGATGCCGTCGATGACGCCGCGGACGCCGCGGCGGACTCGGCCAAGGACGTCAAGGAGAAGGTCTCGAAGGCAACGAGCTAGGGCTTTGCGCCGGAGCGGGCCTCGCCGCCGGCGAGTGCCCGCTTCAGCGCCCCTGGCACGAGCCCGCTCTCCGTGGAGATGTCGTCCGCGGACAGCAGCACGGCGCCCGACTGCGCCGCGGCGACGGGCGCCCCCGGAGGGCCGGCGAGCCCGTCCTGGCCGAGGACGTACGTCTGGCCGGATCCGAAGGACACGTCTTCGGCGCGCTGCCATGCGACGAGGAACGGGTAGGGCGCCACGGCACCGTCGTAGCCGTAGCGAAGGAGGTCGACGGGGTGGATCTCGAAGTGGAGGTGGGGAACCCCGCCGTCGGCGTCCCCGGACGTGCCCACGAAGCCGAGCACGTCGCCCGCCTTGACGCGCTTCCCCGCGATCGCGAGGGGCGAGTAGGCGCTCAGGTGGGCGTAGTAGAACTCGTTGCCCGCGTCGTCGCGTAGCCAGAGGCGCCAGCCGCCGATGTCGTTCCAGCCGACCGAGAACAGGGTGCCGTCGGCGACCGCGAGGAGCGGCGTGCCGAACGGTGCGACGAGATCCTCGCCGTGGTGCCACTGACCGGCGACGTCCGCCCGGTAGGCGCCGAACGTGTTACCGAACGCGGCGGGACCGAAGACCGGGAACACGTAGCCCCCGCGGGAGAGTCGCGCGGTCACCTCGGGGGCGGCCTGGACGACCTCCGGAGGCGCGCCGGGAATCGAGCGGCCGGGCTCGCGCGGCGCCGAGGCGGGCGGTGCCACCGGCGTCCGGGGAGCGCCCGGACGGGTCGACGGAGTCGCTGCCGTGCGAGGCGCGGCGTCGACGTTCGCCGGTGGGGGTGTGGTCGGCGCAGCCTGCGCGACGGCGCGCGCGGTCGCGACACCCACGACCATCTGCGTCCCGGCGGGCAGCCCTGCATGCTCGGCGATCAGCCTGATCCGGAGCCCGGTGACGGCGCTGTCGGCCGAGCGCGGCGCATCGGACGTCGAGCGGGTGGAGGAGAGCACGTCGAGCGTGCCCCAGTCCGCGAGCGGCAGCTGCACGTTGCCGCTCGGCGTGACCGACTGACCGAGCACGACCAGGCCGTTGATCGTGGACGTCCCGACGTCGCCCGTGGCACCTGCGGCACCGGCGGCCGCGCCCGCCCGGACATTCATCTGATCCACGGTCACCTCGCCCCCGAAGACGGAGACGGCGAGCGCGTCGACCACGCCCTCGGCAGAGGACGAGGTGCCCTGCTGCGCCGTTGCGGTGACGGTCGAGGTGCCGACGCGCAGGACCGACCCGTCGGCCGGATAGGCGAACGCCCCGCCGCCGCTCGCGGTCGGAGGCGCCGCGACCTCGCTCGTCGCGCCGCCCGGCTGCCCGGGCACCGTCACCTGGGCGACCAGCCCGGTCGCGCGCGTCTGGGTGTCGGCCTGCGGGGAGGACGCCGCGGCGGCGATGCCGGCGACGGCCGCGGCGAGCACGAGTACGACTGCGACGCGAGCGACCCTCACGACGCGTCAGGGTAGCGCCGGTGGTGGCGGACGGCGCGGACGGCGAGCTGCACGGCCACGCCGAGCAGGAGCACGCCGAAGAGGCGTCGCAGCAGGCTCTCGTCGATCCGCGTCGCGATCTGCACGCCGACCACGGCGCCCGCGACCGACGCGAGCCCCACGACGAGCGCCGCTCGTGCTCGCAGGTTGCCGTAAGCCCGCTGGCGCCACACGCCGACCGCGGCTGTCGGCACGATCGCGAGCAGCGACGTCGCCGCCGCCTCGACCTGGCCCAGGCCGAGAAGCACGAGCGTCGGCACGAACAGGATCCCGCCCCCGACGCCGAAGACGCCGGACAGCATTCCGGCGCCCGAGACCGAGGCAGAGCGCCGCCGCGATCGTCCACGCCGTCATCCCGCGAGCAGCCAGATCCCGATCGCGGCGAGGAGCCCGGCGAACGCAAGTGTCAACGCCTGCCCGGAGAGGCGCTGCTGCAGCTGCGCGCCCGCGAGCGCCCCGACCACCGCAGGGATGCCGACGAGTGCGGCGTACGCGGGGCGAACCTCACCGTGGACGGCATAGAGCGTGACGCCGGCGGTGGCGGTGACGAGGATCGCGCCGAGCGAGGTCGCGGCCGCGGCGTGGGGCGGAAAGGCGGCCAGCGCGACGAGGAGCGGGACGATCACGATCCCGCCGCCGACACCGAAGAGCGCGGAGAACACGCCGGCGACGAGGCCGATCAGTGCGAGCCGAGGGATCATGGGAAGCCGTTCGGAGCGCGTCGCTCGTATCCTGGGTCGCCGATGGCCGACGACGCGCTACGCCTCCTCGCAGCCGCGCCTGCGACGGCGGCCGTTCTGCTCGACGTCGACGGCACGCTCGCGCCGATCGTCGAGCGGCCGGAGGACGCGCGCGTGCCCGACGAGACGCGGCGGGAGCTCGCGCGGCTGGCGGGCCGCTACGCGCTCGTCGCGTGCGTGAGCGGCCGGCCGGGCGAGCAGGTGCGGCAGATGATCGGTGTTGCCGGGGTCGCTGTCGTCGGCGAGCACGGGCTCGAGCTCGAGCCGGAGGCGGCGGCCTGGGCCTCGCGGATCGCCGAGTTCGCGCGGGGCGTGGACTGGCCGGCCGAGCAGAAGCCGCTCTCGGTCTCCTTCCACTTCAGGCGTGCCGACGACGAGGCCGTCGCGCGCGCGTACCTGACCCGCGTCGCCCGGTCGGCGGAGGCCGAGGGCTTCGTCCCGCGCTGGGGACGCATGGTGCTCGAGGTGCGGCCGCCCGTCGAGGCGCACAAGGGCACCGCGGTGCGGACGCTCGTCGAGCGAGCCGGAGCCCGGCGCGCCCTCTATGCCGGGGACGACCGGACGGACGTCGACGCGTTCCACGGGCTGGACGAGCTCGACTCGCCGTCCGCGTGGCGGTCGCATCGCCGGAGGCGCCACCGGAGCTGCTCGACGCGGCGGACGTGGTCGTCGACGGCACCGACGGGATGCTCGAGCTCCTCCGGCAGCTCTAGCCGCCGCCACGGCCCGGGCCGCCTCGGCGTGGACGCAGGACACGCTTTCGGCACGATCGTGCGAGCAGCGGCTCAGGCGCTCTCGTAGCGCGACAACGTCACGGCTCCCTTCGATGCCGAGGACACGAGGGTCGCGTAGTTGGCGAGCGCGCCGCGGCGGTGCCGGGGCTCGGGCTCCGTCCATCCGGCGAGGCGCGCCGCGAGCTCGTCCGTGTCGAGCTCGACCTCGAGCACGTGGCGGTCGACGTCGATCACGACCGTGTCGCCCTCGCGCAGCGCCGCGAGCGGCCCGCCCTTCGAGGCCTCGGGGGCGACGTGGCCGACCATGAACCCGTGCGTTGCGCCGGAGAACCGGCCGTCCGTGATGAGCGCGACGGAGTCCGACAGGCCCTCGCCGACGATCGCGCCCGTGACGTGCAGCATCTCGCGCATCCCCGGCCCGCCGTGCGGTCCCTCGTAGCGGATCACGACGACGTCCCCCGCCACGATCGCTCCCGCCTTGACCGCCGCGAAGCACTCCTCCTCGGAGTCGAACACCCGCGCGGGCCCGCGATGCACCGTCCGGTCGTGCCCGGCGAGCTTCACCGCGCACCCCTCGGGGGCGAGGTTCCCGTACAGCACCGCGACCCCGCCGCGCGCCTTGAGCGGCGCCTCGATCGGGACGACGACCGTCTGTCCTTCCGTCTCGACCGCCGCCTCGGCGTGGTCGCCCACCGTGCTCGCCGTCGACGGTGCGAGCGTCCTGGTGCAGGAGCCCTGCCTTGCGGAGCTCGCGCGCGACGAGTGCGACGCCGCCCGCCGCGTACATGTCGTTCGCGTGCCAGCGGCCCCAGGGCTTCATGTCCGCGATGATCGGTGTCCGCGCCGAGATGCGCTCGAAGTCGTCGATCGTGAAGTCGATCCCGAAGTCCCGGGCGATCGCGACGAGATGGAGCACGGCGTTGGTCGAGCCTCCGGTCGCCGCGACCGACGCCACGGCGTTCTCGAACGACTCCCTGGTCACGAACGACCGCGGCGTCAGGTTCTCGCGAACGACGCGGACGGCGAGCCGACCGAGCTCGTACGCCGCCTCCTCCTTCGCGCGGTGCATCGCGGGGATGCCGTTCGTCCCGAACGGGGACAGCCCGAGGAAGTCGAGGATCGTCGACATCGTGTTGGCCGTGAACTGGCCGCCGCACGCACCCGCGCCGGGGCACGCGACCGACTCGAGCTCGTGCAGGTCGGCGTCGCTCAGCCTCCCCGCCGCGTGTGCGCCGATGCCCTCGTAGACGTCGCCGACAGAGACCTCGCGCTGCCGATACAGCCCCGGGGCGATCGAGCCCGTGTAGGAGACCACGGCGGGGATGTCGAGCCGCCCGACCGCCATCGCCGCGCCGGGGTTCGTCTTGTCGCACGCGACGAGCATCACGAGCCCGTCGAACAGGTGGCCGCGCGCGACGAGCTCGATCGAGTCGGCGATCACCTCCCGCGAGATCAGCGACGCCCGCATGCCCGAGGTCCCCATCGAGACGCCGTCCGACACGGCAATCGTGTTGAACTCCATCGGCGTGCCGCCGGCGTCGCGGACGCCGCGCTTGACGTGGACGGCGAGATCGCGCTGGTTGAGGTTGCACGGCATCGTCTCGATCCACGTCGTGCCCACGCCGACGATCGGCTTCGCGAGATCCTCGTCGGTGAAGCCCGTTCCCTTCAGCATGGCGCGCGCGCCCGCACGGTCGGGGCCGTCGGTGAGTGCGGCGCTCTGGCGCTTCGCGGGATCGGACGGTGTGTCGTAGGGGGTGGTCACGCGGGCTCTCCTCGCTCGATCGGGTTGGACGGGTTGCGGCACCACTCGCTGAACGAACCGGGGTACAGCCTGACGTCTGCGCGGCCCGCGAGTACGAGCCGCTGGACGACGGGGGCCGCGCTCACGCCCGACCCGCAGTAGACGGCGATCTCGGAAGGCTCGGTCGCGCCTGCCGGGAGGCGCTCCTCGAAGAACGCGTTCCGCGCGCCCGGGATCCGCCCGGCGACGGGGTCGAGCGGCTCGGTGTCGCCGCGCCAGCGCTCCGGCGAGCGCGTGTCGAAGAGGACGAGTGAGGGGTCACCCAGTCGCTCGCGGATCTCGTCGGCGTCGATCGTGTCGTCGTCGCGGACGTGCGGCACGAACGCCGCGCGCTCGACCCGCGGCTCGACCGTCTCGAGCGGTCCCGCATAGGCGCGGATGTCGAGCGTCCCCGCAGCGTCGTGCCCGAGATGCCGGAGCAGCCACCAGCAGCGAGCCGCCCAGCCGGTGCCGTCGTCGAGTGCGAGGACGAACGTGTCCGGGCCGATCCCGGCGGCCGAGAGCACGGCGCCGAGCGCGTGCGGATCGGGGAGCGGATGCCGCCCACCGACGGACGGGTCCGCGGTCGGGGTCGAGAGCTGTGTCTCCGGGTCGAGGTGGACGGCCCCGGGGACGTGGCCGGTGTCGTAGGCGGCGCGCGGCCGGCAGTCGACGAGGCGAAGGCTCACAGCGCTCCTCTCGACGAGACGGCGAGCACCAGCACGTCGTGCTGCGGGAACCGGCGCGTCAGGTCGTCCGCGCAGGCGGTCGGGTCGTCCGCCCAGACGATCACGGTCGGGCCGGATCCGGACAGCGTCGCCCCGCGGGCCCCGGCCGGCAGCTCGGCCCTGACGTCCTCGAGCGCCGGCGACGGCCGGTAGGGCTCGTGCAGCCGGTCGTCGAGCGCCGCCGCGAAGAGGCCGGCGTCGCCGCCGACGGTGCCGGCGGCGAGGAGCGCGGCGCGGGCTGCGTTCGCCGCGGCGTCGGCGTGCGGTACCGCTGCGGGCAGCGAGCGGCGCGACGCCTCGGTGGACGTCCGGTCGCGGGGCACGAGCGCGACCGGTGCGAGCGGGAGCGTGTCGGCGATCCGCGCGATGCGGCCCTCCCAGGTGAGGGTGACCCCGCCGACGAGCGCCGCCGCGAGGTTGTCGGCGTGGCTCTCGAGTGTGAGCCCGGCCGCGAGGAGCGCTTCGGGGCTCCCCTCCGGGCGTGCGGCGGCGAGGCCGAGCGCGATCGCCGCGGCCGAGGACCCGAGCCCGCGCTCGAGGGGGATCCGGTTCCGGAAGCTGAACCGCTTGCCGGTCGGATCTGCGAGGAGCGCGTACGCCCGGACCGCGAGGTTCGTCTCGTCTCCGGCGAGCTCACCCGCTCCCTCGCCCTCGACGGAGACGCCCTCGCCGTCCGTGAGCTCGAGCTCGTTCCACAGGTCGAGCGCGACCGCGGCGCAGTCGAAGCCGGGCCCGACGTTTGCCGAGGTGGCCGGCGCGCGGACGATCATCGTCGTGCGGCTGCGGCGATCGCGTCGGGATCCGGCTCGACCTCGACCGGGCGGAGGGGCGAGCCGGTCGGCGATCGCCGGATCCTTGAGCCCGTGGCCCGTGATCGTGACCACGACCCGCTCGCCCGGCACGTCCCCGCGGAGCACCGCCACGAGCCCGGCCGCGGACGACGGCTCGCAGAAGAGCCCTTCCTCCTGGGCGAGCCTGCGCCAGGCCGAGACGAGCTCGTCGTCGTCTGCGGCGACGACCCGTGCGCCCGAGTCTGCGACCGCGCCGGCGTGCGCCGGGTCGCCGATCCGGATAGCGGTCGCGAGCGTCTCGCCGCCGACGTGTCGCCTCGACGGAGACGATGGGCGCCTCCAGCCCGAGCTCGTGGAGCGCCTGGGCGTAGGACGAGGTGTTGCCGCCCCCGCCGTAGGGGAGCACGAACGCGTCCGGGGCGCCTCCGAGCTCCTCCACGATCTCGAACACTGCGGTCTTCTGCCCTTCGCGCCGGTTGGGGTTGAGCGAGTTGACCAGCACGTGGGTCCCGCGTGCCGCGAGCACCTGAGCCGCGGCGAGCGCCTGGTCGAAGTCACCCCGTACCTCGAGAACGGTCGCCCCGAGCATGCGCGTCTGCGCCAGCTTCGCCCCGGAGACCGCGCCCCGTGGCGTGAGGACGACCGCGGGCAGCCCGGCGCGCGCGGCGTACGCAGCCGCGCTTCCCGCCGTGTTCCCGGTCGACGCGCAGAGCACCGCCTCGGCGCCGTCCTCGAGCGCCTTCGAGACGGCGACGGTCATCCCGCGATCCTTGTACGAGCCGGTCGGGTTCGAGGCTTCCCACTTGAGCCACAGCTCGCGGATTCCTGCGGATCCGCCAGTCGGTCAGCACGCAGTAAGGGTGTCGACCCCTCGCCGAGCGAGACCACGGGTGTCGACGGGCTGACCGGCAGCCGGTCGCGGAACCGCTCGATCAGGGGCAACGTCATAGCTGCACTTCTAGACGATTCCGGCGCAGCAGCCGGAATCGTCATGCCCAGCCGAGCTCCTCGACGCCGCGCTCCGAGACGACCGGGACGGCGCTGGCCTCGCCGCGCGACTCCGGGAGCGCGCGGATCGACGAGAGCGCCGCGTCGACGCGCCCGGCCGCCGCCTCGTGCGTGACGACGTGGAGCACCGCGTGGCCGTTCGCGGGCTGCTGGACGAGCCGCGCGACCGAGATGCCCTCGACGGCCAGCTCCTGTGCGAGCCGTGCGAGCACGCCGGCGCGATCCTCGACGACGAGCCGGAGGTACCAGAGCGACGGAAGCTCGCCCGGGGCCATCCGCTCGACCTGCCGCCACACCGGGTCGCCCTGCAGAAAGCCGGTTCCCGTCGTCCCGACGATCGAGACGAGATCGGCCACGACCGCGCTCGCCGTCTCGATCCCGCCTGCGCCCGGGCCTTCCAGCGTGATCTCGCGAATCGCGTCGCCCTGGAGCATCACCGCGTTGAACGGGCCGTCGACGGTGGCGAGCGGATGGTGGGCGTCGACGAACGCCGGCCCGACGCGCACGTCCACCCGGTCGTGCGCGAGAGTCGCGCGCCCGAGGAGCTTGACGCGCATGTCGAGCGCACGGGCGGCCTCGACGTGCTCCTCGCGGAGGGCCTCGATCCCCTGCACACCCACCCAGTCGAGCGGCACGCGCGAGCCGAACGCGACGGTGGCGAGGATCGCCATCTTGGCGGCGGCGTCGAGCCCGCCGACGTCGTCCGAGGGATCGGCCTCGGCGTAGCCGAGCCGCTGCGCCTCCTCGAGCGCCTCCGCATACGACTGGCCCTCGCTCATCGCCGAGAGCATGAAGTTCGTCGTCCCGTTGACGATCCCGAGGACGCGATGCACGTTCGTGACGACGAGCGACTCGCGCAGCACCTTGATCACCGGGATCGCCGCGCACACCGACGCCTCGAAGCGGAGCTGCCCGCCGCCCGCGGCCGCCGCGGCGAAGAGCTCGACGCCGTGGCGTGCCACGAGCTGCTTGTTCGCGGTCACCACCGAGCGGCCCGACCGGAGCAGCGAGAGGACGTGATCGCCCGCCGGCGCGACGCCACCCATCACCTCGGCGACGAGGCGGATCGAGGGATCGTCGATGATCTCCCCGACGTCGGCCGTCAGCACCCTGGGGCCGGGATCGAAGCCGCGCTCGCGCGCCGGGTCTCGGACGAGCGCCCGGACGACCCGCAGCCGGTGGCCCGTGGCGCGCTCGATCTCGTCGCCCTGCTCCGCGAGCAGGCGGTGGACGGCCGCGCCCACCGTCCCGTAGCCCAGCAGGGCTACGGGAACGTCAACGGACTGCACTCGCGTCCTCGCGGCGCATGAGCGAGCGCAGCTCCTCGCCGACCGTCTCGATCAGCTGGTTCGACGCCTCGGCCCGGTGACCGCGGAGGCCGGCCTCGCCGCTCTCCATCTCGGCGATCCAGAGCTTCGCGAACTCGCCCGAGCGGATGTCGTCGAGAACGCGCTGCATCTGCTCCCGCACGTGCGTGTCGATCACGCGCGGGCCGCTCACGTAGTCGCCGAACTCCGCAGTATCGGAGATCGACCAGCGCATGTGCCGGAAGCCGCCCTCCCAGAGGAGGTCGACGATCAGCTTCAGCTCGTGGAGGCACTCGTAGTAGGCGATCTCGGGCTGGTAGCCGGCCGCGACGAGTGTCTCGAAACCCGCGCGGATCAGCTCGGTCGTCCCGCCGCAGAGGACGGCCTGCTCGCCGAACAGGTCGGTCTCCGTCTCCTCCTTGAACGTCGTCTCGAGGATCCCCGCGCGCGCTGCGCCGATCCCGACGGCGTACGCCAGCGCGAGATCGCGGGCGCGGCCGGACGCGTCCTGCTCGACCGCGATCAGCGCGGGCGTCCCGAACCCTTCCGTGAACAGCCGTCGCACGACGTGCCCGGGGCCCTTCGGCGCGACCATGATCACGTCGTGGCCGGCGGCGGGGGCCACGCGCCCGTAGAGGACGTTGAACCCGTGCGCGAAGAGGACAGCGGCGTCGCGAGTCGAGGTCCGGCTCCACGAGCTCCGCGTACACCGCGGGCTGCACCTGGTCGGGCAGCAGCAGGGAGACGAGCTGCGCGCCGCGCACCGCCTCGGGGATCGTCCTCACCTCGAGCCCTGCCCCCTCCGCCTCGCTCCACGAGGACGAGCCCTCGCGGAGGCCGACGACGACCCTGACGCCCGAGTCGCGGAGATTGAGGGCGTGCGCGTGGCCCTGGCTCCCGTATCCCGACGACTGCGACGGTGCCGTCGAGAAGGGAGAGGTCGCCGTCTCGGAGGATCGTTGCCATGCGGATGTCCTTTCGCTGGAGGGAGAGCGAGGTATAGCTCGCCGCGGATCAGTTGATCGCCGCGAGCCGTCGCGCAGCACGCCTGCGCGCCGAGGCGCGGGGCACGCCGATGCGGCCGGTGCGGACCAGGTCGAGGATCCCGTAGGGATGGCAGAGCTCGTGGAAGGAATCGAGCTCCTCCGGGCGTCCCCGTCAGCTCGAGCACGACAGCGTCGGAGCCGACGTCGAGGAGGCTGCCGCCGAGCGCCTCGGCGGTCGTCACCAGCTCCGCACGCTGCTCGGGCGCAGCCGACACCCGGACGACGAGCAGCTCGCGCTCGACCGCCTCGCCGGACACGAGCTCGGTCACGCGGAGGACGTTGACGAGCTTGTGGATCTGCTTCTCGATCTGCTCGAGCGAGTGCTGCGCGCAGTCGACGCGCAGCGTGATGCAGGAGACGCCCGGGCCGCTCGGTCGGGCCGACCGCGAGCGACTCGATGTTGAACCCGCGCCGCGCGAACATCGTCGTGATGCGCGTGA
This sequence comes from uncultured Actinomycetes bacterium, assembly GCA_963739405.1. Taxonomy (GTDB): domain Bacteria; phylum Actinomycetota; class Thermoleophilia; order Gaiellales; family Gaiellaceae; genus Gaiella. The sequence goes on along the minus strand of CAVUAH010000018.1, from coordinate 18,534 downwards.
GCGCGCCGGGCCTGTCTTCGACGATCACCGACAACGTGTGCTTCACAGCGCCCTCGCCTAAGGGCTCCACGGTCGTGCCGGCCCCGGGTACTCGAGCATGTCGAGCGCCGCGGCACCGGCCGGGATCATCGGGAACACCTGCTCCGCCGGGTCGACGCGACAGTCGACGACCGCCGTCCGGCCGCACGCGAGCGCCTCCGCGAGCGCGGCGTCGAGCTCCCCCTCGTCTCTCGCAACCATGCCGACGCCGCCGTACGCCTCGGCGAGCCGTGCGTAGTCGGGCACCTGGGAGGTCAGATGGACATGCGATCGTCGTCCGTCGAAGAACATGTCCTGCCACTGCGTGACCATCCCGAGATGGGCGTTGTTGACCAGCACGACGACGATCGGCAGGTCCTCCAGCACCGCGGTCGCGAGCTCCTGCGCGGTCATCTGGAAGCAGCCGTCGCCGTCGACGCAGACGACGGTTGCCTCGGGCCGCGCCGCCTTGGCGCCGATCGCCGCGGGGATGCCGTAGCCCATCGTCCCGAGGCCGCCCGAGGTGATGAAGCTCCGCGGCCGCTCCGAGACGACGTACTGCATCGCCCACATCTGATGCTGGCCGACCCCGGTGGTGACGATCGTGTCGGTGCCGGCGGTGAGCCGCTGCAGCGTCTGCACGACCTGCTGCGGCTTGAGCCACTCGTCGCTCGTCGTATACCGGAGCGGGAACTCCTCGCGCCACGCTCGGAGCTGGTCGAGCCACGCCTCGGGGACCGGCGCGCCCTCGGCGCGCTGGGCGGCGACCGCGTCCGCCAGCTCGCGCACGGCCGTCGCGAGCGGCCCGACGACCGGGATGTCCGCGTTGCGGAGCTTCGAGATCTCGGCCGGGTCGATGTCGAGATGGACGACCGTCGCGCCGGGCGCGAAGGCGGCGAGCTTGCCCGTCACGCGGTCGTCGAACCGCGCGCCGATCGCGACGAGCACGTCGCAGGTGTTCATCGCGAGGTTCGACCACTTCGCCCCGTGCATGCCCGGCCACCCGAAGTGGAGCTCGTGCGTCTCCGGGAATGCGCTCTTGCCCATCAGGGTCGTCACGACCGGGAGGGTCCCGCCCTCGGCGAGCCGCAGCAGCTCTGCGCAGGCATCGCCGTTGAGCGTCCCGCCGCCGACGTAGAGCACCGGCTTGCGCGCATGCGCGATCGCCCGGCGCAGCCTCGCGGATCTGGAGCGGATGCACCTTCGACGGCGGCCGCCAGCCGGGGAGGTCGACCTCGTCCGGGTACGAGAAGTCGAACGTCGCCTCCTGGAGGTCGCGCGGCACGTCGACGAGCACCGGCCCGCACCGTCCGCTGCGCGCGACGTGGAAGGCGGCCCTCATCGTCGCCGGGATCTCGCGGACGTCGGAGACGAGCCACGAGTGCTTGACGATCGGCATCGTGATCCCGGTGATGTCGCACTCCTGGAACGCGTCCGTGCCGATCAGGCTCGAGCGCACCTGGCCCGTGATGCAGACGAGGGGCGTCGAGTCCATCCAGGCGTCCGCGATCGGCGTGACGAGGTTCGTCGCGCCCGGACCGGATGTCGCGATCGCGACGCCGACCCGGCCCGACGCCCGCGCGTAGCCCTGCGCCATGTGCCCGGCGCCCTGCTCGTGCCGGGCGAGGACGTGACGCACGGTCGTCCCGCGGGCCATCGCGTCGTAGGTCGGCATGATCGCCCCGCCCGGGATGCCGAACATCATGTCCACCCCCTCGGCCTCGAGCGAGCGGAGCATCGCGTCGCCGCCTGTCATCTTCATCGGCCCGACCCCCAGCGCGAACTCCGTGTCGCGACGGGCGCTGCGCAGGAGGCCGAGCACGGCGTCGACGAACTCCCGAGTCGTCGCCGCGACGCCGGGCCCGGCGACGTCGGACGGCCGGCGGGACGCGCGGAGCGCGGCGGTCAGGCCCTCCTCGAGCGCCTCGCCGGCGGCGGCGCGGCCGAGCCCTTCGGAGAGGAGCAGCGCCGTCGCGAGCAGCATCGGGCTCGGGTCGGCCATGCCGTACCCCGCGAGATCGCTCTCCGTCCCCTCGTGCCGGGCCGAAGAGGCTGGGCCCGTCGGCGAGAGATAGCCGGACGCGACGAGCCTGCCGACGGCCGCCGAGCCTCGGCGCCTCGGCGACGGCGTCGCCGAGGACGCCCTCCGCCACGAGCACGCCGGTCGAGCCTGCCGCGAGCCGGTGGAGCGCCTCGGGGAAGCGGCACGTGCTCGACCGTCGACCCCCGGGTGACGATCGGCGTGGCGGTCGACCCGAGCCGTCCACGCCTCGGAGACGCCCGACCGACATCAGCCGCCCGGAGCGGTTCCGGGCCGTCGCGAACGCCCGGTCGAGCGTCCAGTCGCCCGGCTCCCTCGTGGAGGGCGGAGAAGGTGGTCGCCTCGCCCGTTTCGTCGAGCACCCTCGTCACGCGTGCGCCCAGGTCGAGCGCTGCGCGAAGCCCCTCGAGCGCCGGCGCGGCGTCGCCTGCGACGAGCACGGCATCCGCGCTCGAGCGTCGCCTGGCGGGTCGCCGCAGGAAGGGGGTGGCCCGAGCGGGTCAGCGCTTCGGTGTCGAACGGCGGGTGCAGCTCCTCGACGGCAAAGCCGTGCTCGCGCGCGAGGCCGGCGAGAGCCCGGCTCGCGGCGGCCGTGATCTCGGGCCCGATCCCGTGGCCGGCCAGGCAGGCGACGACGTACGTCCGGCGGCCGGTCACAGTGGGGAACGGGTTGTCGGGGGAGTGAGGGTCATCGGGGTGCTGCTCCTCTCGCTCGGTACGCCCGCTAGACGCACCTCTTCTGGGGTCTCGGTCGGCGTGTGCGCCTCGGTACGGCGCGTGAGCGTCGATCTCCCCTAGAAGGGGAGAATCAGGATGAGCTCGATGCCGCCGCCGACCGCGGGGCGCGGTACGAGAGGGCATACCGATACGGCGTGGCAGAGCATCCTGAACTGGAGAGTGCCGGAAGCCAGGGTCGCTGTCAATTCGCCGTTGGTCCAGCTTGCGGCTATCCGTCCGGCCGACTACCATCGATGATCGATGGTGCGCGAGGCGAATCGTCGTGACTTCCCTGCCGGGGCTCCCGTAGCCCCGATTTCGCCGATTGCGTTCATCGCCTCCAAACGGCGCTAGCCGGCGACCCTCTCCCGCCCCCGCCAGCTAGCAGCCGAGACACCGGCGGGAAACCCCTCCTCGCACCCGACCACGAAAGGCTGAGCCGCCCCTCGTGAGCCATCAACTCCACGACCCGACCATCGAGCGCGACGCCTGTGGCATCGGCCTCGTCGCCGACGCGCGTGGGCGCGCGTCGCGCGAGCTCGTCGACCGCGCGCTCGCCGGGCTCGCCGCCGTCTCGCATCGCGGCGCGTGGGCGGCGGACGGCGTCACGGGTGACGGCGCCGGGGTGCTGCTGCCGCTCCACTCCTCGCTGACGGGAATCGAGGGCGCCGGTCTCGCCATGTGCTTCCTGCGGGAACCGTGGCTTCGGGGCATCGTCGAGGAGGCCTGCCGCGCCGAGGGGCTCGAGCCGTTCGGCTGGCGTGACGTGCCGACCGACGTCGCCGCGCTCGGGTCGACCGCAACCGCGAGCATGCCGCGCATCGCGCAGCTCGTCCTCGCCCCGTGCGCCGAGCCCGATGCCGAGCTCCGCGCCCACCGCGCGCGGCGGCGCGCCGAGCGGGTCGACGGCGTGTACGTCGCGTCGATGTCGTTCCGCACGGTGACCTACAAGGCGCTCTGCGCCGCGACGCAGCTCCGTACCTTCTACCCCGATCTCGCCGACCCCGACTGGACGGCGTCGTGGGCGATCTTCCACCAGCGCTTCTCGACGAACACCGATCCGAGCTGGGAGCGCGCACAGCCGTTTCGCTTCCTCTGCCACAACGGCGAGATCAACACGATCGACGGGAACGTCGCGTGGATGGAGGCGCGCGAGCGCGCGCGGGGCCTCGAGGCCGAGCTCGCGCCCGCGCTCGATCGCAGCGGCTCGGACTCCGCGCTCCTCGACAACGGGCTCGAGCTTCTGGTCCGGGCGGGTCTCGACGTGCGGGAGGCGGTGACGCTCCTGGTGCCGCCGGCGTGGCAGAACGACCCGCGCATCGACGAGCGGGAGCGTGCGATGCACCGCTACCACGCGATGCTCGCCGAGCCGTGGGACGGCCCCGCGGGCCTCGTGTTCGCAGACGGCGAGGTGTGCGGTGCGGCGCTCGACCGGAACGGCCTGCGGCCGCTCCGGGTCGCCGTGTGCGAGGACGGGCTGGTTGCAGTGTCCTCCGAGGCGGGTGCGATCCCGCTTCCCGAGGGTGTCGCCGTCCGGCGCGCGCGGCTCGGTCCCGGGCAGCTCCTCTCGCTCGATCCGCACCGCGGGCTCCTGTTCGACGGCGAGCTCAAGCGGGAGCTCGCGTCGCGCAAGCCGTATGCCTCGTGGGTCGACAACAGCGTGCGGTTCGCCGATCAGGGCGTGCCGCTCGATGCGCCGAAGGTGGATCTCGGCGCCCGTCACGTGCTGCACGGGTACACGCGCGAGGAGCTCTCGCTGATGCTCCGGCCGATCGCGCAGACCGGCTCCGACCCGGTCTACTCGATGGGCGACGACGCGCCGATCGCGCCGCTCGCCGGTCGCGGCCGCCCACTCGCGTCGTACTTCCGGCAACGGTTCGCGCAGGTGACGAACCCGGCGATCGACCACTATCGCGAGCGCACCGTGATGTCGGTCGCGACCCTGGTCGGAGCCCGCGCTGCCCTCGACGCCGAGGGGCCGCTGCCCCCGCTCGTCGTGCTCCCGACGTTCCTCGTCACGCCCGACGGCCTTGCCGCCCTCGCGCCCGACGAGATCGACGCGACGTTCACGGCGGAGGAGGGCCTCGCCGCCGCGGTCGAGCGCCTCGCCGACCGCGCGGTCGAGCTGGCGGGGTCCGGATCGACCGCCGTCTGCCTCACGGACGCCGCGGCGGGCGGCGATCGAGCACCCGTGCCGTCCCTGCTCGCGGTCGCCGCCGCCCACGGCAGGCTCGTCGAGAGCGGCCTGCGCACGGCCTGCTCGCTGCTCGTGTCGAGCGACGAGGCGCGCGATACGCACATGGTCGCGACCCTTGTGGGCTTCGGTGCGGATGTCGTCTGCCCGAGGCTCGCACTCGAGACCGTTGCCCGGCTCGCCGACACCGACAAGGTCGGCGGTGACCGACCGACGCCGCCGGAGGCCCAGGCCCGGCTGCTCGGGGCGCTCGAGGACGGTGTCCTCAAGGTGATGTCGAAGATGGGGATCTCGGACGTCGCGAGCTACCGGGGCGCCCGGCTGTTCGAGGCGGTCGGCCTCGACCGACGGCTCTGCCGGCGATTCTTCGGCGGGACGCCTTCGGCGATCGGCGGCATCTCGCTCGACGGGCTCGAGCGGGATGCGCTCGCCCGGCTCGCCGCGAGCGAGGCCGAGAAGCCGGCGCTCGAGAACCCCGGCTTCTACAAGTTCCGCAAGGGAGGGGAGCCCCACGCCACGGAGCCGGACGTCGTCGAGGCGCTCCAGGCGAGCGTGACGGCTGCGCATGCGCTCGTGAAGGCGGTCAAGGGCGAGCGCCAGGACCTCTACACGCGCTTCGTGGAGCTCGTCGACGGCCGTGCGCCGATGGAGCCGCGCGACCTGCTCGAGCTCGTGCCCGCGGGCGAGCCGGTGCCGCTCGACGAGGTCGAGCCCGCGGAGTCGATCGTGCGTCGGTTCTCCGGCGGGGCGATGTCGCACGGGGCGCTGTCGGCCGAGGCGCACGAGACCATCGCGATCGCGCTGAACCGGCTCGGCGGCCGGTCGAACTCCGGCGAGGGCGGCGAAGACCCCGGCCGCTACCGCGACGAGCGCAACTCGAGGATCAAGCAGGTCGCCTCCGGCCGCTTCGGCGTCACCGCGGAGTACGCGGCCTCTGCCGACGAGCTCCAGATCAAGATCGCCCAGGGGTCGAAGCCCGGCGAGGGAGGCCAGATCCCGGCGCACAAGGTGACGGAGGAGATCGCGCGGCTGCGCTCGACGACGCCCGGCGTGTCCCTCATCTCGCCGCCCCCGCACCACGACATCTACTCGATCGAGGACCTCGCCCAGCTCGTCTTCGACCTCCGCGAGGTCAACCCCGACGCCGACATCTCGGTCAAGCTCGTCTCATCGGCGGGGGTGGGCGTGATCGCGGCGGGCGTCGCGAAGGCGCACGCAGACGTCGTCCACGTCGCCGGGGCGGACGGCGGGACGGGCGCGAGCCCGCTTCCGTCCATCAAGCACGCGGGCGCGCCCTGGGAGCTCGGTCTCGCCGAGACGCAGCAGGCGCTCGTCGGGAACGGGCTCCGCGGCCGTGTCCGCGTGCGGGTCGACGGCGGCTTCAAGACCGGGCGGGACGTCGTCGTGGCTGCCCTGCTCGGCGCGGACGAGTTCTCGTTCGGCACGGCGCTCCTGCTCGCCGAGGGGTGCCTGATGGTGCGGTCGTGCCACCTCGACACCTGCCCCGTGGGGATCGCGAGCCAGCGCCCCGAGCTCCGCGCGAAGTTCGCGGGCACGCCCGAGATGGTCGAGGCGTATCTGCGCTTCGTCGCGCTCGACGTCCGCGAGCATCTCGCCCGTCTCGGTCTGCGGACGCTCGACGAGGCCGTCGGACGTGTCGACCTCCTCCGCCAGCGGCGGACGGGAAACCCATCGGCAGACGCGCTCGACCTCGGCGCGCTCCTGGTCTCGACCGGGCAGGGCCACGCCCGCTACGTCGGGCAGCCCGTACCGCACGAGGGCGACCGTCTCGGGGCGCTCCTCCTCGCGCAGGGCAAGGCTGCGATCACCGGGGCGAGGCTCGTCGAAGCGGCGTATCAGATCACCAACGCCGACCGCGCGATCGGCGCGCGGCTCGGCGGCGCGATCGCGAAGGCGGTGGGGTCGGCCGCCCCTGCCGGCCGCGTCCGCGCGCGCTTCGAGGGCTCGGCCGGGCAGAGCTTCGGGGCGTTCCTCACTGCCGGCGTCGACCTCAGGCTCGTCGGCGAGGCGAACGACTACGTCGGCAAGGCTATGTCCGGCGGACGGATCGTCGTCTCGCCCCCGCGCGACGACGTCGGCGACCCATGCCTCCTCGGGAACACGGTGCTCTACGGTGCGACCGGCGGGGAGCTCTTCTGCGCCGGCTCGGCCGGCGAGCGCTTCGCCGTCCGCAACTCGGGCGCAGTGGCCGTGGTCGAGGGCGTCGGCGATCACGGCTGCGAGTACATGACCCGCGGGACCGTCGTCGTCCTCGGGCAGCACGGGCGCAACCTCGGCGCGGGGATGACCGGCGGCGAGGCGTTCCTGCTCGACCCGGACGAACGGCTCGTGAACGGCGACCTCGTGGCCCTCGTTCCGCTCGAGCGACCCGACCACGAGCGGCTCGTGGAACTGCTCGAGCGGCACGCCCGTCTCACCGGCTCGACACGCGCGCTGGCCCTCCTCTCCGACCAGGAGCGAGCGCTCACCCGGTTCAGGCGGCTGGCGCCGCGCAGCGAGCTCGTGGAGCGCGAGGCGGCCGAAGAAGGCCGGCTCACCGCGTGACCCGAGCATAATTCTACAACTTTGTGCATACTATGCGGATGCCGTACGTCAGCATCGTGGGCTCGGCCGGTTACACCGGTCAGGAGACGCTCGACCGCGTGCTCGGACATCCCGACCTCGAGCTCTATGCCGTCGGCTCGGACTCGCTCGCCGGTCTGGACGCGACGGCGCTCGACCCGCGCCTCAACCGCAACGGCGGAAGGCGCGTCCCCCGGCTGATCACGAACGAGGCGGCGCTTGCGTGCGAGGCCGACATCACGTTCCTGTGCCTCTCCCACGTCGAGGCGGCCGCCCTCGAGCCGCCGTCGCGCGGAGTCGTCGTCGATCTTTCCGGGGCGCACCGGCTCGACGACCCGGCGGCGTACGAGGAGTGGTACGGGTTCACGCATCCGCGGCCGGGGGAGCTCGGCGAGTGGTCGTACGGCCTGCCCGAGCTGTCGCCGCCGCGCGGCCGGTTGATCGCGAACCCGGGCTGCTACGCGACGGCGGTGCTGCTCGCCCTCGGCCCGCTCGCGGGCTCGATCGACCCCGCGAGCGTCGTCGTCGACGCGATGTCGGGGATGACCGGCGCGGGGCGCTCGCCGCGTCCGTCCACGCACGCGGGCGCCGTGCTGGAGAACGTCTCGCCCTACAAGGTCGGCTCGCACCAGCACGTGGCCGAGATCGCGCAGCTGCTCGGGTTCCCGGTCTCGTTCACGCCGCATCTCCTGCCGATCCGGCGGGGCCTGCTCGCCACGTGCAACGTCCGCTCGACCGGCGCGGACCTGCGCGAGCTGCTCGTGGAGCACTACTCCGGGAGCCCGGTCGTGACCGTGCTCCCCGAGGGCGTCGCCCCCGAGCTCTCGCGCGTCCAGGCGACCGACGGCGCGGAGATCGGCGTCTTCGACGACCGCCACACCGACAGGACGATCCTCATCTGCGCGCTCGACAACCTCGGCAAGGGCGCCGCGGGCCAGGCCGTGCAGAACGTCAACTCCCTGTTCGGCCTGGCGCCGACGGCGGGCCTCCGGCTCGCAGGCGTCCTCGTCTGATGTCGGTCACCGCCGCCGCAGGCTTCGCGGCCGCCGGGGTCTCCGCGGGCATCCGGCCGTCCGGCAAGCCCGACGTGGCGCTCGTCCGCTCGCTCAGGCCCGCTGTCGGCTGCGCGATGTGGACGCGCAACCGCGTCCAGGCCGCGCCGGTCACGGTCTCGCGGCGGCATCTCGAGCTCGCAGAGCCACAGGCCGTGGTCGTCAACGCGGGCGTCGCGAACGCCGCGACCGGCCTCCCGGGCGAGGAGGACGCCCGCATCACCGCCGAGCGTGTCGCCGAACGGCTCGGGATCGCGCCGGAGGAGGTGGTCGTCCTCTCGACCGGAGTGATCGGCCCGCGACTGCCGATGGAGCAGCTCCTCGCGGGGGTCGACACGGCTGCGGCGGCGCTCGCGCCCGAAGGCGGCGACGCGGCCGCGCAGGCGATCCTGACGACCGACAACGGCCCCAAGACGGCCGTCGTGCGGGAGGACGGCTTCACCGTCGGCGGGATGGCCAAGGGTGCCGGGATGATCCATCCGAGCCTCGCCACGATGCTCGCCGTCGTCACCACCGACCATCCGCTGGCGTCGGGGAGAGAGGCCGCCGGTTTCCTGCGCCCGGCCGTCGAGCGATCCTTCAACCGCATCTCCGTCGACGGCGACTGCAGCACCAACGACGCCGTCGTCCTGCTCGCACGGCGCGGAATCGCCGAGCGCGACTCCGCGCTGGACGAACAGTTCGCCGCCGCGCCTCGAAGAGGTCTGCCGGGACCTCGCTCGTCAGATAGTCGCCGACGGGGAGGGAGCGACGGTCGTCCTCGAGATCAGCGTCTCTGGCGCTTCCTCGTCAGAGGAAGCGCATGCGATCGCGCGGCGCGTGGCGACGTCGCCGCTCGTGAAGACGGCCGCCTTCGGCCGCGACCCGAACTGGGGCCGCGTCCTCGCGGCCGCCGGCTCCGCACCGTGGAACGGCGGGTTCGCTCACCTCGACCCCGAGCGGCTGTCCGTCTCGTTCGACGGGACGACGGTGTTCGGGACGGGTGGCCCGACGGGGCTCGTGCCCGAGCTCGGTGGGGCTTCGTGCCGGATCGAGCTCGACCTCGGTCTCGGGAACGGCGAGGCGGCGTACCTCGCCTCCGATCTCTCGACGGACTACGTCAGGCTGAACGCGGAGTACACGACGTGAGCCCGGCGCCCGTGGTCGTGAAGCTCGGCGGCCGGGTCGCAGCGTCCGTCGTCAACGCGGCGCTCGCGGACGTCGACGGGCCCGTGGTGGTCGTCCACGGCGCAGGTCCCCAGATCACCGCGGAGCTGGAGCGGAGAGGGATCGAAGCGGTGTTCGTCGACGGCCGGCGCGTCACGACGCCCGACGTGCTCGACGTCGTCCGCGAGGCACTGGCCGCCGTGAACGCCGAGCTCTGTGCGGCCATCGGGCCGAATGCCGTCGGGATGAGCGGCGACGAGATCGGTCTAGAGGCTCGGCGCGTCGAGGAGCTCGGTCTCGTGGGCGACCCGGCGCCGTCTGCGCCGCCCGCCGTGGTCGAGGCGCTCGCCGCCGGACGCGTTCCCGTCGTTGCGCCGCTCGCGGCAGGCCCGCTGAACGTGAACGCCGACGAGGCTGCGGCCGCGCTCGCGGTCGGGCTCGGCGCGTCGCGGATCATCTTCGTCAGCGACGTCCCCGGCGTCCTGCTCGACGGCGAGCTGACGACCGTCCTCCCGGCCGACGCGGCGGAGGCGGGTCTCGCAGACGGCCGCTTCGAGGGCGGGATCGTGCCGAAGCTCTCCGCCGCGGTCCTGGCCGCGCGTGGCGGCGTCCCGGCCTCGATCGGCGCCACCGAGGTTCCTGCGTGACGGGGGTGAGCAACAGCCCGTCGCGCGAGTCCCGCGCCGCCGTGCTGCCGACGTACGCGCGCGCAGACGTGACGATCGTTCGTGGCGACGGCGCTCGTGTCTGGGACGACGAGGGACGGGCGTATCTCGACTTCGGCGGCGGGATCGCCGTGGTCGGGCTCGGCCACCGGCACCCGGCCGTCACCGACGCCGCGCACGCGCAGCTGGACCGGCTCTGGCACGCGTCGAACCTCTACTGGACCGAGCCGATGCTCCGCCTCGCCGGGCTGCTCTCCGACCGCGTCGGCGCCGCCCAGGCGTTCTTCTGCAACTCGGGCGCAGAGGCGAACGAGGCGGCGCTCAAGGTCGCCCGCAAGGCCACCGGCCGTCCGCGGATCGTCGCGCTCGAGGGCGGCTTCCACGGCCGCACGCTCGGCGCGCTCTCGGCGACGGGCCAACCCGCCAAGTGGGAGGGCTTTGGGCCTCTCGTACCCGGGATCTCCTTCGCGCGGCCGAACGACGTCGAGTCGCTCGAGGCCGCCGTCACGCCCGGCGGCGAGCTCGCGGTGATCATGCTCGAGCCGGTGCTCGGCGAGGGCGGCGTGCTCCCGCTCGAGGAGCGATTCGTCCACGCGGCGGCCGAGATCGCGCGCGAGGTCGGCGCGCTCCTCTGCGTCGACGAGGTCCAGGCCGGCCTCGGCCGAACGGGGACGTTCTTCGCCTACGAGCAGCTCGGGATCGAGCCCGACCTCGTGACCCTCGCCAAGGGGCTCGCAAACGGCCTCCCGATCGGTGCGCTCCTCGTCCGCGAGGGTGTCGCGGGCGCGATCGGCCCGGGAGACCACGGCTCCACCTTCGGCGGTAACCCCGTCTCGTGTGCCGCGGCCTGCGCCGTGGTCGAGGCGATCGACGACGAGCTGCTCGAGAACGTCGCCGCCCGCGGTGAGCAGCTCGCGCGCGGTCTCGCCGAGCTCCCGGGCGTGCTCGAGGTGCGCGGCCGCGGGCTGCTCCTCGCCGGCGTGCTCGACCGCGATGCCGGAGCGGTCGTCGACGAGTGCCGCGCGCATGGCCTGTTGGCCCTGACCGCCGGGAGCGACGTGCTGCGCCTGCTGCCGCCGCTCGTGATCACCGAGGCCGAGGTGGACGAGGCGCTCGCGGTGCTTCTCACGGTGCTCTCGTGAAGGGCGCCGTCCGCCAGCAGGCAATCCTTCGCCTCGTGCGCGACCGCGCGATCTCGACACAGGCGGAGCTCGTCGACGCGCTCCGTGAGGAGGGGTACGAGGCCGTCCAGACGACCATCTCACGTGACGTCCACGACCTGGGCCTGACGAAGGTGCGGGCCCCTTCCGGACGACTCGTGTATGCGGCTCCCGGAACGGACGACGCCGACCGGCTCCGCTCGATCGGCGTCGCGATGCGCCGGTACGCGACGAAGGTCGAGCAAGCGGGCCCGCTCGTCGTCGTCACGACGCCCTCGGGCTATGCCAGTGCGCTCGCCCAGGCGATCGACGAGGGACGGCATCCCGGGATCGCGGGCACGATCGCGGGCGACAACACGATCTTCCTCGCCCCGCGGGAGGGGACCACCGCCGGCGACCTCACCACGGAGCTCGAAGCGCACCTGGGCCCCGTCACCGCCGCCTGAAGAGGCGCTGCGGATTCCTGCTTCGCGAGACGGGCGAGGGTGTTGCGGCGGCGATAGCCGACGCCTTCAGGGGTCTGCCCCGCCGTAGGCGGGGATCAGCGGCAGGAATCCGCTTCTGCGGATTCCTGCTTCGCGAGACGGGCGAGGGGTGTTGCGGCGGCGATAGCCGACGCCTTCAGGGGTCTGCCCCGCCGTAGGCGGGGATCAGCGGCAGGAATCCGCTTCTGCGGATTCCTGCTTCGCGAGACAAAAAGAGAGACGGCCGCTTGGGGGAGCGGCCGTCTCGGTGATGCTGGGGAGGGTGGGTGCTATCACGATCGGCCGGCCCGTCCTGCGCCTGACTCCCTCGTTCGAGTGATTCGCCGCTCAGAAGGCGTAGCGCTGCTCCTTCCACGGATCGGCGTCGTTCGAGTAGCCGTAGCGCTCCCAGAATCCGGGCGCGTCGGTCGCACGCAGCTCGATCGCGCGGAGCCACTTCGCGCTCTTCCAGAAGTACTTCCCGGGGACGACGAGTCGGAGAGGCCAGCCATGGTCCCGCGTCAGGGGCTCGCCGTCGGCATGCGTCACGAGCAGCGCGCCGTCCGCCTCGAGGAAGGACAGGGGGACATTCGCCGTGTAGCCCGCCTCCGCGTGCGCGATCGCGTAGTGGGCGCTCTCGCGCGGCCCGACCAGCTCGCGGATCGCCGACCACGGAATGCCGCTGAACACGGCGTCGAAGCGGCTCCAGCGGGTGACGCAGTGGATGTCCTCCGTCACCGCCTCCTGCGGCAGGTCGTTCAGCTCCTCCCACGAGAGCGTCAGCGGCGTCTCCACCTCGCCGTGGACGCGGAAGTCCCACCCTGCGAGGTCGGCCGGGTAGGAGGGGACGTCGCCCGCGTGGAGCACCGGCCACTTCTCCGTGAGGTACTGACCCGGGGGGAGCCGGGCCGGGTCGTATCCCGCCTCCTGAACCTTTCGCTCCGCCCTGCTCCTGAACACGCTCGGTACCCTCGTCTCGATGGCCGTGACGACGTTACAGGCTGCGCCGCTCCCCCGGTCGTACGTCGCGGTGCGCGGTCCCGAGGCCGCGTCGTACCTCAATCGGATGCTCTCGAACGACGTCGAGGCACTCGGCGTCGGGGAGTCGTGCGAGGCGCTGCTGCTGACGCCCAAGGCCCGGATCGTGGCGCCGCTCGTCGTCTGGCGCCGTGCTGACGACGATTTCCTGCTCCTGACGGAGCCCGCTGCCGGCGAGCGGCTTCTCCGTGACCTGCTGCGCGCGCGCTTCGCGGCGAAGTGCGTCGTCGAGCCCGAGGAGCATCGGTCCGTCCTCCTGCTCGGCGCTTCGGAGCCGCCGGCCGAGGCGCACGCACGCTCGCTGCCGAACCGCGACTACGGCGTCCCCGCCGTCGAGCTGCTCGACGCCGAGGCCCCGTCGAGCGCCGTGCCGGCCTCGGAGCAGGAGCTCGAGCGACTCCGCATCCTCGCCCGCACCCCGCGGCTCGGGCGGGAGCTCGACGATCGGGTGATGCCCGCCGAGGCTGGGCTGGAAGCACGCGCGATCAGCTTCACCAAGGGCTGCTACCCGGGCCAGGAGCCGGTCGCGCGCCTCCACTTCCGCGGTCACCCGAACCGAGGGCTCCGCGTGCTCGCGCTCGGCGGCGGCGACGCTCCCTCGTACGACTCGGAGTTGATCCTCGACGGCAAGGCCGTCGGCCGCGTCACGAGCGCCGCACCGGACTCCGCCCACGGGACCGTCGCTCTCGCGTACGTCCGGCGCGAGGTTCCGGCAGACGCGGTTCTCGAGCTGCCCGACGGCCGCGCCGCGCGGCCTCTCTGAGCCGATCGGCTCGCCGGCCCGGCCGGGAGCGGCTGCGTCCCGGCCGCGCCGGTACGGGCCATGCGCGCGAGTATCGCTTGCTGCCCCGCCGCTACACTCACCCTTCCCGCGCCCGTAGCTCAGGGGATAGAGCGCTGCCCTGCGGAGGCAGAGGTCGCACGTTCGAATCGTGCCGGGCGCATCTCGGGGTGTTCGAAGGAGGGCCTCGTGGGGGAACCATGGGTTCCCTCCACGCCGAGGCCTGCGGAGGCCGAGGCCGCACGTTCGAATCCTGCCGGGGCGTGCCGCTGCCCCTGCGAATCGGACGGCTTCGTATTCTGCCGTCGTGGACGGGGCGCCGCCGGAGTTCGTGCCGGAGCCATGGGGCGAGGATCCCCGGCTGGTCGAGCTGCTCGGCGATCGGGGCGCCGAGGGGTTCCGGACGCTCCTCGACGGGTTCCCCGACCCGGTCGGCGTCCTCTGGGCGATTCGCGGCCCGGATGCGCGTGCGTCGTCGACTTCGCGTTCGGCTACGGCAACCCCGCCATGCTGCGGGGCTTCCGGCTACCGGCCGAGACGCCGGACCGGTACACGCTGCTCGAGGCGCTGCCGCAGATGCGCGGGAGCCGGGTGTTCGCCCAGTACGTGCGTGTGTGCGAGAACGGCGAGCCGATCGTCGGGGAGGTGACGTACGACACGCCTTTCGGCGACGGCTACATGCTCGGCACGTTCCTCCATCGTGCGGCGAGGCTCGGCGACGGGGTGATCGTGTTCCTCCACGACGTCACGGCGAGCCGGCGGATGGAGGCCGAGCTCGTCGCCTATGCGGACGTCGTGGCCCACGACCTGAGCGCGCCGCTCGCCGGGATCGCGATGCTCGTCAAGGTTCTCGAGCTCCGGCCGGACGAGCCTCCCGCGCCGGAGGTGCTGCACGAGCTTCGCGCGACCTCCGACCGCGCGCGCGAGCTCGTCGACGGCGTGCTGGACTACGCCCGCTCGGGCGAGCTCACCGTCGACCGGGTGGCGCTGGCCGCCGTCATGGCCGACGTCGCAGCCGACCTCCGGCCACGGCTCGTAGAAACCGGTGGCACGCTCGTCGTCGGCGAGCTGCCGGAGGTGCGCGCCGACTCCCGCCAGCTGCGGCGGGTGCTGCAGAACCTCGTCGTGAACGCGCTCAAGTTCCGGTCGGAGGATCCGCCCCGCGTCGAGGTTGCCGCGGACGGCGGCCCCGGGGAGTGGATCGTCACCGTGCGGGACAACGGCATCGGCGTGAGCCGGGACGACGGACGCCGTATCTTCGCGATGTTCTCGCGCGTCGACCGGCGGGTCGAGGGCAGCGGCATCGGCCTCGCCGTCTGCAGGCGGATCGTCGAGTCCCACGGCGGGCGCATCTGGGTCGAGCAGGTCGAGGGCGGAGGCAGCGCCTTCCGCTTCACCCTGCCCTTCGACCCTGCCGAGACGGCTCGCGGATGATCTGCCGCTCGTGCGGGCGGGCGAACGACGGCGGTGCACGCTTCTGCTCCGCGTGCGGAGCGCAGCTCGACGGAGGGCCGGCCGAGGAGGAGACACGGAAGGTCGTGACAGTCGTCTTCACCGACGTCGCGGGCTCGACGGCGCTCGGGGAGCACCTCGACGCGGAGGCGCTCCGGCGTGTGATGTGGCGCTATTTCGACGCGATGCAGGCGGCGCTCGAGCGGCACGGCGGCACCGTCGAGAAGTTCATCGGCGACGCTGTCGTGGCGGTGTTCGGCGTCCCGACCGTGCACGAGGACGACGCGCTCCGCGCGGTGCGTGCGGCGTGCGAGATGCGGGAGGCCCTCGACCGCGTCAACGACGATCTCGCCCGCGAGTACGGCGTCCGCCTCGCGACGCGAACGGGCGTCAACACCGGCGAGGTGATCGTCGGAAACGCGATGACCGCCCAGAAGCTCGCGACGGGCGACGCGGTCAACGTGGCCGCACGCCTCGAGCAGGCGGCCGGCGAAGGAGAGGTGCTGGTCGGCGAGGAGACGCATCGCCTCGTGCGGGACGTCGTTGTCGCCGAGGCGGCGGCGCCTGTCGAGGCGAAGGGCAAGAGCCGGCCGCTCGCGGCGTGGCGTGTCCTCGGTCTCCGTCCGGACGTCCCGGCCTTCACGCGCCCGATCCACACACCGTTCGTCGGTCGCGGGCGGGAGCTCGCCGAGCTCCGCCACGCGTTCGACACCGCCGTGAAGGACTCGACCTGCACGCTCGCCACGATCGTCGGGCCACCCGGGATCGGCAAGTCGCGGATCGCCCGGGAGGCGCTGCGCTCGTTCGAGAAGGAAGCGCGCGTGGTCGTCGGCCGCTGCGTCGCCTACGGCGACGGGATCACGTACCTGCCGCTCGCCGAGGTCGTGCGCGACGTTGCCGGGCCTGACCCCGAGCGCGGCCTCACAGAGCTCCTCGCGGACGTCGAGCGCGGGGAGGTCGCCACACGCCTCGTGCTGGGCGCGATCGGCGCGAACGACGAGCCGGGAGGCCCCGAGGAGACGGCGTGGGCCTTCAGGCGGCTGTTCGAGGCATTGTCCTCCTCGCGACCGCTCGTCGTCGCCGTCGACGACATCCACTGGGCGGAGCCGGCGCTGCTCGACCTGCTCGAGTACATGCTCGGGTTCTCGAGCGGCGCCCCGATCCTGCTCCTCTGCCTGGCGCGGCCGGACGTCTTCGACTCGCGTCCTTCGTGGGCGGCGCCGCGGCCGAATGCGAGCCTGGTCACGCTCGCTCCGTTGAGCGCCGCCGAGTCCGCAGGGCTCGTCGAGGTGCTCGCTCCCGATGCCCCCTTCTCTCCGGCACTTCGCGATCGGATCGTCGCCGCCGCCGATGGCAATCCGCTGTTCGTGGAGCAGATGGTGGCGATGGTCGCCGACGACCCGGACACGGCCGACGCGGCCGTGCCTGGGAGCATCCATGCGCTCCTGGCAGCGCGGATCGACCGTCTCGAGCCGGGCGAGCGTGCCGTGCTGCAACGTGCCTCTGTCGAGGGCCGCCTGTTCCACCGAGCCGCCGTGGCAGAGCTGCTGCCCGAGGGTGCGGACGGGCTCGGGGGCGCGCTGCTGGCGCTCACCCGGAAGGAGCTTCTGCGGCCCGATCGGTCGCTCTTCGAGGGCGACGACGGCTTCCGCTTCAGCCACGTGCTCGTCCGGGATGTCGCCTACGCATCGCATGCCGAAGGCGCTTCGTGCCGACCTCCACGCGAGGCTCGCTGCGTGGCTCGAGGCGCGTCCCGGCACGCCGTTGGCCGGGCAGGACGAGATCGTGGGCTACCACCTCGAGCAGGCGTACCTGAGCAGGGTCGGTCTCGGCCGCGTCGACGACGACTCCCATGCCGTCGCGCTCAGGGGAGGGGCGCTCCTCGGTCGGGCGGGTCGGCGTGCGCTCGATCGCGACGAGTCCGCAGCCGCAGCGACGCTTCTCGAACGGGCCTGCCGCCTGCTGGCGGTCGAGCCGGCGGAACGGACAGCGTTCCTCACGGACCTCGGCCGGGCGCGGCGCGGCACGGGGGCACTCGCCGCCGCCGCCGATGCCCTCGACGAGGCGATCGACCAGGCGAGGCGTGACGGCGACGAGCCCACCGAGCTGCGCGCCCGGATCGAGAGCGCCCGCCTTGCGTACATGCAGGCGATGTCGGTGCCGGAGTCCAACCGGCAGGTTGCACGTCGAGCCATCGCCGTCTTCGAGCAGCTCGGCAGCGACGCCGACCTCGCCGACGCATGGCAGCTCATGGGGCTCGCCGAGCTGGAAGCGCGTGATCGCGGCGCGCAGCTCGTCGCGCTGCAGCGGGCCCGAGTGCACGCGATCGCCTCCGGCGACGTGCGGCGGCAGATCGAGGCGTGGAACGAGGTCGGCGGCGCCATGCTCTTCGGGCGCACACCCGTGGAGAGGTTCTCCCGTTCCTGGAGGAGGAGCTCGCGTGGGCGCGCGAACGGGGGCTTCCGGCTGTCGAGGCCGATGCGCTCCTCGGCGGCCCGTACATCCTTGCCCGGCTCGGTCGCTTCGACGAGGCGCGCGACGACCTCGAGCGCTCGAAGTCGATCTGCCGTGACCTCGGCATCGCCTATGGGCTCGCGGAGGCGCACATGGCGGGATCGGAGCTGGAGATGCTCGCGGGGGACCCCGGCGCCGCCGAGCAGGAGCTCCGCGCTGCGGTGTCCGTCGCGACGGAGATGGGCGCGACGCGCTACGTGGCCCTCTACCGCACCCGGCTCGCCCACGTCCTCGTCGAGCTCGGCCGAGACGCCGACGCGCTCGCCGAGCTCGAGCTGTCGCGGGAGCTGTACGGCGACGCGCCGAAGTGGAAGGCCGCCCACGCGCGGATACTCGCGCTCAGCGGGCGGAGGGCGGAGGCCGTTGCGGTCGCCCGTGAAGCCGCCGAGTTCATGGCGGGAAACGACGACATCACGGCCCACGCCGAAATCCTCGTCGACCTCGCCGAGGTGCTCCGCGCGCACGGAGACAGCGCCGGCGCCGCGGCCGCCCTCGCGGAAGCGCTCGCGCTCCACGACGAGAAGGGGAACCTCGTCGCAGCCGAGCGATGTCGGCAGCTGCTCGCTTCCGTGCCGTTGCCCGAACGGCGTGCGGGAAGCGCCTGAGATCGGCTGCGCGTCAGGTGCGGTCGCAGCCAATCCCTCTTCGTCGACGATCGCCGGCGCGATAGAGGCGACACGTCTCGAGGTGAGCACCGGGCGCGGCTAGC
>CAVUAH010000017.1:0-41026 GCA_963739405.1 uncultured Actinomycetes bacterium | reverse complement strand
CGCTACCGGGAGCATGGTGTCGACCTCAGGCTCGGGGCCGGCGTCGAAAGGGTCCTCCGCGGGAGCGACGGAACGCTCCGCGGTCTCCGCCTCTCGGACGGGACGGAGCTCGAGCGCGACCTCGTCCTCGTCGCCGTGGGCGCCGAACCCGCCGGTGAGCTCCTGCTGGGGGGCCCCGGCCCGATCGAGACGGACGAAGGCGGCCGCACGCGGCTTCCGAACGTCTACGCCTGTGGTGACGTCGCTGCCTCGTGGAGCACCACGGATTCGCGCCATGTGCGTTTCGAACACTGGACGAGCGCCGCCGGGCAGGCGGCCGTGGTCGCCCGCGCCATCCTCGGCGGGGAGCCGGGGGCCACGGCGACGCCCTACTTCTGGTCCGACCAGTTCGGCCTCAGGCTTCAGCGCGTAGGCTTCGCCGAGGCATGGGAGCGAATCGTCCTCGATGGAGATGAGACCTCGCTCGCGGCTCGGTATCTCGCGCAGGACGGGAGGCTCGTTGCTGCGTTGCTCGTGAACCGCCCCCAGCAGGTCGGTTCGTTCCGCCGCGAGCTCGCCCCGGAGCTCCTCGCCGCCTGACGATGCATGGCCGGCCGGCACGGGTGCTTCTCATCGCCGCCGCTGCGGCGTTGCTTGTCGCCGCCGCGACCGGCGTGAACCTCGTGCTGCTCGGGTACGCAAGTCGTGAGCCCCAGCCCGCCGGAAGGCTGAGCCCGCGTACCACGATCACCACGACGTCGACCGCGCCCGCCCAGACGACGGGGGGCGACGACGGCTCCGCCGGCTCCGAATCGGACGACTGACGATGCATGTGCCGCCGGCCGCTCTCTTGGCAGCTGGACGCTCCTCCTCTCGCGGCGATCCTCACCTCGCCGCGCGCGACCATCTCCATCGCGCTGTTCCAGCCGGGCCTCGACGCGTCGCCGCCCGCAGCGTCGAGCTCCTGCATCGCCTCGACGACATCGACTTGCCCTCACGCCTCGCCACAGCCTCGATCTGCTCCCGCTGAAGGCCTCCGAAATGAAGCTTCGCCTCGCCGGGGGCCGACCCTCGAGACCCGCACACACCCCACCGCTTTCGCGGCTTCCATCCCGTGCCCAACTCTTCGACCCCGACTACGGTGGCCCGCACAACCGCCTCCTGCGCGAGGCGGGAGGCCACGCCAACCAGCGCTCGCTCTGGGACGCAGGGTGCCGCTTCGAACTCCCCAACCCGGAGCACCGCTGAGAGTCGACCGCGTGGGCGCTTTCTCAGGCGAGACGCCGGACGTCTCGCTCCAGCTCGTGCTCGAGCTCGAGCAGCTCACGGCGCAACGGCATCTTCGAGGCGCGACCGGTGTGCAGTGTGTCGAGAGCGCAGACGAGGAAGCAGGCGGCGCCCAACGACGTGTTCCAGTTGGCAGCGGCGAGGTCGATGATCGAGCCGGTCGAGGGCACGACGAAGCCTGCGACGGCGGAGATGCCGAAGAAGACGCAGCCGAGCAGGTTGACGGCCGGCTGCCACCATCCTGCAGCCGCCCGTGCAGGCAGCCAGCCGTGCCATCCGGAGCGCGGGGAGGCGCGGTAGGCGATCGCGCCCGAGACGAGGAAGCAGATCGAGCCGCGCCAGTCGGGTCGCCAGACGAGCCTGTCGTAGTCGGCGCTCGTCAGGGCGACATGCATCGCCTGGTACGTCGTGACGTTGAAGAACAGCGTCCCCGCGGACTGGACGACCGCTGACCACCACGCCGCGCGCCCGCCGACCTCGCCCGACCGCCATCCGGCCCATGCCAGCCACGTCTGCAGCGCCCCACCCGCCGTGAAGAGGATCGAGCCGACGAAGAACGTGACGGCGTCGGCCGACTCGCCGACCAGTTGCACGAACCCGGGGAACGGGCCGACCAGGAAGCAGGTCGATCCGAGCGCGAAGCACAGGGCCATCCAGCGCCGACCCGTCACGAGCACGTGCTCCGGCGCCTCATCGCTGTGTCAGACGACCGACGTGCGCCCGGAAGCGTGAGGCTTCGGCTCAGCCCACCGAGTCGCGGAAGACGACGGCCTCTCCGGCGATCGCCGACGACTCCTCGATCGGCACGATCGGGGTCGCCGAGAAACGCAGCCCAGGCGGAACGCGACGCGCTCGCCTGGGCCCGGGCTACAGCGCGGCGTAATCCACTTCGAGGAACTCGCTCACCTCGTGTAGCCAGCGATCCTGCACGAAGCGGACGTGGTCCGGGTGCTCGTTGTAGCTCGCGTAGGCGGCGCCGTCCGCGAACTCCATCGAGATCCCGAACCTGTAGCCGTTCTTCGGGCTGACCTCGGACAGCAGCTCGAACATCTCGACCCCGGGAATCGATCCGAGCCTCCCGGCCGCGTCGAGGAAGTCGCGCTCGCCCTCCGATCCTTCCGGATGGACGAGCGTGAAGGTGACCGTGTGCCGGATGCGCTCCCCGTCCATGCGCGAACCCTACGTCAGGGTCGCGTCGATCAGCGGCACGACGCGTTCTCGGAACAGCTCGAGCTGGGCCCGCTCGTCGGCGAGCGGCCACAGGAAGATCCGTTGCGCGCCGGCCTGCTCGTACGCCAGGAGCTTCGTCGCGGACTCCTCGGCTGGGCCGATCGGGAGCAGCTCGCGCAGCCGCTCCACGGGGCGACCGAGCAAGGGCGCGAGTACGTCCGCGAGCATCGCGTCTGCACGTCCCCTGTCCTCGGTGACGTAGCACCACATCGTTGCGATGCCGTTCGGGAATCGCGCCACGTCGCGCCCGCGAGCGACCAGCTCCGCCTGGACGTCCGACCAGGCCCGGGCGAACAGCTCCGGGGTCGTGTTGTAGCCGGAGGCCAGCCAGCCGTCGGCAAGGCGCGCAACGCGTCTCAGCCCGGCAGGCGATCCCCAGCTTCCGATCCAGATCGGTGGGCCGGATCGTTGAGCGGGCGTCGGCTCGAGCGTGAAGCCCGCGGTGGAGTAGAACATGCCCTCGAACGCGACGTCGTCGGCTCGCCAGTACGCACGCAGGGCCTGCACCGCCTCGTCGAGGCGCTTCCAGCGCTCCTCGAAGCTCACGCCGACGCAGCTCGTAATCGCGAGCCGATGAGCCGGGACCGAGCCCGACCAGCAGCCGGCCGCCCGACAGCAGATCGATCGCAGCGAGGATCTTCGCCGTCGCCGCCGGTCCACGGAGGACGGGCACGGCGACGGTCGTCGCGACCGTCATCCGGCCGCTGTGGGCGAGCACGGCTGCCAGTGCCGTCGGCCCATCGAGCCACGGGCGCGAGAACACGAGATGGTCGTTCGCGCAGATGTGGGTGTACCCGAGGTCGTCCGCGGCTCTCGTGACCGCGATGAGGTCGTCCAGCGAGCGCTGCTCGCCCCTGAACGAGATCAGCGGAAGGTGGACACCGAATTCCAGGTGGGCCATGCCGCACGAGGGTATTCGACGGCAGGCCTCGGCAACGAGTCTCGCCCGGCGGGCCACTTGCGCTCGACAGCGGGTCTGGAAGTCTTGCCCGGTGGACGATCGCGACGCTCTCGCGTGGGCCGAAGGGCAGGTCGCCGCGGCGCGCGACGATCCGAGGGCGCGTCTTGCGCTGCTCACACGGACGTACCACGGTCCGACGGGCCGCGCACCCCGACACGTGCCCTTCCGGCGGGCGGCGCTGTCGTTCATGCGCTGGCAGGCCCAGCGCGGCCTCCTCGATCCGCTCGACGCAAGGCCGGCGGGCAGCGCCTGGTGGCGGGCGATGAACGAGCGTCTCCTACGGGACGGATGCGAGTCGCTCGCGCTGGTCGGCGGGTTCCGCGGAGATCCGTCGTCGCAGGCCGTCCGGCTGTGGCTCGAGTTCATCGCTGCGCCGACACCGCCGTGTTGGTATCGGGCTCACAACGCGAGCATCGTGGGCGGGTACCTCGAGCACGAAGCACTCGCCGAGGACGAGCTCGCTCCGGAGCGCTTCTTCATCAACGTCGCGCTCGCGCGCGTCCTCTACGCGCACGCCCTCGTCGCTGCCCCGGGCGTGGCGCTGGGGCGACTCTCTCTCGCCGGCCGCGTGCTCGGCGACCCCCGACTCGGCCTGGCGGGCGCGTTCCTCTCTCTCCGCCGCGTGATCCCGAACCACTATCCACTCGTGCGCGGCGCCGAGTGGTACGTCGCCGACGAGCAGCGCCTCGGCCGCGTGCTCGACTATGCAGTGATCGCGCCCCGACTCCAGCGTCTCTACGAGTGGTCTGCGGAGGAGCTCGGCGAACCGCGGCTGCTCGAGCTGATACGGGACGGCAGCCCGATCTACGCGTGGCCCTACGAGGACCGGCACGTCTGGCGCTCTGCGCGGACGCCGTTCATGGCCGCGGTCGTCGAGCGCGTCACCCGGGCTCGGTAACGCGGTCGCGCCGCCCGAACCCGGGCAGCTGCTCTCCCAGCTCGAGGATCGCAAGCTTCTCCGCGAGACGACAGTACGCGCGCTCGGGGTACGACAGGCGTGCGAGCAGCGAGCCCGCCGCACTCGTCTCGACGATCTCGGGCCGCCCGACGACGAATGTGCGCCCCCGACGGATCACGTAGCCGCCCTCATGGCGAAGGTTCCGGAGCCAGTCGGACTCTTCGCCGTACAGGAGCGCGATCACGAGTGTCCGGCCTCGCCGGAAAGCGAAGAGCGGCGTGCGGTACTCGCGGCCCGAACGCCTGCCGCGGTGGAGGATCACCGCCCAGGGCGGGACGAGCCAGGCGTAGACGCCTTGAATTCGGTTGGTGACCCGCTTGTTGAATCGCGCGACTTCTCGGGAGAGCTTCATCGGCGTCCCACGTCCGGCGGCGTCTGCCGCCCCCGGTTGCGCACGGCGAGCCCGTCGGTAACGGCTCGAGACGCGGTCCCGGCGGTCGATAGGGGTAGCGGATCCAGGTCGGTCAAGTCTTCCATCTGCACCGTCCGACGCATAGGCCCGGTTCGGCTCCGGGAGGACGGGCCCGTGGTGACGGGCCCGTCGAGTCTCGGCCCCTCCGCGGCGCCCGCAGGTCATGCGACACGCCGCACGAGGGCCTGGGCAGCTGTCAGGAGGTCGCGCATCGTCGGTCGCGCGGTCGCTGTGGAGGGGTAGCCGACGGCGACGAGGTGGACGAAGCGGCCCGTCTGGAAGAGCAGGTCGAGCGTTTCGCCCGACGGGGAGAAGGTCTCGATCTGCCGCGCATTCGGCAGGCCGATCACGCAGAGCAAGCCGAGGCGCCCGGCACTCCGATCTGCCAGGTGGGCGGCGAGGGCGTCCAGATAGCCGCGCGCGTGGTCGTCGTTGTCGAGCTCGACCGCCTTCGAGACGGCCGCCCGGGCGTGGTGGCCGGGTGAGACGAGGTGGACGGTTGCAGCGGCGACGAATCCAAGCCTCCGCAACGTGGCAGGTTCGTCGGGCCCGGCGTCTGCCGACATCCGAGCCGACCAGCGCTCGGGGCTGCGAGCGATCTGGACGCCGCCGTCGGGACGAAAGTCGGAAAGCTCGCCGCTTCGGAGAACGTGCGCCGTCAGCGATGCGGCGTCGTTTTCGCCCGGGCGGTGTGCGGCTGCCGCGGCCAGCGTGGCGGTGGCGAGTGCGCAGGCGGTGAGCACGACGAGCGTGGGCATGTGGGTGAGCCTCATCTGAATTCCTCCTCGCGGTCCGGGTTTCGGGGTCACGCGAGAGAGGGTGCGCCCAGGTGCTCAAGCGGTTGCCAAGAGACGCTCAAGCGGGAGCCTTGGCACCGCGCCTGGCGCCACCGATACTTACGGCGTGCTCGAGTTCGGCGTGCTCGGCCCGCTCCGGGTCGTCGACGACGACGGGGAGCTGCGACTCGGGGGCGTGAAGCAGCGGGCCGTCCTGGCCCGGTTGCTCGTGAGCCGCGGTCGGGTGGTCTCGAGCGACGAGCTCATCGAGGCGGTCTGGGGGCCCGGCGCGGAGGAGCGGTCGCGGCGTTCCTTGCAGGTCTATGTCTCCAATCTGCGGCGTCTCCTTGCCCGCGGTGAGGGCGAGGCGGTCGACAGGATCAAGAAGCAGGGACCGGGCTACGCACTCGTCCTCGGGCGCGACCAACTCGACCTGGCCCGGTTCGAGCGGCTCGTCTCGGAGGGTCGTGCCGCACTTGCGGCCGATCGGCCGAACGACGCACAGGTCCTCCTCGAGAACGCCCTTGCGCTCTGGCGGGGCCGCGCACTGGCGGACTTCCCCTATCTGGACTGGGCCCAGCTGGAGGCCGGGCGACTCGAGGAGCTGCGGCTGGCTGCGCTCGAGGACCGGATCGAGGCCGAGCTCGCGCTCGGCCGCCACGGCGAGCTGATCGCCGAGCTCGAGGCGATGGCGGCTGAGCATCCGTATCGCGAGCGGGTGCATGCGCAGCTGATGCTTGCCCTCTATCGGTCGGGGAGACAGGCGGAGGCGCTCGCCGTCTATGCAGAGGCGCGACGGGCCTTTGTCGACGAGCTGGGAATCGAGCCGGGGCCGGCGCTGCGCGAGCTCGAGCGAGCGGTTCTCGCCCAGGACCCGAGCCTCGCCACACCGCTGCGCAGGGACGGGGCGCGCCTCCCGTCGGGGACCGTCACGTTTCTCTTCACGGACATCGAGGGCTCGACGCGGCTGCTCCGGGAGCTCGGCGCCGAGCGCTACGCGGAAGCGCTCGCCGAGCACCGGCGGGCGGTGCGGGAGGCCTGCGCCCCCGCGGGTGGTGTCGAAGTCGACACCCAGGGCGACTCCTTCTTCGTCGCGTTCCCGACGGCGCCCGGAGCACTGGAGGCCGCACGAGCGATCACCCGTGAGCCGGTGGAACCGGTCCGGGTGCGGATGGGAGTTCACACGGGAATGCCGTTGGTCACCGACCAGGGCTACGTCGGAGAGGATGTCCATCGAGCCGCGCGGATCGCGGCTGCAGGGCACGGGGGACAGGTGCTCGTCTCCGGGTCGACGGCGCCGCTCGTGGATGCCGAGCTGCGCGATCTCGGCGAGCACCGCCTGAAGGATCTCTCGGCGCCGATCCGCCTCTACCAGCTCGGCGACCGCGAGTTCCCGCCGTTGAGGACGCTCTATCGGTCGAATCTGCCGGTTCCCGCCAACCCCCTCGTCGGCCGCGAGGACGAGCTGCTCGACGTGGTGCGGCTACTGGCGCACGACGGTGCCCGCATCGTCACGGTCACCGGCCCGGGCGGCGTCGGCAAGACACGGTTCGCTGTCGCGGCCGGCGGCCAGGCGTCCGATGCCTTCCCCGACGGCGTGTGGTTCGTACCGCTGTCACCGCTCCGTGACGCGGCTCTCGTCCTGCCGACGGTGGCCAACGCAGTCGGCGCCGACGGCGAGCTCGCGCAGCACCTCGGCGACGACGAGTGCCTCCTCGTGCTCGACAACCTGGAGCAGGTGATCGAGGCGGCCGTCGACCTCGCGGGGCTCGTTGCCGAGTGCCCGCGGCTGCGCGTGCTCGTCACGAGCAGAGAGGCGCTCCGAATCGCGCAGGAGCGCGAGTTCGCGCTGTCGCCCCTCCCCGAGGCGCCCTCCGTCGAGCTCCTCCGCCAGCGCTCGGCTGCGGTCGCCCCCGACCTGGAGATCGAGTATCACCTCGCGGCCGCACTCTGTGAGCGGCTCGACGGGCTGCCCCTTGCGATCGAGCTGGCCGCCGCACGATGCAGGGCGCTCTCGCCGGCTCAGATCCTCGAGCGCCTCGCGCAACGACTCGACCTGCTCGAAGGAGGCCGCCGTGACTCCGATCCCCGCCAACGGACGCTGAGAGCCACGATCGAATGGTCGCACGAGCTCCTCTCAGAGGACGAACGACAGCTCTTCTCCAGGCTCTCCGTCTTCGCCGGCGGCTGCACGCTCGAGGCGGCCGAGGCGGTCTGTGGCGCCGACCTCGACACGCTCCAGTCGCTCGTCGAGAAGAGCCTTCTCCGATTCACCGATGAGCGCTTCTGGATGCTCGAGACGATCCGGCAGTACGCGGCGGAGCGGCTCGACCTGTCCGGCGAGCTCGACTCCGTGCGACACAGTCATCTCGACCTCGTCCTCGCACTCGCGGCGGAACTCGACGCGGCGCACGGAGCCGACGCGGACCTCCTCGAGCGGTTCGCCCGCGAGCGTGACAACTTTCGCGCCGCGCTCACCTGGGCATCCTCGAGCGGGCGGCGGGATGCGCAGCTCGATCTCGTCGGCCTGACCTCGGTGTTCTGGGCCGACAGGGGCCATCTGGCCGAGGGTCGGGCCTGGGTCGAGGCCGCGGTCCTGGCGAGTGACGGCGAACGGACGGCCCGGCGCGCGAAGGTCCTGCTCGCGGGCGCCCGCTTCGCGACGAGGCTCGGCGACGTCGACGGCTTGGGCGCGTTTGCCGCGGAGAGCCTCGGGATCGCCAGAGACGTGGGCGACTCGCGCGACCTCGCGCTGGCGCTCAACGCCGTCGGTCTTGCGGCAGTCGAGCGTGCCGAGTACGACGAAGCCGAGCGGTACCTCCAGGAAGCGATTGCGCTCGCCCACGAGCTCGGCGACCGATCCTTGGCCGCGATGGCGATCAACAGCATGGGCGATCTCGCACTTCGGCAGCGGGACTTCGACCGTGCGATCCCGTTCCTCGAGGAGGCGCTCGCGATCTCGCGCGCTGTCGGGGAAGGCGAGGGCACGGCCGTCGCGCTCTACAACCTCGCGCACGCCCTCCTGCGCGGGAAGCGGAGGCCCGAGGCGGAGAGCGCGGCTAGGGAGAGCCTCGAGCTTGCCGTTCGCATCGAGAGCACGCACACGGTGGTCTGGGATCTCCTCCTGCTGGCCGCGGCCGCCCGCCTTCGCGGTGAAGCCGAGCCGGCAGCGACGCTGCTGGGCGCTGCCCACGCCCAGTGCGAGCGGACGGGTCTCGAGCTCCGGGGCGCAGAGGCCGACCTCCACGACGAGACGGTCGACGGCCTCGCGGCCGATCTCGGGGCAACACGCTACGAAGCTGCGATCGCTCGAGGTCGCGTGCTGTCGCTCGAGCAGGCGGTCGCGTTGGGCATCGGCTGAAGCCCCGCCTCGTCTCCGCCCCGTGGCCGTCTCACTTGCGGGTCCAACCGCCCGCACACCGACGCGGATTCCCGTGGGACGAAGCGGGCCGCGATCAGGGGGCACCACCGCTCCGATCGAGATCACCCGGGCAAGCCGGGGAGTCGTGCCGTCGCTAGCCGACGTCCTCGATGATCCTGACCAGCTCGTCGACCCGATAGCCCTGGAGGCGCGCGAACTCGACGAGCTCTCTCGCGCGAGCGATGACGGCGCCCCGCTCCGGTGTCCCGGCGACCGAGATGCCGCGGCCTCGCCGGAATTCGAGCAGGCCCTCGTCGCGCAGCAACCGGAGTGCCCGGAGCACCGTGTTGGCGTTGACACCGAGGATCGCGGCGAGATCCCTCGCCGGGGGGAGGCGCTCACCCGGCTTCGCCTCGCCCTGGGCGATCGCCCGACGTATCTCTGCGGCGACCTGCTCGAAGAGGTCGGTGGGGTCGCTCCGATCTATCTTGACACCCAGAATGGTGCTAGTCATAGTAGCGTAACTGTGTCAGGAGTAGGTGGGTGAGCGTCACCGCACCGCCTCGTCCGCCTCGTTCGAGCGACCCCGTCGATCGAGACGAGCTCGAGGCCCTTGTCGAGGCGTTGATCGAGGAGGCGCGGCGTCGTGCGCGCCTCCGCCGCCGACGCTATGGGGCCTGCATCCTGCTCGCCGCACTGGCTGCGGGCGGCGTCTACTTCGGCTTCGATCACACGGGCGGCGGCGCCATCGGCTCGCGGTCCGCCGAGGCGGGGCAATCCGGCGGCGCAACGTCCTCCGCGTCCCTTGCCGACGGACGCTGGGGGCCATCCCGTGGGCCCTACGGTGGTCCCGCCTACGTGGTCGCCGTGGCGCCGAGCGCTCCGAGCATCGTCTATCTCGGCACCGCGACGGGCGTTTTCGTGAGCCGGAACGCTGGGCGCAGCTGGCACCCTGCCGGCCTCGCCGTCCGGCACGGCGCGCTGCGCGTGCCGGAGCTCAGGATCACGTCCCTGGCCGTCGACCCGCGCACGCCGCGAACGGTGTACGCGGTACGCACGCGGTGGGTCGACGGCGGGGTGACGTTCCGCCAGGAGCTCCACAAAAGCACCGATGGCGGGCGGAGTTGGCACGCCCTCGGCCTCGCAGCCCCCCAGGATGTCGCTGTCAGCCCCGCCGACCCCACGACCGTCTTCGCCATTGCCGCCGGCTCGAGCCGGGCGACGAACCGGCTCCTCCGGAGCACGGACGGAGGCCGCAGCTGGCAGGCGGCCGACCGCGGTCTCGGCGCAACCCGCTTCTCCGGGATCGCATTCGACCCGACGTCGTCCACCACCGTCTATGCGGCAACCGACCGTGGGATCCTGCGGAGCGGCGACGGAGGCTCGGGCTGGAGCCCGGCGAGCGGAGGCCTGGCGCGCCAACCCGCGTCTGCGGTCATGGTCGACCCACGCCACCCGCAGACCGTCTACGCCGGGACGGACGGCGGCGTGATCGGGAGCCAGGACGGCGGGCGCAGCTGGCGGTTGCTGAACCGCGCGATGGGCGGCCACGGCCGCGACCGCGACTACGGAGAGGTGTTGTCGCTCGCCGTCGACCCGTTCGACTCGCAGAAGCTCTACGCGACCGTCGGCTGTATCGGCGTCTTCGAGAGCAGTGACGGCGGCCGGCGATGGCGCGCCGCCAACGCGGGCCGCGTCTCCGGTTGCCTCGACGCGTTCCTCGCGCTCGATCCACGCACACCACGAACGATCTACGCCGTCTACCCCGGACGCGGCGTCTTCAAGAGCACGGACGGCGCCGCCCGATGGCACCCGGCGAGCACCGGTCTCGATCTGACGACGATCTCGTCGCTCGCCATCGACCCACACCACGCGCACATAGTCTTCGCCGGCGCCGGACCGCAGGGGCTCTTCAGGAGCAGCGACGGAGGAGCCCATTGGCTGCCGGTCGCGCGCGGGCTGAAGAACGTCACCGCGGTCGCCCTCGACCCACACCACCCCGCCACCGTCCTCGCGGCGTCGCGCCCGAGTCACAGGATCGCCAGGAGCGCAGACGGCGGCCGCACCTGGCAACCCGCCGGCTCGGGCATGACGGCCAACGTCCTCGCGCTTGCGCTCGCCGGCGACCGAGCCTATGCAGGCACCGCGTCGCGCGGTGTCTTCCGCAGCCGCGACGGCCGGCGCAGCTGGCAGGGAATCAGCGGCCCTGGCAACGAGTACGTCCAAGCGCTCGCGATCTCGCCGGGTGACCCCGACCTCGTGTACGCCGGCAACCTCGGCTCGAACGCACGTGGCCTGTACAGGAGCGCGGACGGTGGGCAAACCTGGCAGCGCCTCACCGAGACTCTGCGCGACCCGGACGTCTCTGCGGTCGCGCTCGATCCCACAAGCCCTGCCTCGATCTACATCGGGACGGCCGGAGAGGGCGTCTTCAAGAGCACCGACGGAGGCGCCGGCTGGCAGCCCGCAAGCACGGGGCTGCCACGAATCACGCTGAAGGGAACAACGGCCGCTGGAAAGGTCACGTCATGGACAGGAACAGTGGGGATCACCGCGCTCGCGGTCGATCCGGCCAGACCGGCGACGCTCTACACGGCCACGTCGGGAAGCGGGATCTTCAGGAGCACCGACGCCGGCCGTACCTGGCGGCCGTTCAACGCCGGCCTCGACGTCTTCGACGTCGCGTCACTCGCTATCGACGCCACCGGCCGAACGCTCTACGCCGGCACGGTGAGAGGCGGTGTCGTCGCCCTACACGTCGGCACGGGATAGTCCCACCGTGGCCCGGTGGAACACTGTCGCCGGCACGTGGATCTCGCGACGGACATCCGCTGGCTCGTCCTCCTCGAGGGGCCGAGCGACAGGGCGGCGCTCGAGACGCTCGCCCGGCGCTGCGGCCTCGACCTCGAGCGCGCTCGCGTCGAGCTCGTCTCGATCGGCGGCGCACATGCGATCGGCAGGGTGTTGCGCCAGCTCACGCCGGACATTCGCGTGGCCGGCCTCTGCGACGAGGGGGAGGTCGGCGCGTTCGGGCGCGCCCTGGTGCGGGCCGGCATGGGGCCGGCCGGCACACCGTCGGAGCTCGAGCAGCTCGGCTTCTACGTGTGCCGGCCCGATCTCGAGGGTGAGCTGATCCGGTCCCTCGGCGCCGAAGGCGTCGAGGCCGTTCTCGAGCGAAGCGGGAAGCTCTCGTCCTTCCGCACGTTCCAGAAACAGCCGCAGTGGCATAACCGCCCCGTGGAGGATCAGCTCCGGCGCTTCTTCGGAAGCAGCGCCGGAAAGATCAGGCACGCACCGCTCCTCGTCGAGGCGGTCGACCTCGAGCGCGTTCCGCCACCTCTCATCGCGCTTCTCGCGCACGTCACGGCGCACGCCTAGCTCGGTCGACCCGGCACCCGGACATCCAGGTCGTCGAACGGTGGTCTCGAAGCTCAAGACGACCGGCTTCGCCGGACGCGGTGGCTCGGTCACCGGCTTCGGCTCTCCCAGCCCGGCCGAGTGTTCTTCACCGTTGCGCTTATGGTCGGCGTTGCCGAGATTCTGGTCGCACGCGCTCACGGCGACCGGGAGGGCGGCGCACCCCCTGGTGGTGCTCGCGCTCTTGTTGGTCGGCGTGATCACCCTGGACACCGTCGGCCGCGGAGTCGTCGTTCTTGTTCGTCGTGTCATCTTGGACGGTCGGCTCAGGCGTCATCCCTGAACACTCGCGCATGCGACGATCTATTCGACGCGTTCCCTGGCAAGTCAGTTCAGGAGGAATTCGGCGAGTGTGTCGTTGACGCGTTCGGGAGCTCGGATGTCAGGCCGGTGGGCGGCTCCGGGGAGGATTTCGAATCGGACATCGGAGACGAGGCCAGCGATGGCCCGGACAGCCGAGACGGGCCACGTGATGTCGGAGTCGCCGTGGATGAAGAGGGTCGGGCAGGTCACCTTCGGAAGCAAGCTGGGAGCGAGTTCCCAGTCGAGCTCTTGCCTCTGAGTGATGAGTGCCTCCGGCGATGCGTCGAGCGCGATTTCCACGAGTTCGTCGATCAGGGCAGCGGAACCCGGCTCGGTGAAGCATGCTTGCATGAAGAACCGGGCGAAGCCGGGCCAGTCACTCCGCCAGGCGTCGTCGCTGAACCAGTTGCGTCCTCCGTTCGATTCGGGTGACGCCCAGCTCAGATCTTCGTCAGCCGGCACCGGGACGTCGAGATGAGGGGCGATCGCGGCCAGCCGGTCGATCCGGCCCGGGTGCTCGACTTGGGCGATGACGGCCGCGTTCACGCCCATCGACGCAGTGACGATTCCGGCGCACTCGACCCCGAGTTCGTCGAACACAGCGATCCCATCGGCTGCGTGAGCTTGGAATGTGTAGCCGTCGGAGGGCCGGTCGCTCGCTCCGCTGCCGCGCGCGTCGTAGGTGATGACCGTGCACTGCCGGGCGAGAAACTCGACCTGGTGACCGACGACACGCGCATCGACGAGGTTCCAGGTGGGGAAGAACACGACGACTCGGTCGCCTGCTCCGTAGCGGTACCAGGCGATCCCGCAGCCGTCCTCACCCTCGACGAACCCCCGGTCGCGAGGAACCGGCCTCGGGATCAACACTCTCGACGGCTCATCGACCGTCTTCGCTCGACGAGCCGCGAGCAGCGCATGGGGTGGAGTATGCGACCTACCTCCCCTGAGTGCATGTCGCTCCGCGTGGCCAGGCCCAGGCGACATTCCCGAACACTGTGAGTGTGCGGGTGTCCCGTCTGGGACTGTTGTCAGGGTGGCGCCGGTGCTCTTTGTTCGTGACTCGATTCCCGCATGACTCGATTTGTCGGTGTCTTTCTAGTGATGTGTCCGAGCGAAGAGGCCGGTGCCGACCTGGCGTCCGCTTGCTGGCCTGATCAGAAGCCTGTCCGCCCGTTGCGGGCGTGACCCGTCACAGTCTTGCCGCCCGCGGTTTCATCCCCAGACCGGCACCGGAGTTGATCCCCAACCTGGGCTGGAGGTCAGTGCGGATGCTTGCAGATGAGCTGGACTACGTGATCGGCGTTGACCCGCACCGCGACACGCATGCGCTCGCGGTCGTCGACGTGCGAAGCGGCGGTGTGGTGTTCGAGGCGACCGCGGTGGCAGATGGCGAGGGTTACGCGAGCGTGCTTCGTCTTGCCAATCAGCATGCTCCCGGCAGGCGTGCCTTCGCGGTCGAGGGTACTGGCTCGTTCGGCGCGGGTCTCGCTCGATTCCTCGTCGCCCATGAGGAGCGGGTGCTCGAGGTCGGCCGCATGCGACGGGAGCGGCAGTCCGGCAAGAACGACGCGCTCGATGCGATCCGAGCCGCTCGTAGCGTGCTCGGCCAAACGCGGCCAGCCCGGCCACGCGCGGGCGGCGAGCGAGAAGCGTTACGGGCACTGAGCGCTGCTCGCGAAGGCGCGGTGACAGCCAGGCGGGCCGGGCTCTGCCAGTTACGCGGCTTGCTCGTCTCCGCGCCCGAGCCGCTACGCGCTGAACTCCGCTCGCTGACCCGCGCGCAGCTCTTGCGCAGGCTCGCGGCGGTCCGTCCTGAAAGCCGCCAGGACCCGGAGCTGCGCGGGACGCTGCTCGCGCTCCGCGCTCTCGCCCGGCGCGTCAAGGCACTGACCGTTGAGGAACGCGAGCTCGCACGAGAGATCGAGACGCTCACGCGGAAGCTCGCGCCGCAGCTGCTCGAGCAGCCCGGCGTCGGTCCGCTCGCAGCCGCACAGGTACTGATCTCCTGGTCGCACCACGGCCGGATCACAAGCGAGGCCGCGTTCGCACGCCTCGCCGGCTGCGCCCCGATCCCCGCCTCATCGGGCCAGACGGTCCGCTACCGCCTCGACCGTGGCGGCGACCGCAGGCTCAACCGAGCCCTACACATGATCCTCGTCACCCGACGCCGTACGCACGCTCCGACGATCGCCTACATCAAGCGTCGCATCCACGAAGGCAAGAGCCGCCGCGAAGCGATCCGCTGCCTCAAGCGCTACCTCGCCCGCAACCTCTACCGGATCCTCGAGAACGGCTCACCGCTGCCGACTTGACAAACATAGAAGCATCACTGGGACAGCGGGCGGTCTTGTTGCCCGGCAGTAGCCGTACGTCACCGCGGAAGCGGGTTCGGGCCGGTGGCGGTGACCAGCCGCTGCGGCACCCAGTCATCGACGTGGCTGAAGCCGTCGAAGCGCCCTCCCTGGGAGATGATGCCGTCGTACAAGGAGCGGCGGTAGAACTTCACGTGGGTGAAGTCCTCGAACAGGATGTAGACCGGCTCGACGTCGGGGCTCTGGAACTGCTGTCCGGTCAGCACGGCTCGATGCACTCGCGAGAAGTCGTCGATCTCCTCGCCGACGACGACGCCGAGGTGCTCGAGGCCCATCCGGTAGACGCGCTGGTGCACGGGTGGGATGAGCTCGATGTTCGAGACCGGAGTCCCGTCGAGGACATCGAGCGGCTCGGCGAGCACGATCAGGGAGATCGGTCGCCCGTTCCAGAGGTTCTCGCTGTTCGCCGTCGCATGGCGCTCGAGCAGCGTCCGCTGGTGGACGTACAGGTCCCAATCGGCGACGCGGACGGCGAGGTGGCTGAGCGGGTAGGGCGAGATGTCGATGCCGAGGGAAGAAAGACGGTCGCGCTGCATCGCCGCGAAGGCTCTGTAGTCCCCGATGATCTCGGCGATCGGATCAGACGTCGCCACGTGACATCCTCGTCCGCCATCGTACGAGATGCACGGCCATGGCTCGGGGGGAATTCCCGCACACTCGCGCAGGTGACGATTCGCTTGCCCGGCGCCCCTCGAGCCGAGGCCATACGATCGGTCGCGTGGAGGAGTTCGTCCCGCGCGACTTCGACGTCCCTCGGCGCCTCGAGACGCCGCAGTTCGTGCTCGAGCCGCTCGACCCCGAGCACAACGACCAGGACTACGACGCGTGGACCTCGTCGGCGGAGCACATCCACGCGACGCCCGGATGGGAGGACAGCAGCTGGCCGAGAGAGATGACGCCGGACGAGAACCGGGCAGACCTGCAGCGACATGCCGACGACTTTCGCAACCGCACGGGGTTCACGTACACGGTGCTCGATCCGGCGAGCCGCGACGTGATCGGGTGCGTCTACATCTACCCGCTGCCGGGCGGCGACTTCGCCGCCCGTACGCTCTCCTGGGTCCGGGCGAGCCACGCGCATCTGGACACGCTGCTCTGGCGCGTCGTGAGTGAGTGGCTCGCGTCCGACTGGCCGTTCGGGAGCGTCGAGTACGCCCCGCGCACCTAGCTAGAGGCCTCCAAGCAGCTCTGGAGCTCGATTTCGGATCGGAGGGCTCGCCGTTAAAGCGCGGCACGACGCGGGCACTAGAGTGCACCGCGGCAGCCAGCATGCATCGACGAGTGAACCGGCAGGTCAGATTGAAGTCGAGGCCGTCCGGGCATTCCCCAGGCGGAGCATTTCGAGATCGTCGAGGCGCCTGTGCCGGACCCGTCGGATGGCCAGGTTCTGGTGCGCAACATCTACTTGTCGGTGGATCCCGCGATGCGGGGTTGGGTCAGCGCGGTCGCCAACTACTCCGAGCCTGTAGCGCTTGGTGCGGTCATGCGCTCGGGTGCAGTCGGCCGCGTCGAAGAGTCTCGAACTGCCGACTTCCACGCAGGTGACTGCGTGCTCGGCATGTTCGGCTGGCAGGACTTCGCCGTGGTGGATGCCGAGGCGATCGAGCGCAAGGTCGACGGCTCGGGTTTGCCAATCTCCACGTCGCTCGGCGTCCTCGGCCTCAATGGCCTGACGGCGTATTTCGCCTTGCTCGAGATAGGTCAGCCCAGGGCGGGCGAGACCGTGGTCGTATCGACTGCAGCGGGAGCGGTCGGGTCATGCGTCGGCCAGATCGCCAAGATCAAGGGGTGCCGTACCGTCGGCATTGCCGGCGGGCCCGACAAGGTGCGTCTGTGTCGCGAGGACTTTCGCTTCGACGCTGCGGTCGACTACAAGGCTGATGATCTCGAGGCGGCATTCGATGCTGCCTGCCCCGAAGGCGTTGACGTCTATTTCGACAACACAGCCGGCTCGATCAGCGATTCGGTCATGCGACGCCTCAACGTCGGAGCACGGGTGGTCATCTGCGGCACGGCGTCCGTCGCGAGCTGGGACCCGCCACCACAGGGACCGCGGGTCGAGCGTCATCTTCTCGTCAAGCGCGCGCGAATGCAGGGCTTTGTGATCTTCGACCATGTCCAGCGCTATCCCGAGGCACTGCGGGAGCTCGAGAGCTGGGTGCGCAACGGACAGATCCGGTATCGAGAGGACATCCTCGACGGGCTCGAGCAGGCACCGGGTTCGATCGCGGGGCTGTACCGCGGCGAGAACCTCGGCAAGTGCCTGATTCGGATCGCTCCGGATGTCCCCGGCTAGAGAGAGCTTCCCTGCGCACACCCAGTCCGGACACTCGTCGATTCGGCCACAGCGGCGCCCGTGTCGCTGGTCGGGTGCTCGGAGCTCGAGGGACCGACGGCGGTACGATCGACGATTCCCAAGGACTCCGCGCACATCGGAGGTGAACACGGATGAACGACGGGCCGACCTGGCGGGTCGCGCGCCTCGATGACATCGAGCGGCGCGACCGGGATATTCCGGTGCGCGAGCACCTCGGGATCCAGGCATTCGGGATCAACGCGTACGTGCCCGGAGCGGACGGCGTGCTGATCGGCGAGCACGACGAGACCGGGTCGGGTCAGGAGGAGCTGTACATCGTGCTCGACGGGGAGGCGACCTTCGAGATCGACGGCCAGACGATCGACGCACCCGCAGGAACATTCGTGTTCGTCGGGCCGGAGTCGCGGCGGAGGGCGACCGGGGACGGGACTGTGCTCGCTGTCGGCGCCACACCGGGCGAGGCGTATGAGGGAGTCGACTGGGGTGAGGCGTGGCCGTTTCACAGAGAGTCCATGAGGGCCTACAGCGAGCAGCGGTACGCCGACGCGGTCGAGGCGGTCCGGGGTGGTCTCGAGCACATGCCGGACCACGCGGGCTTGCATTACAACTACGCGTGCTTCGCGACGCTCGCGGGCGCCACCGGCGACGAGACGTTCGCGCACCTCCGACGGTCCGTCGAGCTGCGCCCGCGGTTCCGCGAGGACGCGCGCAGAGACGACGACTTCGCCGCGGTACGCGACGACACGCGGTTCGAGGACGCTCTTCGCTAGAAGTCTGGGCTTCGACGAGCCAGCCTGCTCGGGTGACGTTCCCGGACGCTGGCGCAGCCAATACTCGCAACGGTGGAAGACTTGGGCCTGCTATGACCGACGTGGTGAGAGTCGGGATGGTTGCCGGCGCGACGCGCGGCGCCGGTCGCGCGATCGCGGTCGAGCTCGCCCGTGGGGGCTTCTACGTCTACGCGACCGGTCGCAGTAGCCGGACGACCGGACCGTCTGAGATCGGCAGGCCCGAGACGATCGAGGGGACCGGTGATCTGATCGCGGCGGCGGGAGGCGCGGGGTCGGCGCTGGTGATCGATCACGAGGACCCGGCCTCGGTTGGGGAGCTCGTCACGGCGATCGAGAGCGACCATGGGCGGCTCGATGTGCTCGTCAACGACATCTTCGGTGGCGACAGATACATGGAATGGGACAAGCCGCTCTGGGAGCACGACTGGGCGGGAGGGCTGCGGATGCTGCAGATGGGCGTGCACACGCACCTGATCAACTGTCGTGCCGCCATCCCGCTCATGCTGCGCACTGCAGAAGCCTTCGACACTCGCTGCCTCGTCGTCGAGATGACGGACGGCACCTCGCAGGCGAATGCCGATTTCAGGCGGAACGTCGGTTTCTACTACGACCTCGTCAAGGCCAACGTGGAGCGGATCGTCAAGGGCTTGAGCGCCGAGCTCGAGGACCGTCCCGTGACGGCCGTCGGCGTAACACCCGGCTGGCTTCGCTCGGAGAAGATGCTGGAGAACTTCGGGGTTACCGAGGGGAACTGGCGGGACGCCTGCCGCGAGCGTCCCGGCTTCGGGATCTCCGAGTCGCCGACCTATGTGGCCAGAGGCGTTGCTGCACTCGCCAAGGCCGCAGACGCCGAGCGATGGGCAGGCACGATCGTCAGCGCTCGCCAGCTCGCCGATGCCTACGGCGTCACAGACATCGATGGAAGCCGCCCGGACTGCTGGGGCTATCACGCCACCTACGGTTGGGAGCCCGAAGACGGCCTCGGCATCGACGAGTTCCGGTGAATGGACTCGAATGAGATGCGCCGACGTCAGCCGCCTCATGGCGCAGCTCGACGGCGTCGCCGAGCGCAGCCGTGACGGCCTGCTCGACTGGCGATACCGCGGCCGGCTTGTCGCCCGGCAGCTCGATGACGATCACATCGTGATTCGTGCGTCGTTCGACTTTCGAGACCTGCTACTGCACTCGTTCCCGGACACGTTCTCGGTGCCAGACCGCTTCGCCAAGCACATGATGCTTGTCGCGGACCTCGAAAACGGCAATCCCGATGCCATCGAAGACGCTCTCATCGCCGCATGGGAGCTTCAGTCCGGCAAGTGATGCGCGGTCGCCTCGGGCGTCATCTCGTGAACGCCGCCGGACGGGATGTTCATCTGCTGCAGCCGTCGCTCCGCAGGCCCGCATGGCGCACGTCGGGAGTAACCGCGTCGCGAGGTGGCTTTCGAGTCTCCGGATCCCACGGCCTGGGTCGACGCGTATACGAATGATGGGATCTTCGTGGGCCCGTGCCCTCGGTCCACAGCGCAACGGACCGGTCCCCGGGGCAAACCGATGACTTCCGGGCGGCAGCGTCGTCTGACGAACTGGCGACAGGCCGCGGGCACGCGAGCCCTCCGGCCCGGAACACGCCGTTCCCCCAGCGGGCACGCTTTCGCGGGCGACCCGAGACAATGGAGGTCCGATCATGCGGAAGCTGATAGCGACGGTGTTCAACTACTCGCTCGACGGCCTTCTCGCCGACGAGGGCACCGAGTTTTGGACGTTCTGCTTCGACCTGCCAGAAAACCGTGAGCCCGACGACCCGGCGCAACTCGAGTTTCTCCGGAGCGCGTACGCGCACATCATGGGCCGCACCGCCTACGAGGCCATCGCCGCGTCGATGACGACAACGGCCGCCGACCACCCGTTCGCCGACATCCTGAACGCCGGGCGCAAGGTCGTCTTCTCCCGGACCCTGACGACGGCCGACTGGGCCAACACCACCATCGCCGCTGGTGACACGGCAGAGGAGATCGACAGGCTCAGGCGGGGCGGCGACGGCCACATCGTGGTCTGGGGCGGCGTCGGCCTCTGGCGCTCGCTCATGCGGCTCGACCTGATCGACGAGCTCCACGTGAGCTTGTTCCCCTACGTCGCGGGCGAGGGCACCCGGCTGTTCGACGGCGTCCCCGAGTCGTACCGGCTCGACCTGGTCTCCAGCACCGCCTCCGGCAGCGGGATCCTCGAGCTGCGGTACCGCCGGCACCGCTGAGCCAGGCACGTTCCCGAGCACAGGCGCAGTCGACTGCTCCGTCTGCCGGCGCGTCGGTGGAGCGTCCACGCGATGTCCGATGACTTCGTCGCGACTCTTTCGTCTGAGCATTGACGGTGGCCGAAGCGGCAGAGCGCTTCGCCTCACCGAGACCACGGGAAGGCGCGGATCGAGGAGGATCCAGATGACCGGCGACGCATCCGTTCTGGGGAGTCTCCATTCCGTCGATGGCGAGGGCGTCGTGCGGATGGAAGATCGCCTCGACGCTGGGATCGATGACGTCTGGGGAGCACTCATCGCACGGGCCGCAGACAGGCCGCGAGCGGCGCAACGGAATGTGCGCGCCGCTCGCGACTGCCCGCTCACCGGAGTGACCTGAACGCCTCTCGCAGCTCCGCGGAGAAGATCTGCGGCTCTTCCCATGCGGCGAAGTGGCCGCCCTTGGCGACCTCGTTGTAGTAGATGACGTTCGGGTAGCTCGCGTCGACCCAGCTGCGCGGCGTCCGCCAGATCTCGCCCGGGAACGTTGTGAAGCCGACCGGCATCCGCGGTGGCGGCAGCGGCTGGCTACCGGCGGCCGGCGCGTCCGGCCCGTAGGCCTCCCAGTACGACCGGGCCGCGGAGGCGCCGGTGCCGGTCAACCAGTACAGCGTGATGTTGTCGAGGATGTGGTCGCGCGTCAGGTTGCCCGAGGGCTGCCCATCGACGAAGGCGCCTGCGATCTTGTAGTAGGCGTCCGTGTCGTGGTCGATCATCCAGGCGGCCAGGGCGACGGGAGAGTCGAGCAGGGGGTAGCCGATCGTCTGCGGTCGAGTGGCCATCTCGACGAAGTAGCCGTTCCCGGACTGCTGGAAGGTGGCGATCTGGGCGGCCGCCGCGCGTTCCTCGTCGGTGTTCGTCGGCATGGTGCCGCCAAGCGCCGGCACGAGCAGGTTCGTGTGGATGGCGACCAGGCCCTCGGGTGCCTGGCGGCCCATCGCGTCCGTGACGCCGGCACCCACGTCCCCGCCCTGGGCCACGTAGCGGGTGTAGCCGAGTCGGCGCATGAGCTCGGCCCAGGCCCGTGCGGTCCGGCCGAGGTCCCAGCCGACCTCGACCGGCTCGCCCGAGAAGCCGTACCCCGGCAGCGAGGGCAGAACGAGGTGGAAGGCATCCTCGGCGCTGCCACCGTGCGCGGTCGGGTCCGTCAGCGGGCCGACGGAGTCGCTCATCTCGATCACGGAGCCGGGCCAGCCGTGGGTCATGATCAGCGGCAATGCGTTCTCGTGGGGTGACGTCGCGTGGATGAAGTGGATCACCACGCCGTCGATCTCCGTCGTGAACTGCGGGAGCGCGTTCAGCTTCGCCTCGGCCTTGCGCCAGTCGTAGTCGGTCTCCCAGTAGCGCGCGAGCTCCTGGATCGTCGCAAGCTGCACGCCCTGCGACCGGTCTTCGATGAGCTCCTTGCTGGGCCAGCGCGTCGCGGCGATCCGGCGACGCAGCTCGGTGAGCTCGCTCGTCGGGAATGTCGACGTGGAAGGAACGGATGTCGGTTCCGGTCTGAGCGGTGGTACTCATGACAACCTCCGTCGTTCGTGAGTGCGGTTTCGATGACCTCCTCTCCGGATCGAGGGACTCGAGCTCGAGACTACGCGCGCCGCTTCGGGCTGAGCAACGAGGTCACCAGACCGCCACGATCATCCCTGCCCTGGTCTGGAGCGGCGTCAGCCTCTGGCGCTCGCTCATGCGGCTCGACCTGGTCTCGGGCACCGCCTCCGGCAGCGGGATCCTCGAGCTGCAGTACCGCCGCCACCGCTGACCCGGAAGACATTCCCGAAGACACGGCTCGGGCGTCCCGTCCTCCCGTTCGTTGGGGCAGTTCGAGTCGCGGAGGCATAGGCTGTCCAACGCCTGTACGCAGATGTGCAGCCATCTGATCGGAAGGAGCGGCGATGCCTACCGTTATCGGCTACCACGACGTCAAGGACAGGGACCACTGGCTCGCGTCGGCGAAACGTGAGGAGTTCTTCGGGCCTCTCGGCGTGACGGGCATCCGGACGTTCGTCGATCCACAGAACCCCACCAGAGTCGGCTTGCTGATGGACGTGCCGGACATGGACGCCGTCATGGCTGCGATGGAGACGGAGGCGGCCGCCGAAGCCATGGCGCACGACGGAGTCGTCCCGGAGACGCTCGTGATCCTCGTCGAGGCCTGAACGACCGCGCGCATGCTCGGCAGCGCCGAACGTCGGCTCGTTCGAAAGCATCGCACGCGCCGTCACCCTGAATCTGAACGGAGGCCCCGATGGATCATGCGGTTGCGATGAGTCGCCTGTACGACCTGATCAACGCGGGAGATATCGACGGATTTGGCGAGCTCCTCGCGGAGGACTTCGTCGAGCACGAGGAGATGCCGGGGCTCGAGCCGAGCAAGGAAGGGGTCAAGCAGCTCTTCCACATGTACAGGGCGGCGTTTCCCGATCTGCGCATGGAGGTGCAGGACGTTCTCGTGAGCGGTGACAAGGCGGTCGCGCGCGTTCGAGCGACCGGAACGCACCAGGGCGAGTTCCTGGGCATGCCCGCCACCGGCAAGGGCGTCGACGTCCAGCTGATCGACATCACCCGGTTCGGTGACGACGGCCTTGCCCACGAGCACTGGGGTGTCTTCGACGCGCTGGCGATGATGCAGCAGCTCGGCGCCATCCCGCAAAGCCCCTCTGGATAGATCCATCGGCGCGAGGTACGCCAACCAGCCCGGAATCATCGGTAGATCCGCAGGGCCATCACCCACCACCTGGTAGGCGATGTTCAGCTCCTCGCGCGTCATCGCCAATCCGAGCGACTCCGCTCTGGGGGGCGTAGGGTCGGGGCTCCCTATCGAAGGTGAGGCTGAGGATGGCTATCGGCATCCGCATCAAGCTCCCGGGCGTCACGCAGGAGCAGTTCGACACGGTTCACGACCACGCCAACCCCGATCGCACGCCGCCGGAGGGGCTCCTCTTCCACGCATCGGGGCCGATCGACGGTGGCTGGGGGATCATCGATTTCTGGGAGTCCCGCGAGGACTTCGACGCCTTCTCGGTCCGGATCATGGAAGGAATGGCAGCGGCGGGTGTCCAACCGCAGGGGCCACCCGACATCAAGGAGTTCCCTGTCCACGAGATGATCCGGCCGTAGCGCCGACCGACAGCGACGACGGGGCACCGCGCTCTATGTGTCCCGTCGACGCTGAGCCCAATGCCAAAGGCTCGCACCCGAGGGGACATTCACACACC
The DNA here is from genome assembly GCA_963739405.1 of uncultured Actinomycetes bacterium. Taxonomy (GTDB): domain Bacteria; phylum Actinomycetota; class Thermoleophilia; order Gaiellales; family Gaiellaceae; genus Gaiella. The sequence continues at coordinate 17,354 of CAVUAH010000017.1, read as the reverse complement.
GATCGTCGACACGCTCGCTCTCCCGCGCCCCAGAGCGGCCAGCTCACGCCTCCCGGAGCCGGCGATCTCGTGGCATCAATCATCTGGCCGAGTGCGGCTCCCGACCCTCGTCCGCCGAATTCCGACCGAGCGTGGTCCCACATCGCACGGGCTACGAAGAGCCCGTCGGCTGGTTCTACGCCCAGTCGATCGTCACGAGCTCGATCGGATCCAACAGTCCCTTGAGCTCCACTGTCCGCGCGTTGCTGAAGCGGAGCCCTGCCACGTCCGCCGCCTCGCGACTCGAAACGACCTCGTCCGCCGCCGCCAAGGCTCCGATGCGTGCGGCCGTATGGATGCCCTTGCCGCGATAGCCGCCGTCGACCTGCATCGCCGATGCGCTGTGGACACCTATGCGAACCGGCGGCGCGTACCCGTGCTGGCGCCGATGCTCGGCAAGTGCCTGCTGGATGGCGACGGCGCATCCGAGAGCAGACCCTGCCGTTGTGAAGGCGACGAAGAAGCCGTCGCCCGCGTGGTCGACCTCTTCGCCGCGGTGCTCGCGGAACAGCCCGCGAAGCGTGCGGTCGTGCCAGTCGACGAGGTCGAGCCAGGGCGCGTCGCCGATCGCCTCGACGAGATTCGTCGACCCGCAGATGTCGCTGAACATGAAGGTCGCGGTAACGGCATCGCCGCGATCGCCTCGAAGGAGATCCGTGACTCGGCGCGCGTCGGAAACGGCCCCGAGGCGCTCGAAGATTGCATGCGCCGCGTCGAGCTCGAGCTCGGCCGAGTCCTCCTCCTCGGTCGCCTGGTACGCCTCGGCGAGGACGGTGCGAGCACGAGCTGCCTCGTAGGGCGCATCGAGGGCATGCCAGCGTCGGACCGACTCTCGAAGCGGCGAGATCGCGGCGGCCGGAGCCCCGTCGGCGAGATCGACCAATCCTCGTGCCCAGCATGCGGTCGCGATGAGCGCGTCCGAGCCGTACAGCGTTGCAAGCGCGTCGAGCTCCTCGGCAGCTCCGCGTGCGGTCTCCAGCCGCTCGGCGGCAACGGCAAGCTCGACGAACGCGGGAAGCAGCCGCGCGCGCTCGACCCGATCGTCGGGGACATCGGCGAGCACCCTGGTGAGCTCGGCCAGTCCGACGTTCGGCTTTCCCTCGGCCATCCGCAGGAGCGCGAGGCCGGGTTGCGGCTCTCGTCCTGCTTCGACCGCACGTCGAAATGCCGCCGAGGCGCCCGCCAGGTCGCCCCGACGAAGCCGGAGGTCGCCGAGCACGGCGCTCGCCTGTCCGGCCTCTCCGGGCATGTTGAATGCGAGAAAGTCCTCGCACGCAGCCTCCGCCTCCGTCTCCGCCTCGGCCCACCGACCCCTCAACCGGAGCACCTCGGCATGGTGAACGCGACAGTCGGCTCGCCAGCCGCCCGGCAGGGATGTCCGTTCACACCAGTGCTCGAAGCGAGCTGTCCATTCGCCCGCGCGACGCACCTCCTGGAGGTCGCGGCACGTGCTGATCGTCCAGCAATACACGCTTCCCGTGGCTGTCGGCCACAGGGCTCCGGCTGCGGCGGCCGCTGCCGACTCGTCGATCAGCGCCCAGCCGTCGTCCACGTCGCCGGTGGCGATGCACACGGATCCTTGGTTGTGAAGCGTCAGGGCCTCGAGGTCCCGGTCGCCAAACCGCCGTGCGATCTCGAGTGCTCGGCCCAGCTGCTCCTGCGCTTGCCCGAGGTCGCCTCGCACATTTGCGGCCACGCCGCGCAGTCGCGCAAGCTGTCCGTGCTCGACGCACTCGGGCTGATCCTCCAGCAGATGCTCCGCCCGCCTCACCCAGCCTCCCGCGACAGAACCGGCCGAGAGGAGGTAGTAACCGCGGGCGAGCCGCAATGCGATGCGCGCGGCACTCGCGCCGTCGTCACGGCTCAGGTAGCCGTTGAACGCGCGCTCGGCTGCGTCGATGCACCGGTCGGACGGCCCCGTCCAGGACGTCGCCTCGGCGATCAGCTCCAGGTCGCCAGGCGAGAGCTCCGCCGACTCCACGCTGCTCAGAAGGTCGTAGGCCTCGCGCCACGACCCCCGTGCAGCCGCTTCGCGGCCGCGTTCGACGACGTCGCCCACCTGGTCTGCTTCGCTCATCACACGAGGAATAGCGCAGAGCGGCCATGACCGCCACAGAGAGAGTGGACGCGGCTGGTTGACCACACGCGCCGGCCTGGGCCCTATCGCGCCACAGCCCGCTACGTCGCGAGGCGGCTCCGGCGGCTCAGCGCGAGCGCGCCGGCAGCCGCGAGGAAGATCGCCAGGGCTGCTGTTCCAGCGCCGATGGCCGCATCGCTCCAGTGGAAGGCGCGGTCGGCGCTCTGGATCGGTGAGGCTTGTACGTCCGAGGGGCGGGTTGCGTGGAGTCGGGAGTAGCGGGATGCGCCGCCGTCTGCGCTTCGTATGGGTGAGCTCGTTGCCTTGTACGTGTGGATGGCATGGAGCTGGGGGTACCCCGACTTGTAACCGTCGTCGATGTCCGCCGCATGGCTGAAGAGTTGGGGGTAGTCCGACTTGTTGCCGGCCTCCAGGTCCGTCGCGCGAGCGAACGGGACTGTGGTCGCCGCGACCGCCAGGGCGACGACCGCGCTCGTGCGCAGGCGATGCGTCATGATCCGCTCCTCTGACCTGCCGACCGCGGATACGGTGGCAGGACGAGCGTGGCGGAGGCCGGTCAGCGGTTGGTCATTCCGCGGTAACGACCTCTCACGCGACAGCAGTCAAGGCTCGTATTTGCACACGATTTGCCTCTGAGGGTGGTACGGTCAGCAGCGAGGCAGATGGATTTCCACATCCTCGGTCCGCTCGAGGTCCGCGACGATCGAGGGGAGACCGCCTCCGTCGGCGGCGGCAAGCAGCGGGCGCTGCTCGCGCTTCTGCTGATCCACCCGAACGACCCGCTCGCGACGGACAGGTTGATCGACGAGCTCTGGGGCGAGGAGCCGCCACTGACGGCGGCGAAGATCATCCAGAACCACGTCTCCCAGCTGCGCCGCGTCTTGGGCGATGACCGCCTCCAGACGCTGGCGCGAGGTTATGCACTCCGCGTCGGGCCGGGGGAGCTCGACGTCGACCGGTTCAGGCAACGGCTCGCGGACGCGCGCACCGCGCAGGCCGGAGGTGACCCTGAGAGTGCGTCGATGGTGCTGCACGAAGCGCTCGCGATGTGGCGGGGCCCTCCGCTCCCCGAGTTCACCTATGAGGCGTTCGCCCAGCACGAGATCGGCCAGCTCGAGGAGCTGCGCCTGAACGCCCTGATCGAGCGGATCGACGTCGACCTGGCGCTCGGCCGGCACGTCGACCTCGTCGGGGAGCTCGAGACGCTCGTCGCTCAGCACCCATTGCAGGAGCGTCTGCGCGGGCAGCTCATGCTCGCCCTCTACCGCTGCGGCCGTCAGGCGGAGGCGCTCGACGTGTACCAGGATGCTCGACGGACATTCGCCCAGGACTTGGGGATCGAGCCGGGCGAGCCGTTACGGCGCCTCGAGCAGTCGATACTCAGTCACGACCCGGCTATCGAGCCGCCGGCCTCCGACAGATCGCGTCCCGCGGCAGGCCTTCCGTCGAGGTCGAGGCGCTGGCCGGTCATGCTCCGTAACCAGCGAGTGCTCGTCGTCGTCCTCGTCTCGGCAGCTGTCGTCACCGCGTCTGCCGCCGTGGTCTTCGCCTGGAGCGATCACTCCGTGCCGAGGGCGACCATCACCGGCAACGAGGTTGCGATCATCGACCCGGGCTCGAGTCGAGTCACAGGCCAGGTCGGAGTCGGCGTCGCGCCGGGCGTGCTTGCCGTTGGCAACGGCAGCCTCTGGGTTGCGAACACCATCGATCAGAGCGTGTCCCGCGTCGACCTCACGAGCAGGAAGGTGACACGGAACATCCCGGTCGGCGGCGTGCCGATCAGCCTGGCCATCGGCCGCAACGTGGTGTGGGTCGTCCGGAGGCGGCCCGACGGCTTTCCCGAGCTGATCAAGATCGATCCCCGCTTCGACGTCCCGGGATCGGGTCGGCGGGTGCTACACGGCGATCCCTGGGGGTCAGCAAGCGTCGCCGCCGACGCGGGCGCGGTCTGGGTAGCGGCAGAAGCCGGTTCGCTCGAGCGCCTCGACCCACGAGGGAACGCGCGCACGGCGACCGTCGACACCGAGAACAGTCCCACCAGCGTCGCGCTCGGCGCGGGCGGGGTGTGGGTCGGTGACGAGCGAGGCAACAACGTTGCCCGGATCGATCCCGTCACGAAGCTCGTGATCAAGTCGATCCCCGTCGGAGACGGAGCGAACGCCGTCGCGGTCGGTGTAGGGGCGGTGTGGATTGCCGACCGACTCGCGGGCGCCGTCGTCCGGATCGATCCCGCGACGAACTCCGTCACGACGACGATCCCGGTCGGTCGCTCACCCACCGCCATCGCGGTCGGCCTCGGCAGCGTATGGGTCGCAAACAGCCGCGACGGCACCGTGTCCCGGATCGATCCCGCAAACCGCCGGGTCGTGAAGACGATCGAGGTCGGTGGGAGCCCGCAGGCGATCGCCGTCGGGGATGGCCGGGTCTGGGTGTCCGTCCAGACGGCGCTCGTCTGCCCCGGGGTCCGGACCGGCGATGTCGCGTGTGTCGACTCTGCGTACGGGCTCGACTCGCTCGATCCCGCAATCGCCAACACCGTCCCCTCCTGGACGATCATGTACGCGACCTGCGCAGGGCTGTTCAACTACCCGGACCGTCCGGCGCCGGCGGGGTCCCGGCCCGAGCCGGAGATAGCGTCGGCACTGCCCGTCAGCTCGGCCGACGGAAAGACCTACACCTTCACGATCCGGCGCGGCTTCCGCTTCTCGCCGCCGTCGAACGCGCCCGTCACCGCCCAGACCTTCAAGTTCGCGATCGAGCGAGCGTTGAGCCCGAAGATCAGGTATGCGCCGGCGATGGGTTTCGCTACCGACATCGTCGGCGTACGAGCCTTCGAGGCCGGGAAGGCGAAGCACATCTCGGGCATCCGCGCGCACGGCCGCACGCTCACTGTCCAACTGACCCACCCCTCCCCGGACATCGTCTCGCGGCTCGCGCTGCCGCACTTCTGCGCCGTCCCGCCCGGTACGCCGATCGCGGCTCGGGGTGTGAACCACGTGTCCTCGGCGGGACCGTACTACGTCGCGTCGTACACACCGGGTCAGGGCGCCGTGCTGAAGCGAAACCCCAACTACCACGGCTCGCGGCCGCAGGCGCTCGACGAGATCGACTACAGCGTCGGTATCGGCGCGACCCAGATCGTGAAGGAGATCGAGGACGGCACGGCCGACTTCGGCGTCGTGGACGACCTTCCGCCCGGACGGCACGCGGGGCTCGCCGCCCGCTACGGCTCGGGTAGCCCGGCTGCCCGAGCCGGCGGGCAGCGGTACTTCGTCAATCCACTCCTCGGCTTCATGAACCTCGACCTGAACACAAGCCGACCGTTGTTCGCAAACGCGACCCTGCGCAAGGCGGTCAACTATGCGGTCGACCGTCGGGCGATCGCCCGCGTCTACCGGCCCCTGGCGACGCCGACCGACCAGTACCTCCAGCCGGGCATCCTCGGCTTCCGCAACACCCACGTCTATCCGCTCACGAGGGATCTCGCGCGGGCACGACGCCTCGCCCGTGGACACGCCGGTCACGCCGTCCTCTATGCGTGCGCCGAACCCCCCTGTCGCGAGATCGCGGAACTGATCCAGGCCGAGCTTGCGCCGATCGGGATCAGCGTCGAGATCAAGGCGATGTCCGGCTACGCGCTCTTCAATCGCACCGGGAATCGCGGCGAGCCGTTCGACATGGCTCTCGACGTCTGGTATCCGGTCTACCCAGACCCGACCAACGTCCTCAATTACCTCTTCGACGGGCGCTCGCTCAGAGCCGACGCGAACAGCAACAAGTCCTACTTCGACGACCCCATCTTCAACCGCAAGCTCGCGGCTGCGGCCCTGCTCACCGGCCCCCGGCGCTACACCGCGTACCTGGCGCTCGAAAGAGGTCTCTTGCGCAACGCCGCACCGTCGGCACCGCTCTTCGACTGGGAAGAGACAGACTTCTTCTCCGCCCGCATCGGCTGCCAGGTCTTCCAGCCGATCTACCAGATCGACCTGGCTGCACTCTGCCTCAAGCGCTCTCGCTGAGACCGCGCTCGCCGAGACGGCGTCGTGTCAGTGGGGGCGGCTTCCGTGTTACATGTGCTCACGGCCGACGAGCTGTTCGAGCGTCTCGACGGCCTGCTGTGGGTCGGGCATCGTGTCGAACTCGTTCTTGATGCGGAGCGCCGCGGTTCGGAACGTGTCGTCGTGCAGGAGGACGCGAATGGCGTCGCGAGCTGATTCGGCGGTCAGGCGATCGGGCATGAGCCGGACCGCGGCGCCCGCGGCAACGACGCGGTCGGCGTTGTAGAAGTGATCGGCGCCCTGCGGGACGATGAGGAGCGGCAGCCCGAACGCGAGCGCCCCGAGGGTCGAGCCCGCGCCCCCGTGCGTCACGACAGCGGCGCAGTGAGGGAGCAGCTGCTCTTGCGCGATGTATCGGTGCACGTGGATGTTCGACGGCTGGTCACCGAGCATCGCAGGGTCGTTTTGCCTGCCTACGGTGACGACGATGTTCAGCGCTTCGTCGCGGAGGCCGTCGAGCAGCGCCCGGAACACGTCGACGTTGCGGTTGTAGACGGTGCCCAGCGTGATGTAGACGATCGGCCGCCCACGCAGCTCGTCCAGCCACGGGAGCTGCTTGGCCGGTGACTGAGTCTCGACCGTGCGGATGCTCTGCACTGCGCCCGCAACCGCTCCGGGTATCTGGAGGCTGGGTGGGCACACGTCGAGATACAGGTAGCGGTAGGAGCCACCGAGGGGGTGCGGCGCAAGGTCGTGCGAGCCCCAGAAGGGGGCAGCCGCCCGGCCGGCGGCTCGGATCACGTCGTCCTGGACGGCGGGCCCGTAGCTGTGCTCCACGTACGGGATGCCGACTACGGTCGCGACGAGGGGTGCGGCGAATTCCGCGACGTCGTGGACCACGACGTGTGGCGCCCACTGCTCGATGACGGTGAACAAGTCGTTCGCGCGTGGCTCCAGCTCGATCCCGACGAAGAGCTCCGTGAAGACGAAGCGGCGAACGTCCGAAGGAGGAAGCGAGGCAGCAAGACCCCGTACCCGCCGGGCGAGCGGCTCCACCGTGTCCGGGGCGAGCCCGACGCGAAACGCCGTGAAGCCTTCCATTTCGGCGGCGCCGACGACAGGCTCGCTCGACGCGAATGCCACGTCATGTCCCGCTTCGGCGAGGGAGCGTGCGAGTGGCAGCATCGGTCGGTAGTGACCCACCAACGGTCTGCAGGTCAGGAGCGCACGCATCCCACCACGCTAGCCGGGTCGCCGTCACACCCGGCGTTGCCTCTCTGTGACACAGGGGCAGCCCAGCGGCCCGTCCCGCTCGTTACGGGCTGGGCGTGAACAGCTTCCAGTGCCCCTCGGAGACGACTTCGACGGTGCCGTCGGTCACCTTGATGGCGGTCTGATCGTCGATCGCATACGCCGGATTTGGGATCCCGGCCGCCCATCGCTCCGCGTTGGCCATGGTGTTGTCCGGCAGGTCCTCGTGATCCACGTGCGGGAAGATCGAGAAGTCGACGATGCCCAGCGCGCTGTCGTCGCGCGTGGGCGGCTCCCAGCCGACGAAGTCCTCCCCGATACGGGGTGTCAGCACCATGCTCCCGGCGCTCAGCCCCGCCCAGACCGTCTCGCGCAGCGCCGGCAAGAGGTCCACCAGGCCCGACTGCCGCATCCAGTGGCACAGGTACAGAGCGTCCCCGCCGTTCACGAGCAGGACGTCCGCCTCCCGGACCCACGGGACCCAGCGCTCCTCGCCGACGCTGGGCAGCGCGGTCAGCTCCAGCACTCCAAGGGACTTCCAACCCAGCTCGCACATGGGTGTGGAGGCCTGACCGGTGATGAAGCGCCATGCCCCACCAGGACTGCCCTGAGGGTGCCCGTACCCGGCGGTCGGGATGCAGAGGGCGCTGGACTCTGCGATCGGCTTGCCCAGCAGGTCGACCAGCGCGTCGCGGATGCTCGTGTTCTTGATGCCAGCCGACGTGAGAAGAAACCTCATCCTGCCTCCCGGAGTCAGTACTGCAGACGAGAGCCGTTGTTGGCGATTGCGGTATGTCTGCGAGGGAGACTGGCAGACGACCCAGGACTCATCGGCTCTGGTCCAGATCCAGCCTCACGTCCTCGGGACTCCGGAGCTCCCAGACCGACACGTGCTTGCGGCTCTCGCTCGTGAACGGGGAACGGTCCCAGTCCTGCCAGCGTTCGCGTAACCGCATCCCGGCGAGACGCGCCATCAGGTCGAGCTCGGCCGGCCACACGTAGCGGAAGGGAATCGAGGACATGCGCCACGCGCCTCCCTCCGGCCGGAGGTGGTGCGAGACGAGCCCCTGGCCGGCAACGTCGTACTCGTCCAGACCGATGTGCTCCGGGCCTACCGTGAACGGGTAGAACCTCTCGCCCGGCGGGAGGCGCTGCAGATCGGGTGTGAAGACCTCGATCACGAAGCGTCCGCCCGACTCCAGATGATGGGCGGCGTTCCGAAAGCATGCGACCTGTTCGTCCTGCGTGGTCAGGTTGCAGATCGTGTTGAAGACGAGGTAGACCAGCGTGAACGTCCCGTCGACGTGCGTTGTCGCGAAGTCGCCGATCGTCGCGCCGATCTCCTCCGCGCCGGGCTTCTCCCGCATCCTGGCGACCATCGCCTCCGAGAGGTCGATGCCGTGCACGCGGACGCCTTGCCGCGCGAGCGGGAGGGCCACCCGACCGGTCCCGATGCCGAACTCGAGTGCCGCGCCGTCACCTGCGAGCGATGCGAGGAAGTCGACCGTCCGATCGAGCACCTCGGGGCTGAACATCGGACCGTCGTCGTCATAGCTCTCTGCGACCTCGTCGCCGAAGTAGTCCGTCGTCATGCCACGTGAGCCTATGCGCCGACGCCGCGGGGCCTGTCGCTGCAGCGCAGGAACGCCTAGATCGCACGGGATCGGGACTCTGTAAACCGTCTGACCTCGAGGCCGCGAGCAGTCGACAGGCCGCGCTCGGCCGAGCCCCCGCCGGTTCAGCGACGGGCTCGGGCCGATGCGCGGCGGTGCGACTCAGTCGTGGATCTCGAACGGCACGGCGACGATGTTCGAGGCAACTCCGTAGGCCTCGAGGTCGGCAGCGTTGATGCGGCCGTCGTGGTTGGAGTCGGGAACGACCGGCGGGGCGTCGTTGTAGATCCCGTCCTTGTTCTTGTCGGCCGCGACCGCGACCCGCAGCACCGAGCGGACGTTCTTGCCGAAGCTCGGGGCTCCGACGATCCACGTGTCCCAGATCTCGTTCGTCTTCTGGTTCGTGAAGCCGGTCAGGTTGAAGAGGTTGGCGAGGTTCTGAGCGTTCTTGGCGCCGACCGTGGTGGTCGAGAGCAGCACGATCAGGCCTGGCACCTTCTCGTCCACGCCGGGCGCGAAGGCGCCGGGGAAGGGACCCTGGTTCTGGTGGGTTGTCGGTCCCGTCAGCTGGAAGTCGGCCCCACTCGCCGCGAGGCTCGGATAGCGGAGAGCGAGATCGACGAAGAAGCCCTTGCTCTGCTTCCCGGCGACGTCACCCTCCCGTGGTGAGAAGACCTCCACCTGCACCGCCGGGTTGGCGGTCGTCGAAGCCTTCTTCCCGTAGGCCGCATTGGCGGTCGTCGCGACGACGGCCGCGAGCGCGACGACGGAGAGGATGGTGAGCAGCGTTCGCTTGTACACGGGAATCTCCTTTTCTCGGGTGGCATTGCTCAAGAACAAGGACACCGTGAGCCGGCGTCTATTCCCCGGGTTACCGATCGAACGTTCCTTCGGTCCGACCGGCTGTGCGGGATCGGCAGCCGGGGTACGGAGCCCGTGCCTCCGGAAGGACGGGGCCCCCAATGAAGAGGGCCCCGCCGCTGCCGAGCTGGTCGCTCTACGGGAGTGGAACGCCGTTCACGAGGAGCTGGATCGCACCGGCCGCCAAGCCGCCCGCGTCCACTCTGTTCCCGCCCCCGGGTGTGTTGATCTCGAGCCGGTCGTTGGCGAGCTCCGGATGGAGCACGTCGACGGTCGCGGGGAGACCACTCACCTTCACGGCGCCTGCATCTCCGTTGACGCGGACCGTGCGGTTGCTGTTCGTGGCGTTGACGACGACGCGGTCGGCCGCTCCGTCGCCGGTGGCGCCGCCAAGGGCCCCTGCGAGGTCGACGTTCACGTTGCTGACGTCGGTGCCGCTCAGGTCGTTGACGGTGACGAGGTCGGCGCCGCCGAGGGCGTTGAAGTCGACCGTCTCGACGCCGTCGGTGTCCATCGTGATCGTGCCCTGGGTGCGGAAGAAGCGCAGTCGCTCACCGTTCGCCGACAGGTCGACCTGCTCGGGGCCGTTGGCTCCGTTGAAGAGCATCGTGTCGGAGCCGTTCTGACCCTCGACGATGTCGCTCCCGTCGCCGGGATCCCAGACGAACGTGTCGTCGCCGTTGCCCAACAGCCCGACGTCACGACCGCCGTTCCCGTCGATCGAGTCGTTGCCGTTACCGCCCTCGAGCGTCTCCGCGCCGGAGCCACCGGCGAGGATGTCGTTCCCGTTGCCGCCAAGCAACGTGCCGGCTCCGGCTCCCCCGACGAGGTTGTCGTCTCCGTTCCCGCCACCGATCGTCGTCGCGATGGTGTCGGTGAAGACGCCGTTGCGCTCGTCGATGCGCACGACGTCATCGCCGTTCCCCGCGTCGACGGAGATCTTCGCGATCCCCGCGCGGGCGAACTGGAAGTCGGCCGAGCCGTCGTCCCCGACGTCGACCTGCAGAATCGCGGGATTGCCGCTCTGCAGCCGAAGTGCGAGCCTGTCGCTCGCATTGGTCCCCTCGATCGCCAACTCGCCATGCGCGAGTTGCGGATCATTGAACGCCGTTTCCTTCCTCAGCTGCGACGCCTTGTGGGCATGGTGGGCGGGAGCGGTGCCATATCCGGCCGCGGTCCCGGCCGTGCCGCCGACGGCGGCGATCGCAGCCACTGCCGAGACCGCCAACAGTGCCGGCTGCACTACGCGCGAGTCGTGGAGTCGAATGAAGTTCCTCATGGCTTCCTTTCCGGAGTGGAATGACCTGTCGTGTGTTGAAGACACCGGCGATCGGCGTCTATTCCCACGGGTGAGCTGCTAGGCGGCCATCGAGTGCGACTCCCCGGCCCGGGAGGTGGGGAGTGCAAAGCGCTCGCGCGCCCGACTCACGAGATCGGCGACGTGGTCGGCCGAGCGCTTCCGCCCGGCGGAGATCACGATCTCGTCGGCCGGGAAGGTCGACAATGCATCCGCGATCGCCTGCAGGGGATCGGCGTCGCCGATGCGACCCTCGACGTGAACCACGGCTCGCTGCAGCTCTCCGACGACGAAGGCCAGCCGCTCCAGCGCTCGACGGCGGGCGGGATCTTCGTCCGACAGCCAGTGCCGGAGCCAGGAGTTCAGTGCCGGCGCGACGACGAGGACCTGGGCGTGCGCCAGATCCGCGGGAACGACAGGATCGATGGCGACGACGAGCACGTTCGTCCGGCGGGCTCCTTCCCGAAAGCCGGGAGCCCCTCTCAGTGGGGCGAGTCGAGCAGAGGGACCGACGCGCCCGCGTTGCAGACCGTCACCGGGCCCCCGGACGATTCGGTCCGAGACTGCCTGCTTTGGCCTTGATGTGTTCATGGCTGTCCTCTCGGAAGTGATTGACCTCTCGTCAGCTCGAGACACCGGTGGCGGGCGACCCATTCCCGAAGCGGCAGATGCACGCCGTTTGCACTCGGGCGGCGATCGAGGATGGCACGCACGTCCGCGACGAGGCATCGACGCCGCGGCACGTACGGATGATCCGGCTCGCGGCACGGGAATGACAGGCACCGAAGTGGTGTCCTTCAGAGCGAGATGTTCCTACGTGCCGTTCGCCCCAGTCCACCCTGCGGCTGCGCCGACTCCTGCGACACGCGGGCCTGGACGGCGCGGTCGAGCGGCACACGGATGCACCATGCTCTTCGAGGGTCGGTGTTCCGGCGCCACGACGCGGCGCGCCTGGCGTTACCTTTTGCGGTGCCGTGTCGCTGAGACTCATCGAGAAGACGAGGCCGGTGATCGGGAGATCGTCGAGCTGGCAGCGCTCGCGGACGGGTCGCTCGCACCGGAACGGCGTCTTGCCGTCGAGGCGCGAGTGGCTGTGTCCTCGGAGCTCGCCGCCAAGCTCGCCGAGCAGCAGCGGGCGGTTGCGCTCAGTCGGAGCGCCGCAGAAGGCGTAGAGGCGCCCGCGGCCCTGCGCGCGCGCATCGAGGCGCAGCGGCGTCCAGGCCGTCAGCGCTCGCCCCGTCGTCTCGTGGTGGCGGGTGCCGCCACGAGCGCTGCGCTGGTCGTCGCCGTGGCGGTGGCCGTGAGCGTGCTCGGTTCGGGTGCTTCTGCCGAGAGCTTTCACGCTGCCCTTGCACCGACCGACCTGGCGCCCGGAGCAACGGGCGAGGCGACACTCACCAAGACCTCCTCGGGCTGGCGGATCGAGCTCGATGCCACCGGGCTTCCCCGCCTCGACGCGGGACGCTTCTACCAGGGGTGGCTGCGGGACACCGCCGGCATGCTCGTGCCGATCGGGACCTTCAACGAGGGCCGTGAGGTCACCCTCTGGGCCGGGGTATCGCCGACGAAGTTCACGACGCTGACGGTGACGCGCGAACGTGCCGACGGCGATCAGGCCATTGGGCGAGAAGGTGCTCGCTGGAGAGGTCGACACGGAGGGCTGATCGGGGCGCGCTGCGCTTCAAGCCGTGCCGCCCTCTACTCGGCGCACCACCTGCTGGCGAGCGCGGTACAGGCGGCTCATCACCGTGCCCTCGCGGATGCGCAGCGCGCGTGCCGCCTCCTTGTAGGAGAGTCCGGTGACATCCACGGCCACGAGGACGTCGCGGAAGTCACCCGGAAGCGCGGCGATCGCGGCGTAGAGCTCGGCAGCTTCGAGTGCGGCATGCGGCTCGCGCGCGTGCGGGTCGGCAACGAGGTCGAGACCGTCGGGCAAAGGGACGGGGCTGAGTCGGCGGCTCTCGGTCCGCTTCTGGTTCAGGAAAGTGTTGCGCAGCGCACGCAGGAGGTAGCCGAGGTCGTCCTCGTTGCGGAGCAGGCGAGGGCGTGCGAGCAGGCGTGCGTACGTTTCCTGGACGAGGTCCTCTGCATCCTCCCGCGAGCCGCAGAGCGCCCACGCCGCCGGTAAAGCCGGTCGAGGTGGTCTCCAAGTCGGGCGGGGTCGAGCGTGCGCTGCATCTGGTGACTGCTCGTGCGTCCCGGCGAGCATAGGCGGCGAAGCCGACCGCTGTGAGCCACCCTTCGCCGACGCCGCAATCCGGTCACGAAGCGGCAGCCGAGTCGAACCGACCGAAAGTTCGATGCGACCTTCGCATCGGTCGTTTGGCGGGATCGGATGGTCTACACGGCGGTGACGGTGCAGGTGCCGAGGTCGTACACGCCCGCGGTGGTGAAGTTCGCATACATCAGGCCGGTTCCATCCCATGGCGGCTGGAAGTTGGCCTCTGGATCCCAGTCGCTGCTCGCCGGAACGAGCTCCTTGACCTAGGAGGCGCGGGCTTCACGCCCAACTTGGCCGTTCTCCTGGGGGGGGGGGGGCGCCAGACGTCCTCCTTCAGGAGCGGCGCCGCACATCCGAGCGGCTACAGAGTCGAGCGCCTCCGGAGGGCGGTGTGTCGAGAGCGTGAGAGTCTGCGGCGGCACCGGCTGGAAGGAATCACCGCAGTCATTCCCCCACAGTCCGCCCCCCAGCGCCGCCGCAGAACCGGATCGTGCTGCCGCACTCGACCTCGCGGGCTAGACACATAGCCAGGGATTCGCGGCGCGAGGGCTAGGGCGCGCGCGGGATCTCGCCGGCGAGACGAGTCTCTCGAGGCTCGTCACTGACGGTGTTCAGCTACCCGCCCGAGGCGTGCCGGCTCTCGGGAAACCGCAGGAGGCCGTCGTCGGGATGGGCTCCCACGGCGCCGCGTACGCGACGAACTGCCGCACCGAAGGGCGTATGCCCGGGTCGTTGTCGAACGTGCCCATACGGATCCCGATCGACTCGGGATGGGCGGGGTTGGAGCCGAACAGCGCAGACCCGCACTCCCCGCAGAACCACTTCTCGCCGCCGCCCTCCGGCCTCCAGACACGCAGCCTGTCCTCGCCCGCGACGATCCGGAACGACTCCGGCGCCGGATGCGCCTGCGCCGAGGCGGCGGTGCCACTCCGCCGCTGGCAGCGCCGGCAGTGGCAATAGCTCGCGCGGACGAGCGGCTCGCCGACCTCGTAACGAACTGCGCCGCAATTACACCCGCCCGTGAGCGGAAGCTTCATCTCACCATGATGCCGCGGCGGGTCGCCGCACGCAGCCCGGCCCGCTCCTCCTCGCTGAACTCGATCACGAATCCGCTCCGGCCGGCGATGACCGATTCGGTGGAGCGGCGCCGGAGGCGAACCGACCAGCGTGGGGCTACCACACCGCACCGGTTCTCGAAGTCTTGAGTCGAGCTGGTCGCGGAAACGTGCAGCGACGCGCCCTCAGGCTTCCGGGACATGTCCGTGCGACAACGTCTGCCTTGTTGAGCGGTGATGTCCCGGGCTCCTGGATTCACCTCGACCCAGGGGGCGGTCGGGCGCGAGCCAGACGACTGGGCGTGAGGTGAGTCGGAACGAACGGCGTCGAGCAGATCTTCGAGTTGTGCCGTCGCCACGCAGATCGTGGTGTCGGCCGCTCCTAATACAGCCTGACCTCGCCTGACTGCGGGTCGTGGACGAGCCCGCACGGGAACACCGTGTTGGGTATGTCGCCCTCGCGTTCATACGGGGCGGTCGGCCCGAGTACCCAGTCGATGCGCGGTGGAGGAGCGCGCAGGATTGTCGAGCCGTCGAGCAGACCGACGCGATAGTGGTGCCCGGAACGGTCCCCTTGACACCGTGGAGATCCGAGCCGCCCTCGCCGTCCGAAGCGTGGCGGGCCGATGCCGATACGAAGCGAGTCCCACCAGGCGCCGTGCCGGGGCTGTAGGACTTGTTCGGGCGTGCCCCAGTTCGTCGAGGTCGTCCGACCGGGAGAGAACGACTTCGCCGCGTGAGCCGCCGTAGGACGTCATCGGCCGGTGAAAGAGAACCCATTGTCCGTCGACGCGCTCGGACAGCACAGCCGCGTTCTTGTCTTCCGGCTCGGCAGACGATTCCGATCCGCTCGACCGTCCGGAAATCAGTCGTGGAGGCGAGATAGACGGCCGGGCCACTCGGTCCGTACGCCGTGCACGTGATCAGCCAACGCTCGAGCTCGGCCACCCACACTGCGCGTGGGTCTTCGAAGCCCCACTGCTCGCTCTCGATCCCGTCGGCGGGCGCAAGCAGCGGCACCGGATCGATCGACCATCCACTCAGGCCGTCAGCCGAGCGCGCGACGCTGAGATCGGAAATTCCTCGACGATCCTCGACGCGCGCGAGCACGACGGTTTCACCGTCGACGAGCGCCGCCGCGGGGTTGAAGACGGCGTTCACCGGCTGGCTCCAATCGGCCGCGGTCAGGATCGGGTTGCCGGCATGGCGCCGGAACACCTCGTGGCTCGACATCACGCCGCCCTGGCCCGGATCCTGAGTCGGTCCCGGGCCGGGAGGGCGGCGGCGTCGAGCAGGAGCTGGGCGCGATGGAAGGCCAGCGTGGATTCGGCGCCCTCGTTCACGTTGCGGGTGCGTCTGCGCCAGAGACCGTCGCTGCAGCCTCCTGTTGCGAAGTCGTAGAGCGGGCGGTCGAGCCGATTGCGGCCCAGGAACCAGTCGAACGCATTGCGTGCTCGCGATGCGTGCTTCGCTGTCGCCCGTCGCGGCGAGCGCGGCGAGTTCGGCCTCGACGAACGCGGTCGCGTCGAGAGGCTGTTCGTCCCCCTAGCCCGGGAGCCACGCTCGTCACGGTCACCGCCCATGATGCCCCGTGGAGGCGAAGCATGCCCTCGTCGAGGCCCGGATTCGTCGCCCAGCCATGCGAGCGACTCGAGGCCGATGGCGATCTCGTACCGGCCGACGGAGTGCGGAGCCACCGACGATGAGCGCCCCTGTGAGAGCCGCGCGTTGTCGTAGGAGAGGCGGTCATCGAACCACCTCCACGAGGCTCGCCGCTGCCGACGCAGCGCTAGGCCGACTGAGCTGCTCGACCAGCCGTTCGAGCAGCAACCTCGCGTCGGGGATCGAGCGATCGAGGTCGAGACGCGCGCGGCCGAGACGGTGGAGGCGGCTGTCCGCAACGAGACGTCCGCGACGGAGCGATGGCACGAGTTCGTCGAGAAGTGTCCGAGCCGGGCCTGAGAGCGCCGGAATCCAGGCGGTGGCAAGAATCTCACCGAGAGCCCAGATCGTGCGACCGACGTGGTCCCCTATGTGCGGCTCGTCCAGCCAGCGCCGGTCGTACCCCATGAAGTTCCGCATCCCGGTGCCTGCCGGCCCCGCAGCGAACTGCAGGAACGCCAGTGAGCGGTGCAGGACGGGGGTCCACTGACGATCGGGTGTCTCTCCCGGTCAGCTCGAGCGCGACGACCGCGAGCCGAGCGACGTCGTCGACGCATACCCCGTCTCCCCAGTTCGGAATCACGCCGGTCGCGTGCTGGATGATCCCGACGTCGTCGACCAGAGTCCGCAGATGATCCGTTCGGACCAACATCACCCTCGAGCTGGACGATAGGGATCGGCTTCTCGCCGCGGTCGGGCCGCAGCGGCCTCCTGCAGGACGACTGCCGTCTCGGCCGCGATCGACGGCCAGGCGAGATCGGCTCCTATCCGCCCCTGCCTCCGCGCGCGCCGCGGCGAGTGAATCGGGATTCTCGATGAAATCTCGGACCGCATAGCGCGATCGCCGAGGGCGTCGTCGAACGGAACGAGCGTCCCCGCCCCTGTCGCGAGCATGTCCCTGGCGAAGAGGTACGGCGTGGAGATCGCGGCGCAACCGGCAGCGATCGCGTAGGTCAACGCCCCTGACGCGATCTGCTCCGGGTTGCGGTACGGCGTCAGGAAGACGTCGGTGGCGTGCAGCAGATCGGCGAGACTTCGAGGACGGAGAGAAAGCGATCGTCGAACTCGACGTGATCCGCGACTCCGAGGTCGACCGCGCGACGCTCGAGGAGGAGCCGATACTCCTCGCCGTTGAGCCGCGCCACCTCCGGGTGGGTTCTCCCCGCGACGAGGTACAGCACCTCGGGATGACGCTCGACGATCGCCGGCAGCGCCGCAATCGCCGTCTCGATCCCCTTGCCGGGAGAGATGAGCCCGAA
>CAVUAH010000016.1:0-46612 GCA_963739405.1 uncultured Actinomycetes bacterium | reverse complement strand
GGCCGGCGGAGCGACGAAGAGGCAGGTCTCATCCATCGGCAGCGTCGACACGTCGAGCTCGGCGAGCCGGTGTGCCGCGTCCTCGGGAAGGATGTCGTCGATGAACAGTCCCGCTGCCGTCTCGACGCCCGCGCGGATCTTCATCGTCGTTCGGCTCCGGTGGAAGGGGAAGAACTCCAACGCGAGGTGCCAGTCCCCCTGAGAGTGCGGTGCTTCCGGAGCGACCATCGGATACGGTCACTCGAAGTGGAACAGCGCGTCGTACCGTACCGCGACACGGCGGGGCCGGCGGATCGGCGACGAACGTCGGAAAGCGATTCTCGAAGACGGCTGCAGAGTCGAGGAGCGGGAGCTCGATTCTGTGGTTGTCGTCGTATCGTTGGCATTGCTGGTCGGAACTCAATCTCCGCCTGCCGCTGCCCGCTGTCGGATTTGGGCTACGCCGCCGCCTCACGCATGTGCGGCGGCGGCGACGGCCGCTCGTCAGTCCCCGCTCCCGTCTCCGCGATCAGCTCGTCGATCTGTCGCAGAACGCCTTCGTCCTGATCGCCTTCTCCCGCCGCCAACCAGCCGTCGACGTGCGCGGGCCTGCGGGCGCCGACGATCGCACCCGTCACCCCCTGCTGCGCCAGCACCCAGCCGACGGCGAGGGACGGCACGGTCATGCCCAAACGCTCGGCAAGGGATCGAAGCCCGTCGACGAGCGCGAGGTTCGCCGAGAGCGCTGGTTCCTGGAAGACGGGCGACCCGCGGCGCCAGTCACCCGGATCCAGCCGCTCGATGCGGTCGTGATCGAAGGCTCCCGTCAGCATCCCCGAGGCCATCGGCGAGTAGGCGATCACGCCCGTGCCGTGACCGTCCGCCCAGGGGAGTAGCTCCGAGCGCGCGCCGCGCGCGAGCAGCGAGAGCTCGGGCTGGAGCGAGTCGACGTGGCGGACGGCTTCGCAGCGCTCGAGTTGCTCGACGTCGTGGTTGCAGACGCCGATCCACCGCACCTTGCCCTCGTCGACCAACTCTGCCATCACGCCCCAGGACTCCTCGATCGGCGTCCCCGTCGTCCAGTCGGGCCAGTGGAACTGGTAGAGGTCGATCCGCTCCACGCCCAGCCTGCGCAGGCTCGCCTCGCACTCGCGGCGGATCGAATCCGGGCGCAGGTCGTTCCCGACCTCGCCCTCGGGCAACCCGTCCCAGACGCGGCCGCACTTCGTGAACAGGTAGACGTCCTCGCCTGCACGAAACGGCTTCACAGCCTCGCCGACAACCTCCTCCGCGTGGCCGAGTCCGTAAACGGCTGCCGCGTCGATCCAGTTGACGCCGCGTTCGATCGCGTGCCTGATCGCCGCCACCGATTCGTCGTCGTCGACCTCGCCCCAACCGAACCTCCACGGCCCGCCGATCGCCCACGTCCCGAAGCCGACCGTCGACAGCTGAGGCCCGCCGGAACCGAGCTGCCGCGTCTTCACACGCGCCTCCTTCCCTCGTCATCGAGATAGTCGCGCCAGCTCCGCCGCGCCGACCAACCAAGGAGGCGCTCCGCCTTCGCCGACGAGATCGCCGACGCGTCGGGTCGCTCGAGCGGGCGGAACTCGATCCCCTCGGCGCCGTAGTACCGCTCGACCGTCTCCACGAGCGGATGGCCGCCGATCGTGTCCGGCGACGCAACGTAGAAGACCTCGTGTCCCGGCAGGTCGGTCTCGATCGCGAGCAGGACCGCATCGCAGAGGTCGTAGACGTCGACGTAGGAGCAGTAGTTCTCGATCAGCACCGAGGGATCGCGGACGATCGGGCCGAGGTTCCGCTCGTAGCTCCCCTCGTCCTGCACCCAGCACGGGCGGATCGAGGTGCAGCGGAGGTCCGCGCGCTCGACGGCCCGGTCACAGAGCAGCTCGCCGAACCATTTGGCGGTCGCGTACGGATCCTGGGGCCGGATCGGATGCTCCTCGTCGATCGGCAGGTAGTCGGGACGGAACGGACGGTGTGCGAAGAGAAAGCCCGGCACCGTCTCGCTCGAGAAGTTGACGAGGCGGTGCACGTCCCACGCAATCGCGGCCTCCAGCACGTTGAACGTGCTTAGCATGTTGTTGCCGAAGACAACGTGGGGCGGGTTGTGGATCGGCTGCGGGATGGCGGCGGTGTGGACGACGATCTCGCAACCCCGGACGAGCGCGTAGACGGCTCCCGCATCGGTGAGATCTGCCTGCCAGTAGTCCGCCGGCTCACCGGGGTCCGGGCGATCCCAGTTCGGCCGGGTCAGATCAGCCGCGCGCACCTCGTGGCCCGCCGCCTGAAGCGCCGGAACGAGCGCGCGTCCGACCTTGCCGTGCGCGCCCGTGACGAGAACTCTCATGCGCCAAACCTTCGCAGCTCGTATTCGACAGCGACCGAGAAGTCGACGTGCTTGGCGAGCGCTCCCTCGTCGAGGGCTCTGCCTGAGCGAAACGGCGTCAGGAGTGCGACGACGACCTCGGGCACTACAAGTACGTGACGGCGTCGGAGACGACACGGGACCGACCGCGGAGGAAGTCGAGGTCGCAGCCCTCGTTCGCCTGGAGGACGTGGTCCTGGTGGAGCCGCCGGTAGCCGCGCTCGTCCTTGAGCGGCGGTGGCGTCCAGGCGGCGCGGCGTGCAGCGAGCTCTGCCTCGTCCACGAGCAGGTCGAGCTGGCGGCTCTCGATGTCGAGGCGGATCACGTCCCCGTCCTGGACGAGCGCGAGCGGGCCGCCGATCGCGGACTCGGGCGCAACGTGGAGGACGACGGCGCCGTAGGAAGTGCCACTCATGCGGGCGTCGGAGATCCGCAGCAGATCGGCGACTCCGCGCTTCAGGAGCTTCGCGGGAATCGGCAAGTGCCCCCATTCGGGCATGCCAGGGGCGCCGACCGGGCCGGCGTTTCTCAGCACCATGACGCTCGTCTCGTCGCAGTCCAGATCGGGATCGTCGACCCGCCCGGCCAGGTCGTGGATGTCCTCGAACACGAGAGCGCGACCCTCGTGCTGGAGCAGACCTGGGTCGGCCGCGGAGATCTTCATCACTGCACCGTCCGGGCAAAGGCTGCCCCGTAGGACGGCGAGCGAGCCTCCCTCGTCGAGCGGGCTCTCGGCGGGGCGGATCACGTCGGTGTTCACGATCTCGGCACCGGCGATGTTCTCGCCCACCGTGCTGCCGCTGACCGTGAGGGCATCCAGATGGAGCAGTTCGGCGATCTGCGCCATCACCGCCGGCAGCCCGCCGGCGTAGAAGAAGTCCTCCATCAGGAAACGGCCCGCCGGCTTCAGGTCGACGAGCCACGGCGTCGTGCGGCAGAGGTCGTCGAACAGCTGCAGTGGCAGGTCGACGCCGACGCGACCCGCATAGGCGACCAGGTGTAGGATCGCATTCGTCGAACCGGAGATCGCGTGCAGGACGCGGATCGCGTTCTCGAACGCCTCCCGGGTGAGGATGTCGCTCGGCTTGATGTCGCGCTCGACGAGATCGACGATCGCGCGTCCCGCCTGCTCGGCGAGGTGACTGCGGCGTGAGTCGACGGCCGGGATCGCCGCGCCGCCCGTCAGCGTGAGCCCGAGCCCTTCCGTCACGCAGGCCATGGTCGAGGCGGTGCCCATGGTCATGCAGTGGCCGTTCGAGCGCGAGATGGAGTTCTCGATCTCGACGAACTCGGCCTCGGTGATCCGGCCGGCGCGGAACTCCTCGTTGTAGTGCCAGCAGTCGGAGCAGGATCCGAGCTCGCGGCCGCGCCAGTGCCCGTTGAGCATCGGCCCGCCGGTGACCACGATCGAGGGGATGTTCGCGCTCGCTGCTCCGAGGATGCTGGCCGGGTTCGTCTTGTCGCAGCCCGTGAGCAGGACGACACCATCGAGCGGGTAGGCGCGGATCGACTCCTCGACGTCCATCGCCATCAGATTCCGGTAGAGCATCGTCGTCGGCTTCATCAACGACTCGCCCAGCGACATCACCGGGAACTCGAGCGGGAAGCCACCCGCCTGCAGCACGCCGCGCTTGACCGACTCAGCCAGCCCGCGAAGGTGGACGTTGCAGTTCACGAGCTCGCTCCAGCTGTTGCAGATCCCGATCAGCGGCTTCCCGCGGAACGCCTGATCCGTGACGCCGCTCGACTTCAGCCACGAGCGGTGCAGGAAGCCGTCGAGATCGCGGCGATCCATCCACTCCGCGCTCCGGCGGCCGTCTCCACCGTCACCGAAGCTCGCTCCGTTTCGCATTGTCGCCATGCCGCTCCTTCTAGATGTCGGAGATTCAGGGGAGGCGCCATTCGAGCGCAGCGTGATCGACAACCGCGCCACTGCCGCCGCACCGGGGGCACGATGCATCGCCGTCACACTCGGGGCAGCCGGTGAAGGCGGTAGGCGCGACATCGAGCGTCTCGCCGCAGGCACACAGGGCGACGAGCGTGTCCCTCCGCAACTCGAATCCCTCGAACGCGTGCCCGCGGTGGATGTGGAACGACCCGATCCCCGCCTCATTTCCCGAGAATTCGACCACCATGAGAATGCCTATCATATGATCTTTGCCGTGAGCGAGCGCGTCCCCACCGCCGGCTCTTCCCGCACCCGCGAGACGCTCGCCGAGCTCTACGTCGTCGACGCCGACGTGCACGTCCACGAGGACGTGGCGGAGCTCGCGGAGCACGCCGAACCCCCGTGGGACGTGGCGCTGCGCGAGATCGCGAAGGTCGAAGAGCGCTACCTGGACCTGCCGGCGATGTCACCGCGGGCGGAGTTCCGGATCCCGTGGCCCGGTGGCTCGAACCGGCCCCAGGTCGTGGGCTCGGCGGCAGTGATGCGCCGCGAGCTCGACGCCCTCCAGGTCAACGAAGCGGTTCTGTTCCCCGATCACCTGCTCTCGCTCGCGATGGTGCGGGACCCGGGGTTCGCCGTCGGACTTGCACGCGCCTACAACGACTGGCTGGCGGAGCGCTGGCTCCGTCACGAGCCGACGCTCAGAGGCTCGATCGTGATCCCCCCGCAGGATCCAGCGGCGGGAGCGGCGGAGATCCGCAAGCACGCCGGCAACCCGGGGTACGTCTGCGCCTACCTACCCGCGGCCGGGCTGAAGACCCTCTACGGCAGCGAGCTCTACGATCCTGTCTACGACGCGGCGCAGGAGACGGGTCTGCCCGTCGCGATCCACAGCGTGGAGGCGATCTTCCCCGTCTTCCCGTTCCAGCTCGAGCAGTTCCGCACGGCGCTGGCGGTCCATGCCCTCGCGCACCCTCTCGCGATGGTCGCGAACCTGGTCTCGCTGCTGGAGACGGGCGTGCCCGTTCGGTTCCCGCGGCTCGGGATCGCCTTCATGGAGGCCGGTACCGGCTGGGTGCCTTGGATCGCGAACCGCCTGGACAAGGAGTACATCGAGCGGCGCCGGGAGGTGCCGTTGCTGCAGGAGCGCCCGAGTCACTACATGCGGCGCTTCTACTACGGGACGCAGCCGATCGAGGAGCCCGACGAGCGGACGGACGTCGTCAGGCTGTTCGAGCTGTTCGACGGAGAGAATCAGGCGATGTTCGCCTCCGACTGGCCGCATCACGACTTCGACCACACGCAGTTCGTCTTCGGACTGCCATTCCCGCCGGAGACGCGCCGCAAGATCATGGGGCTGAACGCCGTGCGCTTCTTCGGCCTCGACACCGCCGCATGAGTCGCGAGCCACTGGAGCACCCCATCGGTCGCCTCGATGAGCTGCCACCCGGCACGCACCGGGTGGTGCGGGTGGCGAATCGCGAGCTCGGCGTCTTCAACATCGACGGACGGCTACACGCGATCCCCAATCTCTGCCCACACCAGCGCGGCCCACTCTGCGAAGGCTCGGTCTCGGGCACGATCGACTACGGCCCACACACCGACTGGCGGTTGGCCTGGATCTGGGAGGGCGAGGTCGTGACCTGTCCGTGGCACTCCCTCGAGTTCCACGTCCCCACCGGTAGATGTGTCGCATTCGAGGAGATCCGTCTGCGAACGTACGATGTGCGTGTGAGCGACGAGGGCGAGATAGCGGTAGTGATTTGATGCCGGTGGCGCTCGTCACCGGCGCCGCCCGCGAGCGTGGCATCGGCCGCGGGATCGCTCTCGTGCTAGCGGAACGCGGCTTCGACGTCGCGATCAACGACATCTCTCAAGACGAGGAGGCCGCCCGGCGGGTAGGGGAGATCCAGGCGCTCGGCCGACGCTCAGCGTTCATTCGCGCCGACATCTCACGCCCCGAGGAGAACGAGCGGCTCGTCGCCGAGACGGTCGAGCACTTCGGGCGCCTGGATGCGTTCGTCGCGAACGCCGGGGTGGCACGCTGGCAACCGCTCGCGGACGTCACGCGAGAGGACTGGGACTTCATCATGGGCGTCAACCTGCACGGCGTCCTCTACGGCTGCAGCGCGGCAGCTGCTCAGATGCGGCGGCAGGGTGAGGGCGGCAGCATCGTCGTCATCTCGTCGGTGAACGCTGTGATGCCATTCAGCCCGCTCGGCGTGTACGGCGCCTCGAAGCACGCGGTCGGCCACCTCGTCGGCGTGATGGCCCGCGAGTGGGGAGACGACGGCATCGCTGTCAACCATGTCGGCCCCGGCTGGGTGGACTCGGACATCAACCTCCCGTCTCCCGACTTCGACACCGACGCGAAGCGCGCAGCAGTCGGCTCATCCATCCCCTTCGGCCACCGCCCAACGAAGCCGCGCGAGATCGGCGAAGCGGTCGCCTACTTCCTCGCGTCGAGGATCGTCACCGGCGCGTACCTGCGCGTCGACGGCGGACTCGTGGTCGGGAAGTACTGATGCGCGTCCTCCTCATCGCGCCACAGAATGATCCCCTCGAGCAGGAGCTTGCGGCACTCGGCCTGGAGCTCACCCGCGAGGGCGCCGAGGCGGAGTGCCTCGTCACCGTCGCGCCGCGTGTTGAGCTCAAACCGCTCTCCGAGCAAGGACCGGCCGACTGGCTCCGAACATTCGACCTCTGGGCTACCGACCCGTTCTTCGCCGCCCAGCCGTGGCTCGACGCCGCAGTCGCGCGCGGCTCGGGCAGTTGGGTCGCCGTGACGTCAACACTCGGGACGCAACCCTTTCCCGGTGGCGGCGCACCAGGCGCAGGTGCGATGGCGCTCCAGACGCTCGTCCGCGTGGCCGCACTCGAGGGAGGGCCACACGGGGTTCGCGCGAATGTCGTGGCATCCGGCTGGAGCGACAGCATGATCCCGCGCGAGCTCGACGCGGAGCTCGCGGTGGCCGACACACCGCTCCGCGGGCTTGCCGCGACCGGTGACATCGCGCAGGCAGTCGCCTGGCTGCTCTCGGAGCGCGCCTCGCACGTGACCGGCGAGGTGATCCGTGTGGACGGTGGATACACGATCACCCGCGGCGGCCGCCCCGACCCAAGGCAGAGGTGAAGGTGGAGGTCGCCGCCGGCATCCACCGCATCGAGTCGAGCCTCGGCGTTCGCTTCATGGCCCAGTACGTGCTCGCGGGCGACGCCTGCACGCTCCTGCTCGACACCGGCATGCCGTACACGCCGGCGGACGCCTTGAAGCCGTATCTGGAATCGATGGGCCTCGGGCTCGAGGCCATCGACGACGTCCTGATCAGCCATGCCGATCTCGATCACTCGGGTGGAGACCGCGCGCTCCGCGATCTCCACCCCGGCGCGCGTTTCTCCTGTCACGAGCTCGATCGGCGTTGGATCGAGTCCAACGCCGCGATGGTGGCGGAGAACTACCTTTGGCACGAGCCCTACGGCTTCGACGAGCCCGACGAGGAAGGACGAGCCGAGCTGAAGGCGATGTGCGGCGGCGATGCTCCGATCGACGAAGGGCTGCGGGGCGGTGAGACGATCCGGCTCGGCGACCAGTGGCGGATCGAGGTTCTGCACCTCCCCGGCCACACGCTCGGCCACATCGGCCTATGGGATCCGCGCAGCCGTGCCGCGATCGTGATCGACGCAGTGCTCGAGCGCGGCATCTACGCGGACGATGGACGGCTTCTGATCCCAGGCCGCGTCTACGACGTCGCCGCCTACCGGAACTCGATCCGGCGCATCCGGGCGCTCGAGCCCGACCTGCTCCTCACGGCCCACTACCCGATCATGGATGCAGAGGCCGCCCGCGAGTTCCTCGATCGCTCTCTCGACTTCACGTACGAGCTCGAGCAGGCCGTCAGGGAGGAGATCGCCGCCGGAACGACCGGCCTCTGGCCGCTGACGCTGAAGATGAACGAGCGTTTCGGGCCGTACCCCGAGTTCATGAACGAGCTGGGTGCGACCGTTCGGTCGGTTGCAGCGCTCTGACTACTCGGGCTTGGCCAGCCGATACTCGGAGGCGACGATCGACGTCATCTCCTCGATCGAGGTCTCGTTGGTCGGCTTGTCGAACGTGATGCGTCCGTTGCGGAGCAGGTTGATCCGGTCGCAGATCTCGAACACGTGCACGTAGTTGTGGGCGATCACGATCATCGAGACTTCGCTGCGCTGCTTGAGCTCCGAGATCAGCTCGATGATCAGCGCCCCCTCGCGCGCGCCCATGGCGGCGAGCGGCTCGTCGAGGAGGATGATCTTGGCGTTCGAGTGTGTCGTGCGCGCGATCGCGATCGCCTGGCGCTGACCGCCTGACATGCGCGCGACCGACGCGTCCATCGACTGGATGTGCACACCGATGTCCTCGAGGTAGTCCCGCGACCGGCTCCTCATGGCGCGGTTGTTGAGGAATTGCAGCGGCCCGATGCCGTGCGTCAGCTCGCGGTTCAGGAACATGTTGTGGTAGACGGACATGCCCGGCACGAGGGCGAGGTCCTGGAAGACGGTGTCGATCCCGAGCGAGCGAGCGTGCGTCACGGACTTGAGCTGCACCTCCTCGCCGAAGACGAAGATCTTGCCGGCGTCGGGCTTGTGGAAGCCGGTCAGGATCTTGATCAGCGTCGACTTGCCGGCGCCGTTGTCGCCGATCAGACCGAGCACCTCGCCGGGGCGGAGGTGGAGCGAGACGTCCTCGAGCGCTGTCACCACACCGAAGCTCTTGCGGATGTTCTCGACGCGGATCGCGTCGGGAGCCGTCTCCGGTGCGGGCTCGGTGAGCGGCGTCGCGGCTTCGCTCATGCCGTGCCTCCCAGCCGTCCCGATTGGCGGACCCGCTCCAGGGTCACATTGAAGGACATCGAGGCGATGATCGCAATACCGAGGACGAGGTCGAACGTGTAGGCGCTGATTCCCTGCAGCGTGAAGCCGAGGTTCAGCACGGCGAGGACGAGCACGCCGAGCGCGGCGCCGATGATGGTGCCTGACCCGCCGAACAACGAGGTGCCGCCGATCACGGCCGCGGCGACGGCGTAGAACATCAGCGATGTGCCACCCTGCAGGGCCTGGATGGAGGTGATCCGCACCGACTCGAGGATGCCGGCGAGCGCGGCGAGCGTGCTGCAGAGGACGAAGTTCCCCACCTTGACCGCTCTGACGTTGACGCCGCTCTCGCTCGCCCCGACCAGGTTGCCGCCGGTGGCAATGGTGTGGAGCCCCCAGCGTGTCCGGTTGAGCAGGATCGTCATCACGACGATTACACCGAGCGCCCAGTAGACCGTCACATAAGCGCCGCCGCCGAAGACCTCGAAGAACGTGTGCCCCCCGGGAGTCTCCACGGGAAAAGCACCCGACATGATGAGCGTCAATCCGTTCAAGAGAAAGATCATCCCGAGTGTCGTGATGAAGGAGGGCACGCCGACGCCGACCGTGATCACTCCGTTGACCAGCCCGACGAGCGAGCCCGAGAGCAGCCCGACGATCACCGCGAGCCAGATCGGCAGACCCCAGCTGTGGTTCGCGAAATAGAAGATCCAGGTGGAGAACGCGTAGACGTTCCCGGCTGAGAGGTCGATCTCGCCACAGATCAGGAGCATCACCTCGCCCGCGGCGATGATCGCGATCGGCGCCGAGAACTCGGCGATCACCTGTGCGTTCTCCCGCCCGAAGAACGCGTCCGTCCGCACCGAGAAGTAGACGACGAGCACGAGCAGGACGAATCCGATGCTCGCCTCGCGGCGGCGGACGAACGCACCGGCAACGCGCCAGCCGAGGCTGGCGCGTTGCGGCGGTTCGGGAGGCCGTGGTGCTGTGCGGCCTGGCTCACCGGTCGTTAGCTGACCGGGTACTTCTGGGCGCTGGAGCTGCCCTCGTAGCGGGTCTTCGTCGTCAGGTACGGCTTCACGTTCGCCTTCGTGATGAACACGATGCCCGTGTTCGTGTTGGACGGCGCCACGAGTCCGGACGAGTACTTGTAGAAGAAGAGCTGCAGGACCGGGATCCAGCCCTGCAGGTACGGCTGCTGATCGATCGTGAAGTCCAACTGGCCCGCCTGAATCAGCTTCAGGGTCGTCGGCGTGAGGTCGTAGCCGCCCGCCTTCATGCCCTTCGACTTCAGCTTGTACTTCGCGACGGTCTGCCCGACAGCCTGCGTCGAGCCGGCGTCCACCGCGAACATGCCCTTCAGGCTCTTGTGCCCGAGATAGTAGGCCTCGATCTTCGCAACCTCGTCGGGAAGCAGCGCACCGGTGGCGACCGCCGTCGTCTTGATCTTGCCGGCGCCGAACTTCTTGATCGCTGCGGTGGCACCGTCGATCCGCGGCTGGATGTTGAGCTGACCGGGAGTTGCGATGAACAGCGCGACGTCACCGCTGCCGACGAGGTCGACGATCCGCTGTCCCATCGCGTACCCGGAGGCGTACAGATCCTGGCCGATATACGCGAGTCGCTCGTTCGGGTTTCCCGGAGGCACGTCGGCGTTGTAGGCGAGCACCGGGATGCCCTTCTTCGTCGCGTTGGCGGTCGGCCCGTTGAACGCCTTCAGGTCAACGAGACAGCACGCGATCCCTGCCGCCTTGGCCGAGATCGCCGAGTTGAACGCGTTGACCATCTCACTGACACTCGACGTCGTGGATCCCGTCCACTGGTAGCTGCAACCGAGCAGCGAGCACGCGTCCTGCGCACCGTAGATCGTGGGGACGAAGAACGGGTTCGTCGTCACGTGGTTGACGAACACGAACTTCCACTTCGGATGGGACTTGATGAAGCTCTCTGCGGCAAGCCCTTCGGCAACTGCGCCGAACGTAGGACTCGCCAGGATACTCGAGGGGATTGACAACGCAGCTGCGCCCAGGCCTACTCGCTTCAGGAGCCGTCTGCGGTCGAGAACGAGTTCATCGCTTCTCGTCGGCATCCATGCCGCTTGGCTCGCCCCTGACTTCTTCGAGATCCACGAGAGTTCCTCCTCTTTACCCTGCGACGACCGAAATTGCCCAGCGACGACCGAACAGCGCGACCGTAACACGGTTTCGAAGCCGTGTCTACGGATATTGCTATTGTATTACCGTTGGTCGTGATGATCGCCGCGCCTGGGATCGAACCAGGCTTGAAGCATGAACGACCTGCACAACTCCCGCGTCGTTTCCTCCATGATGGGCCGTGCTGGATTCGAACCAGCGACCTTGGGATTAAGAGTCACCCCTGTCACGTGACGGCTGGTTTCGGACGGTGCCGGTTCGTGTCGTCTGGTGCGGGATCGAGGCCTTCGGCCTGACGTCTGGTGCTCATCCGTGTCAGCTCGGGCTAGTCCGTCCGTGAGCATTCGGTGAGCGCAAGGGGCCCATCTTCTTGACCAGAACCGGAGTGGCCGGGCGCGCTTGCGCGAAAGGTGCCAAGCGAATCCCACCGCAAGGTCTTCGAGCGTCCGCTTCGCCTCAAGCATCGCGGTCGCGAACGCCGGGCGCTGGGTCGCGACGATGTCCGGCGTCCCGCTGTACCTCGCCTACGGCTTCGAGCCGGTCGAGGAGCGCGACGTCACGCTGAGGACGGCGTCCGGCTCGAGTGCGTCGCGATGGAGAAGCGCGTCGGCGCGGAGGACGCGCCGACCCTCAGACGAAGAGCGGGGTGAGGCGCAGGTCGGTGGTCAACGCCGCCATCTCCGCCTCGTCCGGCCGACTCTCGAAGCGCTCGGCCGCGTCGAGGATGCGAGGCAGCAGCTCGAGGTCGCCGGCGCTGTTGAGGAAGACCCCCGGCTCACCGAGCACCCAGTGCACGGCCAGGTCGACGTGCTCCTGCTCGACGAGCGGCTCGTACCACGTCCCGGCCGTGTGCTCGCTGGAGCCCCACGGCCCGCGCGAGATCCCTTTGATCGTCTGGATCGGCGACGTCCCGTTCCCGACAGGTAGCGAGCAGCCGGACGACGTCCGCGGCGTAGGCCCCGTCCTGCATGGCGACGTGGCTGTAGGGCAGAAGCACCGAGTCGAACGGGAACCGGTCGAGGCTGCGGAGGTGCATCTCGGCGACCGTGACGCCGTGACCGGTGACACCGATGTGACGCGCGAGCCCTTCGTCTCGCGCCTCGACGGCGGCCGCAACGCGCCGTCCTCGCCGAGCGCAACGTCCCACTCGGCGGGATGCACGAGGCAATGAAGCTGGATCAGGTCGACGTGGTCGACGCCCAGGCGCTCGAGCGAGCGGCGGATCTCCTCCCGCGCCGCGGCATACGTCCGCTCGCCGGTCTTCGTGGCCAGGAAGAACGCGTCGCGGTGCTCGCGGAGCCACGGCGCCAGCCGCAGCTCGGAGTCGCCGTAGCTCGCCGCGGTGTCGATGTGGTTGACGCCGTGCTCGAGCAGCAGAGGCAGCGCGGCGTCGGCCTCGCCCTGCGTGACGTGCCCGAGCGCGGCCGCGCCGAAGATCACGCACGAGCTCTCGTGGCCGGTGGCACCGAACGGCCGGCGCGCGATCATGGAGATACGGTACCCACCGGGCCGCGGACGCCGGCAGGATCGCGGCGGTTCCGTGCGTTCCCCCGCGATCCCGGCCGACGCGACCTCGCTCAGCTCAGCGGTCGCTTGAGCAATACGACTGGCCAGGCGATGAAGTCGCCGTACTTGAGCGAGAGGCCGATCGCCTCCCAGCCCTGCCGTCCCAGCTCGTTGAGCTGATCGGGGGCCCATGGATCGTCGGCCTTCTTCAGCCCTTTGGCCTCTTGAAGGGGGACGACCAGGTACTCCCACCTCTCCGCGCCGTCAGCCGGCTTCGGCCGGTCCGGCGCGTCCGCAATAGGCGTAACCGCCGTCATGTGGCACCTCCGTCATCGCGTGGAATCACTGTTCGTCTCGCGGTCGACCGAGGGCGTACTTCGCGACTGCCCACGTCCCGATGGACGCGAAGAGCGCCACGAAGATGCCCGATGGGATCGTCGTGCTGCTGCCGTCGTTGCTCGAGCCCACGAGGGCGGGAGCCCAGACGGCAGACACCGCAACCGCGATCCACATCGCCGTGATTGCGACCGACGCCCAGAACTCCTTGATGCGGAGCAGCGAGAACCAGCCCCGCTCCGACGTAGCCCCGGCGGGCGGGTGCGAAATGGTCGACATCTCACACCTCCTCTCTCAGGCAGACGCTCGCACGCCGCGGCGGCGACGACATCGGGGCGAACCCCGATCACGAGCCGGGGAACCCACACGAACTGCCTGGATCCGGCGTCCTCGAGATGAGGATGGCAGCCCGCTTGACCCCCGCCGTCGCCGTCTGTGAGGATGGACGCATCATCTGCACATGCCTCGGGGGAGGAGTGGTCAGGCGGTGAGACGCTTGACGATGCTTGCGGTCGCCTTGCTCATCCTGGCGGGTGGGGTCGCTGTCGGCGCTGTGGCCGATCATCGGCACAAGAACGCTCGTATGGGTCCCGCCGACGTCTCGAGCTGGTACTGCCAGCACCGCGGTCAGCGCTGCCAGGAACCACAAGCGGCAGAGATCGAAGAGGCATGGCAGCACAGAGAACTCGTCTACCGAGTCGGCTTCCTGGCCCTATCCCTCGGCGGGCTGACAGCACTCGCGCTGAGGCTCAGGCTCCACTCGAGGAAGCACGAGATCGTGCGACAGGTCTAGACGAACTCGGTCAGTGTTTGGCGCGGCGGAGGGACTTCTGGTGCGCCGTCCACGATCCCGGGCTCAGGTAGGGGACGCACTTGGTGGTGCCCGACGGCATGACGTACACCTCGCACGACCGTCCTGCGCTCTCTGCTCGGAGCACGGGGAGCGCGACGTACCAGATGGTCGCGGCGGCGAGCCCAATGACGAGGAACAACAGCGGTAGCGCACTGCTCGGTTCGCCCGACGGCGCGCTCGCGACCGCAACCTCGGGCAAGCCATACGCGTGCGCATGTCTGGCCGCAGACATCGTTGAAACCTCGCTCATACGAGGCGGTGCCTCCTCCCCCATCTGGGGGGCTTCAGGCTCGACTCTGGTTCAGTCCAGGGTACGCCGGTACCCCTTCCACGTACGGCTATTCAGACCACCTGGGCCATTCGGATCGTCACGGCGGACGCGCCTCTGCGTCACGCGGCCATGCGAGCCCGCGCGGCTCCGGCTCGAGTCATCGAGGGGTGGAAACCCCCGCAAATGAGGATGGGCCGTGCTGGGCTCGAACCAGCGACCTTGGGATTAAAAGTCCCCTGCTCTACCAGCTGAGCTAACGGCCCTCGCCCGGAGTGTAGGGGCGGCCGCGGCTTCGGCCTCGGGGCGGTCGCTAGTGGACGGCGAGCTCGATCGGAGCCGTGACCGGCTCCTCGACGAAGGCATATAGCCCGTCGTCGCCAGGGATCGGACCGGGGCCGACGCGGAGGACGACGAACTCACCGACATCCGGGACGTCGATCGTCTCGCCCGGCGCCGGGAGGGCGTCGAGGGCAACGACTCGATACCCATCCGTCGTCGGGGCGAAGGCGAAGCAGGCCGCCGCGGGCACGGGCTCGGCCTCGGGCCTCGGGCTCGCGGCTCGAGGTCGGGCTCGGGCTCGGGCTCGAGTTCGGGCTCGGGCAAGGTGTCGTACGCCTCGGTCTGCGAGCCGTTGGTCGAGATCGTCTCGCGGAGGCCCGTGGCCGGCACTTCGACCGGCAGACGCTCGTCGACCGCTGCTTCGACGACGTCCGGCTCGGTCTCCACGAAGGCTTCGATCGCTCCCTCCTGCGGCTCCTCGACGGTCGCCACGCCTTCATTCGTCGCCTCGAGCGGCATGTCGACGGTCTCGCTCTCCGGCTCGGGCACGACCCCGGGCACCTCGACGTTCTCGGCGTCGGCGTCGACCGACGACTCGGATGTATCCGGCTCGGCCACCACGACCGGGTCGCGCGCCGGCGCGAGCTCGACGACGTTGTCCGGCGTGGGCGCTTCGTCGGGCGCCTCGTCGCGCGTCGGGAGCTGATGCACCGTCGCCGGTGCCTGCGCGGCGGCGGTCTGCATCTCCGGTGTCGACTCTCCGAGCTCGGCCATCTGCTCGGCGAGCGCCCCCGCGAGCTCGAACTTGCTGATCACGCCCTGCGCGACGAGCGCCTCGCCGAGCCGCTCGCCCGTCTGCCGTTGCCGCGTGAGGGCGTGGTCGAGCTCGTCCTGCGAGACGAAGCCACGGTCGACGAAGATCTCCCCGAGGCGACGCCAGCTGGCGCTGTCCTCCGGCCCGGATGACCCACCGAGCTTTGCCCACTGTTCCGCGACGACGCTGGCCAGCTCCTTGCGCGAGACGCCGAAGCGC
This sequence comes from uncultured Actinomycetes bacterium, assembly GCA_963739405.1. Classification (GTDB taxonomy): domain Bacteria; phylum Actinomycetota; class Thermoleophilia; order Gaiellales; family Gaiellaceae; genus Gaiella. The sequence continues at coordinate 31,077 of CAVUAH010000016.1, read as the reverse complement.
TCGACGAGCACCTGGCCGAGCTGCTGTCCGGTCTCGCGCTGGATCTCGAGCGCAACACGGATCTGGCTCTCGGAGACGAGGCCGCGCTCGACGAAGAGCGCGCCGATCAGACGGATGGGAAGCGATTGTGGAGCAGTCATGCCCCGTGTATCGGCAGTCCCTCGAACGAGCTATAGCGTGAGTTGCTCAGACCGCGGCGTCGCCGGCCTGAACGATGCCGTGCTCGTAGGCGAAGACCACGGCCTGGACGCGGTCGCGCAGCCTCAGCTTCATGAGGATGCGGGCGACGTGGGTCTTGACCGTCGTCTCGCTGACGAACGCCTCGGCCGCGATCTCCGCGTTCGACAGGCCGCGCGCGATCAACCGCAGGATCTCGAGCTCCCGCGCGGTGAGCTCGTCGAGGCCCGGCGCGGTCGGCCGGGCGGCAGCCGGCGGCCTCCGCACGAACTCGGCGATCACACGACGCGTGACGACGGGCGAGAGGAGCGCATCGCCTCCCGCCACCACCTTGATCGCCTCGACGAGCTGCTCGGGCGGCGTGTCCTTGAGCAGGAACCCGCTCGCGCCAGCGCGGAGGGCCTCGTAGACGTACTCGTCGAGATCGAAGGTGGTCAGGATGAGGATGCGCGGGCCCTGTTCCCTGCCCTCGAGCAGGCGTCGGGTCGCCTCGAGCCCGTCGACGTTCGGCATGCGGACGTCCATCAGGATCACGTCGGGCTCGGTCTCCCGCGCGGCGAGCACAGCGGTGAGCCCGTCGGCGGCCTCCCCGACCACCTCGATGTCCGTCTCGGACTCGAGGATCATCCGGAAGCCCGCGCGCACGAGAGACTGGTCGTCGACGATCAGGACCCTGATCGTCACTGCGCACCCCCGAACGGCAGTCGCGCCGTCACGACGAAGCCTCCCCCCGTGCGAGGGCCGGACTCGATCGAGCCTCCCACGAGGCCGACGCGCTCTCGAAGCCCCACGAGCCCGTGGCCGCGGCCGTCACCGCCGAGCTCCGAGCGGCCGTCGTTCGCGATCTCGAGCTCGAGCTCGCGCTCCCGCCAGCGGACAGTGACCCATGCGCGTGCCGGGCCCGCGTACTTGAGGGCGTTGGTCAACGCCTCCTGGATCACGCGGTAGGCCGCGAGGTCGACGCCGGGCGCGAGCTCGGCCGGCTCACCCTCGACGCTCAGCTCGACGGGCAGACCCGCCTCGCAGATCGTGCCCACGAGCACGTCGACGGCGCGCATCGACGGTTGCGGCGAGAAGTCGGGCGTCGCGCCCCGCTCGCGCAGCAGGCCGACGAGCCGGCGCATCTCCGCGAGCGCCTCGCGGCCCGTCGACTCGATCGCCTCGAGCGCCAGCCGCTCCCGCTCCTGATCGGGATGGAGGAGCCGCCGCACTGCCCCGGCCTGCACCGTCATCACCGACACGGAGTGGGCGATCACGTCGTGGAGCTCGCGGGCGATGCGCTGCCGCTCCTCGGCAACCGCGCGCTCGGCGGCCGCGGTTCGCGCGGCCTCGATCTTCGCCTGCAGCTCGTCGCGCCCGCGCGCCTGGGGCCCGCCCATCGCCGCGTGCTGCGGCGCCCGTGACTGCCCGGATCCCATCCGATGGACGGTAGCCCACCCCGTCGAGCCGGGCGTCGTCCTCAGGGACGATCCGAGGTCGTCCTCTCAGACGGCGGCGTAGGCGGCCAGCGCGTCGAGGACGGCCCTCAGACGCCGACCGTCGTCCGTCAGCCGGTACTCGACGCGCGGCGGCCGCGCGTCGATCACGCGGCGCTCGAGCAACCCGGCGGACTCCAGCTCCACGAGCCGCTGCGCGAGCGTCCTCGGGGGGATCTCGCCCACGGCCTGCTTGAGCTCGTTGAAGCGGCTCGCGCCCTCCGACGACGCCCACAGGATCGAGACCGTCCAGCGCCCCTCGAGGAGGCCCGCCGCGCGGCGGACCTCCTCGGGGACGGGACTGCACTGGCGGCAGCGGGTCACCGGTCGACCACCCGTTGTCGGGGCGGGCAGGCGGGCCCGAGGCGAGGACGCAGGGAGCGTCCATATCCGCCGCATATGGACGCGACCGAGGACGAAGCATTCGGGGCCGCCTGCGCGTCCCGACGCCATGGTGCTCGGCCGGTGGCCCGCTGCATCGAGCGGGTCATGCCGCGACGTGCGGGCGGCGGGACGACCGGGACGACGGGGCAGCCTCGAGCGCTGTGGCGAGGACCTCGTCGAGGGACATCACCGGGTGGAACCCGAGCTCCTCGCGCACGCGCTCGGGCACGTCGTCGAGGTCGGCGCGGTTTCGCTCCGGGATGACGACGTCGGTCAGCCCGGCGGCGTGAGCCGCGAGGACCTTCTGCTTCAGCCCGCCGATCGGCAGCACGCGACCCTGCAGCGTCAGCTCGCCGGTCATGGCGACGGTGTGCTTGACGGGCCGGCCCGTGAGGAGCGAGGCCAGCGCCGTCGCCATCGTGATGCCGGCGCTGGGGCCGTCCTTCGGGATCGCGCCCGCGGGGACGTGTACGTGGAACTTGCGCTCGAACGCCTCCTGCTCGATCCCGAGCCGGTCGGCCTGAGAGCGCACCGCGGAGAGCGCGATCTGGGCCGACTCCTTCATCACGTCGCCGAGCTGGCCGGTCAGGACGAGGCCCTCGCCCGGGACCGCGGTCGCCTCGACGAACAGGACGTCGCCTCCGGTCGCGTTGACCGCGAGCCCGGTCGCCACGCCCGGGACCGCCGTCCGCTCTGCCGCCTCGCGGAAGAACTTCTGGCGTCCGAGCGCGTCGCGCACAGCCTCGACGTCGACCTGGATCGGCGGGGCGGCCGCGTCGGTGACGACCTTCGTCGCCGTCTTGCGGAGGATCGCGCCGAGCTCTCGCTCGAGCTGGCGGACGCCGGCCTCGCGCGTGTACTCGGAGATCACCGTCTCCAGGACGTCGTCGGTGATCGTCACCTCGTCCTCGGTCAGCCCTGCCCGCTCGCGCTGCCGCGGCCAGAGGTAGCCGCGCGCGATCGCGACCTTCTCGTCCGAGGTGTACCCGTCGAAGCGGATCACCTCCATCCGGTCGAGCAGCGGCCCGGGGATCGTCTCGGCCATGTTCGCGGTCGCGATGAAGAAGACCTGGGAGAGGTCGACCTCGACGTCGAGGTAGTGGTCGCGGAACGTGGAGTTCTGCGCGGGGTCCAGCACCTCGAGCAGCGCCGCGGAGGGGTCGCCGCGCCAATCGGCGCCGACCTTGTCGACCTCGTCGAGCAGGATCACGGGGTTCATCGTCTTCGCGTCGCGCAGCGCGCGCACGAGGCGGCCGGGGAGCGCCCCGATGTACGTGCGCCGGTGGCCGCGGATCTCGGCCTCGTCGCGGACGCCGCCGAGCGACATGCGGACGAACTCGCGGTTCAGGGCCTTCGCGATCGACTCGCCGATCGAGGTCTTGCCGGTGCCGGGCGGGCCGATCAGGGTCAGGATCGCGCCGGCGCGCTTGTCCGGCTCGATGCCGCGCTCCTTGCGGAGCTTCGCCACCGCGATGTACTCGACGATCCTGTCCTTGACGTCCTCGAGACCTGCGTGGTCGGCGTCGAGGATCTCGCGCGTGCGCTCGGGATCGAGCACCTCGTCGGAGCGGGAGCCCCACGGCACGGCGAGCAGCCAGTCGAGGTAGCTGCGGATCATCTGCGACTCGGGCGAGCTCTCGCCCATCCGCTCGAAGCGGGCGAGCTCCTTGTCGGCCTGCTCGCGAACGGCCTCGGGCATCCCAGCGGCCTCGATCTTCTGGCGGTACTCCTCGACGACGGAGGCGTCGTCCTCGCCGAGCTCCTTGCGGATGGAGTCCATCTGGCGGCGGAGCAGGTACTCGCGCTGCTGCTTCTCCATGCCCGCGTTGACGTCCTCGCGGATCCGCTGCCGGATCTGCATCGTCGAGAGCCGCTCGCGCTGGAACGAGAGGGCGAGCTCGAGCCGCTCCGTCACATCCACCGCCTCGAGCAGCTGGACCTTCTGGTCGAAGCTCAGATCGGGCGAGTAGCCGGACGTGTCGGCGAGCGGGCCGGGGTCGCTGATCGAGCGGACGAAGGCCTGGATGCGCCCGTCGTCGCCCCGCAGCTCGAGGATCTCCTCGACGACCGCGCGGTACTCGGTCTCGAGCTCGCGCGTGCGCTCGTCGGTCGGAACGCTGTCCTTTCGCTCCTCCACCTCGACGAGCAGGCGGCCCTGCGGGTCGGTCTCGGCCACGCCCGCGATGCCGCGGTGCAGGCCCTCGATCGCGACGGCGACAGCGCCGCCGGGGAGGCGGACGCGATCCGTCACGCTCGCGACGGTGCCGACGGCCGCGTACTCGCCCTCGTGCTTGGGCACGAGCAGCACGCGGTCCTCGTCACCGACGTCGACCGTCAGGGTGACGTTCATGTGGGGGAAGACGACGATGTCGTCCAGCGGGACGAGCAGCAGGTTGGTCACGTTCCGTTCACGCTCCTCGAGACGAGTTCTTCTCGGTACTTGGTGCAAAGAGTATAGCTACTACGCATGTGACCGCAGATTCCTTGACCGGTCTCGTACCGATCCCTCACAAAGCCTTCGCAGGCTGTCGCTGCAATTCCGGGGAGGCAGTCCGCGATCCCATTCCGCCTCCCAGGGATCACCGGACGGGACGGACGCGCACTCCGAGGGCGCACACCGACCCGCTGCGAGGGCGCCGCCACGGCGCCCTCGCGCCTCGCGCACGCGGGCACCTCCGTCAGCCGGCGAAGCGGCGGAGGGCCGCCTGCGCGACCCGGCCGGCGAGCGACGTCCGAGCGCGTCCCCGCGCCGGTCGCGTCGTACGTCATCACGGCTGCGACGAAGACGCCCCCGCGCCAGACGACGAGCCCGACGTCGTGTCGGGCGGCGTCGATCCATCCGGCCTTGTGGAGCACGACGATCCCGGGCCTCTTCCCCACGAACCGGTCGAGCTTGCCCCGGTCACCGACGTGGGCGAGCACGTAGAGCAGATAGCGGGCCTCCGCCGGACTGACGCCGGAACGGCCCTGCGCGAGCGGTCCGAGGCCCCCGCTCGCGAGCCAGACCGCCCGATGCAGTCGAGCGAGGTCGACGGCGGTCGTGGTCTTGCCCACGCCCCACGCCGGCTGGTCGACGACGTCGAGCGGGACGCCGCGCGAGGCGATCTCGCGCGAGGGCTCGAGCGACGTGCCGAGGACGTACCCGCCGTACATCACCGTCCGCTCCAGCCCGATCGAGCGCATGACGGAGTCGACGACGTGCCCACCGCCGCTCGTCGACCCGCCGAGCGAGACCAGGAGCCGGTTGGCCGACTCGTTGTCCGAGTCCTCGAGCATCCGCCGGAGCACGACGTCGAGCCAGCTGCCAGCTCGTGGAGGCCCGTCGACACGCGAGAGCACGGTGACCGCGACGGCGAGCTTCAGCGTGGACGCGGCGGGGAAGGTCGCCCTCGCGTTCCAGGCGGCAGCGGCGCCCGTGTCGAGGTTCTGGACGTAGACCGCGGCTGCGCCACCGAACCGCGCCGCCAGCCGCCGGACGTCGACCTCGAGCCCCGGGTCGAGCTGCGAGAGGCGCACGCGCGGCCGCGCGGCCCGCGGGAGCCCGAACACGTTCGAGACGGTGCGCCCCGCGCGACGACCGTGCGCGTCGACGGTCTCGACCCGCACCCTGACCTCGCGCGGCGGCAGGTCGACCTCCAGCCGGAACGACCGCTGCGCCAGGCGCAACTCCCGAACGACGCTTGCCGTCGATCCGCACGACCACCCGCCGCGCGCCGGGCGCCGCCCGACCCTCGACGACGCCATACGAGACCTCGTGCGCAGCCGGTCGCTCGATCACCGGCGGGGCGGGCACGGCGGGGGCGTCGATCACGGGCGAACCGTAGCCTTGGCCGGGCCGTGCCGATACTCGCCCATCTCGACCTCGACGCATTCTTCGCCGCAGTCGAGGAGCTCGAGGATCCTCGCCTGCGCACGAGGCCGCTCGTCGTGGGCGGCGACCCGCGCGGCCGCGGAGTGGTGGCGACCGCGAACTACGTCGCACGGCGGTACGGGATCCGGTCCGCGATGAGCTCGGCCGAGGCGCTCCGCCGCTGTCCGGAGGTGGTGTTCCTGCGGCCGCGCCATTCCCTGTACCGGCAGTACTCGCAGGCGGTGTGGGCGTGCGTCGAGGAGGTCGTCCCCCGTGTCGAGCGCACGGGGATCGACGAGGGCTACCTCGACCTCGGCACGCTCCTCGGCTCGTTCGCGGGCGCACGCCGTCTCGCCGAGGCCGTGCAGGTCGCGGTGCGCGGGGCAACGTCGCTCTCGTGCTCGCTCGGCGTCTCGACCTCGAAGGTCGTCTGCAAGGTCGCCTCCGACCGTCGCAAGCCGGGCGGCATCACCGTCGTCCCGCCCGGACGCGAGGCCACGTTTCTCGCGCCGTTCCCGACGCGAGCCCTCCCCGGAGTCGGGCCGCGCGCGGAGGAGCGGCTCGCGGCAGCCGGCATCGACACGATCGGAGGCCTCGCCGCGCTCGGGGAGGCCGAGCTCCGCGCGGTCGTCCCGGGACAGGTCGGACGCGTCCTCCGCGACCGTGCCCGCGGCATCGATCCCCGTGACCTCGAGCTGGACACCGAGCGAATCTCGATCTCGACCGAAGAGACCTTCGAGCGGGACCTGACCGACCGCGCCTCGCTCCACACCGAGCTTCGCCGCATGGCGGAGGACGTCGCGGCGCACCTGCGGCGCGACGGGCTCTCCGCCCGGACCGTGACGACGAAGCTCCGCTACAGCGACTTCTCGATCCGCTCCCGCTCGACGACGCTCCCGACCCCGATCGACGAGCCGGAACGGATCGGCGAGCTCGCGTGCCGGCTGCTCGACCGCGGGCTCCGCGACCGACCCGGCGCGCTTCGACTCGTCGGGGTCGGCGTCTCCGGCCTGACCGGAGCCCGCCAGCTGACCTTCGACGAGCTGTGAGCGGCGTGACAACGCTTGTGTTGATTCAACACAAGCGTTCTACGAGTCGCGCGCACACCCTGTGCACCGGACAGCGCGACGGCGGGCTTGCGCGCGGGACAGGTCCGCTGTGCCGCCGCTACCGCGAACACCCCGAGGCGAACAACGACGGGGAACCCGCTCGCCTAACCGAGTCGGAGCAACGGACGCGTCAGGCAGGTCGGGCCGCCGTCACCCTTGCGCGAGATCTCGTCGCCACGGTAGGTGACGACGTCGACGCCGGCCCGTTCCAGGCGGTGCCGGGTCTCGTCGTTGCCCTCGAGCGCGAGCGCGCGCCGCGGCCCGAGCGCGAGGACGTTCGAGCCCTGCGACTCGAACTCCTCGTCGGGCACCTCGACGACGCGGATGCCGCGCTCGGCGAGGAGCCACATCAGCCGCGTCGGGGCGATGCGCGGGTACACGAGCGCCAGGTCGTGGTCGAGCGGCGAGATGAACGACATCAGGTGCATCACCTCGCCTGCCCCGTTCCAGTGCGGGAGGTCGAAGGAGACCACCTCCACGCCCGGGAACGCCGTCTGCAGCGCCTCGATCGCGGCGGGATTCGTCCGGTAGCCGATCCCCACGAGCAGCGTCTCGGCGTCGAGCCAGACGGTGTCGCCGCCCTCGACCGTGGCGGGCGGCTCGATGCTCGCGGCGACGGGGATCCCCGCGCGCTCGAGCGCGGCGATCGTCGCCCGGGGCTCACGACGACGCCCCTCCTTCCCCGGACGGAGCAGGATTGCGCCGTCTCGACCGACGAGCGTCGGGTCGTACGTGTAGATCGCGTCGGGGTTGCCGGGATCGTGCTCGGAGACGACGACCTCGGCCCCGGCGTCCTCGAGGAGCTCGCAGAAGGCCTCGTGCTCCGCCTGCGCCGCGGCGACGTCCGGCGCCGCGCGCCAGCCGTACGCCGCCCACGCCGCCGCGTCCTCGGCCAGCGGGCGACGGACGAGCACGCGCCGAAGCCGGCCCCACATCGACGCGCTGCCGTAGCCGTGCACGGCGCGGCAGGCTACCCGACGGCGTTCGCCGGCCTGCGCCCCTCGAGCAGCACCGCGCGGAGCGCATCGACGCAGAGCATCCCCATCGCAATGCGCGTCTCGCGCGTCGCGCTGCCGAGATGGGGCGTGAGGACGACGTTCTCGAGGTCGAGCAGGCCCTCCTCCACATCGGGCTCCCGCTCGAACACGTCGAGCGCGGCGCCGGCGATCGTCCCCGCGCGGAGCGCGTCGACCAGCGCCCGCTCGTCGACGACCGGCCCGCGCGCGACGTTGACCAGCACGGCCGACGTCCGCATCGACTCGAGCGCCTGCGCGTCGATCAGGTGGCGCGTTCCCGCGCTGAGCGGAACGTGGAGGCTCACGACGTCCGCGCGGCCCAGCAGCCCGAGCAGGTCGTCGCCCCGCCCCGCAAACGCCGTCCGTGCTCCGAATGCCTCGGCCAGACGCGCCGTCTCGCGCCCGATTCGCCCCGGCCCGACGACGAGCACGTCCTTCCCCTCGAGGCTCGCGCCGAGCATGAACTCGAGTGAGAACTCCCATTCCGAGCCGCGCCGGATGAAGCGGTCGCCCTCGGCGATGCGGCGGAGCAGCGAGATCATCAGGCCGACGGCGAGCTCCGCCGTCGCGCGGGTGAGGACGTCGGGCGTGTTCGTCACGACGACGCCGCGCACGGCGGCGGCCTCGAGGTCGATGTTGTTGACGCCGACCGCGTAGTTGGCGACGACGCGGAGCCGGGGGCCGGCACGATCGAGATAGGCGGCGTCCACACGCGCGGTGAGCGCGACGAGGATCCCGTCGGCCCCCTCGGGCCGGTCGACGAGCTGGAAGTCGCTCAGTGCGGCTTCGACCTCGGCCGGGACCGGCGCGGTGAGGTGAACCCTCGGTCGTGACGTCTCCAGGGCCGGGCCTTCCCGGTTACGAGGAAAGCACCCTCGGCCGGTGTCCCGCCGAGTAGACGTCCTTGCGCACGATCAGGCCGTTCTCGAACGGGAACACGTCGATCCCGTCCCACTCGAGCCGCCGCCCCTCGCCGTCCGTCGCGGTCGCCGTCCACTCGCTCACGACGAGCCCGTCCCGGGCGTAGAGCCGCCGTCCCCGGAAGGCGAGGTCGGGCCAGTTGGCGAAGATCCCGCCGATGTGGCGCGCCACGGCGTCTCCCTCCGCACGCTCGCCGGCCGTGTGGTTCTCGAACACCATGCCGGGCGCGTGGAAGGAGACGATCGCGTCGAGGTCGTGTGCGTTCCACGCATCGTTGTAGCGCCCGACGATGCCCTCGAGCTCGGCCGCTGAGTCCAGGTCGCCCATGCGCGCGAGTATGGCAGGGCCGCGCGCGGACGGAAGCTTGTGTTGATTCGACACAAGCTCAGGCGAGCAGCGCCCGGTGGCAGGCGAGCGCGTCGAGCAGGGTGTCGACGTCCTCTTCCACGTTGTAGAGGTGGACCGCAACGCGCAGCTTGTCCTCGCGGCTCGAGACGACGATCCGCTCGGCGGCGAGGCCCGCGACGAGCGCGCCGACATCGGCCGAGCGGATGCAGACGAGCGGCCCTCGCCGCCGCGGGTCGCGCGGCGTCGTGACGGTCGCGCCGAGGTCGTCGAGGCCGTCGAGCAGCCGCTCGACGAGCCCGGCGACGTGCTCCTCGATCCCGGGCACGCCCGCCTCGGCGACGATCGACACACCGGCGACACCTGCGTAGAGCGAGGGAACGGGCGGCGTTCCCGCGTCGAACCGCCGGGCGCTCCGGTGCGGCGAGTAGTCGGCGATCGACATCGCGAAGATGTCCTCGTCCGCGAACCACCCGGTCTGGGTCGGGACCAGCCGCTCCCGTACCTCGGGCCTGACCCACATGAACCCGAGCCCGGAGGTGCCGAGCAGGTACTTGACCGTCCCTCCGGTCACCGCGTCCGCTCCGAGCGTGCGCACGTCGAGCTCGAGCGCGCCGCAGGCCTGGTAGCTGTCGGCGAGCACGATCGCGCCCGCGGCGTGCGCCGCCTCGGCGATCGCCGCGACGTCGTGCCGGTGGCCGGAGCGGTAGGAGAGCGTCGTGCAGCAGACGAGCGCCGTCCGCTCGTCGATCGCGTCGGCAAAGCGCTCCGGTGGGATCGAGCCGTCGGGATCCGGCCGGACGTGGACGACCTCCGCGCCGCGCAGCTCCTGCGCGTGCGCGATCTGGCCGACGGTCGGGAACTCGTACTCGGAGATCACGATCCGGTTGCGCGATCCGGAGAGGTCGAGTGCCGACACGAGCCCGCTGACACCCTGCGAGACGGAGGTGGTGACCGCGACGTCGTCGGCGTCGGCGTGGAGCAGCCCGCCGATCGCCGCGCGGAACGCCTCGTTCCGCTCGACCCAGAAGTCCCACTCCGCGCCGTTCTCGTCCCAGCCGGCGAGCCAGCCCTCGACGGCGTCGCGGACGCGATGAGAAAGGGCTCCCTGCGAGCAGGAGTTGAGGTACGTCGCGGTCTCGAAGATCGGGAACTCGCCCCGGATCGCCGCGCCGACACGGGTCGATGCAGCCGCCTGGCTCATCGAGCGATCGTAGCCCTCATCGGCCGAAAGCGACGACTTGACGACCGGCGGTGTCAGACACGGATTTCCGTCAAGGGCAAACGGTGCCGGCTTCGTGCCAATCGCTCCACAGCCGAGCGGTACATGGAAAGCGGCTCCCGGATCGCGAACGGCAAGCGCCCCCACCATCGGGCGGGCCCTCGCCGTCACCGTGACCCTCGGGGCGGCCGACGGTGTCAGACACCGAATCCTGACCCGCCGGCGGACCAGGTCGTGGGGAGCGGCGTCACCGGCCGAGGTAGGCCTTGCGGAGGTCCTCGTTCTCGAGCAGGTCGGCGGCCTTGCCCTCCAGGACGATCCGGCCCGTCGAGAGGACGTAGCCGCGATCCGCGATCGAGAGCGAGACGTTGGCGTTCTGCTCGACGACGAGCATCGCGACGCCGGCCCGGTTGACCTGCTGGATGATCTCGAAGCTGCGCTCGACGAGGAGCGGCGCGAGGCCCATCGACGGCTCGTCCATCAGGAGCAGCTTCGGCTTCGACATCAGCGCGCGGGCCATCGCGACCATCTGCTGCTCCCCGCCGGAGAGCGTCCCGGCAAGCTGCGCCCGCCGCTCGTACAGCAGCGGGAACAGGCTGTACACACGGTCGAAGTCCTCCTTCTCGCCCTTCCCATGCAGATAGGCGCCCATCTGGAGGTTCTCGAGCACGCTCATCGGGGCGAACAGACGCCGGTTCTCGGGCACGATCGCCATCCCGCGCGCGATGCGGACGCTCGTCTTCGTCGTGGTGATGTCGTCACGCTCGAACAACACCCGGCCCTCGCTCGGCCTCACGATGCCGAGGCAGGTCTTCAGCGTCGTCGATTTGCCCGATGCGTTGCCGCCGAGTAGGCAGACCAGCTCGCCCGGGAACACCTTCACGCAGACGTCGTCGAGGATGTGGATCTGCCCGTAGTAGGTATGAACGTGGTCGAACTCGAGCAGCGGCTCCTCCGCTGCAGACGCTTCGGCGGCCGCAGCCGCCACTACGACGCAGCCTCCTCGGCGCCGGCTCGCAGGCCGAGATACGCCTCGATCACCTTCGGGCTCGTGGCCACTTGGTCGAACGTCCCTTCCTCGATCTTGACGCCGTGGTCGAGCGCGACGACGCGGTCCGAGATGCCCTCGACGAGGTGCATGTCGTGCTCGATGACGAAGATCGTGAGGCCGAGGTCGTCGCGGAGCCTGGCGATCTGCTCGGTGATCTCGTGCGTCTCCACCGGGTTCATGCCGGCGGCGGGCTCGTCCAGCAGGAGGAGCCTCGCGTTCGTCGCCAGCGCGCGCGCGATCTCCAGCCGGCGCCGGTTGGCGTAGGAGAGCGTGTACGCGGGCTGGTTCCACCGGTAGCCGACCAAACGCTGACCGAAGAAGGCGAGCTTCTCCTCAGCCAGGGCGCTGATCTCCCGCTCCTCCCTGCGCATGCCAGGCGTACGCAGTATCGATCGCACGACGCCCGCTCGGGTGTGCCCGTACTCGGCCGCCATGACGTTTTCTTTCACGCTCATGTTCAAGAAGAGCCGAAGGGTCTGGAACGTTCGGGCCATCCCACGCTGGGTGATCTTGTAGGGAGCGAGCCCGACGATCGACTCGCCTTCGAAGAGCACGTCGCCCTGGTCCGGCTGATAGACGCCCGTGACGATGTTGAAGAGCGTCGTCTTGCCGGCCCCGTTCGGGCCGATCACGCTGACGATCTCGTGCTCGTCGACGTGGAAGTCGAGCCCGGAGATCACGTTGAGTCCGCCGAATGCCTTGGAGACGTTCTTCAGCTCCAGCATCCGGGCCATCAGACGATCTCCACCTTGGCTTGACCAAACAGTCCCTGCGGGCGGATGGTCATCACCGCGATCAGCATCAGCCCGAGGAGCACCTGGCGGGTGACCGAGGGCTGTTGGATCATCAGGTTCTCCCACACGAACGCCGTCAGGTACAGCGTCGGGACGAGCACAGCGATCCGCCACCAGCCCTTGAGTTGTACGAGCACCGTGACGGAGACGATCAGCATCAAGTAGCCATAGACGGCGAGCCTGCTCGGGTGCTCGGGGATCAGGACCCAGTTCTTGATGACGCCCTCGAGGAAGCCGCCCGACGTGACTTGACCGCTCGTGCTGTCCGACCACACGCTGCCGACGATGGCGTGCACGAGGAGGCCGAAGGCGGCGGTCCCACCGAGAGCCGCGATTCTCTTCGGCCACGTCTTCATCGTGAGATACACCGCTGCGATGACCGCACCGTAGAAGAGGATGCGGGGAAGGTTGGCAGGCGACGTCGGGTCGAGCGCCTGATTGGCGGCGACGATCACGATCGACCCGACGATCATCCCGGTCAGGCTGCCCGCACCGCCGAGAATCACCACCGCGTAGATCAGGATCAGCACTGCGGTGCCGAAATTCTGAGGGAAAGCCCCCGTTTGCACGGCGGCGAAGATGCTGCCCGCCAGCCCGGCGATCCCGGCGCCGAAGCTGAAGGCCATGATCTTCAGCCGGTTGACCGGCATCCCCATCAGCTCGGCCGACAGCGGATCCTCGCGTGACGCCTTCCAGGCGCGGCCGGTGCGAGACTCGCTCAAGCAGTAGAGCACGACGAGGACGAGGGCCACGACACCCAGCAGGAACCAGAAGTAACCCCGCGTCGTGTCGATCACGATCCGGCCGCCGAAGAAGGTGAGCGGGTCGACGTTGGCGAGGCCGTTCGAGCCGTTGGTGATCCCGAACGGGTTTGCGGTGTTCGTGAACACGACGAACGCCTGACCGAAGAAGAGGGTCACGATCGCGAGATAGTCGCCGAGCAGCCTGCGCGACGAGGTGCCCAGGAAGAGGCCGAGCAGCGCGCAGATAGCCACCACGAGGGGAATCGACGCCTCCGCATCCCAGTGATGGGTGTAGACGTGCCCGCCCGCCTCGTGCGTGCTCGAGAGAAACGCGTAGATGTATGCGCCGAAGCCGAAGAAGGCGACGTAGCCGAGGTCGAGCAGGCCGGCGAATCCCACGACGACGTTCAGCCCGAGCGCGAGCAATGCGTAGATGAGGATGAAGAGGCCGTAGTTGTAGAGGTTCCCGTTGCTGATGGGCAGGAACGGGACCAGGATCGCCGGCGTGAGCAGCGCGAGCTTCCCCGCGGGCGGCAGCCTGCTCCAACCTCGTGCGATCAGGCCGCGGAGGCCCGGGAGCTCCGCTCTACGCTCGTCGGACTGAGCAACCCACTGGTCGACGCCGATCCCCAGCTCGGTGGGTTCGGCCCGCTCGAGGTCCTGTCGGGGGTCGTCGGTCACGTCATCTCCTACACCTTCTGCAGGGCGGGCGTGCCGAGGAGACCGGTCGGCCGGATCAACATCACCGCGATCAGGATTCCGAAGACCACGAGCTGTGACCAGTTGCCGTTCAGGTAGCCGTTCGCCCACGACTCGACCATCCCGACGAGCAGACCGCCGACCATCGCGCCGGGGATGCTGCCGATCCCGCCGACGACCGCGGCCGTGAATCCTTTGAGGCCCGCGAGGAAGCCCATCAGATGGTAGATCTGGCTGAAGAGCAGGCCGAACATCACGCCTGCCGCACCCGCGAGCGCCGAGCCGATGAAGAACGTGCCGGCGATCACGCGATCGGTGTCGATGCCCATCATCGCGGCCGCCTCGCGGTCGAACGAGACGGCGCGGATCGCCTTGCCGAGCCGCGTCCAGCGGACGAGCACGAGCAGCGCGACCATGAGCGCGACAGCCCCGAAGAGGACGATCAACCCGAGGTACTGCACGAAGACACCGTTGTCGCCCCCGAGATGGAGGCCGTCGTAGCTGATCAGGGCGTAGCCGTCGTAGTTGCGGTACTGCGAGCCGAACAGGAGCAGCGCGGAGTTCTCGAGGAAGAACGCAACCCCGAGCGCCGAGATCAGCGGTGCAATTCGGGGTGCGTCGCGCAACGGCCGGTAGGCGAAGCGTTCGATCGCGAGGCCGAGCAGGCCCGAGCCGAGCATCGCGACCGCGAACATGCACAGGACGAGAAGCACGACGGGAATCGCAGGGTTGAGCGGCCCTCCGAGCAGGGTCAGGACACCGAAGCCGATGAACGAGCCGATCATGTAGACGTCGCCGTGAGCGAAGTTCAGGAGCTTCAGGATCCCGTAGACCATCGTGTACCCGAGGGCGATCAAGGCGTAGAGGCTGCCGAGGATGATCCCGTTGACCGTGAGCTGGAAGAAGAACACCCACGGTGACGTGCCCACGGGACTCGGGCCGAAGTACACCGCGTACAACATGAACGCGACCAAGACGACGCCCAGGCCGGCGAGGTTCTGGAGTTGGGTCCGGAGGTTCGTGCTCACGTTCTGGGTCGCAAGACTCTCAAACTCTCGGTGTGCCTACCACGGTTGCGCGTCCCTGTCGGGTGATCGAGGCGTTCGGTTAGACGTGCGGCCCACCGAGGTGGGCCGCACGTCCGTGCAACCGATGCGGGCCTCGTGCTAGCCGACCGGCTTGAACTTGCCGTCCGGCTGGATCTGGTAGATGCCGAAGCCTCCGTAGCGCATGTCGCCTCTCTTCAGGAACACGACCCTCGTGCCCAGGAGCGACGCCTTCTGGCTGATCGTGATCGTGGGGATGAACTTGCGCACCTCGGCGCGCGTGGCCTTGCCGTCCGCGCACGCCTTGGTGATCGCCAGCGTCGCCACCTGGGCCGCGACGTAGCTCGGGGCCCCGAAGAACTCACCGTCGCCGTTGTGGGCCTTCTCGAAGGCCGCCACGACCACGCTCGACGCGTCGACCGGGAAGAAGGAGTCGTACGAGCCGGCGATCGTCCAATCCGGCGAGAACAGACCGTCGGAGCCGAACAGCGGAATGTTGCCCTTCCCCGCGGCCTTGAGCTGCTGGCCGAAGGCCTGGGCCTGTGGAGCCAGCTGCCACGGGATGTAGATGACCTGGGTGTTGCCCGGGATCTTCGCGATGTTCGACGAGAAGTCCGAGGCCTGCTGGCTGATGGAGTCGCGGGTGACGCTGACGCTCCGCTTCTTCAGGATCGCCTCCACGCCGTCGGCGAGCCCCTGCGAGTAGACCTCCTGGTCGTCGATGACGTAGGCGCGGGTGGCCTTCAGCTTGCCCGTGATGTAGTTCGCCACCGTCGGTGCCTGCACGGCGTCGTTCGGCACCGTCCGGTAGAAGAACCCGACGCGGTCGCCATCGGTCTTGCCGTCGGTCAGCGATGTGCGCGTCGCGGAGCCGGAGATGAACCCCAGGCCGCCGTTCCTGTAGGCGGACGTGGAGGCGACGACCTCCTGGCTGCCCGCCGGGCCGACGACCGCGAGCACCTGCGAGTTCGATGCGAACGCCTGTGCCGTGGACACGGCGAACGACGTGTTCACGCCGAGCTGGGTGTCGCCTTGGACGATCTTGATCTTGCGGTTCTGGTTCGCCTTGACCTTGTTCCAGTTGCTGACGAAGAACTGAGCCCAGTGCAGCTGCTGCACGCCGATGGACGCAGCGGGGCCGGTGAGCGGCGCGGCAACCCCGATCGTACGCGTGCTGCCGCAGGTGACCGCTGCCGCCCGAGACGCCACTGTTGCACTGTGACCGGAGGTCTGCGCGAACGCAGCGGCCGCGAAGACAAGTGCCATGATCGGCACCCCGACGAGTGTGAACTTCGACCTCATCCTTACCCTTCCTGTTGAAGTGCCCCGCTCCAAGTAGCGCTGGTGTGGATTCTGGCGGCGGGATCGCCGGTCTGGAACACGAACCGCAGGCGAGAGCACCATCCCTGCACATCCTTCGTCCCAGACTTCCCTCCTTGCGATGGTCTGTGCAAGCTTGGACGTCGGAAATGGGATCCGGTTGCGCCACGTGGCAGCGACGCCCCAGCGGGCCCCGACGCCAACCCGCACCGCCAACTCTCGCAGGCCGAACGGTGACATGTCAACGGCCGCCAGGGCAGGAGGCGTGCCCGAGGCCGGGGTACAGTCGCCTCCGTGGCGTCCGTCGTCGAAGCCGTCGACCTCCACCGCACCTATCGCACGACGACCGGCACCTTCCGGCGTCGCTCGCTCGAGGTCGAGGCCGTGCGCGGCGTGAGCTTCGCGATCGAGGAGGGCGAGCTCTTCGGGCTGCTCGGCCCCAACGGCGCCGGGAAGACGACCACGATCAAGATGCTCATCACGCTCCTGGTCCCCACCTCCGGCGAGGCGCGGGTGCTCGGCACGTCTCTACCGAGGGGGCCCGCATAGGCTGCGCGCATGGAGACAGGGCTCGCGGGGCAGGGCGTCGTCGTCACCGGCGCATCGGGCGGGATCGGAGCGGCATGCGCCCGGGCGTTCGCCGCCGAGGGCGCCCGCGTCCTCGTCCACTACCACCGAGGCGAGCAGCGCGCCCGCGCGCTGGCGGAGGAGCTCGGCGACGCGCCTGTCGCCCGCGCCGACCTGACCGACGAGGCCGAGGTCGAGAGGCTCTTCGCGGGCGCGCGCGAGGCGCTCGGCAGGGTCGACGTCTGCGCCGCCGTGGCGGGTGTCTATCCGTCCGAGGACATCCCCGCCTGGGAGCTCGACCTCGCACGCTTCGAGCGGACGGTCGCCCTCAACCTGACCGCGACCTTTCTCACCGCGCGGGCCTTCCTGCGCGGGCTCGTCGGCACGGGCGCCGGCGCGCTCGTGCTGGTCGGCTCGACGGCGGGGCGCTTCGGCGAGGCGGGTCACGCGGACTACGCGGCGGCGAAGGCGGCCATCCAGGGCGGGCTCCTGCTCTCGCTCAAGAACGAGGTCGCCCGACTCGGGCCCCGCGTCCGCGTGAACGCCGTCGCACCGGGCTGGACGGTGTCGCCGATGACGCGCGGGCTGCTCGAGGAGGACGACCTCCGCCGGATCACGCGGACGATGCCCCTCCGCAAGGTCGCGGTGCCGGAGGACGTCGCCGCCCAGGTCGTCGTGCTCGCCTCCGAGCGGCTGTCGGGCCACGTCACGGGAGAGCTCGTGACCGTCGCCGGCGGGATGGAGGGCCGCGTCGTCCACCCCGACGCGTAAGGCGGGCGGCGCTTCAGCCGGGCCCGGCTCCTGCCGATGGAGAGAGCAGCTCCCGGTCGGGAACTGACGGCAAATCGTTCCGCGGCCGCCGGAGTGGAGAACGGGGCGGCGATGGCCGCCCCCTCTCCGTCTCAGGGCATCACGAGTGGTGTCCGACTCGAAGTCGGACACCTCGGTTGGATTACCCCGGGCGGGTGATACGCAGGGTGGTCCGGAGGGCCGATGACGGCTTCGCTCACCGGACGCTGCTCAGGCGCGAGGGGGGCCGGCTCCCATCGCTTCGGAGTCGGTCGTGTCGGAGCGGGGCTTCGGCGGCAGCCCCGCTTCGCCCGATCCTCGGGCGCGAACCGGGACTACAGTCGGACGCATGAGCCGCTTCCTCGAGCGCCTCCGAACCGGACCGCCACTCGTTGCCGACGGAGGCACGGGCGCGCTGATCTCGGAGGCCGTGCACGGCTTGCGCTGCCCCGAGGAAGCGAACCTCCGGGCGCCGGAGAGCGTCGTCGCCGTCCACACGAGCTACATCGCCGCCGGGGCCGAGCTGATCGAGACGAACACCTTCGGCGCCAACCGGCGCAAGCTCGCCCGCGTGCTGCTCGACGACTCGTTCGAGGAGATCAACTCCGCGGGCGTCCGACTGGCCCGCGAGGCGCGGGAGGTCACCGGCCGCGACGTCTTCGTCGCGGGCTCGATCGGCCCGCTCGGCGAGCTCGAGGTCTTCGACGCGGCGGAGCACGGGCCGCTCTATGCGGCCCAGGCGCGGATCCTCGAGGGGCGCGGTGTCGACCTGTTCACCGTCGAGACGTTCTTCGACCTCGATGAGCTCGTCGTCGCCGTCGAGGCGGTACGGGGCGTCTCGTCGCTCCCGATCGTCGCGCTCCTCACCTTCGACGACGACGCCGAGGTCACCGGCGGTGTCGGCGCCGACGCCGCCGCGCGCCGTCTCGCCGAGCTCGACGTCGCCGCCATCGGGACGAACCACGGCGCGGGCCCGACCGTTGCGCTCCGCGCGCTGCGGAGCATGCGCGGCGCAGGCCTCCCGCTGGCCGCGCTGCCCAACATCGGCCTCGCGAGCCTCGCGGGAGGCCGCGTGGTCTACCCGCACTCGACGCCGGACTACTTCGCCGAGTTCGCGTTGCAGGCGGTCGGCCTCGGCGCGCGGATCGTCGGAGGCTGCTGCGGGACGACGCCGGCGCAGATCGAAGCGGTGCGAGAGGCGTTCGACGCAGGCCGTATCGCGCGCCCCGCGATCGAGGTGGACGAGCCCGAGCTCGTGCTCGCACCGGCCAGCCGCGAGGAGGAGACGGGCCTCGAGCGCGCCTTCCGCGAGGGCGAATGGGTCGTCTCGATCGAGCTCGACCCGCCCAAGGGCGGCTCGCTCGACGGCCTGGTCGAGATCGCACGCGCCCTTCACGCCTCCGGGCACGTCGGCTTCGTCGACGTCAACGACAACCCGATGGCGCGTGCGCGGATGAACGCGCTGATGAGCTCGGCGACGCTCCAGCGCGAGGCGGGGATCGAGACGATCCCCCATGTGACGCCGCGCGACACGACCGTGATGGGGCTCGAGGGCGTCCTCCTCGGCGCCCACGCCGAGGGGGTGCGCAACATCCTGGCGGTGACGGGCGATCCTCCGCACGTCGGCGACTACCCGGGCTCGCGCGGCGTCTACGAGGTCGACTCGATCGGGCTCGTCCAGCTGCTCTCGGCGCTCAACCGGGGAGAGGACTACGTCGGCAAGGGCATCGACGCCCCGACGTCGTTCTTCGTCGGCGTGGCGGTCAACCCGTCCGCCGACGATCTCGACCTCGAGCTCGAGCGATTCAGGCGCAAGCTCGATGCGGGTGCGCGATTCGCGATGACGCAGGCGCTGTTCGACGCCGAACTGCTCGACCGCTTCGCCGAGCGCCTCGGCGGCGAGTGGCCGGTACCGGTCCTCGTCGGAGTGTGGCCGCTCCGCAGTCACGCGATGGCGCTCCGCCTGCACAACGAGGTGCCGGGCATCACCGTCCCCGATCCTGTGCTCGCCGCGCTCCGCGACGCCGGTGCGGATGCGCCGTCCGTCGGGCTCGACCTCGCGCGCACGCTCGTCGACGACACCCGCCCGCGCGCGGCCGGGATCTACGTGATCCCGCCGTTCAAGCAGCCGCTCGCCGCGCTCGACCTGTTCTCCTGACCCTCCGCCGCGGTTGCTGGTAACGGCTGGCACGGTCATCTACGCTCCGCGCAAGCGTTCGAGGGAGAGCCATGGATCGACCCGATGACGCTGCGGCAGGCGGGCCTTCTGCGGGGCGCGCCGACGGATGAGCACCGACCCGCGGACCTACGACTACTCCCACCCGACCCGCACGTGCGACGTCGTGCTGAAGGGCGGGATCACGAGCGGCGTCGTCTACCCGCACGCGCTCTGCGAGCTCGCACGGACGTACCGGTTCGCGAGCGTCGGTGGGACGTCGGCCGGCGCGATCGCCGCCGCGGGCGCGGCCGCCGCCGAGCACGGTCGCGAGCACGGCGGCTTCGAGAAGCTCGCCGCCCTCCCGGACTGGATCGGCGAGGGCGACAACCTCCTCCGGCTCTTCCAGCCGCAGCCCGGCACGAGCCCCTTCTTCCGGCTCTTCACGGCGGGCCTCGGCCGGACGGGTGTCGGGCGCTGGGCTCGCGTCGTCGGCGCGGCCCTGCGGAGCTTCCCGCTCACCGCGGCGGCGGGGCTGTCGCCGGGCGCCGCCCTCGTCGTCGTCGCGGTGTGGAGCGGGTCGGGCGTGCTCGCACCGTGCGCCGTCGTCGCGGGCATCCTGCTGGCGCTGCTCGGGCTCGTGCTGGCGCTCGCGGCGCGTCTCGTGGTGGGGCTGCCCAGAGCGCTCGGCGCCAACGGGTTCGGCCTCTGCTCGGGGCTCTCGCCGCCGGACTGCGCCCGGCCCGCGCTGACGCCGTGGCTCGCCGACCTCCTGGACGACCTCGCCGCCACCGACGGGGGCGCAGCCGGCCCGCTGACCTTCGGCGAGCTGCGCGCGAAGGGTATCGACCTCCAGATGATGACGACCAACGTCACGCAGCGCCGGCCTCACCGGATGCCGTGGTCGAGCCGCGAGCTCCTGTTCGACCCGACCGAGCTGCGGCAGCTCTTCCCCGAGCGGATCGTCGCCTGGATGGAGGCCCACCCGCCGCCGTCCGGCACCGGCCGTGAGGCCGAGCGCACCCGCCGCCGTCTCGAAGCTCTCGCCCCGCTCCGCCCGTTCCCGGCACCGGACGACATCCCGGTTGTCGTCGCAGCGCGCATGAGCCTGAGCTTTCCCCTGCTGATCAGCGCCGTGCCGCTGCACGCGCTCGACATGAGCTCGAAGCGCACGCGCGACGCAGTCGAGGCGATCGAGAACGGGAGGACCCCTGCCGGCCCGCTGGTCGCCGACGTGTGCTGGTTCTCCGACGGCGGCATCGCCAGCAACTTCCCGGTGCACTTCTTCGACGCGCCGCTCCCCACCCGGCCGACCTTCGCAATCGACCTCGACTCCTTTCATCCCGACCACCCACGCCAGGCCGACGAGGCGGCGAACGTCTACCTCCCGTCGTCGAACGCCGGAGGGCTCCTGGACAGCTGGCACCGGATCGACGCGCGACCCGGTCTCGCGAGCCTCTCCGGATTCGTGTCGGGGATCGTCCGCACGATGCAGAACCACGTCGACGCGACGCTGACGCACCAGCCGGGCTACCGCGACCGCATCGTCCACGTGCACACGGCGCGGGACGAGGGCGGGATGAACCTCACGATGCCCCCGCACGTGATCGATGCCCTGACGCTGCGGGGGCAGGCAGCCGGCCGGGCGCTCGTCGAGCGGTTCGCCGAGACACCAGGCACCGATCCAGGCCTCTCGTGGGACAACCACCGCTGGGTTCGCTACCGAAGCGCCCTCGCCGCCCTCGCCGAGCAGCTCGAGCGCCTCGCCCGCGCATGGCACGAGACGCCGGAGGGAGAGCGGGCGTACCGCGAGCTCGCCGCGCGCGGCGACGAGGTCGGCCCCGCGGGCTACCGCTTCGTCTCGGACGGCCAACGTGCGCTCGCGCTCGCGCTGACGGAGCTGCTGGCCGAGGCGGGCGACCGCTCCGAGCGGGCCGAGACGCCCGTCGACCGCCGTTCGCCGCGCCCGCGGCCGGTCGCCCGGATCGTCCCCGACGACTGACTCTCAGCGCGCGACGCAGGCCGTCTCGAGCGGAGGCCCGACGTTCGAGAGCGCGTTCTCGACCTGCTCGATCGGCACCGCGTAGCCGTCGTCCGACCCGCGGCGCTCCCCGAAGATCATCGCAACGGCGCGACCGACGCGGTTGACGACGGGCCCGCCGGAGTTCCCGGGTTGGACATCGCCTCTCAGGGCGACGATCGCCCGCCCGAGCTCGATCCGACCGTAGGCGTCGCGCGTCGCGACCGTCGCGCGCCGACCCATGCGCACCGGAATCGCACGATACGGCCCGTTCAGCGGGAACCCGAGCGCAGCGACGGATTCCTCCCGCTCTGCCTCGCCCAGTGCCAGCGGCCTGCCCACAAGCTCGGGCACGCGGAGGATCGCGACGTCGTTGCCGGCGTCGAAGGAGACGACGCGGGCGGGATAGCCTCGCCCACCCCGCCGGTCGACGACCGGACGGTCGATGCCGGCCACGACGTGGGCGTTCGTCACGACGAGCCCGGGCCTGACGATCCAGCCCGACCCCTCGATTCCGAGCCCGCAGGCATAGCCCGTGACCCGGACGACCGACGAACGCGCCGCCCGGATCGCCGGCGCGCGCAGGATCGCGGGGTCGGGCGGCCCCACTCCCGCGACGGGGCCGACGATCGCCGCGAACGGATCGATCCGCTCGACCGCCTCCATCACGGTTGCGGGCGGCAGCGCCTCCGTGAGCGCGGAGACGACGCGGGACTCCTGTGCGAGCCTCCGCGCCTCGGTCTGACCCGGGAGGTAGAGCAGCGCCGCGCCGAAGACCCAGCAGATCGCAAGGCCGGTGAGGAGCCCGAGCACGCTGCCGCCCGCGGAGTCGAGCCATCGCAGCGGAGGCAGGATCGACAGCATTCCCCGCGCCGAGCTGCCGATGAACATCCCGGTCATCTGCCCGAGCATCCCGCCGAGCGCGGCGCCTCCGAGCGCGACGAGCGGGACGTACGGGCTGGCGTCGCCGACGATCTCGGGCGCGAGGCGGGCGCCGACGAGCGCCCCGCCGACGAGCCCGGCCAGCGACAGCGCCCCGGTGAGGAGCCCGCGCCGGAAGCCGCTGACCGCGGTGAGCACGATCACGGCTATCGCGATCCAGTCGGCGATGTTCACTCCCCAAGTCTGCCCGCAGCCCCGGCTCCGTCTACCCCCGATCCGGCGCACCGCTACAATCTCGCGGCGCTCGGGGGCGTAGTTCAGTTGGTTAGAACGCCGGCCTGTCACGCCGGAGGTCGCGGGTTCGAGTCCCGTCGCTCCCGTCCCTGTACAAGCCGTTTCTGCCTTGTTGCCGAGGGCTCGGAGTTGTTCCGAGCCCTCGTCTTGTCAGGTTTTGTCAGATTCCGTGCGCTCGTTGGATCTGTAGAGATGAACGATCGCCGGATAATCGACGGCAGAATCGTCCTTCGTGTCAACCTCGACCGCCCACAGCGGCCCGTCCCCGTCCCATACGGAGGCGGCCGTCCCGTTGAGGGCCGATTCGACTGCGATCCGAAGCGCCTCGCTGTCATCCGCTGAGGAGTTCTCCTGAGTGGAAGACGACCCTGGATGCGGCTGACCTCGCAAGGGAATCTGAGAACATGCAGCATGCGGGCGTTCACCGCCGACGAGGCGCGAAGCCTGGTCGGATAAGCACAGTCGTCTGCGCCGCCGCCGGGAGGACGGCAAGCCGCGCTGTGGTGGGCGTCCCGATGACGGCGTTCAGCTCGCCGCCCGCCCCCGGCGCTAGATCAACGCGTACACCGTCAGCGCGACCAACACCCAGAATGCAACGCAGGCCGCCACGGCGGCAAGCAATCCGAAATTGAAGTCGACCGGCTGGGACCGAGCGGCAGGGACGAAGCTGGCCCAACCGGGCCGACCAATGGGTGCGGCCGCGCGCAACATGACATCACGCAGCCTTCGCCATCGTCTGGGGCAGGTCTTGAGCCTGCAACGGGAAGACCGCGGGATGCATCGCCAGAGAGTCCCGGATGTCCACAGCCTCAGGCGTGGGCAGAGCGTGATGTATCGCGAGAGTGTCCCGTTTCAGAGAGCGTGCGTCCAAGGCGGTCGGCAAGCTCGCAGGATGCATCGCGAGAGAGTCCCGTAAGTCCATAACCGACCACCTTCGTGAGGGGATGCCCCCTCGTCAGGACCAACGTATCGCGCTTGATTCATAGGCATAAGCAGGGTTTCTACTGATGTTGACTCGGTGATTTGGCGCTGCGTAGCGCCCATCGCGCGCACGCGCGCACGCGCGAGACCGAGGGTCGCCCACAGTACCCCACCCCCTCGCGGTGATCATGACTGTGGGGCCTGGTCGCCCTCCGTCTACGCCGATCCGATTCGGCGTGCCTGCTTCGCGGCGTAGCGCTTCAGCTGGGTCAGCACCCGCGCCTTCGTCACGTTGCGCCACTGCGACGGGGCGCTCGCGATCCTGAGGCGCCAGACGACGTTCTGATCGCGGACGATGATCCAGCCCGGGTACTCCCTCCCCCTCGATGCGGTGATCGTGATGGGCTGGTCATGGGCTGGCACGGGACACCCGGGTGAGGGAACCAGGCGCCCTTGAGAAACGTTGCAGGTGGGCCTAGAGTCGGCGCCATGATTGTTCGAAGGGATCAGAAGGTGAAGCTCATTTCCAGCGTTCCGCTGTTCCAAGGCTGCTCTCAGGCAGAACTCGCTCGCGTCGCGGCCATCACAACGCAGGTCGACATCCCCGAGGGTGAAGTACTCATGCGCGAAGGTGAACCGGGAGAAAGCTTCGTGATCCTCGTCGCAGGCTCAGCCGAGGTCCGCAAGGGCAAACGCCACGTCGGCACACTCAGCGCAGGCGATTTCGCAGGCGAGATTGCGCTGCTTACCAACGTGCCGCGAACGGCCACGGTACGGATTACGTCCGACGTCACGGCACTACGCGCAACACGCAAGGGATTCGCCGCTCTGCTCGACGAGTCCCCGTCCATTCAGCGCAAAGTGCTCAGGGCGCTCGCAGACCGAATCGCACCGACGGCGATATAGGTTGCGGCTCTCCCTGCCCCTCGACGGCGCGACGCGGTCGACCGTCTTGGGTTGGCTAGAGGAGACCGTCCTGCACTCGGCCGACGTTCGCACGGCCCTGAACGGAACGACGAGGCCCTCGCTGCCCGACCGGATGCGCTTCAGAGGCGCCTGCGACGCGTCAAGCCGGCGCCGCGTCAAGCTCGTCTAATCGCGCAGCCCCGTGACGCTCGCTTGCCCCAGCGCGCTGGAATGTTCCCGAGCTCGCTGTTCCGCGATGCCGGCTTTGCGATTCGACGTCCACGTCGGAATCGACGAGAACACCCAGGTCTACGTCGCCATCCGCCAACCCTGAGCCAACCGCGGCTGCAGGGCCGAACGCGCTCGAGGAGGCGATCCGCCCGGCGCGCAAGCGTTCGGCAATGTCACCCGATCAGATGCTGCTGCCCTGCGCGGGTGTTCGCGAATGTCTCTTGGCGAGCGCTACGTCCAGTCGACGCAGACGATCTGGACAAGCTCGGAGATCCCCTTGAGCTCGACGATGCGAGGATTCGTGAAGTTCACTCGTGCCGCGTCTGCCGTCTCCCGGCTTGCGAGGATCTCATTCGCTTCGGCAACGGCTCCGACACGCGCGGCAACGTGAACTCCCTTGCCACGGAAGCCGCCTCCCGCAGGGATCGTGTCGGCTGTATGGACGCCGATGCGAACCGGTGGCGCGAAGCCGTGGTTACGCCGATGTTCAGCGAGCGCTCGCTGGATGGCCACGGCGCACGCGAGGGCTGCAGCGGGATCCTGGAAGGCGACAAAGAAGCCGTCGCCCGCGTGGTCGACCTCGTCTCCTCGATGCTCGCGGAAGAGGGTCCGAAGCGTCCGGTCGTGCCATTCGACGAGGTCGAGCCAGGCAGTGTCGCCGATCGCCTCGACGAGAGTCGTCGATCCGCAGATGTCACTGAAGATGAACGTTCTGCACACGGTCTCGGGGCGCTCGCGTCGCACGAGGTCGCGCTCGGCGGCGTAGCGCGTCGCGGCGCTTCGCGTTCGCACGTCGAGCTTGCGATAGATCGAGCGGAGATGGGCGTGCACGGTGCGGATGCTGACGACGAGCGTTCGGCCACTTCCGCGTCGGTGAGGCCCTCGGCGACCAGCGCCAGCACCTCGACCTCGCGCGTTGTCAGCCCCTCCGGCGCATCGGCTCCAGCCGCTGGCGCACAGGCTGAACGAGATCGATTGTCGCGCCGAGCGGCAGCTGCTTGCCGTCCTCCCATGCGGCCTTGAAGCGGCTCTCCCCCAGGGGCTCGCGCGCCTCAGCCAGCACGCAGTCGTGACGTTCGCGAATCGCCCGGCAGCGGTGCGCCGATCGCTCCCAGACGGCGTCCGCGGCGCCGAGGAGGCGCACCGCCCGCTCGGCGTCGCCGGTGGCGGCGAGGAAGCTGGGCCGATCTCGAGCACCACCCGCAGAACCAGCGATCGCCGAACTCGATGAAGAGCGTCAGGGACTCGTCCAACTGCGCTGCAGCTGTCTCGGTGTCACCGAGGTCAGCGTCGATCTCCGCCAGGTTCCAGAGCACCTTGGCAACGTTCGGCGGTCGCCGGCCCACGCAGGATGTCGAGGCTCTCGGCGTTTTCGCCTGCGCCGCGAGCTCGGCGCCAGCGGGCCGGCCACGGCAAGGCCGTAGAGCCCGACGCGATGCCGGTGAGTCGCCGAGCCGCCGGAACAGCGTCGAGACTGCGCTCGAAGAGTGGCCGGGCGCGTTCGTGCTCTCCGGCCACGATGAGTGGATCGCGAACCGGTCGAGCGTCCGCGCAGTTCCCGGCTCCTCGCCGAGCTCCTCGTAGACCGCCAGCGCCTCATGGAAGAGCGACTCGGCCTCGGCGTACTCGCCGCGCGTCCTCCGCACGAGCGCGAGCCCCGTCAGCGCTTCGGCGACGCCTCTCGGGTCGTCGAGCGAGCGAGAGAGCTCGAGTGCTGCCCGGCAGAGTTGCTCGGCATGGTCGTAGTCGGCCTGTAGTGGGCGAGGACGCCGTTGCCGCTCAGCGCGCGGGCACGAGCCGGCGATGTCTCGGCCCGGCAGCGAGCGCCTCGTCAAGCCACGCCGGCCCTCGCTCAGGTAGCCGCGCTCGAACCAGAAGCGGGAGAGCAAGACGCAGAGCTCGAGCGCCGTCGCCGCGTCTCCCTCGTCGAGCGAGAAGCGAGCGCAGCACGGAGATTGTCGTGGTCGGCCTCGAGCCTCGCTCGCCACTTCGCCTGGTCGGGAGCGGCAAGACCGGCCGCGGCCGCCCGGGCGACTCGAGGAAGTGCAGCGGCGTGCGCGCGCCGGACGTCCTCCGCCTCGCCGCTCGCCTCGAGCACCTCGATCGCGTACTCGCGGATCGTCTCGAGCATGGCGAACCGCTCGCCGTCGGAGCGTACGAGGCTCTCGTCGACGAGCGAGCCGATCGTCTCGAGGTCTCCACCGCACACGTCCTCGACCGCCTCGAGCGTGCAGCCGCCGGCGAAGACAGACAGCCGCGAAAGAGCGCCTGCTCGTCCTCGCCGAGCAGATCGAAGCTCCAGCCGATCGTGTCGCGCAGCGCTCGATGCCGGTCGGGTGCGTCCCGCGAGCCAGAGGTGAGCAGCTCGAGCGGGTGCTCCAGCCGGGCGAGGATCCCGGTCGGGGAGAGCATCTTCACCCGCGCTGCGGCGAGCTCGATCGCGAGCGGCAGGCAGTCGAGATGCTCGCAGATCTCGGCGCTCGCCGCCAGGTCGGCCTCGTCCGGTGAAAATCGGGGCGCACGGCTCGGGCCCGCTCGAGGAACACGCTCACGGCAGCGTCGCGGGCAGAGCGGCTCGAGCGGAAGCTCCTGCTCGCCGCCGACCCGCAGCCGCGTGCGGCTCGTGACGACGGCCTTCAAGTTCGGGCTAGCCGCGACGATCGCACCGAGCGAGGGCGCGGCATCGACCACCTGCTCGAAGTTGTCGACGACGAGCAGCAGCCGGCGGCCTCGATGTGCGCGATGAGACGCTGCCCGAGGTCGCCCTCGACGTCGAAGAGCCCGAGCGCCCGCGCGATCGTGCCGACGACGAGGCCGGGGTCCGTCACCGTCTGGAGCGGCACGAAGACAACGCCGTCGGCGAACTGGTCGGCGGTCGCAGAGGCGACCGCCGATGCGAGCCGGGTCTTTCCGACCCCGCCGGGGCCGGTGATGGTGAGCAGCCGGACATCGTCACGGTGGAGGAGCGACGCCGCCTCGGCGAGGCTCTGCTCGCGTCCGATCAGGGCGGTCGTCGTCATCCCGCGATCAGCTCGTGCAGGCGCTCCGCCATCGCCAGCGCGAACTGCGGATCGTTGATCTCCGCGTCGACCTCGTGCACCTCGACCCGCGCATCGTCCACGAGCTCGCGCAGGCCGGAGAACAGCGCCTCGTCCGCCTCGGCGTCGGCGAGCACCGCCCCCTCGGTCGAAAGCAGCGAGACACCGCGCAGCGGCACGTACAGCGCGGTCGGGCCGGTGGCGGCGTTCAGCTTGCGCGCGAGGACAGCCGCGACCTGGCGGCTCTCCTCCGGAGTGGGCCGCGTCGCGGCCAGGACGTTGTCGTGGATGTAGAGCGTCCGGCCGGCGAACCGGACAGGCAGCGGCTCCGGCGGGCCGATCGTGACGAAGTCGAGTCCGCCGAGCGAGACGACCTGCGGGACGCCGAGGCGGCCGGCGGTCTCGATCCGCTCGGGGCCGTCGGGCCAGATGCCGCCCCCGATCCCGTCGGCCAGCCCGCCCGTGGTGACGTCGAGCACGCCGACGACTCGGCCTGTTTTCACCACTTCTTCCAGCGACTGCCCGCCGAGTCCGAGCTGGTGGAAGACGAGCACCTCGTAGCCGAGTTCCTCGAGCCGTTCTCGCGCGACCGTCACGCACGGTGTCGTGACGCCGAACATCGAGGCCACGATCAGCGGCTTCCCTTCGCCCGGCGGAGACGCCGGCCTCGTCGCCATCCCGACCAGCGCGCCGGCGGCGTTCCCCAGGATCCCCGTCAGGATCGAGTTCAGCCCGGCGATGTCGACGACCGAGTACATCATCGTTACGTCGACAGGGCCGAAGTACCGCTGCGTGTCCCCGGACGCCGCTGTGGAGACCATCAGCTTGGGCAAGCCGATCGGCAGCCGTTGCATCGCGTGAGTGGCGAGCGCCGTGCCGCCGGTGCCGCCGAGCGCGCCGATCGCGTCGAAGCGGTCCTTGGCATGAAGCCCCAGCACGACCTCGGCCGCGCCCCGGGACATCGCCTCGATCGCCGCGCTCCGGTCGCGCGCCTCCGCCAGCGCCTCCACGTCGGCGCCTCCCGCCGCGGCCACCTCCTGCCGGGTCACGTCCGGCTCGGTGAGCGGCCCGCCGAGGATGCCGGCGTCGACGAGCAGCACGTCGACCCCGCGCTCACGGATGCGGTCGCGCAGGTAGGCGTACTCCTTTCCCTTCGTGTCCAGCGTCCCCACGAGCAGGACGGTCGGCTGTCGCTCGGGCGTCACTCCGCAAGCATCTCACCCCAAATGAGGCAACGCACTACGGCGGTCCTGCCGATGGTCGAAGCCTCCGACCTCCGAGGGAACGAGGGCCGACGGCGTCAGCCTCTGGCCAGATTTCATTGACCGACGAGTTCCGCCGAGCGCGGCAGCGCTTTGAGTGGCCTGCTCCGAGCAGTTGTGTTGCAAGCGTTACAAACGCTGTGCCGTAGAGGCGGACGACGGAGGCGGGGCGGTCTCCTACGGTCGCTTGCATGGTCGGACGGTCGAGAAGGAGCGCGGCACACGCCGCGGAGGCAATCGGCGACAGCGGCACATGCCTTTCCTTGGCCAGGATCGTCCGTGCAGCGATCATCGAACCGAAGGGAGACCCGCGATGAGTTACTCCACTCCATTCCACCAACGGTCAAGATCAGGCGCGGCCGCCTGCTCGGGTTGTTCGGAGTCGCCGCGGCTCTGGCAGCCTGCATTACTTGGGTGGTGACCGCGTTCGCGTTCGACAGCGGCACGTCGGGATCGGTGTCGAGCTTGCAGGCGACGGCGGCCCGCGTCGGGGCCACCCAGCAGGGCTCAGCAACCTTCACGCTGACGCGCAAGCAGATCGAAGGGCTGTCGACGATGGGGCAGCAGGCCGGACGCCGCCCGATCCGCTGGTGTCGATGACGCCTGCGCAGCTCGCAGGTGTCGGGCTCGGAACCGGGTACCAGCTCCCGAGCGCGCAGACGTCGCCGACCTCGGCGGCCGTCCTGGCGTCGATGAGCCCCGACGCGGCGGTACACCGAGTCGATCATGAACCTCACGTTCGCGCAGCTCGCCGCCGGGGCGGCGGGCCAGCCTTAGCCGAGAAAGGGAGGGGAGAGGGCAGCCTCTCCCCCCCGGTTCACGGCGAACCGACGGCCCGCTCGTCAGCTGCGCATCGGCAGCCAGTCGAACCGTTCACGCTCGCCGTGGGCGGGTCGCGACGCCTACCTCCCCATCGCGCGCACGCGAAAGAGCTCGCTCGAGGATACCCCCGGCCCCGCCGTAAACGCCTGCCTCTTTCTCTCGTGCACGCGCGCACACGCGAGAAGAACTCGCCCGAGGGTACTCCCTCCCCTCGAGGTGTGGACCGTGGTGGGGCCCGGTCCAGGCCGCGAAACGGGGCTCGCTCGGGGTACTCCCTCCCCCTCGAAGCGGTGTCGGGCGTCCGATTATTCGCCTTCCAACCGATTCCCTTCCGCCAGGCGGCGTACGGTTTCGTCGATGTCCGCGCAGGCCTCTTCGAGTCGTCCATGTAGAGCCGCCCTGACAGGATCCGCCCGTTCTTGATCTCGAAGAGCGTCACTCCCCGCATGTTGAGCGGCGTTCCATCTGCTCGGCGCGTACCGGTCAAACACCATTCGGACCAGACAGTTTCACCCTCCGTCGCGGTGGCCAGCAGCTCGGCGTGGAAGTCGGGTATGCTTTCGAAGAGCGCCGACCAGTTCTTCTCGACCTGCTCTCGACCGCCGAAGCTCGGCTTGGATGAGCGGGCTGCTGGCTCGGTACTCGCGATCGAAACAGGCGAGAAATGCCCGCAAATCGTGCTGGTTCATCGCCTTGTAGAGGCGCTCGACAGCTTCCGGCGACGCCGGCTGCACTCCTGCGCTCATAGCAAGCCGCTCCTTTCTCGCGCGTCGGAGGGAGAACCACGCACGCCCTTCTCCCTGGATTGTCACGCATGTAGCGAGCGCGAGCGAGCCTGAGTCGGGGGAGTGGCCCCAACGCGAGATCAGTCGACGCCGAGCATCAGCGCGATAGGCCTCGTCCCGAACGCCCACCACTACCTCTGGCGCGCACACGCACGCACGCGAGACCGCGCACCCACCCCCGGCGTGGTGATGGCGATGGGGCCGGGTCGCAGGGGCGACGACGACGAGCAGGCCGTCCGCCTAGATGACGCGT
>CAVUAH010000015.1:0-462864 GCA_963739405.1 uncultured Actinomycetes bacterium | reverse complement strand
CACTGCTCGAGCATCTCGTCGGGGATCCGCATCGTCCGACCGAACTGCTCGTCCGGAGGCGCGGTCAAGGGGATGTTGTTTCCCACGGACGAGCTCATCTTCGCGCCGTCCCAGGAGAGCAGGAGCGGTGTCGTGAGGACGACCTGCGGCGCGAGGCCGTACGCCTCCATCACCGTCCGGCCGGCGAGGAGGTTGTAGAGCTGATCCGTCCCGCCCAGCTCGACGTCGGCCTCGACGGCGACGGAGTCGTAGGCCTGCATCAGGGGGTAGAGGAGCTCCGAGACCGAGATGGGCTCGGTCGCTGCCATCCGCTGGGAGAAATCGTCCCGCTCGAGGATCTGCGCGACGGTGATCGTCCGTGTGAGACGGAGCACGTCGGCGAAGTCCAGCGTCGAGAGCCACTCCCCGTTGAGGCGCACCTCCGTGCGCTCGCGGTCGAGGATGAGCAGCGCCTGGTCGAGGTAGGTCTGCGCGTTCCGGTCGATCTCGCCGGGGTCGATGATCGGCCGTTCGGCCGAGCGGCCCGAGGGGTCGCCGATGCGAGTCGTGTAGTCCCCGATGATCAGAACGCCGACGTGACCCGCGTCCTGGAAGGCCCGCATCCGCTGCAGCGGTATCGCGCGCCCGACGTGGATGTCCGGCGATGTCACGTCGATGCCGAGCTTCACTCGCAGCGGACGGCCAAGCCGGAGCTTCTCCTCGAGCCCTCCCGCCGGCAGCAGGTGCACCGCGTTGCGTGCAAGCGCGGAAAGGTCGGTCGAGGCGCCCATCGCGCGCCGATCGTACCCACCCCCGCGTGGGCTTCCCGCGTTCCCGGCGGGCGCGAGCGTTGCGTCTCTCAGAACGGATAGGGAGCGAGGCTCCACACGGCAGCGGCGTACCAGACGCCGAACGCGAGGCTTGCG
Organism: uncultured Actinomycetes bacterium; assembly: GCA_963739405.1. Classification (GTDB taxonomy): domain Bacteria; phylum Actinomycetota; class Thermoleophilia; order Gaiellales; family Gaiellaceae; genus Gaiella. Next base: position 461,959 of record CAVUAH010000015.1, on the reverse strand, counting down.
CCGCCGAGCACGGGCACGGCGGAGGCCACCGACCCGGCTACGGCCCGCTCTGGGGCGCGTCGGTCTCGTCCGACCTCGACGAGGCACGCTCGGCGCTCGACAGCGAGCGAGCGGCCGTGGCCGTGCTCGCCCAGCCCGTGTCGGAGGCCGCGCTCACCGGCGCCGCCGGGCGGCTCGTCGTGGGACGAGACGGGCAGGCGGTGCTGGTCGTCTCGGATGTCCCGCCCGTGCCCGCGGGGAAGACCTACCAGCTCTGGGTGATCGACGGCGGACGCCCGACGGCGGCGGGTCTCTTCGCACCCGGCTCCGGGACGCTCGCGATCCCGATCGACGGGAGCGTCGCGAAGGGCTCGGTCGTCGCCGTGACGGTCGAGGACGACGGTGGCGCCGACGCGCCGACCGGGAAACCGGTGATCGCGTCTGCCCCCGTCTCGGTCTCGTGAGGACGGCACGAAGCGGGCACAGACTCGCTCCGACCGTACCCGTACACTTGTTCGGGTGATCGACCTCCGTCCCGAGCTTCGGGATCTCTTCGGCTTCGACGATTTCAGGCCCGGCCAGGAGGCCGTCGTACGCGCCGCGCTCGAGGGTGTCGACACGCTCGCCGTCATGCCGACGGGAGCCGGTAAGTCGCTGACCTACCAGCTCGCGGCGATGCTGCGGCCCTCACCCACGCTCGTCCTCTCACCGCTGATCGCGCTGATGAAGGATCAGGTCGACAAGCTGCCGGCCCCGATCGGCGCCACCGCGACGTTCGTCAACTCGTCGCTCGGCGCGGAGGAGGCAGCCGCCCGCCTGGCGTCCGTGGCGACCGGCGAGACGCGACTCCTCTACGCGGCGCCAGAGCGGCTCCGGCAGGAGTCGTTCGTGCGGACGCTCCGCGCGATCGGCGTCGGCCTGGTGGTGATCGACGAGGTGCACTGCGTGTCGATGTGGGGGCACGATTTCCGGCCCGACTACCTCTTCATCCGGCGGGCGCTCGACGAGCTCGACGCGCCGTCCGTGCTCGGGATGACCGCGACGGCCACACCGGAGAACGCCTCCGCGATCGCCGATGCCCTCGGCCGGTCGCTCGAGCTCGTGCGGACGAGCGTCCATCGGCCGAACCTCCGCTACGACGTCGAGCGGGCCGAGAACGCCGAGGAGCGCCTCCGCGGCCTCCTCGCCAGGCTGCGTGACCTGGACGGCGGAGTCGCGATCGTCTACGCGCGGTCGCGCCGCTCGACGGAGGAGATCGCGCGCACGCTCCGCGGCCACGGCATCGGCGCCGAGCACTACCACGCGGGGCTCGAGCCGGGCGAGCGTACGCGCGTGCAGGAAGCGTTCGTCACGGGCCGGACGCCGGTCGTTGTCGCGACGACAGCCTTCGGCATGGGCATCGACAAGGCGAACGTCCGGCTCGTGGCGCTGGTCAACTACCCGGACTCGCTCGAGAGCTACGTCCAGATGGTCGGCCGCGCCGGGCGAGACGGCCGGCCGAGCGAGACCGTGCTCTTCGCCGGCGACGCCGATGCGACCGCCCTTCGCAGGTTCGCACTCGGGGACGTCCCCACCGCCGACCTCCTTCGTCGCGTGTATCGGGTGATCCGGGATGCACACGGCGCCGTCACGCCCGACGCACTCGAGGAGGCGATCGGCGGCGCACACGACCCGCGGGTGCTCGTCGGGATGCTCGAGCAGGCCGGGATCGTGCGCAGGGGCTTCGACGCCGGACGCGCGCTGCGGATCGAGCTTCTCCCCGTCGACGCGGGAGCCGGCGCGGCACTCGACGCGCTGCTCGACCGCTACCGGAGAGCCGCCGCGGACCGTGTGGAGCGCATCGTCTCGTTCGCCGAGAGCGGGCGCTGCCGTCATCTCCAGGTCGCCGAGCACTTCGGAGAGTCACTCGGAACGCCGTGCGGGGCATGCGACGTCTGCGCCCCTCAGGTCCGCCGTGGCCCGACGCATTCGGCAGGTGCGCAGGAGCTCCCGGGCGACCCCGCCCGCACGATCGTCGACGCGGTCTCCGGTCTCACGTGGCCCCTCGGGCGGCGCAGCCTCGTCGCGATGCTCCGCGGCTCGGTCAAGGCACCGCCTTCCGCGCGGCGGTCCCCTGCTTTCGGCGCGCTCGCCGCCGCGTCGGACGCCGAGGTCACGCGTTGGGTCCGGGCACTCGAGACCGCCGGGGCTCTGGTGGAGGTGGAGAGCGACGGCTTCCGTGTCCTCCACGCACGCCCGAAGATCGTGCTGCCGTCGCTCGGGGGACGGGCCGCCGCGCCTGCCGACGCGCAAGCGGCAGCCTCACTCGTCATCGAGCTCCGGGCCTGGCGGTCGCGGCGCGCCCGCGAGGACGGCGTCCCCGCCTACGTCGTCCTGCACGATGCGACGCTCGACGAGCTCGCGGCCCGCCGCCCCGGGACGTCCGCGGAGCTCGCCGGCGTCAAGGGCCTCGGTCCGGTGAAGCTCGACCGCTACGGGGACGAGCTGCTCGCGGTGCTGGCTCGCTAGAGCGCCTCTGCGGTGCTGAAGGCTCGCCCGGGGGCTACAATCCCCGGCGCAGTGCGGCTCGGACGACGTAGGGAGGCGGCGCACAAGCGCGGCCGGATCCGGAAGCCGCGGCTCCTGGCGCTCGTGCTCGTGCTCTTCGCGCTGTCGGCCGTGGCCTTCACGTACGGCCTCGTGACGGCGATCCGCAGCGAGCTGGTGGCTCTCGATCCCGCGAGCTGGCGCGGCGACGTGGATACGGTCATCTACGCCGCACCGAACCCGAAGAACGACCAGCGTCGGGTTCTCGCGATCCTGCGCGGCGACGAGAGCAGGGTGCTCGTGAGCTCCGACCAGATCGCGCCGATCATGAAGCAGGCGATCGTTGCGGTCGAGGACAAGCGCTTCTTCGAGCACAACGGCGTCGACGTCCGGGGGATTCTCCGCGCCGCGTGGGAGGACGTGCGCAACAAAGCCGTCGTGGAGGGTGGGTCGACGATCACCCAGCAGTACGTCAAGAACGCGTACAGCCGCAACGACCAGACGATCGCGCGCAAGGTTCGCGAGGCGGCGCTCGCGTGGCAGCTGACGCAGCGCTGGTCGAAAGACCGGATCCTGACCGCGTACCTCAACACGATCTACTTCGGGAACGGCGCCTACGGGATCCTGCAGGCAGCCCGCACGTACTTCCACGGCGAGAGCGCCGCGGAGCTGACGCTCCCCCAGGCGGCGCTGCTCGCCGGGATCCCGGCCAGCCCCACGCTCTACGACCCCGTGCAGCACCCGGCCGCGGCGCTCCAGCGGCGCGCCTACGTGCTGCAGCAGCTCTACGACCAGGGCCGCATCGGCGCCGCGGAGCTGCGCCGCGCGAACGCGACGCCGCTTCCGAAGCCGCAGAACGTCCGCCTCCCGGGCACGCGCGGCCCGGCCCCGTACTTCGTCAACTACGTGACCGATCAGCTCGTCGCGCGATACGGCGCCGAGAAGGTCTTCGGCGGCGGCCTCGAGGTGACGACGACCATCGATCTCGACCTCCAGGAAAAGGCGCGCCAGGCGATCCAGAAGGTCCTTCCCGACCCGAACGGGCCGGCCGCCGCGCTCGTCGCGATCGACCCGAAGACCGGCGCGGTGAGGGCGATGTTCGGCGGCACGAACTTCCGGCGCAGCCAGTTCAACCTGGCGACCCAGGCGGAGCGCCAGCCGGGATCCTCGTTCAAGCCGATCGTGCTGGCCGCAGCGCTCAGGAAGGGGATCGCGCCGCAGACGCGCATCACGTCGAAGCCGATCGACATCGACGCGGGCGACAGGATCTGGCCCGTCACGAACTACGAGGGGAGCTACCTCGGGAACATCGACCTCACGACGGCGATGATCCACTCCGACAACTCCGTCTACGCCCAGCTGACGAACATCGTCGGACCGAGATCGATCGTCGAGACCGCGCACCGGCTCGGGATCCGCTCCAAGCTCCCGGCGTACTTCTCGCTCGGGCTCGGGTTCGTCGCCGTCAATCCGCTCGACATGGCCCGGGCCTACGCGACGATCGCCAACGACGGGAAGCGGGTCGACGGCTCGATCATGCGCGACCGTCCCCGTGTCGTGCAGAGCGTCGGGTTCCGACGGAGCGGCAAGCTCGTCGAGAACGAGCCGGTCCCGCATGCAGCGCTGTCGCCCGCCGAGGCGGAGACCCTGACGGCTGTGCTCGAGAAGGTCGTCGAGGAGGGCACGGGCACGCGCGCCCAGCTTCCGGGCCGCATGGTCGCGGGCAAGACCGGAACGAACGACGACTACGCCGACGCCTGGTTCGTCGGCTACACACCGGATCTCGTGACCGCCGTGTGGGTCGGCTATCCGAACGAGCTCAAGCCGATGAGGACGGAGTTCCACGGCGAGCCGGTCGCCGGCGGCACGCTTCCGGCCCTGATCTGGAAGGCGTTCATGACACAGGCCCTCTCCAGCACGGAGCCGACCTCGTTCACCTCTCCTCCCTACCTCCCGACCTACGACGCCCGGGTCGTGTTCCGCGACGGCAGGTGGCGCCTGGACAACGGCTTCTGCCCCGCGACACGGGTGATGTCCTACTTCGCCGGGCGGCTCCCCGCGTCGACCGCGACCTGCTACGCGAACGAGGTGTCCGTTCCCGTCCTCGTGGGTCGCTCGGTCGACTCCGCCCGGGCGGCGCTCGAGACGGTGCCGCTCGATCCGGACGTCGTCTACGTCCCCGCGAAGCCGCGCACGCGACCCGGCGAGGTCGTGCAACAGGCGCCGCGCGGCGGCTTCCTCTCCGCCAACGGGACGGTGCGGCTCTGGGTCTCTGCCGCGCAGAACGGCCTCGTGCCCAACCTCGTCGGCTCGAGCCTCCCCGCCGCGCGCGAGCGCAGCCGCAAGTTGAAGCTCCGGCTGAAGATCGTCTACGGCGACGGGCCGGAAGGCACCGTCGTCAAGCAGAGCCTCCAGGCAGGCGTCGCGGCCCGGCCGGGGCTGCCGCTCACGCTGCTCGTCGGGAAGGGCGGCTCGACCAGCTAGAGCCCGCCTCCACGTAGCGCCATTCGAGGTCGGTCGCGCGGGTGATCCCGATGCGCGGCGTGGAGACGACGGCAGGCGCCGCGACCGGCGGCAGGAGTCGGAACGGCGGCGCCGTCAGGCGAGCGCCGCAGTGGGTCCCCGTCACGGCGAGAGCCTGCGTCAGGCGTCCCGGGCCCGAGCAGAGCAGGCGGTCGTCGGCGACGCCGCGGCGGGCCCGCATGCGCGCGAGGCCGTGCGTCGGCTCCAGCGCGCGAAGGAGCACCGCAGCAGCGCGACCGGGCGGGCCGCAGACGACGTTCGCGCACCAGTGGATGCCGTACGAGCGGTAGACGTAGAGGCGCCCGGGCTCACCGAACATCACGGCGTTCCGTGCGGTCCTGCCGCGGAACGCGTGGCTCGCGGGATCGTCCATGTCGTAGGCCTCGACCTCGACGATCCGGCCGCCGACACCGGCGACGAGAAGCGTCCAGCCGATCAGGCCCGGCGCCGCCTCGTGCACGCTCCCGGCGACGAGCTCCTCGAACGTCACTCCGCGGACTCGAAGAGGCGTGGATGCTGGCTGACCGTCGTCCTGCGGTTGCGCCCGCCCCTCGCGGCGGAGGGCTCGAGCTGGAGCTCGATCTCCTCGAGGATCGTCTCCTGCGTCCGCGAGGCGACGACGGGCTCGGGAATCCCCTCGACCCACACGAGCGTTCGGCTCCCACTCCCTCGCTGGTCGCCGACGATCGGCTCGAGCGCGTAGATCCGGTCGGCGCGCACGTACTTGCCGAAGCCGAGGAAGACCATCCCGTGACCGGCCATCCACCCCAGTATCGCCGCCCCGGTCGACCTTCGCACCCCAGCACGTGCGCGTCCATCTAGTCTCGCACGCGATGGCGCGCCTCTACCTCTCCCCACCCGCACGTCGCCGGCCGCGAGGCGGAGCTCGTGGCCGAGGCGATCGCATCGAACTGGATCGCCCCGCTCGGGCCGCATGTCGATGCCTTCGAGGCAGAGGTGGCACGCGTCGCGGGCGTCGGCCATGCGGTGGCGCTCTCGAGCGGGACCGCGGCGCTCCACCTCGCCCTGACGGTCCTCGGGATCGGAGCAGGGGACGAGGTTGCGTGCTCGGACTTCACGTTCGCCGCAAGCGCCAACCCGATCACGTACACCGGCGCGATCCCGTTCTTCGTCGACTGCGACGAGGCGACGTGGACGATCGACGCCGACCTCCTCGACCACGCGATCGCCGAGCGGCGGGACGCAGGGGCGCGTGTCAGGGCGGTGATCGCGGTCGACCTCTACGGCCAGTGCTGCGACTACGACGCCGTCCGTGACGTCTGCGCCCGCCACGACGTCGTGCTCGTCCAGGACGCGACCGAGTCGCTCGGAGCGACCTACCGCGGCGCCCCGGCCGGCGGGCAAGGTGCGCTCGCCGCCTTCTCGTTCAACGGCAACAAGATCATCACGACGAGCGGCGGCGGGATGCTCGTCTCGGACGAGGCAGAGCCGATCGAGCATGCGCGGAAGCTCTCGACGCAGGCGCGCGAGCCGGTCGCGCACTACGAGCACGTCGAGATCGGCTTCAACTACCGCATGAGCAACGTCCTGGCCGCCCTCGGCCGCGCACAGCTCGAGACACTGCCGATGCGGGTCGCGGCGCGCCGGCGCCTCCGCGACCGCTACCGGGAGCTGCTCGAGGGCGTGCCCGGGGTGTCCTTCATGCCCGAGGCGGCCTACGGGACGTCGAACGCGTGGCTGACCTGCCTCCTGATCGACCCCGATGCGTTCGGCGCCGACCGCGAGGCGGTCCGGCTTGCGCTCGAGGCACAGGACATCGAGGCTCGTCCCCTCTGGAAGCCCATGCACCTGCAGCCGATCTTCGCGGCGCATCGCACGTTCGGCGGTGCGGTCGGTGCGCGCCTCTTCGAGCACGGGCTGTGCTTGCCGAGCGGCTCTTCCCTGGCCGACCACGACCAGGATCGCGTGGTCGCGACCATGTTGTCGGCCCGAAGGACATAGTGCGAGTTGGGCGGTTGGTGTCCGACTTGAAGTCGGACACCAACCGAAGCTCGCGCCGCTTACGCCGGAGCGGCGACCGTCTCGACCACGTCCAGCCAGTGGCTCCACTCCTCCGACCGGCCGTTGACGACGTCGAGGTAGGTGCGCTGGATCTCGAGGGTCACGTCGCCGACACCGAGCTCGACGTCGTCGACCGCCCGGACGGGCGTCACCTCGGCGGCCGTCCCGGTCATGAACACCTCGTCGGCCAGGTAGAGGTCGGTCCGGATCACGTCCGCCTCCTCGACGACGTAGCCGAGCTCCTGGGCGATCTGGATCACCGAGTCGCGGGTGATGCCCGGGAGGATCGACGTCGAGAGCGGCGGCGTCAGGATCCGGCCGTTCTTGACCACGAAGATGTTCTCGCCGGGCCCGTCCGCGACGAAGCCCTGGTCGGTCAGCAGGATCCCCTCGTCGTACCCGGCACGCTGCGCCTCGGTGGTCGCGAGCATCGAGTTGAGGTAGATGCCGGTCGCCTTCGAGACATGCGGGATCACGTTCGGGCCCACTCGCGTCCACGAGGAGATCTTCGCGGTGATCCCCTTCGTGAGCGCGTCCTCGCCGAGGTAGGCGCCCCAGGGCCAGCTCATGATCACCGTCTCGACCGGGTTGCCGCGCGTGTGGACGCCGAGCGAGCCGTAGCCGAAGAACGCGATCGGGCGGATGTACGCGGCCGGGAGCCCGTTCGCGCGCACGAGGTCGTGGGTCGCGGCGCGGAGCTCCTCGACCGTGTAGGGCAGGTCCATGTAGAGAAGCCGGGCGCTGTCGTGGAGGCGCTGCATGTGCTCCGCGAGACGGAAGACCGCCGGCCCCTTCGGCGTCTCGTAGGCGCGGATCCCCTCGAACACGCCCGTGCCGTAGTGGAGACCGTGGACCCCCACGTGAACGGTCGCATCCGCCCAGTCGACGAGCTCGCCGTTCATCCAGATCTTCGCGGTCTCCTGCATGACGCTCCTCCGTTCGGCCTTGGTGATGAACGAGTGGGTACCAGGCTCGAGCCTGGTACCCACGCAGTCTTATCGGGATTCCAGCACACAATCCTCGACGCGACCGCGGGTCAGGCGGACGAGCTCGCCCGGCGCGAGCGCGACGAGGTGGCGGTCCGACCCGGCTCCCGCCCAGACCATCCGGTGCCGCAGGAGCGTCCGCTCCACGAGGACCGCGCTGACGCGCTGCAGCGGGAACGGCGACACCGCGCCGGGACGAAAGCCCGTCGCGGCGACGACCTCGTCGGGCTTCGCCACGACGACGCGCCGCGCTCCCATGAGCCGCGCGACCTTCCCGGTGTCTGCCCTGCGATCGCCCGGGACGAGCGCGACCACCGCCGCCCCGTCGCAGACGAGCACGAGCGACTTGACGACCTGCCCGAGCGTGCAGCCGACCGCGTCGGCCGCCTCCTGGGCCGTCGGCGTGCCGGTGGGCAGCTCCTCGAGCCGCGCCTCCGCGCCGGTCTCGCGGAGGAACGAGGCAACGCGCTCGACGGGCTCGGGCCACCCGGTCCCGTGGTCGCTCACCCGAGCTCGACGAAGCGGACGTCGTCGAAGCCCATCGCGTGGAGCTGGTCGACGAGCTCGGTTGTCGCCGGGGTGTCGATCGAGAACACCATCAGCGCCTCGCCGCCCTCCTTCGTCCGCGAGACGGCCATGTTCGCGATGTTGACCCCGGCGTTGCCGAAGGTCGAGCCGACGTGGCCGATCACGCCGGGCTGATCGGAGTAGCGGACGAACACCATGTGCGGGGCGATCTCGAGGTCGATCCCGAATCCGAGCGCCCCGCCGAGGAACAGCCGCGGCTCGGGCCCGATCGTCGTGCCGGAGACCGTGACCTCCTCGCCGTCCGAGCGGAGCCGCACCTCCACCGTGTTCGTGTAGTCCCGCGAGGCGCGGTTTCGCTCCTCGACGACCGCGATCCCCCGCTCGGCTGCGATCACGGTCGCGTTGACGACGTTCACGACCTGGTCGACCCGATCCTGGAAGGCGCCGTTGAGCGCTGCGGCAGTGAGCAGGCGGGTGTCGTACTCGGAGAGCGGGCCGTGCGCGGCGACCGTGACCTGGTGCGGCGCGCCCTCCGCCAGGCCGACCGCGATCCGCCCGAGCTGGGACGCGAGCGGGATGAACGGACCGAGCACCTCGAGGTCGGCCTGGTCGACGACGGGGATGTTGACAGCGTTCGTGACGATCGCCCCGTCGAGCGCGGCCACGACCTGCTCGGCGACGATCACCCCGGCGCGATCCTGCGCCTCGTCGGTGGATGCGGCGAGATGCGGGGTGACCACCACGCGGTCGAGGTCGAGCAGCGGACCGGAGTACGGCTCCGCCGAGAAGACATCGAGCGCCGCTCCGGCGAGCTTCCCCGACCGGATCGCCTCCGCGAGCGCCTCCTCGTCGACGAGGGCGCCGCGCGCGGCGTTGACGAGCCGCGCCCCGTCGCGCATGTGCGCGATCGCGTCGCGGTCGATCAGGCAGCGTGTCTCGTCGGTCAGGGGAGAGTGGAGCGTGACGACGTCGGCGGCCGCCAGGAGCTCCTCCATCGTGTCGACCTGCTCGACCCCGAGGTCGCGGAATCGGTCGCGTCCGACGAACGGGTCGTAGGCGACGACCGTCATCGAGAGCCCGAGCGCACGGCGTGCGACCTGCTGCCCGATGCGGCCGAACCCGATCACGCCGAGCGTCTTCCCGGCGAGCTCGATCCCGCCGTAGCGAGACCGCTCCCAGCGTCCGTCCTTCAGCGCCGCGTGTGCCTGCGGGATGTTGCGCGCGAGCGCGACGATCAGCCCGATCGTCTGCTCGGCGGCCGACACGATCGTCGACTCGGGCGCGTTCGCGACCACGATGCCGCGGCGGGTCGCAGCCTCGACGTCGACGTTGTCGACCCCGACCCCCGCTCGGCCGATCACCTTCAGTCGCGTCCCGCGCTCGATCAGCTCGCGCGTCAGCTTCGTCGCGGAGCGGATCACGATCGCGTCGTAGCGGTCGACGATCTCGTCGAGCGGCGACTCGGCGTCGACGTCGACCTCGAAGCGGCTGCGGAGAAGCTCCACGCCCGCCTCGGCGATCGGCTCGCGGACGAGGACCCGCATCAGTGCGACGGCGCGACGGAGCCGAATGCCTCGAACGCGGCGGGAGCGGCGCGGCCCGGCTCGACCTCCGCACCGGCCTCGCGTAGCTCGACCTCGACCGCGGTCAGCGCCTCGGCGAGGTCGTCGATCGTGACGTGGCCGATATGGCCGATGCGGAAGAGGCGCGACACGAGGTCTCCATGCCCGCCCGCGATCGTGATCCCGTGGCGGTCGCGAAGCGCGAGCCGCAGCTCGACCGCGTCCACGCCCTCCGGGGTCAGGGCGCCGGTGAGCACTGCAGCGCTGTCGTCGTCGGGGGAGTAGAGCTCGAGGCCGATCGCCTTGATGCCCGCACGGCACGCTCGGCCGAGCGACCGGTGCCGCTCGAACGCCGCCTCGAGCCCGTCCTCGAGGACGATCCCGAGGGCCTCGACGAGCGCGACGACCGTCGAGGTCGGCGGCGTGAACGGTGTCGAGCGCTTCGCCTGGGCGCGCCGCTGCCGCGCCCAGTCCCAGTAGAACCGAGGCAGGGTCGCCGACTCGGAGCGCTGCCACGCGCGGTCGGAGACCGCCGCGAACGACAGGCCCGGGGGCGTCATGAGCGCCTTCTGCGACCCGGTCACGACGACGTCGGCACCCCACGCGTCCGTCTCGAGCGGCACCGCGCCGAGGCTCGAGACGGCGTCGACGACGGCAAGGACGCCGGCCTCGTGGCACACGGCGAGCAGCGGCTCGAGGTCGCAGACGACGCCGGTGGACGTCTCGGAGTGGACGACGATCGCCGTCTGCGCTCCGCTCTCGGCGAGCGCGGCGCGCAGGTCGTCCGGCTGCGGGGAGGTGCCCCAGGCGTAGGCGAGCGGCACGACGTCGCAGCCGAAGGCGCGCGCCATCGCCTGCCAGCGCTCGCCGAACTCGCCCTGCGAGACGGCGAGCACGCGGTCGCCGGGCGAGAGGAGGTTGACGATCGCCGATTCGAAGGCTCCGGTTCCCGAGCCACGTGAAGACGAGCACCTCGTTCTCCGTGCGGAAGACCTCGCGCAACCGCTCCTGCGCGAGCGCGAAGACGGAGGCGAAGTCGGGAGAGCGGTGGTGGAGCACCGGCTCCGACAGCGCGCGGAGCACCGCGGGCGGCACGGAGGTCGGCCCCGGCGTCAGAAGCTTCTGCGGGCGCGTCACGCTCTGAGCCTACCCAGGCCGTCGACGCAGGGTTAGCGATGCGACCGGAAGGTGATCGCCTGCTGGAAGGTCGGCTTGTTCGACCCGCGCATCGTCCGCGTGAGGATTCCCGGGGCGAACGTGATCCGCTCGGCCGTCGCGTCGGCGTGCCAGGCGGACGGGTCGGTCCCCTGCGTCGCCTCGAGCCCCGCAGCCGCCGTGTCGAGCGCCGCCCAGAGCGACGCGGCGCACTTCGCGACGTCGCCGGCGCCGCAGAACCGGGTCTGGTAGGGCGCGGCGACGTCGCGTCCGAGGAGCGAGCGCAGGTCCTTCTGGACGTACGACCACCAGCCGCTGTACGCGCTCGAGCCGCCCGACGAGAGCGGGGGATCGTTCGGCACGAGCTTCGCGAGCTCGGCTCCTGGTCTGCCCGTCCAGCACCGGCGCGAGCACGGCGTTCGCGATCGGGCCCCAGGCCGCGTCCAGCACGGCGGCGCCCGGCGCGTCGACCTTGCCGTCGAGATTGGCATCGAGCCTGCTCCCGCCCGCCGCATACCACGCGTCGAGCTGGGCGACCGCGGCAGCCGCCCGCGGTGTCCCGGTGGCACGGCCGAGCACGTCGCGGACGCTCGGCCAGACGCGCATCAGCCGCAGGTCCTGCGTGGCGGCGCCGTTCATCGCGCCGACGACGGTCGCGAGCGTGTGCTTCTGGCGACGTTGGACACCGGCCCAGAGGAGGTCGACGCGCTGGACCGGCCCCCACGTCCACTCGTCGTCGGCCCCCGCGTAACCGCGTGCGGGCTTGTTGTTCCAGGTGAGGATCACGCCGCCTGCGGGGTTGATCGCCTGAGCGTGGGCCGACGCGGGCTCGAAGCCCTGCCATTCGTACTCGCCGGTGCCCTTCGTCGGAAGCCCCGGGTCGACGGTCGCCGGGCGGATCGGGAGCCGCCCGCTCGTGAACTCGGCGATGCTCCGGTCGTCGGCGTACACCCAGTTGAAGGTCAGCTCCATCGTCGAGGCCGCGCGCACGAAGTCCTTCGCGGAGCGGACGCGGTTCATGGACATGTCGAGGAAGAACGGGAGGGACGCCAGCTCGCGGCCCCGCGTCGAGCGCCTGACGGAGATCGCGACCTTCGTTCCGTCGACCGTTGCGTAGCCCTGCACCGGCCCGTGGACCGTCTCGGGGTACACGAGGCGCTCGTCCGGCTCGCCTGGACGCCCGACGATCGTGCCGGCGTCGAACGTCGTCATCGGCCGGCACTCGCCGCGGAACAGGTACATCGTGTCGCTCCCCCCGCAGAGCGTCTCGACGTACTGGTCGACGAGGTCCGAGCCTGCCGACGTCGCGCTCCACGCATAGTCGATGCCGCGACCGAGCAGGATCTCCGAAGGAGATCCCCGGGAAGGCGGCCCCACGGGCGCGATAGCCACCGCCGTCGAGGTCGAGCTCGAGCATGATCTGCGGGTAGTACTGCCCGACCTGGGGCCCCGCCACGAAGAGCGGCTTGCCGGTCGCCGAGCGCCTTGCGCCGATCAGCAGGGCGTTCGACATCGGCAGCCGGGTCGTGGTGGTCATCGGAAGCGTGGCGGCGGTCGGCGTCGGCGGGGTGTCGACGACGACGTTCCCGATCTCGCCCGAGGTGCGCGACCCGTACGCGAATCGCCCCGGGACGGCGACGTTCGCCTCGGCGTCGTCCCGCTGCCGAAGGTCCTCCCAGACCCTCCGGCCGGACTCCTGACCGAGCTTCCGCTGGAGAAGGTCGAGGAACTGCGAGCGGCGCACCTCGTCGCCGCCTCCCGCGCCGAAGACGGCGCCCATCAGCCCTCCGACCGCGACGACGTCGTTCCGCGTCCACGGCGCGATCGGGAGACCCGCCTTCCGGTACTGGGCATTGATCCCCGCGACGTAGGCGTCGATGATCCGGATCGCCTGCACGCCTCTCGCACCCTGCGCGCGAAGGAGCGCGAACTGCTGCGCGAGCCGCGCCTCCGTCGCCGCGCTCGGCCTGAACCGGCGCCCTGAGAGCGCAAGCCCGAAGGCGTTGACGCCGGGCGCGTCGAGCGCGGCGACCCTCCCGGGGCCGCGAAACAGCTCCATGAGCAGCTGCCGGTCGGCGGCCGTCGCCCAGCCCGCGCCGAACGCGACGTCCTCCGCCGTCTTCCCCTTGACGTGCGGGACCCCCCATCGGTCGCGGGTGATCGTGACGCCCGCGCGCGGTCGCTCGACCTGCACCGCCCTGTCGCCCGGTGCGAGCCCCAGCGTCTCGCGCTTGAAGTACCGACGGAGATCGGCGGCCGTGACGTTGTCGCGCAGGCGGGTCAGGCCCTCGTAGAGCGCGATCTGGTCGGTCGAGTTCCTCGTGAAGACGACGCCGCCGGCCTGGCCGGGCGGCAGGACGTCCCATGCCTCCGCCGCGTGGTCGGGCGGAGCCGTGGCGGCGACCGCAGCGGCCGCTGCGGCGACGCACGCCGCTGCTGCCGCGACGAGAGCTCGTGGGAGGCGGCGACGGAGCACGGGCAGGCCTTTCGGAGCGCGTCGAGGTGACCGCGAAGCGTACGTACATTTGTCGCTCGATGGACGTCCTCGTCCCCTTCGCGGCCGCGCTGCTGTCGCTGCGGCTCGCGTCGCTCGTTGCGCGGCGGCACCGCTCGCGACCGGCGCCCGAGCTCCTTGCGTGGGGCGCGTCGTTGGCGGCCTTCGCGGCCGCGTCGGCGGCACTTGCCTGGGGCGCCGCGGCGGGATGGGACGACCGGGCGTTCCGCGTCTACTACCTGTTCGGCGGGTTGTTGACGGCCGCGCTCCTGGGCGCGGGCTCACTCCTGCGGGTCGGTGCGCGCTGGGCCGGTCCGGCGGCCCTCCTCTACGTCGGGCTCGCGGTCGGCGTCGCGGTGGCGATGCAGATCGACCCGGCCGTCTCCGGCGACTCGATCCCGAACGCGTCCACCCACCTCGACGCCTTCCCCGCGCGCGCGCTCGCCCTGTTCGGCAACGTCGCCGGGACGGTCGCGGCGGTCGGGGTCGCGCTCGCGGGCATCCGGCGACGGCCGCTCGGGAACTCGCTCATCGTCGCGGGGGTCGCCGTCGCTGCGGCGGGCAGCGCCCTCGCCGGCCTCGGACAGGGTGGCGGCGCCGCGTTCACCGCGGTGGCGGCGTCGCTGCTGTACGGCGGCTTCGTCAGCCGGAGGTAGCTCGGGTCAGTCGCGCATCTCCGGGACCCGACGTGAGCGGTCGATGCGGCGGCGGCGCTCGCGGAGCCAGATCCCGCCGAAGAAGGCGAGCGACGACCACGAGGATGGCCGCCTCGACCACGAGCCCGAGCCCGCTCGTGTGATGGGCGATCAGCCGCGGGACAGGACCCACAGGCCACCGACCGTGTAGAGCACCATCAACGCCAGCAGCGCGTACTGGGAGCGCAGCGCGTCGCGCCGGTCGGGGAAGATCGTGATCGCGCGGTCGTGGGCCACGGCGAGTCCCGCGACGTGCCCCGCGACGAGCGCACCGACCTGGACGTACCACGTCGTGTTCGGCGAGACGACCGTGAGGTCCGGCGTGACGTGCGCCGTCCCGAACAGGTTCCACCCCCGCCCGAGCGGGTCCGAGAGCAGCGGGATCGCGAACTGGCCCTGGAGCACGAAGAGCGTGAAGTAGTGGGCGAGCATGTAGACGAACGCGATCGGGACGAGCGAGCGGAGGAAGTCGCCGGTGAGCGATCGCGGCGCGTTCACGGTCCAGCGCGCGAGGGCGCACGCCGACTCGTACGCGAGGGCGACGAGCAGGATGCCCGTGAGCAGCCCTCCGAGGTTGAGCAGCGTGACGAGCAGCTCGCCGAGCGACGGATGGTCGACGATGTACGGGCTCTCGACGCGCGCCGCGAGGTCCTGCCAGGTCGTGGTGCGGCTGTAGCCGTCGAACAGCACCGAGCCGAGCATCACGGAGACGAAGGCGACCGAGCCCGGGACGCGCTCCGCCCCGGCGAGACCGGCCAGCGGCCAGCGCAGGTGGATCCTCCCGTCGGCCATGTGCAGCGGCGCGATCCGCGAGAGGAAGCGGTACATGACGGCGAACCCCTCGCCGCTCGCCTCCCACGTGTCCCGGCCGAACGCGGCCATGCCGAACAGCGCGACGTAGGAGTACAGCGCGATCGCGAACGCGAGCGCGCGCGGGCTCGCAGGGTCCGAGTACGCGAGCTCCATCGCGACGAAGGCGAGGAGAGCCACCGCGGCCGGCCAGCGGCCGAGGCGGGCGGGGTACTGCGCGAGTGGCTTCGCCTCGGAGCCGCCGAGCTCGCGGAGCCAGACGAACGCGTCCGCGAGCGCGCGCCAGGGCGAGAGCCCGCGCCACACGTAGCCGAGCGTGACGCTGAGCGCCGGCATGCCGAGCCAGAAGATCACGTAGATCCACGTCGGCGCGAGGTTCCGGAACGGGTCGGTGTCCCCGAACAGCGCGGCGACCCACACGAGGACGAACAGCGCCACCGAGAGCGCCTGGGCGGCGATCCGGGCAGGACCCTGGACGATCCTCGAGAGCGAGGCCGAGAGCGGTCGCCCGATCTCCCGCGCGCCGAGGACCGGCGTCCGCCAGAGGACACCGAGCAGGACGAACGAGATCACGAGGACGATCGCCGCGCCCCAGTAGAAGAGCCACGTCGGCACGGGGAGGTCCTGGACCCCCCCGATGCCGTGGGCGACGATTCCCGGGCCGCTCAGGGCCGCACCTCGATCACGGCCAGGAGCGCGTCGGGATGGTGGAGCTCGAGCTCGAACCGGCCGGGCAGGTTCGCGGTGAACGGGATCCGCACCGGAGTTCCCGGGGTGACCGGCTTCTCGATGTCGTACCCGTGCAGGTGCACCTCCTCGCCCGCGTCCGTCCGGACGACGAGCACGACCTTGTCGCCCTGCGCGATCGTCGGACGCTTGATCCCGCCCTGCGGTCGACCGTTCTCGACGACGATCGCGATCGTCGTCGGCTTCGCGGTGGTGGTCGTCGAGGTGTCCGTCGGGGCGGTCGCGGTCGAGGTGGCCGGCGCAGTCGCGGCGGTCTCGGTGTCGGTTGCCGCAGTCGTCTGCGACGAGCTGTCCCCGCCGCAGCCCGCGAGCGCGAGCACGCCCGCGGGAACGGCGAACAGCATGGCTACAGATCTCATGGCTCTCCTCGGTCGGCCGCGCGAGGGCTCTCGCGCGGCGGATGTCTCAGGACGCGAGGAGGTACGGGGGCGCGCGCCCGCTCCGGCGCGGCGTCTCGACCGCGGGGGCCACACGCGTGGGTCGCGCCGGAAGCGGGAGCCACGCGCCGTGCGGCGCAGGCGGGACCGACCGTCGCACCGCGGAGGCC
Source organism: uncultured Actinomycetes bacterium (assembly GCA_963739405.1). Classification (GTDB taxonomy): domain Bacteria; phylum Actinomycetota; class Thermoleophilia; order Gaiellales; family Gaiellaceae; genus Gaiella. Next base: position 445,385 of record CAVUAH010000015.1, on the reverse strand, counting down.
GCCGTCCCGATCACACGGCGCACCACGAGCAGGCACACGAGCGCGACGGGAAGCTGGAGGACGAGACCGACCACGAAGCTCGGCGACGTCAGGAGCCACGGGACGTGGCCCGTGTGCACGAGCCGCTCGACATGCTCCTGGCAGGCGAAGCCTGCGGGGGCGATCGGCGCGAACCACCGCGTCGAGCGCGGCTGCAGGCTCCGGTCCTGGAGCGCGAGGCCGATGAGCCCGAGCGTGGCGAGCAGCCCGACCACCTGTGGGACGTGTCCGAGGTAGTCGTGCTCCGGGCCGGGCGCCGTTCCCGTGAGGGCGTACGCGAGCGCGTGACCGGCGAGGATGCCCGCCGCGGCGAGCGGGGTGACGAGCAGCCATGCGAGCAACCGGCGCGCCATTCGCGGGATCATGCCAGCGGCGCTCGAGCGTGTCGGCGGGCAGCCGCCGGCTCAGCGCACGACGACCGGGACGCGCTGGACGGCGTTGTTCTCGTAGCCGCCGAGGTTCCACTCGGGCTGGAGCGGCTGCGTGTCCCCCGTCTCGTCGGTGGCACGGCAGCAGAGCGTGCACGGCCCGGCCTCGTGCGCCTCCCAGCGGAACGACCAGCCCGCCCACGCCCAGCGATGATCGGGGTCGGGCTCCAGCTCGGCGGCGGCCCACGTGGCTCCGCCGTCCGTGCTCACCTCGACCGTGGCGATCGGGGCGCGGCCCGACCACGCTCTTCCCTGGAGCTCGACGGTCCCTCGGTCGACGACTCGGCCGCGCGTGAGGAAGTCCGGGATCCCGGGAGGCACCATCAGCGAGCGCGGCCGCATCCGGGTCACGGGGCGCCCCTCCTCCTCCTCGCTCTGGCGGACGCGGTAGCCCGTCGCCACCTGGTAGCCGGCGAACGGCTCGTCGACGACGCTGATCGCCGAGAGCCACTTGACGTTCGTCATGCCGTACCAGCCGGGTACCACGAGCCGGAGCGGGAACCCGTGCTGCGGCGGCAGCGGTGCGCCGTTGAGCTCGTACGCGAGGACGCATCCCGCATCCGCCGCCTCGTCCAGCGGCAGGCTCCGCTCGTAGCGCTGCTCCACCTCGCCCTCCACCCCCCGGTCGAGACCCGTGAACACGACCTCGACCGAGCCGTCGAGCGGCGCCGCCTGCTCGAGCAGCGACTCGAGCGCAACCCCGCGCCAGAGCCCGGTCCCGATCGCCTCCGACAGCCACGGCTGGCTGATCGGGCGAGGCTCGAGCAGCGCCCGGCCGTTCCCTGCGCACTCCATCGTCGCGGCGAGCTCCACGGCCGGCAGGGCCCTCAGGTCGTCGAGCGTGAACGTCGACGGACGCGCGACGGCGCCGCCGAGCTCGAGCCGCCAGGTCGTCGGATCGACGAGCGGCACGTCGAAGTGGATCAGGAGGTAGTGCAGGCCGACAGGGGTGATGGGCCAGCGGAGCGCCTCGAGCGGCATCGCATGGTTGCGGGCGGCGAGCCGGAGCTCGTCGAGGCTGATCTCGCTCTCCGCCGACAGGGCCACGTCACCCCGACGGTACCGGGGCGACCGCCGCGCTGTCTACGGGCCGAGCTTCGCGCGAACGAGCTCGTTGACCGCGCGCGCGTCCGCCTGCCCCTTCGTCTCCTTCATCACCTGCCCGACGAAGAAGCCGAGGAGCCCGTCCTTCCCGCCGCGGTACTGCGCCACCTGCGCCGGGTTCGCGGCGAGGATCGCGTCCACGATCGGCTCGAGCGCGGCGGTGTCCGACACCGTCTCCTGCTCGAGGTACGGGGCGGCGGAGAAGTCGGCGTCCCCCGCGTGGGCGATCGCCTCGTCGAACGCCTTCCGCGGGATCCGCTCGCGGCCGGCGACGAGCTTCGCGAGCTCGCCCGGGTCCACGGCCGCAGGATCGACCCCTGCGCCGACGAGCTGGTTTGCGATCACGTTGCTCGCGGCAAGGGGCTCGGCACCGCCGGCGACCGTCGCGTGCCACAGGCCGTCGAGGCCGCCCGTGACGAGGACGAGCGCGCGCTCGTGCTCGAGGATCTCGCCGATCCGCCTGATGCGCTCCGCCGGGAGCTCGGGCAGGTCGGCACGGAGGCGGTCGACCAGCTCCGCGGACGGCTCGACCGGAACGAGGTCGGGCTCGGGGAAGTACCGGTAGTCGTCGGCCTCCTCCTTCGCGCGGCGTGGCGTCAGCGCGCCGGTCGAGACGTCGAAGTCGTACGTGTGCTGCTCGACCTCGCCCCCCGACTCCCACACGGCGATCTGGCGCGCGACCTCCGCCTCGATGCCTCGCGCGATGTGCGTGAACGAGTTCATGTTCTTGATCTCGCACCTCGTCCGCAGCTCGTCGGAGCCCTCCGGGCGCACCGAGACGTTCGCGTCGACGCGCAGCGTGCCCTTCTCCATCTCGGCGTCCGAGATCCCGAGCTCGACGATCGTCTGGCGCAGGAGCTGGAGGAATCGCTTCGCCCCCTCCGCGGAGTGGATGTCCGGCGCGGTGACGATCTCCACGAGCGGCGTGCCGCCGCGGTTGTAGTCGACGAGCGTGTAGTCGGCCCCGCCGATCCTGCCGGTCCGGCCGCCGACGTGGACGTTCTTCGCCGCGTCCTCCTCGAGGTGCGCGCGGACGATCCCCACAACATGATCACCTTCTGGCAGCGGTACTATCATCCTGCCATCGATGCAAGATGGTAGATCGTACTGGGAGATCTGATACCCCTTCGGCAGATCGGGGTAGAAGTAGTTCTTGCGCGCGAACACGGCCCGCGGCGCGATCTCGCAGCCGAGCGCGAGGCCGAGCTTGACCACCCACTCGATCGCCGTGCGATTCGGGACGGGGAGCGCCCCCGGGAAGCCGAGGCACACGGGGCAGGTCTGCGTGTTCTCCGGCGCGCCGAACCCGACCGGGCAGCGGCAGAACATCTTCGTCCGCGTCTTCAGCTGGACGTGGATCTCGAGGCCGATCACGGGCTCCCACGTCACGCGCGGAGCCTCCCGGGGACGAGGTCGAGCGCGAGAGCGCGCTCGAGGGCGTGGCCGGCGCGGAAGAGCGCGTTCTCGCCGAACTGCGGCCCGATCAGCTGGAGCCCGACAGGAAGGCCGTCGGCGAAACCGCACGGGACGTTGAGGCCCGGCAGGCCGGCGAGGCACGACGGGATCGTGAGCAGGTCGCAGGCGTACATCGCGAGCGGGTCGGCGGTACGGTCACCGATCGGGAACGCAACCGTGGGTGACGTCGGCGTCGCGAGGACGTCGAACGCCTCGAACGCGGCCGCGTGCTCGCGGACGACGAGCGTCCGCACCTTCTGCGCCTGCCCGTAGTACGCGTCGTAGTACCCGGCGGAGAGGGCGTACGTCCCGAGCATGATCCGCCGCTTCGGCTCGTCCCCGAATCCTTCGTCGCGCGTCCGCTCGACCATCTCGCGGTAGGTGTCCCCCGTGCTCCGCCTCCCGTAGCGGACGCCGTCGTACCGCGCGAGATTGGACGACGCCTCGGCCGGGGCGATCAGGTAGTAGCAGGGCAGGCCGTAGTCGAAGGAGAGCGGGAGGTCGCATTCGCCGACGTGCGCGCCGAGCTCCTCGGCGTGGACGAGGGAGGCCTCGAACGCCGCGCGGACGGCAGGGTCGAGCGCCTCCAGCGCGAGCGCCTGGCGGGGGACGCCGATCCGGAGGCCGTCGAGGCGCTCCTCCGTCGGCAGCTCGACGGGTGCCGGCAGCTCGACCGTCGTCGAGTCGGCCGCGTCGCGGCCGGCGATGATCCGATACAGGAGCGCGACGTCGCGCACGGTCTTCGCTACGGGCCCCACCTGGTCGAGGCTCGACGCGAACGCGACGATCCCGTAGCGGGACACGGTCCCGTACGTCGGCCGCAGGCCGACGTTGCCGCAGAGCGCCGACGGCTGCTTGATCGAGCCGCCCGTGTCGGAGCCGAGCCCCCACGGCGCCAGGCCCGCCGAGACGGCCGCGGCCGTCCCGCCTCCCGATCCCCCGGGGACGCGGCTCGGGTCCCACGGGTTCCGGGAGGGGCCGAAGCCGGAGTTCTCGGTCGAGGAGCCCATCGCGAACTCGTCTGTGTTCGTCTTGCCGAGCAGCGTGAGGCCCGCCTCCTTGCACCGCTGCGCGACGGTGGCGTCGAAGACCGGGACGTAGCCGGAGAGGATCCGTGACCCTGCCGTCGTCTCGACGCCCCGGGTGGAGATCACGTCCTTGAGCGCGATCGGAATGCTGGTCCCGTCGGCCGCGTCGACGGTGCGGAGGTAGCAATGGAGCTCCTCGTCGCGGGCTCCGATCGCCTCGAGGTAGGCGCCGTGCAGCTCCTCGGGCGAGACGTCGCCGCCCTCGACGAGCCCGAGCGCCTCCTCGGCCGTCAGCGTCAGCGTGTCGACCACCGCGGTCATACCGTCGGCGGGACGCGGAAGAGGCCTCGCTCCGATGCGGGAGCGTTTCGGAGCACGTCCTCGAGCGGCAGCGACTCGTGCGGCACGTCCTCGTCCCAGACGTTGACGAGGTCGAGCGGATGCGACGTCGGCGGCACGTCGTCGAGGTCCAGCTCGGCGACCTTCGAGACGGCTTCGAGGATCGCTCCGAGCTCGCCCGTGAGCCGCTCGACCTCCTCCTCGGTGAGGTCGAGACGCGCGAGTCGCGCGACGTGGAGCACCTGCTCTCGTGAGATCGCCATCCTGCGCCATCCTTCCAGAACGTCCCGAAACGGCGGCGGGCCCTCGAGGGGCCCGCCGGAGAACCTGTCGACCGCCGTCGCTATCCGACCGGGGTCACGTTCGCGGCCTGGGCGCCCTTCGGGCCCTGCACCACCTCGAACTCCACTTGCTGGCCCTCCGTGAGGGACTTGTATCCCTCGCCGCTGATGGCCGAGAAGTGGACGAAGACGTCATCGGCGCCCTCGCGCGCGATGAACCCGAATCCCTTCTCGTTCGAGAACCACTTGACGGTGCCCGTCTCTACAGACAACGAACGTCCCTCCTGCCGACAGCGCCGGGGGGCCGGCGCGAGATACGCGAACGGCGGACAACGTAGCGTCAGAGCGTCGGGTATGCAAGGAGGCCGCGCCGGTACCGCGCGGCCTTGACCGCGCTCTCGAGCAGCAGGGCGATCGTCATCGGTCCCGTGCCGCCCGGCATCGGCGTCAGCAGCCCGGCGACCTCGGCCGCGGCCGGGTCGACGTCGCCCCGGATCGACCCGTCCTCGCCCCGAGTGAGGCCGACGTCGACGACGGCGGCGCCGGGCTTGACCATCTCCGGGGTGACGATCCCGGGCACCCCGACCGCGGCGACGACGATGTCGCCGCGGCTGACCTCCGCGCCCGAGGTCGGCCGTGCGCGAGTGGCAGATCGTGACCGTGGCGTGAGCCTGGAGGAGCAGCATCGCCGCCGGTCGCCCGACGATCTCGCTACGGCCGATCACGACAGCGTTCGTTCCCTTCGGGTCGACGCCGTACTCCTCGAGCAGCGCCATGCACCCGGCCGGCGTGGCCGGCACGTGCAGCGGCGTGCCGAGGTAGAGATTGCCCGCGTTCACGGGGTGGAACCCGTCGACGTCCTTGTGGGGGGCGACGGCGTAGGTCACGCGCGTCTCGTCGATGTGCGAGGGCAAGGGCAGCTGGACGAGCAGCCCGTCGACGTCGTCGTCGGCGTTGAGCTGCTCGACGAGCGCGAGCACGTCCCCCTCGGACGTCGACGCATCGAGGCGGACGTCGCGCGCGTCGATCCCTGCCTCCTTCGCGGCGCGCTGCTTGAGCCGGATGTAGACCTCGGAGGCGGGGTCGTCGCCGACCAGCACCGTCGTCGAGCCCGACGTGGCCGAGCTCCGCGACGTCGCGGGCAACCTCGGCGCGGATGCGCTCGGCGAGCGCCTTGCCGTCCATGAGGGTCGCCGCCACCCGCGCGACTCTAGATGAGCGGGCGACGCAGACACGGCTACGGGCGGCGCTGCCTACCCTGCCCGCATGTGGGAAAGGGTCGACCGGGCGACGCTCCAGTCCGCCGTCAGGGCTGCTGCGATCGTCTTCGTCGTCGCGTGGCTCTTCAGCGACGACGTCCGCCTGTGGGTCCCCGTCTGGGCTCCGATCGCCGTCCTGCTCGCTGCGGAGATCGAGTTCGTCGTCCGGGGACGCCGCGACGAGCCGCGCCGGACGGTGGGCCGGATCCCGCCGGGGCCGGAGGACGCCGATCTCGGGTTCGGCGAGCTCGTGGAGGACGAGGACGGGCTGCGGTTCGTTCCCCCGCCCGCGCGCTCGAATCGCCAGGGCCGGCGGCTCGGCTGGCTCGTCGGGGCGGCGCTCGCGGCCGTGGTCGTCTTCTTCGCGGTGCGCAGCGACCGAGCCGCGACGTGGACGGCGCTCTCGGCCGACACGCGCGCGCGTACCGAGGCGCGGCTCACGTCGGAGGCGGCCCGGATCGCCGGGCGACCCGTCCGGGTCCGCTGCGACGAGGGGTATGCCTTCACCGGCGCAGGCAGCGACACCCTGGGCATCGCCTTTCCGGGCGCACGGCTCGCCTACCTCGATCCCACGATCTGCCGCGCCCTCTACGACCTGACGTTCGCGGGCGACCATCGCGGCGACCAGCGCACCGCGGACGCCCTCGTCGTCCTGGCCCACGAGGCCGTCCATCTCGGCGGGGAGCGCCGAGAGGGCGTGACCGAGTGCCTGGCCCTCCAGGACGCGGGACCGCTGGCCCTGCGGCTCGGGCTCCCGGAGGGCACGGCGCGCAGGATCCTGCGCACGGCGTTCGCCGAGCGGCTCTCGGAGCGGAACGTCATCCGGGCGGCGTACGCGCTGCCCTCGAGCTGCCGGGACGGCGGCCCGCTCGACCGGCGGCCGAACGACCCGCGCTTTCCGTTCTAGCGCTCGGCGGCCGCCTCGAGCCGCCGACGGACGAGGGCGACGCTCGACCCCCCGAGCTCCTCGCCGAGGACGGACGCGCCCAGTGCGTTCGCCTCGACCACGACCCGCTCCCGCTCGGCCTCGAGCGTGCCGCGCGCGACGAAGAGCGCCGAGCGGACGCGACCGCCCCAGTCGTCGAGGTCGGCCAGGGTCGTCCCGGGCGGGAGCCCGGCCGACTCGGTCACGCGGCCGACGAGTCGCACACCTGCGGCAACGAGGGCGGCAGCTCCCGACAGCGCCTCGCCTTCCGCTCGGAGCGCGCTCTCCTCGTCCGCGAGCGCAGCCTCGCGCTCGTCGATCCTCGCGCGCGCCGCGAGCGCGTCCGCGAGCGCATCACGGGCCGTCGCCGCCTCCTTGCGCGCCCGGTCGAGCTCGTCGTCGCGCTTCCGCCGGCCGGACTCCAACGACTCGACGCGCGACTCCGCGCGCTCGACGTCTGCGCGCGAGGCCGCGACGGCGTCGTCGGTCTCGGCGCGACGCCGTCCGAGATCCTCGTGCTCGAGCGGCAGACGGTCGAGCGCATCCCGCACCGCGGCCGCTCGCTCGCGGACGGCTCCGGCCCGCTCCTCGAGGCCGCGCACCGTCGCGAGCTCGCGAGCGAGCGCGGCGTCCCGCCGCTCCAGCTCGACGGCATGGGCAAGCGCGTCGGCAGGGGCTGCCATGCCTGCATTCTCTCAGGCGGCCCGACCGCGGTACCCCGGTTCGTAGACTCGCGGCGTGAAGGTCTGCGCGGCATGCGGCGTCGAGAACCCTGAGATCGCGCGGTTCTGCCTCGCCTGCGGCACACAGCTCGCCGAGGCGCGTCCGCCGCAGGAGACGAGGAAGGTCGTGACGATCGTGTTCTCCGACCTCAAGGGCTCGACGAGCCTCGGCGAGGCGCTCGACTCCGAGGCGCTCCGCGAGGTGATGACGCGCTACTTCGACGCGATGCGGGACGAGCTCGAGCGCCACGGCGGGGTGATCGAGAAGTTCATCGGCGACGCCGTCATGGCCGTCTTCGGGCTGCCACGACTGCACGAGGACGACGCGCTCCGCGCCGTTCGGGCGGCTGCGGGCATGCAGGCGGCGCTCGAGCGCATCAACGTCGACCTCCAGCGCCACTACGGCGTGCAGCTGGCGAACCGCACGGGTGTCAACACCGGTGAGGTCGTCGCCGGGGATCCCGACGACGGGCCAGCGTCTCGTCACCGGGGACGCCGTGAACGTCGCCGCGCGGCTCGAGCAGGCGGCGGGAGAGCGCGAGGTGCTCCTCGGCGAGCTCACCTACCGGCTCGTGCGGGACTCCGTCGAGGTCGAAGAGGTCGAGCCGCTCGAGCTGAAGGGGAAGTCGGAGCCCGTGCCGGCATACCAGCTGGTCCGCGTCAAGGAGACCGGCGACGTCGAGCCCCGAGGCCGCATCCCGCTGATCGGCCGCGCCGACGAGCTTGCGATCGCTCGAGTCGATCTTCGAGGACGCCGTCACGACGAGGTCGGCCCGGCTCGCGACGACTCGTCGCCGACGCAGGAGTCGGGAAGTCGAGGCTGACCGCCGAGTTCCTGGAGCGGATCTCGGAACGAGCGTTCCTTCTCTCGGGCCGCTGCCTGCCGTACGGCGACGGCATCACGTTCTGGCCGCTGGCCGAGGCGCTGAAGAGCGCCTCGGGGATCGTCAGCGACGACGGCGCCGAGGCGGCGCTCGCAAAGCTGGCCGCTCTCACGGACGCGGCGGGGGCGGACGTCACGGATCGCCTCGCCGCCATGATCGGCCTGCGGCCGGAGCTGTTCTCGATGGAGGAGCTCGCCTGGGGCATGCGCCGGTTCCTGCAGCATGCCGCCGCCGACCGCCCGGTCGCGCTCGTCGTCGAGGACGTCCACTGGGCCGAGGAGACGCTGCTCGAGCTCATCGAGCAGCTCGTCCATTCGCTCGACGACGCGCCGGTGCTGGTCCTCTGCCCCGCGCGGCCGGTTCTCGTCGACGACCATCCGGACTGGAGCACGGGAACGCGGGCGACGCGGATCGAGCTGCGACCCGCTCGACGCAGAGGCGAGCCGATCGATGGTCGAGAGCCTTCTCGGCGGCGGGACGCTCGACCCGGACGTCCTCGACCGGATCGTGACCGCGGCCGAGGGGAACCCGCTCTTCGCGGAGCAACTGCTTCGAATGCTCGTCGACGACGGGCTCCTCGAGCGATCGAGACGGCACATGGCGTGCGACCGGCCCGCTCTCGGAGTTCCACGTCCCCCCGACGATCCAGGCGCTCCTCGCCGCCCGTCTCGACACCCTCGCGACCGGCGAGCGCTCCGTGATCGAGCCCGCGTCCGTCGTCGGCTACCTCTTCGCCGACGCCGCAGTGTCCGCGCTCACCCCACCGGACGTGACGCCGCGCGTGCGGACGGAGCTCACGTCCCTCGCGCAGAAGCACTTCGTCAGTCGGATCGACGAGGGCGACGAGGAGCACCACCGATTCCAGCACATCATGATCCGCGACACCGCCTACGACGGCATCCTCAAGCGCGCGCGGGCCGACTCTCCACGAGCGCTTCGTCGTCTGGGCCGACGAGTTCAACCGCGACCGTGGGGTCGAGTTCGAGGAGATCCTCGGCTACCACCTCGAGCAGGCGTGGACGTATCTCTCCGAGCTCGGCCCGCTCGACGACCGCGGCCGCGCGATCGGGGAGGACGGGGCGCGCCGGCTGTCCTCGGCCGGCAGGCGCGCGTTTGCACGCGGCGACGTGCCGGCCGCCGCGAACCTCCTGGGACGTGCGGCCGGGCTCCTGCCCGCCGAGCACCCCGAGCGACTCCGACTCCTGCCCGAGCACGGCGAGGCGCTTCTCTTGACGGGCCGCTTCGAGGAGGCATCGGTCGTGCTCGAGGAGGCGATCGGCAGGGCCGGCGTCGCCCCCGCCGACGCGGCGCGCGCGTCGCTCGTCCGCCTGCTCGTTCGTCTGCGGACGGGCGCCGAGGGATGGAGCCCCGACACGGTCGAGCAGGAAATCGAGTCGACGACCTCGATCTTCGAAGCTGCGGGAGACGAGGCGGGTCTCGCCATGGCCTGGCGCCTGCTCGCCTGGGCCGCGGGTACTGCCTGTCGGTTCGGCGACGCCGCCGAGGCGTCTCGCAATGCCGTCGAGCACGCCCGTCGCGCGGGCGACCTCCGGCAGGAACGGCGCGCGGCGACGGCGTACGCCGCCGCAGCCTCGCTCGGGCCGACCCTCGTCGACGAGGCGATCGACCGCTGCGAGGCGGCGATCGAGCAGACCGAGGGCGACCGCCAGTCGGAAGGGCCCTGCTCGCGGTGCTGGCCGGCCTCTACGCGATGCAGGGCGAGTTCGATCACGCGCGCGGGCTCGCAGCGCGGAGCCGGTCGATCTTCGAGGAGCTCGGGCTCGACATGGAGACGGCGCGCCTGGGCATGGAGGCGGGCACGCTCGAGCGGCTCGCCGGCGACCTCGAGGCGGCCGCGAGCGAGTTCCGGTCGGCCTACGACGCCCTCGACGCCGTGGTGAGCGGTTCGCTCCTCTCGACGGTTGCCGGCTTCCTCGCGCAGACCCTTTTCGAGCAAGGGGCGCTCGACGAGGCGATCGCCTTCTGCGACCGCAGCCGCGACCTCACGACCGATGCGGACATCGCGACCCAGGCGCTCTGGCGCTACGTCCGCGGTCGGATCCTCGCGCGCGCAGGGCGCATTCGACGAGGCCGGAGCGACCGTCGCGCGAAGCGATCGCGTTGCTCGAGCCGACGGACGCAATCGTCTACCAGATCGAGGCCCAGGTCGCACTCGGCGAGACCCTCGCGGCCGGCAGCGACGGTTCGACGAGGCGCGCGGCGCTTCGAGGCGGCGCGCGCCCTCGCAGAGAAGAAGGGCGGCGTCGTGATCCTCAGCGGCGTGCTCCGCCGTCTCGAGGATCTCGACGCCGCCCGGACGACGATAGAGGTCTAGCTCAGCTCACCAGTTCCACGGGCCGTTCGTCTTCGCCTGTGGCGACGATCGTCCAGATCTTCGGACCTTGCCCTTCGGCGGCGTCGATCGAGACGACGCAGCCGTCCGCCGCTCGACGCCGCCTCGGGCGTGCCGCACTTCGGCAGCAGGTGCGAGTTGTGGAAGACCTGCGTGATCTTGTAGCCGCTCGGCAGCGCGGCGTCCGCCACCCTGAACGTGAAGGTGATGAATGCATCGTCGAAGGTCGCCGGCGTCCCGTCGGGGCAGTTCTCGCCAGGCTTGGCGATGCAGATCTCGGACTGGCGCGCGAAGCCCGGGCCGCTGGACGGCTCTGTGATCGTGCTCGCGACCCCGCCGGTCGCCGTCGTGGACTGGAACGACGCCGGGAGACAGAAGGACGACTGAATGGGGTCCGTTGCATTGATCGACGCGTTCGTGCTGAGGTTCGTGGTGCCGCTGTCACAGCCCTTGAGCTCGTACCCACCCGCATGGAAGCGCGCACTCAGCGACGGGTCTTGCGTTGGCGCCCAGCAGCGCAGCGGTCGCCTCGACGGGGAACGACTCGTTGGCGTTCGTCGGCTTGCCCTCTTTGATGAGCCACGTCCCATCGGCGACCAGGCAGTCGGGACACCCGGGCGCGGCATTCGGGTCGATCGCAGCGACGTTCCAGACGACCGTTACCACGATGGGCGGATCGCCAGGCCGGAGCTGGCCGAACTCGCACGTCAGGACGCCGGTGACGGGGTCGAACGTGCCGCACGACGAGATGACCCCCTTCGCCGATACGCCGGGCGCCACCGGCGGGTTCAGGACGAGCTTGGTCTGCGTGAAGACCGAGCCACTGTTGGCGTTCGCGTTCGTGAAGGTGGAGCGGTACGCGATGTTCTCGCCGTACGTCACTGCCCCCGGCCCGGGAACGGCGACCAGCGTCCCTACGCCATCGCGGTTGTCATTGCCCGCGCTGCCCCCGGCGACCGCGATTGTCGCCGCACCGATCAAAGCCAGGCACGCGACCACCAGACGCCTACGCGTGCGAATCATGTGTCTCCCTCCCTGTCGTTACCGCAGCGGCACGTACCCCACGCGCCGTGACCTATCGTGTCAGACGGTCACTTGCTTGTGCAAGCGACAACCCAGGCTACACGGCGCCTGACCTCGACCGGGCTACCATGCGTCGTCCCGGGCGACGTGGCCGAGTGGTTAGGCAGAGGCCTGCAAAGCCTCGTACAGCGGTTCGAATCCGCTCGTCGCCTTCGCCCCTTACGAACTTCCCGCAAAGAGCGAGGTTTTCGGGGCGCTCGCTGAAATCACTCGTTCACGAGAGTGATTTCAGCAGAGGCGTTACAGCGGCCGCCGGCGCGACACATGCCGCGGTCAGATCCTCGATCTCCAGGTGCGCAAACGTCGACCGAGGCGCGACGCTGTGAGCTGTCGCGACGTAGGATCGACGTGATGTTCGACCATGCGGAGCGTCGCAGGCGCCTGTCCGATCGAATGCGGGCCGAGGGCGTCGAGATCCTCTTCCTCGGGCTCTCCGCCGACCTCGAGTACCTCTCGGGCGTCGAGCGTGGGATCCCGTTCTTCGGTCAGAGCTCGTACGCCCACGGCTGGGTCGCGGGCGGCTTCTTCCGCCCTGACGCCGACCCGGTCTTCGTGCTGCCGCGCATGGTGGCCGCGTTCGATCTCCCCGTGACCCCGGACGGCGAGATCGTCGTCGTCGACGAGAACGACGACGGGTTCGCCATCTTCGAGCGGGTCGCGAAGGGGCTCGGGCGACCTTCCACGGTCGCCGTCGGCGACCGGGTCTGGGCCGAGACGACCCTCAACCTCGGCCGCGTCTTTGGCTTCGACCGCCTTCGCACCGGATCGTCGCTCGTGAACGAGCTGCGCCGGATCAAGACGCCCGAGGAGCTCGAGGTGATGGGCCGGGCCTGCCGCACCGTCGAACGGGCGATGGAGGCCGTCGCGCCACGAGTCCAGCCGGGCGTCAGCATGGTCGAGCTCGTCGAGGAGGTCGAGCGTCAGCTCCGGACGGCGGGCTCGATGACACCCTCCTTTGCGACGCACATCTTCACCGGGCTCGACCCGGACAGCCTCGACTCGTCGACGCACACCGCGCGCATTCCGATGCCGGAGGACACGAGCGTGATGTTCGATTTCGGCGGCGTTGTCGACGGGTACTGCTCGGACTTCGGCCGCACCGTCGTCGCCGGAGAGCCCTCCCGGGAGCTCCTCGACGCATACGACGTGATGCTTGCCGCCTACGAGGCGGGCCGGGCGGCTTGCCGCCCCGGCGTCACTCGCGCGGGAGGTCAACGCGGCCTGCCGCGCCCCGATCGAGGAGGCCGGGCTCGGGCCGCATTTCCGTCATCGGATGGGGCACGGCATCGGACTCGACGTGCACGAGCGCCCGTTCGTCTCCTCCGAGGATGCGACGGCGCTGGAGGCGGGCATGACCTTCACGGACGAGCCCTCGATCATCATCCCGAACGCTTTCAGCGTCCGGATCGAGAACATCATCGTCTGCGAGGAGCACGGCGGCCGCGTGCTCAACGACTACCCCGACACGCTCGTCTGCAACACCTGAGGCCGTGGGCCGAGGGGCCCCGGCGTCTGCCGGGGCCCCCTGCCGAGATCAGCCCTTCGGCTTCGTCTGGGTGACGTCGATCGAATAGACCGCGTTGAACTTCGCCGTCGCGAGATCCTTCGTGGCGACGAAGACCTGCGTCGGCTGCAGCAGCGGGAAGAAGGGCCCGTAGGCGTTCAGCCGCCGCTGGATCGTCTGGTACAGCTTCTCGCGGGCCGCGTCGTTCGTCGTCACGCGCACCTTCGCGGCGAGAGCCTCGACCGTCTTCTCCGAGCCGGCCGGCCAGCCCGCACGGAGACCGACCAGCTCACCCGGCATGAAGGCGAGGTAGTCGGCGGGATCCGGATAGTCCGGGCCCCACAGCGAAAGACCGAACGCCATGTTGCCGTCGCGGTAGCGCTGGAGCCAGGTGCCGACCGGCGCGCCCGCGAGCTCGACGTTCAGGCCGGCGGCCTGCAGGTTCGCCTGCACCTTCTGGGCGAGGCTGTCGAAGAGCACGCCGTTGATCGTGAAGTTGCTCGGATACTCGATCGTGATCTTCTGGTTCGCCACGCCCGAAGCCGCGAAGAACGCCTTCGCCTTCGTCAGGTTCGGCTTGACCGCCGCGCTCTGCGGCAACGCTCCGAGGAACATCGACGGGATCACGCCCGGCGCCTGGATCGCCCCCGGCCCGGCGACGCCTGCGATCGCCTTGTAGTCGAGCGCGTACCGGACGCCCTGCTGGAAGTTCTTGTTCGCCGCGTACGACGAGATCTTCGGGTCGTTGTTCGCGAACAGCCAGAACACCCACGTGGACGGTGTCGTCAGCGTGCTCACGTTCTTGTTGCCCCGGAGCGACAGCGCCTGCTGCGAGGACAGGTCGATCGCCACCTCGTACTTGCCGCGCTGCACGTTGATCAGCTGTGTGGGCGCGATCATGTTTCGCACGACCACGCTCGAGAAGGCCGGCTTCGTCGGGCCCCAGTACTTCGCATTCGGGTTGAGGACGATCTGCGAGGTGGTGCTGTACTGCTTGAGAACGTACGGGCCGCTACCGGCGCCCGCGGAGCTGGACGAGTTGAACCACTGCTCGGCCTTGTCCGTCTTGTCGGCGTCCGCCGCGTCCGTGCCGCCGTGCTGCTTGACGAGCTTCGAGTTGACGATCCCGGTCGACGTGTTGGCGAGGATCGCCGGGAGGGCCGTGTTGGACGTCTTCGCGCGCATCACGACCGTGTACTTGCCCGCAGGCGCGACCGTGACCCCGTCGAGCAGGAACGCCGGGTTGCCCTTCAGGTTCACGAGCCTGCGGAGCGAGAAGGCCACGTCGGCCGAGGTGAGCGGAGTGCCGTCTGCGAAATGCACGTTCTTGCGCAACTGGAACGTGAACGTCTTCGCGTCGCTGCTGGCCTTCCACGACTGCACCAACAGCGGGATGGGGTGGGCGACGTCACTGCCCTTGTAGGTGAACAACGTGTCGAACACACCGCGGTTGACGATCGACGCGGTCGGCTCGAACGCGCGCTGCGGGTCAGCCGTCTTGATCTCGAACGACTTGTCGACGACGAGCGTCGGCGCCGCCTCGCTCCCGCTGGAGGCGGCGAAGGCGGCCGTGGTGGCGGCGAGCGACACGACGAGTGCGATGAGCACTTTCATCGTGACGCGGGTCGAATGTCGAAACATGCGAGTCCTCCGTTCTCGATGGATGGATCAGGCTCGTGGGTGGGCGGGGGCACGGGGCATCGATCTCTCGTTCCGGGCTTCGGGCGCGTGCAGCCAGCACGCCGCGAGCCTGCTCTCGCCCACCGGTTCGAGCGGAGGCTCGTCCGTTCGGCAGACGTCCATCACGTGAGGGCAGCGTGGATGAAACCGGCATCCTCGCGGCGGCATCGCCGGGTCGGGCACCTCGCCGGGAAGGACCTCGGGCATCGTGCCCGTCCCGTCCGGATGCGGAACGGCGCCGATCAGCGCTTCCGTGTAGGGATGCTGGGGGTCGGCCCAGAGCGCCTCCGTGGCGCCCGACTCCACGATCTTGCCCAGGTACATGACAGATACGACGTCGGCGACGTGGTGAACGATTGCAAGGTCGTGCGAGATCAGGAGGAGGCTCAGCGAGAGCCGCTGCGAGAGATCGAGCAGGAGGTTGGCGACCTGCGCCTGGGCGGATGCGTCGAGCGACGCAAGCGGCTCGTCGAGCACGATCAAGGACGGGTCCGCCGCGAGCGCCCGCGCGATCGCGATCCGCTGCCTCTGGCCGCCGCTGAACTCGTGCGGGTACCGCGACCGCGCGTTCGAGGGCAGTCCCACGAGCTCGAGCAGCTCGACAACGCGCGCAGTCCGGCCCGACCGGCCGGTGGCGCCGACGGCAATGCCGTCCCCGACCTGATCGCCGACCCTGCGGCGCGGGTTGAGCGACGAGTACGGGTTCTGGAACACGAGCTGGAGACGGGTCAGCTCGGCGGATCGGGCTCGGCGTGTGAGCGGTACGACCGGGCGGCCCTCGAACCTGACCGTGCCCGCAGTCGGTGCGATCAGTCCGACCGCGGCGCGGGCAAGGCTCGACTTTCCGCAACCGGACTCGCCGACGAGCCCCACGATCTCGCCCTGCCCGATGGCGAGGCTCGCGCCTGCGACGGCTTGGAACCTCGCGCGGTCGCGGCGCTCGTAGGTGACCTCGAGGCTGTCGATCTCGAGGACGCTCACGCGCGGACGAAGGGGTCGACGGGGCAGGCGAACGCGCGGGGACCGTCGTGCACGAGCTCCGGCACGACGACCGCGCACGACTCGAGGCGATGAGCGCAGCGGGGGTGAAACGCACACCCTTCGGGAACCGCGGCGGGCGCCGGAGGCGCGCCGGCGATCGGGACGAGGGGGTGGTCGGCGGGGAGCTCGGGATGGGGAAGGGCGTCGAGGAGAGCCCTGGTGTACGGGTGCCGCGGGTGCCGGAGAAGACCGTCGCGCGGGCCGGTCTCCACCACTCGGCCGGCGTAGAAGACGGCGATGCGGTCGGCGATGGCCGACATCACGCCGAGGTCGTGCGTGATGAGCACCACGGACAGGCCGCGCTCGCGCCGCAGGGCGTCGAGCAGCCGGATGATCCCTGCCTGCACCGTCACGTCGAGAGCCGTCGTCGGTTCGTCGGCGATGAGGAGCTCCGGCTCGGCGGCGAGTGCGATCGCGATCGCGACACGCTGGCGCATGCCTCCCGAGAACTGATGTGGATACGCACGGAGGGCGCGCTCGGGATCTGGCAGCCGAACGGCCTCCAGGAGCTCCGCTGCACGCTGCCTCGCGCCGGCACGTCGGACGCCGAGGTGCTGGCGGATCGGCTCCTCGATCTGCTGGCCGATCGAGAGCATGGGGTGGAGAGACGTCATCGGATCCTGGAACACCATCCCGATCCCGCCTCCGCGGATGTCCCGCAGCGCACGGCCGCGGAGCGCGAGCAGGTCGAGGCCACGGAAGCTCGCCCGACCCGACGCCGTCGCCCCTGACGGGAGCAGCCCGATCAGGGCCAGCACCGACATCGTCTTGCCGCTGCCGCTCTCGCCCGCGACGCCGAACACCTCGCTCTCCGCAACGGCGTAGTCGACGCCGTCGACGACGCTGATCGAGCCGCCGCGGACCGGTAGCCGCACACGAAGCTCCTCGACCTCGAGCAGGGGCGTGCTCATCGGACGCGACGGCCCTCCTGCGCGGTTCGCGGGTCGAACACGTCGCGGAGGCTGTCACCGAGGAAGTTGAAGGCCATCACCGCAGTGAAGATCGCAAGCCCCGGAAACGTGCCCATCCACCAGTACTGGAAGTACTGGGTGCCCGTCGCGACCATCGCGCCCCACTCGGGGTGAGGCGGCTGCGCGCCCAGCCCGAGGAACGAGAGGCCGGAGAGGAGGAGGATCGCGGTCCCGAGATCGAGGGTCGCGAGCACGAGCACGGGGCCGGCGACGTTCGGCAGAACCTCGCGACGGAGCGCGGACCGCGACGACACTCCGAGCAGACGCGACGACTGGACGTACTCCGAGTCCCCGATCGAGAGCACGAGACCGCGAACGACGCGCGCGTACGAGGGCCACGACACGATCACGATCGCGAGGACCGCGTTGCGCACGCCTCGGCCCAGCACGGCCGTGACGACCATCGCGAGGATGATCGCGGGAAAGGCGAAGACGAGGTCGGAGACGCGCATGACCACTCCGTCCGTGATGCCGCGGAAGTAGCCCGCCGGCCGCCCCGGAAAGCCCGCCGATCGTCGCGGAGACGGTGACCAGCAGCAGCGCCAGCGGGATCGACAATCGCGAGCCGTAGATGACGCGGCTGAGCACGTCGCGACCGAGCTCGTCGGTGCCGAACAGGTGTGCTCCGGACGGGGGCTGGAACGCGGGGAAGTCCTGTGCGAGCGGATCGTAGGGCGCGACCAGCGGAGCGAAGACGGCGATGATCAGCCAGGCCGCTGCGATCACCGCGCCGGTGACGGCGAGCGGCTGGCGCCACGCGGGCCGTGTGGCCCGGGCTGCCGCCCGGAGGTCGGATCGGGAGGCGGCGATCTCGCTCATGTGAGCCGGATCCTCGGATCGATGATCCCGTAGAGGACGTCGACGATGAAGTTGATCGTCACGTAGACGATCGCGACGAACAGGCTCACGCCTGCGATCGCCTGGACGTCGAGGTTGATGGCGCTGATGTAGGCGTACTGGCCGACGCCCGGCCACGAGAAGATGTTCTCGACGAGCACGGCGCCGGTGAGGATGTTCGCGAAGAGAAGGCCGATCACGGTGACGACCGCGGGCAGCGCCGCTCGAAGGACGTAGCGGGTGACGACGATCGACTCGGGCAGGCCCTTCGCTCGTGCCGCGCGGACGTAGTCGTTCCCCACCACCTCGAGCACCGACGAGCGCGTGTAGCGGGTGAGCAGGCTGACGTTGAAGGCGGCGAGGACGAGCGCGGGCAGGACGATGTGATCGAGTGCGTCCGTGAACGTCGACCACTGCCCGGCGAGCAGCGCGTCGACGGTGTAGAAGCCCGTCACGTGCGGAGGCGGCTCGACGCCGATGCCGAGTCGGCCGCCGCCCGGGAACCAGCCGAGCCGGAAGAAGAAGATGTAGAGCGCCAGGAGCGCGATCCAGAACGTCGGCATCGAGATGCCGCCCAGCGAGACGACGCGCAGGGTGTGGTCGATCGGATGGTTCCGGCGCATCGCGGCGATCACGCCGAAGATGACGCCGACCACGATCGCGACGATGATCGAGTAGAACGCAAGCTCTGCGGTGGCGGGGATGTAGGTCGCGAGGTCCTTCCGCACCGGGTTGTGCGACTGGGTCGACTCGCCGAGGTCGCCCTGGAGGAGATGCCCGAGGTAGATCGCGTACCGCTCGGGCAGCGGCTTGTCGAGGCCGTAGTGCGCCTTGAATGCCGCGACGGCGGCCGGGTCGGCGGAGGCCTGCTCGCCCAGGCTCGCGGTCGCCGGGTCGGCCGGGACGGCCTGCGTGAGGAGGAAGACGACGAGCGTGATTCCGATCGCGAGCAACACGAGCGCCGCCGCTCGGCGGCCGACGAAGCGGAGAAAGCCACTCGACGGCAGCAGGGTGCGGCGGTTTCTCGTCGGGGGCGCCTCGGGTGCTCGGGGCGGCTGTTCGTCACTCATGACCCGCTCCCATCTGAGCCGGAGGCACGGAGGCGCGTGCGTTATTTTGCACCGCGTGATCGTATTGTGCCGCTCCGTGCGGCCGCAACCGACGCCCATTTTGCGGGCAGGAGGCTAGACATGGCGTGCGCCGGACGAGACGAACTGCCGGAGCAGGAGATCGCACCGGGCTACAGCAGCCGCTTCGCGGACTGGGGCGGCATGACGGTCGGGTTCGAGTTCGCACCGGCCGGGATGGACGCGTCGACCATGCTCGAGGGGCTCCCCGACGGCCGCTGCCAGGCGCCGCACTGGGGCGTGCTCCTCTCGGGCCGCATCCTCGTCGACTACGGCGAGCGCCAGGAGGAGATCGTCGGCGGGCAGGCGTACTACGTCGAGCCCGGCCATCGCATCTCCTTCCTCGAGGACAGCGAGGCGGTCGAGTTCACCCCGACGGACGAGCTCGAGAAGACGTTCGAGGTCGTGCGGCGCAACGCCGCCGCGGCAGCCGACGCAGCTTCGTGACCGACGTCGCCGTCGTCGGCGCCGGCGTCACCGGCGTCTCGGTCGCGTTGGCGCTCGAGGAGCGCGGCCTGGAGGTCGTCGTGGTCGAGCGGAGCGGCGTCGCGTCCGGCCAGTCCGGCGTGCAGCCGGGCGGTGTCCGGCAGCAATGGGGGACGGCGACGGCATGCCGGCTCGCGCGGGAGTCGGCCGTGTGGTGGAGCGAGGCCGAGGAGCGCCTGGCGAGCCCGGTACCGCTCGGTTTCACGGCCTGCGGGTACCTCTTCGCCGCGCACAGCGCGGACGCCCTCGCGCGCCTGGCCAGGAACGTCGTGGTGCAGAACGCCGAGGGTGTCGCGTCGCGGATCGTCTCGCCCGCCGAGGCAGCCGAGCTCGTCGCGGGTCTCGCGGTCGAGGAGCTGACCGGGGCGGCCTGGTGTGCGGAGGACGGCTACTTCGACCAGCCGCAGGCCGCAGTGGAGGCGATCGCCCGCCACGTCGACGTCCGGATCGCCGCCGTCGACGCGCTCGGCCGGTCGGGTGACGGCTGGGAGCTGTCGGGGCCGTTCGGCCGAATCGCGGCCGACGCGGTGGTCGTGGCGACCGGCGTCGATGTCAACCACCTCCTCGGCCCGCTCGGTTCGGCATTGCCGATCGAGCGGGAGGAGCGACACCTGTTCCTGAGCGAGCCGGTCCGCGAGCGCCTGCTCGAGCCGCTCGTCGTCGCGTCGGAGCTCCACTTCGCCGCGAAGCAGCTCGGGAACGGCCGTGTGCTCGCCAGCGACCTCGGCGCGGTCGGCGATCCGGAGGAGAACGCGCCGCGCTGGCGCGCCGCCGTACGGGAGGGGATCCGCAGGCTCGTGCCCCGACTGGAGCACGTCGACTTCACCGTTCTCGCGAGCGGCACCTACGACGTGACGCCCGACCGGCAGCCGGTGCTCGGCCCGGTGCCGGGGCACGAAGGACTCCACGTCGCGGCCGGCTTCAGCGGCCACGGGTTCATGATCGCCCCGGCCGTCGCCCGCATCGTCGCAGCCGGCGTCCTCGGCGAGCCGGACGCCGTCCTCGACATCCTGGACGCGGGCCGGTTCGCCGACGGACGGCTCGTCCCCGAGTCACAGATCGTGTGAGGCGCTCAGGCGGGATCGGAGACGAGCGCGTCGAGCTCGAACTCGACGAGCACGTCCGGGATGAACCCCGCGACGAAGTACGTCGTGTTCGCCGGATTGACGTCGGCGAACGCCTCCCCGTGTGCGCGCACCGCGTCTTCCCAGACGGCCCCCGGGGCGAGCAGCAGGCGCGTGCGGATCACGTCGCCTCGCTCGGCGCCGAGCGCGGCGGCGGCGTCGAGGGCCTTCGTGATCGCCGCGGACGTCTGTCGGTAGCTGTCACCGGGATGGAGCGTTCCCTCCGGCCCGATCGGCGCGGTGCCGCTCACCGCGACGTGGCTCCCGATCCGCACGGCACGGGCGTACGATCCCTCCCTTTCGAAGACGGTGCCGTCGGAATGTGTCGTCCGCGTCGCCTGCATCGGTCGGTGGCTGCGGGCGCTCGCAGCCGGAATGTCGTCACTCTGACCGAAATTTCGTCCAGGCGCAACAGCGCTCTATGCTCCCCGAGATGAGGGAGACGGCCGCAGGAAACGGAGACGTGGCCACCGTGCCGCGCGTCGGCGAGGTCATCCGCCGGCTCCGACAACAGCGCGGTCTGTCGCT
The DNA here is from genome assembly GCA_963739405.1 of uncultured Actinomycetes bacterium. GTDB lineage: Bacteria > Actinomycetota > Thermoleophilia > Gaiellales > Gaiellaceae > Gaiella. The sequence goes on along the minus strand of CAVUAH010000015.1, from coordinate 424,187 downwards.
TCGTGACCTCGCGGCGCAGTCCGGCCTCTCGCAGTCGTTCCTCGGAGCGGTCGAGCGCGGCCGCTCGGACATCGCGGTCGGGCGGCTGGCGCAGGTCGCTGCGGTGCTCGGGTATGACGTCGCTTCGCTGCTCGGCTACTCCCTCAGGCAGACGACGCCCGTCTTCGTCCAGCCGGAGGAGCACGTCACGGTCGATCGCGGCGAGGGCACGGAGCTTCGTGCCTTCCGGATCCCGAGCACCAACCTCGAATTCATGGTCGCGAGCTTCGCACCCAGGGCGCAGTTCGCGGACGCCGTCACCCATGCCGGGCTCGACGTGATGTACGTCGCCGAGGGCGACCTCGTCCTCGTCGTGGACGGGGTGGACTACCCCCTGCGGGAGGGCGAGTGCGCCGTCTGGCCGTCGTCGCAGGCGCACACCGTGCGCAACGACGCGGACGAGCCGGCCCGCGCGATCGGCTTCACGACGGCAACGGTGTACTGAATGACCGAGATGCGCCTCTACGACCTCCGGGTCACGGTCGAGCGGATCGAAGGACGTTCCGTCTGCGGGCTCGCGGTGGGCGACTGGTTCGAAGTGACCGAGTCGAGCCGGGTCCGGCTGCCGGAAGGCCGGCACTTCTGCCTCTACGCGATCCAGGCGGTGCTGCCGCTGCTTCCGGCCAAGATGCGTCGGCTTCCCGGAGAGGACTGGCTCGAGCAGGACAATCTCGTCTGCTGCCCCGATCCCGACGAGCGTCTCGTGATGCGGATCGAGCGAATCGGCGAGCGGACACTCGTGACCGAGGAGCTGACGTAGCGCGCGAGCTCGGCATCGGGCTCCTGACCGACCGGGAACCGCTCGAGTACGAGGCGATCGCGCGCCGGGCCGACGAGGCCGGCATCGACGTCGTCTCGGTGTTCCACGACCTCCTCTACCAGCCGGCGATCGGCCCGCTCCTGCTGATGGCGCGCGTGACAGAGCGCGTTCGCCTCGGGCCCGCCGCGCTCAACCCCTTCACGCTTCACCCCTACGAGATCGCCGGCCAGATCGCGATGCTCGATGCCGTCTCGGGAGGGCGTGCCTTCCTCGGGCTGGCGAAGGGGGCCTGGCTCGATCGGCTCGGCCTCGCGGAGCAGAGGCCGCTTGCGGCCCTGCGCGAGGCCGTCGCGATCGTGCGTGCGCTGCTCGCCGGGGACGAGAACGGCTTCGACGGCAGACCGGTACACCCTCGCGCCCGGGACCAGGCTCGCCTATCCGCGCGTGCGGGATGCGGTGCCCCTGATGATCGGGACGTGGGGTCGGGCAACCGCCGCGTGGGCCGGGACGGTCGCCGACGAGGTGAAGCTCGGCGGCACCGCGAATCCGGAGCTTCTGCCGGTCGTGCGCGAATGGATCGGCAACCCCGCAGTGAAGCTCGTCGTCGGCTGCGTGACGGTGGTCGACGAGGACGGCGCCTGGGCCCGAGAACGTGCGCGGACAGCCGTCGAGCCCTACCTCGAGGTGGTCGCCGGTCTCGACCCGACCATCGAGGCTCGGGGCAGTGCACCGCCGCTCGAGCGGTTCTGCATCGCGGGCACACCCGAGGAGGTCGCAGTCCACGTCGTCGAACTCTGGGATGCGGGCGCTGCGCGCGTCGAGCTCGGGACTCCCCAGGGGCGGACGACGACGAGCGGGGTCGACCTCATTTGCGCTCGGGTGCTGCCGCTGCTGCACCGTTGATCGACGTCCTCGACCCCCCGGCATCCCGAATCGCTCGCGCGCCCCCGTCCCGAACACCTGTCTATCGCCATCGCGCGCACGCACGCGCCCGCGAGGGAGTGACTCGGCGAAGGGTGCCCACCACCTCCAGACGCGAGCCTGTCGTCTGTCGGCAACTTCAGGCGTGTGGTTATCGCCGACCGTCTCTCGGCTGTCAGGGCGAGCGGCAGGTCAAGGCGGGATCTCGAAGAGATTCCGAAGGATCGGGGTCGTGAACTGCAACGCCCGTCGGGCCGTCTTCTCGTCGACGTGGGACGCCCGCGCTCCCACGGCCTCGAGGACACGAATCGCGTCCTCGTAGTGCGGGCGTACCGCGTCGGGCACCCGCTCGTCGGTCATGTACACGAGCCTGAGGCAACCCCACGAGCAGACCTCGACGCGGCGATCCTCCCCCCACTCGGTGTCCCCCACGAGTGAGTAGTTGACGACGGTATGCCAGGCGTCGAGCCCGTCGCTACTTCGCCCGCACATCGCGCACACCCGCTCGGCCACGATCGAACCCTACGCCGACGCCGAAGCGCCGCCGATATGGGCGAACTCGATGCTGCAGATGCATCCGACGCGACTACGTCGACGGCCAGCCCGTGTACGCCTCGGCCAGATAGGCGCGAGCGTGGGGTGACGAGACCACCATGTTCAGCTCGCCCAACTGGCGCCCGCGCTCGAAGTCGTCGGAGCCCGGGACGGTGTGCAGCATGGAGGTCATCCAGTACGAGAAGTGCTGGGCTTTCCACACGCGTTCGAGGGCTCGGTCGCTGTACGAGTCGAGCAGCGCGGTGGAGCCGGTGGAGTAGTAGGGATCGAGGCCCTCGAACAGGACCTGGACGTCGTGGATGGCCAGGTTCAGGCCCTTGGCCCCCGTGGGCGGGACGTTGTGGGCAGCATCGCCCGCGAGGAACAGGTTCCCGTAGCGCATCGGGGCGTGCACCAAGCTGCGGAACGGAAGGACGATCTTCTCGATGACCGCGCCTTCTCGGAGCTCGAAGCCGTTGCCGTTCACGCGCTTGCGGAACTCGGACCAGATCCTCTCGTCGTCCCAGTCGGCGACGTCCTCCTTGGGGTCGCACTGGAAGTACATGCGCTGGACGTTCTCGGTCCGCTGGCTGACGAGGGCGAAGCCGTGCTCGGAGTTGGCGTAGATGAGCACGTCCAGGCTGCGCGGCGCCTCGGCCAGGATGCCGAACCAGGCGAACGGGTACTCGTGGAAGTACCACGTGCGTTGGGCCTCCGGGATCTGGAAGCGGCAGTGGCTCCGGGAGCCGTCGGCCCCGACCAGGAAGTCGGCCTGGATCTCGAATTCCCGGCCGTCCGCGTCGGTGAACCAGACCTTCGGCTTCCCCTCGAGGTCGTGGATCGTGGTCTCGCTGACGCTGTAGCGGACGTCGCCGCCGTCTGCCTCGCGGCGCGCGGCGAGATCCATGAAGACGTCGGTCTGCGGGTACAGCCACACGGACTCGCCCACGAGCTGCTTGAAGTCGATGCGGTGGCTCTCGCCGTTGAAGCGCAAGACGATGCCGTCGTGGCGGTGGCCCTCACGCAGCACCCGGTCGGAGACGCCGGAGTCCACCAGCATGTTCACGGTGCCGTGCTCCAGGATCCCTGCACGGACCGTTTCCTGGATCTCTCTCCGGCTGCGGATCTCCACGACCGTGGACTCGATGCCCCGCGTCGCCAACAGGTGGGAGAGCATGAGGCCTGCGGGCCCCGCGCCCATGATGGCGACCTGGGTGGTGATGGTCTTGCGTGCCAACGTGATTCCTCGCTTGTCGCGGGTCGCTAGTAGATGTGCAGCTTGTCGAGGAGCGCGAGGGGGTCGTCCAGGGACTCGAACAGGTCCTTGTTGTGCTTGATCATCTTGCTGCGCATGTAGACGCGAAGCCACTGCTTGTAGATGTGCAGCTCGTAGCGATCCAGCATGTCTCGTAGCGGCAGGTCCCGTTGTGCGATGAGCCCCGCCAGGAAGATCGCGCACTCGAAGCCGAGCGAAATCGACTGGAAGTAGGGCGAGCCGATGGCGGAGTCGCCGGCGAGGAACACCGGCGACCGCGCGAAAGGATGGTCGATCGGCCCCCGTGCGAGTAGCTGGCGATTGGTCGCGTTGCGCGCGCGGTACAGGTCCAGTGGTATCCGGACGATCTCGAGATCGCCGAGTATCTCCCCGTGCGTTTCCTGCTTGATCTTGTCGATGAACCTGTCCATCGACTGAGCGACACCCGGAACGTTGCTGCGAAGCCACTCGCCGTCGAACCGGGAGGGCATCGCCTCGTAGTCGTCGGCGCTGATGTTGACGATGCCCGTGACGTGGCTGACGCTGCCGTCGTAGTGCGTGCGGTGCACCATCGGGATGAACTTGTAGTGGGCGTTCTCGATGTTCTTGTAGTACTTGCAGTACTCGTTGCAGTCGTAGGGCTGTCCGTACAGGAAGGTGATGACGAGGGCGTATTCGAGCCGGACCTCGAGCGTGTTCGCGCCTTCGTCCACGTCGCCGGAGCCGGGAACCAGGTGATCTCGGAGCAGCGACCTGTTGCCCGTGGAGTCGATGAGGATGTCTCCCGGATGGAGCATCGCCATCGCGTCCTCGGCGGTCACGACCCCCGCGGTGCGCTCCACCCCGTCCAGCCCGCGCGCGTCGATCAGATCGCTGATGGACTGCTCGATCGAGTTGAGCGGGCAGAACCCGAGCACCCAGCTCTTCAGGAGCGTGCTCAGGTCCGACGGAATGGCCTGTCTGAACGCGAGCCCCTCGTCGAGCTCCGGTGGGTCGAAGATGGCCTCGACGCTGTCTCCGTCGATCGAGTCGGCTCGGTAGCTCTCGACCGAATCCGCCACGAGATACGGCGCGAGCTGGACCATCCGCGTTCGCGTGTACTCGCGCCGTTTCTCGTACAGGCGCACCGAGAAGCCCTCGACCGACTGGAGCAGCGCGGTGAGCAAGAGACCGACGGGCCCCGCGCCGACCACGTGTACCCGAGTCGTGGAGCGCGAGTCTCTCCGGAACCATGGAGTCAGACGGAGAGGGCGGCATCCGCCTCGTAGCGCGCCCTGCAGGCCGGACCCTCGAGGATGCGCGGCCGGGGGTCGCTCCGACGACGCGCCAACGGACGCGCCGCTCTCGATGTTGCCGAAGCATCGGATCTCAACGACCGCACACTTGCACAGCCGGGACAACCCGTCCACGCCGACCACGGCATCCAGCGCGCGCGCATATCGCAGCATCTGCGCGCCTCGAGGTCGACACCGTGGGACGCGGTTCGTCCTGTCGCCCTGTAAGGAAACGGTGAGGCTTCGCTCCCGCGCCGGTTCGCGGTCGTCGACGGCGGGTAGCCGAACGGCGTCCAGCTTCGGACAGCCGAAGGGAGCAGACCATGAACCGAACTGCACGAACCTTGACACCGATCGTCGCGCTCGCGCTCGCCGCGGGCGCCGTGGTGACCGTCGTCGGTGGGGTGGGAACGGGCCTCGCGGCCGCGACCGCCCGACCGACAAACCAGAGCCCGCCCACGATCACCGGAACGCCGCAGGTGGGCTCGACTCTCACGGCCCGGGAGGGGACGTGGACGGGGAGCCCGACCGGGTACGACTACTCATGGCGGCGCTGCGACGCAGACGGCGGTAGCTGCGCGGTGATCAGCGGGGCCGATCAGAAGACGTACGTGCTGAAGACCGTCGACCAGGCGAACACGCTTCGCGTGCGGGTCACCGCGCGGAACGCAGACGGCAGCACCGCCGCGACGTCGGTCCCGACCGCGGTGATCCGTGAGGCGGCAACACCCACTCCGGCGAACCCGTGCGACAAGACCCCGGTCCTCGCGAGCGAGCTGAAGTCGCCCGAGCGGCTCTCGATTGCGGGCCAGCAGGTGTCGCCCAGCGTGATCGGCGGCTCGACGCAGGAGATCGTCGCGCGATTCCGGATCACGGCCTGTAGCGGCAAGCCGGTGCAGGGCGCGCTCGTCTACGTGACTGCGGTCCCGTACAACATGTTCTCCGTGCCGCCCGAGGCAACGACCGGCGGCGACGGGTGGGCGGAGCTCCACATGAATCGCCAGCGCGGCTATCCCGCGACTCCTCGCCAGCAGCTCCTCGTGATGTTCGTCCGCGGACGGGAGCCGGGCGGGAACCTCCTCGGCGGCATCTCGTCGCGGCGGCTCGTGTCGTTCCCGGTCGACCTGAGCCGCTGAGCAGAGCCGGGCTGCGGCTCGAGCGGCCGCGACCCGCGCAGTGGAGGACGGACGCAGGGGACGTCCGTCCTCCATCCGTTCACCGTCGTACCCTCGGCTGGTGGCGCCCTCCGTCACTCCACCGCCGGTCGAGGCCGTCACCGAGCCCTGCCTGCGTTGCGGCGCTGCGATGGAATGGCGCCACGGCACCTACCAGTGCCCGCGCTGCCGCTTCAAGGTCGGGTGCTGCGAGGGCCTCACGGGTGAGTGCCGGGACCTGACCCCGAGGAGTGACGCCGGGTCGGTTAGCCTCGCCTCATCGAGATCCGCCGGATACGGCGCTGAGGAATGGCGCCTGTGGCGCGAGGCGCGCCTGCGCATGCTCCGCGAGGAGGCTGCGCGTACTTCGCGACCCGCTACGAGGACGCCGTCCACGAGCCGGACGACGTCTGGCGGGCCTGGACCGCCGAGGCAGCCGCCGGACTGGACAAGGTCCTGTTCGTCGCCGAGGAGGACAGTCGAGCTCCTCGGCGTCGTCGGGGGCTTCCGCCGCCTCGACCCGGCCGAGGCGCAGCTCGTCTCGCTGTGGGTCGACCCCGACTCGCGCGGTCGTGGTGTCGCCCGGTCACTGATCCGCGCGGTCGCGGCGTGGGCCGAGGAGCGGGGGGCCCGAACGGTCGTCCTGTTCGTCCAGGAGGCGAATGCCCCCGGCAGGGCCCTCTACCTCCGCGCGGGCTTCCGCCCGACCGGCGCTCGTGAGCCCGTCGGCCGCGGGCGTCCGGGGTTCAAGCTCGTCGTCTCGGCGACCGTCGACGAGCTCCTCGGCAGCACCGCTGCGTAGCGGTCGACAAACGGATTCGCCCGTCCGCCGTGGTGGACGTCGCCCCCGCCGTCGAGCGAGGTGGACGCGGGTGAACCGGAAGGGGACGACGGCAGCCGAGTAGCGTACGTCCCGTGCCGGCCTCGAACCTCCCATCGCTCCGTGCCGGTGTCGTCGGCACCGGCTTCGTCGGCGTGGTGCACGTCCACGCACTCCGGCTGCTCGGGGTGGAGGTCGCGGGGGTCGTCGGCTCGTCGCCGGAGCGCGCAGCCGCGAAGGCGACCGCACCCGTCTACGACTCCGCTCGAGCAGCTTCTCGCCGACCCCTCCGTCGACGTCGTCCATCTCACGACACCGAACCACCTCCACCACCCGCAGACGAAGCAGGCCCTCGAGGCGGGCAAGCACGTCGTCTGCGAGAAGCCGCTCGCGATGACCTCGGAGGAGTCCGCCGAGCTCCTCGCGCTCGCCGAGGCGAGCGGGCTCGTCCACTGCACGAACTTCAACCTCCGGTTCTTCCCGCTCGTGCACGAGGCGCGGGCACGCGTCGCGGCCGGCGGGCTCGGGGACGTCTGGAACGTCCACGGCGGGTACCTGCAGGACTGGCTGCTCTACCCGACCGACTGGAACTGGCGCCTGGAGCCGGAGAAGGGCGGCGCGCTCCGCGCGATCGGCGACATCGGGTCCCACTGGATGGACATGGCGCAGTTCGTCAGCGGCCAGCGGATCGTCGAGCTCTGCGCCGATCTTGCGACGACGATTCCGGTGCGCCGCCGCCCGGTGGGCGAGGTCGAGACGTTCGCGAGCGCAGACGACGTCGAGCGTGAGGACGCGCCGATGACGACGGAGGATCTCGGCCATGTGCTCGTCCGCTTCGACGGCGGCGCCCGCGGTGCGTTCAAGGTCTCGCAGGGCGCCGCCGGCCGTAAGAACCACCTCCACTTCGAGGTCGACGGCTCCGAGTCGTCGCTCGCCTGGGACGCCGAGCGGCACGAGGAGCTCTGGCTCGGGCGCCGCGACGAGCCGAGCGGCCTGCTGCAGCGGAGCCCCTCGTCGCTGCATCCCTCCGCTGCCGCCCACACGTTCCTCCCGGCCGGCCACGCGGAGGGCTGGGTGGAGACGTTCCGCGAGCTGTACCGGAGCGTCTACGCCGCCGTCGCGGCAGGCGGCCCTTCGGACCGGCCCGACTACCCGACGTTCGCTGACGGGCATCGCGCGAACGTGCTCGGCGACGCGATCGCCCTCTCCAACGCAGAGCGACGCTGGGTGGAGGTCCCGACCTGAAGCTCGGTCTGCTGACCGCCGCGTTCCCGCGCCTCTCGCTCGAGCGAGTCGCGACATGGGCGTCCGAGAACGGGTTCGAGATGCTCGAGATCGCGTGCTGGCCTGCCGGCGGCGGCGAGCGTCGACGGTACGCCGGCGTCTCCCACATCGACGTCGAGCGCCTCGACGTCGGGAAGGTGCGCGACATCCTCGATCGCCGCGGGCTGGAGGCCTCGTCGCTCGCCTACTACCCGAACAACCTCCATCCGGACCCCGGCGAGCGCCGAACGGCGAACACGCATCTCCGGAAGGTGATCGACGCCGCGGCGAAGCTGGGAATCCCGACGGTGGGGACGTTCGTCGGCCGCGATCCGACCAAGAACGTGCCCGACAACTTCCGCGAGTTCCGCAAGGTCTGGCCGCGGCTCGTCGCCTACGCGGAGTCGCAGGGCGTCAACGTCGCGATCGAGAACTGCCCGATGATCTTCAGCTGGGACGAGTGGCCCGGCGGCACGAACCTCGCGTCGACGCCGGCGATCTGGGACGAGATGTTCACGTCGTCCCCTCGCCCCGCTTCGGGCTCAACCTCGACCCGTCGCACCTCGTCTGGCTCGGCATCGACCACGAGCGCGTCGTTCGCGACTACGCCTCGCGCCTCCTCCACGTCCACGCGAAGGACATGGAGATCGACCGCGACGGCCTCTACCGGAACGGCGTCGTCTCGCTCGGCATGGGCTGGCAGGTACCCCGGCTCCCCGGGCTCGGCGAGGTGCGCTGGGACCGGTTCGTCTCACAGCTCTACCGGGTGGGGTACGACGGCGTGGTCTCCGTCGAGCACGAGGACCGCGCGTTCGAGCGAACGGACGAGCTCGTGAAGCGCGGCTTCCTCATCGCCCGGGACACGCTCCGCCCCTACCTCCACTGACCTCCGCCAGACGGGCGCTTGTGGTGATTCGACACAAGCGTTGCCTCCACGCGTCTCGGCTGACGCGGCCGGCGCCGGCGGTGCTTGCCTGCGTCGTCGCGGGGGTACGAGAATCGGGACATCCCCGACAGAGGAGGCAGCCATGAGTGTCGCCAAGGTGATCGAGATCACCGCCTCGTCCCCGACGAGCTTCGCCGAGGCAGCGAAGGTAGGGATCGCAAAGGCGGCCGAGACCGTCCACGGGATCAAGGGCGCCTGGATCGCGGAGGAGAGCGTCGTCGTCGAGAACGACCAGGTGACGGAGTTCCGAGTCACCATGCGCGTCAGCTTCGTGCTCGACTGACTTTGTTCGCGAGCGGGAATCCGCAGAAGCGGATTCCCGCCGCTCGGATCCCCCGCCTGCAGGCGGGGGCAGATCCCTGAAGGCGTCGCCTTCGGCGCCGCAACGACCGAGCGTCCGCAGAAGCGGATGCCGCAGCCCCCTCGGCGGTCCCGAGGCGTCGCCTCGGCGCCGCACACTCGTCTCCTAGCGGGATCCGCGACAGCGGTCCCGCTCGTTCGCTCGCCTGCTACAAGGGACGGGTGACCGCGCCGCCGACCGACGAGAGGCTCGACCAGCCGCAGACGAACGATACGACGGCGCGCGCGCTCGTCGCGGCCATCCCCGACCCGATCTTCCGGATCGGCACGGACGGGATCTACCGCGGGTTCAAGGTCGACCGCGAGGAAGACCTCATGACGCCGCCCGAGGAGGTGATCGGGCGGACGTCCACGAGCGTCTCCCGCCCCACGTGGCCGAGGCGATCCTCACCGCCGGCCGGCGCGCCGTCGCCGAGCAGGAGGTGCAGCAGCTCGAGTACACGATGGAGCCTCCGCGGCGAGGAACGCGACTACGAGGGCCGGGTCGTCGCCTGTGGGCCCGACGAGTTCGTCCTCATCGTCCGCGACTTCACGGAGCGACGGCGGCAGGAGCGCGATCCTCCAGCGCGAGCGCGACTTCAGCCGGACGGTCGTCCGCTCGACGCCGAGCTTCCTCGCCCTCGTCGACGACCAGGGCACCCTGCTCGGCGTGAACCGGGCGCTGGAGCAGGCAGCCGGCATCCCGGAGGACCCTGGATCGGACGTCCCTTCTGGACGCTCTTCATCGCCGAGGAAGACGTCCCGCGCGCGCCGCGAGGACTTCAAGCGGATGCACGCCGGCGACCCACCGGGCGTGGTCGAGTACGAGCACGTCGGCCCGGACGGCGAGCGTCTCGTCGTCGACTGGACATCGACGATCGTCCACGATGCCGAGGGCACCCTTCGCTATCTCCTCTGCGGCCTCGATGTGACGGCGCGCAAGCAGGTCGAGGAGGAGATCCGGCGCTCGCGCGCACGCATCGTCTCCGCCGGCGACGCCGAGCGGAAGCGCCTCGAGCGGAACCTCCACGACGGCGCCCAGCAGAACCTCGTCACCGTCACCCACTCGATCCACCTCGCCGCGCGATCGCTTCGCTCCGACCCCGCCCGCGCCGAGGAGCACCTCGAGCGGGCGCTCGTCGAGCTGACCACCGCGCACGAGGAGCTGCGCGAGCTCGCTCGTGGGCTCCATCCGCAGATCCTGAGCGCTCCAGGGCCTCGGGCCCGGCCGTGCGCGCGCTCGCGGGCCGCGCTCCGATCTCGGTCACCGTGATCACCGTCGACGACACCGACCGCTGGCACCCGCTCGTCGAGAGCGCCGCGTACTTCGTCGTCGCCGAGTCGCTGACGAACACGCTTGAAGTACGCGCGGGCGACCTCTGCGACCGTCCGCATCGCCCCTCGTGACGATGTGCTCGTGGTCGAGGTGTCCGACGACGGCTGCGGAGGAGCGACCCCGAGCGACGGGTCCGGCCTCGGCGGCCTCCGCGACCGCGTCGAGGCGCTCGACGGGATGCTTCGACCTCGAGAGCCCGCCCGGCGCAGGCACGCGCATCCGGGCCGAGCTCCCGCTCGAGATCGGGGCCTGACCCCGGCCGCGCCGACGGCACGACGACGCCCGTTGCCTCCCGCTTGACAGGCACGGCGCGGGGTGGGAGGATCGTCGCCGTCGAACCCCGTAGCTCTTCGGAGTCGCGGGGTTCGGCGTTTTTGTAGCGTGGTCGAGCCGTGGCCGAGACCCCCTGATCGAGGCGCACGACCTCACCAAGCTCTACGGCGAGTTCGTCGCGGTCGACGGGATCGAGTTCTCGGTCGACGCGGGCGAGACGTTCGGCTTCCTCGGCCCGAACGGGGCCGGGAAGAGCTCGACGATGCGGATGATCGGGGCGGTCTCCCCTGCGAGCGGCGGCACCCTACGCGTCCTCGGCCTCGACCCCGACCGCGACGGGCCGGCGATCCGCGCCGCGCCTCGGTGTCGTCCCCCAGGAGGACAACCTCGACCTCGAGCTCGACGTCGGCGAGAACCTCCAGATCTACGGCCGCTTCTTCGGCCTCCCCCGCGACGAGATCCGCCGCCGAATCGACGAGCTGCTCGAGTTCGTCCAGCTCGCCGACCGCCGCGACGCCCGAGTCGACTCGCTCTCGGGTGGGATGAAGCGGCGCCTGACGATCGCGCGGGCGCTCGTCAACGAGCCGGAGCTGATGCTGCTCGACGAGCCGACCACCGGTCTCGACCCGCAGGCGCGGCACGCGCTCTGGGACCGCCTCTACCGCCTCAAGCAGCGCGGCGTGACCCTCGTCCTGACGACGCACTACATGGACGAGGCCGAGCAGCTCTGCGACCGGCTCGTGATCATGGACCGCGCGAAGATCGTCGCCGAGGGCTCGCCGCGCGAGCTGATCGAGCGCTTCGTCGAGCGCGAGGTCGTCGAGCTCCGCTTCGGTGAGCGGCGACGGCGCCCCCTCGCTCGACGGCTTCGCCGGGCACGTCGAGGTCCTGCAGGACCGCGTCGTGATCGGCACCGACGACGGGGACGCGGTCGTCGACGCGCTGCACGCCCGCGGGCTCGCAGCCCGAGACCGTGCTCGTGCGCCGCGCGACGCTCGAGGACGTGTTCCTCCGGCTCACGGGCCGGAGGCTGATCGACTGATGGGCGCCGCGCGCCGCACGCTCGCGGTCGTCGGCTGGCAGGCGCGCTCGTTCCGGCGGGTGTGGCGCGGGTCGATCACGGTCTCGTTCCTGAACCCGATCTTCTTCCTGCTGTCGATCGGCGTGCTGCTCGGGAGCCTGATCGACGACTCGCAGCCGGACCTCGGCGGCCTCAGCTACGTGCAGTTCGTCGCCCCCGCACTGCTCGCGACGACCGCAATGCAGACCGCGGCGAGCGTGACGACCTTCCCGGTCCGCGCCGGCTTCAAGTGGCTGCGCACGTACCACGCGGCGATCTCGACGCCCGTGCGCGTTCCGGAGCTCGTGGCGGGGATCCTCACGTGGTGCGGGATCCGCGTGATCATCGCCGTGACGATCTTCGCGGCGATCGCGGCGATCGGCGGGGCCTTCGTCTCCCCGCTTGCGGTGCTGGCGCCGTTTGCGGCGCTCCTGTGCGGGCTCGCGTTCGGTGCCGCGCTCGCCGCCGTGACGACGAGCGTGGACGGCGACGAGTGGCTGGCGGCAGTCTTCCGCTTCGGGCTCGTTCCCCTCTTCCTCTTCTCGGGCACCTTCTTCCCGATCTCGCAGCTGCCGGCGGTCCTCCAGGCGCTGGCTTGGGCGACGCCGCTCTGGCACGGAGTCGCGCTCTGCCGCAGCCTCGCAACGGGCGACGATCGAGCTCGGGCCGAGCGTCGTGCACGTCGTCTACCTCGTGACGCTGACGGCCGTCGGCACGGTGATGACCGTCCGCGCCCAGCGGCGGAGGCTCCTGCGGTGAGCAGCCTCGACACCACGCTGCGCATCCTGCCCCGGCTCCACGCGCCCCGCTCGTGGCGGCTCGTCGAGCGGAACATCGCGAGCTCGCGCGGCGCGTGGCTCGTGTTCGTCTCGGGGTTCTTCGAGCCGCTCTTCTACCTCTTCGCCATGGGCGTCGGCGTCGGCGCCCTCGTGGGGACGGTCGACGTCGGCGGCGAGCCGGTCGGGTACCGCGAGTTCGTCGCGCCGGCCCTCCTCGCGGCGTCGGCGATGAACGGCGCCGTCTACGAGTCGGGCAACGTCTTCTTCAAGCTCAAGTACGCACGGACGTACGAAGGCGTCCTCGCGACGCCGATGACCGTGCGCGACATCGCGCTCGGCGAGCTGACGTACACGCTGCTGCGCGGAACCGTGTACTCGATCGGCTTCGTGACGGTGATGCTCGCGATGGGCGTGATCGACTCGCCGTGGGCCGTGCTCGCAATCCCCGGCGCGGTGCTCGTCTCGGCGGCCTTCGCCGCGCCCGCCGTCTTCGGCACGACGCTCATGCGATCGTGGGCCGACTTCGCGTTCGTGGAGCTGTTCACGCTGCCGATGTTCCTCTTCTCGGCCACGTTCGTCCCCGCGGACACCTATCCGGACGCCGTCCGCTGGATCCTTCCCCTCACGCCGCTCTACCACGGAGTGGAGCTCCTGCGCGCTTTCACGCTCGGCGACGTGACGTGGCTCGCGCTCGTCGACGTCGCCTACCTCGTCGCGATGACAGTGGTCTTCCTCGTGCTCGCCGACCGCCGGCTCGCGAAGCTGCTCCTCAAGTAGCCGCCGCGCCGCGGTCCCGGGCGGCGGCTCAGACCGCCTTGCCGATCTCGTGGTGCCAGGGACGCCACCAGCGCGTGAGGGCAGGGTGGTCGCTCCCGCCCTCGCGCGCGACGGCGAGGATGTCGCGGTGCGTGGGCTGGCCCAGCCGCTCGTGCGTCCAGACGATGACGGCGTCGTTGCCGTCGAAGTAGCAGAACACGCGGCCGCCGGGCTTGTCGGGCCCGTGCAGCCACGCCCGCTCCCCGCCCCAGGAGAAGGCGTTGCACTTGCCCTTGTTGTGGGGAATCGACTCGCGGCGGCGCAGCTCCGACTGATACGCGGCCGCGAGCGCCGCCGCATTCGGGTACTCCGAGATCTCCCACCGGTCGGGCACTCCGTCGGCGGGGAGGCAGACAGCGGTCTGGACGGCGGTCGGCTCGGGGACGCTCTGCACCCGGCAGTCCTTCCAGAGCGCCGCCGGGACGAGCAGGTCGAGCCCCGCGTTGGCGGGGAGCGCCTTGGTGCCGCCCGACGCGGCCACGACGGGGAACGCGTTGCCGCCCTCCGTGTGGTCGCCGGCGGTCAGGTACACGACCCCGGCCGCGGTCAGCGCCGCGAGGCCGACGACGCCGGCGGCGAGCTTCCAGCCGAACTGCCGGCCCGGCCGGCCGAAGAACATCAGCACCCAGCGGCTCGTCGACGGGGCGTCCTGCTCCGAGTACACCTGCAGGATGTGGATCGAGTCGCTGATGTTCTTGAGATGCACCCGGCCGCGATCGCTGAACATCAGCCCTTCCATCCGTCCGGCGAGCCGATACGTCGCCTCGGTCACGATCACGTCGCCGCCGTGGGCGCGTGCACAGAGGCGGGCCGCGACGTTGAGCGCCGCGCCGCGGAAGCTCCCGTCCTCGAGCGCGACCGCCTCGCCCGAGTCGATGCCGATCCCGACGCGGAGCGGAAGATCGTGGTCGAGCGCCGCCTCCTCGTCGAACCGCGCCTGGAGCGCGACGGCGCACCGGATCGCCTGGCGCGCGGAGGTGAAGACCGCGAGAGCCTCGTCCCCGCGGATCTCGACGACCTTGCCGCCGTGCGCCTCCACCTCCTCGGTGACGAGCTCGACGAACTGCGAGGTCAGCCCCGCGGCCGCCTCCGCGCCGAACTCCTCCGTGTAGCGCGAGTAGCCGCGGATGTCGGCGATCAGGAACGTCTGGATGCCCGGCTGGCCGGTCATGGCCTTCCAGTATGAACTCCTCGTCGCGTGGTTTCGTACGGGATTCCGAACCTGCGCGGGGCGGTCTTCCCGGGCCTCTGGTGCCGCGCGTCGGCCTCGCTCAGCGGAGCGCGTACTGGAGGAAGACGTGGTCGCCGTGGAGCTCGCACCGAGCGGAGCCGCGCCGTGTCGGACCTGTCCGGAAGCAGCGCGACACCCTCGATCAGTCCGAGGACACCCGTCGGATGCCGCCCCGCGAGGAGCGGTGACAGCGTGACGAAGAGGTCGTCGACGAGCTCCGCCTCGACGAGAGCACCGAAGACGTGCGGGCCGGCCTCGCTCAGGATCCGCCGGTGGCCGCGCTCGCGGAGGACCGCCAGGGCCGCCCGGACGTCGACCTCCTCGTCGCCGGGCAGCACCTCGATCTCGACCGCGTCGGGCAGCTTTCCTCTGAGGCGCGACGCGCCTGCCTCGGTCGTGAGGACGATCGGCGCGTCCGCGAGCACCGCGTGGTGGAGCGGGATCGACCCCGACGCCGGTCACGATCGCGATGCGAGGGCTCGCGCCGAGCCCGAGGTCGTGGCGCAGCGCGGCGTAGAGGTCGGCGGCCGGAGCGAAGACGGTCTCCGGCCGCCAGCGCCCGCGCGCCGATGCCCGCAGCGTCCCGCTCCCGATCAGCACGGCGTCGGCGCAGGCGCGCAGAAGCCCCATCACGAACCGGTCGGCGTCGCTGCCGCCGCCGATCAGGGCGTTCGAGCCAGGGACCGACGGGATCGCGACGACGCCGTCGAGGGTCTCGACGAAGTTCGAATAGAGGCAGTGCTCGGGGAGCCCGAGGTCGCCGCCGTAGAGCCGCCGCAGCTCGATTCCGAGGCGCACCTCGGCCCCGCGTCGCTCGTGGAGGAGCACGAGCGGCTCGAGGCCGCTCATCGCGCGAGGTCGAGGAACTCGCGGCGCAGCTCCGGGTCGCGGTATGCGCCGCGCCATGCGGTCGTCGTCGTGCGCGAGCGCTCCTCGACGCCCCTCATCTGCGTGCACATGTGCGACGCCTCGAGCCGCACCGCCACTCCCTGCGGCTCGACGAGCTGGACGAGCGTGTCGGCGATCTGCTCACAGAGGCGCTCCTGCACGGTGAAGCGGCGGGCGAAGAGGCGGACGAGGCGGGTCAGCTTGGAGATGCCGATGATCCGCTCGCCGGCGACGTAGCCGATGTGGGCGTGGCCGGAGAACGGGAGCGCGTGGTGCTCGCACAGCGCGGAGAACGCGATCGGCCCTTCGACGATCTGCGCGAACGGCTGCTCTCCGACGGCGCCGGTCTCGGTCGGGAACGTCGTCACGAGCTTCGGGTCTCCCTCGTATCCCGCGGTCGCATCGTAGAGCGCGCGCAGGAACCGCTCCGGCGTGTCTCCCTCGTCCCCGGCGTGTCGGGCGGCAGGCCCAGGGCCTCGAGGATCTCGGCGAGGTATCGCCCTGTAGCGCTCCCAGTCCTCTGCGGATGATGTCGCGTGGGAGCTCGAACGCGCGGGCGGTCGAGGGCAAGGCGATCACGGTGTCCGACATGGAGACGGCTCCTTCCTGCATCAGGCGTTGACGGCGACGAGGACGAGGCAGACGGCGAGAACGGTGTGCTGCGTGGCGAGACCGAGGTTGTGGAAGACCCGCAGGGTCGTGAGCCTCGGTCGGCGGCGTACGAGCCGGTCGGCGATGCGGTCCTGCGGTGCGTAGACGAGCTCGTAGAAACGTCGTGCGGCGCCGCCGCCCTCCGGCATCGCCTCTGTGCCGACGTACAGTCGCCGGAGGTTGAAGTTGACGCTCAACACGAGGGTCGACGCAGCGAAGGCGGCGATCGCGAGCAGCGGCCTGTGCGTGGCGTAGCCGATCGCCGCCCAGAGCGCGGCGTTCACCACCAGGTCGCAGTCCGAGTCGAGGTAGCGCCCGAACGCCGTCACGCGATCGGCCGCCCGCGCGAGCGCCCCGTCCGCACCGTCGAGGATCGTCTTGAGGACGACCAGCACGGCCGCGGCGAGCAGCCCGCCGCGCGCGATCTCGACCGCGGCGGCGATCCCGCAGCCGCCCCGGCGAGGACGACGGCGGGTGGCGGCACGCGTAGGGGCAGCAGCGCCAGCACGAACAGGTGCGCGAGCGGCCGGTAGAGCACCTCGCACACGACCTCCCGCGTGGGCGTTGGTTTGCGCGACCGGTCGAAGAGGGAAGAATCGGCCTCATGAGCGGGACCGAGACCTGGACGGAGAAGGACGGGGCCCTCGAGCGCGAGCTCGTCTTCGACGGGTTCCGCGAGGCGATCGCGTTCGTCAATCGCGTCGCCGACCTCGCGGAGTCCGAGGACCACCATCCCGACCTCTCGATCAGCTACCGACGCGTCACCGTCCGCTGGACGACCCACTCCGCGGGCGGGATCACGGAGCGCGACCGCGAGCTGGCCGCGCGCACCGACGAGCTCGTCTGAGCTCACGCGAGCAGCTCCCCGAGCTGCGCCGGTCCGACGGGCGAGCCCGCCCGGATCAGCTCGCGCGCCGCATCGACCTTGCCCCATACGTCCCAGAGCAGGAATCCCCGCGGCCGACCCTCGGCGTCCCGATAGCAGACGACCCCCTTGCGGTGCGGCTCGGCCCACTCGGCCACGGTGTCGAGTCGAGCGTCGAGCTCGCCGACCGCCTCGTAGCCGAGGTCGAACATGTCGGAGTAGAAGAACGGCAGGTGGTCGTAGGCCTCGTCCGCGCCGGCCATGTTCCGCCCGACCTGATGGCCGTGACTCTTCGCGTGGTCCTCGTGCTCGATCCGGATCTCGCGGCCGAGGTCGCGTGCCGGGAAGCGGGCGACGTCGCCCGCTGCGAACACGTCCTCGCGCGATCCGACGCGGCCGCGGTCGTCGACCGCTATCCCGTTCTCCGCCGGTAGACCGCGCCGCCGCGGCGAGGTCGTCGCGGGGCACGATGCCGAGGCCCGCCACCACCGCGTCCGCCTCGAAGGCCGCACCGGCCTCGGTCGTGACGTGAAACCGCTCGCCGTCGCGCTCGACGGACTGCACCGAGCGTCCTGTTCGCGATCTCGACCCCGCGCTCGCGGTAGTAGTCGGTGACGGCGAGCGCGAGGTCGGCGGGAAGAGCCTCGCAGCCGATCGCCTCCTCGGGGAACGTCATCGTGACGCTGCAACCGTTCGCAGCTGAGGGCAGCTGCGATCTCGGAGCCGATGAAGCCGCCGCCGACCACGAGCACCCGCGCGCCCGGGGTCGCGCCCGCGCGCAGAGCCCGATAGTCGGCGAGCGTGCGGAAGTAGACGACGCCGTCGGCCGCGCCGGGCATCTCCCGCGGACGCCCACCGGTTGCGAGGAGCAGGCGCTCGTAGCCATAGACGTCGCCGTCGGAATCGGCGGCCGTTCGCGCCTCGAGATCGAGCGAGACGATCGTGCGGCCGAGGTGCAGCTCGACCCCATGGTCCACCGTCCCGCGCCAGATCGAGCCTTCCTCCTTGCCCAGCCAGAGACCCTTCGTCAGCGGAGGACGCGCGTACGGGGGATCCGGCTCGTCGCCCACCAGGCCGATCGAGCCGACCGGGTCGATCGACCGAATCCCCTTGCAGGCCGCGTCGCCGGTCATCCCGCCGCCGACGACGAGGTACCGATAGTCAGGCACGTCGACGCTCCCTTCTATAGACCACTTAGTGGTATCATAGAGAAGAACGCATGGACGCGCTGGACGTCATCGGCGACCCCGGGCTGCGCGAGACGCTTCTCTACGTCCGCGGACGGCGCCGCTCCGCGAGCATCGGCGAAGTCGCCTCGGCCATAGGCGTGCACCGCAACGTCGCCCGCCGCCGGCTCGAGCGCCTGAGCGAGGCCGGACTGCTCACGGCGGGCTTCGAACGCACGAGCGGCCGCACCGGGCCGGGTGCCGGGAGGCCGGCCAAGGTGTACGCGCCCGCGCCGGAGACGACGGCGATCGAGTTCCCCGAGCGCCGCTACTCCGACCTCGTCGGGTTGCTGGCAGAGGAGGTCCCGAGGCGCCGCCTGGCGGAGGTCGGAGCCCGCTTCGGGCGGACGCTGGCAACAGCCGCGGCAGTCGCGCCGGCGGTCGATCTGCGCGTGGGGCTCGAGCGGCTCTGCGATGCGATCGGAGGCCTCGGGTTCCAGGCGCGCCTCGAGAGCGTCGACAACGGGAGCGCCGTGATCGTCACGCCGACGTGTCCCCTCCGCCCGCTCGTAATCTCCAATCCGGCCGTGGCCGACCTCGACCGCGGCCTGTGGCGCGGCCTCGTCGCGTCCGCCGTCGACGACCTCGGCGTCGACGACGTCGACTGCGAGGGGCACGACTGCCTCGAGCCGTGCGCGTCGTGTCGCATCGTCCTCTCGTTCGGCCGCTCCTGAGCCACGCGAGGGCCGCGTGCCTCGAGGTTCACCACGGGAGCTCGCGTCCGTCGGCGTGGAAGAACCGCCCACTGCGCGACGCATCGAGCAGGTCGACCTGCCGGATCAGGCCCGCCGCCGCCTCGGGCGCGTCGACGTTCCCTCCGCCGTGGGTCATCTCGGTGCGGACGAAGCCCGGATGCAGCAGCGCGACGTGGATCCCGCGCGGGGAGAGGTCGTACGCGAGGTTGGCTCCCGCCATGTTGAGAGCCGTCTTCGAGATGCGGTAGCCGTAGTTCCCGCCCGACGGCCGGTCTCCGATCGAGCCGGCCATGCTCGAGACGAACGCGATCTTCGCGCCCGGACCGAGGCGAGGAAGCAGCGCGCTCGTGACGCGCAGAGGCCCGAGCGTGTTGACCTCGAGCTCCTCGCGTACGACCTCGAGGTCGAGCGTCTCGAGGGTGTCCCAGCGACCGATGCCGGCGTTGCTCACGAGCACGTCGATGGCCGCGACGTCGCCGAGCCCGGCGGCGAGCACGGCGCCTGCGTCGTCGCGACCGACGTCGATCCCCTCGAGCACCCGGCAGCCGATCGCCGCGAGCTCGGGCGAGCTCGAACGGCACGTCGCGATCACGGTCTCCCCGCGCACGTGCAGCTGACGGCAGAGCTCGAGCCCGATGCCTCGGCTCGCTCCGGTCACGACCCACGTCGCCACACGGCCACGCTAGACGATCGAGGTGGTGCCGCGACGCTCCACGACGTCCCCGGGCCGCCGTCAGCGTCCTCACACGCCCTCGTCGCCGCGGTCACTCGCTGTCGGCCGTAGCCTCCCCGGAAGACGGTCGTGGCGATCCGGAAGCCGATCCGGCCCGGGAAGAGCACGATGTCGACGACCTGGCCGATCGCTCCGGAGCCCGGGATGCTCTCGACGAGGTCCTCGACCATGTCCCCGGACGCGTCGAGCAGCTCGTCCCCGACGCTTCCGGCCAGCGGTACCACGGCGTCCGCGAGCTGAGCGGCCGACACGGCCGCGACCGCGGAGCCGAACCGGTCGAGCGAGTCGCGTACCGCCTGCTCTGCCTCGTCGCGGGATGCCTGTACCTCGGCGATCGCCTCCTGCCGGTCGTCGCCGAGCAGCCTCAGCCAGACGCCCGTCGCTCCGCGTCGCAGGCGGGAGCGGGCGATCGCGAGCAGCCCGAGGCCGACGATCGCCCACGCAGCCGCGACCACGAGCGCGGCGAGCCACTCCGGTAGCCACGTCGAGAGTCCCGCGACCGCCGCCCAGTTCCCGACGGCGAACGCGGCGAGGAACGCGAGCACGACCGCCGCGGCGAGCGCGAGCCAGAGGGCAGCCCGCCGGAGCTCCGGGACGTGCTGCGAGGCGGCGAGCCCCGCCTCGTGGAGCGTGAGCCGGCTCGTGTCGCGGGCGAGCTGCTCGACGAGATCGGTGAGCGACGGCTCTTCGTCGGGGTCTTCGGGCTCGTCCGACATGTGCCGACCCTAGCGCGGCCGGCGCGGCCGACTCCGCGATCGGGGGTTTCCCCTACGACTATCCGCAGTCCCCCCTGATGCGCCGAGGCGGTCACGGATGGAGAGTTGGATCGGAGCAGTTCGCGTCGGTGCGGACAGCCCATTCGACGAAGGGAGTCGAGATGGCGACACTGGAGCAGCAGAGGACGACGTATGCGCCGCCCGGTGAGCCCGACAGTCCCGTCGAGCTCCGGGAGCGCTACGACAACTTCATCGGCGGCACATGGGTCCCGCCGAGCGAGGGCGAGTACTCGGAGAACCGGACGCCGGCGACCGGTGCGGTGTTCACCGAGGTGCCCCGCTCGACGCCGCAGGACGTGGAGCTGGCGCTCGACGCAGCCCACGCGGCACGGACGGCCTGGGGCGAGTCGTCGACGACCGAGCGCTCGCGCGTGCTGAACCGGGTCGCGGACGCCATCGAGGAGCACCTCGAGGAGCTTGCGGTCGCCGAGAGCTGGGAGAACGGCAAGCCCGTCCGCGAGACACTCGCGGCGGACATCCCGCTCGCAGCCGACCACTTCCGCTACTTCGCGGCGGCGATCCGCGCCGAGGAAGGGCGGATCTCGGAGATCGACAAGGACACGGTCGCCTACCACTTCCACGAGCCGCTGGGCGTGGTCGGCCAGATCATCCCGTTCAACTTCCCCCTGCTGATGGCGGCCTGGAAGCTCGCGCCGGCACTGGCGGCCGGGAACTGCACGGTGATCAAGCCGGCAAGCCCGACCCCCTGGTCGATCCTCAAGCTGATGGAGGTGATCGAGGGGATCGTCCCGCCCGGCGTGATCAACGTCGTGAACGGTCCCGGCGGCGAGATCGGCAAGGCGCTCGCGACCAGCAAGCGGATCGCGAAGATCGGGTTCACCGGCGAGACCGGCACGGGGCGCCTGATCATGCAGTACGCAGCGCAGAACATCATCCCGTCGACGACCGAGCTCGGCGGCAAGTCGCCGAACATCTTCTTCGCCGACGTGATGGCCGCGGACGACGACTTCCTCGACAAGGCCGTCGAGGGGCTCGTGCTCTACGCCTTCAACAAGGGCGAAGTGTGCACCTGCCCGTCGCGGGCGCTGATCGAGGAGTCGATCTACGAGCCGTTCATGGAGCGCTGCCTCGCCCGGATCGAGCAGATCCGGCAGGGGCACCCGCTCGCACTGGAGACCCAGCTCGGCCCGCAGGTCTCGACGGCGCAGCTCGAGAAGATCGAGAGCTACGTGCAGATCGGGCTCGGCGAGGGCGCGGAGCTGCTCACGGGCGGCCACCGGTCGCACCTCGGCGGTGAGCTCGAGGACGGCTACTACTTCGAGCCGACCGTGTTCAAGGGAGACAACGGGATGCGGATCTTCCAGGAGGAGATCTTCGGTCCCGTGCTCGCCGTGACGACGTTCGCGGACGAGGCAGAGGCGTTGCAGATCGCCAACGACACGCTGTACGGCCTCGGGGCCGGCGTCTGGACGCGCGACACGAGCCGCGCGTTCCGGATGGGCCGGGGCATCCAGGCCGGCCGCGTGTGGACGAACTGCTACCACCTCTACCCCGCCCACGCGGCGTTCGGCGGATACAAGGTCTCGGGCGTCGGCCGGGAGAACCACCGGATGATGCTCGAGCACTACACCCAGACGAAGTGCATGCTCGTCAGCTACGACCCCAAGCCCCTGGGCCTGTTCTAGGAGCCTCATGCCCGACGGAGAGCTCAGCGCCACCCCGACCGCCCTCGCAGAGCTGGAGTGCCTGCGCGAGCGGCACGGGCCGCTGATGCTCTTCCAGTCGGGCGGGTGCTGCGACGGCAGCTCGCCCCTCTGCCTGCAGGAGGGCGAGCTGCTCGTCGGCCCGAACGATCTGCTCGTCGGCCTGATCGACGACGTCCCGTTCTACATCGATGCCGAGCAGTACGAGCGCTGGCGCAGGCCGGGCTTCGTCCTCGACCTCTCCCCCGGAACGCCCGACACGTTCTCGCTCGAGGCGGCCGACGGCGTGCGCTTCGTGACCCGCAGCCCCGCGTGCGCGGCCGCCGCCGCCGAATAGCGACCCCGCCGAGCCCGCCCCTCGCCGCGACGCCGTGCCCTGGCGGGGTGGGTGGCTCGACCCTAGACCGGCGGCGGGCGCATGCCTCGCGTTGCCTCGAAGACTGCGGTGTAGACGACATCGGGGCGCTGCCCGGCTCGCTGCGTGCACATGTTCGGGCCGGGGCAGCGGAAAAAGGAGAGGTGGAATGAGAAGGACACTCGCACTTGCTGCGTCGCTGCTTGCGCTGGCGGCGCTGGCATCGATCGGGGCCACGGCCGCCGCGGCGCAGAACCCGCATCCGACCTACACCTGCACGAAGCAGAACGGCAATTCCACCGTCACCGTCACGGTGCCCGAGTCCGCGGTGAAAGGTCTGACGAAGGCCGGCTTCACCTGCGTCGCCAACGCGACGACCGACGAGGGCCAGGGCGACGACCAGCAGCAGGGCGACGACCAGCAGCAGGGCGACGACCAGCAGACAGGGCGACGACCAGGAACAGGGCGACGACCAGGAACAGGGCGACGACCAGGAACAGGGCGACGACCAGGAACAGGGCGAGGATGAGGGCCAGGAGGAGAACGCCGGGCCCCAGACGCTCGAGCTCTGGTCCCCGCCGGTCGCGGTCGACGCGCCGTCGGAGTCCCGTTCGGTCTACTGCTCGACGAGCGGCCCCGTCGGGCGGGGTGACGGTGCCGGTGTCGCGCTCAACCTGCCCGAGAGCCAGGGTGCGCTCCTGGTCGAGCAGGGCCTCGTGACCCCGGGCATCTTCTACGCGGGTGTCGGCGTCTCGTGCGACCTGCTGCCCGGCTTCACGTTCTCCGGCCTCTGGGTCGACCACGTCGGTGAGGTGGTACCCGGCGTCGCCGTCTACCCCTACTACGTCCCGGCCGGCTAGCGAACACGTCTCCCCGAGAGGAAGCACGGAGGGCGGCCGCCTCGGCCGCCCTCCGAGACGTCGGCCTTCGCGACGCGCGTCCTACCGGCTCATGTCGACCGCGTAGACCTTCTCGGGCTCGACCGTCACGATCACGCGTGTCTGCCCCGGCGGGTCGATCTGGCTCAGGTCCATGCCGTACTTCGCGCCCAGCTTGGAGGCGAACGCGTAGTCGGGGTCGGGCGTGAGACGGGCTCGGCCCCGCACCTCCAGGTACCGCCGCGGGTTGCCGAGGTCGAGGACGAGAAGGCTGCATTCGGGGCGCTCGCGCAGGTTCCGCGTCTTCCAGCGCGCGCCGTTGAGCCACACCTTGAGCTCGCCCTCGTCGTGGAGGAACCAGACCTCCGTGAGCTGCGGGCGTCCCTTCGGGTCGATCGTGGCCAGCGTCGCGAACGGCGCGTCGAGCAGGTCGGCGTGCGTCTCCGGGAACGCGGTCACGACCGCGATGCTAGCCACGAGGCACCCGCGGCCGATTCGCCGACATGCGCCGGGAGTGGATGACGCTGAGGGTCACACCCGCCGGCGAGCGACTCACACCTGCGCGTGTACCAGGATCGTCACCACCCCGGTTGCGGCATCGACGCGCACCCTGTCACCCGTCCTGATCCGCTTCGTCCCTGTGCCCGTGCCGACGACCGCCGGCAGCCGGTACTCCCGGGCGACGATCGCCGCATGGCACATGATCCCGCCGGTGTCGAGGACGGCTCCCGCGATCCGGTGGAAGACCGGCGTCCAGCTCGGCGAGGTGACCGGCGCGACCAGGATCTCGCCGTCCTCGAGCTCACCGAGCTGGTCCACCCGCAGCAGCACGCGCGCCAAGCCCTCTGCCACGCCGGGGGATGCCGGACACCCGGTCAGTGTCTCGGCTTCGTCGCCGTCGGACGAGAGCCAGTCTCGCACGCGCTCGTCCGTGATCCCCCAGAGCATGATCGAGATCGGGTCGGTGATCTCCTCGTTCAGAGGGCCGAGCGCCGGAGGCTGGGCCCACGCGCACATCGCGTCGTAGACCGCCCTCCGCCGCTCCACGAGAGGCGGCCACACGAGCGGGCCGTGCGGCACCCCGGCCCCGCCCGAGCTCCAGTCGAGCCGGAGCGCCTCCAGGGCGGAGCGCACCTCGTCGTGGCGGAGCAGGAAGACGTCCTCCCCGTCCTCGAGGAACCCGACGCGCGCCAGGAGCGCACCGAACGCGCGCACCTTGTTCCAGAAGATCGTGAAGTAGCGGTGGTCGATGTAGAAGTGATGGTTCTCGACGTAGGGGAACACCGTGCGCGCGAGCGAGAGGCTCTCGTCGAACGCCTCGCGTAGCTCGGGCGAGAGCAGCGCGCGGTGCCCCTCGGTGATGCGCTCACGCTCGGCCAGTGCAGCTTCGCGAGGACGCGAGATGTCCTCGCCGGCGTCGAGTCGCGCGATGTAGGAGCCGATCGTCTGGACCGGGAGCCGGGTGTCGTCGATCCACGAGCGGTGGTGGTGGTGGAAGACGCCCGTCCCGCAGGAGAAGTAGAACCACGGGTCCTTGGTCTGCTCGAAGTCGGCGAGCCACCGTTCGCCGGCATCGCTGCCGCCGAGGTTCGCGACGAGCTCGTCCTCGTTCGCGGCGCTTGCGACCTGCTCGGACACGCCGAGCTCGACCGCGAGTCGCGCGAGCCGCCGAAGCTCCTCGTCGGGGCGCAGGACGAGCACATCGATAGCGGACACCATCTTCGCGATGGTCTGGTCCGTGATGTCCGGGAATCGCTCTCGGCATCGCTCGTAGAAGGCGAGGTAGGCCAAGTAGCCGAGACCCAGGAACTCGAAGTGGTACTGGAAGATGCGGTCGACTCCCTCGAGGAGCCGGTCGTACGCATGGAGGAGCGCGTGGCTCGATCCGAGCCCGCGGCCGTCCGTGACGATCGACTCGTCCTCGACCTCGGGCATCTCCGGGACCTCGAGCCCGGCGAGCTCGGTCGTGGCCGCCTCGACCTTTTCCAGCCAGCCCTCGTACAGCTCCTCCCAGTGCTCGTAGTAATGGGCGGACCGTCCCGCGAACAGCTCCGTACGGCGTTCGAGTGTCGCCCTGTCGGTGACCGGGTTCCCACTGAGGTAGATGTAGCCGTTCAGGAGACGGCACTCGTGGCCGACGGAGGTCGGCAAGACGAAGAGGCGTGAGTTCGCCTGGTTCATCGCGACCACGGCGTACTCGAACAGGAACGAGTCGAAGGGATAGAGGGGCTCTGCGGCGTGCAACCCGTCCTGGAACCAGAACCGGCTCTCCTCGAAGCCCCGCCGAGCCTCGCCGAAGACCGCGTGGCGGGCGTACATCTCCTCCCACCCCTCGCAGTCCGGAGGGATCGTCACCTCGAACGGGCTCGGGAAGCCCGTGCGCTCCGCGCCCGCATGATCGGTGATGCTCATCGCCGCGTTTCCTTTCGAGGGCCTTCCATTGTGGGACCGGTCTCGGTTCCATGCAACACGTCTCCTGCGCGGGGAGGGGAGAGGCAGGACCTCTCCCCTCCCTCTTCTCGGCTACGGCTGGCCCGCCGCCTCCGGCGGCGAGCTGCTCGAACGTGAGGTTCATGATCGACTCGGTGTACCGCCGCGTCTCGGGGCTCATCGAGGCAAGGACGGCCGCCGAGGTCGGCGAGGTCTGCGCGTTCGGGAGCTGGTACCCGGTTCCGAGCCCGACGCCGGCGAGCTCGGCAGGCGTCATCGACAGGAGCGGATCGGCGTGGCTCGCGGTCTGCTGCGCCATCGTCGACAGCCCTTCGATCTGCTTACGGGTCATCGTGAAGGTCGCCGTCTGCGGCGCCATCGTCGACAGCCCCTCGATCTGCTTACGGGTCATCGTGAAGGTCGCGGGAACACGCTGCGACGCCGAGACGCTGGTCGACCTCGACACCGCGCCCGACGTACCGTCGTCGAATGCGACCGCGGTCACCACCGCGGCGACGCAGGCCGCCAGTGCCGCGACGAGTCCGATCAACCCGAGCAGGTGGCCACGCCGGATCTGGACGGTTGCAGGAATGGACGCGGAAACGCTCATTGTTGTTCTCCCTTCGGAGTGACGGTGATTGCGGGCACGATCCGGTCGAAGGAAAGGCCTGCCATCCTGTTCGCCTCTGCGACAGCCGCCTCGGTGGGCCCTTCGAAGCGGCAGTAGCAGGCCTCGTCCCCCAACACGATGGTCGAGCCGAGGTAGCGCACCCCTCCTGCCTCGTACGGCAGCTCCTGCGTGCGCTCGAGCCTTGCGAGCTCGTGCAGGAGATCCGAGCCAGAGAGCCCGGGGAGGTAGCGCTCGACGACGTAGACCATGCCGTCGAGGATGCGGCTCAGGGGTGGGGGCCCGAAACCCGAAAAGCCCTAGACTTCGGCCCGCTCGTCCCCCGTCTTGACCGTCTCGCCCCTTGCGGTGGCGACCCGGCCGGCGAGCTCCGTGCGCGAGCGCAGGCCGAGCTTGCGATAGATGCGGGAGAGATGCGCCTCGACGGTGCTCACTCCCATGAAGAGCTCGGAGGCGATCTCCTTGTTGGTGAACCCGCTCGAGGCGAGTTCGGCGACCCGCCGCTCCGTCCCGGTCAGCTCGTCCGAGGTCGTGCGCCTGCCGCTGATGCGCGCCAGCTCGGCACGGGCCTTCTCGGCCCAGAGTCGGGCGCCGAGCTCCTCGAAGACGGCGAGCGCCTCCTCCAAGGCCTCGCGGGCGGCCTTCCTCTGCTGGGCCTGTCGACGCACCGTGCCGAGGCAGAGCAGCGTGCGGCCGCGCTCGAACGGATACGGAAGCTCCTCGAGCTCGGTGAGTGACCTCCCGAATGCCGTGAGAGCGGCCGCTAGATCGTCCTCGGCAGCTGCAAGGAGGCCGCGGCAGCGCGCGGCGACGGCAACCGCCCACGGGCATTCGGCACGGTTCGAGTTCGACTCGTACTCCCCTAGATAGCTGCTGGCCTGCTCGAGCTCACCGCTCGCGATGAGGATCTCGATCGCGTCTCCCCAGACCGGGGCCGTCGGATCCTTGTACCCCTTCGAGAGCAGCTCTCCGGGCAGCTCGCGCACGTAGCCGAGAGCCGCGTCGAGATCTCCGAGCGCGAGCTCGAGGCGCCCCAGGACGCCGGCGCTGAGGATGGCCCACTCCCTGTCCGACATCTCCTCGGCAACCGCCCGTGCCGCTTCTGCCGACGCGCGCGCCTGCTCGACGAGTCCGAGATCGGCCTCGGCGAGGGCCTTGAGGCGAACGGTGTGCCCGACCTCGTGCTGGATACGGTCATGGAGCTCGTGCGCCTCGACGGCGAGGTCGAGCGCCAGCTGCCAGTCTCCCGCGAACCACTCGATCCGGGCACGGGCACCGTGGGCCTGCGCGCGCAGGCGTTCGTCCCCACGTGCTGCGGCCTTCGCTTCGATCTCCTCGATCAACGCGCGAGCTCGATCCAGGTGCCCCTGGCCGGCCAGGCGCCTGCTCAGCGACACGGATGGGCTTTCGTTGTATTGCAGCTGAAGTGCCAGCCGCTGCTCGATCTCGACGCCGCGCTCGATGAGGCCGGGGGTGAAGTCGCCGGCACGGCCTTCTGCGATCGCAACGTGTCCAATGGTGGCGGCGATCAGTGCGGGGTCACCAATGCGCTCGGCCTTCTCGAGAGCCGCGCGGGTGTCGACGAGTGCCGCGTCGATGTCTGCCAGGAAGACCCGGATCCAGCCCCGGTAGGCGAGGATCCGCGCTTGCCGGTTCTCGTCCCCTGCGGCGTTTGCGAGCGCATCGTCCAGATGCGCGATCGTCGTCTGCGGGTCGGCTCTGAGCGTCGAGGCCAGCTCGAGCAGAACGTCCGACCGCTCCAGGCCCTCTGGAACCTCGGTGAGAATCTGCTCGAGCAGCAGCGCAGCCCGCGCGCTTTCGCCGGCGAGCCGATGAAACTTCGCTGCGCGCAGGCGCCGCTGTCGCTCGGCCGCAGAGTCATCCGGTGTCAGGTCGGCCGCGAGCTCGGAGAGCTCGGCCGCGGCCGCGGTGGCTCCGCGGGCCGAGGCCTGCTCGGCGGCCGCGTCGAGGTACGACGCGGCGACCGCGTCTGGGCCGTCCACCGACAGGGCCATGTGGCGGGCTCGCTCCTCGACGTCGGTGACCGCCCGGGCCAGCGCTCCGTGGATCGCACGACGCTTCCAGATCGGAGCCTGTTCGTAGCAAATGGAGGCGAGCAAGGGATGGGCAAAGCGGAGACGTGAGTCGTCGAGCTCGACCACTCCCTCCCGGGCGGCCGTGTCGAGAGCTTCGACGACGGTTTCACGGTGTCCGTGTGCGTTCACGACGAGCTCGACCGTGGGACGGGCGAGCGCCGCGGCGAAGAGGACGACGTCGCCGGTATCGGTCGGGAGCCGTGCGAGACGGCCCCCGAGGAGCTCGTGCAGGCTCTCGGGCACAGGCAAGGCCTCGGCCCGCGGTCGGCCTGGAGCCCGTGCGGACGAGCTCGCGCCCGAGCTCGAGTGCGAAGAACGGGTTGCCTGCCGATGCCTCCTGGACCCGTACGAGCTCGGGCCGGGTCAGATCGAGACCGACTCGCTCTCTCAGCAGGTGGTGCAGCGCCCCCATGCTCAGGGGGCCGACCGGGAGCCGGGAGAGCCGTTCGGCCGCGAAGGCGCGATCGAGCCCGACCGGAACGGGTGTCTCGGGTGCCGTTCGCACTGTCGCGAGCAGCCCGACACGCTCGTCACGCAGGCGGCGGAGAGCGATCTGAAGCACACCGGCCGACGAGGGGTCGAGCCACTGGAGGTCGTCGAGCGCGAGGACGACCGGATCCTGCTCTGCGAGCATCTGCAGGACGTCGAGGAGGGCCAACCCGATCGCGCGCGGATCCGGGGGGTCGCTTCCCGGCTCGGCGAGCAGGAGCGACACCTCCAGCGCCCGCCGCCGCAGCGGCGCGAGCATGGGTGCCACGTCGTCGAAGACCGGCCCGAGGAGATCCGAGAGCCCCGTGAACGAGAGCAGGGCCTCGGCCTCGACGCTCCGGTGCAACAGAACGCGGCCGAACCGCTCCTCCGCCTCCCCGACACCGAGCTCCCACAGCACGGTCTTGCCGATCCCAGCCTCGCCGGAGAGGACGATCGCGGTCGGGCCCTCCTCGATGCGAGCCAGGAACGCCTCGATCGAGCTGAGCTCCTCTTCCCGGCCGATTACCCCGGTCACCATGGGCCTCGGGCCATTCTGGCCCACCAAGCGTCGGGTTACGAGTCGTCCGGCGAGACCGGGACGGCAACGGCGGCGACGATCCGGTCGAAGGGCACGCCGGCGCGCACATTCGCCTCCGCGACGGCCTTCTCCGAGGCCCCCTCGAACTGGCAGAAGCAGGCCTCGTCGCCGGGGACGATCGTCGAGCCCAGATAGCGAACGAGCGTGCCCTCGGCGCGGAGCTCCTGCGCCGCCCGGCCGAGCTTTCCGAGCAGGGGGACGAGCCGGCGCTGGTCGAGGCCCGGGAGGTACCGCTCGACGACGTAGACCACGAATCGAGGCTACGGCCGAGCCGCATCGCGGAAAACCCCGAAGACCCTAGGTTTGGGCGCCGGCACCCATCGGAATGGGCCGGCCCGCACCCGGCTACAGCTGCACGGTGTCGTCGACCTCGATCGTCAGACGTGTCGCGAGCTCGGCTCGACGGACGCCGAGCTTGCGATAGACGTGGGAAAGGTGGGCCTCGACTGTGCTGACGCCCATGAAGAGCTCGGCGGCGATCTCCTTGTTCGTGCGGCCCTGCGCCGCCAGCTCCGCGACGCGCCGCTCCGTCTCGGTCAGCTCCTCGGACGCGGGCGCGCGGCCGCTGATCCGCCGCAGCTCGGCACGCGCCTTCTCCGCCCACAGCCGCGCGCCCAGCTCCTCGAAGATCGCGAGCGCCTGCTCCAGCGCCTCGCGCGCCGCCTTCTTCTGCTGCGCCCGCCTCTGCACCATGCCCAGACAGAGCAGCGTGCGGCCCCGCTCGAGCGGGAAGGCCGCTGCCGCGGCCAGGGAGGCCTCGAACGCTGCGGTCGCGGCCGGAAGGCTCGCCCTCTGCGGCAGCAAGCAGCCCGCGGCAGCGGGCAGCGCCGGTCGCAGCACGGGGGCCTCCCAGACGCGTGGCGTTCGCCTCGAGGTGCTCCAGGTAGGTGCGCGCCAGCTCGAGCTCGCCGAGGGCGATCAGCGTCTCGATCGCGTCCGCCCAGATGGGTTGCGCCGGGTCGTGGTGCCCGCTCGCGAGCAGCCGTCCTGGCAACTCGCGCAGGTACTCGGCCGCGGCCTGCAGGTTGCCGAGCGCGAGCTCCAGCCGGCCGAGCACGCCGAGACTGAGAACCATGAAGATCTCCTGTGAGAACGCCTGGGCGGACGCAATGCCTTCCTCGGCATGCGCGCGCGCCTCCTCGACCAGGCCGAGGTCCGCCTCCACGAGCGCTCGGACGCGGCCCACCCAGGCACCGGTGGGAGGGAACCTCTGCTCGCCGAGCTCTTGGGCTGCTGTCGCGTGGTCGAGCGCCTGCCGCCAGTTGCCGGCGAGCCACTCGATCTCGCTCAACGACCAGAGGATCAGAAAGCGCGTCCCCTTGTCGCCTCGTGCCACCGCCTTCCTCTCCAGCTCCTCGGACATCACGCGAGATCGCTGGATCTCGCCCAGACGGGTCATCAGTCGGGCGAGTGACACGCTTGGGCTCGTCTGATAGTCGAGGGCGAGCCCGAGGCGCTCCTCCATCTCCACGCCCCGCTCGAGCAAGCCAGGTGTGATCTCGGCCGCCCACATCTCCATCTGGCCCACCCGTGCGATCGCCCCCGCTATGAGCTCGGCATCGCCAACGCGCTCGGCCTTCTCCAGAGCCATGCGGGCATCGATGAGTGCCGAGCGTGCGTCGGTCCTCATGAAGTGGCTCCACGCTCGAATGGCCAGGATCCGTGACGAGCGAGCATCGTCGTGGGCAGCCTCGGCGAGAGCCTCGTCGGAGAGCTCGAGCAGCGTCGGAAGGTCGGCCTTGAAAGTCCTGACCAGTTCGAGGAGCACGTCCGACCGCTCGACGCCGGACGGGACCTCGGTGAGGAGCTGCTCGAGAATTGCGGCTGCGATCTCGCCGTTGCCCGCGAGGCGATGGTACGTCGCCGCTCGCATGCGCCGCTGCCGTGCGAGCGTGGGATCGTCCGGGGTGAGCTCGGCAGCGAGCTCGCAGAGCTCGGCCGCGGCGGAGGGCGCCCCACGTGCAGC
This sequence comes from uncultured Actinomycetes bacterium, assembly GCA_963739405.1. Classification (GTDB taxonomy): domain Bacteria; phylum Actinomycetota; class Thermoleophilia; order Gaiellales; family Gaiellaceae; genus Gaiella. The sequence goes on along the minus strand of CAVUAH010000015.1, from coordinate 392,467 downwards.
CGCGTGCTCGGCGGCGGTATCGAGCTCGGATGCGACCGCGGCGTCTGGACCCTCGGCGGCGAGCCCCAGATGGCGGGCCCGCTCCTCGGAGTCCGTCACCACGTCTGCGAGCGTGCGATGCACGGCGCGGCGTTTCCAGACCGGCGCCTGCCCATACGACAGTCGAGGCGAGCAAGGGATGCGCAAAGCGAATGTGCGAGTCGTCGAGCTGGACGATGCCTTCGTCGAACGGCCGCCTCCAGCGCCTCCAGCACTCGCTCGCGGTCTCCATACGCCGCCGTGACGAGCTCGACCGTGGGCCGGGCGAGCGCCGCGGCTTGGAGCAAGACATCGCCGGTGTGGGTAGGCAGGCGGTCGAGACGGCCGCCGAGCAGCTCGCGCAGGCTTTCGGGAACGCGCAATGCCTGTCCCGGCGTCGGCCTCGTGTTCGTGCGCACGAGCTCGCGCCCCAGCTCGAGCGCAAAGAACGGATTACCGGCCGTCGCCTCCTGCACGCGGGCGAGCTCTGGTCGCGTCAGCTCGAGCCCGAGCCGCTCCTCGAGCAAACGATGCAGCGCGCCGAGCGTGAGCGGTCCGAGCGAGAGCCGCTCCAGCCGCTCTTCCGGGAAGAAGCGGTCGAGCTCGACGGCACTCCTCGACCTCGGGCCCCGGCCTGACGGTCGCCAGCAGGCCGATCCGCTCTTCGCGAAGACGCCGAAACGCGATCTGCATGCACGCTTGCAGAGGCCGGGTCGAGCCACTGTGCGTCGTCGACAGCGACGAGAACCGGGCCGCCGTGGTCGGCGAGCGCCTGCAGCGCATCGAGCAAGGCAAGCCCGATGACGTGTGCGTCGGGAGCCGCGTCGCCGGGCTCCGCGAGCTGCAGCGCCACCTCGAGCGCACGGCGACGAGGCGGCACGAGCGCCGACGCCACCTCGCGGACGACACCCTGCCAGCAGCTCGGACAGACCCGCAAAGGCAAACGACGCCTCAGCTTCGACGCCGCGGCAGGTCACGACGCGGCTGAATCGCCCTCGAGCCTCCTCGACGCCCGCCTCCCAGAGGATCGTCTTGCCGATTCCGGCCTCGCCCGAGAGCACCAGCGCGCCCGGACCGTCGCCGACCCGCGAGACGAACGCGCGAACGGCGCCCAGCTCCTCGTCCCGCCCGATGATCTCCGGGGCCACGCTCATCTCAGTCCGCGGCCGCCGAATCCAGCGACGGCGCAAGTCGTCCTGCCAGGCCAGCGCGGCGCACACCGAGCTTGCGGTAGACGTGCGAGAGGTGCGCCTCGACCGTGCTCACCCCCATGAACAGCTCGGCGGCGATCTCCTTGTTCGTCCGACCCTGCGCCGCCAGCTCGGCTACCCGCCGCTCTGTCTCGGTCAACTCGTCGGGCGCCGGAGCACGCCCACTGATCCGCCTGAGCTCCGCCCGCGCCTTCTCCGCCCACAACCGCGCGCCCAGCTCCTCGAAGATCACGAGCGCACCCTCCAACGCCTCACGCGCCGCCCGCTTCTGCCGCGCCCGACGGCGCACGACGCCGAGACAGAGCAGCGTCCGCGCGCGTTCCAGGGGAAACCCTCCCGCGTCGGCCAGCGACCGCTCGAACGCCGACTCCGCAGCCGACGGATCGCCTTCGGCGGCCAGCAGGAGCCCGCGACAACGTGCAGCCCCCACACGCGCCTGCGGGCTGCCCAGCCGCTCGGCGTGCAGTTCGTAGGGCTCCAGGGAGGCGTGCGCCTGCTCCAGCTCGCCGAGCCCGACGAGCGTCTCGATGGCGTCCGCCCAGACAGGGGGCGTCGGGTCGTTCAATCCCCCGGCGAGGAGCCGCTCAGGCAGGTCGCGCAGGCACGCCCCCGCAGCCTCGACATCTCCCAGCGCCAACTCGAGACGGCCGAGCGCCCCGAGCGAGAAGACCGCGAAGAACTCGAGCGAATACGTCGCCGCGAACTCGCATCCCGCTTCGGCCGTTGTCCGTGCCTGCTCCACCAGGCCGAGGTCGGCTTCGAGCAAGGCCTTGATTCGGCCGGCCCAACCGAGCCGGTGGAAGAACTGCGTCTGCTCACCGAGGTCGTGTGCGGACGAGACATGCTCGAGCGCGCGGGCCCAGCGACCGGCGAGCCACTCGAGCGAGCCGAGCTGCCAGAGGAACAGGATTCTCGTCTCCTCGTCGCCCCGGGCAGCCGCCCTGGCCTCCAGCTCGTCGAGGATCGGGCGCGCACGATCCAGGTCGCCCTGACGCATGAGGAGTCGGGCGAGAAACGCCCTTGGGCTCTCGACGTACTCGAGCGGAAGATCGAGGCGCTCCTCGATCTCCACGCCTCGCTCGAGCAGACCCGGAGTGATCTCGGCGGCGTACATCTCGAGATGTGCTGCGCGGGCGATGGTCACCGCGAGTAGCCGCGGATCACCGACCTGCTCCGCCTTGCGCAGCGCCGCATGACCGTCGGCGATCGCCTCGGGGATCTGGGCGCCGATCATGCGGTAGAGGGCTCGATACGCCAGGATCTGCGCGGAACGCGCGTCGTCGGCGACGGCCTCGGCGAGTGCATCGTCCAGGAGCGCGATCGTCGCGGGCTGGTCGGCTCGATGCGTGCGAGCGAGCTCGAGGAGGACGTCGGCCCGCTCCACGCCCTGCGGAATCTCCTGGAGGAGCTCCTCGAGCATCGCCACCGTCCGCTCCCTCTCTCCGGCGAGGCGGTGAAGGCTCGCTCCCCGCATGCGGCGTCGACGAGCGAGCGCCGGGTCGTCGGGCGTCAACCGGGCCGCCAGCTCGCAGAGCTCCGCAGCAGCGGCGGTCGCGCCGCGTGCCGCTGCCTGCTCCGCGGCCGCGTCGAGCTGGGAGGCGGCGACTGCGTCCGGCCCCTCGACCGAGAGCGCCATGTGACGCGCCCGCTCCTCGAGATCGAAGACCATCTCGGCGAGCGCTCGGTGAACCGCGCGCCGCTTCCAGGGCTTTGCCTGCTCGTAGCAGATCGATGCGAGCAAGGGGTGCGTAAACCGAAGGCTCGAGTCGTCGAGCGCAACAATGACCCCTTCCCGCTCCGCAGAGTCGAGCGCCTCGAGAACGTCGGCCCGGTCGCCGTGGGCGGCCGCGACCAACTCGACCGTCGGGCGGGCGAGCGCGGCGGCGAAGAGCACGACGTCGCCGGTCTCGGTGGGCAGTCGCGCGAGACGGCCGTCGAGGAGCTCGTGCAGGCTCTCGGGCACGCGGAGCGCGCGCCCGGCTTCGGGCCTCGTTCCCGTCCGGACGAGCTCGCGCGCGAGCTCGAGCGCGAAGAACGGATTGCCGGCCGACGCCTCCTGGACCCGGGCGAGTTCCGGCCGCGACAGTTCGAGCCCGACCCGTTCGTTCAAGAGGTGATGAAGTGCACCCAGGCTCAGCGGACCGAGAACGATGCGATTGAGACGTTCCTCCTGGAAGGTGGCATCGAGCTCGAGCGGCGCTGTCACATCCGGGGCTTGGCGAACGGTTGCGAGAAGGCTGACAGGCTCGTCGCTCAAGCGCCGCAAGGCGATCTGCAGCACGCCCGCGGACGACGAGTCGAGCCACTGCAGATCGTCGAGCGCAACAAGCACTGGGCCGCGGTCTGCCAGCGCTCTGAGCACATCGAGGAGCGCGAGACCGATCGCACGCGGATTCGGGGGCTCCGCTCCCGGCTCGGAGAGCAGGAGGGCGACCTCGAGCGCGCGGCGACGCAACGGCGCCAGCGAGGACGCCACGTCGTCGAAGACGGGGGCGAGCAGATCGGAGAGGGCCGTGAAGGACAACGACGTCTCTGCCTCGACGCTTCTGTGCACGAGAACGCGGCGCGATTGTTGCTTCGCCTCACTGAGGCCTTCCTCCCAGAGGACCGTCTTTCCGATCCCGGGTTCGCCGGAGAGCACCAGCGCCTGGGGGCCGTCGCCGACGGTCGCGATGAGCGACTGGATCGCACTCTGCTCCCCCTCACGACCGATCACAGCCGTCGTCATGGGGCGGCCACCTCGTCGAGCCTGCCCGCGAGCCCGACGCGGCGGACATCGAGCTTGCGGTACACGCGCGACAGGTGCGCCTCGACCGTGCTCACGCCCATGAACAGCTCGGCGGCGATCTCCCTGTTCGTGCGGCCGCGCGCGGCGAGCTCGGCGACCCGCCGCTCGGTCTCGGTGAGCTCGTCGGACGCAGGCGCACGGCCGCTGATCCGCCTGAGCTCCGCGCGCGCCTTCTCCGCCCACAGCCGCGCGCCCAGCTCCTCGAAGATCCGAAGCGCCTGCTCCAGCGTCTCCCGCGCCGCCCGCTTCTGCTGCGCCTGCCGGCGCACGACGCCGAGAGCAGAGCAACGTTCGGCCGCACTCCAGGGGGAACGGCTGCGCGTCGGCCAGCGACCGCTCGAACGCCGACAGGGCACCGGCGAGATCGCCTTCCGCGGCGCGGAGCAGTCCGCGGCAACGGGCAGCCCCGGCCCGTGCGTACGGGCTCCCGAGACGCCCCGCATGCATCTCGTACGACTCGAGAATGGAGCCCGCCGGATCCAGCTCGCCGAGGCCGACCAACGCCTCGATCGAGTCCGCCCAAACAGGAAGTGCCGGATCACGGATTCCGCCCGCTACGAGGCGTCCCGGTAGGTCGCGCAGATGGTGCGCGGCGGCTTCCAGATCGCCGAGCTCGAGCTCGAGGCGGCCCAGGACACCGATCGTCTCGATCGCGAACATCTCGTACGCCACGTCCTGCGCAAGCGCCAGGACCTCCGCGACGGAGGCACGCGCCTGCTCGACGAGACCGAGGTCCACTTCGAGGAGCCCCTTGGCACGCCCTACCCAGTGACGTGCGTGCGCGTGCTGCGTCTGCTCCGTCAGCTCGTACGCCGCACCGGCATGCTCGAGCGCGAGGCTCCAGCGACCGGCGAGCCACTCCACTGCGGTCAACGACCAGAGCACCATCACGCGGCTGACCTCGTCACCGCGTGACGCCGCCTGCGCCTCGAGGCGCTCGAAGAGGACACGGGCGCGATCGGTCTCTCCGAAGCGCATCAGCCGACGTCCGAGCACGTAGCTCGGACTCCAATTCCACTCGAGCTCGAGCCGGGCCTCTACCTCGATCTCGACGCCGCGCTCGAGCAGTCCCGAGGTGGTCTCGGCGTGGTAGGTCTCCGCCTGGCCCGTGTACGAGATCGCCTGAGCGAGCACCGTCGGGTCGCCGGCGAGCTCCGCCCTGTCGACTGCCGCTCGGCCGTCGGCGAGCGCCTCGTCGACGTTGGCCGCGATCAGGTGCGCTCCCGCGCGCAGAGCCAGGATCCGGGCGGACCGCGCGTTGTCGTCCCCCGCCTCTGCCAGTGCCGCGTCGCAGCGCTCGACCTGGAGACGAACGCCTTCGGCCTGGGAGAGGGCGAGCTCGTAGAGGATGTCCGAGCGCTCGAGCCCTGGAGCGGCATCGACGAGGAGCAGCTTCAGGATCGCGACCGCCTGTTCACCACCACCCGCCATGCGGTGAAACCTGGCCGCCCGGAAGCGGTGCGCTCGCTCGAACGCGGGATCGTCTGCGGTCAGCCCGGCGGCCAGCTCCGAGAGTTCGGCCGCCGTCCCGGGCGCCCCACGCGCGGCCGCCTGCTCCGATGCTTCCTCGAGGTAGGAGGCGGCGACGGGATCGGGGCCATCCGCCGCGAGCGCCATGTGGCGTGCCCGCTCCTCGATGTCCGAGACCGCGCCGGCGAGCGCTCCGTGCACTGCCCGGCGCTTCCAGAGAGGCGCGCGCCCGTAGCAGATCGAGCCGAGCAGCGGATGTGTGAATCGCACGGCCGCCTCGTCGAGCTCCACGACGGAGTCCTCCGCCGCCGTCTGCAGCGCTTCGAGAACACGGTCCCGCTCGCCGTACGTCGCCGCCACGAGATCGACCGTCGGTCGCGCGAGAGCGGCAACGAGCAACAGGACGTCGAGCGTCTCGCCGGGGAGGCGTGCCAACCTGCCTCCGAGCAGCTCGCTCAGGCTCTCGGGCACGCGCAGCGGCTGGCCCGGCGCCGGTCGCGTGTTCGTCCGGACGAGCTCGCGGCCGAGCTCCAGGGCGAAGAACGGGTTGCCCGCGGTCGCCTCCTGCACGCGCGCGAGCTCGGGCCGCGTCAGCTCGAGCCCCAGCCGCTCCTCGAGCAGGCGGTGCACGGCCGCGAGCGTGAGCGGGCCGACCGTCAGCCGCTCGAGCCGCTCGTTCGGGAACGAGCGCTCGAGCTCGACCGGGCTCGACAGCTCCGGTCCCAGCCTCAGCGTGGCCAGGAGCCCGATCGGCTCCTCTCGAAGACGCCGGAACGCAATCTGGAGCGCACCCGCCGACGCGGGGTCGAGCCACTGGACGTCGTCGAGGGCGACGAGGACCGGCTCCCGCTCGGACAGGGCGCGCAGGGCGTCCAGCACCGCCAGCCCGATCGCGTGCGGATCGGGCGCCGTCTCGCCGGGCTCCACGAGCAGCAGCGCCACCTCCAGCGCCCGACGCCGCGGAGGCGCGAGCGAGGGCCCGACCTCGTCGAGCACGTCGCCGAGCAGCTCCGAGAGACCCGTGAACGAGAGCGAGGCCTCGGCCTCGACACCCCGGCATGTGAGCACGGTGCCGAACCCGCTGCGAGCGTCCTCGACACCCGCCTCCCAGAGCACGGTCTTGCCGATTCCCGCCTCTCCGGAGAGAAGCAGCGCGCGCGGCCCGAGCCGGGCGTCCGTCAGCAACGCCTCGATGACGCCAAGCTCCTGCCCCCGCCCGATGACTGTCGCCGCCACTTCGTGTGGATTGTGACGCGTCGAGGCCGCTGCGCCTAAGGGACGCTGCGACTCAGAGCCGGTCGAGCAATTCGGCGACGCCGTCGACCACCGTGTCGGGCCGCCGTCGCTCGGGCACGCGCTCCATGTCGACCGACTCGCTGATGCCGCTTCGGACGAGGATCGTGCGCGTACCGCCGAGACGCCCGAGCGCAATGTCCAGGTCGAGGTCGTCGCCGATCACCACGAGGTCGGACGCCGGCACACCGAGGTGCTCCACGATCGTCCGCACCGCGGCGCGCGACGGCTTGCCGACGACGACGGGCCGCCTGCCCGTGACCTTCGCGAGCGCAGCGGTGAGCATCGCCCCGCGGCTGAAGATCGGGCCGTTCGCTCCCGCGTAGGCGGGGACGTAGCTTCCCGTCAGCAGCCGTGCGCCGTCGAGGATCGCCCGGGCGCCGCGCTCGAGCCCGGCGAAGTCCACGACGTCCGTGTGCGTCACGAGCACGGCATCGGCGTGCCCGCGCGGGTCGCCGTCGACGATGCCGATCCCGCTCGCGACGAGGTACTCGCGGGCCGCGTCGGTGCCGAACAGGAGCACCGTCGCTGCGTGGTGCGCGCGGAGGTAGGTCCGGACGCTCGTGAGCGGCGTCAGCAGCTCTTCGTCGGCGACGTCGAGGCCCGCCTCGCGGAACCCCTCGGCGAACCCGGCCGGCGGGATGTGGCTGCCGTTCGTGAAGAGCGCCAGCGGACGGCCCGACGCGCGGATCCGCTCGAGCAGCTCGCGGGCGCCCGGCAGCAGATGCACCGCCTCGCCGTCGCGGTGCACGAGCGTCCCGTCGACGTCGAGCACGAAGCCCCCGACGTCGTCAAGTCGCACGTCGCCACTCCACGAGCTCGTCGTCCTTCCGTACCCGGAGCTCCGTCACCGACGGCCGCTTCGCGACCTCGCGCAGCAGCGTCACGACCGGATGGCGCCCCGACGTGCGCGCCGTTCACGGCCTCGCGGCGGCCGGCCCGGAGGCGAGCATCGCGTCGACCTGCTCCGCCGGCATCGTCAGGCGCAGGAGGAGCTCCTCGTCGGAGATGCCGCGGCCGAAGCGGCCCCGGGCGCCCTCGAGCTGGAGCGGCTCGAGATGGCGCAGCTCCTCGACCCGAGGGAGCGAGAGCACCCGCTCGGCGATCTCCGGTGCGACGGGCGCCGCCGGCTCGCCGTAGTGGCCGAGGAAGTAGCGGATCGTCTCGTCGGAGACGTTCGACCAGCGCTCGGCGTCGATCACGTTTCGCACCGCCTGCGTGGCCACGAGCTGCGAGACGGGGGTGACGATGATCGGGTAGCCCATCTCGGCGCGCACGCGGCCGACCTCCTCGAGCGCTGCGTCGAACAGCTCGGGCCGCCGCAGCTCGTCGAGCATCCGACGTGTCGTCGAGACCATGCCGCCGGCGAGCTGGTGGCGGTAGTAGGTCGCGTCGAACTCCTGCGGCGTCCCGACGGGGAGCCCGCGCTCGCTGCCGATCGAGCGGAAGTGCTCCGCCATGGCCGCGAGCGCGTCGAGGTCGAGCCGATGCGCGTAGCCCTCGGCCTCGAGGTCGCGCAGCGTCGTCTCGACGGCCGGGTTCGACGTCCCCCGCGCCAGCGGCGCGACGGCGGTGTGCAGCACCTGGAACCCCGCGCGCAGCCCTTCCATGTAGACGAACGGGGCGAGGCCGATCGTGCAGTGGCTGTGCAGCTCGACCGGCCGCTCGCCCGCCGCGGCGAGGAAGTGCGGCGCCAGCTCGCGCACGGCGTCCGGCGTGAGCAGCCCGCCCGGGTCCTTGAGGTAGAAGGCGTCCATCTCGGCGCAGTCCGCGAGCGCGGCGGCGCGCTCGGCGTAGTACGCATGCGTGTGGACGTCGCTGATCGAGTAGGTCAGCCCGAGGACGATCTCCTCGACGCCCTCCTGGCGCGCGAGCAGCGCGACCCGGCGGAGCCGCTCCGGGTCGTTCGACGGGTCGACGACCTGGAACCGCCGGATCCCGTTCCGCGCGACGCAGCGGAAGGCGAGCCGCATCACGTCCTCGTCCGCCGGCACCCAGGTGATGAAGCGCATGCCCGACGTGATGAAGCTGAGCTTCGTCTCCGGCATCGCAGCGCGGACGAGCCGGAGCCGCTCCCACGGGTCCTCGCGATGGAAGCGGACGGCGACGGCCATGTGCGTGCTCGACGTGAAGTCGACCGCGCGGAAGCCGACGCGCTCGATCGTCGGGGCGATCGCGAGGATGTCCGCCGTCGTGAGGCCGGTGGCGCTCCAGAGGCTCTGGTTGCCGTCGCGCGTCGAGGTGTCGACGATGTCGACGACCCGGCTCACCTGTCCGGCTCCACGCGGAACAGCGGCGCGCCGTACTCGACGACCTCCGCGTTCGTCGCGCACACCTCCACGATCGTCCCGGCGACGCCTGCAGGGACGGCGTTCATCATCTTCATCACCTCGATCAGGCCGACGACCGTGGCTTCGTCGACGCGCTCGCCGACGTCGACGAACGGCGTCGCGCCCGGCGCGGGGGCGCGGTAGAAGATGCCGAGCATCGGGGCGACGATCGGCTGCAGCCCGTCGACCGGCGCCTCCTCGACCGGGGCAGCGTCGCTTCCGGGATGCTCCGGCGAGCCGTCTCCGCGCCGGACGTAGAGCGACAGGCCCTCGATCTCGACGCGGAGCTCGGCGACGTCGGACTCGTCGATCAGTCGGAGGATCTCGCGGACGTCGTCGTCGTCGAGCGGCATGCGGTCAGTCTCGCTCGTTCGCCGCGGGTGGCGCGCCGAAGGTGCTGAGCACGAGCGAGAGCGCCGAGCCGGAGAGCTTCGGGGCACGCTCGGGCACCGCCGTCACGGGCCGCGCCTGCAGCACGACCAGCGCCTCCGGCAGCGAGCGGCCGCGCGCGAGCGCCCACTCGACGTCCTGGTGGGCGCCGTAGTGGCCCTCGACGCGGCGGGCGAGCGTCGACGAGCGCGGCCAGGTGCTCCTCGTGGAGGCAGGGCTCGCCTCGCCGCTCCGCCGGCACCTCGACGCGCACCGTCCCGCGACCGGCCGCGTCGGGCACGTACTCGATCTCCTTGGCGTTCACCGTCCGCCGCACGACCTCGCCCGTCACCTTGCTGACGAGGAAGTCGTCCGGTGTCGTCTCGCCGCCGACGACCGCGATCCCGAGCCCCCAGCTCGCCTCGATCGCGACCATGCTCGGGTCGCCGCTGACGGGGTTGCAGGTGAAGAGCACGCCGGAGACCTCCGCGTCGACCATCGCCTGCACGGTGACGCCCATGGCCGGCGCGTCCCCGCCGGCAGCCCGCGCCGCGCGGTAGCCGATCGCCCGTGGCGTGTAGAGGCTCGCCCAGCAGTCCCGGACGGCATCGCAGAGGTGCTCGAAGCCCCGGACCCAGAGGAAGCTCTCCTGCTGGCCGGCGAAGGTCGCGTCCTCGCCGTCCTCGCCGAGCGCGCTCGACCGCACCGCGACCGCCGGCTCGGTGTCGCCGTCGCGCTGCGAGGTCGCCGTAGTGCGACTCGAGCTCGGCCCGCACCCCGTCAGGCAGCGGGGCGAAGCGCATCGCCTCGCCGATCGCCTTCGACGCCGCGGCTCCGTCCTCGACGGTCCCGCTCGCCGCCCGCGCCATGGCGCTCGCGATCGTCGCCCTCGAGCCCCGTCTCGGCGACGAACTCCCGGAACGCGCTCGGCGGCGACGCGCGAAGCCGGACGGAACGGGGATCCCCGCCGAGAGGAGCTCCCCGAGATTCGCGCTCTTGCCGCCGAACTCGGCCGCGTCCGGCCGCCGCAGCTCCCGGAGCGCACGGATGTGGCCGCCCGACACCGCCGCTACGCGTCGATCACCGTGACGACCCCAGTCGAGCCGTCGACGCGGATCGTCTGCCCGGTCCGGATCTCCGACGTCGCGCGTCCGGTGCCGACGACCGCCGGCAGCCCGTACTCGCGACAGACGATCGCGGCGTGCGACATGACGCCTCCGATGTCGGTGACGACGGCCCTGACGTTCGAGAAGATCGGCGCCCAGGCCGGCGACGTGATCGGGCACACGAGGATGTCGCCTTCGCGCACGCGCGCGATCTCCTCGACGTCGATCACGACCCGCGCAATGCCCTCGACGACGCCCGGCGACGCGGCCGCGCCCGTGAGCCGGCCTCCACCCTCCTCCGCGCTCGCCCACTCCTGGACGCGCTGCGTCGTCACGCCCCAGAGCATGATCACGGCGGGGTCGTAGATCGCCTCCGGAGTCGCGCCGATCGCGGGCGGAGGCGTCCACTTGCCGAGCCGTTCGAGCAGCTCCTTGCGACGGGCGACGATCGGCGGCCAGTGGGCGGGGCCGAGGGGCGCGCCGCCGGTGGACCACGTCAGCACGAGCTCGTCGAGCGCCTGCGCGACCTCGTGACGACCGAGCTGGAAGACGTCCTCCGCGTCCTCGAGGAAGCCGTGCGTCGCGAGGAGCGCGCCGAACTCGCGCACCTTGTTCCACCAGCGTGTCAGGAACCAGTAGTCGCAGAAGAACTTGTGCTCCTCGACGTAGGGGAAGACCGTGCGCGACAGCTGGAGAAGCTCCTGGAACGTCTTCCGGGTGTCCTCGTCGAGCAGCGCGCCGTACTCCTCCGCGAGCCGGTCGCGCTCGCGCGCGAGCTCCTCGGTCGGGCGCTCGACCTCCTCGCCGTCCCGGAGCGCCCGCACGTGGCCGACGACCGACGCGTACGCGATGGTCGGGTCGTCGTACCAGCTGCGGTAGAAGTGGTAGAGGCCGTCCCCGGTCGCCATGTTGAACCAGGGGTCCTTGATCCCCTCGAGCGCCTCCAGCCAGGCGCGACCCGCCTCGCTCTCGGCGAGCTCCGCGTCGATCTCCGCCGGTGCGCGTCCCTCGGTGAACGCCCCGTCGACGCCCGAGTCGATCGCCAGCTTCGCGAGCTTGCGCAGCTCGGCGCTCGGCTTGAAGAGCAGCACGTCGATCCCGGCGATCATCTGCGCGACGTGCTGGTCGGGGATGTCCGGCAGCTGGCTCTTGCAGAGCTCGGCGAAGGTCATGTACGCGCCGTAGCCGAGGAGCAGGAACTCGAAATGGTGCTGCCACATCAGGTCGAGGCAGCGGAGCGTCCGGTCGTACGCGGCGAGCACCTCGTAGAACGACGTGTTCCGGTCGTCCTCGAACGCGACCTCGTCGGCCTCGTACTCCGGCAGGTCGGGGACGCGGAGCTCCGTGATCTCCGCGATCAGCGCCTGCATCTTCGCCTTGAACTTCTCGTAGAGCTCGTCCCAGTGCTCGTAGTAGTAGCCGGCGCGCCGCTGGAAGATAGCCCGCCCGCTCGGCGATCTTCTCGGGGTCGGTGACGGGGTTGCCGGTGATGTAGACGTAGCCGTTGACCACGCGGTAGTCGATGCCCATCGCGGGCGGAAGCGCGAAGACCCGGTTCTGCCAGACGCCGAGCGCCTGATACGGGCTGTCGACGCATACCATGTCGAAGGCAGGCATCGGCAGCGGGAAGTGCATCGAGTTCCAGAACCAGAAGCGGTTCTCGTCGACGTCGCGGCGCGCCTCGTGGAAGAGCGCGTGGTAGGGGTACATCTCCTCCCAGCCCTCGCAGCCCGGCGGGGTCTCGATCGCGTACGGGCTGGGGAACGCGGAGGTCGTCTCGGTGGAGGCAGCCATGTCGTCTCCTGCGTCGGCGCTGACCCTGGCCTGTATACAGCACGTGTGGCCGGGACGACGATGCGAGCGATCCGCCAGACGACGCTCGGCGGGCCGGAGGTGCTCGAGCTCGCCGACGTCCCGCGCCCGGAGCCCGGCCCGACCGAGGTGCTCGTCCGCGTGACCGCCGCCGGCGTCAACCCCGTCGACTGGAAGGTCCGGGCACGGGGCGGCTTCCTCGGCGAGCCGCCGTTCACCGTCGGCTGGGACGTCGCCGGCGTGGTCGAGGAGCTCGGCCGCGGCGTGACCCGGTTCGCGCCGGGCGACCGCGTCTTCGGCATGCCGCGGTTCCCGCGCGAGGCGGCGGCCTACGCCGAGTACGTGACCGCGCCCTCACGCCAGCTCGCGGCCGATCCCCGACGGCCTCGGCGACGTCGAGGCCGCGGCCCTCCCGCTCGCGGGGCTGACCGCCTGGCAGGCGCTCGTCGAGACGGCCGGGGTCGGCCGCGGCGCGCGCGTCCTCGTCCTCGCGGCTGCCGGTGGAGTCGGGCATCTCGCGGTGCAGATCGCCAAGGCGCGCGGCGCGTACGTGATCGGCACGGCGCGCGCGGAGAAGCACGCGTTCCTCGCCTCCCTCGGGGCCGACGAGGCCGTCGACTACACGACGGGGCCGGTGGCCCCCCGCGTCCGCGATGTCGACGTCGTGCTCGACCTCGTCGGCGCCGATGCGGCGGAGGACGCGCTCGCGACCCTCCGCGACGACGGCATCCTCGTCACCGTGACCGGCAGCGCAGACCGGCTGCGCGAGCTCGCCGCGGGCCGCGTCCGGGTCGCCGGGCTGCTCGTCGAGCCGGACCGGCTCGGGCTGGAGTCCCTCGCCGCGCTCGTCGCCGAGGGCGCCCTGCGACCACACGTCGCCGCGACCTTCCCGCTCGCCGAGGCACGCCGCGCGCACGAGGCGGGCGAGACGGACAGGACGCAGGGGAAGCTCGTGCTGACCGTCGGCTGAGCCCGACGCGCCTCAGCGCCGCGGGAAGAGCCACCAGGTCATGCCGTGCCCGAGCGACGCGAAGCCGACGCTCGAATAGAGTCGCTCGCCCTCGCCGGTCGCGTTCAGCGTCAGGCTCGCACAGCCGATCTCGTGCGCGGCCGAGATCACCGCGAGGGTCAACGCCGTCCCGTAGCCCCGGCGCCGCGCGCCCGGCGCTACACCCATGTCGTAGACGCCGCCCGTCTCACCCTCGACGTGGAGGACGACGTGCCCGACGACGGCCCCGCCGTCGCGGACGACGAGATGTCGCGCAACGTCGGAGGGAGCCGGATCGTGGCCGTAGGGGAGCTCCGTGGAGCACTCGCCGCTCTCCTCGACGGCGGGCTCGCTCCGCTCCGCGCGACTCGCGGGCTCGATTCCCATCCAGTGCGGCTGCCAGCCGTCCTGGAAGCCGAGCCCGAGCAGGCGCCTGCCGAGCCGCTCGTCCGGCCGGAGCGCCCAGCAGCCGACCTCCGTGACACCGCCCTCGACGGCGATGCGCACGGCCGTCTCGAGATCCGCGTCGGGCCGCGGGAAGGCCAACGTCGCGGTCGTGGCCCCGAGGAGCGCCGTAACGCCGTCGAGCTCGACGGCGTCGCGTTCGCGCGTGAGCCACGACCGGTGGTTCCGCTCGACATCCCCGAGCACGAGGTCACGATACGACGCTCGCGTCCAACCAGTGGACGATCGTCGCGAGCATCCGGTCGTACTGCGGGCGTCCGACCTACTCGGCTTCCTGCCGACCCCAGACCCGCCGCGCGACGTCGCCGATCAGGCGCAGCTTCGCCTCCTGCTCGCCGAGCGTCATCGCGCCGATCACGCCCGACGCGAAGCCGCACTGCGGGCTGATCGCGAGCCGATCGAGCGGGACGTACCGTGTCGCCTCCTCGACGCGCGCGACGAGGTCGTCGGGCTCCTCGAGCGCCCCGTCCTTCGTCGTCACGAGCCCCAGCACGACCTGGTGGCTCGGCAGCATGTCGGCGAGCGGATCGAAGCCGCCGGCCCGGTCCGAGTCGTACTCGAGGAGGAGCCGGTCGAGGTTCCGGAGGCGCGGGAAGACCTCCTTCGAGATCGCCTCGTAGCCCCCGGTCGCCGCCCACATGCCGCCCGGCGCGTTCCCGCGGCACATGTGCATCGCACGGGTCACGCCGGTGAGGCCCTCGAAGACCATGCTGTCGAACTCCGCGTCCGCGACGAGCTCGTGCGCCATGTCGTGCCCGTGCGCCTCGAACGCTGCGCGGTTCGCGGGGTCGATGTGCCACTGCGCGTAGTTGGGCGCGTCGATCTGGACGTAATCGCAGCCGAGCGCCACGAGCCGGTCGACCACGTGCTCGCGGAGAATGCGGGCGACGTCGGCGATGAAGTCGTCGGACGTCGGGTACGCGTCCGTCGAGTACTCGGGATGCCAGTAGATGCGGTGCCAGCTCGGCGCCGGGATCGTGTACTTGGCGCGCACGTGGGCGTGCGCCTTCAGGAACGCGAACTCGTCGGTGACGATGTCGCGGTCGACCTCGAGCCGCCGTGTGACGAAAGGCTCCTCGGGAGGCAGGCCCGATGTGTCGGCGGGCTCGCCCGTGCCCGTCTTCCAGAGGCCGCGCCAGCCGGAATCTGCGTCGACGAACTCGAAGCCGCTGACAGGAGCCTGAAAGAGTGGATCGTCGATGATCGGGATCAGCGCGATCCAGCCGTGCCGGCGGTACTCCCCGTCCGTGATCGCCCCGATGCCTGCGTCCTCCTGGAGCGCGATCGCGTCGAGCACGGCGCGGTCCTCCGCCTCTCGCAGCTCGTCCGGTGCCGATCGTGCCGGCGAGCGCCGCCTCCCTGGCCTCCCTGAGGTAGTCGGGCCGCAACAGGCTGCCCACGACGTCCGCTCTCACCACTGCCGTCGCCGTCCTCGTCGCCATCGGTGCCTCCTCCGACGCTTCGATGTGCGCGACCGAGCCTATAAGGTGCTCGGGGCCGATGCGCGACGTCGAGGGCAAGGTCGCCTTCATCACCGGAGGCGGGAGCGGAGTCGGCCTCGGCATGGCGAGGGCGTTCATCGACGCCGGCATGAAGGTCGCGATCGCCGACCTCCGCGCCGACCACCTCGAGGAGGCGGCGGCCGTCCTCGGCGGCGGCGTCCACGCGATCCAGCTGGACGTGACCGACCGGGAGGCCTTCGCCCGTGCGGCGGACGAGACGGAGCGCGCACTCGGCAACGTCCACGTCCTCTGCATGAACGCGGGAATCAACCTCTTCAACGACATCGCCGACGCGACGTACCAGGACTGGGACTGGGTTCTCGGCGTCAACCTCGGCGGCGTCGTCAACGGCGTCGTGACGTTCGTGCCCCGGATCAAGGCGCACGGCGAAGGCGGCCACGTCGTCACCACGGCCTCGATGGCGGCATTCGTGGCGGGCCCCGGGGCGGGCATCTACACGACCGCGAAGTTCGCCGTGCACGGTCTGTCGGACGCGCTGCGGTGGAGCCTGCTCCCGCACGGGATCGGCGTCTCGATGGTGTGCCCCGGCCTCGTCAAGAGCAAGATCTACGAGAGCGATCTGATCCGGCCTCCGGAGCTGTCGACGGATGTGACGCCTGCGGACGAGGAGTTCATGCGCATCCTCCCGGGCCTCCACGACGCGGGGATGGACCCGGACGAGATCGGCGAGAAGGTGCTGCGCGCGATCCGGCGGAACGACTTCTACGTCTTCACGCACCCCGACCACCGCGAGGAGTTGCAGGAGATCTTCGAGCAGACACTCGCCGCGTTCCCCGACGAGCCGGTGCCCCCGCAGCGGCAGGCGGTCGAGGACGGTCGGCGGGCGGGGAAGGCCGCGGCCCTCGCCTCCTGGCCCGGCGACCGGTAGGGCGCATGGAGGTGGTCGCCGGCAAGACCGCGTTCGTGACCGGGCGGTGCGAGCGGGATCGGCCTCGGCATGGCCGAGGCGTTCGTCGACGCAGGGATGAACGTCGTGATCGCCGACCTCCGTCCCGACCACGTCGAGACCGCGCTCGAGCGATTCGGCGGGCGCGGACAGCGCGAGCGCGTGGTGGCGATCGAGCTCGACGTCACCGACCGCGATGCCCTCGCGCGCGCGGCGGACGCTGCCGAGCGCTCCTTCGGCAACGTCCACGTCCTCTGCAACAACGCCGGCATGGGCATCCTCGGCCCCGTCACCGCAGCGCGGTACGACGACTGGGACTGGGGCCTCGGCGTCCTGCTCGGCGGCGTCGTCAACGGGATCCAGACCTTCCTGCCGCGGATGCTCGCGCACGGCGAAGGCGGCCACATCGTCAACACCTCGTCGATGGCGGGCGTCCTCCCGATCCCGGGCGCGGCGATCTACATCACCGCCAAGGCCGCGGTGATCGGGCTCTCGGAGGCGCTGCGCAGCGAGCTCGCCGGCGAGGGGATCGGCGTGTCCGCGTTCTGCCCGGGGCCGGTGCAGACGAACATCCGCGAGGGCGGGAGGACGAGGCCCGAGCGGTACTCGGACTCCGGCTACACGACGCTGGAGCTGGAGCTCGAGGAGCGCGCGAACTCGCCGCTCTGGATGGACCCCCGCGAGTGCGGCGAGCGCGTTCTCGAGGGCATCCGCCGGGACGACCTCTACATCTTCACGCACCGCGAGTTCCGCGAAGGCGCAGACGAGCGCTTCCGCGCGATGCTCGCCTCGTTCCCCGACGAGCCGCTCGACGACGAGCGGGCGGACGCGATCCGCTTCCTGCTCTCGAACCCGGTCTTCTCGGAGATTCTCGCGCGGCGACCTCGCTGACCCGCCGAATCGGTCGCGAGATTATCGACAGGATTGTTGACATTTTCGTCACAAGCGGAGTACGCTCGCTCGACCGGACGTCCTAGCGGAGTGACCCGAGAGTGAGCGACGCCGCGAGCCATCCGAGGAGGCCGCGACCCATCTGAGGTCGTTCGCGTGATCGCGGACGCACGCGCACTTCGACGCATGCCTGGAGCAGGCAGAAGGAGGAAGGAACGTATGCGTCCTGCAACCATCGTCGAGAACCTCCGACGGCGACGCCTGTTGGCGCTGCTCGCGGTCGCGACCGTGCTGATCGCGACCGCGTCGGCCGTTGCCGCGACCACCGCGGTCTCGCCGCCTCAGGTCTTGAACTACCAGGTCTACGTGGGCGGCAAGGGCAAGGCGAACCCGAGGCTGGCGCCGATCACGATCGGCTTCATCAACGGCCAGGGCGGCCCGCCCAACTTCAACTTCCCGCAGGCGACGAACGTCATCCGCGCCGGGGTGAAGATGGTCAACGCCGAGCTCGGCGGCGTCCACGGGCACCCCGTCAAGCTCAACGAGTGCTTCTGGGCGCAGGCGGAGGAGGAAGGCGTCCGCTGCGGCCAGCAGATGGTCAACGACAAGGGGACGGTGGCGATCCTCTACGGGTTCGTGACCGTCGGCAACCAGTCGATCTACGCGACCGTGAAGGGCACGAAGCCGATCGTCGGCGTCGTCACCGCGAACGCGGCCGACCCGACGGCGAAGAACACGTTCTTCCTGAACGGCAGCCAGACGAGCGTGCTCGGCCCCTTCGGCACGTACACGAAGCGGTACCTGCCCAAGGTGAAGACCACCGCCATCGTCTATCCGACCGACCCCGGCGCCGAGACCGCCGCGCAGGCGCTCAAGAAGGGCATGGAGCAGATCGGGGTCAAGGTCACGATGATCGGCGTCCCGCCGCTCGCGACCGACCTGCTCGGGGCGGCGACCCAGGCGAGCTCGTCGGACATGATCATCGCGGCGCTCGGCTTCACGACGTGCGTCCCGTTCGCACGGGCGATCGACCAGATCAGCTACTCGAAGCCGGTGCTCTCGACTCCGATCTGCACGTTCCTGCCGCGGCGCGGCGTACGCGACCGGTGACATCCCGAAGTGGACGTACGGGATCGCACAGACGCTCGTGAACCTGCCGGGGCCGCAGTCGAAGCTGTATCTGAAGAAGGGCATCCAGTACGGAGCGACGGTGAACGACCTGCTGTGGGTCTTCGCGGAGGGCGCCTGGGAGCAGCTCCTCGCGACGGTGAAGATCATGAACGCGATGCCGTACGCGCGGATCAGCCCGGCGACGGTGACCGCTGGATTCAAGGCTTTCCGCGGTCCCCTCGTGCTGGGGCCGCCCGAGATCGCGTGCGGCAAGGTCGTCCCCGCGGAGCCGGCCGCGTGCGGCAACCAGACGCAGTTCTACAACTACACGGGCAAGGGCAAGTGGAAGGTGGCCACGGGCTGGCTCAAGCCGCCAGGGGCGAAGTAGGCAGACGAGACCGGCCGGTGGGCCCCCGCAACGGGCCCACCGGCCTCTCGGAGACTGAGACCGGATGCGCGACGTCTTGCTCTTCGCGGCGCTGGGCCTCGGCGCCGGCGCGCTCATCGCGAGCATCGCCCTCGGCGTCGTCCTGATCTACCGGGGCTCCGGGGTCATCAACGTCGCGACGGGCGCGATCGCGATGCTCGCCGCCTACATCTTCTGGGCGCTCAGGACGGACTACTTCGGCTTCCAGCTCTCGACCGTCCCCGCGTTCGTCGTGACGCTGGCATGCATGGCCGCGTTCGGCGTCCTGATCGAGCTCGCGATCTTCCGCCCGCTCCGCAACACGGCCCCGCTCGCGAAGCTCGCTGCGTCACTCGGTCTCCTGCTCGTCCTCGAGTCGGGGATGATCGTCATCTTCGGGAACAGCCTGAAGTCGGCGCCCGTCGGTGCTTCCCAGCGACACCGTTTCCATCTTCGACCGCGTCGTCCCGGTCGACCGCTTCCTCCTAGCCGGGATCGTGGTCGTCGTGGCAGCGGCGCTGGCGGCCCTCTTCCGCTGGACGCCCTTCGGGCTGTCGACCCGGGCCGCGTCGGAGAACGAGGCCTCGGCCATGCTCGCGGGCCTCTCCCCCAGTCGCCTGGCGGTCGCGAACACCGTCCTCGCATCGGTCGTCGCCGGTGGGCTCGGCGTCCTGGTCGCGCCGCTGATCGCGCTGGACGCGCAGACGCTGGCATTCCAGGTCGTCCCGGCTCTCGCCGCCGCCCTGCTGGCCGGGTTCACGTCGTTCTTCATCGCGTGCTTCGCCGGGCTCGCCATCGGCGTGATGCAGGCACTCCTCGTCTACTGGGGGACGCAGAGCTGGTTCCCGAGCGACGAGGGCGGAGCCCCGATTCGAGGGCTGCCCGAGCTCTTCGTCTTCCTCGTCATCGTCCTCGCGTTGTTCCTGCGCGGGGCAAGCCTGCCCGGCCGAGGCGAACTGGTGGAGCGGCGACTTCCTGCCGTGCCCCGTCCCGAGCGGCTGCTCAGGCCGACGGCGATCGCCGCGGTCGTCGGCGTCGCCTGCCTGATCGCCTTCCCCTTCGACTTCCGGCAGTCCCTGATCAACTCGCTGCTCGGCGTCGTGATCTGCCTCTCGCTCGTCGTCATCGTCGGCTTCGTCGGCCAGATCTCCGTCGTGCAACTCGCGCTCGCCGGTGTCGCGGGCTTCACGATGTCGCACCTGACGACCGACGTCGGGGGCATCTGGGCGGAGTTCCCGATCTCGCTCCTGATCGGAGCGGCGACGGCCACGGTCGTCGGCCTCCTCATCGCGGTGTCGGCCCTGCGAGTCCGGGGGGTCAGCCTCGTGGTCGTGACGCTCGCGGCCGCGGTCGCGCTCGAGCAGTTCGGCTTCCTCAACGAGCGCTGGGGCGGCGGCTCGACCGGCTCGCCGATCACCCCGCCGAAGCTCGGCGGGCTCGACCTTTCTCCCCAGGCGTCGTTCCGGGGCCTGGACGACAAGATCCCGAGCCCGGTCTTCGGCTTCCTCGTGCTCGCTGCGACCCTTGCCCTCTGCATGCTCGTCGCGAACGTGCGGCGCGCGAGCCTGGGGCAGCGGATGCTCGCCGTGCGCTCGAACGAGCGCGCCGCCGCGGCAGCCGGGATCAACGTCCGCAACACGAAGCTCGCCGGATTCGGCATCGCCGCCTTCATCGCGGGGATGGCCGGCGCGCTCTACGCCTACAACTTCGGGTCGGTCAGCTACAGCCGCTTCGGCGCCCTGACGGCGCTCGGCCTGATCGCGTTCGCCTATTTCGGGGGCATCACCATGGTCTCCGGCGCGGTGCTCGCGGGCGTCGGCGCGACGGAGGGTCTCTTCCCGCACGCGTTCGACCGTTGGCTCGGCCTTTCCGGGAACTGGGCGCTCCTCATCGGCGGATTCGCGTTGATCGTCACCCTCCTCGTCAACCCGGAGGGCATCGCCGGCACGGGATACAAGAAGAAGCAGCAGAAGAAGCGGCGGCTCGCCGCGGCCGCTGCGGCCGATGCTCCGAGTGCGCCCGCCGCTCCTGCGCGATCCGACGTCGCGCGACCGAGCCGGACGCCCCGGCAGACGGGTGCCGTCGTCCTCGCTGCCACCGGCATCTCCGTCTCGTTCGGCGGCCTGCGAGCCCTCGACGACGTCGACCTCACGGTGTCGGATGGTCAGCTCGTGGGGCTGATCGGGCCGAACGGCGCCGGGAAGACGACCTTCATCGACGCGATCTCGGGGTTCGTGCCCTACGAGGGGCGGGTCGAGCTGGACGGGCAGCAGCTGGACGGGCTTGCGGCACACGCCCGCGCCCAGCGCGGACTGGCGCGGACGTGGCAGTCGCTCGAGCTGTTCGACGACCTGAGCGTGCGCGAGAACCTGGCGGTCGCCTCGTACCGCCCGTCGGCGTGGTCGACGGCGATCGAGACCCTCTCGCGGCCGGTCGGGAGCACGGAGCGGTCGATGCGGCCCTGGCGCTCCTCGGCCTCGAGGCCGTGGGCGACGCGATGCCCGAGGATCTTCCGCAGGGACAGCGCAAGCTCGTCGGGATCGCGCGCGCTCTCGCCGCGGAGCCACGCCTCCTCTGCCTCGACGAGCCGGCTGCGGGCCTCGACACCCGGGAGAGCGAGGAGCTGGCCCGCCATCTTCGCGAAGTGGTCGACGCGGGGACGCCGATGCTCCTGGTCGACCACGACATGGGGCTCGTGCTCGGGATCTCCGACTACGTGATCGTGCTCGAGTTCGGGCAGGTCATCGCGCACGGCCCGCCCGACGTCGTCCGCCGCGATCCCCGTGTGATCTCGGCGTACCTCGGCGGCGCGGCCGCCGAGCTGGAGCCGGTGATCGACGCGTCATGACCGACGCTCTCCTCAGCATCGAGGGCCTGACCGCCGGCTACGACCGGGCCGCGGTGATCCGGGACGTCGGCCTGACCGTCGGCCAGGGCGAGGTCGTCGCCCTCCTCGGCGCGAACGGGGCGGGCAAGACGACGACGCTGAGAGTGATCTCGGGGCTCGTCCGGCCGATGGGCGGGAGCATCGCCTTCGCCGGTCGCGACCTCGCGCGCGTCTCGCCCACCCAGCGGGCGCGCGCCGGGATCGTCCACGTGCCCGAGGGCCGCGGGCTCTTCTACGGGCTGACCGTCGCCGAGCACTTTCGCCTCGGCTTCCGCGGCGAGCGCCCCGACGAGGACACGGCGTACGAGTACTTCCCCAAGCTTCGGGAGCTCCGCATGCGGCGGGTCGGGCTCCTCTCGGGCGGCGAGCAGCAGATGCTCGCCGTCGCGCGCGGGCTCGCCCGCCGCCCCCGGCTGCTGCTCCTCGACGAGCTCTCGCTCGGGCTCGCCCCCGTCATCGTCGAGGCGCTGCTCCCGGTCGTTCATCGCTACGCGCTCGACTCGGGCTGCGGCGTGCTCCTCGTCGAGCAGCACATCCAGCTCGCGCTGGAGATCGCAGACCGCGGGTACGTGCTCTCCCACGGGGAGATCGTCCTCCACGAGCGCGCGAAGGCGATGCAGGCCGATCGAGAGCTCCTGGTCTCGAGCTACCTCGGCGAGCAGCGACTCGACGACGCGCGGTCGCCGGGCGAGGGCTCGACATCTGCCGGAGGAGGACCACCCGTTGAGTAGGATCGACCACGTCCGAGGAGGTACATGTTGACCACGTTCAGGGTGCTGAACCCCGAGGGATACCCGCCGCAGGTCAGCGCGCGCGGGATGGCTCCGGCCCTCGACACGGTGGAGGGGAAGAAGCTCTTCCTCGTCGATGTGGGCTTTGCCAACTCCGACAACTTCATGACGCAGCTCAACGGCTGGTTCGAGGAGCACCGGCCGTCGATCAGGACCGAGGTCGTCCGCTGGCGCAACCAGCACATCCCCGACCCGGAGCTGTGCGAGCGGATCCAGGCCGAGGGCGACGCGGCGATCATCGGCGTCGGCACCTGACCGGGCTGCGCGCCGGAGGTCTCCGGCCACGTCGTCGATCTGGAGTCGACCTACGGCGTCCCGACCGTGGGCGTCCATCTGAACGTCTTCGCACATCTCGTGCGCAACACCGTCAAGTCGCAGGGCATGCCGAGTGCGCGTCAGGTCTTCGTGCCGACGCCGCTGATGAACACGCCGCCCGCGGTGCTCCGGCAGTACGTCGAAGGCGACGATCCCGTCTCGAGGCGGCCGTTCATGGCCGAGGTCTTCGACCAGCTCACGCGTCCGGTTCCCGCCGACGAGCTGCGCGGCGAGAGCTGGGACCGCTCGACGCCCCGCTACGTCGAGGCGTCGAGCGAGGCGGAGATGCACTCGCTGTTCCAGGAGCGCCGCTACACGGACTTCCTGCCGATCGTCCTGCCGACCGAGGAGCGCGTCGAGCAGATGCTGGCGGGGACGAGCCACGCGCGCGACGAGATGGTCGGCAAGCTCCGCCCCACGATCGGGATGGAGCACTGGCACTTCGACGTCGAGAAGGTCGCGGTGAACGCGGTCATGGCCGGGGCCGCCCCGGAGCACTTCCCCGTCGTCCTCGCGCTCGCCTCGAGCGGCGACACCGGTCGTCAGAGCAGCATGTCCTCCATGGGCAACATGGTCGTCGTCAACGGACCGATCCGCCGGGAGATCGGCATGAACAGCGGTATCGGCGCGATGGGGCCGTACAACCACGCGAACTCCGTGATCGGCCGCGCATTCGGCCTGCTCTCGCAGAACCTCCAGGGCGGCTCGGTGCCCGGGATCACCTACGCCGGTTCGCAGGGCTGCAACTTCTCCTACAACTGCATCACGTTCGCCGAGAACGAGGAGGCGAGCCCCTGGGAGCCGTACCACCTGCGGTACGGCTACTCGAAGGACGAGAGCACCGTCACGGTCTCCTACATCTGGGGCAGCGTCTGGGCCGAGTACCTGCGCACGTACTGGGAGGAGAAGCTCCAGGCGATGATCTGCGGGCTCGAGCCAGGGATGGGCTGCACCCTCGTCCTCGACCCGATCGTCGCTCGGGAGTTCGTCGAGAAGGGCTTCGACACGAAGGAGAAGCTCGCCCTCTGGATCCACGAGAACGCCCGGATCCCGCAGCGGCGATTCTGGGACCACGTGATGCTCAACCTGCTCCACGAGGAGGTGGAATCGGGGGTCGAGCCGTTCGCGAGCTACTGGAAGGCGCCGCCCGACGAGCTCATCCCCGTCTTCGAGCCCGACCGGATCAACATCGTCGTCGCGGGCGGCGAGACGAACGGGCACTTCAGCATCTTCATGGGCTCCCCGATGCGGGCGAAGTTCCGGACGAACAAGGGGCAGACGGCCGCGGTATCGATCGACGCCTGGCGGTAGCGCTAGACCGAGATCACGACCTTCCCCACGTGGCCCGCAGACTGGAGGTGTCGGAGCGCCTCACGGGCCTCCTCGAACGGGAACGACCTGTCGACGACGGGCCGGAGCCCGCTGATCTCGAGCGCTCTGCTCATGTCCTCGAACATCGCCCGCGAGCCGACCACGATCGCCTGGATGCAGAGCCCCTTGAGCATCGCCGGGTGCGGGTCGACCTTCGTCCCGAGACCGGTGAGGACGCCGATCAGGGAGACTCTCCCTCCGGGCCGAGCCGCCACGAACGACTGCTCCATCGTGCCGGGGCCGCCCATCTCGACGACGTGATCGACCCCCACCCCTCCCGTGAGCTCGACGGCCCGCACGCCCCAGTCCGGCGTCGTGACGTAGTTGATCGTCTCCCAGGCGCCCGTCGCGCGCGCGTCTTCGAGCTTCGCATCGCTCTTGGAGGTCGCAATCACGCGCGCCCCCGCCAGCCGCGCGAACTGGAGCGCGAACATCGAGACCCCGCCCGTCCCCATGACCAGGATCGTCTGCCCGGGACGCACGCGCCCCTTCGTGACGAGTGCGTGCCAGGCGGTGACCGCTGCGCACGGCAGGGTCGACGCTTCTTCGTCCGTGAGGTACCCAGGCACGTGGACGACGCCGTCCTCATGCAGGACGACATGGTCGGCGAGCGCCCCGTCGACCACCGAGCCGCGGTCCGGCGGGCGGCGCCTCGCCGTCGAGCCAACCGCGAAAGACCGTCGTCGCCACGCGGTCGCCCACCGCCACGCGGGAGACGCCGGTGCCGATCTCGACGACCTCCCCGGCGGCGTCCGAGCACGGCCGCAAGGGGAGGCGCACGCCGCGCGGGGCGATGCCGTGCTCCACCATCGCCACGTCGCGGTAGTTCAGCGACACCGCGCGCACCCGTATGCGCACCTCGCCGTGCGCGAGGACCGGGTCGGGCAGCTCCTCGAGCACCAGTCGGTCGATGCCGAAGGTGTCAGGGAGCTGCCAGGCTCTCACCGCGCGCGATCCGCCAGGTAGCGGTGCGCTGCGACGGCCGCGGTCGCGCCGTCGCCGGCTGCGCTGATCGCCTGGCCGGCGGCATCTGCCCGCACGTCGCCTGCGGCGAACAGGCCCTCGTGTTCGGTGCGCATCCAGATGTCCGTGGGGACGCGGCCGTGCTCGTCGAGGGCCACGACCCCCTCGAGCATCGAGGTGTTCGGAATCCGACCGACGTTCGCGAACACGGCGGAGACGGGGAGAGTCGACGACTCCCCCGTCTCGATGTCGCGCACACGGACGGCGTCGACCTGCCCGTCGCCCAGGATCTCCTCGAGGACTGTCCGATGCCGCAACTCCACCTGCGCGCTGTCCCGGACGCGCCGCCGGTATGTCTCCTGGCCCGCGAGGGTCTCGCCGGGATGGAGCAGCACCACCCGTACCCCGTGGCCCACGAGCTCGAGCGTCTCGAGCAGCGCCGAGTCGCCGTCGCCGCACACCGCCACGAGCTGCTCCCGGTACAGGGGCCCGTCGCAGCTGGCACACGTGCTGAGCCCTCGGCCCTCGAACTCCTCCTCGCGCGGGACGCCGAGCTTGCGGAACCGTGACCCGGTCGCGACGATCACGGCCGCGGCGCCGACGTCGCCGTCGTCGGTGACGAGGCTCCAGTCGTCTCCCCGTGGCTCGATGCGCCTCACCTCGCCCATCGCGAACGCGCCGCCGGCATCCATCACCTGCTCCTGCATCCGCGGCCCGAGCTCGAATCCCGGCACTCCGTCGGGAAAGCCGGGGAAATCCTCGACCCGCTCCGTGTTCAGGATCGCCCCTCCCACGCCGAGCGGATCGAGCAGCACCGTGCTCCGGCCGTGCCGCGCTGCGAAGAGCGCCGCGGTGAGCCCGGCAGGCCCACCCCCGGCCACTGCGATCTCGTAGTCCACCGGCATGCGCTCGCTCAACCTACGTCAGCTCACCCCTGAGGGCGACACCGGTCGAGCCCGCGACGAATCGCCGCATCTCGGCTGTCGGCGGTCGACGCGCGGCTCAGCGGTACGTGACGGCCTCGCGGTGCCCGGTCTCGCTCGAGCGGACGATCGCATCGCAGACCTCCGCCGCCCGGTAGCCGTCCTCGAACGTCGCTCCGTGCGGCGCGACCTCGCCGTCCCCGGCGATCGCGGTCAGCAGGTGGTGGATCTCGTGGACGAAGCTGTGCTCCCACCCGATCATGTGCCCGTGCGGCCACCACCACTCCCAGAAGGGA
Source organism: uncultured Actinomycetes bacterium (assembly GCA_963739405.1). GTDB lineage: Bacteria > Actinomycetota > Thermoleophilia > Gaiellales > Gaiellaceae > Gaiella. The sequence continues at coordinate 366,255 of CAVUAH010000015.1, read as the reverse complement.
TGGTCGGCCTCGCTGACGAGGATCGTCCGGAAGCCTGTCGTTCCCTGCGAGTACTGGAGCTCGTTGAGCCGCTCGAGGTCGAACGCGAGCGAGCCCTTGGTGCCGTTGATCTCCCAGCTGAACGCGTTCTTCCGGCCCGCCGCGAAGCGCGTTGCCTCGAGCGTCCCGAGCGCCCGGCCGTCGAACTCGACCACCGCCTCGAAGGCATCGTCGACCTCCCGGCCCTCCATGAACGTCCGCATCGACGCCGAGACCGACGCGATCTCCCCGACGAGGTAGCGGGCGAGGTCGATCACGTGCGCGCCGAGGTCGCCGAGCGCACCGGAGCCTGCCTCGCCCTTGTGGAAGCGCCAGGCGTCGGCCGTCGTCGAGCCCCACTCCTGCAGATAGCGGCCGCGGAAGTGCAGCACGTCGCCGAGCTCGCCCGCCTCGAGCATCTGTCGCGCGAGACGCACTGCCGGGACGAAGCGGTAGTTGAACGCGGTCATGTGCTCGACCCCGGCCGCGGCGACTCGCTGCCACATCTCGTAGCTCTCGTCCGCCGTTCTGCCGAGCGGCTTCTCGCAGAAGACGTGCTTTCCCGCTTCCGCGGCTGCGATCGTCGGCTCCGCGTGGAGGTTGTTCGGGCCGCCGTTGTCGAACAGCCGGACGTCCGGATCGGCGACGAGCTCGCGCCAGTCGGTGACGTACCGCTCGAACCCGTACCTGCCCGCCGCCTCGGCGACGGCGGCCTCGTCGCGGCCCGCAATCGACACGAGGCGCGGACGGAGGGGCGGCGGCCAGGCCATGTACGCGAGGGTCTTGTAGCCGTTCGCATGCGCCTTGCCCATGAAGGCGTAGCCGAGCATCCCGACGCCGATCTCGGGTACGGCACCTGCGCCCTTCGCCGCCGCGTCGACACCGATCCCGCCGGCCATCACGCCCCCGCCTTCTGCATCGCCGCGTCGAACGCGATCGCCGAGGGCGCGAAGTCCGTGCGCCGGACGAAGGCGAGCGCATCCGGCGCTCCCCAGTCTCGGTCCATCCCGCTGTCCTCCCATTCGATCGACAGCGGGCCCTGGTAGCCGATCCGGTTCAGGGCGCGGAAGAAGCCCTCGAAGTCGACGTCGCCGTGACCGGGCGACACGAAGTCCCAGCCGCGGTCCTCCTCACCGAAGTTCAGGTGTGACGCGAGGATCGAGCGCCGCCCGTCGAGGCGCTTGCGCGAGTCCTTCACGTGCACGTGGTAGACCCGGTCGGCGAACTCGAGCGCGAACTGGGCGGTGTCGAGGAACTGGTGGGCGAAGTGGCTCGGGTCGAGGTTGATGCCGAACGCCTCGCGGTTCCCGACCGCATCGAGGGTGCGGCGCGTCGTGACGAAGTCGTAGGCGATCTCGGTCGGGTGCACCTCGAGGCCGAAGCGCACGCCCTCCGCGTCGAAGACGTCCAGGATCGGCCCCCACCGCTCGGCGAACTCGTCGTACGCACGATCGATCGCAGCGAAGTCGTTCGGGGGAAACGAATAGAGCAGGTGCCAGATCGACGATCCGGTGAAGCCGTTGACCTGCGTCACCCCGAGCTGTGCCGCCGCGCGCGCTGTGTCCTGCATTCTCGCCGCGGCGCGCGCCCGGACACCCTCCTCCTCCCCGTCGCCGAACACGTCCGGCGGGAGGATCGCGCGATGACGCTCGTCGATACGGTCGCAGACCGCCTGCCCGACCAGATGGGCGCCGATCGCCCAGACGCCGAGCCCGTGGCGTTCGAGAAGCTCGCGCTGCCCCTTCGCGTACCCGGGGTCGGCGACGGCCCGGTCGACCTCGAAGTGGTCGCCCCAGCATGCGAGCTCGAGGCCGTCGAAGCCCCAGGTGGCGCACTTCGATGTCAACTCCTCGAGCGGCAGGTCGGCCCATTGGCCGGTGAAGAGCGTGACGGGTCGGTTCATGTAGGTCCTCCTTCGATGCCGGCGGTCGCGTGCTCGTCCGCCGACCGCCGGTGAGCGCCTGTTCGAAGGCTCACTATCTCGAACGGGACGCATTCGTGTTCCGGTTGGATCCCGCCCGACGTGGCGTGACGCCCTTCGGGACCAGGCGCGAGCGGTTGTAGCCTTTGAGCCGTGGGCAGGTCGTTCGCCGCCTCGCTGATGGCAGTGGTCGTCATCCTCGCAGGATGCGGCGGCTCGCCCGGTGACGACGCGGAGGAGGCGCTCACGGTCCCGGCCTACGGCCCATACCCGACGATGACCGTACCGGTCACTCCCGGAACGGAGGCGTTGTGCCGGGCAAAGGCAGACGCCTTCAGCCGTGCTGCGGCGTCCTTCCTCCGGCCCTTCCCATCGGACGCCGACAACTATCGGGTCCTCGCGCGCGTCCAGTTCACCGCGTTCCAGGCGCACCACTGTGACATCGCCACTCTTCGCCACGCGCTCGATCGTCGGCTGACCGTACGACAGCTGCGAGCCGTCCTCGCATACTTCGGCTTCCTCGGCCGGACCGGGCGAGAGCTCGCGAAAGCTCCGCAGCACTGAAACAGCGCTGCTCGCCGGCGGCCGCCTCAGCTGTGCTGCGGACCGTCGAGTGATCAGATCGTCGGCGGCGGAACCGGGTCCGGCTCCTCGGGCGGCACGGGATCGGGCGACGGCACCGGGTCCGGCCCGGGGATCGGCCTGCGCGGGGCCGGGAGGATCGTCGGGCGGCGACGGGCCCGGGTCCGGCGACGGGACGGGAGCATCCGGCGGATCGGTGATCCCGCCGCTCGAGTCGCCGCGCTGTTCGCCGTCCTCGTCTCGGTGCTCTCCCGGTCCCTGTCGGCGCTCAGGGCTCGCCGTCGGCGTCAGCTCGGGCGGGTCCGGGCCGGGATTCGGAGGTCGCACCGGATCCGCGGACGGGATCGGCTCGGGAGGGCTCGAAGCTCTGGTATCGGCCATGCGCGTGTTGTGTCCGGGTGGGCCGTGTCCCAAACCAGGCGGAGCGGGCGAGCCCGCCCCTTGCCCGGGCCGCTGGCCGCGAGGCCGCTCGAGGATCAGGAGACCGGCGCAGTCGCCCTCGACAATCCCCCGTCCGCGTGCTCGCGGGCGATGAACTCGCACGCCCGAGCGGTCAGGGCCATGATCGTCAACGCCGGGCCGACGGTGCTGTTGGACACGAACGAGGCTCCGTCGGTGACGAACAGGTTCGGGATGTCCCAGACCTGATTGACCTCGTTGAGAACGGCCGCGCGCCGGTCGGAGCCCATGCGCGCTCCGCCGCACTCGTGGATGGCCGCACCCATGGCAAGGCTCCGCCCGATGCCCCGGCGGAAGACGAAGCGGTGGATCGGGCCGGCATCCGGGAACACCTCCTTCGAGTCGAGGCCGAGCACGGAGCCGATGAAGTTCACCTGGTAGCCGCAGTGCTCGACCATCTCCCGCAGGGCCCTGGTCCCTTCCCGCACGACGACCTCGTCGTTCTCGGAGAGCACACAGCGGATGTGCGCGATCGGCACGCCCCAGGCGTCCGTCCTCCTGGCGTTCAGGGTGACGCGGTTGTCGTAGGTCGGGAGCATCTCGCCCGCCGCACCGATCCCGAAGGAGGTCGGGACTCCCTCCGGCACCGGGAAGCGCCCGCCGGCGCCCTGGAACGAGAAGCCACGCGCGAACCGCTGGTCGGGCTCGGGGCCCATGTTCACGTAGCGCGGCACCAGGATCCCGCCGGATGGCGCATAGAACGGGTCCGGCGGCGCCGAGTCGTCGCGCAGCCAGTAACCCGGGTGCTGGGGCACGCCGCAGAAGGCCATGCTCACGGTCTGGTCCATGAAGTACCTGCCCAGCAGCCCGGTGGAGTTGCCGAGACCGTTCGGGTGCCTGGTGGAGCCCGAGCCCAGCATCAGCCGCAGCGACTCGATCGTCGACGCGCAGAGCAGCACGACGTCCGCGTAGACGCGGTTCTCGCGCTTCGTCACGCGATCGACGAACACCGCTCCGTCGACGAGCCCCGTGCGGTCGTCGACGGTGATCCGGCTCACGACCGCGTCCGTGCGCGTCGTGAGCCGGCCGGTCTCGCGTGCCGCCGCGATCCCGAGCGGCACGCGGCCGAGGTTGGGCGCCGCGTAGCGCCACGAGATCACCTTCCGGGCGGGCCACCGCTCCTCGACCTTCTCCTTGAACTCCTGCTCGACCTCGGACAGCTTCGCGGGGCCGACGTACCTGCCGTCGGGCGGGTGCGCGATCCCGTCCTCGTTGCCGTAGACGCCGATGAACTCCTCGACCCTGTCGTACCACGGCTCCAGGTCGGCGTACGAGATCGGCCAGTCCTCGCCGAGCCCGTCCCTGCTCGCCGCCTTGAAGTCGACGTCCGACATCCGCTGGAGGACGCGGCCATAGGCGTTCAGCCGGCCGCCGAGGAGGCGGCTGCGGATCCAGAGGTACGGGGCATCGCGCGGCGTCGAGTAGGGGTTCTCGCGGTCGTTGACGAGGAACCGGTTCGACGTCTCGCTGAAGAACGTGCGGCGCGCCTGGACGTGCTGCCCCGCCAGCGCGGCCTTCGCGCGGAGGTGCAGGTCCATCCCGAGCTGTCGCGGCGGCTTCGGGGGAGGCGGGACGAAGTCGGCCTCGCTCAGGTCGCGGCCCGCTTCGAGCAGGAGCACGTCCATGCCTCGCTCGGTCAGCTCCTTCACGGCGATGCTGCCACCCGCCCCCGAGCCGATCACGATCGCGTCGAACCTGCGGTCGATGCTGTCCATGGCTCAGCTCCTCCTGCTCTGCTCGGGTGGTGTTCTCCGTCGGCGCTCGACGACGCTCCGGCACGTCCCGGGAGCGCGGCCCAGGCCCGTTGCGTCAGCCATGTGCCGCGATCAGGCGGCGCAGCATCGCCTGCTGGCGCCGGACCATCCCCGAGGCGAGGTAGAGCTCGCGCGGCCCTTCGTACTCGCTCGAGAGAGAGCCGCGGTAGCCGCCGGCGACGAGCGCGTCGACGACCCTGTCATAGGGGATCTGCGGGTCGGTGAGGTCGTCCGTCATGTCCCAGAACTTCGCGTGCACGTGGAGCACGTGGGGCATCAGCTCGACCAGCTCGGCGGGGTCGACGCCGAGCGGCCGCGACATCTCCTCGGCCACCTGGGCCGCAAGCTCGGGCGACGGGTCGCCGAACACCATCCGCGTGCCCCCGTCTCCGCCGTGCCCGTCGGTCCGCCGTTCGGTCTGGAAGATGCCGGTGTCGATCAGCAGGCCGAAGTGCCCGGCCCCTTCCTCGACGGCGAAGGCGACGTAGTCGTCGACGATCCGCGAGCGCAGCGGCGTCGGGGCGTGGATCTCCGGCGTGATGCGGACTCCGAGCTCGACGGCGGTCGGCAGGACGCGGCGGGTCGCTTCGCGCCACACCGGATGCGGTAGGAGGTCGAGCGAGACGACGCCGAGCTTCGGCCGGACGATCGTGAACCCGAGCCGGTGCGCGAGCCGCACGTCCCGCTCGAGGATCGCCGCCGCCTCTCCGGCCGTCAGCTCGCGGTCGCGGTGCAGGCGCGTGTCGAGCCAGCACGAGTAGCAGGTCGGCTGGAGCCCGAAGCGGTCGAGCTGCGCGCGCCAGCCCTCGACCCACGCCGGATCGGGGTCGGGGTACCCCGGGATGTGCGTGTCGGCGAGAATCTCGACGTCGCTCGCGGCCATGTCGGCGACGTCGGCGAGGCAGTCCTCCAGCGTCATCGTCACGAGGAAATCGCCCCCGTAGGAGTAGAGGGAGACGCCGTGGGTGATCTCCGGCGTGCTCATGCGACCAGCACCAGGCTGCGGTGGGAGATGCTCGTGCCCGGCTGGAACTCCACCGGGATGTACGACCAGCGCCAGGTGATCGATACCTCGATCTCGTGGACGCCGGAGCTCAGGCCGCCGGGCCGGTCGACGGTGAGGATCGCAGGCTCCTCGAACGCCCAGCGCGCCTCCGACGCCTCGGCCAGCTCGCCGCTCGTGTACGTGCGACCGCCGAGCGTCCACCGCACGCGCTCGACGTCGAATCGCTCGCCGTCCACCGTCACCTCCGCGCCCTCGAGCAGCGAGGCCCACATCCCGCGGTAGTACGGGCAGCGCACGGCGACCTGGAAGCCGCTCGGGGGGGTTCCACCCACGTTGCGAAAGCCCTTCGCCTGGATCACCTCTCGCTCGAACACGTGGCTCCTCTCCGTGTCATCTCGGGACGGCGACGAGCGCTGCTTCGGGTCGCCGCCAGGGCGGTCGCGCCGCCGCGCGCCGACCGCGCACGACGACCAGGTCGTGCGCGGCGACCGACACCCGTCGGCGGATCGCCTGGCTCGTCCGACCCTCCTCGACCCCGGTCAGGAGCGGTGTCCCGTCCGGCACGCGCGCCACCGCACGCCGGAGCACGGCCTCGGCCTGCGATCGGAGCGCGTCGAGTGAGGGTTGTGGGACGCAGAACGGCCCGGCGTTGACGAGCGCCGGGAGCCGCGGCACGACCACGACCAGCGTCAGATAGCCGCCGGACGCGGATGCGGCATCGATCGCCCGGTCGAGGACGTCGTCGTCGCTCGATCTGCACTCCAGCACCGCCAGGATCCGGCGGCCGGGACGTGCGCCCGGGGTGACCGCGTCGGAGAATTCGTCGCCGAGCCTGCACGACCCGCCACGTGCTCCGCCGAGCCTGCGGCCCAGACGCGCGAGCCGGCCCGGCATCGTCGCCGAGGTCGTCATCGAGCGACGAGCGCCGCGGAGCGCTCGCTCACCACCTCGAGCGCACGGTCGGGGCCGACGAGGATGTACGGGATCCGACTTCCCAGCTTGACGCGCACGTCGACATGCGCGCCCGCCCGGACGAGCGGCCGCCGGACACGAAGCGTCGCTGCGTCGAGCACGAACCACTCCTCGTCCCAGCGCGTGGCCAGCTCGTCGACCCGGCTCGACGAGCCGTTGACGTCCACGGTGATCTCGTCGCGCGGGATCTCCTCGCCGCCGACCGTCAGCTCGATCGTCGCGAGGGACGAGACGGGGAGCGATCGATACCAGTTGAGATGGAGATCGAGCTCGAAGCCACCGTCGATCGCACGCAGTGCGTCTTTGCCCAGCATGCTGTCGGCCAGGCTCACGCCGGCCGTCCCTGCTCCGGCGCCCGGATCGCCTCGGTGAGCGTCGACGGCCTCACTACGGTCTCCTCATTAGAATCGGGGTTCGAATTCGGTTATCCTAGAGGTCTGGGCCGGCGCGGTCAAGACGGGATCGCCACTCCTGCCTCGCCGAGCACCGTCGTCATCGCGCGCGCGCAGCGGTCGACGATGTCCACCGGGTCGAGATCGAGCGCCGGGTCGGCCATCAGCTCGTTGTCGTATGTGCCGTGGTACCCGGTCGCCTCGATCGCCCGGACGATCTCGACGAGGGGCAGCTCGCCGTCGCCCGGGAGACGGTTGTGATGGTCGTCGCCCGTGACCGCGTCGTTCAGGTGCACACCGAAGATGCGACCGGCCGCCCGCTCGATGTCCTCCAGCATCGTGCCCGTGCGCCAGAGATGGAACGAGTCCGGGTAGACGCCGAGAGACGGATGGTCGACGAGCTCCACGAGCTCCACCGCCTCGCCCAGGGTGTTGAGGTAGTCGCTCTGCCACGCGATGATCGGCTCCACGGCGAGGCGCACACCGGGCCGGGTCGTACGGTCGAGGACCTCGGTCAGTGCGCGCGCAGCGAGGTCGCGGGTCTCCTCGTACGATCGGCCTTCGCGCCGCCCGGGGGCGACGACGACGCATGCCGCCCCGAGCCCCGCCGCGACGTCCATCGCGTGGAGCGTGTGGTCGATGCGGGCGGAGAGCTCGGGCAGCGTGTAGAAGCCGGTCAGGACGAGATGCGAGACGGTCAGGCCTGCGCCTCTCACGTGCTCCGCCGTCGCAGCGACGACCTCGTCCGGGATCCGCCCCTCGGGGATGAAGAACCCCTCGATCGGCCCTCGTTCGAGCTTGTGCAGCCAGAGCCCGATCGCTGCGAAACCTCGGCCCGCGTACGCGTCGATGTCCTCGGCGACGGTCAGTGAGGGCGTCGCGATCTCGCTGAGGCCGCAGCGACGGAGGAGGGCGCGCTCGACCGTGTCCGTCATCGGGAGCCCCGGGCTGCGCGCTCGTCGACGGGAAGATCGGCCCACCGGCCGGTGCACCGCGTCGCGGGTCGCTTCATGCGGGCCCTCCCTCCACTGCGGGAGTCCCGAGATCCTCGAGAACCTGCCGGCACAGCGCCTGCTGACGGGCGACCATCTCGAACGCGTCGCTCTCGATGTCCCAGTGCCAACCCTCGTACTCGCTCGAGACGTAGCCCGTATAGCCGTGCTCGACGAGCACTCGGAAGAGCGCCCCGAACGGGACGACCGGGTCACCGCCGTCGCGGATGTCGAAGAACTTCCCGTGCACGTGCACGACGTGAGGCATGATCTCGCCCCACGCCTCCACGGGCTGGTGCCCGTGGATCCCGACGGCGAAGACCGCGAGATTCACGGCGTGGTCGCCGGCACCCATCGAGTGCGCGAGCCCGATCAGGTTCCCGATCTCCACGTGCGCCTCGAACGGGCGCGCGCCGAGCTCGTCCCAGCGGCGCGAGATCTCGTCGAGCAGCTCCTCGGACACGCCCTTTGCCCGGTAGATCTCGTAGACGCTCGGCGAGATCCCGAGCGTCGAGGCGCCGAAGTCCGGGATGAACCCGGCATACGGGGAGTCGAGCCGGTCGTAGAGCTCGCGGAGCGCCATCACCCAGGGCGAGCGGACGGTCTCGGGCGCGTGGATCTCCATGCCGAGCTTCACGTCGAGCTCCTCGGCGCGCGGAACGAGCCGCTCGACGACGCGCGGCGTCGCCATGTTCTGGATGCGGAGCACCGGGAAGCCGAGCCGGCCGGCGGTCTCGAGCTGCGCGCCGACGTACTCGACGATCTCGTCCTCGTCGAGCAGGCGGTCGGCGCGAACGGCGACGTCGACGTTCGCATCGAGGCACGCGAGCTCCCAGCCGTGCCGGTCGACGAGCTCCAGGAACCGCCGCTCGATCTCCGCGGGCACGTGCGGGAAGCCGCGGAAGCTCTGGAACCCGATCACCTCGAGCCCGGGGCCGAGGCTCGCGGCGGGCGGCCTCGACGACGAGGTCCTCGAACGTGTACCGCCCGCGGTGGAAGTCCGGGGTGAAGCTGTAGAGCGTGACTCCGAGGCGAGGAAGGCCCGGCGCTCACGCCGCACCTCCCACCGTCTGCCGCTTGACGCACCGCTCGCGCATCACGAGCGGGATGGCCCGACTCGACGATGTACGGGATCCGCAGCGCGATCGTGACGTCGAGCTCGTGCACGCCGGCGGCGAGCTGCCCCGCCCACGGGACCCTGCACCTCGGCCGCGTCGGCGACGTACCACCAGCGGTCGTGGAGCGGCGGGAGGTCGCCGAGCGAGTAGGTGGCGCCGTCGAGCGAGACGCGAAGCTCGTCGGACGCCGTCGGCACGCCGTCGAGCGTCACCTCGAGCCCCTCGAGCGACGAGAGCGGCAGCGACCGGTACCACGGCATCCGCAGGCGGAACGTGAACGCGTCGTCCACCGCCGCGAGCGAGCCGTCCTCGATGACCTGCTCAGTCAGCATCGCCGGACCTCCTCGCCTCCGCCTCGAGCAGGAGCCGCCGGCAGAGGTCGTGCTGGCCACGGCACATGTCCCAGCCGCTCACCTCGTCGGTGTACGCATGCCCCTCCCACTCGCTCGAGATGTAGCCGGTGTACCCGGCCTCGACGAGCACGTCCATGAGCGTCGCGTGGTCGATCGACGGCTCCTCACCGTCCGTCGTCGATGCCGTAGAACTTGCCGTGGACGTGCACGACCTGCGGCATCAGCTCCTCCCAGCGCCGAGGGTCCATGCTCCCGTGCATCGTCAGGACCATGTTGAGCTTGCCCAGGTCCGCCGGGCGAGGCGCCGAGCCCGCCGGCCTCCTCGCCGAAGCGCGCGAACTTCTCGGGCATCGTCGAGTCGCTGTGCCAGACCTCCGAGACGAGGGCGATCAGCTCCTCCGGCATCCCGGACGCGCGATGCGCCGCGACGAGCCCCGGCGGGACGTCGTGCATCGACGAGCTGAAGTCCGGGATGAACCCGAGCCGCGGCGAGCCGACGTCGTCGAACAGCTCCCGGAGCTCGGCGACGTGCGGCGAATCCACCGACTCCGGGCTGTGGATCTCGACTCCGAAGGTCATGTCGAGCCGCTCCGCGATCCGCGCGAGCCCTTCGACGAACGTCGGCGTGGACTCGATCGCGGACTTGCCGATCGGGAAGCCGAGCTTCTTTGCGGCGACCATCTGTGCCTCGATGTACGCGAGCCCCTCCTCCTCGGTCATCCAGCGGTCTCGCCGCTTGGCCAGGTCGAGGTTCATGCTCATCGCGGTCGGCACGAGCTCGAGCTCCTCCACGAGCCCGCGGAACCAGCGGACGAGCTCGTCGTCGACGTTCGGCCACCCTCGGAGGCTCTGGAAGCCGACCAGCTCGAGGCCGGGACCGAGGTCGAGCTCGGCGACCCGACGGATCATCCGTTCGAGCGAGTAGTCGGGCTCGCGCATCTCGAGCGTCAGGCTGAAGAGCGTGATCCCGAGCTGGGGCAGGCCCTCTGCGGTCTGGGTCATCGGTCGCGTCCTTTCAGCCGCAGACGACGGTCTTGTCGGTCCGGCTCGAAGCGAGCAGCGGCTGCCGCTCCGCGCCGCGCCGGATGATGAGGTACGGGATCGAGAGGCCGAGGTCGAGCTCGACCCGATGCTCGTCGCCGGGCACGATGCCCTCGCGCGGCACGTGCAGCGTCACGGCATCGGTGGTGAACCACCACTCGTCGTCGAGCCGCTCGAGGTCGGCGAACGCGAAGGACTTCCCGTTCGCCTCGACGGTGATGGAGGCGTTGTCCACGGGCTCGCCGTCGATCGCCAGATCGACGACCGCGAGCGAGGTCAGCGGCAGCGATCGATACCAGTGGGAGTGGATCTCGAGCGCCCAGCCGTCGTCGGTCGAGCGCGAGCGCGTCGTCACGCACAACGTCCTTGTCCAGTGGCCCCATCGCTCCTCCTCCTTGTCTCTCGAATTCGGGTTCGAGACCTGTCAGCGGATCGCCGCGCCGGTCTCGAGGTCGAAGAAATGGGCGCGCTCGACGTTCACTGCGAAGGCGTACGACCCGCGCTGCGGCGCCTGCGAGGCGATGTCGAAGCGCGCGCACGCGAGCACGAAGCGCTCGTCCGCCAGCTCCTCCAGCCGCTCGACCGCCGCCTCGTCGACGTCCTTCGCGAGCTCGAGGACCTCGTCCGTCATGCACCGGCGGCGCCTCGACGGTCGGCGTACACGAGCCGGTCGGGCGGCAGCGCCTCGGTGAACTTGACGTCGGCCTGCAGCCGGGGCAGCGCCGGGTCGCGGCGCGGGTCGACGAGATGCTCGGGCCGGACGCCGAGCGCGAGCTCGCGGCCACGTAGGCGGCCAGCCCAGGGCGCGCCGTCGAGCAGCTCGCGCGGAAGCTCGAGCCGCTGCTCGCCGAGGACGACCGCGTCGCTCGTCGAGCCGTGCGCGGAAGAGGTTCATCGCCGGCGAGCCGATGAACCCCGCGACGAAGAGATTCGCCGGCTCGTCGTACAGGAGCTCGGGCGGCCCCTGCTGCTGCAGCACGCCCTTGCGCATGACGACGATCCGGTCGCCCATCGTCATCGCCTCGACCTGGTCGTGCGTGACGAAGATCGTCGTCACGCCGAGCTGCTCCTGCAGGCGCGTGATCTCGGCGCGCATCTGCACGCGCAGCTTCGCGTCGAGGTTCGAGAGCGGCTCGTCCATCAGGAAGACCTGCGGCTGCCGCACGAGCGCGCGCCCCATCGCGACGCGCTGGCGCTGCCCGCCGGAGAGGTTCCGCGGGCCGCCGCTTCAGGTGCTCGGTGAGCCCGAGCAGCTCGGCGGTCTTCGTCACACGCGCTCCGGACCTCGGCCTTCGCGCACCTCCTGGCTCTCGAGCGGGTAGGCGATGTTGTCGAAGACGCTCATGTGCGGGTAGAGCGCGTAGTTCTGGAAGACCATCGCGACGTCGCGCTCCTGCGGCGCGAGGTCGTTGACGACCCGCTCGCCGATCCGCAGCTCGCCGTCGGTGACCTCCTCCAGCCCGGCGACCATCCGCAGCGCGGTCGTCTTGCCGCACCCGGAGGGCCCGACGAAGACGACGAACTCGCCGTCGTCGATCTCGAGGTCGAGATCGGTGACGGCGCGCGTGCCGTCGGGATAGGTCTTGCCGACGTTCGAGAAGGTGACGGGTGCCATGGGTCTCCTAGGTCTTGATGCCGCCGGTGAAGCCGCGGATCAGCTGCCGCTGGGCGAAGAGGAAGAAGATCATGATCGGGCAGGAGCGAGACGATCACGGCGGCGAAGATCAGGTTCCACCGCGAGGCGAACGCGCCGACGAACGTGTAGACGGCGACCGGCAGCGGCGTCTTGTCCGTGCCGTTGAGGTAGATCAGCGAGAGGAAGAAGTCGTTCCAGATGATCAGCCCCGTGAAGATCGCGACGGTCCCCGTCACCGGCCGCAGCAGCGGGAAGACGACCTTCCGGAACGTCCGCAGCGACGTCGCGCCGTCGACGCGCGACGCCTCCTCGTACTCCTTCGGCAGCGCCATGCACGAAGCCCGTGTAGAGGAAGACGGAGAACGGCATCCAGATCCCGGTGTAGAGCAGGATGATCCCGAGGTAGGAGCCGACGAGCCCGAGGTCGCGCATCACGGCGTACGTCGGCACGAGACCGAGCTGGAACGGGAGGATGATCGCGAGCACGAAGAGGAAGTAGAGCGCCGTGCTCATCCGTCCGGGCCGTCGCGCGATCGCGTACGCGCAGATCGAGCCGATCGCGATCAGCGCGAGCACGCTCCCGCCGGTGATGATCAGGCTGTTCACGAGCGAGCGGTCGAGCGCGGCGTCGTTCCAGGCGGTGCTGAAGTTGCGCGAGGTGCAGCGTCGTCCGGGAAGCTCGAGCGGCGACTGGAGCGCCTCGACGTCGGGCTTCACCGCCACGATCACGAGGAAGTAGAACGGGATCATCCAGACGATCGCGACGACGATCAGCAGCACCTCGCGCAGCGAGCGTCCAGCCCGTGTACCGACGCATCTAGAGCCGCCTCTCCCGCGCACGGAGGATCGACGAGCTGGGCGACCGCGAGCACGGTGATCAGCACGGTCAGGACGAGCGACAGCGCCGTGCCGTAGCCGAACCGGCCGAACGCGAACGTCTGCTTGTAGATCTGCGTCGCGAGCGTCTCCGAGGCGTCGACCGGCCCGCCGCCCGTCACGGCGAGCACCTGGTCGAACACGCCGAGGCCGTAGATCGTGCTCAGCGTGACGCTGACCGTGATCGCCGGCGCGAGCAGCGGCAGCGTGATCTTGCGGAAGCGTCGGAACGTCGACGCGCCGTCGACCGCCGACGCCTCGTCGAGCTCCTCCGGGATCCCCTCGAGGCCGGCGAGGTACATGACCATCGAGAGGCCGACGAACTGCCACACGAGCACGACGAAGATCGTCCACAGCGCCCACGTCGGGTCGCCCGTCCAGGCGCGCTTCCAGCGATCGAGCCCGAGCGGCGTCGAGCAGGCCGTTGAGCGGGCCCGTGTAGCTGAAGATGAACTGCCAGACGTACGAGACGGCGAGCGAGCTCATCACGACCGGCAGGAAGAAGATCGCCCGCAGGAGCCCGCGAGTCTTGATCGTGCGTTGCAGCGCCGAGCGCGAGCGCCAGCCCGATCACGTTGGAGACGACGACGAACGCGAAGGCGAGCTCGAGCGTGTTCTTGAGCGCTCCGCGCGACGCCGGGTCGTCGAGGATCTTGCGGAAGTTGTCGAGCCCGACCCAGTTGGCGTGGCGGCTGATCCCGTCCCAGTCGGTGAACGCGTACCACGTCCCGGCGCCCGTCGCGACGTAGCGGAAGGCGAGGACGACGACGACGGCCGGGAGCGACCCAGACCCACGGCACGCTGCCGCCGCCTCGGCGGCGGCGCCGCGAGCGGGCGTGGCGGGCTCGGAGACGTCGACATGGTGTCGCTCGGCGCACGGCTCGGGTCGGGGGCGGCCGCGCGGCCGCCCCGATCCGGACACCGTCGTGCGCTCGTCCTACTTGCCGCTCCAGGCGGCGTCGAGGTCCGCGAGCGTCTGGGCGACGGTCTTCTGCCCGGTGAGCAGGCCCTGGACGTCCTTGCCGAGCATCTCGACGACCTGCGGGTTCGGCCAGCTCGAGGTTCATCAGCGGGAAGACCTTCGAGTTCACCGCGAGGAACCCGCTTGAGCCCACGCAGCTCGAAGAGGATGTGCTTGCCGGTCGCGGCCTGGTAGGGCGAGACGGCGCCCGTCAGCGCCGCGTAGCGGCCCGTGGCGGCGGGGGTGGACATGTAGTCTGATCAGCTTGAACGCGGCCGCCTTGCTCGGCGACTTCGACCAGACGGCGAACGCGTCGGTCGGCGACGCGTTGACGCGGGTGTCCGCCGCGGTCGCGCCGGGCATCGCGAAGAAGTTGTACTTCGCCTCCTTGTTGAAGCCCTTCAGCAGCCCGACGATCGACGACGGCAGCGTCCAGCTCACGACCTGACCCGAGACGAAGCCCGGCGTCGCCGGGATGTTGTCGTTCGCCTCGGCGCCCGGCGGGAAGCAGCCGGCGTTCTTCATGTCGACGATCCGCTGGAGCGTCGAGCTGCCACGTCGGGCGTGCCCGCGAACGTCGTCTTGCCGGTGATCCGCTTGAGGTTCCAGCCCGGATCCTTTGCGAGCACGTAGCTCGTCGCGACCACCGTCGCGAAGAGCGAGGCGTTCTGCGCCGACGCGCCCGCGAGGTTGAGGAAGTACTTGCCCTTCGCCTTGGCCGTGCGGCACGCGGCGAGGAACTGGCGTCATCGTCTTCGGCGACCTCGAGCCCGAGGTCGGCCAGGACGTCCGTGTGGTACATGACGCCGACCGGGCACGACTGCGAACGGCAGCGCGGTCAGCCTGCCCTGGCGCCAGAAGAACGGCTTGTTCGCGGGCGCGAGCGGCAGCGTCTTGACCCACGGCTGCTTCGAGAGATCGGCGACGTAGCCCGCCTTCGCCAGCGGCAGCACCGACTGGAGCCCGCCGGAGCCGGCCGTGACGTAGAAGACGTCGGGGCCGTTGCCGCTCTGCAGCTGCGTCCGCAGCGTGTTCGCGTAGGTCGTCCCGATCGGCAGGTAGGTCGCGTCGATCTTGATGTCCGGATTGAGCTGCTGGAACGCTGTCGAAGATCGCCTGCAGCTGCGGGTTGCCCTGACCGTTCGACTGGGCGAGGACCTTGAAAGTCACCGTCGCGCGGGTCGTTGGCGCTCGTCACGGCGACACCCGCGACCAGCGCGACCGCCGTCGTCACCGACCAGGGCCACCGAGAGCATCGCCAGGCGCGTGCTCGAGGCCTTCTTTCGGGTCATCTCGGGTTCCCTCCTTGACCTGTTGCGAGGTCGGTTGGTTGAACTCATGACGTGAGCGTCTCCGGCCGGCGTCTGCGAGCAGACCGCCGAGCAGCGCGCTGATGGCGACGGACGAGCTCGAAGGCGTCCACGTCGTCGACGTCGACCCACGCGCTGCCGCCCCACTCGCTCGCGACCACGCCGTCGAAGCCGCCGTCGCGGAGCACGCGAACAATGCCGCGTTGTCGACGGTGGGCTCGTCACCCGTCTCGTCCAGCTGCCAGAACTTGGCGTGTGCGTGGGCGACGACCGGGACGAGCGGCAGCCAGGCCTCGGGTGCCTGCCGGCCGAAGCGGAAGAACCCTGCGCGGGCCTCGTCCTGCGCCGCGGTCGGAGCGGCGGCCGCGCCGATCGCGGCGAGCACCTCGCCCGTCGGCGCGCCGCCGTCCCAGAGCGAGACGATGTCCGCGAGCTCGTTCGCCGGCATGCCGGCGCGGCGCACCGCGTCGGCGAACGAGGCCGGAACGGCCGTCATCGAGACGCTGAAGTCGAGCACGAGGGCGATGACCGGGCCGAGTCGCTCCCGGCACTCGAGGATCGCCTGGACCGCCGGGTCGTCCGGTGTCTGGCCACCCTGCACCTCGGTCGCGAGGACGACGCCGGAGCGCTCGGCCGCCCGAGCGCGCCGCGCTCGATCGCTGCGACGGGGATGCCGGCGTGGAGGCGGAGGAGCGGGAAGCCCAGTCCTGTCGCCGTGACGATCTGCGCCTCGAGCTCGGCGGCGGCCTCGTCGACGGACAGCGCGCGGTCGGGCCGACGGAGCAGGTCGACGTACCCGCCGATCGCGGCGGGCTCGAACGCCAGCCGGTCGCACAGGCGCCGGAAGGCCGTGATCTCGTCGCGATCGAGGTTCGGGATAACCGCGCCACAGCTGGTGGCCGACGACCTCGAGCCCGGGGCCGAGCTCGAGCGCTGCCGCGCGCTCCAGCAGCTCCGTGCGTGTGAAGCGACGCGTCAGCCACTCGTTCGTGAAGGAGAACGTCGTCGTCCCCAGTCGCATCGTCTCGTTCCTTTCAATTCCGAATCAAGGTTCGGATTCGGACTTTTATACCGCCCACGTGCGGGTCCGTCAAGGCGGCCGGCTCGCCGACGGCTAGGTCGCATCCCGGGGCACGACGACCGACTGACGGCCCGCCCCGCAGCAGGTACGCCAGGCAGGCGGCTGTCATCTCGGGCACGAGCTCCTCCCACGAGACGGGCAGATCGCTCTCGAACTCGGGGCCGTACATGATCTGCCGCGCGAAGGTGCAGTACGCGATCCGGAAGGCGATGTCGACGGCTGTGTCCGGGTCGGCATGCCCGATCTCGTCGCGATGCTCGAGCACGATCGCCTGGAACTGGCGCGAGAGCTCCCGGCTGCTCTCCGAGCCGCGCTCGGAGATGACGTCGTCGACCGCACCGAGATGCATGAACGCCCGCAGGAGATCGCGGTTGCGGTCGAAGACGCCTGCGACGATCTCGACAGCGTCGACGACCGACTCGCCCAGAGTACCGGTCGGCGCGGCCCGTCGGTCGCTCGCGGCGTGCTCGCGGGTCATGACGTCCATCGCCCGAGCGTGCACGGCGCGCAGGAGGCTCTCCTTGCTGCCGAAGCGCGCGTAGATCGCCCCGACCGAGACTCCTGCGCGGCGGCTGACGTCCGCGACCGTGAACGCCTCGAAGCCGTTCTCGGCGAGAAGCTCGAGCGAGGCGTCGAGCACGCGCTCGGCCGAGCGCCGGCTGCGCTTCTGCGTCGGTTCCGCTCCCGAGAGCCCGGTCACGCAAACGAGAATACAGAATCAAGGTTCTAGTTCATAATCTGCGGACGCGACTTGCCGCCTCCGGGCGATTCGACGCGGTCGGGATCGGCCCGCGGTCAGGCCGGCGCGGCGCCGCGAGGCTCGAGCAGGTAGGCACTGCACGCAGCCCCGACCTCGGCCACGAGCTCGGGCCACGTGACGACGAGGTCGCTCTCGTACGCAGGTCCGTCCATCACCCGACGCGCGAACGTGCAGTACGCCATCCGGTACGCGACATCGACCGCGGTCTCCGGGCTCGGATGGACGAGCTCGGCGCGGTGCGCGAGAACCGTCTCCTTGAACCGCCTCGCCAGGTCCCTGCTGCTCGCGGAGCCGCGCTCCGAGACGACCTCGTCGACCGCTCCGAGACGCATGAACGCGCGCAGGAGGCTCTCGTTGCCGCGGAACACCGCGGCGACCATCTCCACCGCCTCGAGGACGCTCCTGCGGAGGTCGCTCGCCTCTCGCCCGGCTGCCTCGGCGACCACGGTGTGCTCCTCGACCATGCGTTCCATGCCGTAGGCGTGAACCGCGCGGAGCATGCTCTCCTTGTTCCCGAAGCGGGCGTAGATCGCGCCGACCGACATCCCGGCCCTCTTGCTCACGTCGACGACCGTGAACGCGTCGAAGCCGTTCTCCTCGAGCAGCTCGAGCGAGGCGTTGAGCACGCGCTCGGCCGAGAGGCGGCTGCGGCGCTGCTTCGGTCGGTCGGCGAGCATGTCGGAGGATGTCATCTCAGAACCAAGGTTCTAGTTCATGATACGGTCGGAGCCGTGCTTCCGGGCACACCCTACGAGCTCGCACGGCTGTTCGTGTCATTGCCGGTCGCGGTCCACCGGGGCAGAGCCGCGTGACGCAGCTCTGGGTCTCGCTGCCGTGGGCGGGGCCCGGGGCGTACTACGGATCGGATGCGGCCGACCTCGCGCGGAGGCTCGACGAGCTCGGCGTCGCGGGGGTCGTCCAGGGTGACCACATCTTCCTGCCCGGCCCGCCCCCCGGCGATCCGCTGGCGCGGATGGCGGCCGATTGCCTCACCGTGCTCACCACCGTCGCGGCGCATTCCGATCGGCTGGGAATCGCCACGCTCGTCGCGAACGTGGGCTTCGGGCATCCCCTGCCGTTGCTCCGGCGCTTCGCCAACCTCGCGACGATCCACGGCGGCGAGCGCGTCTACGCAGGGCTCGGCGCCGGCTGGTCGCGCCCCGAGTTCGAGGCGCTGGGGCTGCGCTTTCCCCCGATCGATGCGCGGATCGAGCGCCTCGCCGAGGCCGCACGGATGGCGCGCACGCTCTTCGACGAGGGGTGGGTCACCCAGCACGGCTCGCATGTCGGCGCCGTCGACCTCCCGCTTGCACCGGCACCGCCCGACCCACCGCGCCTCCTGCTCGGCGGCGGGTCGAGACCGTCCTCGAGCTCGCCGGCCGAGTGCGCCGACCACGTCGACCTCGCACCCCCTCCCCGACGAGGCGCGAACCAGTTCCAGCGGCCGCTCCTCACCAGCACCGGCGAACTCGTCGCCTCGGCACGTGTGGCCCGCTCCGGCCCGCGTCACCTGACCGCATCGCTCCTGCTGAGCGCGCTCGTGGTCTGCGACGGCGGCGCGGTCGACGACGAGGAGGCCGCCCTCTGCGCGCGGGTCGGGCTCGCGCCGCGCCCGCTCGGCGACTGCCCCTACGTGCTGATCGGCCCGCCGGAGCGACTGGCCGAGCGCGTGCGCGAGATGACCGACCGCATCGGCCTGGACTGGCTGATCGTGCCGCTCGCGGCGGTCGAGCGGTTCGCGTCCGAGGTCATGCCGCTCGTCGCGTAGGCGGATGCTCGTCCGTGGGACGTGGGCGCTCAGCGGCCCGCGGCGTAGCCCTGCACCCCGCGCGCGTCGGCGCCGGCACGCAGCAGACCGTCCGCGCCGCGGGCGACCGCGCCGACGCGCCCGAGCGACCAGGGGCCGGTCATCTCGACGTCGTGGCCGCGTCGGCGCAGGTCCTCGGCGACCTCCCGGCCCCACCGCTCCTCGAGCGCCAGCGAGAGCGGCGCGGACTGTCGCGGATGGAACGAGGACGGGAAGTGGTCGGTGTGGAAGCTCGGAGCGTCGATCGCCGCCTGGAGGTCGTCGCCGAAGACCACGTGCCGGAGGAAGACGTGCAGCGGCCACTGATCCTGCTGGTCACCCCCGGGCGTCCCGAATGCGAGGTACGGGCTGCCGTCGCGAAGCGCAAGCGACGGCGAGAGCGTCGTCCGCGGCCTGGTCCCGGGGCGAAGCGAGGACGGCAGGCCCTCCTCGAGCCAGAACATCTGCGCGCGCGTCCCGAGCGGCCAGCCGAGCTCCGGGATCACGGGCGAGCTCTGCAGCCACCCGCCGCTCGGGGTCGCCGAGACGAGGTTGCCGAACCGGTCCGCGACGTCGAGGTGGACGGTGTCGCCCGAGCCGACCGCGCGGGTGGGCTCGCCGGCGCCGAGGTCCACCGCGGCGGTGACGAGGGTCGGCAGCCGCCCACCGCCGGGCCGCAGCTCGGCGGACGCGTCCTCGCCGACGAGTCTGCGCCGCTCGTCGGAGTACTTCGTCGACAGGAGCCGCTCGAGCGGGACGTCGACGGCATCGGGGTCGCCGTAGAACGCCTCGCGGTCGGCGAAGGCGAGCTTGGCGCACTCGACGACCGTGTGGACGTACTCGGCGTCGGTCGCCGCGGCCAGGTCGAAGCCGGCGAGGAGAGCTAGCTGCTGGAGGAAGACCGGCCCCTGCCCCCAGGGCGGCGTCTTGCAGACGGTCAGCCCGTGGAAGTCGTACGTCACCGGCCGCTCGAACGTCGCGCGCCAGGTCGCCAGGTCGTGACCGTCGAGAAGCCCTCCGTTCGCCGCGCAGAAGCGGTCGATCGCGTCCGCGACGAAGCCCTCGTAGAAGAGCAGCCGCGCGCGCTCGATCTCCTCCTCCCGCGAGCCGCCGCGCGACTCCTCGACGATCCGGCGATACGTCGCCGCGAGCGCCGGGTTGCGGAAGACGGAGCCGGGCTGGGGCGCCGGTAGGTAGAGCTCGGCAGAGCCCGGCCAGCCGAGCAGCAACTGCTCCACCGCGCGAATCGTGAACGGGATTCCCGGGACGAGGGGGTAGCCGTCGTCCGCGTACCCGATCGCGAACTCGAGCACGTCGGCGAGGCGCCACGTGCCGTGCTCGGCGAGCAGCGCCAGCCATCCGCCGAACGCCCCCGGGACGCAGGCCGCCAGCAGGCCCGTCCCCGGCACGAGGTCGAGCCCGTCGGCCCGGTAGCGCTCGATGGTCGCCGAGCGCGGTGCGACGCCCTGCGCGCACAGCACGAGGGGCTCGCCGCGCTCTGCCGACCAGAAGATCGCGGGCAGGTCGCCGCCGGGGCCGTTCAGGTGCGGCTCGACGACCTGGAGCGTGAAGCCGGTCGCGACCGCCGCGTCGAACGCGTTCCCGCCCCGCTCCAGCACCGCCATCCCGGCCGCGGTCGCGAGCCAGTGCGTCGACGTGACCATCCCGAAGGTGCCCTTGAGCTCGGGCCGCGTGGTGAACGGGGTCATGCGGTTCCCACCCTGACGTCGAGGTCGGCCGGCGCTGCGCCGTCGGGACCGACCAGGTGACACGCGACGAGGTGGTCGCGACCGACGACTCGGAGCTCCGGCTCCTCGTCCACCGACCGGGGCGCGGAGCGGGCGGCGAGCGGGCAGCGGGTGCGGAAGCGGCACCCGGACGGAGGCGCGAGCGGGCTCGGGATGTCCCCCTCGAGCACGATGCGCTTGCGCGTCCGCTGCTCCACCGGGTCGGGGACGACCGCAGCCGAGAGGAGCGCCTGCGTGTACGGGTGCTTCGCCGCCGCGAACAGCTCCTCCGTCGGCGCCTCCTCGCTCCACCCGAGCTTTCAGCGTGACCTCACGTGGATCGTCCTCTTCGAGAGCGACCGCCTGCTCGAGGAGAACGTCGCGCAGCACGAGGCGATCCTCGCCGCGATCGAGCGCCATGACCCGGTCGACTCCCATCGGTGATGATGAGGCAACGCAGGACGAACGGCGGCGCGGCGCGCCGGCGCGCACGTCACGGTGACAGGAGACCGTCGGAAGACAGGAGGGCTCATGGGCAACGAACACCGGCTCGGGACGGCGGACGTCCACCACGACTGGGACCGGAGCAGGGCGCCGACGCTGCGGATTCGCGCGGGCGATGTCGTCCATCTCGACCTGCCGATCACCGGCGAGGGTCAGGTCTCCGAGAGCTCGACCATCGACGACGTCGCGTGGGACTTCGACACGATCTACAACCTGGCCGGCCCGATCTTCGTCGAGGGAGCCGAGCCGGGCGACACCCTCGAGGTGGAAGTCCTGGAGCTCACGCCGGGGCCGTGGGGCTGGACGGCCGTCATCCCCGGCTTCGGTCTCCTCGCCGACGACTTCCCCGAGCCGTTCCTGAAGACGTTCGACCTGCGGAGCGGATCGACCGCTGCGGTCGCGCCGGGCGTCGAGGTGCGGCTCGACCCGTTTCTCGGGACGATGGGGGTCACCACCGACGAACCGGGCGCGCAGTCGCCGTTCCCACCCCACATGGGCGGCGGCAACGTCGACTGTCGCCATCTCGTCGTGGGCTCGACGCTCTGGCTCCCGATCTGGTGCGAGGGCGCGCTGTTCTCATGCGGTGACTCGCACGCGGCCCAGGGCGACGGCGAGGTATGCGTCAGCGCGATCGAATGCGCGATGCAGGCGACACTCCGGTTCGGGCTGCACAAGCGGTCGATCGCCGGCCCCGCGTTCGACGTCCCGCACGCGGTCGGCGACACCGGGCCGCACCACGGCACGATGGGAATCGACGCCGACCTCATGGAAGGCGCGAAGACCGCGGTCCGCAACATGATCACCTGGCTCGTCGACGAGCACGGCCTGGAGCGCGAGGACGCCTACGTCCTCTGCAGCCTCGCCGGCGATCTGCGGATCCACGAGATCGTCGACGCGGGTGTCTGGAACGTGGGGATGCTCATGCCGCTCAGCGTGTTCCGCTGAGCAGCCGCTGCGATCACCTCGTCCCCGCTCGTCCCAGACTGACCGGGAATGACATCACCAGATGCCACGCATTACTAGGTGCGGGGAGAGGGGAAAATGCGGTCACGGCCCGACCCGGTGTCGGGAACCACTTCCACATCACCGTCCGCCGCATCGACGGAACACTCCCCCGTTTGTCCCCTCTCCCCGTCGTTCGCCAAAGAGTGTCCCACGAAGGCGTCCGACGGTCAATCCCGTCGTGCCTCCAGAATCACGCCTGCTCGTGCACCCGCCGAGCTCGATGCTGACCGGGCGGTCAGGACGCTGGGAGATAGGTGAGCAGCACCACCCCGCGGGCGCTCCCTCCATGCCCCTCCGCGCGGGCGCGCAAACCGCTCCTCCCGAGACGCTCTCCGTTCCCCGCCCGTATGCCTCAGCGCCCGGTCGCGACGACCAGCTTGCCCGCGACCCGGTCGTGCTCCATGTCGTCGTGGGCGGTCGCTATCTCATCCATGGTGTAGGTCCTGGCGATCGGCACCGTCGCCTCGCCGACGGCGACGGCGTCCAGGAAGGTCTGGAGGACGGCTCGTGGCAGATCGGACGCGTCGCCGAAATAGCCGCTGAGACGCACGCCTCTGGGCAGGAAGCCGGACGGGTAGAAGTCGGGCACGATCCACTCGTTGGAGAGGTACCCCGCTGCGCAGACGACGCCGTGGACGCGGGTGGCCTCGAGGCTGTCGCGCAGTGTCGGTGTGCCGACGAGCTCGAGGGTCGCGTCCACGCCGCCGGGCACGAGCTCGCGCACCCGCGGCGCGATCGCGCCGTCGTCGACGACGACGTGGTCGGCACCCGCCTCGCGCAGCGCGCCGGCATTGGCCTCCGACCGCGTCGTGGCCAGCACGGTCAGGCCGCGGCGCTTGGCGAGGATCGCGGCGGTCAGGCCGACCGACGACGAGCCGCCGCGGATCAGCAGCGTCTGACCGGGCTGCACGTCGAGCCCGACGGTCAGCGCGCCGTACGCGGTCTGCAGCATCTCCGGTACGGCGCCGAGCGTCGTCCACGGCAGCTCGCTCCGGAACGGGATCGCCTGCGCGACCGGCACGCACGTGAACTCCGCGTAGCCGCCATCGAAGCTGCGGCCCATCCCGCCCATCATCGCCACGACCTGCTGGCCGGCGGCGAGCTCGCCGCCGGGGCAGGCGGCGACGACGCCGGTCGCCTCGATCCCGGGCACGCGCGGGAGCGTGACGTCGGAGTCGGCCAGGCCGAGCCGGGTCTTCAGCTCGGAGCGGTTCAGGCCGAAGGCCTTGACCTCGACGAGGACCCAGCCCGCCTCGGGCCGGGGGATGGGGCGCTCGCGGACGACGAGCGCCTCGGGCGGTGCGGGGACCGCGTCCAGGACGACGGCGCGCATGGACGAGGGCAAAGGGGTCATGCGCTCGAGCGTAGCGCGTGCATTTCCGTGGATATGAGCGCTCGACGAGCTGCACCGGGCAATCGCCAGGCTGCGCTCGCGACGTACGACCGCCCTGACCTTCTGCAGATACCAACGGCGCAACGCCGCGCCAGCGGTCATGACGTCCTAGGCGATGGCGGGGGTGTTCGGCGTCGTGATCGAATGACCCCAGGAAGGGATGGGACAAGGCCGGACCTTCGGCCAGCCAGGGCGCAACGGAATGGGGCTACCCTCCCGCGGTTGGCTAGTGGCGGGGGGTTGGGGCGGCCCAACTCCCAAGTGAGGGGGACTGAATGGGGATGGTTCGGAGTCTTGCGCTCGTTGGAGCGCCTGCTCGGGTGATGGCGACCGACGCGCGATTCACGGCGTGAATCACGTGGTGCAGAACGCAGCCGACCCCGTCTTCGACAACATCGCAGAGCCGCAGGACGAACCCGAGCCCGAGGAGGTCGTCCAGGATCCGCTGAAGCTGTACGTGCGGGCGATCGGCGACGGCAGGCTGCTGACGCCGGTCGAGGAGCGCGAGCTCGCCCGGCGGAAGGACGAGGGGGACGTGCTCGCCAAGCAGAAGCTGATCGAGTCGAACGTGCGGCTGGTGATGTCGATCACGCGGAACTACGCGCGTGCCGACGTGCCTCTCCTCGACCTGATCCAGGAGGGCAATCTCGGGCTGATCCGCGCCGTCGAGAAGTTCGACTGGACGATGGGCTTCAAGCTCTCGACCTACGCGACCTGGTGGATCCGGCAGGCGGTGCACCGTGCGCTCGCCGAGCAGAGCCGGACGATCCGGCTGCCCGTCCACGTCGCCGACCAGGTGCGGAGGATTCAGCGCGCCCGGCGTGCGCTCGGGCAGCAGCTGAACCGCGACCCGTCGATCGACGAGATCGCCGTCGAGACCGAGCTCGCGCCGCTGCGTGTGCAGGAGCTGCTCGACCTGGTGCAGGAGCACGTCAGCCTCGAGACGTCCGTCGGCGACGGCGAGAGCGTGATGAGAGATCTCATCGAAGACACGTCGGCCCTCGACCCCGAGGCCGAGACGGCGCTCCGGTTGCGCTCGACGGAGCTCGCCCGGGCGCTAGCGCAGCTCAAGCCCCGGCTCCAGCGCGTCCTCGTGCTTCGCTTTGGTCTGGACGGCTCGTTGGGACGGACGCTGGAGCAGGTCGGAGTCGAGCTCGGGATCACGCGGGAGCGCGTGCGTCAACTCGAGACCAGAGCGCTGCGGGAACTGCGCCACGTCGCGCCGGCGCTCGAGCTGTATCTCCGCGCGTAGCGTTATCGCGGATTGTGAGCACGTTGGCCACCCGACGAGGATCGCGTCAGAATCGGACGACTGTGCGCTTCCCGGTTGCAGCAGCCCCGGTTGCAAAGCAACTTCTCCGTGTCCACCTTCGGCAACAGAAAAGCCCCGTTTCCGGGGCCTTTCCAAGAGCGGATGAAGGGACTCGAACCCTCGACCCTCTGCATGGCAAGGACCGTGCGCGAACAGACAGCGACCGTCCTGAACCGACAAACCGCATCGCTATGCGGATCCGGCTCCGGCCCCGGCGGCTACCGGTGCCAGCAACTGACAGCCAAACCGAGCCACGAACCTAGCCAACCCGGTCAGCGACGACGTAGGCGCCGACCGCTCCGGCCATCAAGAAGCTCGGGCACAAGGGTGGGGCCCCCTTAACGGATCTGTCTCGTCCGAGTCGCCTACGCGGGAGCGCGCTCGTAACTCACTCGATGGCGCAGATTGCCCTCGTCAGCAGGGTCGAACCAGATCGAAATCAACACCGCGCCACGCGTCGCTGGGGACTCCACTGACTCCGCATACTGGAGCGCCGCAGCGTTGCCCCGATCCGCGATCGCCGCGAGAGCGTCAGCGTTTGCTGACTGTTCGGCAGCGGCGCGGGCCCTGTCCCAACACCGAACCTCGGCGTGGAGTTCCTCGCCATCCTCGCGCCGGATCCGGTAGTCCACCGCCCAGCCATTCTGTGAAGGCGCGGTGAGGTCATGTGTCTCGACCACCTCGGCCATATGCGCCACCGTACCGAAATGCGATGAGCCCGTTCGTCGACGATCGCCTGAAATGCCGGACCGGTAACGCCGGGGTTTCGGAGTTGTGATGGCGGGGGCGGCGGGTCCGCCTCGCCTAGTGTTGTTCCTCCAGATCGGGGGAGGAGCGATGGCCGAAGACGAGCACGGCCTCCACGAAGAGCCGCGTCCGAGCGCGCACCGGAAGGTCTCCGCGGTCGAGCGGGAGAGGGAGTGGCTGGCGAAGCTCGTTCTCCAAGGAGCGCGAGGCCGACTGGGAGGCCGACCCGGTGTTGAGCGGTTAGAGCCCTTTGTGCTTCCGCCAGACATGCTCCTGTAAGAGCGTCGCCCGCAGCTGCGCCAGTTCCTCGTGACGGTCCTCGAGCACACGGAGGATCGCCTCCGGTCGGGAACACCGCCCTGGCTCAAGAGGTTTCTTGCTGGCGGTGAACGCCTTTGGCGGCCAGAGGTGCAACACTTCTGATTGCGGCGGCGCCGACATCTCTGTTCCCCTCCCCCGGGACGAGACGGCGCACCGTATTGCCGCACGGGCCCGCCGGAAACCAGCTATCCCCAGCTGTCCGGCGGGCCCTGCGGCCTATCAAACGCGTCCCCCATCCCCCGGGCAACGCAGAATCAAGTCTCCGCTGAAGCCGAACGCGCTACACGGGTCGTTGGTCTAGGCCATTGCTGTACCCCTGAGCGGGGAACTCACGCGTGCTCCTGCACCTCGCCAATCTCGATGCTGACCGGCGTCACCGAAGGCGGCGGGTCTGCCTCAAACCGCTCCTTCGCTGCTCGCGCCGCCTCCTCCGTCTCGAAGATGATCATTGAGGCACCGTCGTTCTCACCAAGACGTACCCAATGACCGCTGACGAAACCCGGCATCTGGGAGAGGCGCGGGATGCCTTCCTCCCTCAAGAACTTCCTCGCCTGGTCAAAGTCCTCAATCGTGCTCCTGCCGACCACCGCGTACATACATACCTCCCTCGTCGCTGGCGGGGTCGCCCTCCAAGTCCGATCTAGACGATGCCATGCACGGGGCCGGTGGGCTAGCTGAAGACACCTTCCGATCGCTGGTGGATCAACGGAGGGCGGGGCCGTGGCGCCCCGCGGAGCACCCGCCCCCTCTGCGGTAGCAGCGGAGTTTCTCGGGCTCAGAGCGCGCCTCTGCAACCGATGCAGGAGTCCCGCGCGCTCTGAACGTCAGGCTTGGCGCGCGATCCCGGACGCGGCGAAGCCCGTGAAGGACGTCACCCCGTCAGGGATCAAACCTCAATGTCGACGAAGACCGCTGCGTGATCTGAGGCCGCCTGGCCCGAGCTGATGATGACGGGATAGATCTCCCAGGCTTGCGGCGGATTCTTGTTCGAGGGAGTTCCCCACAGGCCGTGTCGCTCGATTCCTGCACTAACGACCTTTGGTGCGAGGTTCTTGCTGACGAAGATGTAGTCGATCCGGTTCGTCGTGGAGCAGCTCTGGAAGGTTCCTGGTTTCGGCCCAGGGTCGAAGGCCGGGAGAGAAAACACATCGACGAGGGGCTGCTCGGGGCATAGAGCGGGGCGAAGTGTTTCGAGGGATTCCCTTGACCGTCGGGCCCTTGTTCAAGTCCCCCATCACGATCAGGTTCTTCTCGCCCGAAGCGACGAGTGCGTCGACGATGTCGCGTAGCCCCTGTGCCTGGCGCGCTCGTTTCTCGCCTCCGCGGTTTGACGGTCGACCCTCATCGCCCGCACCAGTCGCCCATGAGCGTGTCCGACCGCCCTCCTTCGCCCTTGACGGCGGGAGTCTAAGACCTTGACGTGCCGAATCCGTCGGCTCGAGCGCGGTTAGGCAGCCATTAGATGACAGTCGTACCCTGAAGCCCTCATGAGAAGTCCTCAGGCCCGGAGCGGGTTGACGCGCCTCCGTGATGCGCGGAACGGGATCGCGGTCTCGATCGTCGTGATTCTCACCATCGTTGGGTTGGGGTCGGGCGTTGCCTTTGGTGCTGGCGAGCCTCTCAGCGCAGCCGTCCGGCAGTCGGCGCCTGCTCTGGGCCGTATTGCTCTACCGAGGGTCTGCCCGTACGAGTTCTTCAGCCGTCGTCTTCAACGGTGCACTCGCGACGCGCGCGGTGCCCCATTGTCGACGAACCGGGTTGCGTGCTCCGCTAACGTCGTCGCCAATCGTCCTGCGACTCTTCGCTACCGGCTCTCCTATGACGGTGGGCCAGTCGGCAACTGGCGCCCGACTCGTGTATATCGAGGCGTGTTCCCGGCGTGGTTCGCGTACAACCTCGGCACCGACCTGCCGCTCCCGGCCGGTGCTTGGACCTGCACTTTCGTCCTGGGGTCGGTGAAGGTGACTATCCCCTTCCGCACCGTTGGGCCGACCGGCGATGTCGTTGACCTCACCGTATGCGCTGGCCAAGACACGATCGGCTCGTATAAGAACGGCATCTGCCGGAAGGACGAGAGCGCCTCCGGGCTTCCGGCAACCGGCGTCATCGTCTGCAGCCTCTACGTCACACACCACGTCGGCTCGGTCCCGAAGGTCGATTTCCTCGACAGTACCGGTGCCTTGATCTACTCATTTACTGGCAAGCGGATCACGGACACCCTTTGGCCGGTTTGGGGGTGGACCACCGCTCCGACCACATTCACGGCAGGTGCCTACGCGTGCCGCGTCTCCCTCGACGGACAGGTCGTGGCAACAAGATCATTCACGGTAGCCGGGTAGCGGGTCACGCCCAAAGTCGGGTTGCCGTTCGGGTGCTGTGCTTCCCACGCGGGCTTCCAAGTTGTCAGGGATCGGGGGACCAGACCCGTCAGCGGTGCACGGTTGTTGTGCCCGTCGTCCTGCCTGACTCGGTGTTCGGCTCCCGCACCCGCCGCCCGGTTGTCCGCGGGAACGGCTACGGAGCTAGGCATGAACGAGTCGCTCCGAATCCTGGAAATTGATCTATGCAGCCCGCGGGTTTGCGCCCCAAGAATCACCCGCCCGCTCTGCGGTAGCAGCCGGGTCTCTCTGACCCCGCCCCGGGAAGGCTGTGCACATCCTCCTGCACACCTTGGACGCAAAAGACGGCTCTGTGCAGGGATGTTCGAGTCCGTTCAAAGGCGAAGGGCCGCTCCCCTGGGAGAGCGGCCCTTCGGATGTTGCGGGTGACCGAGAGCTACTCTTCGCCGCCACCGCTGGCGAAGCCGTGGCAGTTGGTGCCAGGACCCTCGTCGTGGATCACGTGGGCGAACGACCCCGCCCCACCGGCCTCCTGGGCCAACCCGGCCACGAGGGACCCGAACGACTGCACGACACCCGGCGTCACGGGATTGCCTGTTTCGGAGCCGTCGTCCAGCCCGTTGAAGGCACAGATCGATCCGGCCACGAACCGGCCACCCGAGTCAGGGTTGGCTACCGGAGTCGGCTTACCCTGACCGGTGACTTCCCCAGCGAAGGCGTTGCCGCCGCCCATCATGACGAGACCGGCGATCGCCGCCCCAGCAACCAGCTTGCGCATGTCACTCCCCCTATGTCCTCGCCCCGCCCCTTGCGTGACGATCCCGAGACCATAGTCGTTCTCTCGCGTGCGTCGTGGAGAGGAACCGCCATCGGTGAGCCGTCAACGGGCGGAGCCGGGCATCTCCCAGACCCACGCTGTCGAGACCTCGTGGCGGTCATCCGTGTACCGGCCATCGACGAGCAGGCGGGCGGCGTGCTGTTCAGTCGCCGCGGACGTCGACACCGGAGCGAGTCTATGCCGACGTTGCCCAGGTTGACGCGATCAGCCGCCGAAACGTGAGGGGCACCGGTGGGGGCACGCCCTGCGGTTTTCGGCGGGTGGACACGGCGCGGGCACGTTCGAGCTTCCGAAGCCGCGAGGCCCCCTGGTCGCACGCAGCCCAAGACGGGGGCGATTGCGGACGATCCCAGGTGGGTCTCCTCCGACAACGGACGCGCGCGTCATGCCTCGAAGCGTACGCCGACGGTTCCCGTGCTCGGCCACCCCCGACGCACAGCGCCGGGCGGTGGCGCTCAGTGCCGCGGAGCCTTCGCGAGCTGCCGCCCGACGTCACCCATGAACCCGAAGAACGCGAGCACGTCTTTCAGCTGCTTCGCCGTGAGCTGACGCCAGACGGCCTGGCGGAGGATGGCCGTGTCGCATCGGTGTGCCAAGAACGCGGTGAACTGGACGCGGGCGAGCACACGGTAGATGTCGGTGTCGGAGGGGTAGGGACGCAGGAACGACTTCGCGGCGCGGCTGAACGATTCTGCCTCGCCGCGGCACTGCGCCGGTGTTCCCCGCTTCACGGGGACGGTCGTCGCCGGATACTGGCTGTACTTCGGGATCGTCAATCCCTTGTCCGCGTTGGCGTCACCGGGTAGGCCAGCGACTGCTGCCAGTACGACGGCGCTTAGGAGCGCGCCCGTAAGCATTCGGTACACGAAGCTCAAAGCTACACCGCCCGGGCGTGGGCGCGCGATCTCGGTGCTCCTACCGCGACATGTACCGCCCCGTCGGCCAGGGCTGGAGCGCATACGGGGTCAGATTCATACGAGGACGCGCTCGTCACGTCCGAGCAGTCTTTCGACGGTCTACGGCGAAACCGAGCCTGCCGATCCGCGCGCTCCCCGATGCCCCGGGCGCACAACGGCGAGACGCTGGAGGCGAACGAGAAAGGAGTGCCTCATGAGTCTTGCGACGGCGAGTATCCAGTCTGGCCGCAAGGGGGACGTCATCGTCATCGCAGGTCATCACGTCGGAGCCGCAGAGCGGATCGGCGAGATCCTCGATGTCCTCGGAACGCCCGGACACGTGCGCTACCGCGTCCGCTGGGACGACGGCGGCGAGAGCATCTACTACCCCGGCAGCGACGCCACCATCCGTCCTGCTCGTCACAGCCGCCCTCGAGGAGGATCGCGATGAAGACGCTGGCATCATCCAACTCACTGACCGCGCTCCTCGACGCGAAGCACGTCTCGTACGACGTGATCCCCCATCGGCACACGGAGACCGCCGCCGCCGAAGCACGGGTGATCGGCATCGATCCTGCCCAGGTCGCGAAAACACTCGTCCTCGTCACGGAGGACGGGTTCGTACGAGCCGTCCTGCCGGCGAGCGAACGCATCGACCTCGAGAAGGTGGGACGGGCACTGGACCGTCAGGACGTCCAGCTCGCACCGGAGCGGGTACTGGCGGGCGCCTACCCGGAGTTCGAGCTCGGCGCGGTGCCTCCGCTCGGAGGCGCCACCGACGACCGCGTGATCGTGGACGTGCGCGTCGAGGACGCGCCGTCGATGGTCTTCGAGGCAGGCACCCACGAGCATTCGGTGCGCATCGACCCAGCCGATCTGATCTCCGTGACAGACGCGCTCGTCGCAGACATCTGCGTCGCTTGAGCTCGTACGCACCGCGGGCCGCCGATGCATCGACGTCGGGCATCGGGTGGCTCGAAGGCCTGTAGATCGAATTGGAAGGCGACACCCACGGCATCCGTAACGACGCCCAACGCCGTTGCGGGGAAGCCGACGATCGGGCGGCGTGGCGGCGCGAACTCAGACGGGCACGTGGTCGGGAACCTGGCCGCGATGAAGACGCTGGCCTGCGGCCGCCAGATGTCTGACAAACCAGCGTGTCGCCAGTGCGCACACCGACTCGAGCGTTCCGGGCTCCTCGAACAGGTGCGTGGCCCCGGGAACGACCTGGAGCTCGTGAAGGCACCGCAGACGCCTCGCTGCACGGCGGTTGAGCTCGAGCACGAGCTCGTCGGCGCCGCCGACCACGAGCAGCGTCGGCGCGAGCACGTCGGCGAGCCTCGCCTCGGCGAGATCGGGGCGTCCGCCACGCGAGACGACAGCGTCGATCATGTCGGGGTGGTCAGCCGCCGCGAGCAGCGCGGCGGCCGCGCCGGTGCTGGCACCGAAAAAGCCCACCGGCAGGCCGGCGACCTCGGGACGGCCGACGAGCCAGTGCGTCGCCTCGGCGAGCCGACGACCGAGCAGCTCGACGTCGAACACATCTCGCCGCAAACGTTCCTCGGCGGGCGTGAGCAGGTCGAAGAGCATGGTGGCGATGCCAGCCTCGTTGAGCGCGCCCGCGACACGCACGTTCCGCGGGCTGCGCCGGCTCGAGCCGCTGCCATGGGCGAAGAGCACCCACCCCACCGGTGCAGGGGGCATCACCAGGTCGGCCGCGTGGAACGTCCCTGCGAGCGGGATCTCCTCGTCCCAGCGGCGTGCATCCTGCTGCCGCCGCAGACGCAGGAGCGAGATCACCTCGGCATCCGAGAGCTGCGGGAAGTCGCGGTACCACAGCCCGACGGCGCCGAAGTCCGACGAGGTCTCGAGGCAGACGACCTCGTCGGCCGCCTGCTCCATCGCGGTCACGGTGGCGGCGGCTCCGACCGGAACGGCAACCACGACACGACGCGCGCCTGCGGCACGAGCCCAGTGGACGGAGGCGGTCATCGTGGCGCCGGTCGCAAGCCCGTCGTCGACGAGGACGCATGTCGCTCCCGCGACCGGGACCGGCGCGTATGCCTCGTGCAGCCGCTGGTCGAGGAGCGCCGCCCTGCTTTGGGCTACCTCGACGGCCGCTGCGAGTTCGAGTTCGGTGAGGCCGTCGTGGGAGCGGACGTATGGGTTGCATCGCGGCGCGACCGCTCCGATCGCGTACTCGGGCTGCCAGGGATGCCCGATCTTGCGCACCGCAAGCGCGTCGAGCGGAGCGTGACGCAGGGCCGCCACCTCCGCGGCCACGGCCACGCCGCCGCGCGCGAGCCCGACCACGACCAGCCCACCCGGCGGCGCGTCCAGGCAGGCGTGCGAATCGAACACGGCCTCGCCGAGCAGCCGACCCGCCTCTGCCCGATTGGCAAAGGCCACCCCGTTCGACCGGACGTTCGATGCACGATGCAATACACCCACGCCCATAGCGTCCACCTTTCGCGCGGCCGTCTCATCGGGCTGCTCGCGGATCGTGATGTGGCGAAACCCCGATTTGCGAGGGCAGGCCGCGTCGAGGCGCGATCGGCCATCCGTAGAAGCCAGCAGCGGGAACAGGCGCAGCTACGGATGCGCCCCGCCACCCGACTCGCGACGCTGGAGGCACCGAGCGAGAAGGCGAGACCGGTGGCGACTGGCGCAAGACCCGGAATCAGATGCCGGCAGCCCGCAGCTACGGCGTGTGTAGCCATCCTCGGGGGGCCCACGAAGTCGAACTGCAGGCTGGAAGCCGAATGGCGCGGGCTCGGGTATCGCGCCGCACTGCATTCACCGAGCGAGGCGCTGCAGTCCCTCGGGCCCGGCGACGTCGCGCTCGTCCGCCTGGACGTGCTCCCCACGCTCGACGGTGTCGAGCCGGGTCTCGACAACGTGATCCCCCTCGCCGGTCGCGGCGTTCGCGTCCTCAACCCGGCCGAGGCGCTGCTCCGCGTGCACGACAAGCTCGTCACCTGCAATCGGTTGACCGCAGCCGGCGTGCGACAACCCCGATCGTTCCACGCGCCCGACTTCGCCGCCCTCGCGGCGGTCGCGGTGCCATGCGTGATCAAGCCCCGCTTCGGCAGCTGGGGGCTCGACGTCTTCCGTTGCCGGACACAGGCCGAGCTCGAGGAGACTCTGCGCACCGTCATCGAGCGACGATGGTTCGGAGCGCACGGGGCGCTCGTCCAGGAGCTCCTTCCCACGCCCGGCCACGACCTCCGCGTTCTCGTCGCCGGCGGTCGCGTGGCGGGGGCGGCGAGGCGAATAGCAGCACTCGGGGAGTGGCGCACGAACGTCGCGCTCGGCGGATCGCTCGAGCGCATCTTCGAGCTGCCCGACGATGCAGCATCGCTCTCGCTCGCCGCCAGCCTCGCCGCCGGCACCGACTTCGTCGGGATCGACCTGCTTCCGGTCGACGGCGGTTACGTCGTGGTCGAGCTGAACGGCGCCCCGGAGTTCGACGAGCACTACAGCCTCCACGACCGGGACGTCTTCGCCGACATCGCCGCTGCGCTCGAGCTGCCACGCCCTCCGGCGGCGTGACGTGAAGGTCGCCGCCGGCCGCGCCACCGGCAGGACGATCAGTCTCGTCACCGCCTCGGGTCCGTCGACGGCGGCGCTGACGCAAGCGACGAGCATGTCGTGGTCGCGAGCATGCCGGAACGAGCTGCGGTGCTGGCGCTCCTCCTGCTCGAGCACGAGCGCCGGCGGCGTGGTCGAAGGCAGCTCGTCGAAGGTCTGCGCAGTTCCGAAGTCCGGATCCGTGCGACGAGACATGGGCCGGCCGCGACTAGCCCTCAGACGGCCGGAATGGGCGCCTCACCTCGAGCGCTCTTGCGAGATCGCTGATCGAGAGGAAGCCGACCAGGCGGCCGTCGTCGACGACCAGTCCGCGGTTGACGTTGCTGGTGGAGAGCTTGGCGAGTGCGTCGATGGCCGCCTCGTCGTCGGTGAGCAGGGGGACATGCTCACGTGGAATCATCGCCTCGACGGACCCGCCGCGTGTCCCACTGATCCCGCGGCACCACGGCCACGGAGCGGAATGCGAGGAGGCCGATCGGGCGGTCGTTCTCGACCACCGGATAGGTCGTGTAGCGCCGCGACCATGCCACCTCGTCCATGAAGCGTCCGAGGCTGAGCTCGCCCTCGACGGTGACTGGCTCACGGATCATCAGGTCACGGACGCGAAGACCGTCGAGCGCCTGCTCGGTGGCGACGTAACGGGCTTCCGCCGTTGCGGCCTGGAGCAGGAACCAGCCGACGAACGCGAGCCACGCACCGCTGAACGTTCCCTCGAGGACGAGCATCGCGAGCCCGAGGCCAATGAGGAGGAAGCCGAAGCCGCGTCCGACCCCGGACGCGACCTGCGTCGCCGAGGCGAGATCGCCCCACCTGTACCAGAGTGCGGAACGCAGCACGCGCCCGCCGTCCAGTGGCAGCGCGGGCAGCAGGTTGAACGCGAGCAGTATGAGGTTCGTGTACCCGAGCCAGGTGACGACCCCGTCGAGCGCGTCCGGAAGCCCGGCCCCGACGGCCGCACTGACGAAGAGCACGCCGAGTGCGAGCGAGACGAGCGGCCCGGCGATCGCGATCCGGAACTCGGCGCCGGCGCTCGGAAACGGCCCCTTGAACTGAGCAACGCCCCCGAAGAGCCAGAGGTTGATCCCCTCGATCTCGACGCCCTCGTGCTTCGCCTGCAGCGCGTGCCCGAGCTCGTGCAGGAGGAGCGAGGCGAAGAAGAGAACTGCCGCCGCGAAGGCCATCGCGACGTACGCACCGTTCGAGAAACCGGGATTCTGCGAGGGAAAGACCGCGGCGGCGAGCGACCAGACGATCAGAGCGAAGACGATGAGCCAGCTCCAGTTGACACCGATTCGAATGCCGGCGATTCGACCGATCTGAATGGTGGGATTCATGCCACGCTGCCTCGTCGAGCGCCTCGTCCGAGAACGGATGGTCGCAGACGTTCGCTCAGCAGCGCCTCCCGCGTACGCAACCACCAGTCGGACTGCCGGTCTCGGTGATGCAACGCCCCCTCGGGGTGAGCGAGCAGCTCTGGGGCGGAGACGCCGTCGCGCCGGGCCCCTTGCCGTCAGCGGACGGACCGTCGGCTGAGCACTCTGGAGACGTCGACCCGGCGGCCGGCCTCCACATGTCCGGACGGAAGCTACGGAGAGACTCCGTCCGTCAGGACGCGGGCCACTTCGTCCCGCTCCGGCCACGGGATCGAACGATGATCCGAGTCGTGCACACCTGATCCCGACTCGGCAATGCCGATCGCCGCCACGGGATAGCCACGGTCGTGCATCATCGGCAAGGCCACGTCCGCGGCCCTCGGTGGAAAGGCGGCCAAGAGCGTCCCCGAGGCGAGCGTCGACCAGGGGTCGGCGCCGAGCGCTCGGCACACGGCGATCCCCGGCCCGAACCAGAGCACGCTGTCGCGGTCGATCCGGATCCGGACGCCTGATGCAGAGGCCATCTCGTGGAGTCCCGCTGCGATCCCACCCTCCGTCGGGTCGTGCAGGGCGACGGCGCCCAGTGCGGCGGCCAGAAGAGCGGGCTCGACGACCGAGATCCCCGGCCGGGCGAAAGCCTCACGCGCCTCACGCAACGTCGCGGGGTCGAGCTCGCCGAGTGCGCCTCCCGCCTCTCTGGCGAGAACCGCTGCGCCTTCGATGGGAGCAGGGCCGATCTGCACGATGACGCTCCCCGGCGCGACCCCGCCGCTGCGTACGGGCGCCCGCGTTTCGGTCAGGCCGAGCATCTGGCCGACCACGATCGGCCGGTTCACCGCGGGGGTCACTTCGGTGTGGCCCCCGACGAGGTACGCGCCCACTCCGGCAAGGGCGCGGCGCATGTCACCGAACAGATCACGCAGGACGACATCGGTGGTCTGCGGTGGAACGAGAATCACCGCCAAGAACCAGCGCGGGCGAGCACCGGTGACCGCCACGTCGTTGGCATTGACGATCACCGATAGGGCCCCGATCTCGTCCGTTGTGAAGGTGATCGGATCGGTGGCGGCAACGAGCACGCCACCGGGAACATCGATTGCGCAGGCATCCTCGCCGATCGTGGGCCCCAGTCGGAGTTCCGGCGGCGGCGTCAGCGTTCCGAGCAGATCCGCCAGCAGGTCGACCGGAGCCTTCCCACTCTCGAGGCGCCGCGGCGCACCGGCCTGGGGATTCATCTTGCGGAAACTAAGGCATGGGACAGCGCAGGTCTTGTCGCGGTGCGAGAGGGTCGCGGCGCCTTCGGCGGACGCCGAAGCGGAGCCGGGGCCTACGCAAGTCGACAACCGACCGTTGTGTCGCCGTCGGCAGACCGCGGGGCGCACCTCTGCGTCCGTCAGATCAGTACTTCGCCGAATCGACGATGTGCGCCGTTCCCGACGCGCGACGCTGCAGCTCGACGCATGCTCGATACATGAGCCTCTTCTCTCCGCGGCTTGCCTGCGCATCGGCGCGACGTCGAGGAGCGGACGTCCTCGACCAGGTGATCCGATCATCCGACAAGGTCGAGGGAAGAAGCGCTGCTCTCCGCCTACGGCGCGGGAGCGTGCACAGATGGAGGTGTCGAGATGTCCAAGACGATTGTCTGGGCCAGCGACGGCTCCGACAGGGCCGACGCGGCGCTGGATGCAGCTCTCCGCTTGGTCGAGACCGACGGGTGCCACATCCTCGCAGCGCACTGTGACCAGCTCCTGACCGGACGCGCGGCTTCCTGGCATGCGTTCGGCGACGAGGATGAACGCCAGATCAGGATCCATCGACAGGTCGACCGGCTCCGCGGAGCCGGCATCGACGTCGACCTCGTCGTCCGGTGCACACACAGGGAACCCGCCGACGTGATCGCGACGATCGCCGACGAGGTCGCGGCAGACCTGATCGTCTGCGGTACGCGCGGGCTCGGCGCGGTCTCCGGACTCTTCCTCGCGGGCTTCACCAAGCGGCTCCTCCACATCGCCCCATGCCCGGTTCTCGCCGTCCCCCAGACGGCGCGGTTTCAGGCAGAGGCCGGAGACGAGACGCATCAGAAGCAGGCGGTGAGCGCATGAGACCAGGACGAGCGGGTCGTTCGCAATCGGAAGGGAGCGGTGATGGTGATGGAGACCATCGTTGTCGGGGTCGACGGCTCTGAGGGTTCGCGTGCGGCGCTGGCACTGGCGGCAAGAGAGGCGAGCCTGCGCAAGGCGCGCCTGCGTGTCGTTGTCGTGTGGGAGGTCCCCGCCACTGCGTACGGAGGCGGGTTCGCATTGGTCGACTCGAATGCGTTCGACCCTCTCCGAACACAGTCTGAGAAGCTCGCCGATGAGAGCCTGGCGACAGTACGCACGTCGCACCCCTCCGTCGACTGCGAGGCCGTCGTGCTCGAGGGCCAGCCGGCCGAGGCTCTACTCGGAGCAGCCGCGGATGCAGCACTCATCGTTGTCGGCAGCCGCGGCCTCGGTGGATTCAAGCGTCTGGTCCTGGGCTCCGTGAGCGACCAGGTCGTGCATCACGCCGGTTGTCCCGTGCTGGTCGTCCACGGCAGCACGGCAGACGACTGAGAGGTCGAATCGATCGGCCCTTGGTCGAACCGGGCGGCCGGCGGGAGCTGGACGAGGCGCCGATGGCCTGACGTTCGGCCGATGGACGCGAAGGTGAACGCCGACGCGATGCTCCGCGCGCGGAGTCTCGACGGGAACGGCTCCTCGGTCTCGGATCGCTCCCGCGAGGTCCCTCGAAGATGCGACGAGCCGCGGGTGGCTGTTGCCACGCGCGCTCGGCGCAATGTCCTATCGGTCGTCATCCGTGGCCCGGGGGTTCAAGGACCCCGCACAACCGTCACCTTCTCGCCGAGAGGCCACTCCATGACGAAGTCCTCACGCCCGGTCACTCGCAGCGAAACCCGCACGGTCGTCTTGGTTCGATCGATGGGCTCCACGACTTTCGCCTCGACCTGCTCTCCCTGCTCGGGGACATCGATCAACACGACATCACCCATTTCGAGCCGCTGCACGACGTACTCCATCGCCATTAGAGGAGTGTAATTGGGCGCGAATCGAACCCAGAGTGATAAGGGTCGGTAGACCAGACCAGGCGTCGACGCCCCAACGCGCTAGAGCGACTCGGCTGTCGAAGAGCCTGCTCGGGAGCGCCGCTTCGCGCAACGCCGCTCGACCGGCGCGCCCCGTCGTGCTCGCGCCCGGTGCCACAGCGACGTCACGCTGCAGATTGTCGACGTGGACAACTTCCCCCCGCCCCGACTGCGGTCCGCGAGCCGCGGCCGGGCTGCGTGTATCCGCCAGGTCGGAGCGCGGCAAAGCTCGTCCCTTTCCCGTTTCGCGCATGCGGCCGCAACGGTCCCGTCTACCTGAGCGTGCAGGTGGTGAGACGACGGTAGGGCGGCGTCGGCCGGCGAGATCAGCGGGGACCAGGCGCCGGATGGCCCCCGAGGGATCACAACGCCGTGCGCTCTTCACGCCGAGATGACCCTGATGAAGGA
This sequence comes from uncultured Actinomycetes bacterium, assembly GCA_963739405.1. Classification (GTDB taxonomy): domain Bacteria; phylum Actinomycetota; class Thermoleophilia; order Gaiellales; family Gaiellaceae; genus Gaiella. Next base: position 327,659 of record CAVUAH010000015.1, on the reverse strand, counting down.
GACGCCCGTGACCTCCTCACGCCCTCACCGTCGTGCCGCACGTCGGTCTCTCGAGCCCGGGGGAGGCCCGGCTGCCGCGCACCTGGATCGCGCTCCTGCGCGGCCGGGTGCGCGCGTCGCTCGCCGCGACCACCGGTGTCGAGACCCCGGCGGACGTGGCCAACTATCTGCTCGCCGGGGCGGACGTCGTGATGACCGCCTCTGCGCTGCTACGGCACGGGCCCGAGCACGCGACCGTGCTGATCGACGGCCTGGAGAACTGGATGGCACGCAAGGGATTCGCGGCCGTCGACGACCTGCGCGGGATGCTCGCCGTGCCGCCTGGTGCGGACGAGGCGGTCTACGAGCGTGCGGGCTACGTCGGCGCGCTGCGAGCGGCCAACAGCGACACGTACGGGCCTTGGTGAGCAGCCGCCGAATCAGCGAAATCCCTGATGCCGCGACGCACGCCCGGCGGCAATATTGCAACTGCGCTAAGTCCGGATCGCGAGTAGGACGAAGCCCCACCGACAAGGTCGTAGGAAGAACCCACCGAACACCTTCTCGATGAGGTAGACGAAAGCGACACCGACTCAACGAAGGTCACGAGAAGGGCCCGTGCAAACGGGCCCTTCCCCGTTCCTGGATCCAAGGAGGGTGCGGCTCGGAGGTCGCGTCGTGGAACGACCAGTACTCCCCTTGGGACCCGGCTGAGCACCGGCTGGCCGGCAGTCTCGATCGGCGTCTGAGCTCGCGGACGTCTTCTCTTATCGGGCCGGAGGCCCGTGGGCAAGCCGCCTTGGCAGGGAGGGCCGTTGGATGCTCCAGCCGGCCGCGCGACGCTGTACGCGCCGCTCCCTGTGAGTCGGTCTCATCGCGAGCGGCCGTGCCGCCTGGCCGAGCCGGGTGAAGAAGACGTACTTGCCGAGCTCGACGAGCGCGAGATAGGTGACCACCATGAGGCTGAGCACGGCGAGAAAGGCGAGCGGTAGCGCCTCGAAGCCGAGCACGCCCGCCAGTGGCGAGTAGGGAAGGGCCACACCGACCCCGACGCAGACGAGCGTGGTCGCAAACAGCGGCCTGCTGGGCCGACTGTGGAAGAAGGGGATGCGGCGGGTGCGGATGACGAAGATGACGAGCGTCTGGGTGGCGAGCGACTCGACGAACCAGCCGGAGCGGAAGAGCGTTGCCCCGGCGTCGAAGCCGTAGATCATGACGGCGAAGGTGAGGAAGTCGTAGATGGAGCTGATCGGCCCGAACACGAACATGAAGCGACGGATGAAGCCGATGTCCCACTGGGAGGGGCGGGCCAGCAGCTCCGCGTCGACGTTGTCGGTGGGGATCGTCAGCTCGCTGACGTCGTAAAGCAGGTTGTTGAGCAGGATCTGCCCCGGCAGCATCGGAAGAAACGACAGGAAGAGGGAGGCGCCGGCGGCGCTGAACATGTTCCCGAAATTGGACGAGGTGCCCATCAACACGTACTTGATCGTGTTGGCGAAGGTGCGCCGGCCTTCGACGACCCCGTCCGCGAGGACGCCAAGGTCCTTCTCGAGCAACACGACGTCCGCAGCGTCTTTGGCGACGTCGGTGGCGCTGTCGACGGAGATGCCGACGTCGGCGTCGTGCAGGGCGATCGCGTCGTTGACGCCGTCGCCGAGGAAGCCCACATCGACGCCGAGGGTGCGCTGCGCTCTGATGATGCGCGACTTCTGCTCCGGCGTGACGCGCGCGAAGATCGTCGTATGCGCGAGCGCCTGCACGAGCTCGGCGTCACTCATGCGCTCGAGCTCGGCACCGGTGAGTGTTCCGAGCGAGTGCATGCCGAGATCCGCGCAGACCTTCTCCGCGACGCGGCCGTTGTCACCCGTGACGACCTTGAGCGAGACGCCGAGCTTCGCCAGCCGCTCGAGCGATCGCGCGGCGTCCGCCTTGGGGGGATCGGCGAAGCAGAGGTAGCCGCGAAGCTCGAGGTCGTGTTCCTCGGTCGGCGTCAGCGCGGTGAGATCGACGGCGGGTCGCGTGGCGACGGCGACGACGCGGCTGCCGGTCGCGAAGAGGTGGTCGAGGAGCGTCTCGGCCGAGGCCGGGACCTGCCCACAGCGGGCGAGTATCGCTTCCGGCGCCCCTTTGGCGACGAGTAGCCGTCCGGCTGGGCTGTCGCCGAGCACGGAGCCGAGCTGCCGCTCGTGGTCGAACGGCGCCTCCGCGATCCTTCGCCAGCCATCGGTGCCTTCAGCGGCGGCCTCTGGTGCCTGCCATAGCGCGCGGTCGAGCTCGTTGCCGCCCACGACTGCACCGCCCTCGAGCGTCGCCTCGTTCGCGACCAGCCCGAGCGTCAGCACGTCCGGTGCAGGTTGGCCGAACGCGTCGATTGCCTGTTCGAATCGGATCCGCCCTTCGGTGAGGGTGCCGGTCTTGTCGGTGAACAGGACCTCGACGTTGCCGAGATCCTCGATTGCCACGAGTCGCTTGACGACCACCGACTGCCTCGCCATCCGGCGAGCGCCGGTCGCGAGGCTGACGGTGACGATCGCCGGCAGCAGCTGCGGCGTCATCCCGACCGCGATCGCGAGCGAGAAGAGGAGCGACTGGAGCAGCGACCGGCCGAGGACAGCATTGAGCACAAAGATGGACGCCGCCAGCACCCCGGTGATGAGCACGAGCATGCGCGAGTAGTCCTGCAAGCCCCGCTGGAAGGCGGTCTGCTCGTGCCGCTCACCGAGCCGTAGTGCGATCCCGCCGAAGGCGGTCTGCGGCCCGGTCAGCACGACGCCACCGCGCCCGTCCCCGCTGTGCACGACCGTGCCCATGAACGCGCAGCAGGGGAGGTCGAGCGGCGACTCGCCGCGGCCAGGCGCGACCGACTTCGCAGCCGCCGCCGACTCGCCCGTAAGAACCGACTCGTCGCACTCGAGACCGTTCGCCTCGATCAGCCGCAGGTCGGCGGGCACGATGTCGCCCACCGCGAGGCGCACGACGTCGCCGGGCACGAGCGCGACGACGTCGACTTGCTGCCCCTGGCCATCGCGCTCGACAAGGGCCGTGCGGCGGATCTCGGAGTGGAGTGCCTCGACCGCCTTCTCGGAGCGGTACTCGTTGACGAAGCCGAGCCCGACACTCAATGCGACGATCGTGAGGATGATCCCGGCGGCGGTCGTCTCGCCGACTGCGGCCGACACGACCGCCGCCGAAACAAGGAGCACGAGCAAGAAGCTGCGGAACTGGCGGGAAAGCACGCTCCAGAAGCGGGCGCCGTGGCTGCGTAAGACGTTCGGGCCGAACTCGTCCAGCCGACGCCGGGCCTCCTCGCTCGTGAGCCCACGCTCGCCGCTGCCGAGACGGTCGAGCACCGCCTCTGGCTCGAGCACTGCGGCTGCCGCAAGGTCGAGGCGTGTGCGCGACATCCCCGGCGGGGTGAGCTCGATCGTCTCCACTGGCGGATTGTCGCGCCGGCTACACGATCAGACCCGGCGCATGCTGACCCGCAGGCCATTCAGACCGTGAGTGCGAGCCCAACAGACAACAAGAAAGCCCCTGAGCGGGGCTTTCTCCAAAGCGGATGAAGGGACTCGAACCCTCGACCTTCTGCCCGAGGATCCAAAGCCCGAGCCGCATCGCTGCCCCCCGAATCTCGTTCGTCGACGCGGCTGACTCTCTCACGGCCGCTCGAATCGAGTCAAGACCATGCCCAGGGCTTGCTGGGATTTCGGACTCTAGGCGAGATGCCGACTGCTGAGGCGAAATCCTGAAATTTGATGTGGCGGCTGCGGTTTGCGCCGGGGCCGGCCCTCTGCGGTGGGCGGGTTCTTGTTTGTTTCCCGTGCTCGCGTCGTTCGCTTGCGTCGAGGCTTCGCGAGACTCGTCGACGAGGTCACGATCGTTGGGCCAGGGTTCCGGCCGGTGGAGCCGTGCGCGGAGGTGGTGCTGTACCGGCACGCCAAGGAGCCGAAGCCCCAGCCGAGCGTGCAGCCCACAGGCGACGTGTTCACCCACCCGATGCCATCCTTCGCCGACCCAGGGCCAGGTGCTCGGAGTGCGGTGACTTGCGTCGTCCAAGCCACCGGCGTTAGATGCAGCGCGGATGGACGAGCAGCGGACGCTAAACGAACTCGACCCGCCTGCGTGGCCGCCGCCATCGCCCGACGATCCCACCGAACTCGTCAGGCGCTGCAACGAGTTGCGTCGAACCCCGCTCGCCGAGTTCGACGTCGAGGATCTCCGGATCATGATCGGTCAGCAGATCTCCTTGCGGTACCTCATCCCACGAGCGATCACGATCCTAGAAGCGAACCCGCTCGCCGAAGACATGTATCCCGGCGACTTGCTCGGCGCTGTGCTTCGCGTCGACAAGGCGTACTGGCATGCGAACGTCGAGCAATGGCAGGAGGTAGAGGCAATCGGACGCGGGCTCGTTTCCGCCTACGAGGAACTCCGCGACTCGATCGAGGCGTTCACGACGAGCACATTCAGGAGCGTCAGCCGCACCGGCCGCTTCGATCCGTTCCGGTCGGGCGAGAAGCAGCAGGCTCGGGCGAAGCGGCCGATTGTTTGAGTAAGGCCGCCTGACTATCCCCAGTAAGGTCGGCGCGAGAAAAACTGGCAAAGCCGCGTAAGATGCGGCGAGAAGCACAGCAGTAGCGACCGTCACTCGCGGGACGCGCTCAGTCGGCCGGAAGTTCGATCCATCCCAGCCTGTCGCCTTCCTCCTCGGCCACTGCGATCGCCTCGTCGAGCGTCATTGATACGTGTCGTCCACGGTGCCGTCCTCGTACAAGAAGCAGACGAGGCCACCGGCCTCCTCCCCTTGAAACCCCGTAATCGCCACCGCCACGACGGATCCCTCCCATAGTCTGTCGAAGGGCTTGTCCGGCCATGGGGTAGCCACGGGCCACGTCACGTCGCCTGCGAACTTGACGACCCGCATGCCGTACAGCTCGCGCGGTGGTGTCGACATGACGCAACTGTGACGCACCGATTGCGCACTGCTCGATCACGGCGGCGCGATAACTTGGGTGAAGTGGTTCGAGGCCAGCGCCTACCATGGTGCGTCGTGCTCGGGGGAACCAGAACAGTCGTGCTCGTCGCCGTGACTCTCGCGGCCGTGGCCTTGCCGGTCGCCGCCGATGGCGCAACGCCGAAGTGGCTGTGGACACCGGCCCAGGCGCAGCAGCAGCTCCAGGCCGCAGCGAGGCAGTTGCAGCTCCCGTCCGACGACGAGATCTGGTGGGTTCGCGCGTGGAACGCTGTCTCGGGCTGCCGGGGGGTTGGCAAAGCGTCGCGGGGCCGGTTCGGTTCGTTCCGCTGCCAGGCATGGATGTGGGCCATTGACAAGAACGCCCCACCTGGGACGAAGACGGTCTGGTTCAAGGTGCGGCAGCGAGGCGCGGGGCAGGTCTGCGCGAGCCTCAACGGTCTCGCCTCGATCCCGGCCAGGTGTCTCGAGACGACGGGAACTCGCTCGTCCACCGTCGCGAACTTCGACGCGTGGCAAGCCGCGCTCAACGCGACGATCAAGTGGCGGGACACGCAGCCCGACCTGCCCGAGAGCCAGGTCGTCCGTTACCTCACGGTGCATGGCTACGGGGCCGGGTACTACGAGTTCGCCTGGCAGCTTGTCGAGGTCAGCGACCAGGCAGTCCCGCTGCAATCGCACCAGGGCGTGATGGTCTTCGGGGGGAAGTGGGACACGCCGAGTGGACCACGCTGTTTCGGCGAGGGCTGCCCGCCCGGCCCTGGGCTGGCGATCACGCAGACCAGCTAGCAGCTCGGGCGGTTCGTCTGTCCGGGTTCCGTTCAAGTTGGACGCCTAGATGAGTTCCTAAGCACGTTGTTCATCCGGGCCTCCTTGAAGGCTGGGGGTGTCAGAGCCACCAGACCCCAAGGAGGTCACCGGAGATGAGGCTTCACGCTAACCATCGGACCTGTCCGAGCAGCCGTGGTTTGATCTGTCGGCGAGTCTTGGAGAGGGTGGACGCTTACCCACCAGTGGAAGGCAACGGCGTCCGTGAACCACTCTTCAACCGCTCGCCAAGAGGAAGTAGCAGGGGGTCGCGGGATCGAGGAGCTTCACGAGGTAGAGCGTCCGTCTACGGGGAGAGATCAAGGCGAGGAGGTCGCTTTGCTCTCCTTCGTCCAGGAATGGCCCGTCAACACATCAGTCTACAACCATTCGTCGTCGTATCCGCAGTCGTTGAACTCCTCGCTGAGCGTCAGTGTCGACCCATTCAGTTCCATCGGAACGATTGAGTGCCGTAAATGGTCTCTTCGGCTCGGCTGCCGCACTCGACCTCGTGAAGCACGATTCGGTTGCCCTCGACAGTGATCGCGGTTGGGACGATGCCCCCGAGTTTCGGGCCAGCGTCGAGACTAAGCGACGGCTTGCCTCCATGCCTTCCGGTCACCGCGATACGCAGCGTGTACGCCGCGTCGTCCTTGGTGGTGTAGCTACCCACGAGCACCGGAAGAATCACCACGGCGTCGTGTCGCTTGTCTTTGTCCACTCGCTCTCGACCAAGAGTTTGGCCGCAGTCGTCTGCTTTGCAGCCGTATCTCCTTTCCGTGAGCATCAGATGTCGACCCGTCAAGCCGCCAGCCGTACTGCATGTCGCCTGACTCCGCCACCTCGCCCGCGTAACACCGTTGATTGAGCAGTGTGAGAACGCCGGGTCCAACGCGGATCTGGTCGGGTAGAGCGGGACAATGCCGGCGCTGCCGCGGCCATCGTCGATGCTCATTATAGGCCCGCCGTCATCCCCTCCTGTCCTCGCGATGTACAGGAAGTCCGACCCATTGGTGTTCGTGCCCCCGAGGTCCAGGGGAATCGCGTCCGTGCCCGAACATCCGATGACGCCCCCGTCCGAGCGTCCACCGTTGCCGGCCAGAGAACCGATCACCAAGGCAGCCGCGCACACGGCTGCCGTGGCTGCGAGTCGCCCGAACCTTCTCACCACAGGCCCTTCCCTCCAAGGATTGCTGGAGTCACCGCCTTGCGATTGGGAGAAGAGGGCCAGTTTTTAGATGTCCCGGATCGAGCCGACGGTCCTCCACGCGCCCTTGTCCAAGGCGCTCGCACAGGCACCGACACGGGTTACCCGTCGTATGGGCGTTGCGATCCTCACCCGCGCCCGCCAGGCCGCAGACGGTGACCTACACGACGCTGATCAAGTTCGCGCCCCTCACCAGGCTCGAACGCGTCAACGACCCGCGCTGGGCACGGCCCCGCAAGATGTACGACCCAGGTGCCCTGACGCTCTCCCCGATAAGGATTCCGTACCACTTGCTCTGCCACCACGACGACGCCCACGAGATCGGCGTCGTCCGCGAACTCACCAGCTTCGAGGACACCGACGGCACCCTGGCTCGCAGCGCTCGCCCCCGCCACCGGCGACCCTCCAGCGTGGTTGAAGCGCGGCGCCCGCGCCTCGTTGGCCTACAAGGCAGCCAGCAGAACAACCACGACTTCTTCGGCTGCGACGTCGTACACCGAGCGCTCCTCACCGAGGTGAGCGTCCTCAGCCCGGGTGAGCGGCGTCGTTGCCGTCGAGGCGCACAGCGTGCGCGCCCACTCCTTCAACTCTGTCGTGATCTTGCCCTTACCGACGAGGCTGTCAATCTCGGGCCGCAAGACTGCCGCCGTCGGCATCCAGAACACGGACGGAACGCTGGCCAATTGCTGCCCGCGCCATGACCACGGCCGCACGGAAACACCCACCGTGGAAGCACTGCCACGCTTCAAGCCGATCCTTCTCGATCTCTTGCGGAAGGTCTTGCAACGACTCGGCGGAACCCCACGACAACTGGCCAACCGTCTCGTGGCCTGACGGCCAGAGCCTCCAATGGTGTCGAACTCCTGGAAGACGATGCTCGGCCGATGGCACTCAATGCGCGGGCAGAGGTACGCCGCTGCGATTCGCGTACGCCTCATGCCGCCCGGGCCGACGTCACGGGCATCGACCAACACGGACGGCCCGAGCCGGGCTGCCGACACGGCACGACGGCAGTAAGTCAAGCTCCGCACTAGCATCTTCGTCCCACACGCCTACAAATCCCTGTGCGCTCATCGCGCCGTCGAGAATAGGGACGGCCTCGGCTGCACCGGCCCAGCCGTGTTGCCCCAGGCGTTGCCCCAGATGCGGAAGCGGCCCCGTCGGAGCCGCTTTGCCGCATGATTGAGCGGGCGGGCCCGTAGCTCAGGGTCTAGGGTGCGGAGCGGATGCGGAAAGTGTCCTCGCTCCCGGCACCGAGGGAGCGGTAACGAGAGCTTGTTCCGATTTTGTGCTCCAGACCCGGGTGCTTGCCTCACCACGGCAGAGGTAACCGAGCGGTTGGCATCACGAGAGCGAACATCTGCGGGCCTGCGAGACGCCAGTCCCTGTACTTCTCGTCCTTGAACTCCTACGACCTGTAGAAGCTGTTGCAGTAGCGGATACTGGCATACTTACCAGTGACAGTGAAGATCGCTCCCCACTCGAAGCCCGGACGAGCACGCCGCGTGGCTTTGAACTTCTCGAACACGAGCATCTGGTCGTCGTACACAACTCGAGGGCTGTGAATCAGGCCCCTGATGGGCGATTTCGTGGCCGCGGCCGGGTGCGCCTGAGCTACCACGTGACGAGCACGACGAGGCTTTGTCAGTAGAACTGCTCTGATCATTTCTTCCTCCCTCGGCGACTGGGCCGCCCATGCCGCAGGGCGGGGAACGGGAGCCGCGCTCGTCGGCGGAAGGGCCATCCGTGCGGCCAACCCCCGCCTAAACGTCCGTCTAGTGCGGGCGGTCACCAAGTTCAACCGTCGCGCTGCCTCCTGCCGCCGCGGGTGTCCTTCGTCCAGGGCGAAGGATCCTTCGTGCGGTTTGCATGCGCTCGCTACCGCGGGGGCGGGTTACGGTTGCAGTCCTGGTTGCAGAGCTTGTCTTCGTGTCCGATTCGGCAACAGAAGGGTCCTGTCTCCGGGGCCTTTCGGAGCGGATGAAGGGACTCGAACCCTCGACCTTCTGCATGGCAAAGACGCGCAACAGGAGGACAGCAGCAGTCAGGGGGCGTCAAACCCGCATGACTGCGTGTCGTCCCAGACGCGGCGTTCAGCCCCTAGACGCCACCAACGGACATGAAGACCTCACTAGGAACCTCACTATCCCGCGGCGGCGGCACGCGCTGAGGAGACTCCATCGCCCGCAACTCCGCGCCCCTCGGAGGGCCGGCGCTCTTCGCGCCCGCCCCCATCACCACAGCTATTCGATCTCGGCCGTGTAATCGAGTTGATTGGTCACCAACAACTCCGCTCCTATGCTCGCGGCACCGCTCACGACCTCACCGCCGTTTCCGTGAAGACCACCTTTCCCGTCATCTTCTGGCCTTGGTCGTCGCAGGTCAGGTAGTAGTTGCCGACCTTGGTGTCGGTCTTGACCGTCTTGGATGCGTGCGGGATATGCGCACCCGAAGCAAGCGTTTTGATCGCACTCACCTGGTCGAGAGCCATCGACTGTTGCCCCGGTCCCGTAGCGCCAGCCAATACGTCCTCGCGTGCCACATACAAGCGCATTTTCCCTGCGTGGCGACTGCGCCCGCTGAGAGGTACATCCCAACGATCTCCACGGCGTAGTCCGCCACGCTCGCGTTCGGATCTGGAATTGCCCGTACTTCGCGAGGCACAGGAAGAAGTTCTCGCTCGCCTCGTTGCACAGCGGATCGAAGCCCGGGTAGAACTGATCGTCCCAGTTGGCCTTACCACCCCGGTGGCCTCGCACGCATATGCCACCGGCAGCCCGGGAACCGGGTTCGGTGGTTGGGTGGCCAATGCCGCAGCCGACATCATCCCCATCACGACGAGTGCCGCGATGCACGCCATAGACGTCTTCATCAGAAGACCACCCCCCTTCTTCCCCCTCTGCCGCTTTGCGCCCCCCGGCGCCAAGACTGAAATATCGCGTTCGACTCCGAAAGTCAAGGACCATGACGGCAGCGCGACGCCGGGCAGGTGCAGGGAAAAAGCGATTCGCGCCCGCCGGTGCCTCGAGGCAAGCGATAGGCGCGAATCGCAGGCGCAAGCTTATGTCTCCTCTACGGCCGTCGTTTCCTTCGCGAGCAGTGCCCTCCACTTCGAGCGGCGCCCGGGTTCGCTGCGATCGGCTGATTCCGCTACGCTTCTCCCGGTCTTCGCGTTCGAGCCGTCCCAGCTCGTCGATCACGGCCTCTTCGTTGCCCGCGGACCCGGGGTCGCTGGGTCCGGCCTAGAGCAGGTGCCTCGGTGCTAGGGGTTGGCTTCTCGCGTGTCCCGCCGCGCCCGCAGCTCATCCGCCATCCCCTGAATCTCGCGCGCGATGTCGGACATCTCGAGCGGATCGCCGGCCTCCATAACCGCGAACGCAGGAGCCTTGCCCCACCCACGGTCAAGCAATTCCCGACACGCAGCAACCCGATCACGATCATGCGCTTTCGGATTCTCGGCGATCTCCAGCAAGACCTGGGCAACACGCGGGGCGACCCGCCGCATGCGTCGCGCACTGTTCTTGCGACTCCTTTGTGTCGTCCTCCTGGGTTGCCTGATTGTCCGGGTTTGAAGCCGTTGCCGGTGATGCCGCCGGGTCGTGTTCTTTCGCGGTCGTTTTCAGCGTTGCTCATGCGTTGAAGTATTGCGTGGGGGGCGGTCGACACCACCGTCATCGCGGTGGGCCTGGTCGGGCGGTCGGGCCCCCGGGTACTGGGGCGACGACTCGTCGCGCTGCTGCGGCGTGTGTCCCGCGGCGACGAACGCCACGGCTCGATCGTCGTCATCCGAAGCACGGGCCGACGGCCTCCGCTATCTCACCGATGCAGTGATCAATGACCTATCGTCATTCGATCCCCTCGGCTCCGTAAGCGACACGAGCCCGACTGGTCACCCTACTAAACGCGGCTGGCATTCACAAGCACTGTCCGGCTCTGCCCTAGCTGCGACCAGGAAGAGGTGTTCTCCGTGAGCGCCCACTGTTCCACTACCCAATGGATCACCACCGACACGAGCTATGCAGCTCTTCGGCCGTCGTGGTCGCCAAGCGGTTCTCGAATCGTTGCCGAGACATCACGGGGAGTTGCGGGCTTCACGGCCGCGGGTAAACGCCTGCGCGTCCTCGACCGGTTCGGAACTGAGCCAGTGTGGCAGCCACTCAAATAGAGAATGCTCGCTTGCGGCCGAAGGGGGGAAGCACTCACGCGGATGCGACCGTTGATGGTGATGGTGGGTGCTGTGCCCAGGGGTCGGATTGTGTTGGTCGAATTGCACGTCATGACGTGGCGCAGATCAGCGGTCGGCTCCTGGTCAGCGGGTTGGTGGTCGTGCTGATCCTCGTCTTTGGGAACGCGGCGGGCGCCAGGGTGAACGCCTACCCGACAGAGGGTCTGCTCGTATTCAGCTGCGCGTGCGCACCGTCCTACGAGGGCGTGTGGCTCTTCACGATCGCCCCCGACGGACGCGGCCTTCGGCTGCTTCCAAGAACGAACGGTTCCTCGTATCCGCGTTGGTCGCGGGACGGTCGCACGATCGCGTTTGCCCGTGAGTTTCGCCCGGCAAAGAGCATTTGGCTCTATAGCGTCGATGAGTCCAAGGCGCGCCGCCTGACCCGTCCCCTCGGTGGCACCAGCGACGACTCGCCGGCTTTGTCTTCCCGCGCTGACGTGCTCGCCTTCGTGCGGGCCCGATCGGGGGGCTCTCGCGCTGCGCTGCGCACGCGTGTGATCAGAAGCGGCAATTCGACGGTCGTGCGGTCGGGAACCACGACACTGTTTCAGCCCGACTGGTCGCCCGACGGGGGTCGCATCGCCGGCATCCGGGGGAGAGGCGAGCTCTGGCAGGTCAACGCGGACGGTTCCGGTCTCCGCCGTCTCGCCCCTCGTCGCGTCACCGGTGTCCTGCCACGGTGGTCGCCGGACGGAACGCGGGTCGCCTTCTTGTTTCGCCCCGAATACGGCCCCGAGTCGGACTCGGTACGGGTCCTCGATCTGCGAACCGGTCGCGTCACTACCGTCTTCGACCCGGAGAAGGACCTCGGCGAAGTCGATACCCGAAGCGGTGAAGGGATCGCCTGGTCGCCCGACGGCCGCTGGCTCGCGGTCCTGCGGACAGTTCAAGCTGAATGCGTGGACTACGACCCAACCAATGACCACTGCGACCAGCCAGAAGTCTGGATCGTCAGCACCACTGACAACCGCAGCAGGCGCATCTTCACGGGGCCGCAGCTCAGCGAAGGCTACGGCCTCGACTGGCGGCCGCGCCAGTGAGCGACTTCCCATGCTCCACGTGGGGGGTCGGGGGCGGGGCCGCCTCGTCAGAAGGGTTGGGATGCTCGTCGGCGGGGCGGTGTTAGATCGTTGTTAGCGAGGGTCCCGACAATCGCAACCTTGAACAGGCTGCTTTGGACAATCGGCGCATGAAGCTGTCCGGCGCCGCGCTCGCCCTGATCGTCGTGCTGCTCGGGACGGCTACGGGAGCAGCCGCGACCAGCGGCGAGGGCAGGATCGTGTTCGCGAGCGGTCTGCCGAGCTATCCGCCGCCTGCGAACCTGAATGTGTCGCGGATCTACTCGATCGGCGTCGATGGTCGCGGGCGGCGGAACGTTGGAGGTACGGCGGGATGGGGAGCGTCGCTCTCTCCCGATGGGACGAAGATCGCCTACTGGAGACGACGGCCTGTGGGTGATGAACGCCGACGGGTCGGCGCAACGGAAGGTGCTGTCGCGGGGACCGCCAGGTGGGAGCTCACGAGGGACCGACCGATGCTCTTCGATGCAGCGGAGTCGCCTGGTCGCCCGACGGGACAAAGCTTGCCGTTCTCCGGCGCGGTCGTCGACCTCGATGGGGCCGTGGTCGGGAGCACGGGGCATGATCCTGCGTGGTCGCCGGATGGGAAGTGGCTCGTCTCCGTCGTTGACGAGAGCGACTATGACGGACTGAGACGGGCCTGACTGGCAGATCGTCGTGTCGAGCCTGGATGGCACGGCGATTCGTGAGCTCACGCAGGACGATCCCCATCCCGGAGAACGGCTGCTGGGCGAACCCGTCCTGGTCGCCGGACGGGACGCGGATCGCGGCCTCCCTGCTCGATTGCTACGACGAGTTCGACGACGGTCTGGTTGCGGTCGTACCTCTTCCCGGTCGGGACAGGGCCTCCGCGGGTACATCGTCGGCGCCACCCCTCCTGTGTGGTCTCCGGACGGGACGAAGCTCGCCTTCCTGCGCCAGCACGCCCCGGACGGCTACGTGGAAGGACTGACGCTCTACGTCGCGCGCGGCGACGGCTCGCAGGCACGCTCGCTGTCGGTGTCGGCGGCCGATCCGTGGGGCGCACCCGTCTGGGCGCCGAAGGGCGGCCGCCTTGCCTACGCGTCGGAGCGAACGGGCCAGATCGAGATGATCGCCGTGGACGGCAGCGGGCGGCGTCGCGTGACCCACGAGTTTGCAGACTCCGTTCCTCATACCCTTCGCCTGGCCGGGTGACGCCGGCCGGATCCTGTACACGGCCGCCGTCTCACCAGAGCACTCGCACATCTGGACGATGAGCCCCGCGGGGACCGGCTTCAAGCGGCTGACGAGGAGCCGCCGCGACGAGGGCGACCCCGCCTGGTCGCCAGACGGTCGCCAGATCGCGTTCACACGCTGGTTCGCGCCCAACGAGCACAAGGACGCGACCGGGGCGATCTACACGATCCGCCGGGACGGAACCCACGAGAAGCACCTCCTCGGCGGACCCGAAAGCCGGCTACTCCGCGTCCGGTCCGGCCTGGTCGCCGGACGGAAAGCGGATCGCCTTCGTCCGCATCTCACTCGACTTCGAGGACACTGAACTCTTCGTCGCCGACGCAGACGGGAGCCACGCGCGCAGAATCGCCGAAGACATCGACTCGTATACTCGACGCCCGCCTGGTCGCCCGATGGCAGACGCATCGCCTACACGACCGGCGGCATCGATCATTCTCGTCAACCCGAACGGCGGGGGCAAGGCGACGACGACCCGGGCCCGGCCGTCGTCACCGACTGCACGCGACCTTGCCTGGTCACCGGATGGGCGGCGGTTCGCGCTCGTCTGCGGCGACACGACCGAACACACCGAACAACCCGCGTGGCGTCTACGTGATGAACGTCGACGGCAGCGATCTCCACCGTGTCATCGAAGACGAGAGTGCAGCATCGCCGACATGGTCACCGGACGGAACCACGATCGTCTTCGCCGGTGTGAGCTGCCTTCCGGCGGGGTCGTTCGATAGCGGCATCTGTGCCGTCGAAACGGACGGCTCCGGCTTGCGTGCGCTGACGGCCTTCCGGCGCTGCGAGCAGCAGCCCGAACTGGTCAACCACACGCCCGCGATCGAGATGAGCGCGTGATGCGTGCGTCGGAGTTGATTGCCCCGCTCTTGTTGGTGCTCGTTGCGAGCGTCGGGGGCCGGGTCGGGTGTGGTCCGCATGCCGACTGCGCAGGCTCGGGCACATGTTGACCCAACTCGGCTGCCGCTCTGAACTCGTCGAGGCCGAAGAGCGTCGCCGTGATCGATGCGCGCCGTAGCGCGGGTCAAATCGATCTCGCGCGGCGTTACCAGTTCGTTAGATGGAACTCCTACGATCGCGGCCGTGTTGAATGCCGCGGATTGGAGACGCAGGGTGTCGTCCGCGACTCGGGTCGAAGTCCGGGTTCGCGGCATGGCGGCTTGCGTGGCGGTCGCGTTTCTGGCATTCGTTGTCGCGTCCCTCGTCGTGGGGTCTCTCCCGCTCGCGATGAAACGTCTTGCGGCCGAGTCCGCGCGGGCGCCCGCCTTCGAGCGGTCGGGGGTGATCGTGTTCGAAGGCGAGGACGGCCTGTATCTCGTGGATTCCCGAGGTGGGGCCCCGCGCAAGATCCCCGGTACACGTGTGGGTGACGGCGATCCTGCCTGGTCACCGGATGGGCAGAGGATCGCTTTCGACCGCGTCGCCAGCGACGACCCGTACGACGATCGTGACGTCTACGTGATGAACGCCGACGGCGGTGGTGTGCGCCGGCTCACTTTCGCCGCCGCCGATGATGGCTGGCCCCGGTGGGCGCGCCATGGCCGTTCGCTTGTGTTCGTCAGTAAGCGCGACGGTCCACGGGCTGTGTACGCGATCAGCGTTCGCAGGGGGGCGGCACGTCGAGTGGCACGGATGGCGCAATCACCCGATTGGACGGATGACGGCCGGATCATCTTCGCCGGTAGCTCTCCCGGACCCCAGGCGGGTCTGATCTTTACCGTCAAGCCGTACGGGGCCGCCCGACGCCCGCTGCCCGTGCAGCCGGGGCGAGCGATGACCGTCAGCGTCTCAAACGACGGGCGAAGGCTCGTGATGCAATGGTGCGTCCAGCCATGCGGGACACACCCCGACTACGACGTCTACACCGCGTCGATCACCGGAACCGACTCGCGGCCACTCGTCGAGGCGAACGGGCCATTCGCCACGAGTCCTGACTGGTCGCATGACGATGACTGGGTCGTCTACGAAGACGCGAATCTGCTGAACCGGACCTCGAACCTGTACGCCGTCCGGGCCGATGGAACCGAACGCACACAACTCACGCACGTGGCATATGCCTGCTGTGCGGACTGGGCAGTCCGGTAGAGCCGTGCTCGACTGGCGGTGGTGGGTCCGGGGTCTGCTGGTGGCGGCTGTCTGCTTGGCGTTTGGCTGTCTGACTGCCACCCACGGGGAAGCTGCCGCGCGGTCGGCTCGCGTGATGGCGGTTGTGCATTCGCCAACTGGCCTCAGGTTGAGGCCATTGGACGCGCGAACGCTCGCGCCGGTGCGACCTGGCTGGTCACGAACGTTTGCGACGGACGCGGCGATGGCGCTCTCGCCGACCGGTGCGCGGGTCGCGATCGACGCCAGTCGCGATCACGCCGGCTTGCTTGTGCTCGACACAGCCACCGGGCAGCTCGTGCGAGACTACGAAAGCGACTACCCCCCGGAAAGGCTCTATTGGCTTGGCGTCGTCGAAAGGGGCGGCAGGCGTTCCGACCTCCTGGTCTCGTCGCATTACGCCTGCTCGACCCAAGTCTGCGGGAACGAGTTTGGGCTCGTGTCACCTGAGGAGGGCTCCGCACTTGACACCAACGGCGAAGTCACTGCCGCGCTGCCCCAAGGAGTCGTTATCCAGTACGAGGACCCGACGGTGCTCCTTGTCTTTGGGGATTACTACGGCAATTCCGTCGACATACTGCTGCCGCGGATGCCGGAGAAGGCACCCTTCGGAGTCGTCGCCGACGTAGCGCACAACCGCTTGTTTGCGGTATCGAGTGCGGGTCTGGTCGCCCAGATCGACGAGATTGGCGACGGGCCGCGGGTCAGATACCACCGTGTCGGCCTGAATGGCCGCCCCTTCCAAGCGGCGTGGGCCGGCACAGGCAGGATCGCGCTGTGGGGCGAGGACGGGCTTGGCACGATCGACACCCGCACATGGACGACCCACGCGATCGCAGCCGACGTCAGGCAGGCGGTCGCCACGCCCTTTGGCATCGCTGCGTGGACGGACAACCCGGCCGACGGAGTGACCGTCTACACGCCCGACGGGAGCGAGCGGTTCCGTGTACTCCCCGGCAAACGGGTCAAAACCGCCACAGCGGTCGGCGACTACCTGTACGCCGACACCGCCGGCCACACGCGCTACTCGATCAACCTCCGCACCGGCAAGGTCACGCGAACGCTCCGGCCCGACGCGAGAATCCTCGTGCCCGACATCGTCGCCATTCTCTAAGAATGGGGGCGAAGCGTGCGGCCGTGGTCGTGATGTTCGGCTTGGTTCTCACAGCCCTGGCGGCGGCATCGTCTGGGTCGTTCCCGCCACCGGGAAAGGTCGTGTACACCGTCGCGACGCCCTCGCCGGGCGTGGCGCCTTACACGCTGTTCACGGCGCGAACCGATGGGACGGGGGTTACACAGCTCACGAGTCCGGGGCCGCGCCGAGACTTTGAGGCGCGCTGGTCGCCCGATGGCCAGCGGGTCGCGTTCACGCGCGTGGAACCGGACGGCGTTTACTCCACGATTTGGGTCGTGAACGCCGATGGAAGCGAGGCGCATCTAGTTGGAGAGGGTGGTTATGCGGAGCACGCGCAGTGGTCGCCGGATGGCCGCTGGATCGCTTATCAGGTGCAGGGTGCGTTTGGCACCGGTGGCGGACGTGATGACACGACGTACGACTTGTGGATCGTGCGACCCGATGGATCGGGAGACCGCGCGCTTGATGCCGGTGCCGCGTATGGCAGTTCGGAGCCGTTCATCGGGTACGGCAACGGGTGGGCGTGGTCACCTGACAGCAAGCAGATCGCGTTTGTCTATAACGACGAACCCGTTGAGTCAGACCTCGGCGGTCATGTCGTGGCTGTGCTCAACATCGCAACGGGGAACAAGCGCATGCGCACCACGGGTTCGTATCCGGTCTGGTCGCCGGACGGCAAGAGCCTCGTCGTGACCGACCGGTGTCGTCTATGGCTGATGCCTGTCAAGGGCGGCAAGCGAACACCGCTTACACCGCGCACGAAGAACAACTACGAGTGTCAGAGTGACCTTGCCTGGTCACCGGACGGTCGCTCGATCGCCTGGACTGAGGGTGACGCCAATGCGTTGTGGTTCTCTGTCGTGACGCCCGAGGGGAGGCACGAATCCCGTGTCCGCCCCATTTCAGCAGCGGCCGTTCGCTGGCCGCGCGACTGCCAGCGACTGTTCTTCTACCAGAGCCGTTACGTGGGCCGAGTGGGCTGGATTGTGCACGGAGCACGCGGGGCCCCCAGGTTCGCCAGGCCTCCCGCTCGGACGTACGCCGACTGGCACTGCTAACCATCCGAGGTTCGGATGTGGACGCGGATCTGGTGATCCGACGCCATCACAGGTGTACTTGTACTGCACGGTTGCGGGGCAAGCCGGGGCCGCGGTCGGTTGGCTCTGAGCGTGTTTCCGGCGTCGGTTCGCGGTGCTTTTGCTAACGGACGGGTTGCCAAGCAGGCGAGCTGACGTCGCCAAAGATGAGCGGGCGGCGTTTGCCCTGCAGGTCGAGGACGACAAGTCCCTCGAGTGTCTCTTCCCCAGACGAGCCCGCGCATGCCACGAGGTGCGTGCCGTCGGGCGACCAGGAAGGATCGACTACCTCGTCGGCGATCATGGTGATCGTCTCGTTGGCCAGATCGGCGATCGCGACACCCTCGACGTCGCAGCGTTCACATGACCAGGTGATTCGCGTGACGGCCATGTGTGTTCCATCCGGCGACCAGTCCGGGTCGAAATCATCGTCACCGAAGTCGCCCGCGGCGGGGAGGGGATACCACTCCGCTTCGCTGCCGTCGACCGGCGTGACGGCGATCGAGCTTGTGTCCCCGCCGGGGCCGACCGCGACCGCGATGGTGCGCCCGTCGGGCGACCACGACGGGCCGTCGAGCCAGCCGTATCCGGTCTCGTCGTTAAACACGACGTGGGGCCGGGTGCCGTCGGTGTTCACGACCATCAGCCAGAATCTAGGCGCGATACCCGAGTCTGGAGGAAGCTTCTGGGTACGGATGAATGCGATCTGGCGCCCGTCGGGCGACCACGACGGATCGCTGTCCTCGATCTTCTTGCCACGGGTGACTTGGCGCACTTTGGTGCCATCCGCGTTCATCACATGCACGTGGCCCTTGCGAACAAAAGCGAGTCGTTTCCCGGCGGGCGACCAGGCCGGGTCACCGTCGCCAGGAACTCTGGTCAAGAGTCGTGCCCCGCGACCGTCCGGCCTGATAACGGCGATCCCGGCTCCCTTAAGCCCGAGAACGTGTCCCGCGGCAAACGCGATCAAGCCGTTACGGCCAGGTGGCGTCGACGAACCGACCCCAACCACGACCGACGCCACACATCCGAATGCGGCGAGCGCTGCAAGCAACGGGCCAACGCGATGCACAGTCGACGAATCATCGGCCACTGGCGAGACACCTCCAAGCCCAGCTGATGCCGTGCGTCGACTTAGAGCCTATTCCGATTGGGGTTCCCTGTCGGCGGCGCGCCAGGTGATGAGGCCGCAGGCGAGGTGGAGCATCGCGAGGTAGGTGTCGGCGCGTTTCTCCCAGCGGGTGAGGATGCGACGGAAGCGGTTGAGCCAGGAGTGGGTGCGTTCGACGACCCAGCGGCGGGCGCGGAAGCCGGCCTCGCGCTTGAGCGCCTGCGCCTCGTCGCCGCGGCCGCGGATGTGGGCAGTGAAAGCGAACTCGTCGCAGAGGTCGCGTACCTCGTCGTAGTCGTAGCCGCGGTCGAGGCAGAGGCCTTGCGGCTGCTCTGGTGTCGGCGTTGGTCGCGCGATCGGGATGCTCTCGAGCGTCGTCCGGGTGAGCTTGAAGTCGTTCAGGTTCGCGCCCGCCGGCGCGATCCCGAGCGGGACGCCCTTGCCCTCGGTGAGGAGCGATCGTTTCGCCCTTTTTTAGCTCTGTCAGTGGGATTGGGGCCGGTCAGCTCGCCGCCCAGCGGCGCCTTGCCGAGCGCGCCGTCCAGCGCCAGCCACTCCCACTCGATCCCGTGCTTGGCGTCGTAGGCGAGCAGGCCGCGCCGCCAGAACTCGAGGAACACGCCCGCCTCGCGCCCACTCGCGGAAGCGCCGATACGCCGACGAGCAGGAGCAGATCCCGGTCGCGTTGAGCGCATTCCACTGCATGCCGGTGCGCAGCACGAGCAGGATCGCGTTCATCGCGTCCCGGTCTGGCACCCGCGGCCGATGACAGCCCAACGGGTGCGAGGGCGGCTCCGGCAGAAGCGGCTCCATCTGCGCCCACACCCGGTCCGGGATCCGCCAGCCGTCGTCTTCAACCACAAGACCCATCACGCCCTCCCTCGTCGATTTCAGCAACGAGGTCGGACTTCGCTATCCCGGTCCGGGTCCCTGCCTATCGGAATAGGCTCTTAGGCACCCCGTCCCGCATGCGGGCTTCGCGCTTGCGCCAGACGTGCTCCTGTAAGCAGCGTTGCCCGTAGTTCCGCCAGTTCCTCGGGGCAGTCTCTCGAGCACCCGGAGGATCACCTCGCGGCCGGTGCAGTCAGCAGGCTGGCGCGGCCAACACTTCAATACCCGGTGATCGAAGGCCCGCCTGGGTAGCGGGCCTTCCGTCAGTCGTTGGCGTGAACGGACGGTCTACACGGCGGTGACGGTGCAGGTGCCGACGTCGTAGACGCCTGCGGCAATGAAGTCCTCGTACTTCAGGCCGGTTCCATCCCATGGCGGCTGGAAGTTGGCCTCTGGATCCCAGTCGCTACTCGGCGGGACAAGATCCTGCGTATGGCTCGGCTAACGGTGTACGTCCACTGGATCGTCATCGAGCCACCAGACGCCAAGCGCCGGGGAGATCGACTCTGAACAACGCCGTCCAGGTGTCGCCGGCATTCTGGAAGAGCTGCCCCAAACGGTGGGTGTGAACGTCGTGCCGCCACCGGCTGAATAGCTGACCGAGAGCGTGTTCTGATTCTTTCGCACCGCCGCCTCGACGAGACCTCGCGTGCCACTCGAAAACCCACCCTGGATGTACAGCGGCGTGTTTGCCGGGACGGCCTTCGCAATGCTGCCCCCAGCCGCACAGGCAAAGAAGTTGATCCTTGGCGAGTTCGGATCTGCCTGAGCGAGTCCCGCTGTGCAACGCTGCGATCGCGAGCGCGACGATTCCCACGGCGCACACGCGTAGTGGAGCGGTCATTTCACTCCTTCCCCGGATGGCTGTGCCATCTCTTCCCCCCGTTGTATTGCGAGTATGGGGGCCCAGGGGTGCAAACGCAACGTCGCCCAGGGCCAGCCTGTCGTCCGCTCGGGGAGTCCATGCCCAGGATTGATCGTGTCGGCGTCCGCTAACCGATCGCTAATACGACAGTCCCTGCGGCGAACCCGGCGGACTCAGTCCGTTGCCGTCGGCCATACGACTCGTGCAACAGCGTCGCCCGCAACTCAGGAGTTCGTCGCGCCAGTCCTTCAACACACGGATGTTCGTCTCGCGCTCTAACGTTGTCGCATGGGGAGGCGCTGACAGGTTCGCACTGTCGTGCGTGTCGCTGCAACCTGCGCGGTGGTGGTGCTCTGTTCGTGGTTGTTCGCGGTTCGGGCGGCCCCCTCCGAGTCTGCGGCGCCGGCTCCTCTCGTGGGTGTTGTCGAGAGCGGGTCAACGTGGACGGCTTCGCCCGCTCGACCCGCGGACTTCGCGCCGGTGCCGCGATCGTGGTCACATCGCGTCACCGCGGCGATGGGGTCTCGTGCGCTCCCCCCGTGGAACGGTCGTCGTCGTCGCGGACCCGAGGACGATCTTCGTCGACAGTCGGACTGGACGCGAGTTACGTCGCTCCGCGCCAGGCGCGGTTTCACCGGATCTCTACTGGGTTGGGGGAGAGCGCGTCGTCGGCCGGGGACGGGCCGCGGTGTTCTCCGTCTACGAGGACACCACTCGGGCGACTTCTGGTACGAGTACTTCGACCTCGCCTTGGGTGCTGTCGACCAGGGAGCCTTCGCCGACTCACCCCCGCAGGCGGTCACCCCGCACGGGATGCTCGTCTGGATCGACAACAACCTGACGCTCGTCCAATACGCGGATCCGACGGGTCGCGACTTCCTGAAGCCGAAAGCTCTTCACTCGTCGATGTTCGCATGGTTGTCGTGGATGTCCTCCACGACCGCGCGTTTGATCTCGCGCGACGGTACGGTCGCCCAGGTCGACCGGATCAGCACGACCCCTCGCCACACGACGCACCATGTCGATCTGAACGGCCGTGACTTCCGAGCCGCGTGGGCCGGTCAAGGAAGATCGCGGTCTGGGACGACCGGTCGGGACGATCGATACGCGGACCTGGACGACGCAGTCCATCGACGCCCAGCCGAAATCGGCTTCCCACCGAGACGAGTTCGGTTATCTCGACGCCCTACGGGATCGTCTCCTGGGCGTACGACGCTCCCGGCGTGCGCGTCACCGCCCACAGCAGCCTGCGCTTCACCGTGCTCGCCGACGAGAACATCAAGGCCCTGTACGACAACCGCGGCAAGCCCGTACCCGCGTCCGTGCCGCCGGTCGTCGTCGGCCGCTACCTCTACATCGTCGGCAACCAACTAACGACCATCGATCTCGCCGCGGCCGGGTCGTCAGCCCGGCCCGGCCGATGCGAAACTCGCCGCGCCCAGCTACATCCCGATCCCGTAGCCGGAATGACGTGGACGTGGCTTTCGATGACAAAAGGGATCGTGACGGCGCCAGGGCCGGGCAACTAGAAACGCCGTCAATAACTAACTTTCACCAATTGCACCAGCAGGATCGACCGCGGGACCGGATCCCGGTAATGATGTATGCAGGTTTCGAGTTTGCGTCCCGAGAAGAACCCGCCACCATCGCGGTAGCAGTGGGGTTTCCTCGACGTCCCCGGGAGAGGTGGTGCACACCCTGATGCACACCCTAGAGGCGGTTAGGCACTTCGGGCTGGCCGACGGCCGATAGGGAACATCGAACGTCTTAGTCGATGCGGCGATCGGAGTAGCTGAAGCTGAACTAGCACCAGGAACCACTCATGGGGGGCCTGCCACTCGCGGGCCCCCACGCTCGTTGACCTTTCGGACTCCTGCTCGAATCGAACAGCCTGATCGGCCGAAGCGCCAGCGTAAGGGCGTGAGCGTGTTGCCCCAGGCGTTGCCCCAGACGCGGCTGCCGCCCCCGGCGGGGCCGCGGTGCCGCATGATTGCGAGCGGCGGGCCCGCCGCTCAGCTGGTTAGAGCAGCCGACTCATAAGCCGCGCCGGGCGTTTCGGGGCGTGGCGTCGGCACGTCATGTTGCCCCAGCCCCTACGATCGAGTCATGGCCCGAGGCGAGTCGATCGTCTGCAGGAACTGCGGAGCCAAGCTTTACGCCGTCTATCCGAAGCGTTCTGAGGATCGGCCCGCCGTGGTCGAGCCGCTCGGGAACGCGCCCAACGAACGCCTCGTCCAGGTCGACGGGCGCGGTAACGCGCATTGCCCCGAGTGTGGGACGGACACCCGCGTGCTCGGCTGATTCGAGAACGTCAGGCTCAGACGACCGTATGCGCTCCCGGTTGCAGCGCCGGTTGCAGCCCCGGTCTTCGTGTCCGACTCCGGCAACAGAAAAGCCCCGTTTCCGGGGCCTTTCCGAAGCGGATGAAGGGACTCGAACCCTCGACCTTCTGCATGGCAAGCAGACGCTCTAGCCAACTGAGCTACATCCGCGCGAGCAGGGAACTATAGCGGCGCCCGGCTCGGCTGATCGCCGGGCGCCGCCATGGTTCCGACTCACGCGTGCGCGCTCAGGTCGCGTTCGGGCGCCTGCTCGACGAGCTGCTCGAAGACCGCGCGGAAGTCGACCATCGCCTGGCGCAGGTTCTCCGTGCGGCCCGCGTCACGCTCGCCGTTGTCCTTCCGCCGGCCCTTCCCGTTGCCGTTCCCGTTGCCGTGCAGCATCTCGTGCCCGTGGCGGTAGCGCCCGACGACACTCGGGTGGTCGACCGAGACGGCCGCCGCCTGCGTGTCGAAGTCGTCGTTCGGGTAGCCGCGGTCGTCGAGCACGTTCCGGACGATGCGGTCGGCCTCACGCGCCGCGAGCTCGGGGTCGTCCACGAAGTGCTGCTCGGCCCGCTGCCAGTCGTCCGTGTAGCGCTCTCGGGCAGCAGCAGAGAGCGGCCGGATGTCGAGCTCGTCGTGCGCGCGCTCGCGCTGGGCGAGCTCGCGTTCCGCCGTGCGCCGCGATCCGGCCGAGCTGACCGTCCGTTCGTACTCGGGGCCGAACTGGCTCCGCAGGCTCTCCCTGCGTCGCGACGCGGCCATGCTCCACGCGAGCAGAGCGAGCACCACGAGTGCAGCCGCGGCTGCGATCACGATCCACCATGTCGTATCCATGCCCTCGGCGGTACCCGGGTCGTCGCCGCGGCAAACAGCGCCGGTGCGCAGAGGTCAATCGAAGGCGGCCACCGCCCCCTCCCGCGCAGCGCGGAGCGCGTGCGCCCTGTTGACGGCGTTGACGATCGCCCGGAGCGACGCCGTGACGATCGACGGGTGGATGCCGACGCCCCAGAAGGCCTCGTCGTCGACGTCCGCCTCGACGTAGGCGGCGGCGGTCGCGTCCTCGCCCTTCGACATTGCGTGCTCGTGGTACTCGCGCACGTCGATCTCGATCCCGAGGCGCTGCTCGAGAGCGTGGACGAGCGCGGCGATCGGTCCGTTGCCCTCTCCCGTCACGACCACGCCCTCCCCGCTGTCGCGAATGCGGGCGGCAAGCCGGTCGCCCTCGTCCCCGCTCTCGTGCGTGTACGAGACGAGCGCCAGCGGCTCGGTGACGTCGAGGTAGTGCTCGGTGAACGCGTCCATCAGCTCGGCGCCGGTGAGCTCGCCGCCGCGCCCGTCGGTGATCGCCTGCACCTTCTGCGCGAAGTCGACCTGGAGGCCGCGCGGGAGGTCGAGGTGGTGCTCGGTCTTCATCAGATACGCGACACCGCCCTTCCCCGACTGCGAGTTGACGCGGATGATCGCCTCGTAGTCGCGCCCGACGTCCTTCGGGTCGAGCGGCAGGTAGGGCACGTCCCAGGTGTCGGAGCCGGCGCGCTCCTGCGCGTCCATCCCCTTCTTGATCGCGTCCTGGTGGGAGCCGGAGAACGCCGTGTACACGAGCTCGCCCACGTAGGGATGGCGCGGATGGACGGGGAGCTCGTTGCACTCCTCGACGATGCGTCGGGCCTCGTCGATCTCGGAGAGGTCGAGCCCGGGGTCGACGCCCTGGGTGAGCAGGTTGAGCGCGAGGGTGACGAGGTCGACGTTGCCGGTCCGCTCGCCGTTCCCGAACAGACAGCCCTCGACCCGCTCGGCCCCGGCCATCAGGCCCAGCTCCGCCGTCGCGACGGCGGTGCCGCGGTCGTTGTGCGGATGGACGGACATGATCGCGCTGTCGCGGTGCGAGAACCGGCGGGTAAACCACTCCATACGGTCGGCGTAGACGTTCGGCGGGAACGCCTCGACGGTCGTCGGCAGGTTGACGATCATCTTTCGTCGGGCGTCGGGCCCCATTCGTCCGCGACCGCCTCGCAGATCTCGAGCGCGTAGTCGAGCTCGGTGTGGTGGAAGCTCTCGGGCGAGTACTGGAAGACGATCTCCGCCTCGGCGCCTCCGGCGAGCTCCCGGCAGAGCTCGGTGCCCCGGACCGCCAGCTCGGTGATCCCCGCCTGGTCGAGCCGGAAGACGACGCGCCGCTGCGTCTCCGAGGTCGAGTTGTAGAGGTGCACGATCGCGCGCGGCGCGCCCTCGATCGCCTCGAACGTGCGCTCGATCAGCTCGGGTCGCGCCTGGGTCAGCACGGCGATGGTCGTGTCGTCGGGGATGAGCCGCTCGTCGACGAGCACGCGGCAGAAGTCGAAGTCTGCCTTCGAGGCCGCCGGGAAGCCGACCTCGATCTCCTTCACGCCGAGCCGGACGAGCAGGTCGAAGAACCGGCGCTTGCGCGGGATGTCCATCGGGTTGACGAGAGCCTGGTTCCCGTCGCGCAGATCGGTCGAGCACCAGGCGGGCGCGCGATTGACGACGGTGTCCGGCCACGTTCGGTCGGGTAGCTCGACGGCGGGGTACGGGCGGTAGCGATAAAACGGCATCGGCATGGCGTCTCTCCTGGGCGGGGGCGTACCACTCCCGGCGGTGTGCGGGAGCACGGCGGCTGTATGTGCGTCGCTCGCTTCCCCTAGCGGGGAAGGAGGAGCAGGCCGAGCGTAAGGATCGGAGAGAGCTCGGGCCGCCCGGACATGACGCCACCGTAGCCGAGCCGCGGCGCCACCGCAACGGGATAGGGTCGCGTGCTGTGTACGGTCGGGGCGTGCTCGACGAGACGTCGTTCGCGGCCGCAGCGGCGGAGCTCTGCGACGGCGATCCCGATCTCGCGGCGATCGTCCTCCGGCACGGCCTGCCGGAGTTCTGGGCGCGTGACCCGGGCCTGCCGACGCTCGTCCTCCTGATCCTCGAGCAGCAGGTCTCCCTCGCCTCGGCGCGGGCGGCCTACGACAGGCTCGTGACCAGGCTCGGGGGCCTCACCACGCAAGGGCTCCTCTCGTCGACCGACGCGGAGCTCCGGGCCGACGGCTTCAGCCGGCAGAAGGCCCGCTACGTGCGCGTGCTCTCGTCTGCGATCGAGGACGGGTCGTTCGACCTCGACGCCGTCGCGGCGCTGGACGACGAGTCGGCCCGCATCGCGCTCGTCGCGCTCCCCGGGATCGGGCCCTGGACGGCGGAGGTGTATCTCCTCTCGGCGCTCCGGCGGCCCGACACCTGGCCAGTCGGGGACATTGCGCTGCAGGAGGGTGCACGGAAGGCCCGCGGTCTGGAGACACGCCCGTCGGCCGACGAGCTGGTCGTGATCGGGGAGGCGTGGAGGCCGCATCGCGCCACCGCGGCCCGGCTTCTGTGGCATCTGTACCTGAGCGAGCGCTAGCTTGATGTGAATGCGCCCCTGGGCCCCGCCAAGCCAGGTCGGCTCCCGTCCGCAGCGCAGGCTGGACCCTTCGCAAGGGCGCGGAGACGGCATGGCGCCGCGGCTGAGGCAGCATCCACGACCGCGCACGAATTCACATCAAGCTCTAGCTGACGTGCCTACACAGGTTGTGAACGGCTGAGGGTTCTATCCGGCCCTCCTTCGAGGCTGTGGGTCTCGCCAAAGACCTGCTCGAAGGAGGGCTCGGATGTCGTTTCACCGTAACGCGAAGCTCGGACTGGCTGGCCGCTACGCGCTCGTCTCCGCGATCGCGGGCGGGATGACGCTGAAGGCGGCCGCGGCCGCCTTCAGCGTGTCGCCGGCGACGGCGCATCGCTGGTGGCACCGCTGGCTGGAAGCGGGCGAGGAGGCGCGGGCGACGCTGTCGTGTTTGTTTGATCGCTCGAGCCGGCCGCATCGCTCGCCACGGCAGCTCGCGCCCGAGCTCGCCGAGACGATCTGTGCCTGCCGCCGCAAGACGGCTGGGGGCCGCGTCTGGTTGCGGGCGCGACCGGCTTCTGCCACTCGACCGTCTGGAAGGTGCTCAGGCGGGCAGGGATCTCGCGGCCGCCGCGACCGCGCGGGAGCCGGCCAACCGCTACGAGTGGCCCTGCCCCGGCGACCTGCTGCACATGGACACCAGCGAGTACGCCCGCTTCCAGCGGCCCGGCCACCGCGTCACCGGCGACCGCTCAAGCCAGGACCGCCAGCACCGCGACGGCGTCGACTATCGTGCACGCGATCGTCGACGACCACTCGCGGCTCGCCTACGCCGAGATCCATCCCGATCAGACGCGCCGCCACCGTCGCCGGCTTCCTCGAGCGCGCGCTCGCTCTTCTACGCCGACCACGGCATCACCGCCAAGCGGTTGATGACCGACAACGCCTGGATCTACGTCAAGAGCCGCGACGTCCGCCAGCTGCTCGCCGCCACCAGATCCGGCACCTCACCACCAAGCCCTACCGGCCACGCACCAACGGCAAAGTCGAGCGCTTCCACCAGACGATGGCGCGCGAATGGGCCTACGGGCTCGTCTACACCTCACACCGCGAGCGCGCCGCCGCCCTGCCACACTGGCTCAACCACTACAACACCGCGCGGCCACACAGCTCACTCGGAGGCCACCCCCGATCAGCCGCGTTCACAACCTCTGTAGGCAGGTCACGCGACGGTCGTCTGGGCGGAGACGAATGTGGCGTGGATCGCCGCCACGACGGCGAGCAGCGCGAGCCCGAGGAGAAGGCCGCCGCCGAGACCAGGCGCCACGAGGAGCGCTGCGAGGCCGACCGCCACGGCGGCGCAGGTCCACGCGGGCATGTCCCCGTCGCGGCGCGTCCCGCGCGCGACGAGGCGCAAGCCCGCGAGGACGCCGAGCGCGGCGACGATGCGCACGGCCGTCGTGGCGCGACCGTCCGGCACGAGAACCGCGGCCGCGCCGAACGCAATGGCCGCCCGCGCCGTCCAGAGCCCGATCGCCGCGCCTCGTCCGTAGAGGGGCGCGAGCACGCCGATCACGGCGCCGGAGACGACGAGAGCTGCGGCTGCCGTCGCGGCCGCGGCCTCGTGCGTCCCGAAGGCTGTCGCAGCCGAGACGATCGCGACGGCCGCGGCGATGGCCACGAGACCGGCGACACGGGCGGGACGCGTCAGCAGCTGGATCGCGAGCGGCATGCGCCGACCCTATGTCGCGGTTCAGGGGCACCTGGATCGGCGCCCCACACTCCGCAGGGTGCGGAAAACCCTACGACGCTCGCTGTGAGACACTCGACGCCGGGGTCGCCACGAGCCCAAACGGGAGGAGCCAGATGGCATTCGAGGAGTTGAAGCAGCGGCAGGCGGCGATGTGGGGCGCCGGCCCCTTCGAGGTGATCGCCCCGACGCTGGTCGAGATGCACGAAGCGATCGTCGCGGCTGCAGCAGCCGGTGACGGCGAGGACTGGCTCGACGTCGGCTGCGGCACCGGGGAGCTCGCGTTCCTCGCGACTGCGGGCGGGGCGTCGGTCAAAGGCTGCGACCTGTCACCCGTCCTCGTCGAGACGGCGCGACGTCAGGCCGAGGAGCGCGGCCTCGAGGTTCCGTTCGAGGTCGGGGACGTCGAGCGCCTCCCTTACGACGACGCGACCTTCGACGTCGTCTCGTCGTCGGTCGGCGCGATCTTCGCTCCCGATCACACCCGGACCGCGGAGGAGCTCGGTCGCGTCTGCAAGCCGGGCGGCCGCCTGCTCCTCACCGCCTGGACGACGGAGGGTCGGATCGGGGACTTCTTCCGCGTGATCGCCTCCTACTCGCCTCCGCCGGTCGAGGGCGCCGGGGTACCGACCCAGTGGGGGGACGCCGCGTACTGCGAATCCCTCCTCGACCCGCACTTCGAGCTCGAGATCGACTCGCTCAACACGCCGTGGAGCGGAGCCTCCGGGCAGGCGATGTGGGACGAGTTCAGCACCTCGTTCGGCCCGATCGTCACGCTGCTCCGGATGCTCGAGCCCGAGCGGGCGGCGGCGTTCCGGGACGACCTCGTCGCACTGTTCGACGACAACACGGCCGACGGCGGCGAGGTCGTGCTCGACCGTCCCTACCTGCTCGTCAAGGGGAGACGCCGCTAGAGCGCGTCGAGCGCTTCGTTGACCAGCCGGTCGGCGAGCTCGTTGTGCTCCCGGCGAACGTGGACATAGGAGACGCGACCGACCTCGCGTGCGGCGCGCGACGCCTCGAGGAAGAGCGCCTGCAGGTCGCGGTTCTTGACGCGGTACTCGCCGCGCATCTGCTTGACCATCAGCTCGGAGTCGGAGCGCACCTCGAGCTCGTCGACCCCCGCCTCGACCGCGCGACGGAGCCCCGCGACGAGCGCCGAGTACTCGGCGACGTTGTTCGTCGCGACGCCGATCGCCTCGCCTCGCGCGTCGAGCACCGTCCCGTCCTCCGCCTCGAGGACGTACGCGAACGCGGCCGGCCCCGGATTGCCACGCGCGCCCCCGTCCGTCCAGAGCTGCGCCTTCACGCAGCGGCCCTGCGAGCCTTGTGTTGATTCGACACAAGCGTTGTCACGCTCGACCCGCGAGCTCGTACGAGGAGGTCACGGCGCTGGACTGTAGCGCCCTCCGGGAACCCCGCCGCCGTGATTGGATTGGGTCGTGACCGCCGTGGAAGAGGGCACCACGAGCTTCGTCAGGCCGGACGGGCGCGAGAAGGTGACCGGTTCGGGCCGCTACACGGCGGACCTGACGCTGACGGGCCAGCTCCACGCGGCGTTCCGCTACGCCGACCACCCGCACGCCCGGATCGTTCGCATCGACACCGGGCGAGCCCGGGCGCTGCCGGGTGTGCTCGCCGTGATCACCCACGAGGACGTCCCCGACGTGCTCTACGGCGGCTCGGTGCAGGACCGCCGTCTCTTCGCCGAGGACACCGTCCGCTTCGAGGGCGACATCGTCGCCGGGGTCGCTGCGCTGACGCCCGAGCTCGCACGCCAGGCGGCCGCGCTCGTCGACGTCGAGCTCGAGCCGCTGCCGGTGCTGACCGACTTCGAGGCGGCGCTCGACGACGATGCGCCGCTCGTCCATCCGGGGTGGGAGTCCTACGAGGGCGACGAGGCGCTCGGCCGCCACGACAACGTGCTCGGCTTCTCGACCGTCGTGAAGGGGGACGTCGACGCCGCGCTCGCCGCGGCCGATGTCGTCGTCAGGGGCCGCTACGTCACCGACCCCACGCAGGGTGTCCCGATCGAGCCGCGCGCGATCGTCGCGCAGTGGCAGGGCGACCGGGTCACGATCTGGTCGTCGACGCAGGTGCCCTACGTCGCGCGCGCCGGGGTCGCGCACACGCTCGCGATCCCGGAAGCCCACGTCCGTGTCGTGGTGCCGCTCCTCGGCGGCGGCTTCGGCGCGAAATGCGACTTCCACTTCGAGGCGCACGTCGCGGCTCTCGCCCGGGCGGCCGGGCGACCCGTGAAGCTCGTGTTCTCGCGCCATGAGGAGTTCTTCGCGGTCGGGCATCGGCGGGAGGGAATGGTGATCGAGCTCGAGACCGGAGCGCGACGCGACGGCACGCTGCTCGCGCGGCGCGCGCGCCTCGTGCTCGACGGCGGCGCCTACTGCGGGGAGGGCGGCTTCTTCGCGCAGATGGCGGCGATGCACGCGCTCGGTCCCTACGAGCTCGAGACGGCCGACGTCGAATCGTCCCTCGTCTACTCGAACAATCAGCCCTCGTCGTCGATCCGCGCGCCGACCGCCCCGCAGGTGTGCTGGGCGCTCGAGCAGCACATGGACGAGCTGGCGGGGGCGCTCGGGCTCGACCCGGTCGAGCTCCGGCGCCGCACGCTGATCGAGGAGGGCTCGGTCACGGCGACCGGGCAGGTGCTCGAGCACATCGCGATGAAGGAGACCCTCGAGCGCGCCGTCGAGCTGATCGGCCCCGTCGACGACCTCCCGGAGGACGAGGCCGTCGGCATCGCGTGCGGGTGGTGGCCCTGCTTCGCCGCCAAGGCCGGCGCGTACGTCAAGCTCAACGAGGACGGCACCGGCACGATCGTGACGGGCGCGCAGGAGAACGGCACCGGCGCGGTCATGGCGCTGCCCGGCTACGTCGCAGAGGAGCTGGGGATGCGGCCGGACGACTTCTCGCTTCTCTACCAGGACACGGACGCCGCGCCGTGGGACAACGGGTCGTGCGGGTCGCAGACGACCTTCAACAGCGCCCGCGCCGTTCTGGCCGCGGCGGTCGAGGTGCGCGAGCAGCTGCTCGCTGCGGCGTCCGACGAGCTCGAGGCGGCGTCCGGCGACCTCGAGCTCGTCGGGGGCTCGGTGCGCGTCAAGGGCTCGCCCGAGAAGGCTGTCACGATCGCGGCGCTCGCCGCGACGGGCACCTTCCACGGCAAGGGTGCCGGTGAGGTCCCCGAGGCACCGCCGGCTCCGGCGGAGGGGTGCGTCGGGCGGCTCGGGCTCGAGTCCTTCCATGCCCCGCAGCTGATCGCCCACGCGGCGCACGTGAAGGTCGACCGAGAGACGGGCGTCGCGCGTGTCCTCCGGGTCGCTGCCGTGCACGACTGCGGGCGGATCCTCAATCGCGTCGGGGCCGACGGCCAGGTCTACGGCGGGGTGGTGATGGGGATCGGCCAGGCGCTCACCGAGGGGACGCAGCTCGACGAGCTCGGGCGACAGCGCAACCCGCACCTGCTCGACTACAAGCTCGTCACCGCCTCCGATGCGCCCGAGATCGCGATCGACTGGATCGAGACCGAGACTCCGAACGCAGGGCCGAAGGGCTCCAAGGGCGTCGGCGAGCCGCCGTGCGTCCCGACCGCGGGCGCGATCGCGAACGCGATCGCAAAGGTGATCGGGGCTCGGGTCCGGCAGCTCCCGATGACACCCGAGCGGGTCTGGGAGGCCGGGCAGCCGTGACGACGGCGGCACAGGTGGGTGTCCGACTGAAGTCGGACACCCACCCGAGGGCGCTTCCACCGGAGTCCGACTTCAGTCGGACACCACGGGCCAGGGAGGCGCGTTGACCTCGTTCGCGACCGCGACGACGGTCGAGGAGGCGCTCGCCGCGCTCGCCGCAGGTGCGCGGCCGGTGGCGGGCGGCACCGATCTCGTGGTCGGTGCCCGCCAGGGGAAGGCGCCGCTGCCCGAGGCGCTCGTCGCGATCCACCGCGTCGCCGAGCTCCACGCGATCGACATGGGCGCCGGCGCGTTGCGCCTCGGCGCCCTCGTGACGCACGCCGAGATCGCCGCACACCCGGAGGTGCGAGCCCGTTTCACCGCGCTCGCCGACGCGAGCGCGATCGTCGGGTCGCACGCGACCCGTGCCCAGGGGACCATCGGTGGGAACGTGATGAACGCCTCCCCGGCAATGGAGACCGGCGGCCCGCTGATGTGCCTCGGCGCGACCGCGACCCTGCGCTCGACCGCCGGGTCACGGACCGTGGCCGTCGAGGACCTCTTCACGGGGCCGGGCGCGACGGCCGCCGTCGAGCGACGAGCTGCTCCTCGCGGTCGAAGTCCCGTTGCCCGCGCCGGCGAACCGGGAGCGCCTACGTCCGGCTCGAGTACCGCCGTCAGATGGAGATCGCGGTCGTCGGCGCGACCGCGGTCGTCACGCTCGCCGAGGGCGAGGTGTCCGGAGCGCGCGTCGCGATCACCGCCCTTGCACCGACCATCCGCCGCGTCCCGGCCGCCGAGGAGGCGCTCGCCGGAGCCGCGCCGGACGAGGCATCCGTCGCCGAGGCAGCCCGAGCCGCGGCGGAGGCGTCCGAGCCG
Source organism: uncultured Actinomycetes bacterium (assembly GCA_963739405.1). Classification (GTDB taxonomy): domain Bacteria; phylum Actinomycetota; class Thermoleophilia; order Gaiellales; family Gaiellaceae; genus Gaiella. Next base: position 294,964 of record CAVUAH010000015.1, on the reverse strand, counting down.
ATCTCCGACGTGCGTGCCTCGGAGCGCTATCGCCGGGCGATGGCCGAGGTGATCGCCAGGCGCGCGATCGAGATCGCGCTGGAGCGCGCCCGCGGCGCGCGACGTCCCGATCCCGGCGAGCGCGGTCGGACCGTGAAGGTCCCGGCCACGCTCACGGTCAACGGGGTGCGGTACCCGGTCGAGCTCGACCCCGGGACGAGCCTCCTCGCCGCCGTCCGCGACGCGGTGGGTCTGACCGGCGCGAAGGAGGGCTGCGACGACTCGGAGTGCGGCGCGTGCATGATGCTGCTCGACGGACGGCCCGTGAACAGCTGCTCCTATCTCGCGCTCCAGGCCGAGGGCAGCGAGGTGACGACCGTCGAGGGATTGGCCGACGGCGACGCCCTGAGCCCGCTCCAGGCGGCATTCCTCGAGCACGGCGGCGTCCAGTGCGGCTTCTGCACACCGGGGATGCTGATCTCGGCGACCGCGCTCCTCGCCGAGCGCCCCGCACCGACCGCCGACGAGGTGAGGATCGCCCTGTCGGGGAACCTCTGCCGCTGCACCGGCTACGACGGCATCGTCAAGGCGGTGCTCGCCGCCTCCCGAGACGTGGGCGACCGCCTAGGACGACCGCGCCGGGGAGGCGTCGACGATCCGCGCCACCCGGTCGACGACGTCCGGGTCCGCGAGGCCGCGGAGCGCGACGGTGGTGCGTCGGCGGAGAACGTCCTCGACCGTCGCGGCCCACTCGTCGGTGACGGCGAACCTCGCCTGCGCCGCGATGTCCGGCCCGCCGGGGTGGAGACGCTCGAGGAGCGCCGGGTCATCGCGGGCCGGCTCCACGACCTGGGCCGCGCGGCTGCCGTAGAGGTGCCGCAGGTGCGCCTCGACCTCCGGGTCGACGTCGACCGGGAACGCTGGGGCGTCGCCGCGCGCGCCGGGGAGCGGGAACGGGCGCCGGTCGACGCGACGGAGGCCGAGTGGGCCGCGGACGCGCTCGAGCGCGTCGAGCGCGATCTTGCGGTACGTCGTCAGCTTCCCGCCGGCGACGCTGAGCATCCCGCCCGGCCCGATCGAGAAGACCGTCTCGCGGCGCGCGTTGGCCGTCGCCCCTTCGCCGAGCGGAAGCACACGGAGACCGGCGAACGACGCCCGGACGGCGGCTCGGTCGAGCAGCGACGACGGAAGGGCGACGGCCGCCTCGTCGAGGATCTGCGCGACGTCGGCCTCGTCGACCGCCACGTCGCCGGGGTCGCCCTCGAAGTCCGAGTCGGTGGTGCCGAGGAGCAGCAGCCCGTACCACGGCACCGCGAAGGTCACGCGGACGTCGTCCTGCGGCACCGTCAGCGCCGCGGTCCAGTCGTCACCACCGGGCACGAGCGCGTGCACGCCCTTGCTGAGACGCACGGACGTCCCGGCTCGCGGGTCCTCCAGCCGGCGCACGGCGTCGACCCACGGTCCCGCCGCATTGACGACGACCCGCGCCCTGACCGGGACGACCTCGCCGCCGACCGACACCTCGGCCCCGGTGATCTCTCCCGGCGAGGGCCCGAGTGAGACGACCTCGGCGCGACTGACCACCGTCGCGCCGTGCTCGGCGGCGGCGAGCACGTTCTCGAGGCAGAGCCGGGCGTCGTTCGTCCAGGCGTCGGCGTAGAGGGCGCACGACCGCAGACCGTCGCGGCGGAGCGCGGGGACGAGCGCGCCGCACGCTCCGGCTGGACCAGCCAGTTGAGCCGCGACAGGGCGAGCGTCGAGTAGAGGAGGATCCCGCTCTGCACGAACGCGGGGCGGAACGGGCCGCCGCTGTAGAGCGGGAGCAGGAACGGCAGCCGGTGGACGAGATGAGGGGCAACCGGTCCCGTCAGGGTGCGCCGCTCGTGGTGCGCCTCACGGACCAGGCGGATGTCGCCGAGGCGCAGGTAGCGCAGGCCGCCGTGCACGAGCTTCGACGAGGCGCTCGACGTGCCCGAACCGAAGTCGCCCGCGTCGACGAGCGCGACGGCGAGCCCTTCCCGCGCGGCGTGCGCGGCCGTTGCCGCTCCGATCACGCCGCCGCCGATCACGAGCAGGTCGAACGACGTCCGCTCGAGCGCGTCTCGGTCGGCGGACTCCGTCACAGCGGGTTCGTCCACGCCTTCCTGCCCCACGCGTCCACCACCTCGACGCGGGCGAAGGGAGCCGTCTCGGGACGGTCCAGCCGCGCGGCGACGACGAGGTCGTCCGGCGTGGTCTCGAGCACGTCTGCGCCGTGGCGGTACCCGAGCCTGCCTGCGTTGACCGCCGTGCCACTCGTCCTCCCCGTGAGGAGCGTCACCGAGCGCGCAGGCGTGCAGCGCACCACGACCTCGCCGTCGCGGGCGTCCACGTCGTGGATCACCGGGCCGGTGCTGCCGTAGAACCGACCGGTGCGCAGCGCTTCGAGCACGCTCTCCTGCGTCGCTCCGCGCGCAGCCACGTCCACGCGTGGCCGGAGTCGAAGCCGGGGTGATGGCTGTCGTCCGTGACGAGCGCAGGACAGGCTCGACCGGTCTCGAGCAGCTCGTCCCAGTGCACCGACGAGAGGCCGCGCCCCACCTCGAGCTCGCAGCCCGCGTTGAAGACCTCGATTCCCGTGACCGACGCGGGCAGCTCGAAGCCGGCCGGTCGCGCGCCTGTCCAGTAGGGGTGTGCGAGATACGCGATTCCGCCCGCCGAGACGATCCACTCTCCGGTGGCCGCGAGATCGCGACGCTCGCCCTCGAGCTCGGTCGGGTCGCGCTCGATCCCGATCCCGAGCACGTGCCCGTCCCGGTCGTCGGGCAGCGTGCAGTTGAGCTCGACACCCGGGAGCACCACGAGCGACGGGCTCGACGGCGCGATGCTGCGGTGCCAGTGATCGGTGAGCGCGACGACGTCGTAGCCGGCGCGTCCGTAGTGCCGAGCGACGGCGCGGGGCGCGAGCTCGCCGTCCGAGTTCGTGCTGTGGGTGTGGAGCGACGCCCGCAGCCACTCACCATCCGATCTCCACGGCGAGCTCACCCGGGTGACCCTATTGCAGGACCGCCGGTGGACGGCGTACGATCGCCGAACGGCACACGACCGGAGGAGACAACGCATGGAGGACTTCCAGGAGCAGGAGTACGAGTTCCTGCGCCGGCTGGACGAGGAGCGAGTCGACCGTCGCAAGCTGCTGAAGCGGGGTCTCGCGACAGCGGCCGGCCTCACCGTCATCGCGCTGCCCGAAGCGGCCCTCGCGGCGCGCGCGAAGGCGCTCGCGGACCCGCCGATCCGCGGCACAAGAAGAACCTGGCCCAGCTCGTCGCAAATGCCAAGAAGGAAGGGCACCTGAACGTGATCGCGCTGCCGCCCGACTGGGCGAACTACGGCGAGATCATCTCGACCTTCTCGAAGAAGTACGGCATCGGCATCACGAGCGACAATCCCCAGGGGACCTCGGCCCAGGAGAATCAGGCGATCGTCTCGCTGAAGGGCGATCCACGCGCCCCCGACGTCGTCGACGTCAATGCGACGTTCGCGGTCGCAGGCACCGTCGCCGGCCTCTACGCGAGGTACTACGTCTCGAACTACGCGACCGTCCCGAGGGCGATGAAGGACACGCGCGGCCTGTGGACGGGCGACTACTACGGCTCGGTCACGATCGGCTACAACGCGAACCTCGTGAAGACGCCGCCGAAGTCGTTCGCCGACCTGCTCAAGCCGATCTACAAGAGTCAGGTGGCGCTGAACGGGAGTCCGCTGAGCTCCGGCTCGGCGATCGCCGGCGTGTTCGCCGCCGCGCTCGCCAACGGCGGCTCGCTCTCGAACGTCAGCCCGGGGGTCGACTGGTTCGCGAAGGCTCGGCAAGCCGGTAACTACATCCCGGTGGAGACGACCCCGCAGACGGTCGCGTCTGGGCAGACGCCGATCTCGATCGACTGGGACTACAACAACTTCGCGTACGTGACGGAGTTCCCGTCGGCGAACTGGAAGGTCGTCATCCCGTCAGACGGGCAGTACGCCGGGTACTACTGCCAGGCCGTCAACGCCACGGCGCCGCACCCGTGGGCCGCACGACTGTGGCAGGAGTTCATCTACTCCGACCAGGGGCAGATCCTGTACCTGAAGGGGCACGCGCATCCCGCGCGCTTCGCCGACCTCGTCGCGCGCAAGGCGATCCCGAAGTCGGTGACCAGCGCCCTCCCCGCAGCCTGGCTCAACGCCAAGGGTGCGAAGTTCGCGAGCCTCGGTCAGCAGGCCAAGGCGAAGGTGGTCATCAACACCGAGTGGTCGGCGAAGCTGGGCTCGAGCTAGGTCCCTGGCAACGCAAGCGGCAACCCATGACGGTCTCCGGCCGGGCCCAGCGCCCGGCCGGAGATTCTCGCTCGCCTGGCTCGGCGTCGTGCCGTTCTTCGCCTACGCAGCGATGTTCCTGATCCTGCCGGCCGCCACGGTGATGATCGGGGCGTTCAAGAGCGAGGGCGGCGGCTACACGCTCGACAACGTGAGCGCGATCATCCACACGGCGAACATCCGGGATGCGTTCTGGGAGAGCATCCGGATCAGCCTCACGACGGCGCTCCTCGGCGGGCTCTTCGGGCTCCTGATCGCGTACGCCGCGATCCGCAAGGGGACGCCCAACTGGGTGCGCTCGGCCTACGGCACCTTCTCCGGCGTCGCGGCCAACTTCGGCGGCATCCCGCTCGCCTTCGCCTTCATCGCCACGCTCGGGACGATCGGGATCGTGACCCAGCTGATCAACGACGTCACCGGGGTCAACATCTACCAGCACGGCTTTGCGATCTGGTCGCGGCGAGGCGTCGAGCTCGTCTACCTCTACTTCCAGATCCCCCTGATGATCCTCGTGATCGCGCCGGCCATCGACGGCCTGCGGGCCGAGTGGAGCGAGGCGTCCTCGAACCTCGGGGCGAGCCGGTGGCAGTACTGGCGGCACATCGGGATGCCCGTCCTCCTGCCCTCGCTCCTCGGCGCAGTCATCCTCCTGTTCGGGAACTCGTTCGCCGCGTACGCGACGGCGTACTCGCTCACGAGCGGCACGGGGCTCTCGCTCGTGCCGATCCTGATCGGCAACGACATCTCGGGGAACGTCCTCTCGAACCCGCACGAGGGCCAGGCGCTCGCGCTCGGGATGTTCGTCGTCCTGGCCGCGATGATGCTCTTCTACATCCCACTCCAGCGGCGGGCGTCGCGGTGGGCGAAATGAAGACGAAGAAACCGCGGATCGCCCTCTCCGCCCTCGTCTGGCTCGTGCTCGGCGCGATCTACTTCCTCGTGCCGCTGGTCGCGACGCTGCTCTTCAGCCTGAGGGACGCACAGACCGGGAAGTGCTGCAGCCTCTCCGCCTACGGCGTGATCCTGCACGACCCGCAGTTCTGGTCGACGATCAAGATCTCGTTCAGGCTCGCGCTCGAGACGATCGCGATCGGCCTCCTCCTGTTCGTGCCGACGATCTACTGGGTGCACCTGAAGCTGCCGCGCCTCCGCCCCGTCGTCGGCTTCCTCGCGCTCGTGCCGTTCGTCGTGCCGCCGATCATCCTCGTCGTCGGCCTCCTGAAGTTCTACAAGGACACGCTCCACGCCCCGTTCTGGTTCCTCGGCAAGCCCGACTTCTTCCTCGTCGGCGCCTACGTGATCCTCGCCTTCCCGTACATCTACTTCTCGCTGGACGCGGGCTTCCGCTCGATCGACGTGCACACGCTGACCGAGGCGTCGCGCAACCTCGGGGCGTCCTGGCGGACGACACTCGGGCGCGTGATCCTCCCGAACATCCGGGTCGCCGCGCTGAGCGGCGCCTTCCTCACGCTCGCGATCGTGATGGGTGAGTTCACGATCGCGAGCCTCTCGGCCTTCCACACCTTCCCGACGTACCTCCAGTACGTCAACGAGTCGCAGGCCTACCCGGCAGCCGCGGCGACGCTCTTGAGCTTCGGGATCACCTGGCTCGCGATGCTCTCGATCCTCCTCGTCGGACGGCGCGGCGGCCAGCGCACGGTGCGCGTCGGGATCGGCCGGTAATGGCCCACGTCGCGCTCCAGGGGCTGTGGCGCTCCTTCGGGCCGGTGACGGCGCTGCAGGGAATCGACCTCGCGCTGGAGACCGGGGAGTTCGTGTCGCTGCTCGGCCCGAGCGGCTGCGGCAAGACCACGGCCCTTCGCCTCGTCGCCGGCTTCGACCAGCCCGACGCCGGACGGATCGTCGTCGACGGCAAGGACATCACGCGAACTCCGCCCAACAAGCGCGACATGGGGATGGTCTTCCAGGCCTACAGCCTCTTCCCGAACATGACCGCGGAGCAGAACGTCGAGTACGGGCTCCGGGTCCGGCGGAAGGCGAAGAGCGAGCGCAGGGAGCGGGTCGCGGAGCTGCTCGAGCTGGTCGGCCTCGCCCAGGCCGCGAAACGGTATCCGCACCAGCTCTCCGGGGGTATGCAGCAGCGCGTCGCCCTCGCCCGGTCGCTCGCGATCGAGCCGAAGGTGCTGCTCCTCGACGAGCCGCTCTCCGCTCTCGACGCGAAGGTGCGTGTCCAGCTGCGCGAGGAGATCCGCCGCATCCAGCTCGAGCTGGGGATCACGACCATCTACGTCACCCACGACCAGGAGGAGGCGCTCTCGATCTCCGACCGTGTGGCGGTGATGTGGGGCGGCAAGATCGAGCAGATCGGCTCCCCGGCGGAGATGTACGGCAGCCCGGCGACGCCGTTCGTCGCGGAGTTCATCGGCACGATGAATCGCCTCACCGCGACGGTCGCGGACGAGGGAGCGATCGACTACGCCGGGCTGCGGCTGCGCGTGGACGCCGCGAACGGGCTGCCGCGGGGCGAGCGCGTGCTCTGCCTGGTGCGCCCGGAGACCGTCGACGTCGTCGCGGCGGACGGCGCCTCCCGCGAGGGCGCGCTCACGGGGGAGGTCGTCTCGCGGATCTTCCTCGGCGCCACGACGCGCGTGCGCGTCGAGGACGGCGACCGGGGCCTCGTCGCCGATCTGTCGACCGCCCGCGCGGCGCCGCTCACGGTCGGGAGCGCGGTGGTCGCGAGCTTCGCGCCGTCGAGCGCCCGTCTGCTGGCGCTCAGCGAGGACACAGCGCCGCCCGTGCTCGATCCGGACAATCCGTGAAGATCCCGTCGACGCCGAGCGCTGCGAGCATCCGCATTCGCTCGACGTCGTTCACCGTGTAGACCGCCGTCGCGAGGCCGAGGTGCCGGGCACGCTCGATCCCTCGTTGCGTGACGCGCGGGTCGTGGACGCCGACCGCCCACGCGTAGCCGGCTGCGGCGCGCATCGAGACCCCGTAGCCGACGTGCTGCATGAGGCGGATGCCCGGTCGCCGTCGGTGCGCCTCGAGCAGCGTCCTCCGTCCGAACGACAGCAGGACGTCGTCCTCGGAGAGCAGCGACACGGTCCGACCGACCGGGTCGTGGCGGCGGTCGCGGTAGGCCCCTTTGAGCTCCGCCATCACGCCGACCCGCCCTCGCGCCAGCTCGACGACGTCGTCGAGGGTCGGGATCCCGTGCTCGCGCAGCTCGGCCGCCGTCCGTCGGCGGACCGGCCCGCGGAGAGGCGTCAGCCGCGCGAGGTCGAGATCGTGGAACACGACCAGCGCGCCGTCCGAGGCGACCTGCACGTCGAGCTCGACGTAGTCCGCTCCCAGCTCGATCGCCCGCTCGAAGGCGGGCAGGGTGTTCTCCCGTTCCTCCGCGGACGCTCCGCGATGCGCGATCACCCAGATCATCCGACGAGGGCGCGCACGAGCTCGACGTCGATGGCATCGACGATCGCGTCCGCCGCGGCGAGCCGCTCGTCCGGGAGCGTCCCCCGGACGGCGAGGCAGCGAAGGCCCGCGCCACGGGCAGAGGCGACACCGGCCTCCGTGTCCTCGAACGCCACGACGTCCCCGGGCGCGAGGCCGCCGCCGATGGCCTCGAGGGCAAGAAGGTAGCCCTCCGGGTCGGGCTTGCCGCGCCTCACGTCGTCCGCCGCGACGACGGTGCCGATCGCGTCGGAGAGCCCTGCTCGCTCGATCACGGGCGCGATCTCCCGCCGATACGCGCCCGAAACGACGCGCGACGGGGACCCGAGCGGCGGCATGCCGAACGGCCTCGCGGAGCGTCGGCGGGATCGTCGACCCGTCCGCGCGGCCCACGTAGCGGTCGATCCGCTCGTCCACGAGCCTGCGCAGCTCCTCGCCGTCCACGCCGAGCCAGCCTCCGATGATCGCCTCCTCCGCGTTCCCCGCGAGCCGGCCGAAGTAGTCGGCCTCCGTGAGCGGCCGCCCGTGCTCGGCGAACAGCTCGGCGTAGATCGCGAACAGCACGGGCTCGTCGTGCGAGAGCGTCCCGTTGAAGTCGAACACGAGCGCCCGCGCCCGTTCCATCGGCGGCAGCCTAGTAATTGTAGGGTCGCCGCGATGCCGCTCGACGCCTTCGTTCTTGCGCTCGGCTCGGCATTCCTCCACGCGGTCTGGAACCTCATCCTCGGTCGCGAGCGCGATCCCGAGGCCGCGACCGGGATCGCCCTCGTCGCGTCCGTCGTCCTCTTCGCTCCCGTCGCGATCTGGCAGTTCGACGCCGACTCGGGCGTCTGGCCCTTCGTCGCCGTGACGTCGATGCTGCAGCTCGCGTACTTCGCGGCGCTCGCAACGGCATACCGGCACGCGGACGTGTCGGTCGTCTACCCGATCGCCCGCGGCCTCGCCCCCGTGCTCGTGCTGCTCGTCGGGGTGGCCGTGCTCGGCGTCGGGGCGAGCGCCTCGCAGGCCGGAGGCGTGCTGCTCGTCGGCCTGGGTGTCGTGCTGGTCCGCGGCGTCGGCAGCGCCCACGCGGACGGGCGGGGCGTCGGCGCGGCGTTCGGCGTCGCCGTCGCCTCCTGCATCGCCGCCTACACGCTCGTCGACAAGCACGGCATCGTGCACGCGTCGCCGATCGTCTACCTCGAGCTCGGGATGCTTCCGGCGGCCGTCGGCTACGTCGGCTTCCTCCTGCTCACGCGGCGCGGCCCCGCGCGTCTCGCGGCGGCCGCAGGCCCGTTCCCCGCGCTCGCAGGTGTCCTGTCCTTCGTCGCCTACGCGCTCGTGCTCGCCGCGCTGTCCCGTGCGTCGGCGGCCTCGGTCGCCTCCGTCCGCGAGACGAGCGTGCTCATCGCGGCGTTCCTCGCCGCGCCGCTCGCGGGCGAGCGGGTCGGGCCCGGCCGTCTCTCCGGGGCGGCGCTCGTCGTCGCCGGCGTCGCCCTGATCGCGTCGGGCTAGATGGGCTCGTCGGCGACGAGATCCCGTGCGTACGCCGCGAGGGAGCGCTGGTACCGGGGCAGGTGCGGCGCGAGCGCCGTGAGCGCGTGCGACACGGCCTCACGCTCGCGGCCGACGTCGGTGAGCGCCAGGGCGAGGAACGCGCGCACGGCGTCGTCGAGCTCGTCCGATTCGCCGGCGAGCTCCTCGGCCAGCAGCCGGACGCTCTCGTCCGCGCGGCCGGTGTTCCTCAGGGAGCTCGCGAGCTGGATCACGGCCCGCCGCCGGCGCTCCGGGGCGAGGCCGCCGGCGAGCGCCTCTCGGTACAGCGGCACGGCGAGCTCCGACGCCCCGGTCGAGTCGAGCACGCACGCGCGCTCGAAGCTCGCCTCCGCGCTCCCCTCGGGACGCTCGGCCGCCAGCGTCTCGATGAGCGCCCGGTTCTCCCCGTCCGTGCGCTCGCCGAAGGTCGCCCACGCCTCCGCGACACGACGTTCCCAGGCCTCGTCCCTCGCCGCGTCGGTCACCGGTCGAACGCCGTCCGGTAGATCTCGACGTACGCGGCGGCGTCGACCTCGCGCGCGTTGCCGTGCGTCTGCGGATCCTCGTAGGCGATGCGCGCGAGCATCGGGATCTCGTCCCGCGAGAAGCCGAGCTCCTCCATCGTCGGGATCCCCACGTCGTCGGTCAGGCGGTAGACCTCCTCGGCACCTGCCCTCGCCGCCTCGAGCGTGTCCATCCCGTCCGTCGCCACGCCGAGGCCCTGCGCGATGCGCGCGTAGCGCTCGGGCGCCGCCGGGACGTTGTACTCGCAGACCGGGCCGAGCACCCGCGCCGTGAGCGCGCCGTGCGGGCAATCGTGGACTCCGCCCGCGGACTGGCTCATCGCGTGCGCCGCTCCCGCGCTCTCGGTCCCGTACGCCATCCCGCCGAGCATCGCCGCGTTCGCCATCTGCGCGCGGGCTTCGAGGTTCGTCCCGTCCTCCACCGCGACGCGCAACCAGCGCGCCACGAGCTCGATCGCGTGCAACGCGACGGCGTCGTTGAACGGCTGGTGGAAGTCGCACGTGTAGCACTCGATCGCGTGCGAGAGCGCGTCCATTCCCGTCGCGGCGGTGACCGCCGAAGGCAGGCCGAGCATCAGCTCGGGGTCGATCAGGGCGACGTGCGCCCCGATCAGGGGCGTGCCGCCGACGTTGAACTTCAGCCGGCGGTCGTGGTCCGTGATCACCGCCCAGAGGGTCACCTCGCTGCCCGTCCCTGCGGTCGTGGGGATCGCGACCAGCGGGGGGATCCGTCGGTCGATCGGGTCCCGGCCCCACTCGTACTGCGCGATCGAGCCCCCGTGGACGGCCACCACGCCGACCGACTTCGCGGTGTCGAGCGACGAGCCCCCGCCCAGCGCAACGAGGCCGTCGCAGCCCGCCTCGCGGTACATCTCGGCCGCGCGGTCGACCAGCTCGATGTCGGGGTTGGGGCGAACCTCGTCGAACACGACCGCGTCGTCCAGCTGGGGAAGCACGCGATCGACGAGGCCGGCCGCGACGACACCGGGGTCGGTCACGAGCATCGGTCGACCGATGCCGAGGGCGCCGGTCTCGCTCGCGAGGCTCGAGACGGCTCCGGGGCCGTGCACGAGCCGGGTCGGGACGCTGACGGCGCGGACGGTGTCGACCTCGACGGGCATTCGCTCTCCTTGGATCAGTGGGTCAGGAACCGGGGATGGGAGCCGGAGGAGCCGAGGCTAGCCGCCGCCGGCGCCAGCGCTCGGTGTCCTCGACGTCGTTGAACGTGTAGACGTGGAACCCGGCGACCTTGTCGCCCGTGAGCACCGCGCCGAGGCCGTCGATCAGGGCGTCGGGATCGAAGCCGCGCAGCAACCGGCCCGCGAAGCCGGCGTTCTTGCGCAGGAAGCGCATCGAGTCCCCGACGCCGATCCGGCTCGAGACACGGATCAGCTTCGCGCGGGGCACCGCGCCGGGGATCCCGACGTGGATCGGGAGCCGCGTGCCGCGCGCCCAGACGTCCTCGATCCACGCGGCCGTCACCGCGGAATCGAAGCAGACCTGGCTCACCACGTAGGTCGCGTGCCGTGCCTTCTCCGACATCGCGGCGATCGCCGCCGCGTCGTCGATCAGCGGATGGGTCTCGGGGTACCCGGTGATCCCGACCTCGGAGAACGGATGCCCGAGGCCTTCGAGCGCGTCGAGGAGGTCGATCGCCCCGTGGAAGGCACCGCGCGGCTCCGCCGTGTCGCCCGCAACGACGAACACGTCCTCGACGCCGTCGCGACGGAGCCGATCGACGATCTCCGCGACCTCGCTCGCGCCCGACATGAGCCGCGCCGAGAGGTGCGGCACGACGCGATACCCGTGTCCGGTGAGCGCACCTGTCAACGCGAGGGTCGGCTCGAGCCCCCTGGTCGGCGAGACGGTGACGGTCACCGTCACGTCGCGTGGGACGTGCTCGAGAACCTGCTCCTCGATCCCGTCGAGCGGGAGCACCTCGTAGCGCGGGTGCGCGAGGAGCTCCGCGCCGCGCGATCTCGAGACGAGCTCGGTCGCGGACATCACTCGCTCGCGTCGGGGAACGACGCCTTGCGTTGCTCGATCCACTCGCGGAGCTCCTCGTCGACGGCCTCGTCGATCGCGGGCGGCTCGTACTCGGCGAGCATCCGCTTCCAGATCGCGTTCGCCCGGGTCGCGGCGTCCCGCGCGCCCTCGCTCTCCCACTGCTCGAAGCTCGAGTTGTCGGCAATGGACGAGCGAAAGAACGCCGTCTCGAAGTTCGCGAGCGTGTGCGGGTGGCCGAGGAAGTGCGTGCCCGGCTCGTTCGTCAGGAACGCATCCATCGCCTGGCCGTTGTCGGAGAGGTCGACGCCGGGAGCGAACGCGTGCCACATGCCGAGTTGGTCGGCGTCGAGCACGAACTTCTCGTATCCCATCGCGAGGCCGCCCTCGAGCCAGCCGGCGGCGTGGAGGACGAAGTTGACACCCGCGAGCATGGTCGGCTGCATCGTGTTGGCGGACTCGTATGCGGCCTGCGCGTCGGCGACCTTCGACGCCGTGAGCGCGCCGCCCGATCGGAACGGGACGCCGAGGCGTCGGGCGAGCGCCGCCATCACGTACAGGACGAGCGCCGGCTCGGGTGTACCGAACGTCGGCGCGCCCGACTGCATCGACATCGACGAGGCGAACGAGCCGAGGACGACCGGTGCGCCTGCGCGCACGAGCTGGACGTACGCCATCCCGGCAAGCGACTCGGCGAGGGTCTGCGCACAGGTCGCGGCGACGGTGGACGGGCTCATCGCGCCTGCGAGGATGAACGGGGTCATCATCACGGCCTGGTTCGCCTCGGCGTACGCGCGCGCGGCGCCGAGCATCGTCGCGTCCCAGACGAGCGGCGAGTTGGCGTTGATCAGGCTGAAGACGACGGTGTGCTCGTCGACGAACTCCCGGCCGAAGACGATCCGTGCCATCTCGACGGTGTCCCTGGCGCGTTCGGGCCGCGTCACCGAGCCCATGAACGGCTTGTCCGAGTAGCGCAGGTGCGCGTAGACCATGTCGAAGTGCCGCTTGTTGACCGGCACGTCGACCGGCTCGCAGACGGTGCCTCCGGAGTGGTGGAGCCACGGCGAGGCGTAGGCGAGCTTCACGAAGTTGCGGAAGTCCTCGATCGTCCCGTAGCGACGGCCGCCGTCGAGGTCGCGGACGAACGGCGAGCCGTAGGCCGGCGCGAAGATCGTCCCCTGCCCGCCGAACACGACGTCGTTCGCCCGGTTGCGCGCGGCCTGCGTGAAGCTCGCCGGCGCCGTCGCCTGGACGAGAGAGCGGCAGAGCCCGCGCGGAAACCGCACGCGCTCGCCCTGGACGTCGGCGCCCGCGCCGCCGAACAGCTCGACTGCGTCCGGCGCATCGTGGAACTCGATGCCGACCTCCTCGAGAATCCGCTCCGCGTTGTCCTCGAGCGTCGCCAGTCCCTCCTCGGAGAGCACCTCGACCGGCGCCAGCGCCCGGGTGAGGAAGGGCACGTGCTCGACATGCGCCTGCATCCGAGCCGCCTGCCTCGCCGCCCGCCCCCCACTCCGCCTTCGTGCCTCCGTCATGTCGCTCTCCTCTCCGCGGCGGATTCCGTGCCCGCTGCCGCGGGCCCTGAATCCGCTAGAAGTACGCGCCGGCGGCGACGCGTGGTCTTGCCGCCCCCGGCTCTTCTAGCCGGGAGCGGCACGCTTCCGGCCAGCCGCTCGTATGGATCGGTCTCGTGCGGGATCGCCATCGCGTGGACGAAGTGCTCCTGGAAGCGCGGCTCGATCGCGGTCTCGATCTTCTCGACCTCCCGGACGACGCGCTCGATCTCGTCGCGCGCACCACGGTTGACGAGCGCGATGCGCGCCCCCGTGCCGGCCGCGTTTCCCGCCGACACGACGCCCGTCGGCTCGCAGTCGGGAACGAGCCCGAGGACGAGGGCGTGGACGGGGTCGATGTGCGCCCCGAACGCTCCCGCGAGCCGGACGCGGTCGACGCGGTCGATCCCGTAGCGCTCCATCAGCAGGCGACAGCCCGCGTGGAGCGCGGCCTTGGCGAGCTGGATCTGCCGCACGTCGTTCTGGCTGATCGTCAGCTCCGGCTCCCCGCGCCAGAGGACGTACGAGAACGTGCGGCCGTCGGGGACGACCCGTGACGACCGTCCGGCGAGCGTGCCGTCGATCGTCCCGTCGCTCGTCAGGATCCCGGCGAGCAGGAGCTCGGCGACGATCTCGACGATCCCGGAGCCGCAGACGCCGGTGACACGCGTCCCTGCGAAAGCGGGCTCGTCGGACCACGCATCGCAGCCGATGACCTTGACGCGAGGCTCGAGCGTCTCGGGGTCGATCCGGACGCGCTCGATCGCCCCCGGCGCGGCGCGCTGGCCGCAGCTGATCTGCGCCCCCTCGAAGGCGGGACCGGTGGGGCTCGACGCCGCGAGCAGGCGCTCGCGGTTGCCGAGCACGATCTCGGCGTTCGTGCCGACGTCGACGAGGAGCGTCACCTCGTCGGCGAGATGTGGGGCCTCTGCCAGGATCACGCCGGCGGTATCGGCGCCGACGTGGCCAGCGATGCAGGGGAGCACGTACGCGCGCGCCCCCGGATTGACGGGGATCCCGAGCTCCGCCGCAGGGAGGCGGACGGCGTCGTCGACGGCGAGCGCGAAGGGCGCCCCGCCGAGCTCGGTCGGGTCGATGCCGAGCAGCAGGTGGTGCATGACCGGATTCCCGACGATCGTCACCTCGAGGACGTCCGTGCGCTCGACGCCGGCATCCCGGCAGAGCTCCGCCGTCAGCTTCGCGAGGCATCCCCGGACGGCGCGCGTCAGCTCCTTCACCGCGCCGGGGTTCATCATCACGTAGGAGACACGGCTCATCAGATCCTCGCCGAATCGGATCTGCGGGTTCATCTCGCCCGCCGAGGCGAGGACGTCGGCCGTCCGCAGGTCGCAGAGATGCCCGGCGACCGTCGTCGAGCCGACGTCGAAGGCGATCCCGTACGCCGCGTCGTGGAACCCCGGCCAGACTGCCGTGACGGCGCTCCCGTCGTGCACCGCGACGGTCACGTGCCACGGGGCGAGCGAGGTCGTGCCTGCAGCCGAGCGCAACGCATGTTGCAGATGTTGCAATACGTGCAGATCCAAATGGAGATCGTGCAAGTTCCATTCGCGAGCGAGCGCGTCGAGCAGCCGCGCGGCGTCGCTCCGCGTCGCGCCGAGCTGCGGCTCCTCGACCGCGACGGTGAAGAGCCGGACGACGGGATCGACCGCGATCGTCCGTGCGTCTGCCTCCTTGCGCACGACCTGGCGGTAGACCTGGCTCTCGGGCGGGACGTCGATCACGACGTCGTCTGCGACGAGCGCCGTGCAGCCGAGCCGGCGGCCCGCTGGTAGCCCGCGGTCGACGGCGTAGCGCCGCTCCGTCTCGGTCTCCGGGGTCAGCGCCGCGCTCGTGCAGGTGATCCCGTGCTTGGCATGGTCTCCCTCGGCGACGGTCACCTGACAGCGTCCGCAGATGCCGCGGCCGCCGCACGTCGAGTCGAGGTCGACCCCGAGCCGGCGCGCCGCATCGAGCACGGTCGACCCGCGTGGGATCGCTCCACGCCGCCCCGAGGGCAGGAAGACGACGAGGGCGTCCCGGCTCACGAGCCGGTCGCTGCCCTTCGCGCCGCGCGCCCGCCCCGCCGCCCCGCCGCGGCGGTCGCCGGTCCGTCGCCGTTCCGCGCGATCCACGCGGCGCAGTGCTCGTCGTTCCCCATCAGGACGTCGGCGGCCTTGAGCGCCTGCACCATCTCCGGGTGGAGCGGGCTCGTGATCGCGGACGTGAGGCCCGAGGCGATCGCCATCGGCAGGAACGCTGCGTTGAGCCCCGTGCGGTTCGGCAGCCCGAAGCTGACGTTCGAGGCGCCGCAGGTCGTGTTGACCTGGAGCTCGTCGTGGAGGCGTCGCAGCAGGCGAAAGACCTGCCGCCCCGCGCTGCCGATCGCCCCGATCGGCATCACGAGGGGGTCGACGACGACGTCCTCCCGCGGGATCCCGTGGTCCTCGGCCCGGGAGACGATCTTCCGCGCCACCTCGAACCGGACGTCCGGATCCTCGCTGATGCCGGTCTCGTCGTTCGTGATCGCGACGACCGCGGAGCCGTGGCGCGCGACGAGCGGCAGCACGCGCTCCATCTGCTCGTCCTCGCCCGTCACCGAGTTGACGAGCGCCTTGCCCCGGTAGACCGCCAGCCCCGCCTCGAGCGCCTCGACGATCGACGAGTCGATCGACAGCGGCACGTCCGTGATCGACTGGACGAGCTCGACGGTGTGGGCGAGGATGCCCGGCTCGTCGGCGAGCGGGATCCCGGCGTTGACGTCGAGCATCTGCGCACCGGCCTCGACCTGCGCGAGCGCGTCCGCGACGACCGTGTCGAAGTTGCCGGCCGCCATCTCCGCTGCAAGCGCCTTTCGCCCAGTGGGGTTGATCCGCTCGCCGATCACGACGAACGGCCGGTCGAAGCCGATCACGACCTCCTTCGTCGGCGAGGACAGGAGCGTCTCAGTCATGGCCAGCCGCCGGCCGCGCAGCGGCCGCTTCAGGGATCTTCGCGATCGGGGATCCGCTCCGGCGGATTCCCGATCTGCGGGGAAGAGCAGTGTTGATCCGCTCGCCGATCACGACGAACGGCCGGTCGAAGCCGATCACGACCTCCTTCGTCGGCGAGGACAGCAGGGTGTCCGTCACCCGGTCTCCCTCCCGCTCGCGCGCACGAGGCGCTCGAGCACGTCGTCGGTGTACGCGGCGTCGAGCCAATCGGCCTCCTGGGCGACCTCCGCGTCGAGATCGTCGCCACAGCTGCGTGGCTCGCGCCGCCATTCCTCGAGGTAGGCGTCCGTGCCGATCAGGCCGGCGCGCATCGCGGCGGCGTCGATCGCCTCCTGGAAGCGCGGCGCGAGCTCCCGCGCGACGCGCCTGCGACCCTCCTTCGCCGTCACCTGCGCAGGGATGTCGCGCCACCAGATGACCGTCAGCTCAGGCACGGGCGGTCCCCGTACCCGCGACGAAGCGCTCGAGTGCCGGCTGGAGGTCGCCGTAGCCCGTCCGGCGCCGCTCGTAGCGGAGCCCGAGGTACGCCGCCGCGCCCTCGGCCCGCCGGTCGAGCTCTGCGTCGTCGGTCTGGGCGAGATGGACGACCCGGCGGTAGTTGCCGAACATCAGCGAGAGCAGCTCGGGCCGCCGGTCGAGCCCGAGGCCCCGCACGACGAGCGCGTCGAAGTGCCGCGCGAGGAAGTCCGTCAGATAGAAGGTCGCGGGCTCGTCCTCCTGCATCGCGTCCCAGGCGTCGTTGCCGGCGAGGAATCCGTAGCAATGGGCGCCGGGGAGCCGCTCGACGCCGTGGCGCTCGAGCACCGGGTCGAGCAGCCCGCCCGTGCCGCAGTCGGCGTAGGCGACGTAGACGTGCTCGTAGCGGCCCGCGAGCTCGGTCAGCTTGGCGTCGACCGCGGCCGGGATCCGCTCGGGCCGGGAGTGGAGCTTGGCCGGGAGGCACCGGACGTCGACGTGCGTCCACGCGTTCAGCCCGATCACGGCGAGCACCTCGCGCGCGATCGCCCCACACGCCAGCACGAGCACCCGTCCTTCCGCCCGCTCGGCGGGGAACGCGACCTCGTCCTCGAGGAGCGACGCGGCGCGCGTCGTCACGCCCCGGCCCGCCGGCTCACGACGCGGCCACCGCCGATCTGTCGGGCGAGCACCAGCGCCTGCGCGGTCTCCGCCGCGACGGCGGCGTCGCGGCAGTAGGCATCCGCGCCGACGGCCTTCCCGAACTCCTCGTTCAGCGGGGCGCCGCCCACGAGCACGATGTAGTCGTCGCGAATGCCCTTCTCGACCATGGTGTCGACGACGACCTTCATGTACGGCATCGTCGTCGTCAGGAGGGCCGACATGCCGAGGATCTCCGGCTTGTGCTCCTCGAGCGCGGCGAGATAGCTCTCGACGGGGTTGTTGATCCCGAGGTCGATCACCTCGAACCCCGCCCCCTCGAGCATCATCGCGACGAGGTTCTTCCCGATGTCGTGGATGTCGCCCTTGACGGTGCCGATCACGACCTTGCCCATCCGCTCGGCGTCCGACTCCGCGAGCAGCGGGCGGAGCACCTCCATCCCGGCCTTCATCGCATTCGCGGCCAGCAGCACCTCGGGGACGAACAGGATGCCGTCGCGAAAGTCGATGCCGACGATCCGCATCCCCTCGACGAGCGCGTCGTTCAGCGTCCTGTCCGCGGTCCAGCCGCGCTCGAGCAGGATCTCCGTGCCCTGGACGATCTCGTCGGCAAGGCCGTCGTAGAGGTCGTCGTGCATCTGCTTGACGAGCTCGTCGTCCGACAACGACTCCAGGACGATCTCTTCGTCGCTCATGCGACACCTCGCTTTCGGTCGTCACCCAGGAGCAGTGAGAGCGCACGCCCCTCGTCGACGAGGAGGCGCCCGATCCGGTTGAGCAGCCCACGGCGCACGCGGACGGTCGGGCCGGAGACGCTCAGCGCGGCGACGACGGCGCCGGAGGCGTCGCGCACCGGGGCGGCCACCGCCCAGAGCCCGGGCTCGAGCTCCTCGACGGCGATCGCGTACCCGCAGGCGCGCACGTCGTCGAGGCCGAGGTCGTCGGCAGAGGGGACCGTGCGCGGGGCGAGCGGCTCGAGCGGCCCTGTCGGGACCGGGAGCGCACCGTATGCGTAGAACACCTTCCCGAGCGCCGAGCCGTGCGCCGGGACACGACGGCCGACCCAGCTCGGGGAGCCGAGGAAGTGCCGGCTGTCGCGCTGGTCGAGCAGCTCGACGGCGCCGAGCGAGGGGACGCCGATGTTGATCGTCTCGCCGCTCGCGCGGGCGAGGCGGTCGAGCGCCTCCGACGGCGCGCTCGACGAGCTCGGCGTCGCCGGTCTCGCGGCGGGCGTACCGCTGGAGCACGGCTCCGGGGAGAAGCTGGCCCCCGCCGCCGTCGCGCCGGATCAGCCCCTGCCGCTCGAGCGCGCCGACGACGCGCGAGGCCGTGCTCTTCGGCAGCCCGAGGCGTGACGAGAGGCCGCCCACGGTGGGCGGCTCGGGCGTCTCGAGGACGTGCACGAGCACCTGCGCGGCACGATCGATGGACTGCGTTCCCGTACTCATATGGTGGAACCGTCGTTCCACCATATGAGTCTACGCTCGTCGACCGGTCGCCGCAAGCGAGGCGAGCGGCCCTCAGCCGGGGATGCCGGGAGGCCCGAGGATCTCGATCCCGAACTCCGCCGCGGTGGCCATCAGCACCTCGAGCGCCGGAGGCTCGATGGACGGGGGCGGGAGCGTCTCCGACGTTGCCGGCTCGGAGAGCTCGAGGACGAAGCTCTCGAACCCCGCCGGCTCGACCACCAGGAGGAAACGCGCCTCGTCCGAGCTGACGGTGAAGGTGTGCGGCACGTCCCGCGGGCCGTAGACGAAGGAGCCGGCCGGGGCGACGATCACCTCGCCGCCGACCCAGAACGTCAGCTCGCCGGCGACGACGTAGAACCACTCGTCCTCGTTGTGGTGGACGTGGAGCGGCGATCCATGCCCGCGCGGCGCCCAGTTCTCGGTGACCGCGACCCGGCCGGCAGTCGTCTCGGCCGACGCCTTCACGGTGGTGAGCGCCCCCAGGAACCAGCGACGGTCGCCCTCCCCTTGCCGGTACGCGATCGGAAGCGCGGTCGACGACTGAGACATGGGCATCTCCTCTCAATTTTCGAGAAACACAATGTCTCTCGATATCGGAGAGCCTATCTCGGCTGCTCGGGGACGTCAAATTTCGCGGTACGACATGTATCGTGGTTCTGCATGACACGCCGATACGAGCTCAAGCGCCGCGCCGAGCGCCAGGACGCAACGCGGCAACGAATCGTCGACGCGACGATCGAGCTCCACCAGACCGTCGGCGCCGCGCAGACGACGATCAGTGAGATCGCCACTCGCGCGGGTGTCGGCAGGGTGACGGTCTACCGTCACTTCCCGGACGAGCAGACGCTGTTCGCGGCCTGCAGCGGCCACTACTTCTCCCAGCATCCGTTCCCCGATCTCGAGCGTTGGCGTCTGATCTCCGACCCGGTAGAGCGTCTTCGGCACGGGCTGCGCGAGAGCTACGCATGGCACCGGGAGAACCGCCGGATGATCGCGATGGCTCTCGCGGAGGCGCGCGACCTCCCGATCATGGCTCCGTACCACCGCTTCTGGGACGCCGCGGCCGAAGCGCTCGCGTCGGGCTGGCGCGCCCGGGGCCGCCGGCGACACATGGTCGAGGCGGCGGTCGCGCTGGCGCTCGGCTTCGAGACGCACCGAACGCTCACCGAGGAGCAGCGGCTCTCCGACGACCAGGCCGTCGAGCTGATGGTAGGACTCGCCGAGAGCGCCGCAGCGCGGTGAGCTAGAGGCTTGATGTGAAATGGGCGCCCCGTGGGGCCGCCTCAGGCCAAGCCAGGTCGGCTCCGCGTCCGCAGCGCAGGCTGGACGCCTTCGCAAGGGCGCGGAGACGGCATGGCGCCGCGGCTGAGGCGGCATCCACGACCGCGCACGAATTTCACATCAAGCCTCTAGGAGCCCTCGAGCGACTCGGCGAGCAGGACGGCGACATCGGCGACCCGCAGGTCGGCGCCCGTCTGCTTGACGCCGTCGTCGAGCATCATCGTGCAGAAGGGGCACGCGACGGCGAGCGTGCCCGCACCCGTCGCCGCAGCCTCGCGCGCGCGCTCCTCGTTGATCGCCGGTGCCGCGCTCCTCCATCCACATGTGCGCGCCGCCGGCCCCGCAGCAGAAGGTCCGCTTGCCGCTCCGCGCCATCTCGAGCGGCTTCCCGATCCGGGACACGATCTCCCGCGGCGCCGCGAGCACGTCGTTGTGCCGCGCGAGGTAGCACGAGTCGTGATACGTGATCGCATCCGTCCCGGGCGGCGGCTCGAGCCGGCCGTCCTCCAGCAGCTCGGCGAGCAGCTCCGTGTGGTGGACGACCTCGTAGGTGCCACCGAAGTCCGGGTACTCGCTGCCGAGCGTGTTGAAGCAGTGCGGGCAGCTCGTGACGATCCGCGTCACGCCCGCCTCGCTCGAGGGTCGCGACGTTCTGCCTCGCCTGCTCGGAGAAGGTGAACTCGTCGCCCATCCGCCGCGCCGGGTCGCCCGTGCACGACTCGCGCGGCCCGAGGATCGCGACGTCGAGCCCGGCACGGAGGAGAAGCGTCGCCGTCGCACGCGCGGTCTCGCGCGCACGCTCGTCGAACGACGCGGCGCAGCCGACCCAGTAGAGGATCTCCGGCGCCGGCTCGCCGGGCTCGACGACGCGGACATCGAGGCCGTCGGCCCAGGCCGCCCGCTCGGACTGCGCCTTTCCCCAGGGGTTCTGCGAGCGGCCGACGTCGCGCAGCATCGTCGCGGCCTCGGGCGGGAAGCGCGACTCGGCCATCACGAGGTGGCGCCGCAGGTCGACGATGTGGTCGACGTGCTCGATCGAGACGGGGCACTCGTGCACGCACGCGCCGCAGGTGACGCAGTCCCACACGACCTCGTCGGTCACCGCGCCGGGAACGAGCGCGCTGGGCTCGCCGCCCTCGAGCACCCCCGGCCCCTCGGCGAACAGGCGGTCGCGGAGGCCCATGACGAGGAGCTTCGGCGAGAGGTCCTTGCCGGTCGCCCATGCGGGGCAGACGTCCTGGCAGCGGCCGCACTCCGTGCAGGACATCGCGTCGAGCATCTGCTTCCAGGTCATGTCGACGAGCGTTCCGGCGCCGAGTCGGAGCGCCGCCTCGTCCTCGACTTCGAAGTCGAGCGGCTCGAGCCGACCTCTGGACCGCGTCCGCCCGAACCACACGTTGACCCCCGCGGTCGCGATGTGCAGGTGCTTCGAGTACGGCAGGTAAACGAGGAAGGCGAGGATCGTGAGGACGTGGAGCCAGACGAAGACCCGCTCCCCGGTCTCGAGCCAGCCGCCTTCCCCCATCGCGCTTGCGATCGCGTTCGAGACCGGCGACCACGAGGACGGCCACTCGGCGATGCCGAGGGCGATCTGCGACCCGTGCCAGAGGAGGAGCGTCGTCACGATCGTCGCGATCAGGGCGAGGATCAGATCGGCCTCGCGTAGATGACTCCCCTCGAAGCGCGCCGGGCGCTGCACCTTGCGGATCGCGAACGCCGCGACGACGCCGACGAGCACGAGGACGGAGAAGACGTCGACGAGCAGGAAGTACCACCCCTGATGGCCGAGCCACGGGAGCGTCCAGGTCTCGTCGACCGCGCCCAGCATCGCCATCACGATCGTCGGGAAGAGGACGATGAACCCCCAGAACACGAACGCGTGGACGAGGCCGGGGACGACGCGCTGGAGGAGCTTTCGCTGGCCGAGCACGACCGTCGCCTCCGCGCGCACTCGGCGGGCGGTGTCGCCGGTCCGGTTCGTCGGCTGGCCGAGGCCGACGATCCGGTACAGGAGGTGCGCGCGCCGGGCGAACAGGCTTCCTGCGACCGCCAGGGCGGCGAGCAGCGCCAGACCGGACGCGATCGTGGTCACCCGGAGCGGGCCGCGCGGATCGCCGCGCTGATCGCGGGCACGATCTCGTGCATGTCGCCGACGACGGCGTAGTCCGCGCTCTGGAGGATCGAGGCATCACGGTCGGCGTTGATCGCGAGGATCCGCTTGGCGCCCTTGCAGCCCGCCATGTGCTGCGTCGCGCCCGAGATCCCGCACGCGATGTAGATCTCCGGCGCGATCTTGGTCCCCGTCTGCCCGACCTGGTCGGTGTGCGGGCGCCAGCCGGCCATCGTGACGGCGCGGGAGCAGCCGACGGCCGCGCCGAGCAGCCCCGCGAGCTCCTCGATCGGCGCGAATCCCTCCGCCGAGCCCGCGCCCCGGCCGCCGGACACGACCACCTTCGCGTCGGCGAGCGAGACGCCGCCACTCGAGCCGCCGAGCGTCTCGACGACCCGAAGCGCGAGCGCCGCGTCGGAGAGCGACGGCGTGAACGCCTCGACGGACGGGGCTCCTCCGCCCTCGGCCGAGACGGTGTGCGGCTGGACCGTCACGAGGAGCGTCGCTGCGTCGATCCGAGCCTCCTCGAGCAGGCTGCCGCCCCAGCGCACGCGAGTGACGTCGGTCCCCGTCACCGAGACGCAGTTCGCCGCGAGCGGCAAGTCGAGCAACGCGGCGACATGCGCGAGCACCTCGTTCCCGCGCTCGGTTCCCGGCCCGACGACGGCAGTCGCCCCGAGCCCTCCCGCCAGCTCCACGATCGCCTCGGCGATCGCCCGCGGCGCGTACGACGCGAACCCGTCGTGCACCGCCACGTGCACGACATCCACCGGCGGCGCCCCCTCCAGCCCTTGTAACAGACTGTTACTTGCAACCATCGCCCGCACGACGCCGTCGCCGGCGAGTGCCCGACACAGGGTCGCGGCCTGGAGCGACGGCTCGTCGACGGTGCCGTCGACATGCTCGAGGTAGGTGAGGACGCTCATCCCAGCACCCCGATCTCGCGCAGTACCTCGACGACCCGGGGCGCGGCGGCCGGGCCTTCGCCGAGCACCTCGGCCCGCTTCCCCTCGCCCTCCGGGACGACGAGCCGCACCAGCTCGAGCCGCGGCGCCGGACGCTCGGGTGTCCGCGGCTCGACCGGCTTGCGCTGCGCGCGGAGGCGCCCCGGCACGGACGGGTAGCGCGGGAGGTTGAGCCCTTCCTTCACCGTGACGACCGCTGGCAGCGCGAGCTCGTAGACGTCGCGCCCGCCGACTGCCTCCTGCTCGCAGCGCGCGGTGCCGCCGTCGACGGCAAGAGCCTTGAGCCCGGTGGCGACCGGTCTCCCGAGCGCGTGCGCGACCCGGATCCCGATCTGGAAGTTCCCGGCGTCCGCCGACTCGTTTCCGAAGACGACGAGATCGAAGGTCCCGTTCGCCGTCTCGTCCTCGCGGATCGCGTCGAGGATCGCCGACGCCGTCGCCTGCGGGTCCCACTCGCCCCCGTCCGTGACGAGGTGGATCTGCGCGATCCGCGCCGATGGCCATCGCGTCGCGCAGCTGCTCCTCGGCCTCCTCCGGCCCCAGCGTGAGCACCACCGACTCGCCGCCGTGCGCCTCCACGAGTCGGACCGCTTCCTCCACCCCGCACTCCTCGTGCGGGCTGATCGTGAACCCGAGGTGACGGGTCTCGATCGCACGCGCGTCGTCCGTGAGGACGATCGTGCCACCGGTCATGGGCACCCGCTTCACGCAGACGAGGGCTCTCACGACCGGATCCTCGTGTTCTCGGGATCGAAGATCGGCCGCGCGCCGACGACGTCCACGGTCACCGGGAACCGCTCGCCCATATAGGTGACGGCGAGGTCCGTCGAGCCCTCGACCGCCTGCTCGGACGGCAGGTAGCTCATGAGGACGTACCTGCCGAGCGACGGCGCAGCGCCCGCGCTCGTGACGTAGGAACGGCGCCCCTTCGCGTCCGCGAGCGGCGTCCCGTCGCGCAGGGTGATCGGCTCGCGCCCGAGCGGGTAGCGATCGACGCCGCTCGACGACGTGTGGTCGTCGATCGTCAGCGTGCACAGGATCGCCACGGGGTCCTCCTCGCGGTGGCGCAGGTGCGCCTCCTTGCCGACGAAGTCCTGCTCCTTGACGGTCGGACTCTGCATCCCCGCCTCGACCACGGTGTACTCGCTCTCGAGCTCGGCCGCGAATGCCCGGTAGCACTTCTCGAGCCGGCCGGTCGTCCCGTAGACCCCGATCCCGCATGCGGTGAGGTCGTGGGGTCTGCCGGCCTCCCAGACGACGTCCCACAGCCGCGCACCCTGCTCGATCGGGACGTAGAGCTCCCAGCCGAGGTCGCCGACGTAGGAGATCCGGGACGCGAGCACGAGCTGTGACCCGACCTCGATCGTGCGGCAGGTGCCGAACGGAAAGCCCTCGTGCGAGACGTCGTCCGACGTGACCGAGGACAGGACTTCCCGCGCGCGCGGCCCCCAGAGGCCGATCGTCGTCCACGCCGTGGTGACGTCGACGAGGGTCGCAGACCCGTCTTCCGGAAGCTGGTCACGGAACAGCTTGCGATCCGCCATCCCGTGCGCACCGCCCGTGACGATGCGGAACTCCTCGTCGCCGAGCCGCATGATCGTCAGGTCGGAGCGGAAGCCGCCGCCCGGGGAGAGCACCGGCGTATAGACGACCCGGCCCACCGCGACGTCCATCTGAGCGAGGACGCTTCGCTGCAGGGCGTCGAGCGCTCCGGCGCCGCAGACGTCGAAGACCGCGAAGGCCGACAGGTCGAAGATCCCGGCATGCTCGCGCATCGCGAGATGCTCGGCGTTGATGATCGGCGACCACCAGCGCGCGTCCCACTCGGCCTCCCGCGGCTCGACTCCGTAGCGCTCGACGAGCGGCGCGTTCGCCTCGTACCAGTGGGGGCGCTCCCATCCCGCCACCTCGTAGAAGACCGCGCCGAGCTCACGCTCTCGCTCGTGCATGGGCGAGACGCGAAGGTTCCGGTCGGACGACCATTGCTCGGCGGGGTGGATGATCCCGTACGTCTTCGGGAACGCCTCGGTCGTCCGCGCCTTGATGTGCGCGCGCGTCTTCTGGTGGTCGTGGAAGCGTGCGACGTCCGACGAATGGAGGTCGATGTGCGACTCCCCGTGCACCATCCACTCGGCGACCGACTTCCCGACGCCCGGGCCCTCCTTCACCCAGACCGCGGCGGCCGACCACAGCCCCTTCACCTCGGGCATCTCCCCGAGGATCGGCATACCGTCGGGCGTGAGCGAGATCAGCCCGTTGATCGCGTACTTCACGCCCACCGACTCGTCGCCGACGATCTCCGGCATCAGCTCGAGCGCGTCGGCGAGCTGCGGGTCGAAGTCCGCCTGGGTGAACGGGAACTCGGTCGGCGAGAGAGCGGCGGCCTCGAGCGACGGGATCTCCTCGGGGTCGTGGACGATCGAGCGGTGCGCGTACGAGCCGATCTCGAGGCCGGTCCCGTCCTGCCGCTCGTACATGAAGACGTCCATGTCGCGCACGATCGGGAACTCGATCGCGCTCGCGCTCTTCTCGAAGCGGGGCACCGGCCCGATGTCGATCATCTGGTGCACCATCGGCGTGAGCGGGATGTGCGCGCCGGCCATCCGGGCGAGCAACGGGCTCCAGACACCGCACGCGATCACGACCGTCTCGGCCTCGATCGTCCCCCGAGAGGTGTGGATGCGTCGGACTCGCCCGCCCTCGACGTCCAGACCGGAGACCTCGGTGTTAGCGAGCACGGTCAGCGCACCGGCGGCCGTCGCGCCCTCGCGCATCAGCGTCCCCGCACGGAGCGAGTCGACGACCGACACGGTCGGGCAGTAGAACCCGCCGAGGAGGATCGACTCGTCGATGTACGGCACGAGCTCGGAGATCTCGGCCGGCGTCACGAGCCGGGCAGTGTCGACGCCCCATGCCGTCGCAGACGCCATCCGGCGGCGCAGCTCCTCCATGCGCTCCTCCGTGCGGGCGACCTCGATCCCGCCGCACTCGGTGTTGACGCCGAGCTCGACGTACTGCCGCTGCGACTCGAGTGTGAGCTGGGTCATCTCCTTGGAGTGGTCGACCGGGAAGATGAAGTTCGACGCGTGACCGGTCGAGCCCCCCGGGTTCGGCAGCGGCCCCTTGTCGAGCAGGACGACGTCCGTCCAGCCGAGCCGGGCGAGGTGGTACGAGAGGCTGTTGCCGACGATCCCGCAGCCGATCACGACGGCGCGGGCGCTGGAGGGTGCATCAGGCATGCGGAAGGCTCCGTGAGTGGTGATATATCAGTTGGCGGCGGACGATAACACGGCCCGCCCGGGGAGCGGCACGGTGCCGCTCGACGTCGCAGAGATGGCACGAAATCGGCACCGTCCCGTCGCCGCTTCGCCGATAGCCTCGGTGTCCCCGCGGGTGGGTGGGGGTTCGGGATGGGACCAACAACTGCGTCTCCGCTGGCGGTCGACCGGCCTGGCTAGAGCACGGCCCTGATCGCGCGCTCGAAGCTCTCGACGTGCGCGCGCATGACCTCCTCCGCGCGCTCGGGGTCCCTGTCTCGGATCGCCTCGAGGATCGCATGGTGCTCCGCGATCGCCGCGTCGAGCGCGACGCGCTCGAGCGCCACGAACCAGATCCGCAGCGCCAGCACGTAGTACTGCTCGAGCGTGGCCTCGAGGAAGGGGTTGTGGGCGCAGCGGGACACGTGCCGGTGGATCCGCTGGTCGAGGTCGATCAGGAGCCGCTCGTCGTGTTCCCCCGCCGTGCCCGCGAGCTCGTCGAGGAGCACGTCGGTCTCTTCGAGGTCGGTGTCGTTGCGCCGCTCGGCGGCCAGTCGCGCCGCCTCGCTCTCGAGGACGAGTCGCACCTCGGACAGCCCGGCGATGTCCCCGACGTCGACACCCGAGACGAACATCCCGCGACGCGGAAACACGTCCACGAGCTGCTCGCGGGCGAGGTCGCGGAGCGCCTCGCGCACCGGCGTCCTCCCCACCCCGAGCCTGCCCATCAGCTCCCGCTCGTTCACCACCGATCCGGGCGCGAGGTCGAGGGTCACGATCCACTCGCGGATCGCGTAGTACGCGCGATCCGCGAGCGACTGCTCGTCGGAGACGCGCGGCCGGTTGATGTGGAGGGTGGGGGTGTTCATCGCATACGGCCTGCCCGTGTCCCGCCCTCGCGCGGGCGGGACACGGGCAGCGGCTCAGCGTCGCGCTCACTTGCCGAGCCAGAGCTTCACCTTGCCGGGGTTGGCCTTGACCCACTGCTCGGCCGCCTTCGACGGGTCCATGTGCTTGCCGGCGATCAGGTTCGCGACGTAGTTCTGGTCGTTCGCCGACCACTTCCAGCGCTTGATCACGCCGACGGCGGGCGAGCCGCTCTTCGCGAACTTCGACGTCATCAGCTTGTCGATGATCGTCTGCCCGTACCCGCACTTGTAGATGCTCCAGTCGCTGCCGAGCTTCGGGTTGTACGAGTCGACGCACGTCTTGCTGCGCGCCGGCAGCTTGATCTCGGACAGCTGGTACGCGGTGTTGAGGTACTGCGGCGTGTACCAGTAGAAGAGGATCGGCTTCTTCTGCTTGTACGCCTGGCTCCAGCGGGCGACCTGCGCCGGTTCCGCGCCGACCGAGACGAACTTGAAGTCGAGTCCGAGCTCCTTGATCAGCTGAGCGTCCTTCTGGACGTAGGAAGGATCGCCGCCGAGAAACATTCCCTGCGACCCCGACTCGGGGCTCTTGAAGATGCTCTCCTTGCCCTTGAGCCCCCGCCACGTCTTGAACTGCGGGTACTGCTTCATCAGGTACGTCGGGATGAACCAGCCGATGTGCCCGATCACGCCGTTCGAGCCGAGGTTCAGGATCGTCCCGCTCTTGACGTATTTCTGGTTGACCTTGAGGAGGATGTTGTTCCAGTCCTCGGGAACGACGTCGACCTTTCCGTCGGCCATCGCCTGGAAGAGCGGCGTGCTCTCCGGGAGCTTCTCGATGTTGACGGTGCACCCCAGGTTCTTCTCGAGCACGTACTTGAGGACGTACACGTTGGCCGTCGCACCGGCCCAGGCGTTCTCGTCCATCGTCACCGACCCGCAGCTTGCGTCGCCGCGGCCGAACGCGCTCGCGGAGACCCCCAGCGCGCCCACGACGACCAGTGCCAGCGCCGCAAGCGCGAGGCGCACTGGCCGTGCTCTTCTCTTCGACATCCGACCTCCTTCGTGCTTCGCTTGGATCGAGGGCGACGCCGCCCTCTCACGGTCCATCGACTCTGACGTCACGGCCCCTCTCCGAGTTGCGCCCGCCGCGCGCCTCGGGTCACACGGTCGAGCGTGATCCCGAGCGCCAGGATCGCGAGCGAGGCGAGCACGCCGAGGCCGAAGTCGGAGCGTGCGAGGCCCTGCGCCACCTCGTACCCGAGCCCGGGCGAGCCGACGAGGCCCCCGATCACGACCACGGCGAGCACCATGATGATCCCCTGGTTGACGCCGAGCATGATCGCGTCCTGCGCGAGGGGGATCTTGACCTTCCGCAGCACCTGGCCCCGCGTCGCCCCGAAGCACGCGGCCGCCTCGACCGTGTTCGCCTCGACGTTGCGGACGCCGTTCTCGACGAGGCGTGCGACGACGGGGAACGCGTAGAGAACGCCCGCGATCACCCCGGGAACGACGGACACGGGCATGAGGTAGATCAGCGGGATCAGGTAGACGAGTTGCGGCAGCGTCTGGAGCACGTCGTTGACCGGGCGCAGGATCTTCGAGAATGTGCGGCTCTCCGCGGCCCAGACACCGAGGCCGAAGCCGATCGCGACCGTCAGCACCGTTGCCACGAGCACCTGCGACGCGGTGTCCATCGCCGAGGCCCACTCGCCGATCACCCCGATCACGACGAGCATCAGGAAGGTCGTGATCGCCGCCCGCCGTCCGCTGACCACCAGTGCGATCAGCGTGATCCCGACGAGCATCACCGGCCAGGGGGTCTCGACGAGGAAGTTCCGGAACGGCACGAGGCCGTACTGGACGATGTGATCGCCGATCCAGCTCGTCACCTGGAACAGCGCTGTGTCCGGGTTCTGGACGTAGTCGAGCACCGACTGGATCCTCGCGAGCAGCCAGTCGCGGGCGGTCGTGCGCGAGTAGTCGGCGCCGACGCCGACGATCCGCGCGACCGCGACGACCCCGACGACCGCGGCCGCGGTGACCATCGAGGCCCGTCGCAGCCGGCGCCGGAGGTCGTCGGTCAGGTGGCGTCGCGCCGGGTTCGTCCGCTCCGCGACCGCCTCCGTGACGCGGTCGAGCGCCATCGCCATCACGACGATCACGATGCCGGCGAGGAGCGCGAGCGCCGGGTACGAGTTGAGGCCGCTCGTCACCACGTCGCCGAGGCCCTTGCCGCCGATCAGGCCGGCGATCACGACCATCGAGAGGGCGAACAGGATCGTCTGGTTGACGGAGAGCAGCAGCATTCGGCGCGCGAGCGGGAGGCGCACCTTGGTGAGGGTCTGCGACGGCGTCGATCCCATCGCGACGGCCGCCTCGACCGTGTTGGTGGGGACGCCCCGGATCCCGAGCGCGGTGATGCGAATCGCCGGCGGGATCGCGTAGATCATCGTCGTGATCACCGCGGCGCCCGGGCCGACCGAGAACAGGATCACGACCGGCATCAGGTACGCGAACGCGGGGATGATCTGCATCGCGTCGAGCACCGGGGTGATGGCGCGCTCGAATCGATCGGAGAGCCCCGCGAGGACACCGAGCGGGAGGCCTACCAGGAGCGAGAGGCCGACCGCAGCGAGCATCAGCGCGAGCGTCTGCATGCTCTCGACCCACAGCCCGCTCGCGGCGAACGCGACGAACGCGGCGAACGCCCACACGGCAGCACGCCGGCCGCCGAAGCGCAGCGACACGAGCACACCGGCCACCGACACACCGACCCATGTCATCCAGCCGAGGAAGCTCGTGAACCAGGTGACGAGGCTGTCGAGGAAGTCCGCGAACCCGTTGAACGCGCGGATCACGACGCTCGGGCTCTCGGCATTCCGCTGGTCGACGAGCCACGTCTGGAAGTCGTTGAGGTACGTCGGCAGCGCGTTCCACGTGAGCGAGGAGGGCCACGGGTACTTCGACTCGAGCGCGAAGTAGCAGACCAGCATCGCGCCGACGATCGCCGCCGACAGCGTCACCCGGCTCCGCCACCACGGCCGGTGCTCGACGAGGAGCGACGGAGCCGTGGTCGTCGTGACGACATCGGCGGCGACCGACACGTCAGCCCCCCTCGCCGGCGATCGCCTCGAGCGCAGCGACGCGGTCGACGACCCCCAGCACCGTGCCGTTCTCGACGGCCGACACGGGGAGCTCGCTGGCCGCGATCACCGGGATCGCCTGCTTGATCGTCGTCCGGACGTCGAGCGACGGCCCTCCTTCCTCCCCCGGCAGAGCCGGGCGCATGATCCAGCGCAGCGTGAGAACGTGGCTCCGCGGCACGTCGCGCACGAAGTTCGCGACGTAGTCGTCCGCGGGCGAGCCGACGACCTCCTCGGGCGTGCCGAGCTGGACGATCTCCCCGTCCCGCATGATCGCGATCCGGTCGCCGAGGCGAAGCGCCTCGGGGAGGTCGTGGGTGATGAAGACCATGGTCTGACCCGTCTCCTCCTGGAGACGGCACACCTCGTCCTGCATGTCGCGGCGGATCAGCGGGTCGAGCGCGCTGAACGGCTCGTCGTAGAGCATCACGGCGGGGTTCGTCGCGAACGCGCGCGCAACGCCGACGCGCTGCTGCATCCCACCCGAGAGCTGATCCGGGAACTGCTTCTCGACGTCCTCGAGCCCGACCAGCTCGAGCAGCTCACGTGCGCGGGCGAGCCGCTCCTGCTTCGCCATCCCTCGGATCTCGAGCCCGAACGCGACGTTGTCGATCACGCGGCGGTGCGCCAGGAGGCCGAAGTGCTGGAAGACCATCGACACCGAGTGGCGGCGCAGCTCGCGGAGCTCGGCGGCGGTCGCCGCGGTGACGTCCTGCTCGGCGATCCGGATCGTCCCTGCCGTCGGCTCG
Organism: uncultured Actinomycetes bacterium; assembly: GCA_963739405.1. Classification (GTDB taxonomy): domain Bacteria; phylum Actinomycetota; class Thermoleophilia; order Gaiellales; family Gaiellaceae; genus Gaiella. The sequence goes on along the minus strand of CAVUAH010000015.1, from coordinate 263,688 downwards.
ATCAGACGGATCAGCGTGCGGACGAGGGTCGACTTGCCCGAGCCGGAGAGGCCCATCACGACGAAGACCTCGCCGGGCCAGACGTCGAAGGAGACGTCCCGCACGGCGGCGACGCAGCCCGTGCGCTCGCGGAGCTCCGCACGGCCGAGCTCGGCGTCGGGCGTCCCGAGGATGCGGTCCGCCTTCTGCCCGAAGATCTTCCAGATCCCCGACGCCGCGATCAGGGGCTCGCCGACTCGGCCGTTGCCGGTCACGCGGCTGATATATCAGCACCCGCCGGTTCTGTCCACCGTCGCACGCTGTACGGCGTGCCCATGGGGAAGCGGTGCGCTACGCGGTGATGCCGAACTCGATGCCCTGCGCGAGTGGAAGCTCGCTCGTGAAGTTCACCGTCGCGGTCTGGCGGCGCATATAGGCACGCCAGGCGTCCGAGCCGGACTCGCGGCCGCCCCCGGTCTCCTTCTCGCCGCCGAAGGCCCCGCCGATCTCCGCGCCGCTCGGGCCGATGTTGACGTTCGCGATCCCGCAGTCCGACCCGGCGGCGGCGAGGAAGCGCTCGGCTTCACGGAGGTCGGTCGTGAAGATCGACGACGCGAGCCCCTGGGGCACGCCGTTCTGGAGCGCGATCGCCTCCTCGAGCTCGCCGTAGGTGAGGACGTAGAGGACCGGCGCGAAGGTCTCCTGCCCCACCACGGCGCTCTGCGCCGGCATCCGCACGATCGTCGGCTCCGCATACCACGCGTCGGGCCACCGATCGGCGTGCGCCCGGCCACCTCCGACGACGACCTCTCCGCCCTCGTCGCGGGCCCGACCGAGCGCGGCCTCCATACGGCCGTAGGCCTCTCCCGTGACGAGCGGCCCGACGAGGGTCCCCTCGTCGCGCGGGTCGCCGATCGGGACGCCCCGATAGGCCGTGGCGAGGCGCTCGACCAGCTCGTCGGCGACCGACTCGTGGACGATCAGGCGCCGGAGCGACGTGCAGCGCTGGCCTGCCGTCCCGACCGCGGCGAACAGGACGGCACGGACGACGAGGTCGAGGTCGGCGCTCGGCGCGACGATCGCAGCGTTGTTGCCCCCGAGCTCGAGCAGCGACCGCCCGAGCCGCGACGCGATCCGCGGCGCGATCGCCTTGCCCATCGCCGTCGACCCCGTGGCGGAGACGAGCGGGATCCGGTCGTCGTCCGCAAGCTGCCGGGCGCGATCCGCGCCGCCGAGCACGAGCTCGAACAGCCCTTCGGGCGCGTCGCCGAAGCGGTCCGCCGCGCGTTGCAGGAGCGAGGTCGTCGCGATCGCCGAGAGCGGCGTGCGCTCGGACGGCTTCCAGATCACCGGGTCGCCGCAGACGAGCGCGAGCGCCGCGTTCCAGCTCCACACCGCGACCGGGAAGTTGAACGCGCTGATCACGGCGACCGGCCCGAGCGGATGCCACGTCTCCGTCAGGCGGTGGCCCGGGCGCTCGGAGGCGATCGACTTCCCGTACAGCTGGCGCGAGAGGCCGACCGCGAAGTCGCAGATGTCGATCATCTCCTGCACCTCGCCCAGACCCTCCTGCGCGATCTTCCCGACCTCGAGCGTGACGAGCGCGCCGAGCGTCTCCTTCTCGCGGCGGAGCTCCTCGCCGAGCAGGCGCACGAGCTCACCGCGTCGCGGCGCGGGCACTTCTCGCCACGCCTCGAACGCTGCGGCGGCACGTCCGACGGCGGCCTCCGTGGCCGCCTCGCCCGTCCGGGAGACCCGGCCGATCTCCTCGCCGGTGATCGGGGTGCGGACCTCGAGGTCCCCCTCGGTCACGAGCCCCGGCTCGACTCCCAGGCGCTCGACCAGGTGCGACGCGGACGCCGTGGCGGTGGCCATGCGAGGCAGTCTAGTGGCGGCCGCGCGCCGCCACGATCACGCGGTGACGAGCGCCGGCACGAGCCGGCCGGTGTCGTCGAAGCGCGCGTTCCAGTGTGCGTAGGCGGCCTCGATCTCGTCGATGTCGTGCCCGCGGTCGGCGATCCTGACCGGCTGCGCCGCGTCGGGAGTGACGCGGTACTGGTACCAGGTGATGTCCCAGGCGAAGGTCAGCACGGTCTCGGCGTTGACGCCGGTGAGCGGCACGATCGACACCTTCGGCTCGCCGAGGCTCTTTGCGACACCGGCGACGGTGCGCCGGAAGTCCGACTGGTTGAACAGGTCGGCCGCCTCGACGAGCGTGAGCTCGTCGTCGGAGAGTCGGCGCAGGATCGGCTCGGAGACGACCGGCTCGGCCTCCTCGTCCCGCGCGCCGAGGAGTGCCTGCCAGAGGGTCTTCTGGCGGCGGCGGCGCGGTTGCTGCTGGAGGGCGGGCGAGACGGCGTGCCCCTCGCGCACCCAGCCGCTGTCGAGCGCCACCTCGCTGCAGAGCGGGCAGACGTCGACGAACTCGTGCCCGTCGGGCGAGTAGCGAAGCGTGTGCTCCCCCATCAACAGCGTCCGCTCGCAGATGGCGCACGTTCGCGTGACGTTGGATTTCGTGACCCGCATGGGACGGCCACTATAGCCCTCCGGCGGCAGGTGTCCGACTTCGAGTCGGACACCGAGCGCCCCTCGGCAGGTGTCCGCGAAGCCGGACGCCAGCGCCCCTGCGCTCGACAGGTGTCCGACTTCGAGTCGGACACCGGGCCGCGACCGAGCCCGAAACCGAGCCGGTCGTCCTACGCGTTCGCGGCCTCGCGGGCCTTCTTCGTCTCGTCGACGATCCGCTGCGCGACGTGCGCGGGCACCTGGTCGTAGCGGAGGAGGTGCACGGCGTAGTCCCCTCTCCCGCCGGTCATCGAGGTGAGCGACTGCGAGTAGGTCAGGAGCTCCGCCATCGGGACCTCCGCCTTGATCGTGGTCATCCCGGCGGCGGGCTCCATTCCGTTCAGCCTCCCGCGACGCGAGTTGAGGTCGCCGTTGACGGCGCCGACAGCCTCGTCGGGGACGGTGACCTCGAGCTCCATGATCGGCTCGAGCAGCACCGGGTCGGCCTTGGCGTACGCCTCCTTGAAGGCCATCGAGCCGGCGATCTTGAATGCCATCTCCGACGAGTCGACGTTGTGGTACTGCCCGTCGACGAGCTCGACGCGCACGCCCTGGATCGGCGCCCCCGCCAGCTCGCCGTGCTGCATCGCCTCCTGGATCCCCTTGTCCACCGCCGGCCGGTAGCTCTGCGGGATGACGCCGCCGACGATGCGGTCGACGAACTCGTACCCCTCGTGGCCCTCGATCGGCTGCAGCACGATCTCGCAGTCCCCGAACTGGCCGCGACCCCCGGTCTGTTTCTTGTAGCGGTGGCGGGCGCGGGACTCGGAGCGGATCGTCTCGAGGTACGGGACGCGCGGCTGGTGGAGCTCGACGTCGACCCCGAACCGCCGCTTCGCGCGCTCGAGCGCAACCTCCACGTGCATCTGGCTCATCCCGGCCAGGATCTCCTCCCCGGTCTGCGCATCGCGCCGGAGCCGGAGCGTCGGGTCCTCCTCCGCGAGCCGCTTGATCGCCGAGGCGACCTTCTCCTCCTCGCCCTTGATCTTCGGCGTCACCGCGAAGCTCATCACCGGCTCGGGGAAGCCGAACGACGGAGGCTCGACCGCGACCTCCCGGTCCGTCAGCAGGTCGCCCGTCTGGACGTTCTTCAACTTGGCGACAGCACCGAGATCGCCCTCGCCGAACTCCTTCGCCGGCGTGGTCGTCTTCCCCTGGAGGTGCAGGAGCGATCCCATGCGCTCCTTGGAGTGCTCGCGATGGTCGACGAGGGTCGTCTCGGTTGTCACGTCGCCCGCGAGCACCCGGAAGAGGTTGATCTTCCCGGCGAACGGGTCGGCGATCGTCTTGAAGACGAAGGCCGCGGTCGATGCGCCGTCCACCTCGAACGGGGCGCCGCGCTTCGCGGGCGAAGGTACGCCCTCGACGAGCAGGTCCAGCAGGGCGTGTGTCCCGAGATTCTTCGTCGCGATCGAGCATCCGACGGGGAAGAGCTCGCCGCGGGTGACGCCGAGCTTGAGCGCCGCGGCGACATCGTGCGGATCGAGCTCCTCGCCCTCGAGATACCGCTCCATCAGCGCCTCGTCGATCTGCACCACCTCGTCGAGCAGCTTCTCCCTGTACTCCTGCGCGAGGTCGGCCATCGCGTCGGGGATCGGAACCGGATCGGACTCCTTCTGCCCATCGGGGCTCATGTAGGCGCACATGTGCAGCACGTCGACGATGCCGGTCAGCTCGTGCTCGGCACCGATCGGGATGTGCACCGCCACGCACTTCGACGAGAACTGCTCCTGGATCTGCCCGAGCGTCCGGAAGAAGTCGGCCCGCTCGCGGTCGAGCATGTTCACGACGAGCACGCGTGCGAGACCGAGCTCCTCTGCGAGCTTCTTCATGCGCGCCGTGCCCACCTCGAAGCCCATCACGCCCGAGACGACGACGAGCGCGCCCTCGACGACGCGCAGGGCGCAGCGCGCCTCGCCCTGGAAGGATGGGTCGCCGGGGCAGTCGACGAGGTTGATCTTCCGCCCCTGCCACTCGGTGTGCGCGAGCGAGAGCGAGATCGAGAGCTGTCGCTTCTGCTCGTCCTCGTCGGAGTCGGAGATGGTCGTGCCGGCCTCGATCGTCCCGAGGCGGTTCACCTCACCCGTCTGGAAGAGCAGCGCCTCGACGAGCGACGTCTTTCCGGTTCCGCGGTGGCCGACGACGGCGACGTTGCGGATCTTCCCCGGCTCGGTTGCAGCCATGTGCGAGCGTTCCTCCTGGGTCCGTGTGTGCTCCGCGAATGCTAGTCCCGGTTGATCAGCCGAGTGCACCGAGCTCGCGCTCGTAGGCGGCTGCCCAGCGATGCATGCCCGCCTCGTGCGCGCGCGCCGTCAACTCGAGCAGCCGGCTGCGCGCACCGTCCACGTCGCCCAGAACGGCGCGACAGGACGCATCGATGTGCCTGACGTCGTCGGCGAGCTTGACCATGTCGATGCTCTCCAGCGCCCTGTATGCGCGCATGATCAACTCGTCGGCTCGCTGTCGGCGACCCTCGAGTGCGCGCACGTAGGCCTCTGCGGCATCGAGCCAGATCTGATCGGCGGCGTCGTCCGCTCGTGCGATCGAGCGGCCACGCTGGACTGCGGCGAGCGCGGTCTCGGCATCGCCCAGACGACAACAGGCCACGGCCCACGACGCGAGGATGTTCGCGAGGAAGCCGCGATCGCCCACCTCCTCGTACCGTTCGATCTGCTCGCGGTACCTCTCTTCCTCCGCAACGGCGTCGCCTTCGCTCCAGGCGACGAGGCAGTTGAAGTTCCTCGCGATGACTGCCTCGAGTCGCGAGCCGGTCTGGTACAGAAGCTCGGCCTCGCGCTCGCCGACCGCGATGACCTCGTCCGCCGTCGCCACCCCGGCGTTGTAGTCGATCCGCGTTCGCATCGAACGCAGCGACGCCGAGAGGAGCGGCCCCGCCTCCTCTGCCTCGCCCGCGAGGTGGTCGACGAGTCGTCGCATGTCGTCCACTGCCCGGCCGGCGAACACGCCGGAGACGAGCAACGCCACGATCAGCTCCCGCTGGAACGCGGTGCTGCCGGAGCGCCGGAGGCGATCGTGAGCGCTCCGTATGCAGCGATGAGACTCGCCCACCCGCGCCAGCGCCCACAGGCACATGGCCTGGGCTCGTTCGGCTCGGACGACGCCGAAGTCGTCCCCGAGCTCGTCGAGGGTGGTGGCTGCAGCTCGGGCGCTCGCGGCCATCTCGGCGAAGGAGCGCTGCCCTCCGAGTGCCGGCTCCGCGCTGGTCCGGAGCACCTCCGCGGTCGCGCGCTCCCCGTCGTCGCCCCCGGCGAGCTCCTCGATCAGCCCGTCGAGCCCGTCGAGGTCGCTCAGCGAGAGCCGTGCGTCGACGAGATCGGGGATCAGCCTCCGGCGCTCGACGCCGCGAGGCAGCAGAGCGACGGCCCGGCCGAGAAGGTTGCGTGCAGCGTGGTAGTCCTCGCGCTCGAATGCCGCGTGCCCGGCCGCGCCGAGCCGAAGGCCCGCGTCGAACGCGAGCGTCCCTGCGCGCTCGTCGTCGACCTCCAGCTCACGAAGGTACGACGCCGCCTGCTCGAGGTGGTACCCCACGATCTCGTCCTGCTCCACGAGATCGGCGTTCGACTCGAGCCAGCGCCCGAAGCGCATGTGGAGATCGGCCCTGACCGCCTTCGGCAGCGCGTCGTAGGCCGTGTCGCGGATGAGCAGGTGACGGAAGCGAAAGGCGTCGTCGCCGGCGACGAGCGAGCGCTCGGGCCGGACGACCTCCTTTCGGACGAGGGCGACGAGGCGCCCGGCGACGTCCAGCGCGGGGAGATCCGGCGCGAGGGCCGTCACGGCGCCCCGGTGGAACACCTGCCCCTCCACGGCACCCCGCTCGACGACGGCCCGCTCGCTCTCGTCGAGGGTGTCGAGCCGCGCCTGGAGGAGCGCACGGATCGTCGGCGGTACGTCGACCGCCCCGCCGGCACTGCGTACGAGGACTGCCATCTCCTCCAGAAAGAGCGGGTTTCCGTCGGCGGTCTCGACGATGCGGGTGCGCGTCGCCGCGTCCAGCTCGGCGCCGTCGAGGAGCAGGTCGGCCAGACGGGTGACCTCGTCGTCGTCCAGCCGCTCGAGGAGGATCGACGTCGCGTTCAGCTTGCCGCCGCCCCACTGCGGTCGGACGTCCAGGAGCTCCGGGCGGGCGATGCAGACGAGCATGATCGGCACAGCCCGGACCCAGTCCGCGACGTGGTCGACGAGGTCCAGCATCGGGGCCTCCGCCCACTGGAGGTCGTCGATCACGAGGACGAGTGGGGTCTCCTCGGCCCGGCCCTCGAAGAGCGCACGGGTTGCCAGCTGGGTCTCCGCGGGCGACGAGCGAATCGCGGCCGCCGGCTCGATCCCGAGTGACATCAGCATCTCCACCAGCGGCCAGTACGTGATCCCCTCGCCGTACGAGAGCGCGCGCCCCCTGGCGATGGTTGCGTTGCCGTCGAGCCCTTCGAGAAACTCCTCGACGAGCCGCGACTTGCCGATTCCGGCAGGCCCGATCAGTGTGAAAAGGCGGCACGAACGGCTCGCGACGACGTCCGCGAAATCCGTCCGGAGACGATCGCTCTCGCGGACACGACCCACCATCGGCCGCTCGAGCCGACGGGCGACACCCGACGCCGAGACATCGAGGGCCCGAAGCCGATGCGCGCGCACCGCCTCGGACTTGCCCTTCAGGTCGAGCTCCACCGGCTCCGTCTCGACCGCGTCCCGCACCAGGTCGAGGGTCTCGTCGCCGAGGAGAATCTCGCCGGCCGCCGCGGACTGCTCGAGGCGTGCCGCGACGTTCACCGCGTCGCCCGTGACCAGCGTGTCTCCCTCCCCCGCCACCACCGGACCGGTGTTGACACCGACCCTCGCCTCGAGCCCGAGCTCGTGAACGACCTCGAGCACCTCGACGGCCGCGCGAACGGCGCGCAGGGCGTCCTCCTCGGTCGAGACGGGGATCCCGAACACGGCCATCACGGCGTCGCCGACGAACTTCTCGACCGTGCCTCCATGCCGCTCCAGTGCACGACGCGCAGCCGCGTAGTAGCGGTTCATGAGCGCTCGCAGAGCCTCCGGGTCGGTGCGCTCGCCGATCGCGGTCGACCCGGTGAGGTCGCAGAAGAGCACCGTCACGACCTTGCGCACCTCCCTGGCGGCCGGTCGATCGAGAGGAGCGCCGCACGCGGGGCAGAACCCGAACTCATCCGGGCTCTCCCGCCCGCACTGGGTACACGTCGCCACGCCGACGAGTCTACGACCGCTGATGGACCGCGTTTACGGAATCCGAACGACGGCCGAGTACCGTCGCCAACCAACCACCGCGCTTCTGCGCGAGTGACCGACCAATGGATCCCGATCGCCTCCTCGCACGCCGCTATCGCCTGACCCAGGAGATCGGCCGCGGCGGCATGGGCGTCGTGTGGCGCGCACGCGACGAGCGGCTCGGCCGCGACGTCGCGCTGAAGGTGCTCCACCCCTGGGTCGCCGACGACCCGGAGCTCCGCGAGCGCTTCGAGCGCGAGGCGGCGGCTCTCGCGCGGCTCGAGCACCCGAATCTCGTCCGCCTGTACGACGTGCTCGAGAGCGACGGCCAGACGGTCCTCGTCCTGGAGCTCATCGACGGGCTCGCGCTCGACGCTGTGATCGCCGGGCGGACCCTCGACTGGGACGAATCGCGACGGTATTGCGCACCGGTCGCCGCGGCCCTCGCACACGCGCATCGACGCGGAGTGGTTCACCGTGATCTGACCCCGGCGAACATCCTGGTCGAACGCGGCACGGGGCGCGTGGTCGTCACGGACTTCGGGCTCGCGCGGCTCGCCCGCTCCTCGAGGAGCGTCCCGATCTCCGGCATCCTGGCGGGCACGCCCGAGTACTGGGCGCCCGAGCAGGCCGCGGGCGCGTCGACCGGGCCCGCGACAGACCTGTACTCGCTCGGCTGCATCCTCTTCCGCCTGCTTGCCGGCCGGATGCCCTTCGAGGGCGAGGACCGCCTCGCGACCGGCCTCCGCCGCGCGCACGAGCAGGCGCCGTCGCTGGCAGTCGCGGCGCCTCAGGCTCCCGCGGCGGCGGTCGGCCTCGTCGACAGGCTGCTCGACCGCGACCCGGCGTGCCGCGGCGACGCGGTCGGCGCGGCCGAGGCCCTGGGCGCCGAGCCGGCGACGCTGCCCAGCAGCCGGGTCGTGAGAGACGGCTCACCTGGGAAGTCACCAGCGGCGTTGCCTCCGACCACGCTCGTCACCCGGATCCTCCGCGAGCCGGCGACGATCCTCGGGGAGATCCGGTCGCATCGGGCGATCGATCGCAGCCGGCTGGCGGCCGCGCTCGTCGGGCTGGTCATCGCGCTCGCGGTCGCGGGCGGCGGGGTCTACGCCGTCGCAAGCGATGACCCGGCCGGCGTCAGCGCGCCGGACGTCGTGGGGCAGCGTGTCGCGGCCGCCCGCACCGAGGTCGCGAAGCGAGCACGGGACGACGGCCACCCGGTGCCGAAGGTCAAGGTCGTCGACCGCTCCTACTCCGAGTCGGCGCCGGCCGGGGCGATCGTCGCCCAGGACCCGCCCGAGGGGAAGCGCATCCCGGAGAACGGCGCTCTGCTCGTCTCCGTCAGCAAGGGCAGCGCCTACGCCGACGTCCCGTCGGTGGCCGGGCTCGAGGGCGCTGCTGCCTTCGCGCTGCTCGAGCGCAAGGGATTCACGCCGACCCGGCGGTACGCGCCCTCGACCGAGATCGAGGCATGGCACGCGGCCGACACCGAGCCGGCGTGCGGGAGCGAAGCTCAGGCGCCCCGTGCGGGTGACGCTCGTCCTGTCGACCGGCCCGCCGAAGCGGCTCATCCCGTCGCTCGACGGGCTCGACGCCTCTGGGGCTACCCGTGCTCTCCGGGACGCCGGCTTCTCGCCCGTCGTCGACGAACGGCCCGACACGAGAGTCGAGCCGGGCACGATCCTCGGGGTACGGCCCTCCCCGGGGACACGCACTCCGATCGGCTCGACGGTGACGATCGCGGTCGCGCGTAAGCCGCACTGGGAGGCGACGACGCGCCTCGAGGGAACGGAGGACGCCTCGCCGCAGCCGATCGACGTGCCCGTCGGCGCACGCCTCGTGCTGTCGACGACGGACACCTCGCCGCTCGGCTTCTGGGGCGGCACCGTCGCCGTGGGGCTGACCGGGGACGCCGAAGGCCAAGCGGAGGTCGATGCGGGCGAGTCGCTCGTCCTCGCGGACGCCTCGGGCACGAGCCGGACGATCGCGGTCGCCGTCGACGTCCACGGCTCGGCGCACTGGACGCTCGCGGTCGAGGAACCGCGTTGAGCCCGGTCTAGGTCTCGGCGGTGGCGCGGACGCCGCCGGAGAGGCGGGCCTTGAGGCGGAGGACCGCCTTCGTGTGGAGCTGCGAGACGCGCGACTCGGTCACGCCGAGCACCTCGCCGATCTCGCGCAGCGTCAGCTCCTCGTAGTAGTAGAGGGTCACGACGAGCTTCTCCCGCTCCGGGAGGCGCGCAATCGCCTCCGCGAGCGCCTCGTTCAGCTCGGTCTGCTCGAGCGAGAACTCGGGGTCGGGGCCGGACGTGTCCTCGATCGTGTCGATCAGGGCGACCTGGTCGCCGCCGCCCTGCGGGCTCCACAGCTCGTCGAGGGCGGCCATCGAGGACCGGGAGATGTCGGAGAGACTCTTCTCGAGCTCGTCCTCGGAGATCCCGACCTTCCCGGCGATCTCCTCGTCCGTCGGCGCGCGCATCAGGGTCCGCTCCAGCTCGACGATCGCCCGCTCGATCTCACGCGCCCGCGCGCGAACGCTGCGCGGCACCCAGTCGAGCGAGCGGAGCTCGTCGATGATCGCGCCCTTGATGCGGGCGATGGCGTACGTCTCGAACTTGATCTCGCGATCGGGGTCGAAGCGCTCGATCGCGCCGATCAGGCCCAGCAGGCCGTACGAGACGAGGTCCTGCTCGTCGACGTGGGAGGGCAGGCTCGAGCCGAGACGCCCCGCGACGAACTTCACGAGCGGCGCGTACGTGAGGATCAGCCGGTCACGCGCAGCCTGATTCCGCGTGGCACGGTAGTCCTGCCACAGCGTCTTCGTGTCCCCCCCGGAGAGCGCGCTCATACGGGGGCAGGGTCTTCCGTTCGCGAGGTCGCCGCTCCCACCCCAGCAGAATACGCCGTGGGGCAGCTATCTCATCCTGTCGAGTTGGCCAGATCGACCCTGTCGTCTTGGCCAGACTCTGCGCGCGAGGTCACCCATCCAGAGCGCCACGACGCCGGCGGCGAACGCGACCACCCATGCCCGCCCCCCCGACAGCGCCGCCCATGCCGCGACGAGTGCAAGCGACACCGCGATCACCGAGAACAGCACCGCGAGCGCGTACCGCTGCATCCTTGCGACACAGTGTCACAAGCAGGGGCGGGGTACACTCCCGACGCAGCCCAGGGGCGTGGCGCAATTGGTAGCGCACCGGTCTCCAAAACCGGGGGTTGCAGGTTCGAGTCCTGTCGCCCCTGCTGGGTATCTGGCTTGTCTGCAGCGATCGCGCCCGGTCGCTGTTGCCGTGACGGGAGACGTGCTGTAGGACGCTCTCCTGCGCGGAGGGGTTGCTTGCCGGGCGGGAGAGGCATAGAACTGCGCTGTGAGCCGAGGCCGGTGATCCGGCGGAGCGACTGCGTGGAAAGGTGGAGGCATGATCGGAGCCATTGTCACCCTCGGTCCAGGAGAGAACCTCGACCGCCAGCGCGCCTCAGCGGTCGCCGAACGGGAGGCACCCATGTTCGAGGGTATGGACGGCCTTCGAAGCAAGGTGTTCATGTGGGACGACGAGACCGGGACAGTCACCAACACCTACGTGTGGGATTCGGAGCCAGCCGCCCGCGCATTCTTCTCGTCGCCGGAGGTCAAGGCGAAGATCATCGAGCTCTACGGCGTCGAGCCGCACGTGCGGTTTGCCGAAGTGTCGGCCGTGGTCGACAACAGGGTCGGCGTCGCATAGGCGCAGATCAGGGCGCTCTGCGCGCCGTCCCGCTCGACGCCGCCCGTAGACTCGGCTCGACCTGTCGGCGTGGAGGAGGAGACTGGCATGCGCCTCGAGATCGGCAATCGGGTCCGCTGCGCCGACGGGGTGTACGGCGAGTTGGCGGACATCGTCATCGACCCGCTCGAGAGGCGCGTGACGCATCTCGTGGTCCGGCCGGAGCAGGACGAGGGACAGGCGCGGCTCGTGCCCATCCAGCTGGCGAAGGGCAGAGACGCCGCGCAGGGCGAGATCGAGCTGGAGTGCACCCTGGACGACGCGCAGCGGTTCGAGTCCGTGCACGAGGCCGCATACCTCCGGCTCGGAGAGGGCCGCGCCGAGGACCCTGATTGGGACGTCGGCGTCGAGGACGTCCTGGCGATGCCGTACTACACCGATCTCGGCTACTCCGGTCTGGACGTGGGCCCGTATCCGGGCGACCTCGACTCCCACGTAACCAGGTTCTACGACCGTGTGCCGAAGGGCGAGGTCGAGATCCGACGGGCAAGCGCCGTCATCTCAGCCGACGGCCATTCGCTGGGCGAGGTGGACGGCTTCGTGGTCGACGCCGACGAGCACATCACGCACTTCGTCCTCGAGCACGGCCACCTCTGGGGACGGAAGGAGGTCTCCGTCCCGATCGGCGCGGTCGCAAGGATCGAGAACGACGCGGTGCACGTCGCGCTGTCCAAGGACGAGGTCGGCGCCCTCCCTGCGATTCGCGTCGGCCGACACGGCTGACGCGATCCGGACGCGTGCAGGGTATGCGGCGGCACCGCGACGCGCTGGGCCGCCGCGCCGCCCCTCTCGCCGCCGGCCTCAGACGATGGTCCACGGGGCGAGGTCGTCGAGCAGCCCGAGCGCGGCCGCCTCGATCTCGTCCTCCGAGAGGAGCACGAGACGCGCGGCGTCACCGAGCGGGACGAACGAGTCCTTGCTCGCCACCCGGGATAGGCGCCCCCCGTATCCCGCCTCCAGCAACTCGGCGACGATGCCCTCCCCCACGCCGCCCGTCCGGCGTGTCTCGTCGACGATCAGCGTGCGCCCGGTGGCCGAGGCCTCGCGCAGCACCTCGTCCAGCGGGAGCGGTGCCAGCCAGCGCAGATCGACGACCGTCGCGCCGACGCCTCGCTCCCGCAGCCTGCGGGCGACGCGGAGGGACATGTAGAGGCCGTTCGCCCAGGTGACGATCGTGAGGTCGTCGCCGCCGCGGTGCGTGTAGGCCGCGCCGACCGGCACGTGGTCGGCCCCCGGCGTGCCCAGCCAGAGCTCGTCGCCGTCCTCGTAGAGGTCACGCGTGTGGTACAGCGCGATGGGCTCGAGGAAGACGCAGACGCTGCCGTCCGCCTCCGCCGCGGCCGCGCACGTGCGGAGCATCGCAGCGGCGTCCGCAGGGCGAGCCGGAGACGCGACGACGAGGCCGGGGACGTCGCGGAGCACGCCAAGCCCGTTGTCGTTGTGGAAATGGCCGCCGAAGCCCTTCTGGTAGCCGTAGCCCTGCACTCGGACGACCATCCCGTTCCGATACGCGCCCTGGGAGAAGAACTGGAGCGTCGCCGCCTCACCGCGAAGCTGGTCCTCGGCGTTGTGCAGGTAGGCGAGGTACTGGATCTCCGGGATCGGGACCAGGCCCGAGATCGAGGTCCCGAGCGCGAGCCCGAGGATTGTCGTCTCGTCGAGCAGCGTGTCGAACACGCGCGACGGGCCGAAGCGGGCCTGAAGCCCCCGCGTGACGCCGTAGACCCCGCCCTTCCGGGCGACGTCCTCACCGAAGACGAGCGTCCGGGGGTGACGCTCCAGCAGGTCTGCGAGCGATGCTCCGATCGCCTGGGCGAGGGTCAGCGGCTCCTCGCCCACGACGGCGCCCGCCGCGAGCTCGGCCACCGCCTCGGGGCTCCGCAGGGCGAGCGGTCGCATGACCTCCTCGGCGGTCGCCATCTGACGGTGGCTCGTCGCCTCGAGCGCGCGCTCCCTGATCTGCTCCCGTACCTCCAGGTACTCGTCCGCGAGCTCGTCTCCCGATCGAACGCCTGCGGACACGAGCCGGCGCCCAGTGGCCAGCAGCGGGTCGTGCGCGAACTCGGCGCGGATCTCCGTCCCCGACCGGTATGCCGTCTCGAGATCCGCGCCCGCGTGGCTGAGATAGCGCACCGTGCGGAGGTGGAGCACCGCCGGATGGCGATGCTCGCGGACCCACTCCGCGAGCTCCCGCGCCGTCGCGAGCGTCGCAACCGGATCGTCGCCGTCGGCCTGCTCGACTGCGAGCTCGGGGCGCCCGTGCAGCGACTGCTCGACCCAGCCCTCCGGCGTCGGCACGCTGATGCCGATGCCGTTGTCCTCGCACACGAAGAGGAGCGGCAGCGCCTGCCCGTCGTAGGCGAAGTACGCGGCCGCGTTCAACGCAGACTGGGCGGTCGCGTGGTTGAGCGAGGCATCGCCGAAGGAGCAGACGACGACGGAGTCGGACGGCCACACGCAGTCGGCGCCGAGCTCGCGCGCTCGCTCGATCGCGAACGCGATCCCGACGGCGCGCGGCAGATGCGACGCGATCGTCGACGTCTGCGGGATGACCGCGAGGTCGTGGTGACCGAAGACCTTGTGGCGCCCGCCGGCGATCGGCTCCTCGACCGCGGCTGCCATCCCGAGCAGCACGTCCCAGACGCCGTCTCGACCGACCTGGAGCGGCGCGCGCGAGATAGAAGCCGCCGGAGCGGTAGTGGAGGAGCGCAGGGTCGGTCGGGCGAAGCGCGAGCGCCACGAGCGCGTTCGACTCGTGCCCGGCCGAGCCGATCGTGTAGAAGCCGAGCCGCTGGGATTGCAGCCACCGCGCGGCGTGGTCGACCGACCGGCTCTCGATCTGCGCACGCCACGCCTGCTGTAGCTCGGGAGGCGCCTCGAGACCGTGCCCCGATGCGTCGAGCGCGCGTAGCTCCTCGACGAGGTGCTGCTCGAGGGGATCGAGATCCGCGCTCATCGACCCCGGACGCTAGCGAGTCCGCGCGGGTGAATCATCCGTCAGACCCACCAATGGGGGGATGCGGGACGGAGCCCGTGTCTCCGATGCTGTCGTCTAGACCGGTCGGACAGGGTCGTCGCGCGGGCCGCAGCGCCGGCGGCCCAGACCGGTCACAACGCGAGGGACGTGGTTTCGACCACGTCCTTCGTCGTTTCTGGCCCCGGCGTCCCTAGATGGTTGATGCCACGAGATCGTGGCATCAACCATCTAGCCGCGGAGGTACGCGTCGTCGCCGCGGAGCCAATCCTCACGGCGGGGCGCGAAGACGTCGAGCACCCGCGAGTCGGCCAGTGCCTCGACCTGATGCGGCACGCCGCCGGGGATGAGCACGCTCTCGCCCGCCTCGACCTCGTGCTCCTCCTCGCCCACGACGAATCGGAGCCGGCCGGCGAGGACCGTGGCGATCTGCTCGTTCGGGTGATCGTGGACGGGGACGACCGCGCCGGCCGCGAGGGTGATCTCCGCGAGCGTCATCGCATCGCCGTTCAACATCCGGCGCCCGATCTCCGGGCTCAGCTCCTCGAGAGGCTCGTCCTGCCAGCGCACCACCTGCACGGCGTCGAGTCTACGCCTCTCGTAAGCTCCTTCTCGGGTCACGAGCGAAAGGAGCGCGGATGGGTTACTCGGTCGTCGACGTCGCCGACATCCCGGCCGTGTGGGGCACGTTCAAGTTCGTGCGCCACCATCTCGGAGCGCGCGCCTTCGGCCTCTCGCAGATCGACTTCCCGCCGGACAAGATCGGGTCCGAGCACGACGAGCGCGAGTCACGGCAGGAGGAGGTGTATCTCACGCTTTCCGGCGGAGGGACGCTCGAGATCGACGGCGAGATCGTCGAGATGAAGCCGGGCCGCTACGTGCTCGTGCCCGCCGAGTCCCGCCGGCGACCTGGCGCCGGGCCCGACGGCATGTCGTTCCTCGTGATCGGCGGCGTCCCCGACGGGGTGTACGAGCCCTGGTCGCCCCCGGACAAGTGATCGTCCGAATCCTCCTCTGGCGGCTCGACGAGCGAGGCCCCTCGGTCGACGCCGTGCGGCAGCGGATCGACGAGCTCGAGCCGCTCGACCCGCCCGGCGCATTTCTGCTGAACGAAGCGGCGGAGCGGATCGGCGCATTCGTCGTCGACGACGAGGACGGTCCCGCCCCCGCGCAGCTCGATGACCTCCGCGCGCTGATCGGCCGCGATCCCGATCTCTACGAGGAGTTCGACACGGTGTAGTCGCTCCCTGAGGGCGATCGGTGAGTCAGTGCCGCACGAGGTTTCGCGCGAAGAAGCCGAGGTTCGCCGGCCGCTCCGCGAGACGGCGCATCAGGTAGGGGTACCACTCGGGCCCGTACGGGGTGGCCACGAGCACCTTGTACCCGCGGCGGACGAGATCGAGCTGGAGCCCGGTCCGCACGCCGAACAGCATCTGGAGCTCGAAGCGGTCGCGCCCGATCCCTTCGCGCTCCGCGAACGAGAGGCACCGCTCGATCAGCGCCTCGTCGTGTGTCGCGATGGCGGCGTAGGCACCTCCGGCCAGGGCGGTCTCGACCAAGCGCAGGTACGCGGCGTCGACGTCGCTCTTGTCTCGATAGGCGATGTCGGGCGGCTCGAGATACGCCCCTTTCACGAAGCGGAGGTTCGGGGCGAGGGGAAGCAGCGACTCGAGGTCGCTCTCGCTTCTGAAGAGGTACGACTGCAGCACGGTGCCCACCCGGTCATGACCGGCCTCGCGCAGGCGGCGGAAGATCGCGAGCGTCGCGTCGACCACGCTCGACTGCTCCATGTCGATCCGGACGAAGCTCCCGACCCGCTCCGCGACCGCGAGGACGCGCTCGAGGTTCGCGTACGCGAGCTCCTCGTCGAGCTCGAGGCCGAGGTGCGTCAGCTTGAGCGCGACGTTGCAGGGAAGCTCCTCCGCACGGAGCCGCTCGAGAATCCGGCCGTACTCGTCCGCGACGGCCTCCGCTTCCGCCCGGTCGCGGACGCTCTCGCCGAGCAGGGTCGTGTTCGCATGGAGGCCGTCGGCGGCGAGGCGCCCGAGGACGACAACGCACTCGTCGAGCGTCTCGCCGGCGACGAAGCGGGCGGCGCCGAGCCGCATGCCGTAGCGGCCCATGAAGCGCTGCACGTGACGGTCGTCCGCCGCGCGGAGGATCCCCGCGCGCAGCACGGTGTTGGCCCGCGCCCCGACGCTCACGCCACGGGCGCTCCGACCTCGGCCGCCAGCCAGCCCTCGAGCGCGGCGACCTCCGTCGCATCGAGGTCGCGCAGCGGAGGTCGGACGTCCGGGCGGAGCGGGACGCCCTTCCATGCGGCAACCCGCTTGAGCGCTGCGTGACGCGGGAACGACTCGACGCGCTCGCGGAGCGCCGCGAGCTCCGCGGCACCGGCTTCCGTCGGCTCGCGGACGACCGCGGCGACCGTCTCCGGAAACGCCGAGGCGAGAGCGGATACCGCCCCCATCGCGCCGGCCTCACGGCCGCGGTGGATGAGCGCCTCCGGGCCGACGAAGATGTCGAACCCGTCGAGCAGGTAGCGCTCGAACGCGTCCCACGGCGCGTCCGAGACCTTCATCCCGGCGACGTTGTCTGCCTCCTCGCGGAGCCGCGCGAGCATCGACGTGTCGAACGCGTAGCCGGCCGCCGCGGCGAACTCGTAGACGTAGAAGGGAAGCGGCGCGCAGGCCCGCGCGGCGGCGAGGAGATGCCGGCGCTGCGCAACGGGATCGAGCTTGAAGTACGGCGGGCCGATCACTGCGACCGCATCCGCCCCGGACTCGGCCGCGTGCGCCGCGAGCGCCACCGTCTCCGCGGTCGTCTGCGCCCCGCAGTGGGCCGCGACGAGGGCGCGGCCGCCGACCGCCCCGAGCCAGAGCTCGAGCCCGCGCTGCCGCTCCTCGGCCGACAGGAGCACCGCCTCGCCGTTCGTGCCGAACGCGAGAACCCCGTCGAGCCCGGCGCCGACGAGGAAGTCGGCATACGCTTCGAAGACGCCGTCGTCGAGCGCCGCTCCGCCGTCGCGGAGCGGGGTGCACGCCGCGGCGATCGTTCCCGTCAGGCGGCGGCTCACGGCGGCGAGCCACCCGCGCGGACGCGGTCGAGCGCGACGATGATGCGCCTGACATGCACGGCCGAAACCTTAGGGTGTCGGCCGTGGGTGCGCTGCGGATCTCCAGGGACGGCGACGTTCTCCGCCTCACGCTCGCGCGTCCGGAGTCCCGGAACGCCTTCGACGCCGCCCTCATCTCGGAGCTGGCCGAGGCGTTCGTCGACGTCGGCACGTGCCGCGCGGTCGTCCTGGCCGGCGAGGGGCGGAGCTTCTGCGCAGGGGCGGATGTCGACTGGATGCGCGCGTCCGCAGACCTCGACTTCGAGCAGAACGTGGCGGACGCCACGGCGATGCGGCGCATGTTCGAGGCCGTCGACTCCTGTGCCGCCCCCGTCGTCGCGGTCGTCCAGGGTCACGCGCTCGGGGGTGGGATCGGGCTCGTGGCATGCAGCGACATCGCGATCGCGGAGCCTGACGCGGTATTCGCGTTCTCCGAGGTCAAGCTCGGGATCATCCCTGCGGTGATCTCGCCGTTCGCCCTGCGGAAGATCGGCGAGAGCGCCGCGCGCCGGCTCTTCGTCACCGGCGAGCGCTTCGACGCGGCGACCGCGCTCCGCATAGGCCTCGTCCACGAGGTGACCGACGACCTCGCAGGTGCACTCGAGCACGTTCTCGACGAGCTCCGGACGGCGGGACCGCGGGCCGCCCGACACGCGAAGCGGCTCGTGCTCGACCGGCCCGACGGGGCGGAGACGGCGCGCAGGATCGCAGAGCGGCGGACGAGCGACGAGGGGCAGGAGGGGCTCGGCGCGTTCCTGGAGCGTCGTCGCCCGGCCTGGGCTCCGGCGCCGCTCGACGAGCCTTGATCTCAGCGCTCTGGTGGCCCGAACGTCAGTTTCGTCTGTCGTCTTCGAGGTACTTCTTGAGCCCGAGGAACGGAAGGATGAACGCAGCCACGAGCGCCGCGAGCCAGACGATCACGGCGGCTGCGATCCACGTCCCGACCCCGCTGATCGAGAGCCCGTCCGAGAGGAGATCGGTGATCACCAGCGACACGAGCGTCGCGATCAGCGCCGTCGCGCCGATCGCGCCGTTGCCGAACCGGCGGAGCTGCACCGCCAGGAACGGCGTCAGCACGGCGAACACGATCGTGAAGATGACGACCGCGAGGATGAACGATGCGAAGTTGAGCTGCATCCCGTCGAGGACAGCCGCGGCGACGATCAGCCCCACCGCGTTGGCGGCGACGGCGACGGCCGTCCGGACGATCAGCCGAATCACGGATGCGACCCTACACCATCCGTCGCGCAGGCGGAACGGTGCTCAGGTCACGATCAGTGTCGGGCTCGACCGCCGCGTCGAGGGGTCGTAGAGCCGCAGCTGCGCGCCCCGGTCCGCCGCGACCGTCCGCGTGAAGAACCCACGTGCGTCGGTCAGCCCGCGACCCCCCATCCCGACCCAGCGGCCGTTCGACCAGCGCTGGAGGAGGTAGGCGCGCGAGCCGTTGCCGGGGCGCACCTGCCCCCACACCGTCGTCGCGCGACCCGTGCGCCGAACCTGCGCGAGGGGGAGCGAGAACGACTCGAGCGCCGGCTTCGCTCGGCCGGACACCGTCTCGAGCCCGCTCTGCCACGCGCCGAGCTTTGGCTCGTCGCGGACGAGGTACTGGATCAGCAGGTCGACGCGACTCGCCGTGTAGGCGCGAAGTTGTGCCTCGGCGACGAAGCGCGCCTGCTTCGCCCAGGTCACGCCGAGAATCCGATCCGGCGGGTTCGTCTGGTACCCGAGCTCGGTGAGCCAGATCCTGGTGCGCGACCCGAATGCGGAGCTCACCTCGTCGACGAGCCGGTCGAGCGTTGCCATGCTGATCGTCTCGCACCACGAGCAGCCGCCGGAGAACGGCGTCTCCGCGGGGGAGAGGGGGTGCGGGTGGTGGGCATACGCGTCGAGGCGCGCCCCGGCGCGCCCCATGCCGCGGATGAAATCGACCGGCGACGTCCCTCCCGACGCGCCGCGCGGAGCCGTCGCGCCGCCGCCGATCGAGGCCTGCGGGATCACGTCCTTGATCGCGGCGCCGCCCGGGTTCAGAAGCCTCGTGACGTAGAGCACGGGTGAGGGTGGGACCAGCCAGCGGCGCTGGTTGGGCTCGTTCCACACGATCCAACGCCGCACCCACGGGAAGCGCTCCGCCGCAGCGCGGGCGAACGACGCGAAGGACGAGGCCGAGGTCGGCGCCACGTTCGGCCCCGCTCCGCCGTTCGCCCAGCCGGGCGTACCCCAGATCGCGACGACCGGCGCGATGCCCGCCGTCCTCAGGGCGTCGAGGAGCAGGCCGTCGCGCGCCCAGTCGTACGTGCCCTGCTCGGCCTCGATCTCGTGCCAGTCGAGGGTCACGCGGACGGCCTGGACACCGAGCTCCTGGAGCTGGGCGACACGCTCGTCGAGCGTCCCGGGGCCGAACTCGAGCCACGCGTCGTCGGTGACCCCGACCTTGACTCCCGGCGCGGCACCCGCGGGCCCGACGAGCAGCGCGGCGGTCGCGACCATGACGACCGCCGATACGAGGAGCCGGCCCACTGGGGGCGACCCTAGCCGCGCGAGCGTCGGAATCCCACCCTCTTCAGAGCATCCTTACGAGCGCGCGGTCAGGGGCGGTTGTCCGCGACCGACCACACCAGCTGGGAGACCAGCCAGTTGACGAGCCAGATCACGATCGTCGCGCCGACGTACGTCCAGAACCCGTCGATCGAGAAGTCCGGCACCACCCACTCGGTGAAGAGCAGCATCGCGACGTTGACGAAGAAGTAGGCGATCCCGAACGTGAGCAGGATCAAGGGCAGCGCAATGAACGTGAGGAACGGCTTCAGGAAGACGTTCGCGAGGCCGAGTACGGCACCCGCGAGCAGGATCGACCCCCATCGTCCGATCGAGATGCCCGAGAACGCCCAGTCGGCCACGATCAGGCCGAGGACGTTGATCCCCCACTGGACGAGTGCTGCGACGGCCCACGGCACGTGCGAGAGCGTATACGGGCCCGTCGCCGGCGATCCACGCTGCGCGAGCGTTCTCGAACGGACTCGGCGCTGTTGGGGTTGTGCCCCGCCGGAGGCGGATCCGACGCTGCCCAGGCAGTTGCGACGGCGAAGCCGGCGCCTTCAGGGATCTGCCCCGCCGAAGGCGGGGATCCGAGCGGTGAGATTCCGCTTCGCGGAATCTCACTCGCGAACAGGCTCAGAACAGCTTCTGCAGCTTGAGCGCTGCGCCCATGTCGCCGGAGATCTTGAGCTTCCCCGTCATGTAGGCCGTCGTCGCGTTCGCCTCGCCCTTCGCGATCTTGATCAGCGTCTCCTCGCTGGCCGAGATCGTGCAGTCGGCCTCCCCCGCGCCCTCGGTGACGCTCACCTTGCCGTCCTCGACCGCGACCGTCCACTGACCGGTGCCTTCCACGTCGAACACGTACGTGTTGCTCATCCCGGCCGTCTTCGCCGGGTCGGCGCGGTCCGGAAGCTGGTCGAAGAACTCTTGCACCGTCATGCACGCCTCCTCGTTGACTGACCGTTCAATCGGCAACCCTAGACGATCCCGGCCGGCACGGGCTCCACAGCCGGTGCCCGCCGTACGACGGGCGCCGGCAGGAACAGGCACACGACTGCACCGAGCGCCGGCCCTGCTGCGGCGACGTAGAGCGCGGTCTCGAGGTCGACGGCATCGGCCACCACACCGAGGACGACCGCGGCGATCCCACCCAACCCCATCGAGAGACCGACGGTCAGCCCGCTCGCCATCCCGACGCGCCGCGGGAGGTAGAGCTGGCCGAGCACCATCGTCACCCCGAAGGTTCCGACAACGGAGAGACCGACGAGCATCAGCGCCAACGTGCCGACCACGCCGCCGACGGCGACGAACACGACGATCAGGAACGGGAGCGCCGTCTGCGTCACGAGGAGCGTGCGCCGAAGCCCCACCCGGTCGGCGACGGGTCCGAGGACGAGCGTTCCGATCGCGCCCGACACGAGCATCAGGGCGAGCTCGCGGCCTCCCTCGCCCTCGGTCCCGCCGTTGGCCACGATCCACAGCGGGACGAACGCCAGCAACGCGAACCACGCGACACTTCGCAGCCCGATCACGAGGGAGAGCAGGAACATGGCCCGGGCGTCGTCCTCGCCGACCGTCACCCGCCGGCCGCCAGGCGCAGGGGCGAGCCGCTTCAAGCGACGGGAGCATGCGAAGGAGGACGAGGGAGAAGGCCACGACCGGGAGCATCGCGAGCAGGCCCCCCTCGAGGCCGAGCCAGATGACGAGCGGCGTGATCAGGATCGGGGCGAGCGCGTACCCGGAGTTCCCGCCGATGTTGAAGTACGACATGCCGCTCGCCCGCTTCCGGCCGCTCGCGTACGCGGCGAACTTCGCGCCCTCGGGGTGGTACGCCGCAATGCCGACGCCGGCTGCGAAGAACAGCGCGACGACGAGCGCGTAGCTCGGAGCGACCGACGCGAGCCCGGTCCCGACGCCGGCCAGCGCGACTCCGCCGGGCAGGAGCCACATCGCGCCGCGCCGATCCGACCAGATACCGAACAGCGGCTGGAGCAGCGACGACGAGGCGAGCACGGCCAGCATCAGCGCCGCGGTCGCGGTGTAGGAGAGGTCGAACTCGCGCGAGAGAAAGGGCAGGAGCGCGGGAACGGCGCCTGACGCGAAGTCGACGGACAGGTGCCCGCCGGAGAGCGTCGCCATCGCCTTCGGGTCGAGCTCGCTCGCCATGACACGAGGCTAGACGATCGAAGCCGTGCCCCACCGGTCGCAGACCGGCACGGACTAGGATGCGCGCCCGATGGACCTCGACCTCACGGCCGAGCACGAGCTGATCCGCGACACGGTGCGGTCGTTCGCGCGGGAGCGCGTCTCGCCCGTCGCCGAGGAGCTCGATCGCGAGAGCCGCTTCCCGGTCGAGCTCGTCGGCGAGATGGCAGAGCTCGGGCTGATGGGGATCCCGATCGACGAGCGCTACGGCGGCGGCGGCGGCGACACCGTCTCCTACGCCATCGCGATCGAGGAGCTGACCCGCATCGACTCGTCCGTCGCGATCACCGTGGCGGCGCACACGTCGCTCGGGACGATGCCGATCGCGCTGTTCGGCTCGGACGAGCAGAAGGAGCGCTGGCTTCCCGACCTCGCCTCGGGGCGAAGGCTCGCTGCCTTCGGCCTGACCGAGCCGGACGCGGGCTCGGACGCGGGCGCGACCCGGACGACCGCCGAGCTGCGTGACGGCTCGTGGCTCCTCAACGGCGCGAAGATGTTCATCACGAACGCGGGCACCGAGCTGACCTGGGGGGTGACGATCACCGCCCGCACGGGACAGGACGAGATCTCGAACCTGGTCGTCGAGAACGGTACGCCGGGCTACCTGGTCTCGGAGCCGCTCCACAAGCTCGGCTGGAAGGCCTCCGACACGCGCGAGCTCACGTTTGCCGACTGCGCGGTGCCCGAGGGCAACCTGCTCGGACCTCGCGGCAACGGGTTCCATCAGTTCCTCGAGATCCTCGACGGCGGGCGGATCTCGGTGGCCGCGATGGGCGTCGGGCTCGCCCAGGGCGCATACGACCTCGCGTACGCCTATGCGCAGGAGCGGCGGCAGTTCGGCAAGCCGATCGCGAAGTTCCAGGCGGTCGCGTTCCGGCTCGCCGACATGGCGGTCGAGATCGAGGCCGGGCGGCAGCTCGTCTACCGGGCAGCGTGGCTGAAGGACCGGGGCCGCCCGTTCGCGCTCGAGGCGGCGATGGCGAAGCTGTACACCGGAGAGCTCTCCAACCGCGTCGTCAACCACGCGCTCCAGATCCACGGCGGCTACGGGTTCATGGACGAGTTCCCGATCTCGCGGCTCTACCGCGACCAGAAGATCCTCGAGATCGGCGAGGGCACGAACGAGGTGCAGCGGATGGTGATCGCGAAGCATCTGGGGCTCTGAGGCCCCGGGCCCGGGGCCTCAGAGCCCCAGTCACCTTCACGACCAGGTGTCCGACTCGAAGTCGGACACCTCCGTCCGCAACCCCGCGCAGGCCCACGGTGTCCGACTCGAAGTCGGACACCTTCCTCCCCCGCAACCCGACGCAGCCCCAGGTGTCCGACTTCAGTCGGACACCATCGACACCACGTCGTCCCCTGCTCGACGCCCGGCTGGATATCCTCGGCGTTGGCCCCAAGGGCTCGCGTCATGTCGTCCAGCGAAAGCCCCCATCCCGCTCCGCGACGCGTGCCGCGCCCATGGGCGCTCGTCGTGCTGCTCGCGACCGCCTGGAGCCTCGTCGCCGCCTCGCGCGGTGAGGCGCACGTCGTCGCGACGCCGCCGTTCGTCGACGGCGACGTGAAGACGACCATCGCGTTCGAGGTGCCGAACGAGCGCCCGCCCCACGCCACCGTCTCGCTCGAGGTCAAGGCGCCGCCCGGCATCGAGCTCGCGTCGGCCACGCCCCCGGCCGGATGGAAGCTCGAGCTGACGCACGATCGCGCCCGCTGGACGGGAGGGCGCGTCGAGGGGCAGCGCACCGTCTCGTTCCCGCTCGCCCTGACCGCGCGCACGCGCGCCGGGACGGAGGTCTTCAAGGCGACCCAGGGATACGACGACGGCGAGAGCGTGAACTGGGACGTGGGCCTCACGGTGCTTCCCGCGGCCGGTAGCCAGGCGCCGTCGCAGCATCTCGGCCGTGCGGTCGCCGCAGGGGCTGTGGGGGTCGTGGTGATCGCCGCGAGCTTCCTCGCGCTGCGGCTGGTGCGGCGCCGCCCGTCGTAGCCACTTCAAGTGCGATAGCGGAAGCCGTTGCTACCGTCGGCCCCGCGGTGCTCTTTGCGCAGATCCTGAACGACGACCTCGGATGCGCCTCGTATCTCGTGGGCTGTGAGGAGGCCCGCGAGGCCGTCGTCGTCGATCCGCCGTATGCCGTCGAGGACGTCCTCGAGGCAGCCGAACGGCTCGACGTGCGCATCGTGCGGACACTCGAGACGCACACCCATGCCGATCACGTCTCCGGCCACGGCCGGCTCGCTCTCGAGCACGGGATCCCCGTGAGCATCCATCCGGCGGCCGCGGTCGAGTACCCGAGCGACCCGCTCGAGGACGGTGCCGAGGTCGAGGTCGGGACGGTCACGCTCCGATGCATCCACACGCCCGGCCATCGCCCCGAGCACTGCTGTCTGGCCGTCGTCGACAGGACGCGGGCCGACGAGCCGTGGCTCGTCCTGACGGGCGACTCGCTCTTCGTGGGCGACACCGCGCGGCCGGATCTTGCGGTGGGCGCGACCGAGGGCGCCGAGGGCCTCTTCCATTCGCTCCGGCGGCTGATGGAGCTTCCCGACGGGGTCGAGGTGTTCCCGGGCCACATCGCAGGGTCGCTCTGCGGCGTCGCCATGAGCTCCCGTGGGTCGACGACGATCGGCTTCGAGCGCCGCTTCAACCCGATGGCCTCGATCGCCGAGCTCGACGCGTTCGTCACCGAGTCCGCCTCGGTCTCGGCGCCCAAGCCGCCGAACCTCGCGCGGATCGTCGAGCTGAACCGCGGGCCGTTCCTCGCCGCGCAGCCTTCGGCCACGGAGCTTCCTCTGCCCGAGCCCGAATCGCAGCTCCTCGACGTGCGACCGGTCCCGGCGCACCTCGCGGGGCACCTGCACGGGGCGGTCAACGTCCCTGTCTCCGGCTCGAGCTTCTCGACGAAGGCCGGGTTCGTGCTCGACGCGTCTGCGCCCGTCACGGTCATCGCCGGCGACGTCCTCGAGGCCGGGCGGGCGGTCGTGGGCCTCCGCTCCGTCGCGATCCTCGACGTCCCCGGATTCGTCCTCGGCGCGGGCCCGGAGACGACGGGGCAGGCGACGATCGAGGAGCTCGAGGGGCTGATCGACGCGGGCGCGACCGTCGTCGACGTCCGCGAGCACGACGAGCGCGACGACGGCTACATCCCGGGCAGCCGACACGTCCCGTATCGACTCATGCGCGGCTGTTGCCCCGACCTTCCGGACGACCGCCCGATCGTCACGATCTGCAACTCCGGCCCACGTGCGGCGATCGCGGCGAGCATCCTCCGTGCCAAGGGATTCGACGCCCGGCCCGTCGTCGACGGCGGCATGAACGACTGGCTCGACCGCGGGTCGACGACCGTCAACTTTCGCCGCTGCGGGAGCTGACCGGCCGCTCCAGCACGAGGGCGTCGCGGGGTACGCGTTGTCAGCGGAGCCGACGGACCGTGTATCCGGCGTCTGCCAGCGCGCGGATGAGGATCTGCGCGTGCTCCTCGTCGCGTGTCTCGAGGGTCAGCTCCGCCTCGGTCTCGAGAACGCCGATGTTGCGACCCTCGCGGTGGTGCTGGATCGCAAGGATGTTGGCTCTCTGGTCGGCGATGAGCCCGACGATGTGGGCGAGCTCGCCCGGCCGGTCGGGGATCAGCAACGCGACGACCAGGTAGCGCCCGGACGTGGTCATCCCGTACCGGATCACCGAGCTCATGGTCGTCGCATCGATGTTCCCGCCCGCGAGTACGGCGCACACCGGGCCCTCGCCCCCCACGCGCCCGGCGAGGATCGCCGCGACCGGAGCCGCGCCTGCGCCCTCGACGACGAGCTTCGAGCGCTCGAGCAGGAGCACGATCGCCTGCGAGATCTCCTCGTCGTCGACGACCACGATGTCGTCCAGGAGGTCGTCGAGGATGGCGCGGGTGAGCGTGCCCGGGTGCTTGACGGCGATGCCGTCGGCGATCGTCGTCCCCGCCGGCTCTCTCCCCGCGAGCGGCGCGCATGCCGCCGACTGGACGCCCACGAGCCGGAGCTCGGGACGCAGCGCGTCGAGTGCGGTCGCGATGCCCGATGCGAGACCGCCGCCCCCGACGGGGATCACGACGGTCGCGCCTCCCGAGGGAAGCTGCCCCGCGAGCTCGAGGCCGAGGGTGCCCTGACCGGCGATCACACGTGGATCGTCGAAGGCATGGACGAACGCCGCCCCGGTCTCGTCCTCACGCGCCCGAGCGACGGCGACCGTCTCGTCGAACCCGTCGCCGGCCAGCTCGACCGTCGCGCCGTAGCCTCGGGCCGCCTCGACCTTGGCCATCGGCGCGGCCTCGGGGACGACGATCGTCGCGGCGATGCCGGCCTCGCGGGCCGCCCATGCGACTGCCTGGCCGTGGTTCCCGGCGCTGGCGGTGACGACTCCCCGCGCGCGCTCGTCCTCGGGGAGCTGGGCGATCGTGTTGTACGCCCCGCGGATCTTGAAGGCGCCTGTGCGCTGCAGGTTCTCGGCCTTCAGGAGGACGTTGCGCCCGGCCAGACGGGAGAGCGTCTCGGACGAGTACACGGGAGTCACCCGTGCCACGCCGTGCAGCCGGTCCTGCGCCGCCCTGACGTCGTCGATCGTCGGCCGCTCGCTCACGACCCGCTCCCGGCTGTCACGGCCTCGACGACGGCCCCGACCGCGGTCAGCGGATCGACCTCGCGCCGCCGGACACCCTCGACGACCGCACGTACCGAGACGTCCTCGCGGATCATTCGCCGGACGCGGCTCCGTAGCCGTGCGACCGCCAGCGCCTCGACCTCGCCGGCCAGGTTCCGGTCGCGCCGCGCCTCGAGCTCGCCCCGTTCGTCCAGCTCGAGCCGACGGGCCTCGAGCGCGTCCCAGAGCTCCGGCACGCCCTCGCCGCGAAGCGCATCGGTGAGCAGGATCGGCGGCCGTCGCTCGCGGTCCGGATCGAGGGCGACGATCGACCGCACCGCCTGCAGCATCGTCCTCGCCTGTGGATGATCCATCTTGTTGACCACGATCACGTCGGGGATCTCCATGATCCCCGCCTTGAGCGCCTGCACGGCGTCGCCCGAGCCGGGCATCAGCACGAGGAGGACGACGTCCGCGATGCCGATCACCTCGACCTCGCTCTGCCCCGTGCCGACCGTCTCGAGGAACACGATGTCCTTCCCGGAGGCGTCGACCAGCAGCAGTGTCTGGAGCGTCGCCTCGGCCAGCCCGCCGAGATGGCCACGCGTGCCCATCGAGCGGATGTAGACGTCGGGATCGAGGAAGTGATCGGCGAGCCGGATGCGGTCGCCGAGCAGGGCGCCCTGCGTGAACGGGCTCGAGGGATCGACGGAGACGACTCCGACCCGCCTGCCGACGCTGCGGGCATGGCCGACGAGCGCGCTCACGAGGGAGGACTTGCCGACGCCGGGCGGTCCCGTGACGCCCACGGACGCGGCCCGCCCCGTGCTCGGGTAGATCCGACGCACGATCTCGGCGCCCTCCGGCTCCCCGTCCTCGACGAGCGAGATCGAGCGGGCGAGCGCGCGTCGGTCGCCGGCGAGGACGCCGGTGACGAGCTCCTCCTGCGTCCAGCCTCGGCCTGCCACCGGGCCTGACTCTACGGCGTCGCTCGGCTCTCGGCGTCCCGAGGCGCGAGCACTGCGACCTCCGCTGCCGTCCGTTGCTGCTCGCGCTGGCGCGTCTCCTCGATCTCGTCCATCAGGACCTTGATCCGCTCGAGGCCACTCGGCGCCGCCGCAGGCACGGCGCCCTCCCGCATACGGGCGGTGAGCACGACGGCGAGGGCCGCCGCACCCAGGAAGATGCAGCTCGCGATCACCCATGAGGTCCGCGCGCCGACCGAGTCGACGAGCAGCCCTCCTGCGGCCATCGAGATCCCGAGGATCGCGTAGTACGTCGACATCAGGACAGCGAGCGCCCGGCCGCGCATCGCGTCGGGCGCCCCGCGCTGGACGAGTACCTGGTTGCAGACGATCGCCGTACCGTTGCCGATCGTGGCGACCCCGGCGAGCACGGCCGCGAGCGCGATGGTGGGCGACGCCGAGGCCAGCCCGAAGCCGGCCGCCATGAGCGCGAGCGCACCGGGGTACACGCGCCGCATGCCGAACGTGCCGAGCGCTGACGCGGCGAAGAAGCTGCCGATCACGAGCCCCACGCCCGTCGCGCTGACGAGCAGCCCCAGCCCGATGTTCCCGGCCTCGAGATCGTGCTTGGCAAAGATCACCTCGGCGACGTTGATGCACGCGGTCGCCACCGCTGCCGTGCCCCAGACGACCAGCACGGTGAGCAGAGGGCGGGAGCTGACGACGAGCCCGAGCCCTTCCCGGAGCTCGCGCCAGTGGCCCTTGGTGATCCGGTCGTCCGAGCGGAGCGCGTTGGCCGGGATCCGCGCGACGAGCGCCGCCGAGAGAAGGAACGTCACGGCGTTCGTCCAGTACGCGACATCGACCCCGTCGGTGGCGAGGAGCAGGCCCGCGAAGGCCGGCCCGAGCGTCCAGGCGATGTTCTCGACCGTCGTGAGCAGCGACGTCGCCTGCTCGCGCTCGTCGTCCGTGACGAGGTTCGGGAGGCCGGCCCACACCGCCGGCCGGAAGAAGCCGGTCGCGACCCCGTTCACCGCGGCCACCGCGACGATGGCGCTCGGCTCGTCCACGAAGGGCATGAGGAGGAAGGTCGCCGCCCGCACGAGGTCCGAGACGATCATCAAGCGCTTGCGCGAGAGCCGATCGACGAGCGGGCCGAGGGTGAGACCGATCAGGACGATCGGAAGGAAGTCCGCGATGAGGAGCGCCGCCAACCACCGCCCCGAGCCCGTCTCGTCGTAGACGTGCACCGAGAGGGCGAGCGCCGCGAGATAGGTGCCGACCGCCGAGCCGGCCGTCGCCCAGAACAGCAGGGCGAAGCTTCGATTTCGGCGAAGGAGGGACAGACGGCCTGTCGCTCCGAGGAGCACGCGCTGACGCTACCACCGGCGCGCGACGCCGAACAGTGGCGGAAAACGCCAGGCACTCCCTGTCGCAGCGACGTCGCGGGGAGGTCAGGACGCGAGCTCGAACGCCGTCGAGAACTGCACGGTCCCGCCGACCCCGTGGCGACGCGCCTGGGCAAGCGCGCGATCCGCAAACGCGTAGAGCGCGAGCGCGTCCCCCGCGGCCGCGAGATCGCAGACACCGACCGTCAGGGCGACATCGCCGAGCTCGGCGAGCTCCGCGCGGGCTCGAGCGACGGCGCCGACGCCCCCGTGCGCGTCGGTCTCCGGAAGGATCATCCCGAGCTCGCGAGTGCCGGTGCGCGCGAGCTCGTCTCCGGCGCGAAGGAGCGAGCGGAGCCGTTCGACCACGCGCGCCGCCTCCGGGCTCTCGAAGACCGTGTCGTCCGGTCGACCGGCCAGCGTGAGCTCGCCGAGAACGACTGCCACGTTTGCCTCGTTCGACATCGCGCGGCGCACTGCGTCGCCGAGCCTGCGCTCGAACTCGCCCCGATCGAGAAGACCCGTCTGGACGTCGCGCGTCGCAAGTGCCTGAAGCCGGCGCTCGCGCTCGTACCCGGCGGAGACGTCGTGGATCGTGACGAGATGGTGCGGGTCGCTCCCCCGCGACACCGCGCGTCCGGATGCGAGCACGCGCAGCCGCCGGCCGTCCTTGTGCCGGAACGTCAACTCCGCCCGGTGGTCGCCGCGCTCGGCGAGCTCCTGGTGCCATCTCGCGATCTCGTGGGCGTGCTCGGGCGGCCAGAACGGAAGTGGCGCCCGCGCCCCGAGCAGATCCTCGGCACCGAACCCGACGAGGCCGCAGAGGGCGGCGTTGACCGATCGTACGCCGCCTGCGTCGACGAGGAGCAGGCCGTCGGGGATCGCGGCGAGGACGTCCCGGGAGAGGTCGGGCTCCGGGGCGGAACTCGATGTCGCGGCGTGCCGCATCGAGTCGACCCAGAGGGCGAACAGAGCGACGAGGACGGTCACGAGGGCAGCGGCAGTCGCAGCGCGTACTCCGACATCCGAGGTGCTTGCGCGTCGGAGGACGAGCGCTGCGAGGGTCACCGCGGACAGTGCGATGGCCAGGCTCAGCCCGTGACGAGCCCTCGGCGCGACAGCTTCGGACATCAGGTCGCCTCGACGCGCATGTTGCGCTCGAACTTGTGCCATGCCCGGTCACCGCGGAGGAACCGCCACGTCCCCTTGAGCCGCGCCCACGCCATGATCGGTCGGTAGACCACCAGTTCCAGCGGCATCAACACGAAGAGCCTGGCGAGCGTTCGCTTGTTGTAGACGCGCGCCTGGAGATCCACCATCAGGAGCGCGCCCGTGTTGAAGACGCTGTTGACAAGAGTGATCGCAAGGGTCACCCCCGCGAACTGCCACCATTCGACGAGACCCGAAGCTGCTCCGACGACGAGCGCGGTGATCGCGACCAGCTCGAAGATGGGGGCCACGATCTCCGAGACGAGGTAGAAGGGCATGCCGAGAAGCCCGACCGCGCCGTAGCGCCGGTTGAAGCACATGTGCCGGTACGCCCACCACGTCTCGAGGATCACGCGCTGCCAGCGCTCCCGTTGAGCGATCAGCTTGCGCACGGTATCCGGCCCTTCCGTGACCCCGACCCGATCAGGGAGGCAGACGACGCGATACGGACGCCCCTGCTGCAGGAGCACCTCGTGCACACGGAAGGTGAGCTCGATGTCCTCGCACGTGTAGTCGCGCGACCAGCCCTGAAGCTCGTCGAGGAGGTCTCGCCGCCACACCTGGAACGCCCCGACGACGCAGAGCATGAAGTCGAGCCGCGACCATGCGATGCGGTTGTTGTAGAACGCGCGGAGGTAGTCCAGCGACTGGTAGGCGATCAGCGGCTTCGAGTCCTGGATGTCGTACTCGACGCCGCCGACGAGCGCGCGCGACGGATCCTCGACGATCTCGACGAAGCTCGTCAGCCCGACGATCGCCCCGGGGTCCTGTGTGATGACGCGCATCGCCCGCGAGAGGGCGTCGCTGGCGAAGACCATGTCCGCGTCGACACCACACACGTACCGACAGCGGCTGTGGTTCAGGCCCGCGTTGAGCGCGTCCGCCTTCCCTCCGTTCGCCTTGTCGATCACGAGCAGGCGAGGATCCGACGGTGAGCGGTAGTACGCGATGACCGGCTCCGTCTCGATCAGCCCGCGGGAGGACTCCTCGACCGGGACGAGGCCCATCGTCGTCCGGAGCCTTTCGAGCGTGTCGTCGGTCGAGCCGTCGTTCACGACGATCACCTCGAACTCGGTGTAGTCGAGATCGAGAAGCGACCTGACCGCGTGCGGCAGCGCGACCGACTCGTTGAAGGCGGCCAGCAGCACGCTGACCGACGGGGAGAACCGAGACGCACCGAGCGCGTCGAGATCCTCGATGCGATGCTCCCGCCTCGAGCGCCGGCTCTCCGAGAAGCCGACCAGCATGAGCGTCAGGTAGCTGGCGTACACCAGGCACAGGTACCCCGCGCTGACGAGGACTCCGTCCCGAAGGATCGTCTCGGTGCTCACGGCACGGGCTCCGAGGTGATCGCAGGCCGCGTGCCGAGTCGAACGCCCAGCTGTGCACGGCTGGCCGCCGCATCCCGAAGACGGCGGCTGCTCGCGGCGAGGATCCGCTTGGCGTCGCGGTGCTCGACGTCCTCGGCGAGGAGATCGTCGAGCGCACCGACGTCCTGGAGCACGAGGGCGGCGCCGTGCCGGAGATCGGGATCCTCGCCCTCGAGCAGCGGTAGCACGGCCGTGACGACATCCGGGCCCGCGGCCACCAACGACTCGCGTGCGGCTTCGCGCACCCACCACGACTCGTCGCCGAGCCGCCTCGCGAGGAACGGCGCCGCCCGCGGTCCGCCGATCGCCAGGGCCGTGCGGCATGCGTTGGCGCGGACCCTCGCATGGGGATCCTCGAGAAGGTGGAGCGAGCAGCGCAACGCCTCCGCGGACCCCGTGGTGCGGAGAGTCTCGAGCGCGGCCGCCCGGACGTCGGGTGACGGATCACGCGTCAGCTCCGGGATGTGCGTCTCTGCGAGCGTCGGATAGCGCGCGACGAGGCGGGTCGCGCAGAAGCGAACGAGGTCGCTCGGGTGCGCGAGCAGCGGGATCAGCCGATCGCCGGGACGCGGAGCGAGCCGATCGAGCTGCGCAGCGACTCGAACCGGCTCGCCTCCTGTCGTGAGCGCCTCGATCAGAGCGTCGACGGCCCACTCGTGACGCTGTCCGAGCCGTCCCAGCGTCGTGATCGCAGAGATGCGAGTCTCGCTGTCTGCACTCCGGATGCTCTCTTCGAGAAGCCGTCGGGACGCGTCTTCGCCGTCGCCCTCCGGCGCGAGCGAGCGCGGCGAGTCGTCCGACGGGCGGGGTGCGTCGGAGCCGGGGCCAACTCCGGCGTCGGAGCCCAGGCGGCCGACGACGACGCCGGTTGCGAGCAGCAGCCAGCCGCCGCACGCAATCGCGCAGATCACCACGAGGATCGCCGCATCCACCGTCCCTCGGTATCGGCACCCCCGACGGGCCGGCACTCACCCTTCCGAGGGGGGAGGACCTAGGCGATCGGGCCGGTCGGCTTTGCAGCCTTCGCCATGCGCGCGGCGACGACCGACGCAAGCGCGAGGCGGTCTGCGTCCCCGACGGGCCGGCCGAGCGAGGTGAACAGGATTCCCGACTGGATCCGCCCGTGCTGGAGGACCACGGCGTCGATGTACGCGCGCACCGGCGGTGCGCTGCCGTTCGCGATGTTCACCACGATCCGGTACGCGGCGGTCTTCTGCGAGACCGACGGGAACTTGACCTTCTTCGCCGACACGAGAGTGATCTTCTGGCCCGGTGCGGCGGAGAGCCGGACGATGTCTCCGAGGCAGGTCGTCGTCTGCGACGTCGTCCCCCGGTTCCACGACGCGTTCGCCTCGCGCAGCGTGCGATAGACCTGCGCGGTCGAGCCGACGGTGACGAACACGCCGCTCTGCGAGAACCGGAAGTCGGGCGACGCGGCGTCCCCGGTCACGGTCAGGTCGGTCTCGTCGAGCGGACCGCAGCGTGCGCCCTTCGGCAGGTGCTGGTCCTTGCTGCGCGCGACGGGCGTGAAGCCGGTGCCGAGATCCGCCCGCTCGAGCAGCACCGACCGGGCCATCGTCTGGCCTGCCGTCGTCAACGCCTTCTTCGGCTCGCCGTCCGCGGCGGTCGCGACGGCCGGCGTGACGAGCGCGACGACGGCGAGGGTCAGGAGCGATGCCCGCACGACCTCACTGTACTCACGCGTCCGAGGCACGGGTCGCGCCGCTCACCGCGGGTCGTAGGCGAGGTTCGGGCCAAGCCACCGCTCGACGACCGCGAGCTCCTCGCCCCTTCGTGCGGCGTAGTCCTCGACCTGGTCGCGACCGATCCGGCCGATCGCGAAGTAACGCGCAGCGGGGTGCCCGAGGTAGAGGCCGCTGACGCTGGCCGCCGGCAGCGAGGCGAAGGTCTCCGTGAGCGTGATCCCCGCCTGGTCCGCCTCGAGCAACGAGAACAACGTCGGCTTGCCGGAGTGGTCCGGGCACGCGGGATAGCCGAACGCCGGCCGGATCCCCCGATAGCGCTCGGCGACGAGCTCCTCGTTCCCGAGGTGCTCGTCGGGCGCATACCACGCGCGGCGCGACTGCTGATGGAGCCACTCCGCGAACGCCTCGGCGAGGCGGTCGGCGAGCGCCTTGACCATGATCGCGTTGTAGTCGTCACCGTCGGCCTCGAACGACGCTGCGACCTCGTCCGCACCGTGGATCCCGACTGCGAAGCCGCCGACGTGGTCCTCCAGGCCGGTCCCCTCGGGTGCGACGAAGTCCGCGAGCGAGCGGTTCGGCCGCGAGTCGTCGTGCGCCGCCTGCTGGCGCAGCATCGGGAAGCGGACGTCGCCGTTCCCCGTCGCGAGCACGATGTCGTCCTCCTCGGCGGCGGCGCGCCAGAAGCCGTGCACCCCGCGCGCCTCGAGGAGGCCCTCGTCGACGATCCGGTCGAGCAGGAGATTCGCGGAGTCGAACAGGTCCCGCGCCGCCTCGCCTTTCTCCGGATGCTCGAGGATCGCCGGGTACTTGCCCTTCAGGTCCCACGCGTGGAAGAAGAACGTCCAGTCGACGTAGCGGCGGAGCTCGGCGAGGGACGGCTCGACGATCCGCGTGCCGACGAACGCCGGCGCGGCGACGTCGTCGGCGTGCCAGTTGATCGGGGTTCGGCGCTCGCGCGCTGCACGGATGGGCAGGAGCGGCCGGCGCTCGCGCTCGGCGTGGAGCGCGCGGAGGCGCTCCTGCTCGGACCGGTTCTCGGCATCGAGCGTCGCGCGCCGCTCGGGCTCGAGGAGCGAGCCGACGACGCCGATCACGCGTGACGCGTCGAGCACGTGCACGGTCGGCTGCGTGTACTCCGGCGCGATCCGGACTGCCGTGTGCTGTCGGGAGGTGGTTGCCCCGCCGACGAGCAGCGGCAGCGCCATGCCGCGCCGCTCCATCTCCTTCGCCACGACCACCATCTCGTCGAGCGACGGCGTGATCAGCCCCGAGAGGCCCACCACGTCGCAGTCCTCGTCCACCGCGGTGTCGAGGATCGCCTCGGCCGGAACCATCACCCCGAGGTCGATCACCTCGTAGCCGTTGCAGCCGAGGACGACGCCGACGATGTTCTTGCCGATGTCGTGCACGTCGCCCCTGACGGTCGCGAGGACGATGCGGCCGGCGCTCCTCGTGTCCTCGGTCTTGTCGGCCTCCATGAAGGGCTCGAGGTACGCGACGGCGCGCTTCATCGCGCGCGCGCTCTTGACGACCTGCGGGAGGAACATCCGCCCGGAGCCGAACAGGTCGCCGACGACCCGCATCCCGTCCATCAGCGGCCCTTCGATCACGTCGAGCGGCCTCGCCGAGGCCGCCCGCGCCTCCTCGACGTCCTCCTCGACGAAGTCGACGATGCCGTGCACGAGCGCGTGCTCGAGGCGCTTCTCCACCGGGGCGTCGCGCCAGGCGACGTCCTCCTCGCGGCGCACCGTCTCGCCCTCGAACCGACGCGCGAGCTCGACGAGCCGCTCCGTCGCGTCCGGCCGGCGGTTCCAGATCACGTCCTCGACACGCTCGAGCAGCTCGGGCTCGATGTCCTCGTAGACCATCAGGAGCCCGGCGTTGACGATCCCCATGTCGAGGCCGGCGCGGATCGCGTGGTAGAGGAACACGGCGTGCATCGCCTCGCGCACGTGCTGGTTGCCGCGGAAGGCGAACGAGAGGTTCGAGATCCCGCCGCTCGTGCGCGCACCCGGACAGCGCTCCTTGATCAACGGAAGCGCCTCGATGAATGCCTTCGCGAACTCGTTGTGCTCGTCGATGCCCGTCGCAACCGCGAGGACGTTCGGGTCGAAGACGACGTCCTCCGGCGGGAAGCCCGCCTGCTCCGTCAGGAGCCGGTACGCGCGCTCGCAGATCTCGACCTTCCGCTCGACGGTGTCCGCCTGGCCCTGCTCGTCGAACGCCATGACGATCACGCCCGCGCCGTACCTGCGGATCGTCCGTGCCTGCGCGAGGAACGGCTCCTCGCCCTCCTTCAAGGAGATCGAGTTGACGATCCCCTTGCCCTGGAGGCAGCGAAGCCCTGCCTCGAGCACCGTCCACCGCGAGCTGTCGACCATGATCGGCAGCCGCGCGGCCTCGGGCTCGGTCGCGAGCAGGTTGAGGAAGCGGGTCATCGTGCGCTCGCCGTCGAGCAGGTCCGCGTCCATGTTGACGTCGAGCGCGTTCGCGCCGCTTCGCACCTGCTCGATCGCCACCTCGACCGCCGCCTCGAGGTCGTCTGCCTCGACGAGCGACCGGAATCGGGCGGAGCCCGTCACGTTCGTTCGCTCGCCGACCATCACGAATCCCGTGTCGGGTCCGATCGCGAACGGCTCGAGGCCGCTCCACCGCGTCTGCCGCTCGCGGACGGGGATCGGTCGGGTGGCCATCCCCTCGACGGCGGCCGCGATCTGACGGATGTGCTCCGGCGTCGTCCCGCAGCACCCGCCGACGATGTTGAGGAGGCCGTCCTCGGCGAACGCGCGGAGGTACCGGCTCGTGTCGCCCGGCTCCTCGTCGTGCTCGCCCATCGCATTCGGCAGGCCGGCATTCGGGTAGCACGAGACGTACGTGTCCGCCGCCCGCGCGAGATCCTCGACGAACGGCCGCATCTCGCTCGCGCCGAGCGAGCAGTTGACGCCGACGACCAGCGGTCGGGCGTGCTCGACGGACACCCAGAACGCCTCCGCCGTCTGGCCCGACAGGTTGCGGCCGCTGCGGTCGATCGCGGTGAACGAGAGCCAGAGCGGCAACTCGGGCGCGACGTCGGCCGCCGCGACGATCGCCGCCTTGCCGTTGAGCGTGTCGAAGATCGTCTCGATCAGAAGGAGGTCGACGCCGCCTTCGGCGAGCGCGGCGATCTGCTCCGCATAGCTCGCCCGCACCTCCTCGAAGGTGACCGACCGGTACGAAGGGTCGTCGACCTTCGGCGAGACGGACAACGAGACGTTCAGCGGGCCGACGGCGCCGGCGACGAACCGCGGCCGGTCGGGCGTCTGCGCCGTCCATGCGTCGGCCGCGGCGCGGGCGAGGCGTGCCCCCTCGCGGCTCATCTCCGCCGCGAGGTGCCCGAGGTCGTAGTCGCCCTGGCCGATCGACGTCGCCGTGAAGGTGTTCGTCGTCGCGATGTCCGCGCCCGCCGCGAAGTACGCCTCGTGGATCTCCGAGACGAGCTCGGGCCGGGTCAGGTTGAGGATGTCCGGGTCGCCCTTGACGTCCCGCCCGTGGTCGCGCAGGAGCTCGCCGCGGTAGTCCTCCTCGGACAGGCCCGTCCGGTGGATGAGCACGCCCCACGAGCCGTCGAGGACGGCGATTCGCCTGTCGAGGGTCTCTCTCAGCCGTTCGGTCGCGCTCACGCTCCTCCTCGTGGGCCGCCTCCGCCTCGAGAGCCCGACCGAGGATCGCGCCGGGGGCTCTTTAGGCGTTTGGTGACCCGGTCGCCAAGCTGCCTTTCAAAGCTCTCCGGGACCTCTCACGATAGCGGCCGTAGCCGAAAACGCGAGTGTCGGCGCCTGCACGAGGACGGCGAGGTCTAGCCGGTCGTGCGGCCGGACACGCTCAGCTGGTTCTCGGCGTGCCGGATCCGCTGCTCGAGCTGCCAGCGGTCGCCAGGAGACTCGCCTGCCTCGACCTTCTCGAGCTCGGCCTTCGCGGCGTCCAGCTGTGCCTGCGCGCGTGCGTCGTCGATCTCCTTCACGTTGACCGCGTCGTCGACGAGCGCCAGCGCCCGGTCGAGCTCGACCTTGAAGAAGCCGGGGCCGGTCGCGAACTCGAGGATCTCGCTGCCGCCGACGTGCACGCGTGTCGAACCTGCCTTGAGGGTCGCGACGAGCGGCGCGTGGCGCGCCAGCACGCCGATCTCGCCTGCCGCACCCGGGACGATCAGCATGTGCGCCTCGCCGGAGAACACGGGGCCGTCCGGCGTCACGACCGCGACGTCGAAAGCGCGGATGATCGGTGACGTCGGCCATCCGCCTAGCTAGGCCGGCAACCTGCTCGAGCTGCCGCGCCTTCTCCTGCACTGCCTCGATCGGCCCGACCATGTAGAACGCCGCCTCGGGCAGCTCGTCGCACTCGCCCTTGATGATCGCGTCGAAGCCGGCGATCGTGTCGTCGAGCTTGACGTACTCACCCGGTGTGCCGGTGAACTGCTCGGCGACGAAGTTCGGCTGGGAGAGGAAGCGCTCGACCTTGCGTGCGCGCGACACCACGAGCTTGTCCTCGTCGGTGAGCTCGTCCATCCCGAGGATCGCGATGATGTCCTGGAGGTCCTTGTAGCGCTGGAGGATCTGCTGGACGCTCGTCGCCACGCGGTAGTGGTCGTCGGAGACGATGCCCGGCTGGAGCGCCCGGGACGTCGAGTCGAGCGGGTCCATGGCCGGGTAGATCCCCTTCTCGACGATCGCCCGGGAGAGGGTCGTCGTCGAGTCCAGGTGCGCGAACGTGTTGGCGGGCGCAGGGTCGGTGAGGTCGTCGGCGGGCACGTAGATCGCCTGCACCGACGTGACGGAGCCCGTCGTGGTGGAGGTGATGCGCTCCTGCAGCTGGCCCATCTCCGTCGCCAGCGTCGGCTGGTAGCCGACCGCGCTCGGCATGCGGCCCAGGAGCGCGGACACCTCGGAGCCGGCCTGGACGAAGCGGAAGATGTTGTCGATGAACAGGAGCACGTCCTGGCCCTGGTCGCGGAAGTACTCGGCCATCGTCAGGCCGGAGAGCCCGACACGCAGCCGTGCCCCCGGCGGCTCGTTCATCTGGCCGTAGACGAGCGCGACCTTGTCGATCACGCCGGACTCGGTCATCTCGAGCATCAGGTCGGTGCCCTCGCGGGTGCGCTCGCCGACGCCGGAGAACACCGAGACGCCGCCGTGCTCCTTCGCGAGGTTGTGGATCAGCTCCTGGATGAGCACGGTCTTGCCGACGCCCGCGCCGCCGAAGAGCCCGACCTTGCCGCCCTTGATGTACGGCGCGATCAGGTCGACGCACTTGAGGCCCGTCTCGAAGATCTCGATCTTCGGCGACAGATCGCGGAAGGCGGGCGGGTCGCGGTGGATCGGCCAGCGCTCGACGTCCGCCGGAGGCTCCGGCTTGCCGTCGATCGCCTGCCCGATCACGTTCCAGAGCCGCCCCAGCGTCGGCGTGCCGACCGGGACGGAGATCGCCCGGCCCGTGTCGACGACGTCGGCCCCGCGGGCGAGCCCGTCGGTCGAGTCCATCGCGACCGCGCGCACGCGGTCGTCGCCCAGGTGCTGCTGCACTTCGGCGACGAGGGTCCCGGTCGGCAGCTCGATCTCGAGCGCGCTCAGGATCTCCGGAAGACCGTCGGGGAACACGGCGTCGACGACGACCCCCTTGATCTCGATGATCTTCCCGGTGTTCCGGCGTGATTCGGCGGACATTGGCTCTCCTCGAATGGCGTCGGTGGTCGACCCGCAGTCGTCGGCAGGTCGCCGCGTCGGGGCGGCGTGAGTCTAGCTCAGGCCACGCGATCGGCTCCGGCGGAGCCGATCGGGGACGGCCGTCAGGGCTTCATGCCGGGACGATCCGCCGCACCGCGTTCCGGCGCTCCGACTTCCCGCGTGAGCGCGGCATCCTTGAGCCCGCGCAGGAACCTGGTGGTCTCTCGCGCGGTGTCTGCGCCGCTCGCGTCGATCACCATCACCGGCAGAGAGCGAGGGGTTGCCGGGCCGGAGGACTCGAGCGCCTGCAGCGTCGCCCCGGCGAACGCCGCGACGCTCGCCACGCCGGCCAGCGTGACCGCACGCCGGATCAGGCCGTCCATGCCACGACGGCGAGGCACCGGCGACCACGCCACCCGGCACGGCTCGAGCTCCGCGTCGCGGATCTCCAGCGTGGCGGTCTCGACCGTCGTTGCGAACGTGCGGCACGATGCGCACAGCTCGAGGTGCTGCGCGAGGCCGAGCACGGCAAGCTCGGACAGCCCGCCGTCCACCGAGAGGGCGGCGAGTCGTCGAAACCGTTGACACGCAGACGAATGCATCACTCGTGGCTCTAGACGCCACTTCACCGACTCGGTTAGCGAGGGATCGAGATCGATTTCAGACGAGCCTGGCGCGAGGATCGACCGCGATGCCGACCACGACGAGGACGAGACCGAGAACGATCAGCACGCCGGCGAGCTCTCGGTCGGCCGCAGGCCCGTCCGTTCGGTCGGCCGCCGCAGCTCCCGGGCCGAGCAGCTGGAACGTGTTCCGCACGACGAGCCCTGCGCCGATCACGGTGCAGAACGCGCCCACGCCGTACAGCCCGAGGGCGGCGCCTCGACGTGCGGAGTCCCCCGTCGCGACTGCGATGAGCGAGCCGACAGTCGCCGCGACGACTCCCAACGCGACGAGGATGACCGTGAATCGACGCGCCGCGGCGCCGATCACCCGAGGGCGACCGTGGAATCCGGCTCCGCGGGCAGCGCCTGCGCCGATCCTCGCCACCCCTCCAGCGGGTTGTGGCACGCGCCTCGCCGCCCCGGCCCGACCTCGACGAGCTCCGGCTCGATCACGTCGCAGGTTCCTTCGATGGCGCTGGGGCACCGGGGATGGAACCGGCAGCCCGACGGCGGGTCGATCGGGTTGGGCACGTCGCCCTCGAGCACGATGGGCTTGCGCTTCCGGCCGAGCTCGGGGTTGGGGACCGGCACCGCGGAGAGCAGCGCTCCCGAGTACGGGTGGATACGGATGCCGGTACAGGTCATTGTCCGATGCTTCCTCGACGATCTTGCCGAGGTACATCACCATCACCCGATCCGAGATGTGCCGGACGACGTTCAGGTCGTGCGCGATGAAGAGGTACGTGAGCCCGAACTCGCCCTGCAGATCCTTGAGGAGGTTGAGGATCTGCGCCTGCACGGACACGTCGAGCGCCGACACCGGCTCGTCGCAGACGATCAGCTTGGGGTTGACCGCGAGCGCGCGAGCGACGCCGATCCGCTGCCGCTGGCCACCGGAGAACTCGTGCGGGAAGCGGTTGTAGTGCTCCGGGTTGAGGCCGACGACCTCGAGGAGCTCCTGCACGCGCCGCTTGCGCTCGGCGGGCGTGCCGATCTTGTTCACCTCCAGCGGCTCGGCGATGATGAAGCCCACCCGCTTGCGCGCGTTGAGCGAGGCGTACGGGTCCTGGAACACCATCATCATCTCGCGGCGGATCGGCCGCATCTCGGAGCGGCTCACGTGCGTGATGTCGCGGCCGTCGAACACGATGCGGCCGCTCGTCGGATCGAGCAGGCGAAGCAGGCAGCGGGCGAGCGTCGACTTGCCGCACCCGGACTCGCCGACGATGCCGAGCGTCTCTCCC
Source organism: uncultured Actinomycetes bacterium (assembly GCA_963739405.1). Classification (GTDB taxonomy): domain Bacteria; phylum Actinomycetota; class Thermoleophilia; order Gaiellales; family Gaiellaceae; genus Gaiella. The sequence goes on along the minus strand of CAVUAH010000015.1, from coordinate 222,458 downwards.
CGGCGGACCGTGAAGCTGACGTCGTCGACCGCCTTGACGGCCCCGATCTGCCTCTGGAAGATGACGCCCCGCGTGATCGGGAAGTACTTCTTCACGTTCTCGACGGTCAGGAGATCGGTCACGGATCTCGCCTCACGACGCCACCCGATGCACGTCCTCGACGACGCGGGCGCCTTCGCGCTTCTTCGTCTCGTCGTCGAGCCAGCACCGCCCGAGCTGGCTCCCTTCGCCGGTCGGCTCGAGTCTCGGAACCTCGGTGCGACAGATGTCCATCGTGAACGTGCATCGAGGATGGAACCGGCACCCGCTCGGCGGCCGCAGGAGCGAGGGGGGCTGCCCCGGGATCTGCGTCAGGCGCTCGACATCCATGTCGAGCCGCGGGAGCGAGCCGAGCAGCCCCCATGTGTACGGGTGCCTGGGGCGGTAGAAGAGCTCGTCGACGGGCGCCTGCTCGACGACCTGCCCGCCGTACATCACGATCACGTCGTCCGCGACCTCGGCGACCACGCCGAGATCGTGGGTGATCATGATCATCGCCATCCCGTACTCGTCCTGCAAACCCTTCATGAGCGTGAGGATCTGCGCCTGCGTCGTCACGTCGAGCGCCGTCGTGGGCTCGTCGGCGATGATCAGGTCGGGGCCGTTGATGAGGGCCATCGCGATCATCACCCGCTGGCGCATGCCCCCCGAGAACTGGTGCGGGTAGTCGCGAAGGCGCTGCTCCGCGCGCGGGATCCTGACGTCCCTGAGCGCCTCGGTCGCGCGCTCCCGTGCCTCCTTGCGCGTGACGTCGCGGTGCGCGAGGACGGCCTCCTCCAGCTGCCAGCCGATCGTCTTGACCGGGTTGAGCGAGGTCATCGGGTCCTGGAAGATCATCGCCATCCGGACGCCGCGGAGCTGGTTGAGCTTCTCCTTGCTCGTCCCGATCAACTCCGTCCCGTCGAAGCGGGCCGAGCCCTCCGACATCGCGTTACGAGGATCGTTCAGCCCCATCACGGTCAGGCAGGTGACGCTCTTCCCGGAGCCGGACTCGCCCACGATCCCGAGGGTGGCGCCGTGCTCCACGGTGAACGAGACGCCGTCGACCGCCTGGACGATGCCGTCGTCGGTCCGGAACTGCGTCCGCAGGTTCTCGACCTCGAGCAGCGCCATCAGGTGAGCCGGATCCTCGGGTCGAGGAACGCGTAGAGGATGTCGACGATCAGGTTGAAGATGATGATCACGATCGTCGAGAACACGACGACACCGACGATCACCGGCAGGTCGGACTTCTCGTACGCGACGATCACGGAGCGCCCGAGCCCCGGCAGGCCGAAGATCGACTCGGTGAAGATCGCGCCGCCCAGGGCGAGCGCGATGTCGAGACCGAGGATCGTGACGACCGGGAGCATGCTGTTCCGGAGGACGTGCGAGCGCATGACCTGCCGCTCGGGCACGCCCTTGGCGCGCGCGGTGCGCACGTAGTCCTCGCTCATCGTCTCCATCACGTTCGCCCGTATCAGCCGGACGTAGAGCGCCGCGAACAGCAGCGCGAACGTACACCACGGCAGGATCAGATGGTACGCCCAGTCCACCGGGCCGCCGCACTGTGCGCCGATCGCGGGGTTGATCATGTCGCAGTAGCCGGTGATCGGCGTCAGTCCCAGCTGCGCCCCGAAGACGAACGACAGGATCAGGCCGATCCAGACGGGGTGGGCGGAGATCCCGATCAGGACGAAGATCATCGCGCTCCTGTCGAGGAGCGAGCGTGGCCGGAGGGCGGAGAGAACGCCGACGGGGATCGACACCAGGAGCCAGAGGATGGCCCCTCCGAAGACGAGGGAGGCCGTGACGGGCGCGGCCGCCGCGATCACGTCGTTCACGTCCTGACGGTTGACGAACGAGCGGCCGAGCGACTGATCGAAGACGAGTTGCTTGAGCCAGAGCAGATACTGCTTCCAGACCGGCTCGTCGAGGTGGAGGTACGCGGCGACCTGCTTCACCTGCTCGCTGTTCGCGGCCTTGCCGGCCGCGAGCTTCGCCGGATCGTTCGGCGCGACGAAGAAGATGATGTACGTGACGAACGTCACGGCGAGGAACAGGAACACCGCCCAGAGCAGGCGTCGTGCGATGTATCTCCACATACGCGATCAGTGTCTCAAATCGAAGGGCCAGGTGTAGGTCGGGACAGACGGCTGAACCATGGGTGCGAGGGCGCCGAAGCGCCCTCGCACCCGCGGTTCGACAGCGAGCGATCTACTTGATCGTCATCGCGTTGAGTGCCATGTTCGTGTTCGCCTCGTTGTAGATCAGGTTGCCGATCCGCGAGGAGATGAAGATGCGGTTGTTCGCGTTGATGATGGGCGCCCACGGCGCCGCTTCCTTCATGATCTGGACGTCGAGCTTGCCGTACGCGGCATAGCGCGCGTCCCCGGACAGCAGGTTCGCCTTGTCCATCAGCGTGTTGAACTTCGGGCTGTTGAACAGGGCGGCGTTGTTGCTCGACCCCTCGTCGGGGATCTGGCGTCCGTCGAGGAGAACGTTGATGAAGTTCGACGGATCCGGGTAGTCGGCCTGCCAGCCGATCCAGAGCACGTCGTAGTTGCCGTTCTTCTTGTCGCCGGACCGCGTGAAGAGCTGCGAGCTCGGGATGGCCTCGGTCTTCGCCTTGAGGCCCATCGCCTCGAGGTTGAACCGCATGACCTGGCCGCGGTTGATGTTCGAGGTCGAGTTCGAGTGGACGATGCGCAGCTGCGGCACGCTGCCCACGTCACCCGCGACCGCCTTGGCCTTGGCGGTGTTCGCGCCGGTGTAGGCGTAGAGGTTGTTCGCCTGGACGAAGCCCGGCATGCCCGGCGGGAGGATCTGCGACGTCCGGCGGCCGCCGTACTTGCCTGCGATGCGGACCTGCGCCGGGCGGTCGACGGCCCAGTTGATCGCCTGCCGCAGCTTGGCGTTCGCAAGCGGCGCGCCGGCCTGGGAGTTGAGCGCCCAGTAGGACGTGACCGACGTCGGCTTCACGAAGAAGCGGCCCTTGTTGACGCCGAACTGGTCGCCGAGGTCGCCGGCAGCCGCGGACGGCACGATCGGCTCGACATCGGCCTGGCCGGCCTTCACCTGGAGCAGGCTCTGGTTCTGGTCACCACCGACGGTGACGACGATCCGGTCGGGGTTCGCCGGGCGCGAGCCCTTGTAGTTCTTGTTGCGGTCGAGCACGACCGTCCGGCCCACCTCGCGGCTCGAGACGTAGTACGGCCCCGCGCCGACGACCGTGTTCACGTCCTGCTCGGAGTACGGCGTCGACGGATCGGTCGCGGTGAACCAGTTCATCGCGAGCGCCGACACGAGCGACGGGAACGGCCTGATGAGCTTGATGGTCAGCCTGTTGCCCTTCACCGAGAGCCCGCTGATCTTCTGCGCCTTGCCGTCGTAGAAGGCCTGCGCCCCCTGCACTGCGCCGAGGTTGCTGATGCCCCCGAACCGCGCCGAGGCGGCGTCGCCCATCTTCGGGCTGAGGAGCCGCTCGAAGGCGTGCACGAACCACTGCGGGGTCACGGTCTTCCCGTTCGAGGCCTTGTGGCCGGTGCGGACGGTGAACACGTAGGTCTTCCCGTCCTTCGAGACGACGGGCGGACCGGCGGCGGCCTCGGCGTAGACGCGCTTGCCCTCAGGGCCGGACTTCTCGGCGTACTGCATGAGGTTGTAGCTCGTCGGCCAGAGCAGCTCCGAGCAACCCGTGTCGTAGCACTTCTGCGGGTCGATGTACTCGTAGTCGCTCAGATCGTGGTTGTACCGCAGCGTGCCGCCCTTTGCGGACGCGGCGGAGCCACCGGCCGTCGCACTTGCGACGAGCAGCGACGCTGCAACCGCAGCCATCACTGTCGCCAGCACGAGCTTCGTAGGCATACAACTCCTTTCCCTTCCTGATCCCGTCAGGCCGCACGGGCGGCCAGACGCCTTGACATCCACGCCGTTGAGACGTCGATACGGAAAAATTGTTGGCGGTTATCCGGTTTTTCGCGGGTCGAACGCGTCGCGGAGCCCGTCGCCGAGGAGATTGAACGCGAGCGTCGCCAGCAGGATCGCCAGGCCGGGCCAGATCATCAGCGACGGCACCGTCAGGTAGTACTGCGGCGCCTGGGCCAGGATGTTCCCCCAGCTCGACGTCGGCTCCTGGATCCCGAGCCCGAGGAACGACAGCCCGGCCTCGCCGATGATGAGGCTCGCCACGATCACCGTCGAGTAGACGATCACCGGACCGACGAGATGGGGCAGGAGGTGGGAGCGGACGATGCGCCAGTCCGACGCCCCGGTCATCCGCGCCGCCTCGACGAACTCCTTCTCGCGGAGCGAGAGCACCTGCCCGCGCACGATCCGCGCCGGGTAGTACCAGCCGAAGAGCGAGAACACGAGTACGAGCGTGAACACGCCGGGGGCGAGGAACCCGAAGGTGATCCCGTTCAGCTGGTCGCCCGCGGTCGCCGAGATCGCGACGATGAAGAGGAGCGCCGGGAAGGCCATGAAGATCTCGCTGAGGCGCGAGACGACCGTATCGACCGAGCCACGGAAGTAGCCGGCGAGCGCGCCGCAGAAGACGCCGAGCCCGACGGAGAAGATCGTCGCGAAGACCGCGACCTCCAGCGATGTCCGCGCGCCGTACAGGAGGCGGAGGAACAGGTCTCGTCCGATCGTCGAGTCAGCCCCGAGAATGAAGAGCGTCGTCCCGCCGTCTGGCGTCTGGACCCGCGTCATCGGGCCGACCGGGAGGTACGTGTCCGGGTCGACTGCGGTGTAGAACTGATCGTTGGGCCCGTGGCCGAGGAGGTGCGCCGCGATCGGCGCGCCGATGAACGAGACGAGGAACAAGAGGATGATGAAGCCCCCGCCCGCGAGAGCCATCCGGTCGCGCTTGAGCCTCAGCCAGACGAGCTCCCAGTAGCCGCGTGCCTTGACCTGTCCGTCGGCGCCGACCGCCACCGGCTCCACCGCGGCATCAGGCAGGCTGATCTCCGGGACGGTGCTCACGGGCGCACCACTATAACGCACCTTCGGTGACGCGCCCCTGCGTTTTCACGCCAACCGACGACCGGCCTCACTCGGGGCTCGCGTACTTCCCGGGCGGGGCGTAGGGCATGGTGTAGCTGACCTTCCACGGGGCAGCCTTCGTCGTCCGCTCGATCGTCATGTCGTATCTCGTCGGGGTGTAGTCGGTCCCTGGCTCCGGGACGAGGAGAACCTGGAGCAGCACCTTGTTCGGAGACGACTCGACGACCTGGAAGCCGCTCGTCTCCAGGTCCTTCACGGGGAACGGGATCACCGGGAGCTCCCCCCGCATCCACTGCGCACGGGTCACACCCCCTCGCAGCTCGGGCGTCGCGAGGTTCCAGGCCGCATCGAGCTCGGTTCGGCCGACCGCGGTCTCGAGGAAGCGAATCGCTACGGCGCGTGCGCCCGGCTCCAGCTTTCCGCCCTTCTTGAGATCGTCCTTCGGGGCGGCGGGGGCCTGTGACTGCGCCGGCGCCGCCTGTGTCGGTGCCGGGCCCTCGTTCGTCCTCGACTGCCAGAAGGCGACCACGCCGGCGGCGAGCAGCAGCAGCGCGACACCGAGCGCGACCCGGTCCCGGACCTGGTGGCGGCGAGCGGCGCTTTGCTGCGGGCTCGGCTCGGCATGCATCGACGCCTGACGCTCGGCACCCATGGTCGAGAAGTGTAGACGTCGTGGCCGGGCGAAAGGTTGGCCCCGCGTTCAGCCGACGTAAGTACTCCCAGGTGTGACCCCGGGCTCAGGTCAGCGCATCCGCGCCGGCCACGACCTCGAGGATCTCCTGGGTGATCTCGGCCTGGCGCGCACGGTTCATCTCGAGCGTCAGGCCGTCGATCAGCTCGCCGGCGTTCTTCGACGCGTTCCGCATCGCTGTCATGCGGGCGCCCTGCTCCGGACGCCGACGACTCGAGGAGCGCGCGGTAGATCTGGGTCTCGAGGTACACCGGGAGGAGCCGCTCGAGGATCTGCTCGGGCTCGGGCTCGAAGATGAAGTCGCCGCGCAACGCGTCGTCGCGCCGCTCCTCCTCGTCGGTCTCGAGCACGTCGGCCGAGATCGGGAGGATCTCCTGCTCGGTCACCGTCTGCGTGAGCGCGGAGACGAACGTGTTGTAGACGAGGACGACGCGGTCGACCTCCCCGTCGACGAAGAGCTCGGCGGCACGGTGCGCGATCGCCTGGGCGTCGGCGTACGCCGGAGCGTCGGTGAAGCCGACGAACGCGCCGTCGAGCTCCCGCCGCCGGAACGCCAGCGTCGACCGTCCCTTCTTGCCGACGCCGAGCCACCGCACCGTCTGCGTTCTCGGCCTGCAGCTGCCGCTCGAGCGCGAACGCCCGCCGCAGCACCTGCGCGTTGAACGCGCCGGCGAGGCCGCGGTCGCCCGAGAGGGGGACGATCAGCGTCGCCGCGGTCGTCTCGCGCTGCTGGAGCAAGGGCAGGCCCCGCACCGAGCCGGCGGCGCGGCCGACGCCTGCGATCAGCTCGCGCATCGTGTCGGCGTACGGCCGCATGGCCTCGATCCGCGCCTGGGCGCGACGCAGCTTCGCGGCAGCGACGAGCTCCATCGCCCGCGTGATCTTCCGCGTGTTCCGGACCGATCGGATCCGGCGCTTGTAGTCCTGGACGGAAGCCACGGTCTATCGCCCGTGCCTTCCGTCCAGACGAGCTGCTCGCAGCTGCACCAAAGCCCTTCTATGATTTCCGACGCGGAGCGGCGGAAATCGCAAGGCCGCGCTCCTCCTCGACGTTGAAGCCGTCGACGAACTTCTGCAGCGCCTCGTCCAGCTTCGCCGTCGTCTCGTCGGAGAGGTCGCCGCTCTCGCGGATCGCCTGGTAGATCGAACCCTCCGAGCGGAGCGTCTCGCACAGCTCCTGCTGGTAGCGGGGAACCTGCCCGACGGGGACGCGATCGAGCCAGCCGTGGATGCCGGCATAGATCGCGACGACCTGTTCCTCGGTCGGCCACGGCTGGTATTGCGGCTGGTTCAGGGTCGCAACCATCCGCTCGCCCCGCGCGAGCGCCTGCTGGGTCGCGGCGTCGAGCTCGGAGCCGAACTGCGAGAACGCCTCGAGCTCGCGGTACTGCGCCAGGTCGAGGCGCAGGCGACCCGCGACCTTCTTCATCGCCTTCGTCTGCGCGTTGCCGCCCACGCGCGACACCGAGATGCCCACGTTGATCGCCGGCCGGATGCCCGAGTAGAAGAGGCTCGACTCGAGGAAGATCTGACCGTCGGTGATCGAGATGACGTTCGTCGGGATGTAGGCGGCGACGTCGCCGGCCTGGGTCTCGATCACGGGCAGAGCGGTCAGCGAGCCGCCGCCGAGCTCGTCGGAGAGCTTGCAGGCGCGCTCCAGCAGCCGGGAGTGGAGGTAGAAGACGTCGCCGGGGAAGGCCTCGCGGCCCGGCGGCCGGCGCAGCAGGAGCGACAGCTGTCGGTAGGCGTCGGCGTGCTTGGTGAGGTCGTCGTAGATCACGAGGGCGTGCTTCCCGTTGAAGAGGAAGTACTCGCCCATCGCGGCGCCCGCGAACGGGGCCATCCACTTGATCGGCGCGGCCTCCTGCGCAGGAGCCGAGAGGACGATCGTGTAGTCCATCGCACCGGCATCGCGGAGCCGCTCGACCACCTGGGCGACGGTGGACGCCTTCTGCCCGACCGCGACGTAGATGCAGATCACGTCGCCGCCGCGCTGGTTGATGATCGCGTCGACCCCGATCGCGGTCTTGCCCGTGCCGCGGTCGCCGATGATCAGCTCGCGCTGGCCGCGGCCGATCGGGATCATCGAGTCGATCGCCTTGAGCCCCGTCTGGAGGGGCTCGGCGACGGGCTGGCGCTGGATCACGCCGGGCGCCTTGAACTCGAGCGGGCGGTGCTCCGCCGCCACGATGGGGCCCTGGCCGTCGAGCGGGTTGCCGAGCGGGTCGATGACGCGGCCCAAGAGCCCCTCGCCGACCGGCACGCTCATCACCGCGCCGGTGCGGCGCACCGGCTCGCCTTCCTTGACGTGATACCACTCGCCGAAGAGCGCGACGCCGACGTTGTCCTCCTCGAGGTTGAACGCGATGCCGACGACGCCGTGCTCGAACTCGAGCCGCTCGAGCGCGACGCAGTTCTCGAGGCCGTAGACGCGGGCGATGCCGTCGCCCACCTGGAGCACGGTCCCGACCTCCGAGAGATCGGTCTCGACGTCGTACTGCTCGATGCGCTGCTTGAGGATCGAGGTGATCTCTTCGGGACGGAGCTTCACGGAAACGTCTCTCCTTCGGGATCTCGGTTTCGGGTCAGGTTCGGGTCACGAGCTCGCGGCGGAGGCGGTCGATCCGACCGCGCACGCTCGCGTCGACGCGGAGCGAACCGGCCTGGAGGATCATCCCGCCGATCAGGTCCGGGTCGACCGAGCGGCTGGCCTCGACGGTGCGCCCGGAGGCCTGCTCGATGGTCGCGACGATCCCGCGCGCCTCGTCCTCGGACAGCACGTAGGCGGTCGTCAGCTCGACCTTGCAGCCGGCCCTGCTCGCGGTCGACGATCGCGTCGAACTCCTCGGCGATCGCGCGCAGCTGCCCCGCGCGGCCCTTGGCCGCGACGAGGCGGACGAAGTTCCTGACGATCGGGTCGCCGCCCTCGGTCACCTCGTCGAGGACGTCCGCCTTGGCGCCCGGGTCGAGCTGGGGGTTGGCGAGAAACGCCTCGAGCTCGGGGCTCTCCTCGAGCGCGTTCGCGAGCTGGCCGAGCTGCTCGCGCGCGAGGTCGACACGATCCTGCTCCTGCGCCGCCTCGAAGAGGGCGCGCGCGTACATGCGCGGCGCGACGGCCATCAGCTCCTCGAGCCCTCCAGCGCCGAGAAGTCGAGGCCCTGCGACGGCCTCCTCGACGAGCCGCCGCTGGTCCTCCGCGTCGAGCACCTTGCCGACGACCCGCTCGGTCGCCTCGATCGTCAGGTCGGCGACCTCGCTGCGGATCTGGCCGATCGCGCGGACCGTCTCGGCCTCGATCTGCTTGCGCGTGTCCTCGAGGCGCCGCTGGCGCTCGACCTCCGCCTCCTGCTTGGCACGGTCGATCTGTGCGTCCGAGACCTTGCGCGCCTCGGCGAGGATCTCCGCCGACTCCGAGCGAGCCTGCGCGAGGATCGCGCGGTTCTGCTCGAGCAGCTCGCGCGCCTCGTTCCGGGCGTTGTCCGCCTCGTCGACCGCCTGGCGGATCCGGTCACGCCGGTCGTCGATCGTCTTCTGGATCGGGCCGAACGCGTACTTCCTCAGCACGAAGAACGTGATCGCGAACGCGACCAGCGTCCAGATCATGAGCCCCGGTACGACCTTGATCAGGTCGTTCGACGACTCGGCTGCGAGCAGATCGACCATGCTCAGACGAGGACGTAGGCGAGCAGGCCGCCGATCAGGCCGTAGAAGACGACTGCCTCGGTGAGGGCGAAGCCGAGCCACTGGATGCCCTGCAGCTCGCCGCGGAGCTCGGGCTGCCGGGCGACGGCCTGGATCATCGAGCCGAAGATGTTGCCGATGCCGACGCCTGCGCCGAGCGAGCCGAGACCGATACCGAGCGCGAGGGCGATCGCCTTGCCGGCGTCGGCCCCGTCTTCGGCGGCAGCGATGAACAGTGAGGACAGCATCGTTGAGGTCTCCTCCTTAGTGGTCCGGCTCGATCGCCGAGCCGATGTAGATGGCGGACAGGGCGGCAAAGATGTAGGCCTGGATCGAGACGACGATCACGACCTCGAAGATGTAGAAGATCGCAGCGGCGGGCACGGCGACGATCGCGAGGGCGAGGTTGCCGATGATGAAGATCAGCCCGAGGAACGTGAGGATCAGCATGTGGCCGGCGAGCATGTTCGCGTAGAGACGGACGGAGAGGCTGATCAGCCGCATGAACTGGCCGAGGATCTCGAGCGGCACGATCAGCGGGTACATCGCCTTCGGCACGTCGGGGATCCAGCTCTTGAAGTACGCCCACGCGCCGTTCGCACGGATGCCCTCGACGTGCGTGAAGACGAACGTCATCAGCGCGAGCGCGAGCGTCACGGAGAGCGTCGACGTCGCGGCGAAGAGCGCGAGCGTCGGCACCTGGACACCGGCGATCGTCACCTTCTCGTCCGAGAGCGGCAACGGGATGAACCCGAGCATGTTGACCACCCAGATGAAGACCATCAGGCTCGCGACGTACGGGAACCAGCGGCCGATCGCCTTCGTCGGCAGGCCCTGCTCGGCGACCTGCACCTGCGCGACCTCGTAGATGAACTCGCCGAGCGCCTGTCGCTTCGTCGGCTCGCGCCCGACCTTGACCCGCATGAAGACGATCCCGATCACGCACGAGAGGAGTGCGCCGAGCAGCAGGTACGCGACGGCCTTGTTGATCGACAGGTCGAGCGGCCCGAGGTGGATCGGGATCCACTCATGGAGCGTCCACTCCGAAGCGGGGTTGAACTTCTCGTCGTCGCCCGACTCGTCGGCCGCGAGCGCGACGGCGGGCAGCACGAGGTACAGGACCCCGGTGAGGCCGACGAGGCGCCTCGTCATGCCCGGGCCTCCTGCCCGAAGTACTCGACCAGCGACACCGCCAGTTCGACCGAGAATGCGAGCGCGTAGAGGACGGCCGCGGCCAGACCGACCCGCTCGTCGGAGACCGTGACCGCGACGAGCGGAACCCCGATCAGGATCGCCCTGAAGCTCGTACCGATACCGCGCATGCCTGCGGCGGCGAGGTTACCCGTGCCGAGCGGTAGCCGCGTCAGGAGGAGCGCGAAGAGCTGCCCGGCGATCCAGAGCGTCGCGGCGAGCAGCCAGCCGTCGAGCGGCCAGCCCGCTGCGAGGAAGACCGGTAGGGCCAGCGCCACGACAGCCGAGCCGGCGAGCGCGGGAACGAGGCGCCCGGGGACCGGACGCGGCGTCTCGAACACGCGCGCGCTCACGAGGTCGAGCGCGAGTAGACGCCGTACACGACGGCGATCGCGAGCGGGATGCCGACGATCGCACCGACGAGGAGGCCGATCCCCGCCGAGCCGACGAGCCACCCGAGGAGTGCCCCGAGCGCCATCGAGAGTCCCAGGGTGCCGAGCAAGAGCCCGGACGCCGTGGCGAGCGAGTGCGGCGACGACGAGGTGGAAGCGGTCATCGGACCGGGAGCATACCACCGGGCTTGTAACACCCCTATTCCGCTCTGCGTGCGGGAAAGGGTCTACCTTTGTGGCATCGGTGGAGCGCATCGTCCTCGTTCACGGGAGCGTTGTCGGTGGTCGCGCGACCTGGCGGCAGCAGCGCCGTGCGATCGTCGAGGAGGCCGAGCTCGTCGTCCTCGAGCGACCCGGGTTCGCCCCCGGCCCGGTCGAGGACGTCGACTTCGAGCACCATGCAGGATGGGTCGCCGAGCGGCTGGAGCCCGGCGACCACCTCGTGGGCCACTCCTACGGCGGCGTCGTCGCGCTGCTGGCAGCCGCCCGTCAGAGCGAGATTGCCTCGCTGACGGTGATCGAGCCTCCCTGCACGAGCGTCGCACTCGACGATCCCGCCGTGGCGGCATTCGCCCGGGGTGGCGCCGCGCTGTACGCGAGCGCGCGGGACGACGAGCCGGAGTCCTTCCTGCGCCGCTTCCTGGCCGCGGTCGGGTCGGACTGGGACCCGCCCGCGCCCCTCCCGCCCGAGCTCGCGCAGGGCGTGGAGGCGCTCATGCGCGAGCGCGGGCCGTGGGAGGCGGAGATCCCTCTCGCCGACCTGGCCGCCCTCGAGCTCCCCGCGCTCGTCGTCTCGGGCGCCCATCACCCGGCCTACGAGGCGATCTGCGACGTCCTCGAGCGCGAGCTCCGGGCCGAGCGGATCGTGATCCCGGGGCACGGCCACAACCCACAGCTCTCCCCTGCCTTCACGGAGGCGCTCCTCGACCTCGTCGCCCGCGCCGCCCGAGGCCCCGCGAGCCGGTAGCGGGCGCGCGGCGCGCCAAGGTCCCTTGCAACAGACTGTTACAAGCGGCGGATCGTGGCGCTCTCGTCACGAGCCTGACACGAAGGCGTCACGGGTCGGTTGCGACCATCCCTCTCGATGCCGCACTGTGCCCCTCGGATCGCCTGGCCGCTCGTCGAGGCGATCTCCGAGCTCGACCGCCCAGGGCTCGCACTCGCCGACCTCTGGCGTCGTGTCTGCATGCGTGCCTCGGAGCTCGACCTTCCGCGGCCGAGCTATCAGCAGACCCGCGTGCTCGCGCATCGGTCGCGGAGCATCCGGGCGATGCCCGGGATCGGCGACCTCACCGTCGACGTGCTTTTCCGCGTACGCTCGCCCGGAGAGGCGAGAGTGGTCGCCGAGCGTCGGCTCCAGGATCGCCGCGCAGCCCGAGACGTCGTCGCGGCCGAGCGAGCGTGGCGACCGCCCCAGCGCGACGGCTGAGCGCTAGGCGAAGCCGGGAGCCGCGCGTGCAGCATCGGGCGCACCCCGAGTCCTGGGGAGATGAAGCGTGCGGAGCACGCCGGGTGCCCACGCAGCGGCCGTGATCTCCGAGGCACCGCGCGGGACGACCTTGTAACAGTCTGTTGCAATGTCCTTCTGGTCGCGCGCCTTCGATCGGCTCCCCCGGAGCCCAAGAGACCCCGCTTCCCGGCGGGCCTCACGTCGGCTCGTGGTCGCTCGGTCAGACCACGAGCTTGATCAGGGCGACGATCACGACGATCGCGGCGACGATCAGGACGACGTTCACGAGCCCGAACAGCGCGAGCCGCGTCGTCCGGGCCGGCGCAGCCGATCCACCCCCGAGGCTGGCCTCGATCTGCCGCTCGACGTCCGCCTGGATCTTCCGGGCGAGCCGCTCGCCGAAGTCCATCGGCTCCTCCTGCTCGACACGAAGCGGAGGGAAGCTCTCGGGCAGCCCGTCGATCACGAGCTGCGAGACCCGCTCCGGCTCGTCGATGTCCTTGAGGCGCACCTCTCCCAGGTCGCGCTTCGAGACGCCGTCGGGCAGGCCGCCGCCGGACACGAGCGCCGCGGTCGTCGCCGAGAGCAGCACCTGACCGCCGTGCCCCGCCGCGCAGATCCGGGCGGCGCGGTGGACGTCGATCCCGACGTAGCCCTCCTCGCCGACGACGGGCTCGCCGGTGTGGAGGCTCATGCGGACGCGGAGGGTGCTCCCGTCGGGCCACGGATGGTCGGCGAGCGCGCGCTGCGCCGAGACGGCGGCCGCGACCGCGTCGCGGGCACGCTCGAAGCAGAAGAAGAACGCGTCACCCTGGGTGTCGATCTCCTGCCCGCCCCGCGCGGCGAACGCGTCGCGGATGACGCGCCGGTGCTCGGCAAGCGCGTCGGCGTAGCGGTCACCGAGCCGCTTCAGGAGCTCCGTGGAGCCCTCGATATCGGTGAAGACGAAGGTGACGGTGCCGCCGTGCAGCTCCGTCACGCGCTCAGCCGCTCGTCGTCGGAGAGCTGAGCGCGCCGGCGGCGAACACGGGGGTTCGCGAGCTTGACGATCTCGAGCAGGTAGACGACGTAGAGCGAGAACGCGAGGGCGGCGAGCGCGATCGCGGCGACGGCCGCGGTCTCCGCCGGGTGCCAGCGGCCGCCGGCGCGGAACGGGATGAACCGGGTCGCGAGCGCCGCGGCGCCGAGGCTCGCCGTCCACGCCCACATCGTCACGGCCGCGCGCCGCTGGGAGAAGCCGATGTCCATGAAGCGGTGGTGGAGGTGCGAGCGGTCGGGCGAGGAGATCGGACGCTTGTACTTGAGGCGCTTCGCGACGACGAACGACGTGTCGAGGATCGGGACGGCGAGCACGAGGAGCGGCAGCACGAGGACGACGGTCGACGCCGTCTTCAGCAGCCCCGCGATGGCAACCGTCGCGAGCGTGAAGCCAAGCACGAGCGCGCCCGAGTCGCCCATGAAGATGCGCGCGGGGAAGAAGTTGTGGCGCAGGAAGCCGATGCATGCCCCGGCGACCACGGCGGAGAGCACGGCGGCGTCGATCTTGCCGAGCGACAGGGCCAGGACCGCGAAGGTCAGGCCCGCGATCCCGCAAACCCCCGCCGCGAGCCCGTCCAGCCCGTCGAGGAAGTTGACCATGTTCATCACGGCCACGATCCAGACGACCGTGAGCGGCATCCCGATCCAGGCGGGCAGGTCGACGACGCCGACGAACGGGAACGTGAAGTGGTCGATCCAGACGCCGAAGGCACACGGGATGGCGGCCGCGACCACCTGCCCGGCGAGCTTCGGCAGCGGGTCGAGCCCGCGGAAGTCGTCGACCGCGCCGACGACGCACGCGACCGCCGCGCCGAGCACGATGCCCCGCATCTCGCCGGAGAGGTCGAGGAACGCGAGCGACGGCACGAGGATCCCGAGGAAGATCGCGAGGCCGCCGAGGCGCGGGATCGGCCGCTTGTTGAGGCGCCTCGCATCGGGCTGATCGACGACGCCGAGGAGACGGGCCATGCCGCCGACCGCGGGGGTGAGCAGCACGACGATGCCGAATGCGATCAGCGCTCCCCACAGGACCTCGGGGTTCGCTCGCAGGTCGGAGAGCATGCCGCCGCTCTACTTCGTGCCGTACAGCCGGTCGCCTGCGTCCCCGAGCCCCGGCACGATGTAGCCGCTCTCGTTGAGCGCGCGGTCGATCGACGCGACGACGATCGAGACGTCTGGATGCTCGCGGTGGATCCGTTCGATCCCCTCGGGAGCCGCGATCAGGGCGATGAGCCGCACCGACGTCGCACCGGCGGCCTTGACGGTCTCGACGGCAGCCGTGGTCGAGTTGCCGGTGGCGAGCATCGGGTCGAGCAGGAGCACATCGCGGTCGGCGATGTCGTTCGGCAGCTTCACGTAGTACTCGACCGGCTCCAGCGTCTCCTCGTTGCGGTACAGCCCGATGAACCCGACGCGGGCTCCTGGAACGAGCGAGAGCACGGCGTCGAGCATTCCGATGCCGGCGCGGAGGATCGGGCAGACGGCGACTTTCTTCCCCGAGATGCGGCGCGCGGACGTGCGCTCGAGCGGGGTCTCGATCTCGACCTCCTCGTGCGGGAGGTCCTTCGTGGCCTCGTAGGTCAGGAGCAGCGTCAGCTCGTTCACGAGCTGACGGAACATCTGCGTCGTCGTCGTGACGTCGCGCAACAGCCCGAGCTTGTGCTGGACGAGCGGGTGCGCCACCTCGGTGACACTGCGCGCCGCCGGCATGCTGACTGCGCCTTCGGTCACGTCCGCCTTCAGCCTCCGGCCGCCTCGGCGACATAGGTCGGGTAGCCCTGGAAGCCGGGATACAGCGGACGCCGCTCGCACAGGGCGACCGTGCGTGCACGGAGCGACCCCAGGTCGGCGTCCGCAGACAGCGCCTCGACCATGATCGCGCCAACCTCGCGGAAGTCCTCGTCGTCGAACCCGCGCATCGTCGCCGCCGGGGTGCCGACGCGGACGCCCGACGCGATCGTGGGCGGCCGCTCGTCGAATGGCACGGTGTTGCGGTTGACCGTCAGGCCGACGGCGTCGAGCCGCTCCTCGGCCGCCTTCCCCGACCAGTCGGTCGCGCGAAGGTCGAGCTGGAGCAGGTGCGTGTCGGTGCCGCCCGTGAGCAGGTCGATGCCGCCGGCGAGAAGGGTCTCCGCCAACGCGTCCGCGTTCGTCCGTACCTGTTGCTGGTACATGCGGAATCCCTCGGTCGCGGCGATCCTGAAGCAGGTCGCCTTCGCGGCGACGATGTGCTCGAGCGGTCCGCCCTGCATCCCGGGGAACACGGCTCGGTCGATCGCGGTCGCGTGCTCCTCCCGGCAGAGCACGATGCCCGCCCGCGGGCCCGCGAGCGTCTTGTGTGTCGTGGACGTGACGACGTCGCAGTGCTCGACCGGGTTCGGGTGCAGCCCGGCCGCGACCAGACCGGCGAAGTGCGCCATGTCGCACCAGAGCAGGGCGCCGACCTCGTCAGCCACCCGCCGGAACATCGCCGTGTCGACGGTCCGTGGATACGCGGATCCCCCGCAGAGCACGATCCTGGGCCGATGCTCGCGGGCGAGGGCAAGCACCTCGTCCTCGTCGACGACGCCCGACTCCCGCGTCACGCCGTAGTGGACGATCGTGTAGAGCCTGCCGGAGAAGTTGACCTTCAACCCGTGGGTCAGATGGCCGCCGTGGTCGAGCCGGAGGGAGAGGACGGTGTCCCCCGGATCGAGGAGCCCGAGGTAGACCGCCATGTTGGCCTGGGCGCCCGCGTGCGGCTGAACGTTCGCGTGCTCGGCGCCGAAGAGCTCCTTTGCGCGGTCGATCGCGAGCTGCTCGATCTCGTCGACGACCTCGCAGCCTCCGTAGTAGCGGCGCCCCGGGTACCCCTCCGCGTACTTGTTCGTGAGCACCGACCCGGCCGCCTCGAGCACGGACGGCCAGGTGAAGTTCTCCGACGCGATCAGCTCGATCTGACCGCGCTGCCGGTCCGCCTCCCGGCCGATCAGCGCGGCGATCTCGGGGTCGTGCTCCGCGAGCCCCCCGGTGCGCAGGCGCGCAAGATGATCGGCCGCGACTGCCACGGGCGGATCGTACTCCACGGGTGCGCCGCGCCCGAGCCCCACGCTCGGTGCGCGGCTACCCGACCCGTGTGACCGAGCGCGTCAGGTCGAGCCTCCGGTCGACGCGTGCACGGTCGGCGCCCGGACCTCCGACGATCCGGTCCGCGCGTCCGTCGCGCGCACCGACGAAGTCGTTGCCGGCGTCACCGAGGACGCGGTCGCGACCCGTGCCGGGCAGGAGGTAGTCGTTGCCCGGGCCTCCCGAGAGGACGTCGTCACCGCCGCGCCCGACGAGCACGTCGGCTCCGCCGAGCCCGCAGATGACGTCGCGTCCGCTCCCGCCGACCAGCCGGTCGGGCCCATTCGTCCCGACGATCGTGCAACGGAGCAGCCGGCCCCGCTCGTCGCGTGGACGGGCCGCCGTCCCGAAGGTGGCCGTTCGGCCCGTCGCCGAGCCGGCAGCGTTCTGGGCGACCACCCGGAAGGAGTAGCGGGTCCCCGGGCGGAGACCGGAGACCGGGATCGACACCCTGGCACTCGCCGTCCCGGCCGGTACGACCCGCACGCCGCTCCGCGACCCGAGCGAGCCCCGAGGCCCGAGCTCGACCCAGACCCGTGTCTCGAGCCCGTTCGTCGCGACGTCGGCGTCGATCCGGGCGCGGCGTGAGCGAGATCGCGGACACCGTCGTGCGGCCGACGACCGGCGCTCCCGCGGTCCTGAAGGCCACGTCCGCCCCGCGCGTCGTCCCCGCCGAGCTTCGGGCAACGAGCCGGGCGTGGTACTCGGTCGAGGGCGCCAGCCCCGCGATCGATTCGGACACGGCGACCGGCCCACGACCCGAGCCGGCGCCCTTGACCACCGTCGTCGTCCCGTACGTCGTCGTCGGCCCGAGCTCGAACCACCAGCTCGTCGCACGGCCTACCGGGTCGACGTTCCCCGTGAGGACGACCGCAACGCCCGAGACCTGGGCGGGGCCGGTGACGACGAGCGGCCCTGCGGTCGTGGTGAATGACCGGGTCTGGCCGACCGCCGTCCCGGCGTCGCTTCTCGCGCCCGCCCGGTAGTAGTACCGCGTCCCCGGCTGGAGGCCCGTGATCTGCGCCGAAACGCTCGTCGCACGGGTCCCGAAGCCCGCGTCCTGGTCGCCGGTGCGGCTTCCGAGGGCGGTCGTCGGGCCGTATTCGAACCACGCGACCGCGCCGCGACCCTGCGGGTTGACCGACCCGCTCACGCGCGCCGAGGACACCGTGATCGCGTCCGCGCCGCCGGTCGAGACCGTCGGCGCGCGGTCGGTGCGGAACGACCGGTCGTTCCCGCGCGTCGTCCCGAGGTCGTTCGCGGCGACGAGCCGGAAGTGGTACGTGATCCCCGCGGTGAGGCCCGCCAGCCGCACCGAGACGCCGACGGGGCTCGTCCCCGTGCCGGCCGACTGCGTGTCGGTCCGCGACCCGTAGCTCGTGCTCGTGCCGTACTCGATCCACCAGCCGGTGGAGCTTCCGTTCGGATCGACGGTTCCGCCGACGGTCGCAGCGGTCGGCCCGAGCGAGGCGGCCGCGCCGGTCACGACGGTCGGCGCGGCGCGCGTCGTCAGGGTCTGGTCGGCGCCGCGGCCCGTCCCGGACGCGTTCGTGGCAACCAGGCGGTAGTGATAGGTGACGCCGGTCGTCAGCCCGCGAAGCTGCTCGGAGACATCCACCTGCGCGGTGCCGTTCCCTGCGCTCCGCGCGTCGGTACGGGATCCGTAGGTCGTCGTCGGGCCGTACTCGACGTACCAGCTCGTGGCCTCTCCGCCCGGGTCGACCTTCCCCGTCACCACCGCTGTCGTGGCGCCGACCGACGTCGCCGCTCCGGTGACGGCGACCGGTGCCTTCGCGAGGGCGAGAGGGACGACCACGAGGGCGGCGGCGCCGATCGCGGCGAGCACGACGGAGAGCTTCATGTGGGCGAGTCTCTCGCGGCCGGGTTAGGCGGAGGTCGGCCCGGGGTTAACGATCCGTAAGCTCTCGCACGCGCGCGAGGACGGCCTCGGCCGGGAGCGCCCCCTCCCGCAGGACGCGGGGTGTCGTGCCGGTGAGGTCGACCACCGTCGACGGCGTGCCCGGAAGCTCGCCGCCGTCGACGACGACGTCGACCGCCGCCGCGATCTCCGCCGGGACGTCCTCGGCCCGCCGCGGGTCCCGTCCGCCCGGGAGGTTGGCGCTCGTCGCCACGAGCGCCCCGAGCGCCCGCAGTACCGCGGCGCCCGGGCCTTCGAGCTCGGGGACCCGCACGCCGATCGCGTCGGGCCGCTCCATGTTCAGCCACGGGTAGCGGCGCATCGGGTTCGGGAGGACGAGCGTCAACGGCCCGGGGAGAAGCGCCTTCGCGATCCGCACCTCTGCGGCGGGAAGCCCGCGGACGCGCTCGAGCAGGACGTCGACGGACGCGAAGAGCGCGGCCGTCGGCCGGATCGCGCCCCGACCCTTCGCGGCGTACAGGGCGGACGCCGCGGCCTCGCTCTCTGCGTCCGCGGCGAGGCCGTAGACGGTGTCCGTGGGCAGGACGACGAGCCTCCCCGCCCGAAGCGCGGCGACGGCTGCGTCGACGCTCACGGCGCTCCTGCGGAGACGCGACCCTCGACGACCCGGTCGCGGCCGGCGAGGTCCTGCGTGACGTGGACGCCGGCGTAGCCATGTGCCTCGAGCAGCGCGACTGCCTCCGGGGCTCCCTGTTCGTGGATCTCGAGCACGAGCGCGCCGCCCGGGCGCAGCACGCGCGCAGCCTCACGTGCGAGCACCGGCGTCTGCCCTCGATCGACGAGGGCGACGCCGGGCTCCCATTCGACCACGTCGGGCGCGAGCGACGGCAGCTCATCCTCCCTCACGTAGGGCGGGTTCGAGACGACGAGGTCCCAGGCGTCGCCGGGGAGCCCCTCGAACAGATCGTGCGGGCAGAGCTCGATCGCGATGCCGGTGCGCTCGGCGTTCTCGCGCGCGAGCTCCACCGCCTCCTCCGAGACGTCGATCGCCGTCACACGCGCGCCCGGGTGCTCGCCGGCGATCGCGAGCGCGATCGCGCCCGACCCGGTGCCGACGTCGAGGACGCGCGGCGCCTCGGCACCGTCGATCAGAGCAAGGCATCGCTCGACCACCGTCTCCGTCTCGGGTCGAGGGATCAGCGCGCGCGCGTCCACGCGCAGCACGAGACGCCGGAAGCCCCACTCGCCGAGCACGTACTGGAGCGGCTCGCCCGACGCGCGTCGGGCGACGAGCTCCCGCGCGACACCGAGCTCGTTCGCGGACAGCGGCCGGTCGATGTGCATGTAGAGGCCGATGCGGTCCATGCGGAGCGCGTGGGCCAGGAGCCGCTCGGCGTGGAGCCGCGGCCTGTCGTCTCCCTTCGCCGCCAGGTGATCGGTCGACCGTCGCAGGACGTCTCCGATCGTCAGCGCGCGGTCGGTCACGACCCGGTGTCCCTTCGGTCGGACACCTACGCCCAGGCGCCGCGTTGGACGCCGGGTGTCCGACTCGAAGTCGGACACCAAGTCAACGCCCAGGCGCCGCCTAGGACGCCGGGTGTCCGACTCGAAGTCGGACACCGAGTCACACCGCAGCCTCCAGGGCTCGCCGCCGTTCCTCCGCCTGGAGCGCGTCGGTGAACTCGTCGAGGTCCCCGTCGAGGATCTGATCGAGCCGGTGGACGGTGTGCTTGATGCGGTGGTCGGTGAGCCGGTTCTCGGGGAAGTTGTAGGTCCGGATCTTCTCCGCCCGCTCGCCGGTCCCGACCTGCGACCGCCGGGCCGCGGCGACCTCGGCCTGCCGGCGCTCGCGCTCGGCCTCGTACAGCCGGGCACGAAGCACCCGCATCGCCTTCTGCTTGTTCTGGAGCTGCGACTTCTCGTCCTGCATCGAGACGACGATCCCCGTGGGAAGGTGCGTGATGCGCACAGCCGAGTCGGTGGTGTTGACCGACTGCCCGCCGGGGCCCGTCGACCGGTACACGTCGATCTTGAGGTCCTTGTCGTCGATCGCGATCTCGACCTCCTCCGCCTCGGGCATCACGGCGACCGTCGCCGTGGAGGTGTGGATCCGCCCCTGCGACTCGGTCGTCGGCACGCGCTGGACGCGGTGCGTGCCGCCCTCCCACTTGAAGACCGAGAACGCACCGTCGCCCTTCACGGCGAACACCGTCTCCTTGACCCCGCCGCCGTCGTTCTCGCTCGACGACAGCAGCTCCGTGCGGAAGCCGCGCCGCTCGGCGTAGCGCTGGAGCATGCGCGCGACCTCCCCCGCCCAGAGCGCGGCCTCGTCGCCTCCGACGCCCTGCCGGACCTCGACGATCACGTCCTTGTCGTCAGCCGGGTCCCGCTCCACGAGCGCCAGCCTGAGCTCGTTCTCGAGGCGGGCGACGTCGGCTTCGAGCTCGCCCGCCATGGGCGCCAGCTCCGGGTCGTCCTTCGCCTCCGCGAGGTCGGCGCTCGCCTGACGCCACTCCCGCGCTGCGCGAACGGCCGGCTCGAGCTCCTTCAGGCGTCGGCCGAGCTCGGCGGCCTCGCGGTGGTCGGCATAGACCGCGGGATCGGCCATGCGCTCCTGCAGCTCCGCGTGGGAGCGCTCGAGCTCCTCTGCCAGATGGTCGAGCGTCGCCATGCGGGCATGGTAGGCGCCGCCAGGCGAGCGAGCTCCCTACGTCGCGAGCGTCGCCTCGACCGTGACCTCGGGGACGCCCGTGAGCGCCTTGGAGACCGGGCAGTTCACCTTTGCGCCCTCCGCCTGCTCGACGAAGCCCGCGTGGTCGACGCCGGGCACGGTGCCGACGACGACGATCGCGCCTTTCGTGATCCCCTCGCCCGGCTGGAACGTGACCGTCACGGACGTCTCGAGCCGCTCGGGGGGCGTCCCCGCCCGGGCGAGGCCGGCCGAGAGCGCCATCGAGAAGCACGATGCCCACGCGGCTGCGATCAGCTCCTCGGGGCTCGTCCGGCCGTCGGGCGCCTCGGCGCGGGAGGCCCAGGTCACGTCGAGCGGGCCGAACGCACCGCTCCCGACGCCCTCGATCGTGCCGCCGCCGTCCATGAGTGATCCCGCCCATGTCACCTTCGCCGTGCGATCCGTCGCCATCTCTGCCTCCTCCGCTAGCTCTCGAGCGTCGTGGTTATGTCGATCCCGACCCCCGCGTCGCGCAGCAGCGAGGAGAAGGAACAGCCCTGGTGCGCCGCCTCGACCGCGGCCGCGAACGCCTGCTCGTCGAGGTCCGGGATGCTCGCACGGACATCGAGCGCCGAATGGACGATCAGGTGCCCTCGGCCCTCGACCTCGTCCATCGTGATGCGGCAGTGCACGTCGAGTCGCCCGGGCGGGGTCCCGGCACCGGTCAGCTCCCCCGCGAGCGACATCGTGAAGCACCCGCCGTGTGCGGCCGCGAGCAGCTCCTCGGGGCTGGTCTTTCCCTCCGAGTCGCCGATGCGCGTCGGGAGCGAGTACGAGAGGCCGATGAACGCGCCGGACGTCGCGGCGGTGAGCGCGCCGTGGCCGCGCGCAAGGTTCCCCTCCCACGCGACGTCGGCTTCCCGCACGATCCGCGGCACTAGTGCCCCTTCCAGTGATGCGGCCACGTCATGGAGGGCATGGCTGGAAGGGGCACTAAGCCATCACCTCGACGCGGCTGTCGGTCGCATGCTGCTCGGCGCTCTCCCCTGCCTCGAAGCGCCTGACCTCCTCGATCGCGCGGATCGAGACCTCGACCTGGTCGAGCGTCGGCTCGCGCGTCGTGAGCCGCTGCAGCCAGAGGCCCGGAGCAAGGAGGGTCATCAGGACCCGGTTGTCCTGGTGCTTGCCGGCGTACCGGATCAGCTCGTAGGCGAGCCCGGCGATCACGGGCAGGAGCAGGATCCGGCTCACGATCAGCCAGTACCAGACGGGTCGCCCGACGAGCGCGAAGACGAAGATGCCGATCACCATGACCCAGAGCAAAAAGGCGGTTCCGCAGCGCGGGTGTATCAAGCTGAACTTCTGCACCTGCTCGGGCGTCAGCTCGGAGCCGCCCTCGAGCGCATTGATCGTCTTGTGCTCGGCGCCGTGGTACTGGAACACGCGCTTCAGGTCCGGGAGCAGGCCGATCAGGCCGATGTATGCGATGAACACCGAGACGCGGATCACGCCCTCCACGATCACGAACCACGTCGTACCGTCGATCGGCAGCCAGTTCGTGAGCAGCGCCGGCCCGACCTTGAACAGCATGAGCGCGAAGCCGATCGCGATCGCGAACGAGAAGATGATCTGGCCGCGCGAGATCTCGGTGACGACATTGCCGTCTTCGTCCTCTTCGTGCGCGGCGACGTTGGCGGAGATCGCGAGCGCACGAAAGCCGATCGCGAGTGACTCGCCGAGGGCGATCACGCCGCGGATCACGGGCAGCCGCCAGATCCGATGGCGCTTCATCGGCGAGGTGACGTTGCGGACGACCTCCTCGATGCCGCCCTCGGGCGTCCGGATCGCAACCGCCCAACACGACGGGCCGCGCATCATCACGCCCTCCAGCACGGCCTGGCCGCCGTACGACACGCTGCCCGCGGACTGGAGCCCGCCGACGGCTAGAGAACTGGTGCCCATGCCGACAGCAGGCTAGCGGCCGAAGCCGGAGGCGCCTACTGGCTCGCGGCCGTCGGGCGGGACGCGCTCGCCTTCTCGAGGCGGCGCTGGAAGCGCTCGACGCGGCCGCCCGAGTCCATCAGCTTCTGCTTGCCCGTGTAGAACGGATGGCACGCCGAGCAGACCTCGACGTGGAGCTCCGCCTTCGTCGAGCGGGTCGTGAACTCGTTGCCGCACGAGCACGTGACGTGCGCGACGACGTACTCGGGATGGATGTCGGCCTTCATCGACCGGCCAGGATACCAGAGGCGATCTCGGCTCCCACGTTGCCTCCCGAGACGACGGCGACGATCGACTTGCCCTCGACCAGACCGCTCGTCACCGCCGCCACCGCGGCCGCTCCCGCCGGCTCGCAGGCGAGCTTCGCGTCCGCATAGAGGCGGCGCATCGCGTCCTCGATCGCGCTGTCGGGCACCGTCACGACCTCCACGTCGTGGGCCAGACACGCTGCGAGGGCGTTCCGGCCGATGTACGGGGCGTCCAGGCCGCTCGCGATCGTGTCGGGCACCACCGGAACGGGCTCCCCCGCCTCGAGCGCCGGCAGGAGCGCGGCGGAGCCCACCGGCTCGACACCGACCACGCGGACGCCGCGCGGCGCGACCGCCGTGGCGATCCCACCGACGAGCCCTCCTCCGCCGACCGCGACGACGACGACGTCGGTCTCGGGAGCATCCTCCAGGATCTCGAGCCCGACCGTGCCCTGTCCTGCCAGCACGAGCGGATCGTCGAACGGATGCACGAGGGCCGCGCCGGTCGTCGCGAGGTGCGCTTCGAGCCGCGCGAATGCGTCGGCCGGATCCGCCGCCTCGACGTCGATCCTCGCCCCGAGGGCGCGAGCGCGGCCGAGCTTGAACGAGCTCCCGCCGGGCCACGAGAAGACGACGCAGTCGAGCCTCTCCTGCGCAGCCCCCCATGCGAGAGCGATCGCATGGTTGCCCGCGGACGCTCCGGCAACGCCGTGCCGCCGCTCCTCGGAGCCCATCGCGGCAAGCTTGTTGGTGACACCGCGCGCCTTGAACGAGCCCGTGTGCTGGAACAGCTCCGCCTTGAGTCGGAGCCCGGGCCCGATGTCGGAGCCATCGAGGAGAGGCGTTCGCCGCACGCGGCCGCGGATCGTCTCGGCCGCGCGGAGGACGTCGTCGCGCGCAAGGAGGTCGTCGGTCACGGGCGCCAGCTTACGCAGCCGGGCACCGCGCTCTGCTCACCATCGTCGGCGGTCGTCCACCGCGCGAGAATTGCGTCCGTGGACACGCCTGCCGCCGACGACGACCTCCGCCGCCGCCGCTGGACCGTCCTCCTCCGACCGGTGCTTCTTGTGCCGGCGCTGGCGCTCCTCCTCGCGCTCGCCTGCCTCGCGATCCTCGCGAGCGTTCTCGGCTGGTTCGCCGCGCTCGTCCGCGGCCGGATCCCACGCGGACTGCGCGACGCCGCCGCATACGCCGTCGGGTACGGAGGCCAGGTCGCCCGCTACGGGCTGCTCGCCACCGACCGCTACCCCGATGCGTGCCCCGGAGAGGCGGCCAACCGTCCTGCGCACCCCGTGGCCGTGGCGGTGCGCGACGACCTCGTCGGCCCCGCCTCGTCGCCGTGTTCCGCCCGCTGCTCGTGCTGCCGCATCTCTACTGGCTTGCGCTCTGGGCGGTCCCCGCGGTCATCGCAGCGGCCGCCGCGTGGGTGGCCGCGCTCGTCCTGGGCCGCGTCCCGGAGCCGCTCCACCGCTTCCTCGCGGCGTTCGTCCGGGAGCTTGCGCACGTCTCGGCCTTCCTCCATCTCGTCGGACGTCCCTACCCCGGGTTCGTCGGGCGCGAGGGCAGCTACCCGATCGACCTCACGATCGCGCCACCCGCTCGCCAGCGACGGCTCGCCGTGCTGGCACGAGCGGCGCTCGCCCTGCCGGCGCTGCTCCTCGGTGCCGCGTACGCCCTCGTCCTGCTCGTCGTCGCGGTGCTCGCCTGGGCGGCCGCCGTCGTCACCGGTCGGATGCCCGGCGGGCTCCGTGGTCTCGGCGCGTCGTCCGTGCGCTACCAGGCACAGGTGGCGGCGTACGTCTTCCTCCTGACCGCGCGATACCCCGACGCGTCACCGCTCCTCGAGCCGCGTCGCGAGGAGGGAGGCGCGTGAACGGAGGCCGCGTGCGCCGCGTGGGGCTCTACGGCGCGGTGGTGGTCGCGTGGCTCGCCGCGGCCTGGCTGCTTCCGGGACGGTCGTCCCGGACGACGTGAGCCTGCCGGCGGTGAACGTCGACGCCGCGTTCGGCGCTGCGCTGGTCGCGCGCGCGGAGCGCTACCAGCGCTTCCTCTACGTGAACTGGGCGCTCGGCCAGGTCGCGCTCCTCGCAACGCTCGCCGTCTACGCGCGCCGGGGCACCCGGTTTGCCCGGGAGTCGGCCGCAGGGCCGATCGGCACCGGGCTGCTCCTCGGCATGCTCGGGCTCGCACTCGCGTGGCTCGTCGGGCTCCCGTTCTCCGTCCTCGCCGTGTGGTGGGAGCGGCGCCACGGCCTGTCGGAGGTCGGGTACCTCGATGCCCTCGTCGGTGGGTGGCTCGCCCTGGGCGGGACCTTCGTCGCGCTCGCCCTCGCGCTCGTGGTCGTGATGGGCCTCGCACGGTGGCTCGGCTCGTGGTGGTGGCTCCCCGGGGCGCTCGCACTCGGGTCGATCGCCGCCGCGCTCGTCCTCGTCGAGCCATACCTCGCCACGGGCCTCGAGCCCGCCCACGACCAGCGGCTGGAGCGAGCGTATGCGCGCCTCGCGCGCACGGAGGGGGTCGAGGGGGTACCGCTGCGCGTCGAGAAGGTGAGCGGCCACACGAGCGTCGCGAACGCATACGCATTCGGCCTCGGGCCGTCACGACGGGTCGTGCTCTGGGACACGCTGCTCGACGGACGCTTCAGTGACCGCGAGGTCGACGTCGTCGCGGCCCACGAGCTCGGCCATCAGGCGAGCGGGCACATCGCGAAGGCGATCGCCTGGTTCACGCTCTTCGCCCTTCCCGGCGCGCTCGTGCTGACGCTCGTCACGCGGCGTCGCGGCGGTATGGGGCAACCCGCGGCAGTGCCGCTCGCGCTCCTCGTGGTGGCACTGCTGCAGCTCGCCGCCATGCCGGCGCAGAACGTCGTCAGCCGTCGCATGGAGAGCGAGGCCGACTGGAGGGCGCTCGAGGCCACGCACGACCCGGCCGCGGCGCGCGGCCTGTTCCGTGAGCTCGCGGCGACGTCGCTCGGCGACCCGAGCCCGCCCACGTGGGCGTACGTGATGTTCGGGACCCACCCGACGCTCGCCCAGCGGGTCGCGATGGCCAACGCCTGGGCCGCTCGGCGATCTCGCTAGGTGAGGGTGTACTCCGGGCCCGAGCCGCCCTCCGGGGGCGTCAGGCGTCCGCCCTTGGCGGTGATCGCGCCGCACTGGACGCAGTTCGACGGGTTGACGAGCACCTGGACGGTTCCGTCGCCGTTCTCGGCCCCCACCTCGTACACCTGCGCCGGGCACATCCAGTGCCACATCTCGGCGAGGTCGCGGGGGACGCGCGTCTCGACGCGGAGGTGGCTCGGCTGATCGTCGCGCGTGCGGTTGCCGGAGACGAAGACCGACGACAGCTTGTCGAACGTCAGCTCGCCGTCGGGCACCGGGTAGCGGGAGGCGCGCCCGGTCCGCACGAGCCGCGTCTCCGCATTCGGGTGGGTCTCGCGCTCCTTCGGCGGCAGCTTGCCCTTGGTCACGGTCATCGCGCTCGCGAGCGCGCCGCCGACGAAGAACCCCTTGTCGAACGCCTGGCGCATGTTCCTGACCTCGGCGAGGTCCTTCCAGACGTAGCTGGCGCGGAGTGCCTCGTCGTAGCCGTCGAGGGCGCCCGGCCGTGTCGCCACTTCACCGCGCCCGAGGGCGGCGAACGCCGCCTCGGCGGCGAGCCTCCCCGACTCGATCGCGTAGTGCACGCCCTTGAGCCGCGGGACGTTGACGAGGCCGGCTCCCTCCCCGACGAGCAGGAGCCCTGGCGCGTTCAGCTTCGACGGGACGGAGTTGAGCCCGCCCTCGGTGATCGTCTTCGCGCCCCACGCCACGCGCTCGCCCCCGGCGAGCATCTTCCGGACGAGCCGGTGCGTCTTGAACTCCTGGAGCAGGTCGTGACCCGAGAGCTCGACGTCTGCGTACTCGAGGCCGACGACGAACCCGAGCGAGACGTGGTCGTCGCCCATCGGGTAGATCCACGAGCCGCCGAACTCCCCGTACCGGGCGCTCTTGCGAAGCGGCCAGCCCATCGTGTGGACGATCTTGCGCAGGGGCCGGGGCACCCTCCAGACCTCCTTCACGCCGAGCGCCCAGATCTGCGGGTTCCTCCCCTCGAGCCCGAAGTGATCGATCGCAGCACTCGTGAGGTGGCCGGCCGTGCCCTCGGCGAGGACGGTGACCTTCGCGGTGACGTCCACCCCTGGCTCGAAGTTCGGCAGCGGCGCACCGTCCTTCCCACGACCCTTGTCCCCGGTGCGCACCCCCACGACGCGGCCGTGGTCGAGCAGCAGCGCCTGTCCCGCGGTCTCGGGGAGGATCATCGCTCCAGCGGCCTCGGCCTGCTCGGCGAGGAAGCGCCCGAGCTCCGAGACGGAGACCACCCAGTTGCCGCGGTTCATCATCGTGGGCGGCGGCGGGATGCGGAGCGCGGCGCCTTTCGTGAGCAGGTAGACGGCCTCCCCGTGCACCTGCCCGTACGTCGGCATCTCCTCGATCGTGATCCTTCCGGCGAAGAGCTTCCGGATGGCTCGAGGGTTCATCACGGCACCGGAGAGCAGGTGCGACCCCGGCTGCTTGCCCCTTTTCGAGCAGTGCGACCGGCACGTCGCCGAGACGCTCGCGAACCTCGGGATGCTCCTCGAGCAGCTGACCGATCCTGACCGCGCAGGCCAGGCCGCCCGGCCCGCCGCCGACGATCAGGATCCCGACGTCGATCCGCTCGTCGGGCGCGTCCGTCGGCGCGGCGATCGCGTCGGTGTCGCTGAACGGGGGCGGGTAGTCGGACGGGCGGACGCCGCTCTCGCGCCGCGCCATCGCTACCGGCGCGCCCGCAGGAGCTCGGTGAGCTTCGGCGCGATCTGCGTCAGGTCACCGACCACGCCGAGATCGGCGAAGTCGAAGATCGGCGCATTCGGGTCCTTGTTGATCGCGACGATCGTCCCCGACCCCTGCATGCCGACCTTGTGCTGGATCGCCCCGGAGATCCCGAGCGCGATGTAGAGCTTGGGCGAGACCGTCTTGCCCGTCTGGCCGACCTGGGCGGAGTACGGGTACCAGCCGGCGTCGACGACCGCGCGGGTGGCAGCGACCGCGCCTCCGAGTGCCGACGCCAGCTCCTCGCAGTACGTGAAGCCCTCGGGCCCCCCGAGCCCTCGACCGCCGGCCACGATCACGTCGGCGTCCTCGATCGACGGTCCTGTGGATGCCTCCTGGAGGTGGTCGACGAGGCGCGCCTTCGTCGTGAAGTCCTGGAAGGTCGCTTGCACGTCCCTGAGCTCCGCGGTACCGCCCGACTCGACCGGGTCGAATGTCCCCGAGCGGACGAGGCCGAGCCTGGGTGTCGTCGTCCAGCCCACCTCGACGAGCACGGTGTCACCGAGCGCCGGACGGACGCCGATGAGCTCCCCGCCGTCGAGTCGGAGGTCGGTCAGGTCCCAGTTGAGGCCCGCGTCCAGGCGCGCCGCGAGACCCGCTGCGACGTCGGCTGCGAGGACGGACGCGGGGAACAGCACGTTGTCCGCGCCGGCGGCCGCGACGACGGCCTCGAGCGCGTCCACCCGGGGCTGCGGGAGTGGCGCTGCGAGCGCCTCGTCCTCGACGACGTACACGAGCGACGCCCCGTAGGCACCCGCCTTGGCAGCTGCGTCACGGACGCCCGTGCCGAGCACGACTCCGGCGACATCGCCGCCGAGCGCCGCGGCCTTGGAGAGAACGCCGAGCCCGCCCTTCGTCGGCTCGCCGTCGTGCGTCTCGAGGAAGACGAGCGTCGACACGGTCAGATCAGCCGCCTGTCGGCGAGGTACTCGACGATTGCGTCCGCCGCGGCGCCGTCGTCCTCGATCCGTACCTGGTCGCTCTTCGGCGGCGGGGGCGCGACCGACCGGACCGCGGTCCGCGAACCGGCGGCGCCTGCGAGCTCCGCCTCCACGCCGATGTCCGCCAGCGTGGCGACCTCCTGCGGCTTCGACTTCGCGCCCATGATCCCCTTGAGCGACGGGTAGCGCGGCTCGTTGATCGCGTCGGAAACGGCCACCACGGCAGGGAGCGGGGCCGAGATCACGTCGTACCCGAACTCCGTCTGGCGCTTACCGTTGAGGGCATCCCCGTCGACGGTCAGCTCGGCGACCTGCGAGACCATCGGCCGGCGGAGACGGTCGGCGACGGCGGCCCAGAGCACGGCGCCGTCGCCGTCGCTCGACTGCTGCCCGAAGAGCACGAGGTCGGCCTCCTCGCGGGCGAGCGCCGTCGCGAGCACACGGCTCGTCGCGACGAGATCCGACCCGGCGGCGGCCTCGTCGGACACGAGGACGGCGCGATCCGCGCCCATCGCAA
This sequence comes from uncultured Actinomycetes bacterium, assembly GCA_963739405.1. Lineage (GTDB taxonomy): Bacteria > Actinomycetota > Thermoleophilia > Gaiellales > Gaiellaceae > Gaiella. The sequence goes on along the minus strand of CAVUAH010000015.1, from coordinate 192,775 downwards.
GGCCCTTGCGGAGCGAGTCCATCGCCTTCTCCGGCCCGACCGAGACCAGCACGACCTCGCCGCCGAGAGCGTCCTTCAGTCGGAGCGCCTCCTCGACCGCATTGACGTCGGTCGCGTTCAGCGCTCCCTCGCCGGAGCGGTCGAGGCGATCGGTTCCGGGGTCGAGCCGCTTGTGGACGGTCGCGTCCGGGACCTGCTTGACGCAGACGGCGATCTTCACGCGCGTGACTCTAACGACGCGTCGCCGCACGCCGTCCCGGGAAGCTCCCTCCCATGGCTCTGGTAGGGTCCCGCCCTTCGCGCGACCTGGCACGAGCGTCGCGGAGCCATGACTCGCCACCGGACGACAGCACGAGGGGCCTTTCTCCTCATTCTGACCGCACTTCTCGGTGCGGCGGTCGCGGCGTCGTCCGGTGCGGCGCCCAAGCCCGGGCTCGTCGACGGCAAGCCGATCGTCTTCCCTCTGATCGGGGACTACGCGTACTCGATGAACTTCGGCGACCCCCGTGTGCAGGGGAGTCATCAGGGCATCGACATCGAGCGGGTGCCCTGGCGGACGCCGGTGGTCGCGGCCGAGGCGGGCAAGGTCAAGTGGTGGACGACCTCCGCGCGCGCCGGATGCATGCTCTACCTCTACGGCAAGAGCGGCACGACCTACCTCTACATCCACCTGAACAACGACCTGACCGAGGCATCCGAGGACAAGGGCGGCTGCAAGCTCGGCGTCGCGTTCGCGGTCGAGGACGGAGCGAAGGTGACCGCCGGCGAGCAGATCGGCTACGTCGGCGACTCCGGCGACGCCGAAGGGAATCACCACCTCCACTTCGAGGTGCACCCGGGCGACGGCCCTGCCGTCAACCCGTACCCGTACCTGAACGCCGGCGAGCGCCTGCTGTTCCCGGCCCGGATCGGGTCCGCGTTCTCGCTCGGGCTCCGCGGCACGCCGGTCGCCGCGGGCGCGGGGACGCTCGAGCTCGCCGTCACCGCGGTGCGCTGGTGGCCCGGCGGTCAGTGGACGCCGGTCGTGGGAACGCGGTCGGTGAGGCTCGCGCTCGCACCCAGCGCCGTGGTCGACGCCGGGCTCGCCGCCGACCTCGCGCGTCCCGAGCTCCGGACGCTCCAGTCGCGGTCGGCGCCCGCGGCGGTGACCGCGTTCACGAAGCAGGAGCGCGTCACGCCCGAGGCGTTGCGCGGGACCGACGGCGCTCTCGTCGCTGCGCGCGTGACGCGCCCCGGCGGCTCGATGGTCGCGCTCACGCCCACCGATCCCACCACTCCGGTCGAGGACACGGGCGACGAGGGCCAGCCCGAGACACAGCCGCCCGACGCGGGCCAGCACTACGGCATCTGAGGCGCGAGGGTGGAGCGCTACGCGGCCGCAAGGGCGCCGCGGAGGAAGTCCACGATCGCGCTCGTCGGCGCGCCGGGCGTGAAGACCTCGGCGACCCCGAGACGACGGAGCTCCTCGGCGTCCTCGGCGGGGATCGTCCCTCCGACGACGACGAGGACGTCGTCGGCGTCGTTTGCCCGCAGTCCCTCTACGATCCTCGGCACCAGTGTCATGTGCGCCCCCGAGAGAATCGAGATCCCGACCGCATCGGCGTCCTCCTGGATCGCCGTCTCGACGATCTGCTCGGGCGTCTGGTGGAGGCCGGTGTAGATGACCTCCATCCCCGCATCCCGCAACGACCGCGCGATGATCTTCGCTCCCCGGTCGTGGCCGTCGAGCCCCGGCTTCGCGATCACGACCCGAATCGTCCGCTCCACGCGGTCAGTATAGGAACGTGCGCCTCATCGTCATCGGGTCGTCGCCGGCCTGGCCGAACGCGGGAGGCGCTCATTCCGGGCTACGTGGTGGAGTCCGGCGGGCGGCGCCTCCTGCTCGACTGCGGGCCGGGCGTGCTCGCGCGGCTGCGCGAGGCGGAAGCGTGGCCCGCGATCGACGCGATCGCGATCACGCATTTCCACCTCGACCACTGGGGCGACCTCGTGCCGTGGGTCTGGGGCAGCTTCTACCGCAGCGGTCACGACGACCGGCGTCCCGAGCTCTGGGTGTACCGGGGCGGCCGCGCCTTCCTCGAGGAGCTCGGCTCCCGGCTCGGGTTCCCGGACATGTTCGAGCGGACCTTCGCCGTGCAGGAGTACGACGCAGACATCCGGTTCTCGACCGCTGCGGGTCTCGACGTCCTCCCGGTCCGGCTGCCGCACTACAGGCTCGAGACCTACGGCTTCCGGGTCACGAACGGCCAGAGGACGCTCGCATACACGGGCGACACCGGGCCGAGCGAGCGCATCGCAGACCTCGCCCGGGACGTCGACCTGCTCGTCTGCGAGGCGACGCTCGAGAACGGCGATGCCGACGGCGAGCCGCGCGGGCACCTGAGCGCCGAGGAGGCACTCGACGCCTACGCCGCGTCGGGCGCACGCCGGCTGCTGCTCACGCACCGTCCCGCCGAGCTTCCTCCGCCCGACGGCGTCGAGCTCGCGTTCGACGGGATGGAGCTCGAGGTGGCGTCGGAGCGCTGACCGGCACGCAGCTCCATGGTGTCCGACTTCAAGTCGGACACCACCCTGCCGCAGACACCCTGGTGTCCGACTTCAAGTCGGACACCACCCTGCCGCAGACACCTCGGTGTCCGACTTCAAGTCGGACACCAGCCTGCCGCAGACACCTCGGTGTCCGACTTCGAGTCGGACACCGTTGGCGCACCAGGGGCCTGGACCTCGCGCAGCGCGGACCAGAGATCACTCGTGGCCATGCGTCGTCCGTCGATGATGTTCCGGACAGCGTCGTCGACGACCTCTGCGTAGCAACGTCGGGCCTCGTATGGCGTACGCCCGAACATACGAAGGAGCCGTTCCTCCCCCGGCGCGAACGTGTCGGGGTCGCCATCCGCGGTGGCCTGATAGGAGCACCAAGGCCACTCCCGCGGATGACGGCACAGACCGGCCGCGACCGGGTTGAGCACCACGTAGAGACACGCCCGGAAGAACCACCCGTCGTCATCGACCCGTCGCGACCAGAAGTGCGGCGTGAAGACCGTGCCCGATCTGCCGTAGCGTCCGTTCAGCCAACGCGAATGACCCCCGAGAAGACGCCTCATCCCCACGCCGAGATTCGGCGCACTCGTCTCGACGACGGCGTGGTGATGCGTGTCCATGAGGCAGTTCGCATGCAGCAGCCAACCGAGCTCGCGCGTGATGCGCCCGAGCCTGCGGACGAACTCGAGCCGGTCGCGATCGTCCTCGACAATGCGACGCCCTCCGCTCCCCTTCGGGACGACGTGGTGAATCGCTCCCGCAGCCTCCTCTCGCGGCGGTCGTGCCATCCCGAGAAGGATCGCCGTTGTCCGGATTGGGTACAAGTGTCCCGATCGACCAGGTCTCAACCGGCCGACGGTGTCCGACTCGAAGTCGGACACCAGACGCCGAGCAGCAGCCCTCGGTGTCCGACTCGAAGTCGGACACCGATGGCTAGAACACCGGCTGTTCGCGCCAGGTGCCCCAGACCTGGCGCCAGGTGTCGCAGATCTCGCCGAGGGTGACGCCGTCTGTGACGGCGTCGACGATCACGGGCATCAGGTTTCGGCCGTCGGTCGAGGCGGCCTCGGCGAGCTCGGTGACGCGGCGTTCGACCGCGGCCGAGTCGCGCCGGGACTTGAACGCACGTAGCCGTTCGATCTGCTTGCCCTCGAGGTCGGGGTCGATGCGGAGGATGGGGATCTCCTCGTCGGTGTCGGTCTGGTGGCGGTTGACGCCGACCACGATCCGTTCGTTCGCTTCGACTTCTTGCTGGTAGCGGTAGGCGGCCTCGGCGATCTCGCGTTGCGGCATGTTCTGCTCGATCGCGGCGACCATCCCGCCGAGCTCGTCGATCCGCCGGAAGAGCTCGTAGGCCTCGGCCTCGAGCCGGTTCGTCAACGCCTCGACGTGATAGCTGCCGCCCAGCGGGTCGATCGTGTTCACGACCCCGGTCTCGTGCGCGATCACCTGCTGGGTGCGCAGCGCCAGCCTGACGGCGTCCTCGGTCGGCAGCGCCAGGGCCTCGTCGTAGGAGTTGGTGTGCAGCGACTGCGTGCCGCCGAGAACCGCCGCCAACGCCTCGATCGCCGTGCGCGCCACGTTCACCAGCGGCTGCTGCCAGGTGAGTGACACCCCCGCCGTCTGGGTGTGGAACCGCATCAGCAGCGAGCGCTCGTCCCGCGCCCCGTACCGATCACGCAGCTCGCGCGCCCAGATCCGCCGTGCCGCCCGGTACTTCGCGATCTCCTCGAAGAAGTCGAGGTGCGCGTTGAAGAAGAACGACAACCGCGGCGCAAAGCTGTCGACGTCCAGCCCCCGCTCGATCGCCCACTCCACGTAGGTGAAGCCGTTCTTCAACGTGAACGCGAGCTCCTGCGCCGCCGTCGAGCCCGCCTCGCGGATGTGGTAGCCGGAGATCGAGATCGGATGCCACAACGGCATCTCCGCCGCGCAGAACTCGACCATGTCCGTCACCAGCCGCATCGACGGGCCCGGCGGGAAGATGAACTCCTTCTGCGCGATGTACTCCTTGAGGATGTCCGTCTGGATCGTCCCCCGCAGTCGCTCCCGCGGCACGCCCTGCTCCTCCCCCACCACCAGGTACATCGCCAGCGCGATCGCCGCCGACGAGTTGATCGTCATCGACGTCGACACCTCACCCAGCGGGATCCCGGAGAACAACACCCGCATGTCCTCCAACGACGCCACCGCCACACCCTCACGCCCGACCTCGCCCAGAGCCCGCGGCGAGTCCGAGTCCACCCCCATCAAGGCCGGCATGTCGAACGCACACGACAGGCCCGTCTGGCCGTGCTCCAACAGATACCGGAACCGCTCGTTCGTCTCCTCCGCCGTCCCGAACCCCGCGAACTGCCGCATCGTCCACAACCGGCCCCGATACATCGACGGATACACCCCACGCGTGAACGGGAACGACCCCGGATACCCGAGGTCGCGCTCGTAGTCGACCCCGGCGCTCTCGGGCGTCGCCAGAGCATCCACCTCCGCGCCCGAGATCGACGTGAACACCTCACCCTCCCGCAACGGCGACGCCTCGAACCGCGCCCGCCACGCCTCGAGACCCGAACCGCGCCGCTCCTCCACCCGGGCCATCACCGTGATGCTACCCCCGTCCCTCCCGGCCCGATGGTCAATTCGAGGGATGCCCCCTCGTTCCGGGGACGCCGATCGAGGGATTTGTGAAGACCTGGGGGACCCTCTTGCTGATCGCTCTGGCGACGATCGCCGTGACCTGGTCGGCTCCGTTCCAGACCAGCGCATCGGCAAGCACCGCGGCGTGCGGCTCGGGAGCCAACGGCTCGCCGGGCTACGCATATGCGGGCTTCCAGGCGACCGGGACCTCGAGCGGGGTCCGGGCGACGATCGCCGCCACCCGCGCTCCGTCGGTGCAGGCCGGACACGCCGCGGCCTGGATCGGCGTCGGCGGCAAGCAGGCCGGTCCCAGGGGCGAGACGATGTGGCTGCAGACGGGCGTCGCAGCGCTTCCCAACACGCCTCCGATGGTCTACGCCGAGATCACGCGCGCCGGACATGACCCGGCATTCCTGCCGCTCCTCCAGAACGTGCAGGTGGGCGAACGGCACCGGCTGGCCGTCCTCGAGATGAATCGTCGGCCGGGCGTCTGGCGCGTGTGGGTCGACGGGAAGCCGATGACCGACCCGATCGTGCTCCCGGGGTCGCACCGGATCTGGAAGCCGATCGCGACCGCAGAGTCGTGGAACGGCGGCGCCGCGACGTGCAACGGCTTCGGCTTCCGCTTCGAGCGGGTCGGGATCGCGCAGTCGCTCGGCGGCTCCTGGCGGCCGTTCGCGCCCGGCTACACGTTCGAGGACCGCGGCTACGTCCTGCACCAGCTGCGCCCGGTCCCTTCGGGCCAACGGACGCTCTCGTCCGACCCGATCCAGGCCTACGCCTTCGACGCGGCGTCGGCCGCGTAGCGCCGACCGACTCGCCTACGCCGCGACGATCTTCACCGGGGTGCCGACCCGGACGAGCTTGCGCAGCGCGAGGACGTCGCTGTTGCGAAGACGCACGCAGCCGTGCGAGACGGCCTGTCCGATCAGCCACGGGGTGTTCGTCCCGTGGACGCCGACGACGCCGCCGCCCGGCCAGTCCGAGAGCTTCGAGTAGCCGCTCGTCTCGAACGCGAACGCGCCGAGGATCGGGTACTTGCTCGGGACGAAGGTCGACTGCACGTAGAAGAGCCCGACCGGCGTCTCCATCCCGCTGGCCCCCACCGCGACCGGGCCGGTGCGTCGGAGACGGCCGTCGACGTAGAGCTCGAACTTCCTCGACCCGCGGTAGACCACGAGCCAGCGGTCGACGGGCGCGACGTCCGCCGCTGCCGCCGGGATCCACCCCGTTCGCCCGTTCGGCCTCCCCGGGACCGAGATCCGATACCACGTTGCGCGGCCGGTCGCGTCGCGGCGCTCGTCGAGTGCCATCACCGTGCGGGGGTGGAAGTCCGGCCGGAACTGCGCCAGCGTCGTGACGACCCGTGCGTGTCGCTGCGGCGCGCTGCGGACGGCGACGTTCGCCCAGCTGAGCGGTCCCGACCCGACAACGCGGATGCTCGCGAGCGGCGTCAGCCGCGCAGAGCCGCCGGTGTCGCGCGCAAGCGCGGACGGGACGACGATCAATGCGAGGAGCAGGAGGAAGGTGACCGCCGCCGGGCGACGTGCGCCCAGGTCAACCCTCCTCGCGCTCCCCTGCTCGAACGTCGACGGCCGAGCGTCCAGAGCATGTGGGCCGGTGCGCCCGGTCACCCGGGAGCACCGGCCCTGTACCGAGGGAGCCAACCCTCACCCCGCGGTGGGAGACCCGAACGCATCGCTGACGCCCATCCCCGCGCTGCTCGCGTTCTCGAGTCCGTCCCCCACCGTCGGCTCCTTCTCGGCAGCTCCACCCCCGCGCCGCAGCAGGAGGGTGGAGCGGTCGTCGGCACTCTGTCCCTACCCACGCACCGTATGCCCCTTTTGCGCGCGCGCTGCCCCTCGGTCGAGGGGTTTTCTCCCCCACCTGGGTCTAGGTCCGTTCGAGCGCCGCCGCAGCGACCGTCCGCACGCGAGCCGACGGGGCCTTGCGGCCCCGCCGACCCTCCCCCCGAGGCATCGGCGCCCCCGGGACGAGCCCGGGGGCGCCGACCGAGTGCCGGCTCGGGGAATCCCTAGCCCGTGACCGGCGGCTCGAAGACGCCGACCACACCGATCCTGGCCGAGTTGCACGCCTTCGTGCTCGTGATCTTCACGAGCATGATCCCCGCCTTGCTCGGCGCGAGGCCGAGGCGGGCGATGCCCTGCTTGTTCGTCGTGACGACCTTGTTCAGGCCGAGCGCCGTGAACCGCACCGCGACGCCGCGCACCGGGGTCTTCGACCTCGTCACCTTCGCGAGCACGACCTGGTGCTTGCCGTTCGCCTTCACCATGCCCGGCGTCACCTTGAGGACGCGGCAGAGCTCGGGCTTCGGCTTGGGCGTCGGCTTCGGCTTGGGCGTCGGCTTCGTCGAGGGCGGTGTCACCGGCGGCGTCACCGGCGCGGTGACGAGCGTCGACGCACACGCCCTGTTGTTCGCCGAGTTGGTGTCCTTGCCGCCACCGACCGCGGTTGCGCAGTTGACGTACGTCCCCGTCTGGGCGACGCGCGCCGAGACGCCGATCACCCGCTCGACTCCGGGCCCGAGTGAGCCCAGGCTGCAGTCGAGCAGAGCGCCGCCGGCGATCGAGCAGTTGCCGTTCACCGGCTGCTGCGTCACGGCGAGGAACGTGACCCCGCCCGGCGCCGCGTCGACGACGTGGACGTTGCTGGCGCCGTTCGGGCCGTTGTTCCGTACCCGCACGGTGTAGGCGATGTTCGCCTGCCCGTTGGCGAGCTGCACCTGCGGCGTTGCGTCCTTGAGCACCTGGACGTCCATGAACTCGTCCGTCGGCGGCGTCACCGGTGGCGTCACCGGGGGCTGCGGAGGCGGCGTGGTGCCGCATCCGACCTGCACGCTCGCGCTATCGGAGTCCGAGCCGCCGTCCCACGTGACGGTGGCCGTGTTCGTGCGACCCGTGCTCGGCGACGGCGTGCCGCTCTTGCACGTCCACCGCTCGTCGTAGGTGTCGGTCCACGAGTTGCCCTCGAGATCACTCAGATCGAGCGACTCGTCGATCTGACCGCCGTCCTTGACGGTCGCAGGCACGCCCACCTCGGTCGGAAGCGCCCACGCGATTGTGGCCGTTGCCTCCGCCGCGCCCTCCGAGCCCCAGGTGGCCTTTGCGGTGTTGTTCTCCACCTGCGTGGCGGGCTTGACGCTGTAGGCGCAGTTCACGGTGGTGTTGGCGGGAACCGTGATGCCCGTGCTCTGCCCGTTGCCGCAGTCGATCGTCGCACCGTCCAGCGAGTCGGAGACGTCGACGCCGCTGACGGCGACCGCCCCGCTGTTGACGAGCTTGATCGTGCCCGTCACGGCATACGTCTGCACCTGCGAGTGCGTGACCGTCACCTTCCAGGTGAACGAGCCCGCCCCGCCGTCCGGCAGGCTCTGCGATGCGCTGTCGCCGTACGTCGCGTCGGCAGCACCGGCCACCTTGACCTGCTTGTCGATCTCCCAGCTGTGCTGGATCTTCGACGTGCCCGCTCGCACTCTTCTCGACCGTCAGCTTCGGCGTCGGAGCGTCCTTGGGGTCGAAGCAGAACTCGACATGGCTGATCTGCGGGTTCTGCTCACCGCCGTTGAGCGGCGGCTTCAGCCCGCTGTCGGACGTGACGGAGCCGTCGTAGAAGTAGATGTTCGCCAGGTTGCCGCCCTTGACGATCACGGCCATCACCTCGACGGAGTGATCCACGAGCTCCCAGTCGAACGAGTCCGGATCGCCACCCCGGAACGGAATGCTGATCCGGCCGTCGTTGTAGCCCGAGACGAGCGCGTTGCTCTCGATCTTGATGCTCCCCGCGCCGGCCGTCCCGCTCGGACAGCGCGGGTTTCCGGAAACGCCCGGCTGTACCGTCGTGGGGTCTCCGTTGTCGCCGGTTGCAGCGCCTGCGATCACGAGCGTCAGCGCCATGACGACGCCGATCAACCCGAGTCCGAGCGCACCCCTTCTCCACCTGTCACGCATCAGGGACCAACCCCCTCCTCCGTGTGTTTCGCTACGCCGGATGGACCACTGATGCCGCAGGGGCCACGACCGGCACTCTGGATCTGATCGTATGCCGCGGAAGGGGGATGACACTCCCTCGATCGGGTAGTCCGTACCCCCCGAAGCGTTAGGAGCGTCCTCCGGGGCCGCGGCTAGCCTCGACGCGTGTCGCGTCGCCGTCTCCTGCTCGGGCTCGGGGTGATTCCGCTGCTGGCGCTCACCGCGGTGCTTGCGTGGAGCTTTCTGCGCTCACCCGCGCTCCCGGAGCTCCTTCCGGCTCCGGTCTCCCCCCTCCTCCCCGATCTCGCCATGTCGCCTCTGACCGACGTCTCCGCCGTGCAGATCGAAGGCAGCGGCGACTACGTCCAGTTCACTGCAGCGGTGGCGAACGTCGGCGTCGGTGCCTTCATCGTCCATGCGGTGCGCGGCGACCGACGAGGAGCGTGGCGCGTCTCGCAGCGGTTCCAGGAGCCGGACGGCTCGACGAGCGAGACCGTGACGGACGGCGACGTCGTCTGGGGCGGCCACGGTCACGACCACTGGCATGTGCACCTCGGCGCCTCGTACTGGCTGACCCGCCCAGGCTCGACGGAGGTGCTCCGCAGCTACGACAAGGTCGGCTTCTGCTTCTTCGACCAGCGCCCCCTGCTCACCCAGCCGTCCAGCGCCCCGGCGCACCCGCAGTTCCCCAAGAGCTCGTGCAACGGCCACGACTCGCTCGAGTTCACGATGGGCCTCTCCCCCGGGTGGGCCGACCCCTATCCGTGGGCCCTGCCCGACCAGCGCCTGCTCCTGACGGGCCTCGAGGACGGCGTCTATCGCCTGTGGGCGACCGCCGATCCCGGCGGATGGTTCCGCGAGGCGAACGAGACGAACAACACCACCTGGGTCGACCTCCGCGTCGACCTCCACTCGACGCCCCCGCGTGTCGAGGTCGTCGGGCGCGGGCCGTCGGGCGCGCCGCGGTGGCGCGACTCCTAGACGCCCCGTCAGCCGCCGTTCGAGACCTGCGTCACCGCCGCGCTGCCTTGCGTCGGCAGATGGAACTGGTCGCCGACCGCCGACAGGAACCAGAATGCCGCCACCGCTGCGAGCAGTGCCAGCGCCGCGAGACCGAGACCCATGAGCCGTACCTCATGCTCCCTCGCCTTCCCCGTCATCACCACTCCCCCCTCGCCATCGTCACTCTGCTTCCGACGGTAGTGACCCATCGGGGGGATGCAATGCCTCACGCGAGGGACTGAGCGCCTCGGCACCCCCACCCGACCGGGTGACCCGTCCCGTCATGCGCGCATGCGAGACTTCCACGAATGAAGGTGCTCCTCGCAGACGATCACCGCCTCATGCTCGACGGCATCCGCCGCGCGCTCGAGGACGACGGCGGCTTCGAGATCGTCGGCGAGACCCAGAACGGGGCACAGGTGCTGCCGCTCGTCGGGCAGACCACCCCCGACCTCGTCGTGCTCGACGTGCGGATGCCGAACATGGACGGCCTCCAGTGCCTCGAGGAGATCCGCCGGCGCCACCCCAAGGTCAAGGTCGTGATGCTGTCCGCGTCGACGACCCCCGATCTGATCGAGGAGGCGCTACGCCGCGGCGCGAGCGCCTACGTCCTCAAGACCGTCGATCCGAGCGACCTGCCGTCGACGCTGCGTCAGGTGATCGGAGGCACCGTCTTCTCGACGGTGGGAGCCACCGAGTCGTCGACGCCGAGCGGCGCCAAGGCGGCGGGGCTGACGGATCGCGAGGTCGCGATCCTCACCGAGCTCGCGAGCGGCAAGTCGAACGACGAGATCGCGAAGGAGCTCTGGGTCACGCAGCAGACGGTGAAGTTCCACCTGACCAACGTCTACCGCAAGCTCGGCGCGAAGAACCGCGCGGACGCCGTCCGGCAGGCGTATCAGCTCGGTCTGATCCAGCGTCCGCTCGGCGACGACTGACGCCTTCCCTGCCGGTGTCCGACCGGGTGTCGGTGTCCGACCCGGTGTCCGACACGGTGTCCGACTTTCAGTCGGACACCTGACGCCAGCCGCAGCCGTCTCTAGCGCTCGGCCGGCGACCCGAAGTCGAAGAGCTGCCCCGACCGCCAGGCGCCCTTCGCGTGGCCGACGAGGATCACCGCGCCGACGATGGTCGTCGGCACGAACCAGACGGCCTGCATGCAGATCGCGAATGCGAGCCCCTCCGCGCGGCCGATCCCGAACAGGGCGAGCGCCGACACGCCGAGCCACTGGTACGTGCCCACGAATCCCGGCGAGGATGGGATCGCCACCCCGAGGTTGAGCGCAGCGGTGACGAAGATCGCATCGACCACCGAGAGCTCGACGCCGACGGCGCGACCGACGAGGATCGCCGCGACGGCCCACGACGCCCAGGCGGCGAGGCTGATCCCGAACCAGACGAGACCGCGCTCCGACCGAGAGCGGATCGGAGAGGCCCTCGAGCGTGTCGCGCAGGAACCGCCGCGGCAGCCCGCGATGTGCCCGCCGGGAGCGCGGACGACGACGGGTGTACGCCCGCGCAACCGCAAGGAGGATCCCGAGGACAGCGAGCACGAGGACGGAGCCGACGACGATCCGGTCGACCCAGCCCTCATCGGTGACAAAGGGGAGGCTGAGGAGCAGGAACGCGACGAGCGTCAGAATGTCGAAGCCCCGATCGAGCATGACGGTGGAGAGACCGCGGCCGTACGAGTACGCACCGCGCGACACCCAGCGCGCGCGGAGAAAGTCCCCGACGCGCCCCGGAAGCACGTTGTTCACCGCGAGGCCGGCGACGACCATCTCGAAGAACCGCCGCTGTCCGAGCGAGGTGTCCGCGATCCTGCGCCAGCGGGCCGCCTGGAGCCAGTAGACGACGCCCATGCAGGCGACGGCGCCGAGGAGCGGCAGGACGTGGACGCCGCGGAGCGTCCCCCAGACGGCGTCGAGATCGGTTCCGCGGATCGCCAGAACGAGGAACGCGATGGAGACCGGGATGCCGATCGCGGCAGCGACCACGAGCGACCGGCTCCGCCCCGTCCCGGGCACGTCTGGAGCGAGCGAAGCCGCACCCGCCTGCACGACGGACGAGTCGGAGACGACGGTCACGCTCGAAGCATCGTCAGAAGTCGCAGCACGGGCCATCGGCGAGGGTCGCGGCCGACCCTAGCCCATGGTCCAGACAGGCGCTCCGACGCGAGAGCGAAGATTCTCCCGTGAGCCAAACGACGCCGCATGCCAGCCCGGGGTGCCTGGTGTCGGACTTCAGTCCGACACCGACGACCTCACGGCGCGCACGTCCTGAAACCGCCCCAGCGAACTCGGAAAGTGCCCAACGCGGCCTCGGCCGGATCCTCGAGACGAGCCCCTTCCCGATCCTGCTCGTCTGCCTGGTCGGGATCGTCCTGCTGTCGGTCTTCGCCCCGTCGATCGTCGTCGGCGACACGTGGCTGACGCTGATGGCCGGACGCGAGGTCGTGGAGCACGGGCTGCCGCGACACCGAGCACCTCACCGTTCTCGCCGACGGCCGGACGTGGACCGACCAGCAATGGCTCGCACAGGTCGTCTTCTACGCCGCGCATGGCCTCGCCGGGATGCGCGCCGTGATCCTTCTCGGCATCGCGCTCGTCCTGCTCGCGCTCGCGCTCGCGACCGCCACGGCGCGCACGAGCGGCGCCTCGTCCCGCTCGACCTTCGTGATCGGCCTCCTTGCGGTCCTCGCCGGCCCCTGGGGCTGGACGTTGCGCGCGCAGACAACGGCACTCCCCTGTTTCGCCGGCGCGCTCTGGCTCCTGATCGACGCGTCGCGCAACGGCGTCCGCAGGCGCACCCTGCTCGTGCTCCCACTCCTCGTCATCTGGGCGAACCTGCACGGATCCGTCGTCCTCGGCGCGGGGCTCGCCGTGCTCCTGGGGATCGTCGAGCTGGTGCGCGTCCGCCGGCTCGCCTGGATCCCGCTTGCGCTCGTCGTCCTCTCGCCCCTCACGGTGCTCGCCTCGCCCTACGGGACGAAGCTGATCGCCTACTACGACCTGATGCTCGTCGACGCGCCCTTCGCCCCGATCCTCCGCGAATGGCAATGGTCGAGGCCCGACGCGACGACCGCCCTCTTCTGGCTCCTCGCGATCGTCGCCGTCGCGCTGCTCGCCATGCGCCGCTGCCGGATCCGCCTCACCGCGTACGAGCTCGCCGTCCTGGCCGTGACGTTCGTCGGCGCCGTCCAGGCGGTCCGCGGCGTGATCTGGTTCGCACTCGCCGCCGCCGCGATCCTCCCGGTCGCCCTCGACGGGCTCCTCACCAAGGCGGACGTCTCTGCGCCGAGGCTCAATCGCATCATCTCGCTGGCCGCGCTCGCGGGCCTCGCCGTCGCCGCCGTCGCGTTCCTCGCGCGACCCGCCTCGTGGTACGTCTCGGAGTGGCCCGAGCGCCAGGTCGAGGCCGTCCGCGCGGCCACCCGCGACCCGAACGTCCGCGTCTGGGCCACCGACGGCACCGCCGACTGGCTCCTCTGGCGGATCCCCGACCTCCGCGGCCGCCTCGCCTACGACGTCCGGTTCGAGCTCTACGACGAGCGAGGCGCTCGATCGGATCGTCGACTACGGGCGCCGCGAGCCTGGCTGGCGAGATCTCGTCCGCGGGTACGACGTCGTGGTCGTCGACGATCCGGGGCACCTCCGAGGGCTCCGCCGCGAGCCTGGAACGAGGGTCGTCTACCGCGACAAGACGATCTTCGTGCTCTCGCGCCTCGGACTGAGCGCCCGCGCCTAGGGCTGTGCCGTCGGCAGGGCGCGGCGTCCGACAGCCGAAGTGGGCCGCCCACGCGGACGAGCAGCAGAGCCGCGTGCGGCGCGCGGGCCACGACGTCGCCACGGATCGGTGTGCGGCAGGTCACGAGCGCGTACTCGGCCCGGACCGGGCGACCGTCTCGCGCCGCGACCGTCCGCGCGGGACCGAGCCGCGCGGGGACAGTGGGAAGGAGGTCCTCGTACGAACGTAGCCAGCCGAGCCGGTAGACGTCCCGACGCTGCGGTTGAAGAACTCCGTCACCATCAGCCAGAAGTAGAAGGAATCGGGGAGTTCTGCGCGCCCGCTTTTCGTCCCAGAGGACGGCGACGTCCGCCCCTCCGGCATGGCGTCGTCGATCCACGTCGCCGGCGCCCCTCGAACGCCGCTGCAGTCCTCGACGCCGAGCGCGATTCGACTCACCGCGAAGAGGCCGACAGCGCCATCCAGACGGCGACGAGCACCAGAGGCGCCCGTCGTCCGCCGGAGCAGCTGCCACGCCGACGGCCGAAGCGGTCGGTCGCCCCGACGGATCGCCGCTCGCGCCGGAGGCGGGGGCGCGTGTCCCGAGGGAAGGAGCGCGAGCGCCTGGAGCCCGCGTTGTAGTCGAGCCTGCGGATCGGAGGAGCGCAGGAGCAAGCGCAGCGGCCGCCAGCGCGACGCCTCCACGGTGCGTGGCCGCGGCAGCCCTTGCTCGATCCACAGCGCCAGCCCGACGAACGCGAGTGGAACGACGTAGAAACATACCGCTCGTTCAGGTTCCGAGCCGGTCGACGTCGAAGACGCGCTGACGAAGGCGACGCTGAGGAGCATCGCTCCGATCGCGGCAGGGCGACGAGCGGCGAAGAGCGCGCACTGGCTCGCGCGGCGCCCCGCGTCAGCCCTTGCCGCTGACGACGCGGAAGCCACGGCCGGGACGACGGCGACGTAGAGGAGCGAGACCCGACCGCGAGATAAGGAACCACTGCGGGGATCTCCGACGCATGGAGCGCGTCGAACGTTCCAGACCGCGGCACCGAGCCAGCCGAACGGCCCGTCGCCGCGCGCGACCGAAACGACGAACGGCCGAAAGCGAGGGGAACAGCAACGAGCGCCGGTCGGGGCGAATCGCGAGGTACGGGCCCGGCGCCGGGTGCGCTCGTGGCGGCATAGGCGACGACGGCGCCGGCATACCAGGGCGAGAATCGCGCGCCCTGGATCCGGGTGAACGCGAGGAGGCCGAGCGCGACGAGCGCGATGTCTGGGTTCCGACCGTCGGTGTCCGCACGGCCCACGCAGCGAGGAGCGAGACGAGGAAGAGCGGGTAGAAGGCGTTCTCGGTCAGCACGAGCCCCGGTGTAGGAGAGCGAGGGAACGAGGACGGTCAGCGCCGCGACCAGGAGCGACGGCGACTGCGAGACGAACAGCCTCGCCGAGGAGATACGCCGGGCACCGCGGCCAGCGACATGAGGACGGCGTTGACGATCAGGGCGGCATGGTAGGCGACGTAACGGTCGTCGACAGCGCCCAGCCGGAGCGATCAGCGGTCGGATACACCTCCCCCCATCCGAACACCGGCACGCCGCGGACGGACGGTCGTCCGCCCGCGGCGATGCTCGGGCGAGTCCGAGTAGACGAGCTCGTCGGGCAGCACCCGCGGGGCCGGGGCGCCGAGGCTGATCCACGCCCGCGCGAGCGACGAGATGCGACGATGGCCACGAGCCATGCCGCAGGGGCGCTGACCATCTGCGCCAGCCGGGAAGACGAGCCCGGTCGGTGACGCCCGGATCGTCGGGCCGGGTCTCCTCGCGGAGCGACACGACCGAGCGCAGCACGGTCATCCCCGAGAGGCCTGGTGATCTCGAAGACGGCGAGGATTGCCGGAGCAGCCAGCCCCGGAAGGCCCGGAACGCCTCGCCCAGGCCGGACGGACTGATCCGCCGTTGGACCGCAGGGAGGCGCTCGCCGAGGTCGGCCACCCTGAAACGATCGCGGATCGACCGGTCGACGTCACGAGGCAGAGGAACAAACAGCCCTGGACGATCAGCTAGGAACGAGTCGGAGGCGCCGTCTCCCGTGACCGCGACACGAGTGGGACAGCCATCACGGCGAGCGCCAGCAGCAGGAACATCCATGCGCGCAGCACGCGGTCGTCGATCGCGAGGATCGGCCACAGCGCGTACGGGAGAAACCACGCAGCGTCGACTCGAGGCCGCGCGATCGCCAGGGGGACGAGGAGCAGGGCGACGTAGTGGGGCCAGACCATCGGCGTCGCGACGACCGAGACCCCGATCAGGATCGCGAACACGCGGAGGTCGCCGTCGGGGCCGCGCCGCAGACGGACCGCCAACGCGACGAGCGCCAACGCTGCCACGCCGCACATGACCTGGCGGGCGGTGTGGCCGGTGGCGACCCACGACAGCGCAGCAGGCAGGGAGTCCGTTCCCGGCCCGTACGCCGACTCGACGCGGTCGACGAGCCGGGGGTAGTCGCGAAAGCCGTCGAACCCGATCACGGCCCACGGAACGACGATCAGCGCCGCCGCGCCGACCAGCGCGACCACGGCCGCGCGCCACCGTCGGGTGAGCACGAGCCAGAGCGCGAGCGGCAGCAGGAACGGCTTCACGGCCACGAGCGCGGCGACCGCGAGGCCGACCCGTACTGCGTGCGTCCGCCATCGCCAGGCAAGCCCGAGCGGCAAGAGGAGAAGGAGGGTGATGTTCCCGAAGAAGACGCCGTACACCACGGGCGGCGAGAGCAGCGCCAGCGAGTAGCACCGCCAGTCGCGCAGCCCGACGATCCGCAGCGCCCCCGCCACAGCGCCGATCAGCACGACCGACCAGAGGACATACGCGACGTCGAAATCGACCCGGGCCAGAGGCACCAGCGCGAGGATCGCAAGCGGCGGATACACGCTCGGGTTACCGGTCACGATCGACGGGTCGTCCGGTTGCGGGTACGGGCTCGCGCCGTCGAGCACCGCGCGCGCCGGCTCCCAGAGCGTGCCGCGGAAGTCGAACCCGTACGTGTCGAATCGGCCGGACAGGTCCGACCACTGCGCCGCGGCGACGACGAGCGGAAGCAGGACGAAGAGGACGAGCGGGGCGACGGCGCGCGCCGCGCGAGCCATGCCCTGCCCGCTCAACGCGTCGGACGTCGTCACTCGGGCCTCATCGAGCATGGGGGTGCAGTCGGGCCCGGTACATGCCGAAATCAAACAGGCATGATCGGCCGGGACACGTGGTAGCACTCCGCCGCGATGGAGTCGGACGCACAGGCGACCCGCGACCTGTCGACGCCGGGCGCCGGGCGCTTCGACGCCCTCCGGCAGGTGGGGTCGCTCGTGCTGTTCGCGGTGCTGCCTGCGCTGACGCTCGCAACCATGCTGGCGGTCGGGCTCTCCGACAACTCGCTGTCCGCGGACTTCCACCACGAGATCTACCCCCAGGCGAAGGAGATGCTCGAGGGGCACAACCCGTACCCTCCACCCGACTTCGACCCGACGGTCGGCGCCAACTACATCTGGCCGCCGCTCGTGGCCTACCTCCTCGCGCCGCTGACGGTGCTGCCGCTCGGCGTCGCCGACGTCGTGATGCTGGTGCTCGGACTCGCGTGCATCGCCGCCTCGCTCTGGATCGTCGGATTGCGGGACTGGCGGGTGTACGGCCTCGTCGCGATGTGGCCGCAGATCGCGGGCGAGATGCGCGTCTCGCATCTCACCGCGCCCATCTGCCTGCTCCTCGCGCTCGCCTGGCGCGCACGCGATCGACCGCTCCAGCCGGGCATCCTGGTCGGATTCGCGACGGCGATCGAAGTTCTTCGTCTGGCCGATCGGGCTCTGGCTCGCCTCGCGGCGGCGCTACGGCGCCGCGCTGGTCGCGGCCGGCATCGCCGGCGCGTCCCTCCTTCTCCTCCTCCCCTACGTCTCGATCGACGACTATGCGCGGTCGCTCCTGCAGCTCGGCCGCGGGTTCGACCAGGACTCGTACACGCTCTTCGGGCTCGTGGTGCAGAGCGGCGGGTCGGAGACGGCCGGGAGGGTGGCGATGTGGGCCTGCGGCCTCGCTCCTGCTCGCGGCGACGTGGCGCTACCGGAGCTTCACGCTCGCCATCGCCGCGGCGCTGACGATCTCGCCGATCGTCTGGCTGGACTACTTCGCGCTCGCCGCGTTGCCGCTCGCGATCGCGCGCCCACGCCTCTCCTGGGTCTGGTTCCTGCCACTGGCGACCTGGGGGCTGCGCGGCGCCGGCCTCGGCATCGGCGACCCCTGGGACATCGCGCGGCTGCTGCTCGTGTTCGCCGTCGTCTTCGCCGTCGCGTTCCGGGACGAGCCGGAGCGGGCGCACGAGCTCCGCGGCGAAGCCCGTCACGGCGGCGCGGCTCCCGACCTAGCGCGTCCGTTCAGGCGGCGAGGTACTCGAACCGCGGCGCGGGCCGGAACTGCTTCGCGAGGCGCGAGGGGTCCTCGCCCCGCTGGTCGATCAGCTCGGAGCGCGCCTGCCCGAGGAAGCGGCCGGCCTCCATCAGATAGCCCACCTTCTCCGGGTCCATGCCCATCAGGCGCGCACCCGTGACGTCGGCGGCGACGGGGTCGCGCGAGACGACGACGACGCCCGAGTTGACCGGATCGCCCATGATCGGGCCGTCGCCCTGCATGCCGACGATCCCGTCCACGATCGCGAGCGAGGGCCGGACGGTTGCGAAGATGTCGAGGATCGACTCCGGGATGCCGCGCACGTGGAAGACGTCCTTCGGCCAGCCGTAGACGCGCCCGGGCATGCAGCCGAAGCAGTTCTTGAGCGACATCGTGACCCCGACCCAGTGGTGCGTCTTCAGCTTCGGCATCGTGACCACGACCTCGGTCTCGCGGAGGATGCGCGGCACCCAGAGCTCGCGCAGCCCGGTGTAGCGGGTCTCGAGCGGCGTCCGCACGAGCGGCGCGTCGTTCAGGTCGACGAACCGCAGGTCGGCGTCGTCGAGCGCGTCGCGGAGGCCGGAGGCGAAGGCGATCGCCTCCGTGTCGCGGCGATGCCCCGGCCCTTCGGCCACGACGACCGAGGACGCGCCGAGCCGCCGGAGCGCGTTCGCGGCGGCCACCACCATCCGCGGGTCGGTGTTGATCGAGGCGCCCTTGACGAACTCGACGAGGTTCGGCTTGAGCAGGACGCTCTTGCGCCGCACGTCCGCCTCGACGAGTCGGAGGCCGTCGAGCACCACCGCCTCGAGGTCGCCGTCGTAGCTCTCCGGCGCGGAGCACGGCCACGGACGACCGCCCGGGCTTCGGGAACTCGTGCGGTCGAAGCGCGGCGGGTCGTCGAACGCCCCCATCCTGTCTGCGACGAAGGCGGTGCCGGCGGCGACCCAGAGCGCGGTCGCGCCTCCTCGGACGACGAGTTGCCGGCGCGTCATGCTCATGCGCTGGCCTCAGCGGGGCGAGCAGCTCGTCCGGGCCCGTCGACAGGGTCGCCCAGGCGACCGCCAGCGGCCGCTCGGCGAACGAGGGCCGGCGCGAGATCTCGTCGAGCGCCGCCACGAGCTCGGGGACGGCGCCGTCGACCCCGTGGAGCCGAAAGGCGGTCAGCGCCTGCGCCACGGTCAGCCCTCCCGGCTCGAGCCGCCAGCTGCGTCGCAGGAAGCCGAGCGCACGCGCCGCCACGTCCTCGTGCCCGTGCTGGAGCGCGATCAGGCCGAACGCCGTCGTCTGCGCGTAGCCGCGGAGGTCGACGTCGTACACCGACGCGTTGCCGAAGTTCCAGCCGCCGTCGGCGCACTGGCGCGAGACGAGCAGCTCGACGGCCTCCCGCCGCGTGGCGGCGTCACTCGGCGTCAGGGCGTTGACGCCGATGAGGACGCGTGCGGTCGGCTCGACGAGCGACCGGGCGTCGTTCGTCCAGCCCCACGCCGTGCGCCGCTCCGGGTCGGCGGCGTTGGGCAGAGGAAGACCGCGATGGGCGATCGGCGTAGGCGAGCGCCCGCCGCGCCGCGGCAGGTGGCAGCGCGAGCGCGGCAAGGGCGGCCGTCGTCGGGCCGTCGGGCCGTCCGTCGAGCTCGTCGTAGCCGCCGTCGGCGCGCTGCCGCTGCCCGAGCCAGCGCCGCGCCGACGCGTCGCGAAGAGCGAGGGCGGCGATCGTCGTCGGCTCGACCTCGGACTGCCCTGCCCGCGCGACGGGGAACCCGCCGTCGGGGTTTGCGGTCCCGGCGAGCATGCGCGCGAGAGTCAGGTGGAGTCGAGACCGGTCGGCCACGTGTGAATGCTGCCTTCCCCCTGCGCTATCGATCGGCGGGACCGGCGGCCCGCGGGTCCAGCCTTCGGTCTGGTCCCGGTCCAGCCACCAGGCCGGGAATACTCGTGGTACAGAGGCCGAGGGTATCCGTGACCTCCCGTCGAACACGGGGGGACGAAGCAAGGCAAGAGGGGGCGTTCCCCGAACCGACGCACAAGGAGGTAAAGCGATATGACGGCGATCGTCGTCTATCTCCAGAACACGTTGGCGCGGCTGCGCGAGCGGCAGGAGGGCCAGACCATGGCCGAGTACGCGCTCATCCTCGGCGGCATCGCCGTCGTCGTGATCGCGGGCATCCTGATCCTCGGGCCGGCCATCCGTGACCTCTTCTCGTCGACCGGAAGCTCGGTGCAGACCTTCCCGAGCTCGTAGCTCCGCGTCACCGTAGGACCTTCGACCGGCGGGCACTTGCCCGCCGGTCGTGCGTCGTGGGCGAAATCGGAAAGGACGCGACCCCGATTCCGCCCCAGGTCTAGCCCGGTCTAGACCCTCAGGGAGTACCAGCACCGCATCCTTGCCAGCACCATCCGTGAGCCTCCCGGCACCCGGGGGGAACGCAAACAAGCAGGGCACCACGCACGGGGGGGCGTTCCCCCTTCTACCAAGGAGGAAGTGCACAATGACGGCACTCGTCGTCTATCTTCAGAACACGATGGCGCGGCTGCGCGAGCGGCAGGAGGGCCAGACCATGGCCGAGTACGCGCTCATCCTCGGCGGCATTGCCGTCGTCGTGATCGCCGGTATCCTGATCCTCGGCCCGGCCATCCGCAACCTCTTCCAGTCGACCGGGAGCTCCGTCACCAACTTCCCGAGCTCGTAGGTTCGAGGACTCTCTCGGCGGCGGCCTTGTCCGGGCTCGGTGCCCGACGGGCCGCCGCCGCGACGTTTGCAAGGACGCAACACAATCGGGTCTTGAGCGAATCGAATGACATGCCGATGATGAGAGGCGCCGCAGGACCACGATCCGAGGCGTGCGGCATCATGTGTGGCGATCCTCAAGAGGGGGAACGGCGGTGAAACGAATCGACCTCAGACGTGACGACGGCGTGGCGATGACCGAGTTCGCGCTCGTGCTCCCCGTCCTCGTCCTGATCATCGCGGGCATTCTCTCGTTCGGCCGCGTCTTCTTCTACTGGATCGAGGCCAACCACCTCGCCAACGAGACCGCCCGCTGGGCCGTGGTCGACGAACCGTAACCCGTTCCCCACCTGCCCCGACGATCGCCGTTGCAGCAGCGCGGCGGCGCGACTCGTCCTCCAAGGAGTTCCAGCAGGACGTCAAGGTCTGCATCGACTTCCCGGCCGGCGCGGTGGTCGGGAACCCGGTGCGCGTGAAGGTGCAGAAGCCGTTCTCGCTCGTCCCGATCCTGAACGCCGGGACGATCACGATCAGGGGGTCGTCGGAGATGCGCATCGAGCGCTTCGACCGGCGCGAACGGAACAGCGCCCGCGAACTACGCGGCCGGCAACCTCGCGTCGGGGGCGTGCTCGTGAGCCGCCGACTCGCCCACCGCACGAGGCGACCGCGGCCAGGTCGTCGTCCTCGCCGCGCTCATGATCCCCGTCTTCCTCCTGCTCGGCGCGCTCGTGGTCGACGCCGGGAACTGGTACTCGCACAAGCGCTCGCTCCAGAACCGCGCCGACGCCGGCGCGCTCGCGGCCGGCGTCGAGTACGTCAAGACAGCTCAGGGCCTGCATCGCGACCCCCGGGACGACCGGGCATCCAGATCGCCAACGTCGCCAAGGCCTACGCCGGCACGAACGATGCCGTCGGCACGACCTACAACAAGAACGTCAACGACCAGTCGCAGGTCACGGTCGCGATCAACGCGACGAGCCCGACCGCAGCGCGACTGGACGGACGGCGGCGGCCCCTGCGCGGCACCGGCGGCGCCCACACGACGGGCGACGGCTGGAGCTCGGGCGGGCTCTGGACCGACGTGAAGGTCCGCGAGGGGAACATCGGGACGCTCTTCGGCTCGTTCGGCATCAGCCTGCCGCAGATCGCCGCGCAGGCGCGCGTCAAGGTCGAGCCGATCATCGGCGTCGCGCACGAACGGCCTGCCGTTCGTCAACGAGACCGGCGACCAGATCGAGTGTGTCTGGGCGCAGTTCGTGCGCGCGCGGGACGGCCAGCCGACCGGCTTCACGGTGAGCCCTCCAACCCGATCCTCGCTCACGGAGACGTCGAACCACACGTGGACCGCGAACGTGACGAACCTCCAGTTCACGAACGCCCACGACGACATCGCGATCCGCTACTGGGCCGGGAGCAAGAACGGCTGCGCCCCTGCACTTTCAACGCCTCGAACGGCACGCAGGGCCCGTTGCCGCACCAGTTGGACGACGACCTGGACCCGGTGCAGATCGACTGGCTCAACGTCTACGACACCGGCGCGTCGCCGGGCAACCAGGCGCCGCCGAAGCTCCGGCGGTTCTCGCTCACCGCCGTCGACTGCGGCGGCCCGGGTTCCTCGTACACGGCCAGCACTCGACCCGTCGGCGCGGCGTGCCGCGTCGGCTTCCCGGCCGAGGTCGACACCGGCGCCAACGACGTCGCAGGGCGAGATCACCGTCGACCCGATCGGAACCGGCAGTCGGCCCGGTGACGGTCCCTACGACACGATCGGCGGGAACCCGAACCTGACGACGGTGACGGGCACGATCACCGTCCTCCCGAACCACGTCGCGGCTCGCCAGCCCGGCACGGTCGCAGAACTACGACCAGGTCGGCCCGACGTACCTCTCGGTCAGCTGGCACCAGCTCGACGGGCAAGGTCGGCGGCAAGAACTGCCCGGCGGCAACGCGAACTGCAGCGGCACGTTCCAGGGTGAGACGGTGTCCGGTGTCGGCAGCGACATCCAGCAGCAGTTCTACATGGCCGACCCGCTCGCCTCGGTGCCGACTGGTCGGCACCGTCGCTGAGCCGTCGACCACGAGGTCGTATCCGCGCGCTCGGCTCGACCGGGCCGTTCTCGATCACGCTTCCAGCACACGGCGGTCGACCAGGACCACATCGTGCTGATCCGCGACTCCGGTCCAGTCGAGCGGCAACCGCACGCGGGCGATCTACTGCGGCAACTCGCCCGGCAGGGCGCCGCGGCGCTCGAGAACGCGATCCGCGACGGCTGCGACAAGGAGCTCGCGCTCAACAGCGCTCCGACTCGTGCTCGCCCGCGCCGCTCCCGTCGGCGAACCCGTGGGACTGCGTCCAGCTCGAGCAGGGCAACAAGACCTCGATCAACAAGGGCGTCGACGACCGCTTCGCACTGCACGCCCGAACAACTGGTCAACGGCAGCCCCTGCCGCCGACGGCGACCAGCGCTGGGCCTACATCATCCTCACGGGCTACGGCCGCACGTTCCACGCGCGGCCAACAACGACTGGCTCCCGATCGAGGGCCTGCCTCCGCGTCTACGTCACGGGCTGGGACGGGAGCGGCAGCCTGCGCGGCTACAACGACCCGCCGCCGCGCGGCTACGACGGCAAGGGCGCCCAGCTCTGGGGCCACCTCGTCGAGCCGATCACGATCGACCCGGCGGTGATCGTCGGCGACGGGCAGTGCGACCTGACGAACGACAACATCCAGTGCTCGCCGCGTCTCGTCCGATGACCTCATGAATCTTCGCTCGAGCAGCCGAATAACGAACGTACACAGAACGCGCCAGGAGGAATCAGGAACATGCAGCAGTCCGTCACAAGCAAGATCGGCACGTCGAGGGGCTGGACGCTCGCCCTCGGGATCGGTGCGGCGCTGCTCGCGGCGATCCTGCTGGTCGTCTATCTCAACCGCTACCGCTCGAGCGTCGACTCGCAGAACGCCGCGACCCCCGTGCTCGTCGCGAAGAACCTCATCCCGAGAGGGACGTCGGGGACGATCATCGCGAAGAAGGAGCTCTTCCAGGTCGCGAGCCTGCCGAAGGACGACCTCAAGGTCGGCGCGATCTCCGATCCCGCCTACCTGAACGGCCGCGTCGCGGCCGGCGACATCTTCCCCGGCCAGCAGATCACGACGGCCGACCTGAGCGTCGCGACGACCGAGGCCGTCCCCACCAGCCTCACCGGTCCGGAGCGCGCGGTCGCGGTCCCGATCGACGCGTCGCGCGGCCTCGTCGGCTACACCGCGCAGGGCGACCACGTCGACATCTACGTCGGGCTCGACGGCGGGCACGACCCTCCTGACCCTCCTCGCGCCGGACGTCGAGATCCTCCGCGCGCCGGTGCAGGGCCAGTCCACGACGTACGTGCTCAAGGCCGACGCGCCGCTCGCGCAGAAGATCGCCTACGCTTCCGACGCAGGCACGCTCTGGTTCCTGCTTCGCCCGCAGGTCGGCGCCAAGAAGACGCCGCCCCTGACGGTCTCCATGGCCACGCTCCTCGACCAGGCGAAGCGCAACAAGAAAGCCAGGTAGCGCCAAAGTGGCAGACACCCTTATCCGCGCACTCGTCGCCGTCGAAGGGCTCGACGCCTTCGACGTGCAACGAGCCATGCCCGACGACCCGAACTTCGAGCTCGTCGGCATGACAGACGGCGTCGACGACACGGTCCGGACCCTGCAGTCCCGGCAGGTCGACGTCCTGCTCGTGGCCTGCGAGGGCCGCGAGGACGACCGGTCGCTGCAGATCATCGACAACGCCCATCACACGGCGCCCGACATGCCGATCATCGTCCTGTCGACCACGTCGCCGAACGGCTTCCTCCGGCAAGGCATTCGACGCCGGTGCGGCCGACATGGCGCTGTTCCCGCAGTCCAAGGAGCAGCTCCGGTTCGCGATGAGCAAGGCGATCGCCCGGGCGCCGCGCAAGGGCTCCTCGGCGGGCGGCGACCGCAACGGCCGCCTCGTCTGCGTGCTCGGCCCGAAGGGCGGCACGGGCAAGACGCTCACCTCCTGCAACCTCGCGGTCGCGCTCGCGCTCGCCGGGCAGAAGGTGCTCGTGATCGACCTCGACCTGCAGTTCGGCGACGTCGGGCTGTGCCTCGGGCTTCCGCCCGAGAAGACGATGTACGACCTCGCGGTCTCGGGCGGCTCGCTCGACGAGGACAAGCTCAGCGACTACGTGATGACGCACGACACCGGCGTCCAGATCCTGCTTGCGCCGGCCCGGCCCGACCAGGCGAGCGCGATCACGATCGAGCTGCTCCGCGACGTCCTCGTGATCGCGCGGGCGCAGTACGACTTCGTGGTCGCCGACACGCCGCCGGGGTTCACGGCCGAGGTGATCGCCACGATCGACGCGAGCTCCGACCTCGTGATGGTCGGGACGCTCGACTCGCTCTCGCTCAAGAACACGAAGCTCGGCCTCGAGACGCTCGGGCTGATGGAGTACGAGCCCGAGAAGATCCAGCTCGTCCTGAACCGCGCCGACACGCGTGTCGGCATCAGCCAGCACGACGTCGTGGCGGTGCTCGGGAGCGAGCCGAACATCTTCATCCCGTCCGACCGCGAGATCCCGCGCTCGGTCAACGAAGGCATCCCGATCATCCTCTCGCGACCGCAGTCCTATGCGGCCGCGTCCTTCCACGATCTCGCAGGGCTCTTCGTCAAGAGCACGGCCAACGGCGCCGAGCCGGCGGGAGTCGCCGGTGGCACGCCCGACCGCCAGTCCCGATCCCTGTTCCGTTTCAGAAGGAAGTAGCGCATGGAGCTCCACGAGCGTCTCGTCACAACGAAGCCGGCCGCGACCGCCCCCACCAAGGAGCCGTTCGCCGACCTCAAGAACTCGATCCACATGCTCGTCATCGGCGAGCTCGGGCCGCAGCTCACGGGTCAGGCGCTCGACCCCGTCGGCATGCGCGATCGCGTCATCGCGGACATCCGTCGCCATCTCGGCGGCGAGACCGGGATCTCGCGCGAGGACCGCGAGCGCCTGACCGCGGAGATCGCCGACGACATCCTCGGCTACGGGCCGCTCGAGCGCCTCCTCGCGGACGACTCGATCACGGAGATCATGGTCAACGGGCCCGGGGAGATCTGGATCGAGCGCCAGGGCCGGCTGTACGAGACGACGGTGCGCTTCAGCGACGACTCGCACCTGCGCCGCATCATCAACCGGATGGTCGCGCAGATCGGCCGGCGCATCGACGAGTCCTCGCCGATGGTCGACGCCCGCCTGCCCGACGGCTCGCGCGTGAACGCGATCATCTCGCCGCTGTCGCTCTCCGGGCCTCTCCTCACGATCCGGAAGTTCTCGCGGAAGCGGCTCGGGTTCCAGGACATGGTCAACATCGGCTCGCTCTCGGAGGAGTCGGTCGACTTCCTGCGGCGCTGCATCATGGCCCAGCTCAACGTCCTCATCTCGGGCGGTACCGGCTCCGGGAAGACGACGCTGCTGAACGCGCTCTCGTCCGCGATCCCCGACAACGAGCGGATCGTGACGATCGAGGACGCCGCCGAGCTCCAGCTCCACCAGCGGCACGTGCTCCGGCTCGAGGCCCGCCCGCCGAACATCGAAGGCGAGGGCGCGATCCCGATCCGCGACCTGGTCCGGAACTCGCTGCGCATGCGCCCCGACCGGATCATCGTCGGCGAGTGCCGCGGGCCCGAGGCGCTCGACATGCTCCAGGCGATGAACACCGGCCACGACGGCTCGCTGTCGACGGTGCACGCCAACGCCCCGCGCGACGCCCTCGCGCGGATCGAGACCATGGTGCTGATGGCCGGGTACGACCTGCCTGTGCGGGCGATCCGCCAGCAGGTCTCCTCGGCGCTCGACCTGATCGTCCACATCGAGCGCATGGAGGACGGCTCGCGACGCTGCACCGCGGTCACCGAGGTCCAGCGGATGGAGTCGGACGTCATCACGCTCCAGGACATCTTCGAGTTCAAGATCGACTCGTTCGCGCCCGACGGCACGATCAACGGGAAGCTGCAGCCGACCGGCCTGCGCCCGATCTTCCTCGACAAGTTCGCGAAGCGCGGGATCGACCTCCCGGCCGGGCTGTTCTCGCACCGCCCCGTCGCGACGAACGTTGCGGATCTCCGCCGGTGAGCCGCGTCACCCGCTCACTCGCCGTCGCGTTCATCGCCGTCGTCGCGGCGATCGGCGCGCTGCCCGCGGGCGCCGCGGACGACAGCGGCATCCAGGTCGTCGAGGCCGGGAGCCCTCTGTTCCCCGACCGCGCGTACGTCCTCACGCTGCCCAAGCCGCACAAGCCGGCGCTGACGACGGACGACGTCACCGTCACGGAGAACGGCCAGCCCGTGAAGAACCTCGCCGTGCTGTCCTCCGCCTCGGCGGAGGGCATCGGCACCGTGCTGCTGATCGACGCCTCCAACAGCATGAAGGGGTCGATCCAGGCGGCGATGCAGGCGGCACGCGCCTTCGCCGCGCGGAACCCGGGCCAGCCGATCTCGGTGGTGTTCTTCAACTCCAAGCCGACCGTCGCCCTGCCGTTGACGACGGATCGGAAGGCGGTCCAGGCGGCGCTCGCGAAGGCGCCGAAGCTCGCCGAGGGCACCCGCATCTACGACGCGCTCGCGGCCGCGGTCGCTCAGGTCCGCGGCTCGGCGCTCGGCGCGGCACGCATCGTGCTCCTGTCGGACGGCGACGACGTCGGCAGCATCACGACCGAGGACGCCGCCATCTCGCAGCTCCAGGCACAGAAGATCCGCGTGTTCACCGTCGGGATCGAGTCCCCCGACTTCACCGCCGAGGATCTCCAGCAGCTCGCGGACAAGACCGGCGCGACGTACGCGTCGGCATCGTCCCCCGAGGCGTTGACGAAGATCTACGACGAGCTCGGCTTCGAGCTCGGCAACGAGTACCTGCTGCGATACCGCTCGGACGCGCGCCCCGACCAGAACGTCGACGTCGCCGTCGCCGTGAAGGGCACGGAGCCCGTCTCCTTCGCATACACCACCCCGTCCTCGGGCACCTCCGGCCCGTACCAGCCGTCGTTCCGCGACGATCTGTTCCAGTCGTGGCTCCTCGTCCCGCTGGTCGTGTTCCTCGTGCTCGGGCTGATCGCCCTGGCGATCAGGTCCTTCTGGAGCCTGCGGTCGAACAAGAGGCTCGTCCAGCGGCTCGGTGACTTCGTCACGCTCCCGGCCGAGGAGCACGCCGCGCAGCGCAGGAAGGAGGTCGACCTCCTCCTCGCCTCGGTCGGCCAGCAGAAGCAGCGGCGGCGCAACTGGCGCTGGATGGAGGGCTTCGCCGAGGACGTCGACGTCGCGCAGATCAAGCATGACCCGACGAGGATGGTGGTGCTGTCGGTGCTTGCGGGGCTCGCTGATCGCGGTGATCGGTGGTGTCGCGATCTCTCCGTTCTGGGCGATCCTCGGGCTCGTCCCGCCGATCGGGCTCAACTTCTTCGTTCGCGGGAAGGCCCGGAAGGTGCGCAACGACTTCGCCGAGCAGCTGCCCGAGAACCTCGACGTCCTCGCCTCCGCGCTCCGCGCAGGGCACAGCCTCGCGGGAGCGATGGGCGTCGTCGCCGACGAGGCGCCGGAGCCGTCGAAGCGCGAGTACAGCCGCGTCGTCACCGACGAGCAGCTCGGCATCCCGCTCGACGAGGCGCTCGAGGTGACGGCGAAGCGGATGCAGAACACGGACATCGACCAGCTCGCCGTCCTCGCGCTCGTGCAGCGCGAGGCGGGGGGCAACACGGCGGAGGTGCTCGATCAGGTGACCACGAACATTCGCGCCCGGATGGACGTCCGCCGGCTCGTCACGGTGCTCACCGCGCAGGGCAAGTTCTCGTCGGTGATCATCGCGATGGTGCCGATCGGGATCTTCGTGTTCCTCTTGCTCGTCAACCCCGCGCACCTCGACCCGCTTGTTCCACCAGACGATCGGCCAGGTCGCCGGGATCTCCGCGATCTTCATGACGCTGCTCGGCTTCTACATCATCCGCAAGATCGTCACGATCGAGCTCTGACCCCATGACCTACTTCGCACTCATTCTCGGCCTGTTCCTCCTCGGGGTCGCGGTCACCATGGTGATTCGCGCCCTCGTCGCCCCGGCCGGCCCCTCCACGGAGACGATCGAGCAGATCAGCGCGTACGGGTTCGCCGGGTCGATTCCCGCGTCGTCGCGCAAGGATCAGGGCCCGGGCCTGCGGACGCGGCTGGACGACCTCGCCACGTCCGCCGGGACGCTACCTCGGGCAACGATTCACGCGCCTCCGAGGGAAGGACTACCGCGCCAGGCTCATCTCGGCCGGGATGTACGGCTCCACGCCCGAGCGCCTGCTCGGCACGCAGCTCCTGTCGGCACTCGCGTGTGCGTTCCTCGCCCTCTGGCTGGGCGCTCGTAGCCGGGGCCAGCGCAGCGCTGCTGCTACTGGCGATCGTCGGCGCAGCCGTGCTCGGCTGGGTCATCCCGACGTTCGTCGTCGACACGCGGGCCAAGAAGCGCCGCGAGCAGGTCGAGCGCGGGCTGCCCGACCTGATCGACCTCCTCGTCGTCACGCTCGAGGCCGGTCTCAGCTTCCCGCAGTCGCTCCGCCTGTCGGCCGGGAAGATCAGGGAGCCCCTCTCGTCGGAGGTGCGGCTGACGCTCCAGGAGCAGAACATGGGCCTCACCCTCGTCGAGGCGCTCGAGAACCTCCTCGTCCGCGTCGACACGCCGGGCGTGCGCATGTTCTCGCGCTCGATCTCGCAGGGCGAGACGATGGGCGTCTCGACGGGCCAGATCATGCGGAACCTCGCGATCGAGCTGCGCAAGCGGCAGCGGGCCTATGCCGAGGAGCGGGCGCAGAAGGCGCCGGTGAAGATCCTCTTCCCCATCATGTTCCTGATCATGCCCGCGCTCTTCATCGTGCTGCTCCTGCCGGTGATGATCACGGTCATGGACGTTCTCGGCTAGCGCGACGTCGTGCGCCCCGTCCCGAACCTGACGCTGCGCCGGGAGGACGGGCGCGTCGTCGCAGAGTCCGTGACCGTCGCCGACTCCACGGGCCGGCGCCTTCGCGGCCTGCTCGGGAAGCGCGACCTGACGTCGGGCCATGGCGTGCTGCTCCGCCCGGCATGGTCGATCCACACGGCGTTCATGCGCTTTCCGATCGACGTCGTCTTCCTCGACGCCGATCAGATCGTGGTCAAGATCGTCCCTGACCTCCAGCCGTTCAAGACGGCGTCGTGCCGGGGCGCGCGCGAGATCGTGGAGCTCCGGGCCGGCGAGTGCGAGCGCCGCGGTCTCGCGCTCGGCGACCGCGTCGCCTGGGCCGCCCGGGCTGCGGACGATGCGGCACCCGTCGCGGTCGCCGACTTCGACGGCGAGCGTCGCGGGGCCGTCGTCCTCGCCTCGGGAGATCAGCGCTACGTCAAGCTCGTCCGCTTCCTGCTCGACGGGAAGGGGATCGGCGTCGTCGCGAGCGTTCCGCCCTCGCGGGCGGCGGAGGTCGCGGGCGGCGAGTCCGCGGACGTCGTCGTGATCGATGCCGGGGCAGTCACGGAAGGGCTCCGCCTCGCCCACATCACGCGCGCACGCAGGCCCGAGGCAACCGTCGTGCTCGTCGGCGAGAACGCGGGCGGCACCGCGCCGACCGGGATGCGCGTGTACGAGAAATGGGACGACACCGAGGGCGTCGTCACGGCGATCCAGGACGCGATCGAGCGCAAAGCCGTGTAGTCTCAGGGGTTCCGTGCAGGGGTCGTGGCCGACACGATGAACGAGGGGGCGGGCACGAGATGGACAGCAGGCGAACCCCCAGCCCCGCAAACCCCGTGAGCGCCTCCCGAGGGACGGTGGGGCCGAGGTGACGTCCGCCGCGTCCACGAGCGGCGGAGGCGATCTCATGGCGGACCGGGCGGATCCCGCCCCGCGGACGGCCGTCGGTGCTCCGCACCGGCTCGAGAGCGCTCACCGGGCGCTTCTGGCCGACACACCGGCTCGTGCGCATCCGCTCCTCCGGGCGGCGCATCGCAGCGCGCTCGTCGCGCTGGAGGGCGGCGGCCGGAGCGACGCCTCGGATCGCCTTGCAACCGGGACCTACGTTGCGAACGCGCTCGTCTTCCTGGCCGCGGAGGGGATCCTCGACGAGCACGACGCAACGGTCGCTGTCGCGGCGCTGGCCGAGGCCAGGGACGAGCCGGTGGACGCAGCACGCTTCGACGCTCACCGCGTCGCATCGGTGAGCCCGCTTCTGATCGAGCTGCCGCCGCTCGTCGCGTGCGAGATCCAGCTCCGACTGCTCGTCGTGCTCGGGGTCGCGAGCGAGGCGTCGTTGTGGCGCGCGGAGGACGGCATGATCGAGGCGGTCCTCTCGCTCGGGGACGCGGCGGCGAGCCGTCGTGCGCGCGCGACGGCGAAGTCGGCACTTCGTGGCGGCTCGCTGAGCCTGCTCGGCCCGCGCTCGCTCCGATCGGCGCTCGTCCGCCGGTTCGGGACGCCGAGCGCGGCGATCGTCGCGCGGGTAGCGCAACCCGCCTCGCGCGCCGATGCCTACCTGGCCTCGACCGCGCTCGCGATGTCCGTGATCTACGAGAGGGAGCTGCTCCTCGAGCGCTCAGCCGAGCGCGAGCGGATCCTCGTCCGCGCCGGCGAGCAGCGGCTCATGCGGATCGGCTTCGATCTCCATGACGGCCCCATCCAGGACGTGCTCTCGCTCGGCGCCGAGGTCTCGCTGCTCCGGGACCAGGTCTACCCGTTCATCTCCGACTCGCACCGCGAGCGCGCCGCCGGACGCTTCGATGACGTCCTCGCGCGCGTCACCGAGCTCGATCGGCAGCTCCGCGAGCTCTCCCGCTCGCTCGAGTCGCGGAGCATCATCACCCGCCCGCTCGGCGAGATCCTGCATCGCGAGGTCGACGCGTTCGTCGAGCGAACCGGGATCGAGACGAGGCTCGAGATCCGAGGCGACCCCGAGTCGCTCACCTCCGCGCAGCGAATCGCCGTCTACCGGGCGATCCAGGAGTCGCTCTCGAACGTCCGCGAGCACTCCGGGGCCGCGACGGTGGAGATCAGGCTCCGGATGCGGCGCGCGTCGATCGAGGTTCGGATCACGGACGACGGCCACGGCTTCGACGTCGGCCGCGCGCTCGCGCGGGCCGCGCAGCGTGGCCGGCTCGGCATCGTCGGCATCGGCGAGCGGGTACGGATGCTCGGCGGCACCTTCGAGATCGACAGTGCCGCCGGCGGGCCCGACGGTGCTGACGTTCGCCCTGCCGCGCGTCACGCCGGACGAGCGGTCGGCGTTTCGTTAGTACCGGTGTCGGACTTCAGTCCGACACCTGCGGCGACCGGCCACGCACGACGTCGGGTGTCCGACTGAAGTCGGACACCGGCCCCGACCACGATGCAGGGGAGAACGCCGCCGCCGGTCGGCCTTCCGTTCGTACCGGTGTCGGACTTCAGTCCGACACCTGCCGGCCACCGCCAACGCACGACGTCGGGTGTCCGACTGAAGTCGGACACCGGCGGAAGGACGCCGCCGCCGGTCGGCCTTCCGTAGAGCACCGGTGTCGGACTTCAGTCCGACACCTGCCGGCGACCGCCGACGCACGACGTCGGGTGTCCGACTTCAAGTCGGACACCCGGCGGAAGGACGCCGCCGCCGGTCGGCGTTCCGTACAGTACCGGTGTCGGACTTCAGTCCGACACCTGCCGGCGACCGCCAACGCAGGCCGGCGGTGTCCGACTGAAGTCGGACACCTGCCCCGAGGCAAAGTGAAGGGGAGGACGCCGCCGCCGGTCGTCCTCCCCAACGCTCTTGCTCTCCCCGGCCCCCACTCCGGGGCGAGCGTCGTACTGCCGTGGGACCCCTACATTCGCTCGGTGTCGATTCCCGATTCCGGGAGCGACCATCGGCCTCGCGCTCCGCCCCTCTCGGGCGAGGCCGGTCGCGTCCTGCGTCGAGAGTGACGGCCTCGCCGCGGCGGCCGCCAACGCCGCAGCGAGTGTTCTTGCCGTCAACGACACACATCCGTCGTGCACGGTCGTCGTGCCCAGTTCGGTCGTCCACGTCCCGCTCGGCCGGGGTGCCGTCGCCCGCGCCGCCGACGGCTCGGCCGCATGAGCCGTCGGGACGAGGATCTGGCCGGTCGATGTGGTACGTGAGAGCGTCATGGTCATCGTTGTGATTGCCCTTCACCGACGTAGATGCGGCGCGGTCGCGAAACTTGCGCGCTCGGATGTAAAGACTCTGTAAGGGGGATGCGCGCGCGGCGAGAATCCCTGAACGTGAGGCCCGGATATGGCAGCCACTGAGACCAGCACCCGCGCCGCTGCTGCGCTCGACGACCTCTACCGCCACCACGTCGGAGAGGTCTATCGCTACACGTACGCCGTCCTCGGCAACCACGCAGATGCCGAGGACGTCACCCAGACGACATTCGTGAACGCGCTGCGCGCGCTGGAGCGCGGCGAGACGCCGCGCAACGCGTCGGGCTGGCTGATCGCGATCGCGCAGAACGTCGTGCGGCAGCGCTGGCGCCAGGCGGCTGCGCGCCCCGCCGAGGTGGAGCTCGTGCAGGACGTCCCCGTCGCCGATGCGGAGGAGGACATCGAGCTCGACGAGCTCGTGCGGGCGTTGCAGCGGATCCCGCCGACCCAGCGCGAGGCCCTCGTCCTGCGCGAGCTCGAGGGACGCTCGTATGCCGAGATCGCCGGGTTGCTCGGTCTCACGACCGCAGCGCTCGAGACCCTCCTCTTCCGCGCCCGCCGGTCGCTCGCCGAGGAGCTCGAGAACCTCGTCACGTGCCAGAGCGCCGAGCTCGCGATCTCGAAGCAGCTCGACGGCCGCCTGTCGCGCAAGGAGAAGCGTCGGCTCGACGAGCATCTCGCCGAGTGCGCCGACTGCGCCAGGCTCGCCGAGACCCAGAAGCGACAGCGGCGTGCGTTCAAGGGCCTCGCGGTGCTTCCTCTGCCGATCGGCCTTGCGCTGTTCAAGGGTGTCCCGGATGCCGCCGCGGCCGCCTCGCTGCCGACGATCGGCACTGCTGCAGGCGCAGGAGCCGGCACGAACGGCGCGGGCGCGGCTGGAGCCGCCGGCGCTGGAGCCGGGGGGACGGCCGCCGGCACGGGCGGCGCTGCCGTCGGCGGCTCGCTGGTCGCCGCTGCACTCAAGGTCGCAGCCGTGATCGCCGTCGGCACGATCGCCACGGGTGTCGCATACAAGG
The DNA here is from genome assembly GCA_963739405.1 of uncultured Actinomycetes bacterium. Taxonomy (GTDB): domain Bacteria; phylum Actinomycetota; class Thermoleophilia; order Gaiellales; family Gaiellaceae; genus Gaiella. The sequence goes on along the minus strand of CAVUAH010000015.1, from coordinate 158,521 downwards.
GTGTGCAGGGACTCGGCGAGCCCAGCTCGTCCGTCGCGGCGAAGGCGCAGACCGGCGGGGGCTCGGCTGGCACCGGCCCGATTGCGGCGCCGCACGGGGCGTCAACGACCCGGACGACCGGTACCTCTGCCCCGACGGGCGGCGCGACGAGCGCGTCCGGGGGCTCTTCGGTCGCAGCAGGGGACGTGGTCACCGCCGGCGATGTGTCGCAGCCTTCCGGCGAGGCGTCGCCCTCGAGCAGCGACACCGGCGACACGGGAGCGACCGGTGACGTGACAGGGACGACCCAGGGCGCGGGCTCCGACGCCGCATCGCCAGGCGCCTCGAGCGGCCCGAGCGCACCCGAGGCTCCCTCGGGCTCCGCGCCGCCGACCACCTCGCCACCTTCGGACTCGACGCCCCCGAGCACTCCTCCCCCGTCCGGCTCGGCGCCCGGCACGGATCCGGGGGCAGCAGCTCCGCAGACTCCCACACTGCCGCCGGCAGGCGGAACCGAGCCGCAACCCGGTACGCCGCCGGCGCCGGGGTCGTCCGGGCCGTCGGCGCCCGCCGATCAGCCGGGCGTAGCGCCCACGAGCGGAGACGGCCAGGCCGGCGGCTCCGGCTCGACCGGCGACGCCGGCAGCTCCGGCTCGTCCGGTGACACGGGTGGCTCCGGGACCGCCGGCTCCGGGACCCCCGGAGGCACGTCGACGCCGCCGGGCGACACGACTCCTCCCGCCGACGGCGGGACCGGGACATCTCCGGGGCAGGGGAACGACTCGCCCGGCCAGGGGTGCCCGGGCGGAGGCAACGGCCCGGGGAACGGCGCAGGCTGCGGGATCGGGAACGGGACCGGTAACGGGAACGGCAGCCAGGGCGGTCAGGGAAGCAACGAAGGCCAGGCCGGGGGCGCAGACGGAGCCGGGCAGGGCGCCACCACCGACCCGGGCACCACCGACCCGGGCACCACCGACCCGGGCACCACCGACCCGGGCGCCACCGACCCGGGGGATCCTGCCGCGGGCCCGGGCCCCGACCCGGGCCGGGAAGCACACCGGCGGGCGACGGCAGCCAGGTCGGTCAGGACACGGGTCAGGGAACCACACCGGCCGATGACGGCTCGAGCCAGGGCACCCCGCCCGACTCTGGCACCCAGGCAGACCCAACCGGCACAGGCGGCGACCAGGGCGGCCAGGGCGCTCAGGACAACGCCCAGGGCAGCCAGGGCAGCCAGACGGGCACAGGCAGCGATCAGGGCGCGCAAGGCGCCGCGCAGCCGGGCAGCGGGCCAGGCTGGGGCTTCCGCTGGTTCCTGCTCCTCGGCTGGATCTGGGGTTGGTGGGGCTAGAGCCCCGCCGTCCTCGTCAGCCCGGACCCCCCCAAAAGAGGGACGCACGGAGCGCGTCCTGCGACGATAGAACTAGCGAATGTCCCCGAGACGGACATCTGTGCTCCTGCTCGCGACGCTTGCGGTGTCGGTCGGCGCCCTGAGTGCGTCGTCGGCGCTGGCAGCGGGGTCGACGCAGGCGACCGTCACGCGCCAGCCGTCCCTCGAGGACCTCGTCCTCCGGCAGGTCAACGCCGTGCGTGCGACCCACCGTCTCGCACCGTTCGCGGCGTCGGCGGCGCTCTCACGCTCCGCCGTGGCGCATTCGCGCGCGATGGCCACCTACGGGTTCTTCTCGCACGAATCGCGGAACGGCACGTCGTTCTCCCAGCGGATCGAGCGGTTCTACGTGCCCGGCTCGAAGGGCTTCACCGTGGGCGAGAACCTCGCGATGTTCGGCGGTGCGGCGCCATCCGCCAACGCGATCGTCGACGCCTGGATGGGATCGCCGAGCCACCGGGAGAACCTCCTGCGCAAGAGCTTCCGCGACGCCGGCATCGCCGTCGTCTTCAACCCCGCGGCGGGTGGCGTGTTCGGCGGCGAGTCGACGTGGATCGTCACGCTCGACCTCGGCAGCCGCTGAGTCGACCGGCCTCGAGCGACACGCAGCGTCTTCCGTCGTCGAGCGCGCGTGCCCGGCCGAGGCCGGGCACGCGAAAGATCCGAGCGGGCGAGCCCTACGCCGCGGGAAGCGCCCGGTAGGTGGACTGTCGTGGGTCGATCGCGCGGTTGAAGCCGCGCTCCCACTCCACCTCCACTGCCCCGCCCGCGTCGATCCCGCGAACCACGCCGCGATCGCCGGGCCGAAGCTCGGGGTCGGTGCCTGACACGAGCTCGATCACGCTTCCGATCCGCACGCCCGCAGCGATCCGCGCGGCGAGGAGACGAGCACCCATGGCATCCATACTCCCCTTTGTACGCGAGCGCCGGGCGCCAGTCCTCCCCCGGACGGTTGAGTCGGCCTACCCCTTCGGGGAGGAGACGGTCCTGAGGTGGAGAACCACGATGCACGCCGGCGGCCCATTCGAACTCGACGGCTGAGGATGTGTCGCCGGCGCACCACTCCGACGGAGGATCATGGAGCGGCACGCACGCAACGAGCGAGAGTGGGAGCAGTCGCCTGGTCGCAGCGGCCCCGACGAGAAGGCGCGTGGTCGCCTGCGCGGGCTCTTCGCACAGTCCGACCCGGCCGACGCGGTGGCCGACCTGATCACCGAGCGCGGTCGTGAGCTCGAGGAGCGCTCCACGCAGATCCGTGCGGCGGTCGAGGAGCTCGAGCATCGCGAGGAGCGAGCGCGCGAGCTCCACTTCAAGGTCGAGCAGATCCTTCGCGACGGCGCGGCGGAGCTCGACCTCCGGCAGGCGGAGCTGAGCGTCCGCTCGGCAGAGCTCGATGCCCGCGAGACCGTGATCGAGCAGGCGGAGGCAAAGATCGACGACCGGAGACGGGCACTCGGTGCCGTCGAGCTCCGGGCGGCGGCCGTGGAGCGTCGCGAGGACGCGCAACGTCTACGCGAGCAGGAGCTCGAGCACCGTGCGAGCCAGCTGGCGGACCTCGCGCGCAAGCTCGACGGGCTCGGCCAGGTCCTGGCCGCCTCCGAGCGACCGTCGGCCCGCGAGGACGAGCATGTCGCGCTCGCGGCGGCCGACCGCTATCGGCTCCTCGTACGCGGCGGAGCCGCGCCCGTGCCCGGAGCGCTCGTCGAGCTCGACGACGGCCCCTATCGATGCATCCGTCTCACTACCTCGCCGCTCCCGGGCGACGATCGCCGCTGCGCCGTGCTCGAGCTGGCGTCGCTCGAGTAGTCGCGACGCACGTCAGCCCAGCCACGCATCGAGGAGGGCGTCGCCGAAGAACAGGCCGATCACGGCTCCCGCCGCCAGGGCAGGGACGTACGGCAGAGTCGTCTTCCGCCCGTCATCGCCCCGGGCGAGTGCCACGATCGCGGGGATCACTCCCAGCAGCGAGCCGGCGAACAGAGCGACGGCAACGTCGTAGCCGAGCCACGCTCCGAGGAATGCCGCAAGCTTCACATCACCCATGCCGAGGCCCGCGGGGTAGACGAGGGCGAGCAGCAGGAAGAAGCCGCCCGCACCGAGCGCCGACACGATCCACTCGACGGACGGGTCGCGGATCGTCTGGACGGCGAGCGCGACCGCGAGCGCCGGAAGCACGATCCGGTTCGGCACGATACGCCGCTCGAGGTCGGTGACGGTGACCGCCACGATCACCGCGCAGCCGAGCGCGTCGACGAGCGCCTCGACCGTGAAGCCGAACGCCCAGACGCAGCACGCCGCGAGCGCGACCCAGACGACGACGGCAGCGACGCGCATGCGCACGCAGCGACATTCACCCTCGTGCAGCCGAAATCCTCTCCCCCGGACGAGGGACGGGAACCCCCCGGTCGGGTGGCGGTGGATCGAACGGGTGTCCACGACGATCCGAGGACTGCGGAGCACGCGCCCGCTCCTTGGCGTCGGGGCGTGAGAAATCGAGGGGGAAGTGCGGGAGCCTCATATTCGAAGGCCTGCACGCCGTTGGCTGATGTGGCCGGCGGCTGCGGTCTCGCTGATCGGCATCGGCGGCATCGCCGCCCTCGACCTGAGCCGGACCGAGCGACCGATCGCGGCATTCGTCGTCGCGATGGCGATCACCGCGCTCGCGGGCGCCGCGACGACCCTGCTCGTGACGCGACTCCTCGCGGCGCAGCGGGCGGCGCTTCGCGACGCGCTCACCGGGCTACCCAACCGCGAGCTCCTCGACGACCGGGTCTCGCAGGCGCTCGCACGATCGCGGCGCTCGGGAGAGCAGTTCGCGCTGCTCGTCGTCGATCTCGACGGGTTCAAGGGCGTGAACGACATCCGTGGGCACGAGACCGGGAACGCCGTCCTGAAGACCATCGCCCGCCGCCTCGAGTCGGTCGTGCGGGAGTCGGACACGGTGGCGCGCGTCGGCGGAGACGAGTTCGTCGTCCTGTCGCTCGGCACCGGCGAGGACAGCGAAGCCGCAGCGCTCGCCGGCCGGTTGCGGCATGCCCTTCGGCGGCCCTACCGCGTCGAGGGAGCACTGGTCGAGCTCGACGCGTCGATCGGTTGGGCGCTCTTCCCGCGCGACGGCGTCACCCCGGTCGACCTCCTCGCGCGCGCCGACGGCCAGATGTACGCGACCAAGCGCGACACGAGCGACGAATCGGTCGTGCCGCGGCCTCCGCTCGACGGCGGCATCGTGCGCGACCTCGAGCACGCGATCGAGCAGGGGGAGATCGTCGTCCACTACCAGCCGATCGTCGAGCTGCCGTCCGGCGTCGTTCGCTCGGTCGAGGCGCTCGTGCGGCGCCTCCGCGGCGACATCCTCGTCGGTCCGACGGAGTTCGTCCCCCACGTCGAGCGCACGCCGCTCGTTCGAACCCTCACCCTCGCCGTCGCGCGCGATGCGCTGCGCCGCCTTCACGAGTGGGAGGCCCACGGCCACGTGCTGGGCGCCGCGATCAACGTTCCCTACCGGATGATCGACGACGGCGAGCTGATCGCAGGCCTGGAGGTGCTTCTCGACAAGGCGGGGATCGCGCCCGAGCGCCTGACCCTCGAGGTCGTCCCGTCCGGGCCGGGCGCAGGCTCGGAGCTGGACACGACGGTCGTCCGGCACCTGCGCGACCTCGGCGTCAGGCTCTCGCTCGACGATCTCGGCCGGGCGTCGTCGGTCGCCGCGATCCGCACGCTCCCGCTCCACCAGGTCAAGATCGATTCGCATGTTCCTGCACGAGGCCGGCCGCGGCGGCCGCTCGGACGCGATCGTCCGCTCGCTCGTCGGCCTCGCCTACGGGCTCGGGCTCGAGACGGTCGCGGAGGGTGTCGAGAGCAAGCTCGCCTGGGAGGCGGCGCTCTCGCTCGGCTGCGATCTCGCGCAGGGGTTCTACCTCGGGCACCCGATGCCCGCGACGAAGCTCACCGACTGGCTCTCGGGGACGTGGCCCGTCGTTGCGATCGCGAGCTGACGGGCCGGCCGCGGTCGGTCAGAAGAAGACTGCGCCTCCTGCGGCCGCGAGCGGCACGACGGCCCAGACGGGGAGCACGCGGAGCGCGAGCAGCAGAGCGAGCGCGAACACGATGTCGCCGACACCGTCGATCGACGTCGTCAGCACAGGGTTCCAGAGCGCCGCCGCGAGCACCCCGACGACCGCCGCGCCGATACCGACGAGCGCCGCCTGTACCGCCCCGTGGGCCCGGATCGACGACCAGAGCGGAAGCACGCCTCCGAGGAGGAGGAACGACGGCAGGAAGATCGCGACCAGCGCGAGAGCTGCGCCGGCCGCGCCGTTCGGCGACGGGTGCTGGATCGCCCCGAGGTAGGCGGAGAACGTGAACAGCGGGCCGGGCATCGCCTGGACGAGCCCGTAGCCTGCGAGGAACTCCTGCTCCCCGACCCACCCCGGCGCGACGACCGCGTCGTGCAGCAGGGGCAGCACGACGTGACCCCCGCCGAAGACGAGCGCTCCCGAGCGGTACATCGCGTGCACGAGCTCGAGCGCCTGGCTGCCCGTCGCCCGCGCGAGCGGCCCGAGGCCGATCAGCAGCGCGCCGAACGCCACGAGGCTCGCGGCCGCCGCGAGCGCCGGGCCGCGGAACGGAGTCGTCAGCGCCTCGAGCGGCCGCGTCCGATCTCGGAAGGCGACGACGCCGACGAGCCCACCGAGCGCGATCGCGGTCGCCTGCCCGCCGAAGCCGTGCCAGACGATCGCGATCGCACCCGCGACGGCGGCCAGCGTGAGCCGGGACGCGTCCGGAGCGAGCGAACGCCGCATCGCGAGCACGGCGAGCGCCACGACCGGCACCGCGACGAGCTCGAGGCCGTGCACCCAGCCCGCGCCGCTCACGTCGGCCGATCCGATCACGAGCGCGAGCGCGGTCATCGCGACCGCGGACGGCAGCGTGAACCCGACCCACGCGGCCAGCCCGCCGAGGGCTCCGGCCCGCCTCGCCCCGATCGCCATCCCGAGCTGGCTCGACGACGGCCCGGGCAGCAGGTTGGCGATCGCGACGAGCTCCGACAGCTCCTGCTCGTCGACCCAACGACGCTGCTCGACGTAGGTCCGGCGGAAGTAGCCGATGTGAGCGATCGGCCCCCCGAACGAGGTCAGGCCGAGCCGCAGTGCGACAGCGAAGACCTCTCCCGCTCCGCCGGGACGCGTCAGCCGCGTGTCGCGCCCGGCTTCCAGAGCGGCTCGTCGTTGCCGGAGAGCGCGTTCGCCGCCCGCGCAAGGATGAAGAGGAGATCGGAGAGGCGGTTCAGGTACACGGCAACCAGCGGAGAGATCTCGGTGTCCGCCGTCGCGCGCAGGGTCTCGCGCTCCGCGCGGCGGCAGATCGTCCGCGCGACATGGAGCCAGGCCGCGACCGTGCTACCACCGGGCAGCACGAAGCTCCGGAGCTCGAGCAGCCCGGCGTTGAAGCGGTCGCAGTCCTCCTCGAGGCGGTCGACCATCGCCTGCTCGACCCGGAGGCGACCTTCGACCTCGACCGGCACCGACAGATCCGCTCCGAGATCGAAGAGCTCGTTCTGGACGCGCTCGAGGACCGGCCGAAGCTCGACCGGCGTGTCGGCGGCCAGGGCCGCGCCGAGGGCGGCGTTGAGCTCGTCGACCGTGCCGAAGGCCGCGATCCTGCCGTCGAGCTTCGAGACCCGCGAGCCGTCGCCGAGCGACGTCTCTCCGGCGTCCCCGCCGCGCGTGTAGATCCTCGTCAGGCGGACCGGCTCGTCGCGGTTCCTCGGCACGCCGTCACGCCCCCCTCGCGTCCGCGGCGTGCAGCAGCTCGCGGGCGATGACGATGCGCTGGATCTCGCTCGTCCCCTCGTAGATCTCGGTGATCTTGGCGTCGCGGTAGTAGCGCTCCGCCGGGAACTCGCGCGTGTAGCCGTAGCCGCCGAGGACCTGGATCGCGTCCGTGCTCGCTCGCACGGCGACACGGGACGCGAAGAGCTTCGCCATCGCCCCTTCTGCGCCGTGCGGGAGACCCGCCTGCTTGAGCCAGGCCGCCCGCAGAGTAAGCTGGCGTGCGGCGGCGATCTCGGTCGCCATGTCGGCGAGCGTGAACCGGATCGCCTGGAAGTCCGCGATGCGGCTGCCGAACTGCTCTCGCTCGAGCGCGTAGGCGCGGGCCGTGTCGAGGGCGGCCTGGGCGATGCCGACGGCCTGCGCCGCGATCCCGATCCGGCCCCCGTCCAGCGTCGCCATCGCGACGGCGAAGCCCTTGCGCTCCTCGTGGAGCAGGCGGTCGCCGGGGACGACAGCGCCGTCGAGGCGGAGGTCCGGCGGTCGACGACGAGTGGAGCCCGAGCTTCTCCTCCTCGCGCGTGACCTCCACGTGCTCGCGATCGAGCAGGAATGCCGAGACGCCGCGCGCGCCGGCGGTGGACGGGTCCGTGCGGGCGAACAGCAGGAAGGTCGACGCGTGGCTGCCGTTGGTGCACCACTGCTTCGTGCCGTCGATCCTCCAGGCGTCTCCCTCGCGGACCGCCGCCGTACGGAGCGACGCCGCGTCCGACCCGGATCCCGACTCGGTGAGCGCGAATGCGCCCAGCGCCTCCCCGCGCGCGAGCGGCGGCACGAACCGCACTTTCTGCTCGTCCGTGCCGAACGCGAGGATCGGCAGGGTCGCGGCGCTCGTATGCACGGCGACCGTCACCCCCACGCCGGCGTCGGCGCGCGACAGCTCCTCGAGGACGAGCACGTACGAGACGAAGTCGGCTCCGGCGCCACCGAGCTCCTCGGGGATGCAGACGCCCATCAGGCCGAGCTCGCCCAGGCGCGTGACGACCTCGCGCGGGAACCGGTGCTCGCGGTCCCACTCCGCCGCGTGCGGCGCGATCTCGGCCTCTGCGAACTCTCGCGCGAGCGCCTGGATCTCGCGCTGCTCGTCGGTGAGGGCGAAGTCCACGGCGGGAGTCTAGGCGCGGGGTGCGCCGCGTCCGACGCAGCACGGTGTCCGACTTCGAAGTCGGACACCTCCGGATGGCTGCGTGTTACCGAGGCCGGGTCCGGCGCGCATGGTGTCCGACTTCGAGTCGGACACCATCCGGTGGTTGCGTGCGACGACGCCGGAGCCGCGGCGCTACCCGTACACGTAGAAGCCGCGGCCGGACTTCCGCCCGAGACGTCCGGCGGCCACGTGCCTGCGCAGGAGCGGACAGGGCGCGTACTTCGGGTCGCCGAGCCCGTCGTGGAGCACCTCCATGATCGCCACGCACGTGTCGAGACCGATCAGGTCGGCGAGGGCGAGAGGGCCCATGGGATGCGCGAAGCCGAGCCGTGCGACGGTGTCGATCGCCTCGGGCTCCGCGACCCCCTCCATCAGGGCGTACGCGGCCTCGTTGATGAACGGCATCAGGATCCTGTTCGAGACGAAGCCGGGGAAGTCGTTCGCCTCCGCGGGCGTCTTGCCGAGGTCTCGGGCGAGCGCCACCACGGCGTCGGCGGTCTCGTCCGACGTCTGGTCGGCCCGGATCACCTCGACGAGCTCGAGCACCGGCACCGGGTTGAAGAAGTGCATTCCGATCACGCGCTCCGGCCGTGACGTCACGGCGGCGAGCTCGGTGATCGGGATCGAGGACGTGTTGGATGCGAGGACCGCGGCGGCCGGGAGCGACTCGTCGGCCTGACGGAAGAGCTGCTTCTTCTCCTCCGCGCTCTCGACGATCGCCTCGATCATCAGGTCGGCCTCCTCGAGCGCATCGACGGAGGCGATCCTGGCGAGCACCTCCGCCGGCTGCGGCCCTCCCTTCTCGTGCAGCTTGGTCAGGCTGCGCTCGATCGTCGCGAGCCCGCGCTCGACGGCACCGGGGAACGGGTCGTGCAGCAGCACCTTTCGTCCGGATGCGGCGACGACCTGCGCGATGCCGGCGCCCATCTGGCCGGCGCCGACGACGAGAACGCGCTCGAAGCTCACCGGTCGAGCCTACCGCCGGCGGCGAGCTGCGCCCGGCGGTGTCGGAGCCGCCTGATCGAGTACGCCAGGACCGCCGCGAGGATCACGAGGCCGACCACGACCTTGATCCCGTTCCCGCGCGGCTCGTCGCTGGTCGCGAGCAGCGTCCCGGGGTCGCTCAGGAGGCACGACTCCGTGACGAGCTCGGCGCCGTCGAGGTTCGCGAGGACACCGAGCGCCTCGTCGCGGACGATCGGCTTGTCGGTCGCGTCGACGAGAGGCTGGGCGGTACGCACCTCGACCTCGCGCCCGATCGGGCCCTTGACCTTCTGGTCGACGACGAAGCGGTAGAGGCTGCCCTCCGGAACGGGGCGCTCGGCAGTCACCCGCCCCACGAAGGCGGCGTCGACCTCCGCGAGCCGTTCGTCGAGCGGCACGTTCGGGCACGCGAGCGCGAGCGCGCCGGGCGCGAGGACCAGCGCGGCGAGGACGGCGACGAGCGTGAGCCGCGCCAGCTCAGACCTCGAGGAGGAGCGCGTCGCCCTGGCCGCCGCCCGAGCAGATCGCCGCGAGCCCGAGCCCGCCGCCGTTGCGCCGCAGCTCGTGCACGAGCGTCCCCGTGATGCGCCCGCCGGAGGCTCCGATCGGATGGCCGAGGGCGACCGCCCCGCCGTTCACGTTGACCAGATCCTCGTCGACACCGAGCATCCGCGTCGACTGCTTGGCGACGGACGAGAAGGCCTCGTTGATCTCGACCCGAGTGACGTCTTCCATCGTCCGTCCGGCCGCGTCGAGCACGCGCTGGGCCGCGGCGGCCGGGGTGCGTGCGAGGTACGCGAACTCCTCCGCGACGTACGCATGACCGACGATCCGCGCGAGCGGCTCGATCGCGCGACGTGCGGCCCACCCCTCCGAGCAGACGACGACACACGACGCTCCGTCGTTCACACCGGGGGCGTTCCCGGCCGTCGTCGTCCCGTCGGGGTCGAACACCGGCTTCAGCGTCGCGAGCTTCTCGACCGTCGTGTCGCGGCGGATCCCCTCGTCGGCGACGACGTCGCCGACCGCGACGATCTCCTCGGCGAGCCTGCCGGCGTCCTGCGCTGCGGCGGCGCGCTGGTGCGAGCGGGCCGCCCACGCGTCCTGCTCCTCGCGCGAGACGCCGAGCGCCCGCGACACCGCGGAGGCCTGTTGCACCATGTGGAGCCCGTCGAACGTCGAGGTCAGCCCGTCGAAGACCATGTGGTCGAGCACCTCGCCGTTGCCGAGCCGGTACCCGAAGCGCGCCTTGGGCAGGAGATAGGGCGCGCACGACATCGACTCCATCCCACCGGTCACGACGACCTCGTGCCGTCCGGCCGCGATCATCAGCTCTGCGATCTCGATCGCCCGGATCGAGGAGGCACACACCTTGTTGATCGTGTCGGCAGGGACCTCCTTCGGGATCCCTGCGCCGATCGCCGCCTGACGTGCGGGGGCCTGACCGGCGCCCGCCTGGAGCACCTGGCCCATCACGACGTAGCCGACGTCCTCGCCCGTGATCCCGGCGCGCTCGAGGCCCGCGCGGATCGCGATCGCGCCGAGCTCGGTGGCGGACACGGAGGCGAGGCCGCCGCCCATCCGGGCGAAGGGCGTGCGGACGGCGGAGACGATGACCGCGGCGGGCACCGGCCCAGGGTAGCCGCGCGCTGCTGGTCGAGCCGGCCACCGACCGCCGGGATCCCGGCGCACGCGCTGCGTTGCGCCGCGGCCGTGGCACCGCTAGGCTCGTTCGCGATGACTTCCGCCTGCGACCGGTTGCGGTGGTGGCGCCCCGGGCGAGGCGGGAGCGTGCGCTAGCGATCGACGACACGCCCCGTTTCGCCCGAGACCTCCGCAGGAGGTCTCTTTCGTCTCCGGATCCCATGAACCCGACCGCGACGATCACGACCGACCTCCTGACCCCGCTCGGGGCGTACCTGAGGCTGCGCGGGATGGGCGCGGCGAGCTTCCTCCTCGAGTCGGTCGAGCGCGGCCGGCTCGGGCGGAGCTCCTGGATGGGCGCCGGGTCGCGACTCGTGTCGTTCGAGGACGCAGAGACCCTCGGGCTCCCCGTCGTGGGCTACCTCGCCTACGACCACGTCGCCGCGCTCGAGCCGACAGTCGAGCTCCCCGTCGCGGGGCACGGCTTCCCGGACAGCCGGCTCGTGGTCGCGGAGACGCTCGTGCGCTTCGACCACGGCGCAGGAACCGCCGAGGTGCTCGCGGGCGACCCGGAGGAGATCGGGGGGCGTCTCGAGGCCGGCGTCCCGTGGCACCGCGAGACCCGCGGGTCGGCCGGCCCGCTCCGGCGCTTCCCGGATCGCGAGCGCTACGAGGAGATGGTGCGCACGGTCAAGCGCCACATCGTCGCCGGGGACGTCTTCCAGTGCGTCCCCTCCCAACGCGCCGAGCGCCCGACGTCGGCAGCTCCGCTCGACGTCTACCGGGCCCTGCGCCGCGTCAACCCGTCGCCGTACCTGTTCCTGCTCGAGCTCGACGGCATCGCCCTCGTCGGCTCCTCGCCCGAGCGGCTGGTCGCGTGCGAGGGCGACCGGGCGAGCCTCTGCCCGATCGCGGGCACGACGGAGCCGACCGAGGGCGACGTCGAGCGGCTGCTCTCGTCGGAGAAGGACCGGGCGGAGCACGTGATGCTCGTCGACCTTGGCCGCAACGACCTCTCGCGCGTGTGCCGCGCCGGCACCGTGCACGTCGCGCGGAGCATGGAGGTGGAGCGTTTCTCGCACGTCTCGCACCTCGTCTCGGAGGTCGTCGGCGTGATCCGCGACGGCGTGACGCCGTTCGACGTGCTGCGCGCGTGCTTCCCGGCGGGCACGGTCAGCGGCGCGCCCAAGATCCGCGCCATGCAGTTGATCTCCGAGCTCGAAGGCTTCCGACGTGGGCCCTACGCGGGTGCAGTGCTCTACTCGCTGCCGGACGGCACCATGGATGCCTGCATCACGCTCCGGACGACTGTCATGCGGGACGGCGTCGCGTACCTCCAGGCGGGGGCGGGGATCGTCGCGGACTCGGACGCCGCTGCCGAGCACGAGGAGTGCCTCCGCAAGCTCGCCGCGATGGAGGCGGCGATCGACCTCGCCGAGCGGGAGCTCGGGTCGTGATCGCCCCCAGCCACGTGGCTGCCCCCGCCGTCGCCACGCTCTCCGCGCGAGAGGAGCACTTTGCAACAGTCTGTTGCAAGCGCTCGTCCGCGTCCGGGAGCGACGCGGCCGTGGGGCAGTCAGGAACGGTCGTGCGATGAAGGTCCTCATGATCGACAACTACGACTCGTTCACGTACAACCTCGTGCACCTGTTCGAGGAGCTCGGCGCCGAGGTGGTGACGGTGCGAAACGACGCGATCACGCCGGACGAGGCCGCGGCGCTCCGGGCCGACCGTCTCGTGGTCTCGCCCGGGCCTGGGCGACCGGCCGACGCGGGCGTCTCCATCGAGGTGATCCGGCGGCTCGGGCCGACGACGCCGACCCTCGGCGTCTGCCTCGGCCACCAGGCGATCGTCGAGGCCTTCGGAGGCGAGGTCGGACAGGCGCGCGCGCTGCTGCACGGCAAGGCGAGCACGGTCACGCATGACGGCCAGGGCATCTTCGAGGGCCTGCCGACCGAGGTCGAGGTCGGTCGGTACCACTCGCTCGCCGCTACGACCGTCCCGGACGTGCTGGTGGTGACATCGCGCACCGCCGACGACGAGGTGATGGGCGTCCGTCACGCCGAGCACCCGGTCGAGGGAGTCCAGTTCCACCCGGAGAGCGTGCTCACCCCTCTCGGTCCCGCGATGGCACGGAACTTCCTCGCGTGATCACGCGCGTCATCGCCGACCTCGTCGACGGCCGCGACCTGACGCGCGACGAGGCGCGCGAGGTGATGACCGTCGTCATGAGCGGCGACGCCACGTCGGCGCAGATCGGCGGCCTCCTCGTCGCCCTGCGCGCGAAAGGGGAGACGGCGGACGAGATCGCGGGCTTCGCGGATGCGATGTCGGCCCACGTCGTTCCCGTGACGCCGACCCGGGGCCCGCTCGTCGACGTCGTCGGCACGGGCGGCGACGGCGCCGGGACGTTCAACATCTCGACCGCGGCCGCGCTCGTCGCCGCCGCGGCGGGGGCCGCCGTCGCCAAGCACGGCAATCGGTCGGCGAGCTCGGCCTGCGGGTCGGCGGACGTGCTGGAGCAGCTCGGCATCGCCCTCGAGCAGTCGCCCGAGCGGATCGCGCTGTCGATCGACGAGCACGGCTTCGGATTCATGTTCGCGCGCATCCACCATCCCGCGATGCGGCACGCCGCACCCGTGCGGCAGGAGCTCGGCACGCGCACGGTCTTCAACGTCCTCGGCCCGCTCGCGAACCCGGCGGGCGCGCGCGACGGCGTGTTCGGCGTCTACTCGGCGTCGCTCGCCCGCAGGTACGCAGAGACGCTCGCAGGCCTCGGTGCCCGACGGGCGTTCGTCGTCCATGGCGACGGCGGCCTCGACGAGCTCTCGCCGTCGGGACCGAGCCTCGTCGTCGAGGTCGACGAGGGCGAGATCCGCGAGTGGGAGCTCGACCCGCGGTCGCTCGGGATCTACCCGACCTCTCCGGAGGAGCTCCAGGGCGGCGACGCAAGGGCCAACGCCGATGCCGTGCGGCGCGTCCTCGACGGGGAGCGCAGCGGGCGCCGAGACGCGGTGGTCCTCAACGCCGGCGCGGCCATCGTCGCAGCCGGGCTCGCCGACGACCTCGGTGAGGGCGTCGAGGCAGCGGCGGCCGCCGTGGACTCGGGCGCAGCAGCGACGACTCTCGAGCGGCTCGTCGCCTTCTCGAACGAGAGGCTGCCCGCCTGATGGGCCGGTTCGAGGACGCTCTCCGTGGTCCCGGTCTCGGCGCGATCGCCGAGATCAAGCGCCGCTCGCCCTCCGCCGGCGACCTCCGCCCGGACGCTGACCCTGCGCGGATCGCCCCCGCGTACGCCGCCGCAGGTGCAGCCGCGATCTCGGTGCTCGTCGACGAGCGCTTCGCGGGCTCGTGGGCCGATCTCCGGGCGGCGCGAGCCGCGACCGACGCGCCGCTCCTCGCGAAGGGCTTCTTCTCGACGGCGGAGGATCTCGTCACCGCGAAGCAGGCGGGCGCCGACGCCGTCCTCCTCCTCCTCCGCGACCTCGACGACGAGACGACGACGAGACTCATGGGCGAGGCCGCGCACCTCGGCCTCGACGCGCTCGTCGAGGCGCACGACGGGTCGGAGGTCGCGCGCGCGGTCGCGCTCGGCGCCCCGATCATCGGCGTCAACGCGCGAGACCTCGCGACGTTCGCGATCGACCGGGCAGCGCAGCTCGAGCTCGTCGCCGCGGTGCCGAAGGAGCGCGTCGTGATCGCCGAGTCGGGCATCGAGTCGCGGGCGCAAGGAGCGGCCGCGGAGCTCGCGGGTGCCGACGCGATCCTGGTCGGCTCGACGCTGATGCGTGCACCCGATCCCGCGGCAAAGCTCGCGGAGCTCCTCTCACGACCGCTCGTCAAGGTCTGCGGCCTGACGCGCGAGGACGACGTCGCCGCCGCTGCGGAGGCGGGGGCAGACCTCCTCGGCTTCATCCTCGCGCCCGAGAGCCCACGCGCCGCGGCGCGGGTCCTGCCCGTTCCCGAGACCACGCTCGCCGTCGCCGTCTGGGTCGGCGAGGCCGGCGAGAGCGACGCCGACCTCGATCAGGTGCACACCGTCGAGGAAGGCAAGGTGCGCGGCCGCGAGGCCACGGTCTACCGCCGCGGCGAGGCGGTCGCACGCCTCCTCGACCTGCCGTGGGGCGAGGACGACCCGCGGCACTGGGAGCGTGCGGCCGCCGTCGACGCGCGCATCGTGCTCGCCGGCGGGCTCGGCCCGGACAACGTCGCCGAGGCGATCGCCGCCGTCCGCCCGTGGGCCGTCGACGCCTCGTCGTCGCTCGAGACGGCCCCGGGGGTCAAGGACCACGCGCTCGTGCGGGCCTATGTCGAGGAGGCGCGGAGCTGACCGCGCTCGAGGAGACCTTCGGCGAGTACGGCGGCCGCTACGTCCCCGAGACGCTGATCCCGGCGCTCGACGAGCTCACCGCAGCCTGGGACGCAGCGAAGGCCGATCCGGCGTTCGTGGCGGAGCTCGACGAGCTCGGGCGCACGTACGTCGGCCGCCCCTCGCCGATCACGCGCGTGGAGCGGTTCGCTCCGGGACGGCGCGTCTACCTGAAGCGTGAGGACCTGAACCACACGGGCGCGCACAAGATCAACAACGCACTCGGTCAGGTCGTCCTCGCGGCGCGGCTCGGAAAGCGCCGGATCATCGCCGAGACCGGCGCCGGCCAGCACGGTGTCGCAACCGCGACCGCCTGCGCGCGGTTCGGGCTCGAGTGCGTCGTGTACATGGGCTCCGAGGACATGCGCAGGCAGGCTCCCAACGTCGAGCGCATGCGGCTGCTCGGTGCGGCGGTCGAGCCCGTGGAGAACGGGACGCGGACGCTGAAGGAGGCGACGAGCGCGGCGATTCGCGACTGGATCACGAACGTCGAGACCACCCACTACGTGATCGGCTCGTGCGTCGGGCCGGCCCCGTACCCGGAGCTCGTACGCGAGCTCCAGGCCGTGATCGGGCGGGAGGCGCGCGCACAGCTGCTCGAGGCCGAGGGCTCGCTGCCCGAGATCGTGGTGGCCTGCATCGGAGGGGGCTCGAACGCGATCGGGATGTTCGCCGCCTTCCTCGCCGACGAGGACGTGCGCCTCGTCGGAGTCGAGGCAGCAGGCGCCGCCTCCCTCGGGAGCGGTCGCACCGGCGTCCTCCACGGCTCGCGCTCGTCGATCCTCGCCGACGAAGACGGCCAGATCGCCGACGCCCACTCGATCTCGGCAGGGCTCGACTACCCCGGGGTCGGCCCCGAGCACGCATGGCTGCGCGACACCGGCCGCGCGACGTACCTCGCCTGCACCGACGACGAGGCCCTCACTGCCTTCGAGCGCCTGACCAGGTCAGAGGGGATCATCCCGGCGCTCGAGTCGGCGCATGCGCTGGCAGTCGTCGATCGGCTCGACGCCGACTATGTCGCCGTCTGTCTCTCCGGCCGGGGCGACAAGGACCTCGCCGAGGCGCTCGCCGCCCTGGGCAGACTCGGGAGACGACCCGAGTGAGCCGCAAGACGCTCGTCGTGTACCTCGTCGCCGAGCCGGAGACGCCCGTGCTCGCGAGAGCCGCCGTGGAGGCGGGCGCCGACGTCGTCGAGCTCGGCTTCCCGTTCTCCGACCCGCTCGCGGACGGGCCGGTGATCCAGCGCGCAACGGAGCGCGCCCTCCGGCGCGGGATGCGGACGAGCCGGTGCCTCGACTGCCTCGCCGAGACGCGGGAGCTCGTCGGGGAAGCCCCGATCGTGCCGATGACCTATGCAGCGATCCTCGAGGCGTACGGCTGGGAGCGCTTCGCGCGCGACGCCGAGGAGCGGGGAGCCACGAGCCTGATCGTCTCGGACGTCCCTGCAGGACAGCGCCCGGAGCTCCGCCGCGTCCATCTCGTCGCTCCGACGTCGACCGACGAGCGGATCCGCCTTGCGGCGTCGACGACGGACGGCTGGCTCTACCTCGTCACGGTGACCGGGACGACGGGGGCACGCACCGAGCTCTCGACGGCGCTCGACGGGCTCGTAACGCGGGCACGCGCGGCGGCGGACGGCATTCCCCTCTATGCGGGCTTCGGCATCTCGACGCCCGAGCACGCGCGGGCTGCGGCCGACCTCGCCGACGGCGTCGTCGTGGGCTCCCGGGTGGTGCAGGTCGCCGAGGACGGGCCGGCGGCGCTCGGCGACTACGTCGGATCGCTCCGAGCCGCGCTCGACGCCTGACGCCGCGGCTCCTGCTCGCGCGACCGGGTCGGCACGGTCGGATCCCATTCCGGTCCACAAGCCTTACGGAATCTTCCCAGACCGCTGCTACCCTGCCGCGCGGCTTTGTGTGTCGATCAAGGCGTCGACCAGGCCCATGTCCGCTCCGCGCGGGAGGATGTCGGTCGTCGCTACCGAAGGGAGCTTGATGCGTCGTCTTCGAATTCTCACTGTCGCTGCGGCCGCGTGTCTCGTCGTTCTCGCCGTGGCGTCCAACGCCTCGGCGAGCGACTTCGCCGATGGTGCCTGCCCGACCCAGGTCGGTGACTCGTACCTCTGTCCGACCGCGACGGCGGGTGAGTCGTACGCGGTCGACATCACGCTGAAGGAGCCGTGGCCGGGCTGCACGAGCATGCGGGTCAGCTCGGGCTCCCTGCCCCCCGGGCTCTCGCTCTCGTCCGAAGGGAACATCCGCGGAACTCCGACCTCGGGTGGGAGCTACCCCTTCTACATCACCGTCTCGTGGAGCGACGTCGCGCCGTGCGTGAAGGGCGCCAACTCGGACTCCGACCGGAAGTTCGTGATCAACGTCAACGGCGCCAAGCCACGCCTGGTCGTGGCGACGGCGGGCTTGCCGGACGGGAACATCAACCAGGCGTACACGGCGCCGGCCCTCGCTGCGTCGGGTGACACGGTCAACTCCTGGTCGCTTGCCGGCGGCACGCTGCCTCCCGGCCTCACGCTTGCCTCGAGCGGGCTCATTTCTGGGACGCCGACGCAGAGCGGCTCGTTCGCGTTCACCGTCCAGGCCAACGGCAACGGGACGAGCGACACGAAGCAGCTCTCGATCTTCGTGCTCGCGCCGCTCGAGCTGCAGACGCTCGTCGGCAAGAAGCCGCCGACGACCGGCCTGACCGCCAAGGCGGCGGTCAATGCCGTCCTGACGACGGGCCTGAAGGCCGTCGGGGGCCGAGCGCCCTACACCTTCACGTCCGACGGTGTCCTGCCGCCCGGGATCACCCTCGACGCATCGAGCGGTGCGCTCACTGGGGCGGGCACGACTGCGGGCCGCTATTCCTCGTCGATCACCGTCACCGACGCCACCGGGACGAAGGTGTCCGTGCCGTGGTCGTTCACGATCCTTCCGCTCCTCGACTTCGCCAAGGGCAAGGCACTCCCGCTCGGGAAGGTCGACCGGCGCTACTCGGCGAAGATCCCCGTCACCGGGAAGGATGCGAAGACGGCCCAGTACGCGATCAGCGGCAAGATCCCGCCCGGGCTCGAGCTCGACGAGACGACGGGTCGCCTGACCGGCACGCTGCTCAAGGCAGGCACGTACCGCCTCCGGGTCTTCGCGTTCTCCCAGAACGGCGCGCCCGTCTCCAAGCTGTTCGTGATCAGGGTCGGCGCGTAGCGCGCGCCGAGCTCCACTCGCCCGCCCGGGACCTGTCCCGGGCGGGCGAGAATGCCGTCGTGTCCTCGCTCCGTGGTCAACTGCTCGTCGCAGGGCCCGCGCTGGTCGATCCGAACTTCCGTCGCACCGTCGTACTCGTCGGCGAGCACGGCGAGGAGGGCGCGATGGGCGTCGTGCTGAACCGCGTCTCCGCGACGCTCGTGGACGAGGCCGTGCCGCCGATCGCCCCGCTCACCGGACCGGACGAGCCGGTCTACCTCGGCGGGCCGGTGCAGCCGCAGGCCGTCGTCGTGCTGGCGGACTTCGCGGACGTCGAGCAGGCCGAGGTCGTCGTCGTCGACAGCATCGGCTTCCTCCCGGGGGAGATCGAGGACGCCGCCGCTCTCGGCGACCTCCGCGGCATCCGGGTCTTCGCCGGGTACGCCGGGTGGGGTCCCGGGCAGCTCGAGCACGAGCTCGTCGAGGGGGCCTGGATCGTGGTCCCGGCCCTCGGATCGGATGTGTTCACGACCTCCCCGGGCTCGCTCTGGAGCGACGTGCTGCGGCGCGAGGGCGGCCCGCTCGCGATCGTCGCCATGCTTCCCGACGATCCCCGCGTCAACTAGGATGGTGCGAGACGCCCGGATGCACGGCGTAGCAGGCCAAACGTAAAGGATTCGTTCGGATGTGCCCCTCGGGAATGACACGGGGCGCTCGACCGTTCACACTCTCAGAAGCCACGCCGCGCCCGAAAAGGCGAAGCACTGCTGCGGCGTTTACCTCACGGACAGACACCACACCGCGCGGGCCTCTCTGCGCCGCGCGCACGAAAGCGAAACGAGGACACTTGGAGACCAGCATCATCGAGATTCCCGCACTGGACGCGTTCGCCGCCGAGGCGGAGGAGCGCGGCAAGGTCGAGGCCGCCGAGCTCGACGCCCTCGTCCTCGAGCACGAGCTCGACGAGGACGCGATCACGGCGTTCAAGACGCTTCTGACGGAGCGAGGCGTGCAGCTGCCCGCCGCGGAGGAGGAAGAGGACTTCGAGCTCGACCTCTCGCCCGGCAGCGGCCCCGTGACGACCGACTCGCTCGGCATGTTCCTGTCGGAGATCGGCCGCTACCAGCTGCTGACCGCCGCCGACGAGATCGCGCTCGCGAAGCGCGTCGAGCGCGGCGACATGGCCGCAAAGGAGCGGATGATCAACTCGAACCTGCGCCTGGTCGTCTCGATCGCGAAGCGCTACCGCGGGCACGGCGTGCCCTTCCTCGACCTGATCCAGGACGGGGTGATCGGGCTCAACCGGGCGGTCGAGAAGTTCGACTACCGCAAGGGGTTCAAGTTCTCGACGTACGCCACCTGGTGGATCCGCCAGGCCTGCCAGCGGTCGGTCGCGAACCAGTCGGCGACGATTCGCGTTCCGGTGCACGTGCAGGAGCGGCAGCAGAAGCTGAATCGCGCCCGCCAGCGCCTCGAGGTGAGCCTCGGGCGTCAGCCGACGACCGAGGAGCTCGCCAAGGCCACGGGCCTGAAGCTGCACCACGTGGAGGAGGCCCTCGACGCTGTCGAGGCGTCGGTGTCGCTCAACCAGGCGGTCGGCTCGGACGGCGACGGCGAGCTCGGCGACCTGTTCGCCGACCGCACCGCCGCCGACCCTGTCGAGGAGGCTGACGAGGCGTTCCAGCGCGAGCGTGTCCGCTCGGCCCTGTCGGGCCTGCCCGAGAGGGAGCGGCGCGTGCTCGAGCTCCGGTTCGGCTTCGACGGTCAGGAGAGTCTGACCCTCGAGGAGATCGGTCGCGTGCTCGAGCTCACCCGGGAGCGGGTGCGGCAGCTCGAGAAGTCGGCGCTGACCCGGCTCCACCATGCGCTCGACCACGACGCGCGGCCCCTCCGGAGCCGCCGCGACCTGGCGGAATCGGCCTAATCGGGGGGCAGGGTGGCCCGCTCTACGCGGGTCACCCTGCCGCCGGATGGCTGCTACCTTCCCGTCGTTCATAGAGCGTGGTCCGGTCGTGCTTGTCCCTGCACCTTCCTGCCCGTTCGTGAGTCATAGGCAAGGAGGTGTTCAAGCGAATGGCAACCGGAACAGTGAAGTGGTTCGACGACGCCAAGGGGTACGGGTTCATCACCCCTGACGACGGCGGCAAGGACCTCTTCGTCCACTTCAGCGGCATCCTCGGCGAGGGCTTCAAGTCCCTTCCCGAAGGCGCGAAGGTCGAGTTCGTGGCTGAGCAGGGCCAGAAGGGCCCGCAGGCGACGAACGTCGTCGTCGCCGGCTGAGCGATGCGCCGACCGGGCGCGCCCCACGGGGGCGCGCCCGGTCAACTCCCCACCATGGGCACCACCATCCCGCCGATCCTCTGGACGCCGGGCGCCGAGCGCGTCGAGCGGGCGACAATGACTCGGTACGCGGCATGGCTCGCAGAGACACGCGGCGTCGAGACCAGCGGGTACCACGACCTCTGGCAGTGGTCGACGACCGAGCTGGAAGCGTTCTGGACGTCGATCTGGGACTTCTTCGAGGTCACGGCTTCCGCGCCGTACGAGCAGGCGCTCGCGAGTCGCGCGATGCCCGGCGCGTCGTGGTTCCCGGGCGCACGCCTGAACTATGCGGAGCACGTCTTCCGCCGGCGCGACCCTGCGGGCATCGCGATCCGTCATGCATCGGAGCTCCGTGCACCGTCGGAGACGAGCTGGGCGGAGCTCGAAGCGGCAACGCGTCGCGTAGCGTCCGCGTTGCGGGCCGTGGGCGTCGGCCCGGGTGACCGTGTCGTCGGGTACCTCCCGAACGTCCTCGAGGCGGTGGTCGCGTTCCATGCATGCGCGAGCGTGGGCGCGATCTGGTCGAGCTGCTCCCCCGATTTCGGCGTCCGAAGCGTCGTCGACCGCTTTGCACAGATCGAGCCGCGCGTCCTCCTCGCCGTCGACGGCTACCGCTACGGTGGCCGCGACCACGACCGGCGGGACGTCGTACGGGCGCTGCAGGAGGCGATGCCGACGCTCGAGCGCACGGTGGTGCTCGGCTACCTCGACCCCGAGCCGTCGCTCGATGGACTCGCTCGCGCGACGACGTGGGATCGCTTCCTCGCGGACGCCGACGACACGCCGCTCGAGTTCGCCCAGGTCCCCTTCGACCACCCGCTGTGGGTGCTCTACAGCTCGGGCACGACCGGGCTGCCGAAGGCGATCGTCCACGGGCACGGCGGGATCCTGCTCGAGCTCCTCAAGATGCTCGGCCTGCACGCCGACCTGCAGGCCGACGACCGGCTGTTCTGGTTCACGACGACCGGCTGGATGATGTGGAACTTCCTGACCGCCGGTCTCCTGACCGACGCGTCGATCGTGCTGTACGACGGCAACCCCGGCCACCCGGGCCTCGGAACGCTCTGGGACCTCGCCGAGCTGACGGGCGTCACGTGCTTCGGAACCTCCGCCGGCTACATCGCGGCGTGCATGAAGGACGGAATCTCGCCGCGCGCGGGCCGCGACCTGTCCCGTCTGAAGGCCATCGGCTCGACCGGCTCGCCGCTCTCGCCCGAGGCCTTCGACTGGGTGTACGACCGGCTCGGCCCCGACGTGTGGCTCTTCTCGACGTCGGGCGGCACCGATGTCTGCACGGCATTCGTCGGGGGTGTCCCGACCCTGCCGGTGTACCGGGGCGAGCTCCAGGCGCGCGCCCTCGGCGCGAGGGTCGAGGCATGGAACGTCGACGGCGCGCCTGTGGTCGGCGAGGTCGGCGAGCTCGTGATCACCGAGCCGATGCCGTCGATGCCGATCCGCCTGTGGGGCGACGAGGACGGCACGCGGTACCGGGCGAGCTACTTCGATCGCTTCCCCGGGATGTGGCGCCACGGCGACTGGATCGAGATCACCGACCGCGGCACGGCGATCATCACGGGCCGCTCGGACGCGACGATCAACCGCGGGGGCATCCGGATGGGCACCGCGGAGATCTACCGCGCCGTGCTGGCGCTCGACGAGGTCGTCGACGCGCTCGTCGTCGACCTGGCGCGTGAAGGAACACAGGGGTACATGCCGCTCTTCGTCGTGCTCCGGCCGGGCGTCGAGCTCGACGACGAGCTCGTCGTGAGGATCCGCTCGAGGATCCGCGAGGACTGCTCTCCGCGTCATGTCCCCGACGAGGTGCGCGCGGTGCCCGCGGTACCGCGGACGCTCTCGGGCAAGGTGCTCGAGGTTCCGGTCAAGCGGATCCTGTCCGGCGAGCCGGCCGACTCCGCGCTGAGCCGCGACTCGCTGGCCGACCCGGACGCGCTCCGGCCGTTCGAGGAGCTCGCCGCGACCTGGGCCGGTGTCCGACCTCCGTCGGACACCTCACGAGCGACGCCGGGCATCCGACGCGAGGTGTCCGACTGAAAGTCGGACACCGAGGCTCACTCCCACGGAAGCCGCCGTCCCAGGAGCTCCTCGAGCTTCCGATTCGGCTCCGAGAACGTCGCGGCAAGCGCTGCGCGTGTCTCCGGACGCATGGGGGCATAGTCGCGGTCGAAGACGCGTGGGTACTCCTCGAGCGCGTGGGGCGCTGCGCCGAGAAACGCCAGGATCGACCCGTACGTCTCCGCCGGCCTCTCCCCCAGCTCCTCGGTCGCGACGACGAGCAGCTGCTCGCGCGGGAAGGCCGCGAGCCAGCGCTCGAGTTGCTCTGCATAGCGTCCCCGCGCCGCGTACGTGTGGTCCCACCACGCGTGGCTGAACGCGCGCGGGTCGGTGAGGAGCCTCTCGACCTCGCCGCGCGTGCGCTCGTCCTCGGCAGCCAGCGCCTCCTCGAACGAGAGCGCCTCGCGGCCGAGCGCGACCTCGTGCTGGTACTGGGAATACGCACGGTCGACGGGGTTGCGGACGAGCGCGATCAGCTTCACGCCCGGGAGGAGCGACCGGGCACGCCCGGGCGCGAGCGGGTGGAACAGGTAGCTGGGGCTCGCCTCGCCGACGAGCTGGTCTCCCGCACCGACCGGGAACTGCCCGCGATACCAGGCCGGCCCGCGCCACCAGTGGCGGTCGAAATAGCTCACCTCCTTCCACGACGGGCCGGTGATTCCCGGATGCCAGCGGAGGTAGGCGTAGAGCGCGGTCGTGCCTGCCTTCTGCGCCCCGATCACGAGGAAGTCGGGTAGCGGCCGCCACCGCGAAGTGGCGCGGCCGATCGTCCAGACCGCGTTCCGGGCGATCTTGCGCACCGGCCGCGGGATCCGCGGGATGACCTCTGCAGGCAGGCGCCGCATCCGAGAACCGTAGTGGCGACTGCGACCCGGTCGACGACCGATCTGAGACGATCCCGGCAGGACGACGACGAAGGGAAGGCCGTGCCCGAGGACACGCTCACCGTCACCGACAATCGCACCGGCCGCGAGTACACGCTTCCGATCGCCGACGGGACGATCCGGGCGACGGATCTCCGCCAGATCGGGGCCGAGGAGGGCGACGGCGGCCTGATGTCCTACGACCCGGCGTACCTCAACACCGCGTCCTGCCGGAGCGCGATCACCTTCATCGACGGTGACCGCGGCATCCTCCGCTATCGCGGGTATCCGATCGAACAGCTTGCCGAGGACGCGACCTTCCTCGAGACCGCGTACCTGCTCCTCGAAGGTGAGCTGCCCACCGCCGAGGAGCTCGGCGCCTTCGAGGACGAGGTGCGCTACCACACGTACGTCCACGTCAACGTCCAGAAGTTCCTCGAGGGGTTCCGCTACGACGCGCATCCGATGGGGATGCTGCTCGGCGCGGTGGGAGCGCTCTCGACGTTCTACCCCGACGCCAAGGACATCGGCGATCCGGAGAGCCGGCGGCTCCAGCGCATCCGCCTCGTCGCGAAGATGCCGACGATTGCGGCCTTCGCGTTCCGCCACTCGCGCGGGCTCCCGTACGTCCTGCCGCGCAACGACCTCGACTACATCGGCAACTACGTCAACATGACGTTCGAGATCGGCGGGCGCCACGAGCCGAACCCTGTCCTCCAGCGCGCTCTCGAAACGCTCCTCATCCTGCACGCCGACCACGAGCAGAACTGCTCGACGAGCGCAGTTCGCGGGGTCGGCTCCTCGCACGTCGACCCGTTCTCAGCCGTGTCGGCGGGGATCGCCGCGCTCTACGGGCCGCTCCACGGCGGGGCCAACGAAGCCGTCCTGCGGATGCTCGACGAGATCGGCGACACGACGAACATCCCGGCATTCATCGAGCAGGTCAAGGCGGGGCACGGCCGGTTGATGGGCTTCGGGCACCGCGTGTACAAGAGCTACGACCCGCGCGCGAAGCTCATCAAGCGGGTGGCGGACGACGTCTTCGAGCAGACCGGCCTCAACCCGAAGCTCGAGATCGCGCTCGAGCTCGAGCGCATCGCGCTCGAGGACGACTACTTCGTCTCGCGCAGGCTCTACCCGAACGTCGACTTCTACTCGGGGCTCATCTACCAGGCGATGGGGTACCCCACGGACTACTTCACCGTGCTGTTCGCACTGGGCCGCCTGCCGGGCTGGATCGCTCAGTGGGAGGAGCACCTCGCCGACCCGGAGCAGAAGATCTCGCGACCGCGCCAGGTCTATGCCGGCGAGGACGAGCGGCCGTACGTGCCGCTTTCCCAGCGCGTCTGAGGCGCGCGAGGGCGCCGCGAGACTTCGGTAGTTCCCCACACCCGACGATCAGAGGACGCGCCGATGGCGCACGCCCGTCGGCGGAGGAGGCTCCGAGACGGAGCCTCGGAAGGAGCGGTCATGAGCAGTAGCCCGATCGTCGAGGCGCGATCGATCGTGAAGACGTACGACACCGGCGCCGTCCGCGTCGAGGCATTGCGCGGGGTCGATGTGACGCTCGCGCGTGGCGAGATGGCGGCAATCATGGGACCGAGCGGTTGCGGGAAGACGACGCTGCTCAACTGCCTCTCGGGCCTCGACGCCGTCGACGACGGAGAGGTGATCATCGAGGGAACGTCCCTCGGCGAGATGTCCGACCGCGAGCGCACCGACTATCGCGCGCGGCACATGGGGTTCGTCTTCCAGTTCTACAACCTCATGCCCGTGCTGACCGCGGTCGAGAACGTCGAGCTGCCGCTCCTCATCGCCCGTGACGGGCGCAAGGACTGCGCGTCGAGCGCGCACTCGAGGCGCTCGAGCTCGTCGGGCTCGCCGACCGGGCCGGGCACGTCCCGGACGCGCTCTCCGGCGGTGAGCGCCAGCGCGTCACGATCGCGCGGTCGCTCGTCAACGATCCGGCAATCGTGTGGGCCGACGAGCCGACCGGCGACCTCGACTCGGAGAACGCGCAGGAGATCGTGGCCTTGATGCGGCAGCTCAACGTCGATCGCGGGCTGAGCTTCCTGATCGTCACGCACGACATCTCCGTCGGCCGCAGGACCGACCGGATCATCCGCATGCTCGACGGCGCCGTCGTCGAGGAGCAACAGCTGGAGGTGCCACATGTACTCACGAGTCACGCTGCTTGAGATCGACACGCTGCGGGTCGACGTGGACGAGATCGTCGAGCAGTTCGAGGCGGAGATCCTCCCCAGCGTCCGCGAGCTGCCCGGCTACGAAGGCGTTGCCGTGATGGTCACGCCCGAGGGCAAGAGAATGGTCGTCAGCTTCTGGGACAGCGAGGAGGCGGTCGAGGCGAGCGCCGGCCTCGCGGCCCGCGCGGTCGAGGAGTTCGTCACCGTCTACCGCGCGCCGCCGGGACGTGAGCACTACCGGGTCGCCTACGCAGAGATGCCGAGGGTGACCGTCGTGTCGTGAACGAGCTCTTCGGGATCCCGCTGAACACCTTGCTCGTCGTTCTTGCGGTCGGACTCGGAATCGCGTTCGGGATCCTGGCGGTGCTCGCACTCCGAAACCCCGTGCTCGTCCGGCTCGGGGTACGCAACTTCGGCCGCAGACGGGCGCGGACGGGGCTGATCGTGCTGGGGTTGATGCTCGGCACCACGATCATCGCCGCGGCGCTGGTCACCGGCGACACCATGAGCCACACCATCCGCACGACCGCGACGCGCCGCGCTCGGCGAGTCGGACGAGGTCGTCTCGGCAAGGGGCGCCGTCGACGACATCCCCGGCGACCTCGGCGACGCGAGCGGGATCCGGTGGTTCCCCGAGACCGTCGCCGGCGAGATCGAAGCGACGCTCGGGCCAAGGCTCGCCGACGGGGTCGTGAACGTCGTGGTCGACAACATTGCCGTTGCAGGATCCGCGAACGGGGAAGGGCGAGCCGAGCGCCATGCTCTTCGGCGCCGACCCGACCGCGATGGAGGCTTCTCGCCGATCGTCGGCACCGACGGAGGAGGTCTCGCTCGCCGTCTGCGCTCGGGCGAGGCCGTCCTGAACTTCGACGCCGCCGACGAGCTGGGCGCGCGCCCGAGCGACACCGTGGTCGCCTACCCGGCCGGCAACCCCCTTCCTGAGGGTGCGCGACGCCGTCGAGTTCAACGGCGCGGCGACGGCGGACGCTGCGCTGCTCCTCCCGCTCGAGGAGGCGCAGATCTTCTACGGCCGCTTCCACGATGTCCTGGGCGTGATCGATCTCGAACCGCGGCGACCGGCGGAAGCGCCGTTGCGCTCTCCGATCAGGTGGCGCAGACGCTCGGGCCGACCCTCGAGGCACACGCCCTGGAGGTGAAGACGATCAAGCAGGACGCGATCGAGGCCGCCGACGAGGCGGGAAGCGCCTTCATGGCGTTCTTCACGACGTTCGGCTCGTTCTCGATCGCCGCAGGGATCCTCCTGATCTTCCTCATCTTCGTGATGCTCGCCGCCGAGCGCCGCGGCGAGCTCGGCATCGCCCGCGCGATCGGCACGCGGCGCGGTCACCTCGCCGAGATGTTCACGTTCGAAGGCGCGGCGTACGACCTGGTCGCCGCGGTCGTCGGGGCGATCCTCGGCGCGATCGTCGCCTACGGGATGGTCCTCGTGATGGCGCGCGCGTTCGGCGCGGAGGACGCGGACGCGGGCCTCCAGGTCCAGTACGCCTTCACCTGGCAGAGCCTGCTGATCGCCTTCGCGCTCGGCGTCCTGCTCACGCTCGTCGTCGTCACGTTCTCCGCCTGGCGGGTGACCGATGACGTCGTTGACGACGGTCGGAACCTGCCCCAGCCGCCGGTCGTGCGCCGGCGCCGGCGAGCTCCTGCTCGGCGGCGTCGGCGCTCGCGTTCGGCGCCCTGCTGATCGCCACGGCGCGGGAACGCGGCGACGCCGATCATGCTCGGCGTGTCGCTCCTGATCGTGAGCCTCGTCCCGTTCGCTGCGGCTGGCTCGGCGATCCCCGACCGGGTCGCGTACACCGTCGCCGGGCTCGTGATCGTCGTCCTGCTGATGCTCCCGTGGAGCGCCTGGGAGTCGGTGTTCGGCCAGCTCTCGATGAACTTCTCGACGTGGATCGTCTCGGGCTGATGATCGTGATCGGCGCAGTCTGGGTGATCATCTACAACGCCGATCTGCTCCTCGGCGCGGTGATGGCGATCTTCGGCCGGGTCAAGGCCCTCGCCCCCCTGCTCCGGATGTCGATGGCCTACCCGCTCCGGAGCCGCTTCCGGACGGGTACGACACTCGCGATGTTCACGCTGGTCGTCTTCACGCTGGTCACAGGCTCCACGTCGACGGAGTCGTTCCAGGCAGCCCTCAACGACGTCGACGCGTTCGGCGGCGGGTTCGACATCCGCGCGGGGACTGGAGCACGCGCGCCGATTCCCGACATGCGGGCACAGCTCGACACGCGCCCGGGAAGCGAGCGTCCGACTATCCGGCGTCGTCGCGAGCCAGTCCGTCCTCGCCGTCGAGGCGCGTCAGCTCGGTACGGGCGGCCGTTCGAGGACGTACCACGTCCGCGGGCTCGACAGCTCGTTCCTCGCGCACACGACCTTCCGGCTCGGCGCCATCGCGCGCGGCTACACGAACTCGGCCGCGACGTGTGGACGGCACTGCAGGAGCATGTCGGGCTCGCGGTCGTGGACAGCCTCGTCGTGCAGCGGCGCGACCAGTTCGGCTTCAATGCGATGCCGTCGGACTTCAAGGTCACGGGGTTCTACGCGGATGACGGGAAGCCGTTCGATCCCGTCTCGGTCGAGATACTCGACAAGCAGAGCGGCGAGAGGACGAAGCTGACCATCATCGGCGTCCTCGCAGACTCTGCGCCGTTCGAGATGGTGGCATCTCGACCTCGCAGTCGACGCTCGCGCAGGCGTTCCCCGGGCGTACGGCTCCCACGATCCACTACTTCACCGTCGCTCCCGGGTGTGGACGCAGGCGCTGCCGCAGATCGACTCGAAGGGGCGTTCCTCTCGAACGGGCTCGAGGCCGAGTCGATCCAGAAGGTGCGTCGACGACTCGGTCGCGGCGAACCGGACCTTCACTGGCTGATCCAGGGATTCATGGCGCCTCGGGCTCGTCGTCGGCGTCGCAGCGCTCGGCGTGATCAGCGCCCGCGCCGTCGTCGAGCGGCGCCAGCAGATCGGCGTGATGCGGGCGATCGGGTTCAGGCGGACGATGTGCAGGCGGTCTTCTGCTCGAGTCCTCTTTCGTCGCGCTGACCTCGATCGTGGTCGGCACCGGGCTCGGGCTACTCCTCGGCTGGAACATCGTCCAGGACTCTCGGAAGACGCCGAGCTGGGCGAACCTCGAGATGGTCGTGCCGTGGGGCGACCTCGTGCTGATCTTCGTCGCCGTGTATGCCGTCGCCCTGCTCGCGACGCTCGCGCCCGCGATCCGGGCCTCCCGGATCGCGCCCGCGGAAGCCCTACGCTACGAGTGAGGCGGGATGGCGCGGAGGCTCAACCACCCCGGGCCGCTCACCCCGCCTCGGGCGTCCTACGATGAAGGCGATGCACGTGCGGGTCGACCGATGGCTCTGGGCGGCGCGTCTGTTCAAGACGCGCGGCGCAGCGACCGAGGCGGTGCTCGGCGGCCGCGTGCACGTCAACGGCGCCAGGGTGAAACCCGCCAAGGAGGTCGGAGCCGGCGACAGGCTCGAGGTCACGGTCGGCGGCGCACGGCGGGAGCTCGTCGTGCGCGGTGTCGCTGAGAAGCGCGGCCCGGCATCGGTTGCGGCGACGCTGTACGAGGAGACGCCCGAGTCCGTGGCACGGCGCGAGCGGCTCGCGCTCGAGCGCAGGCTCACGCGACCGCTCGGCGCGGACCTCGGGGAGCGGCCGACCAAGCGCGACCGGCGGAGGCTCGACGCGCTCCGCGCCCAGTTGCGCAGCCGCCGACCCTAGAGACTGCCTCCCGGCTCGACGAGGCCGGACTCGTAGGCGAAGATCACGGCCTGCACGCGGTCACGGAGGCCGAGCTTCTGCAGGACGTGCGTGACGTGCGTCTTGATCGTCCCCTCGCTGACGAAGAGCGCAGCGGCGAGCTCCGCGTTCGAGCGGCCACGGGCGATCAGCTCGAGCACCTCCCTCTCGCGCGCTGTCAGCTCCTGGAGCTCGGACTGTGCGCCCGGCGGGGGCCGGCGGACGAAGCGCTCGACGAGCCGACGCGTGACGGCGTTGGCGAGCAGCGTCTCGCCCGCCGCGACGATCCTGACGGCGTGAGCGAGGTCCTCCGGCCGGAGGTCCTTGAGGAGGAACCCGCTCGCCCCTGCGCGCATCGCCTCGTAGACGTGCTCGTCGGCGTCGAAGGTCGTGAGCATCACGATCCTCGGCGCCTCCGACGTCGCCGCGATCCGCCGGGTGGCCTCGAGGCCGTCCATGGTCGGCATGCGGATGTCCATCAGCACGACATCGGGGCGAAGCTCGGCGGTCAGCCGGATCGCCTCCCGCCCGTCCCCGGCCTCGCCGACCACCTCGATGTCGTCCTGCGAGTCGAGGATCACGCGAAAGCCGCCACGGACGAGCGCCTGGTCGTCGGCGAGCAGGACGCGGATCACGTGCTCGTGGAGTCGAAGGGGAGGCGGGCACGGACGGAAAAGCCGCCCTCGGCACGCGGGCCGACGGCGATCTCGCCGCCGTAGAGCGCGACGCGCTCGCGCATGCCGATCACGCCGTGCCCGCCGGTCGGGCCTGACCCGTTCGGGGTCACCGGGGGCCCGTCGTTCTCGATCGAGAGGTCGAGCACGCCGGGCGAGTGGCGGACGACGACGACCGCCCGTGCCGTCCCGGAGTGCTTGCGGACGTTCGTCAGCGCCTCCTGGACGATCCGGTAGGCGGCGAGCTGAACGCCGACCGGCAACGCGGACGGCGTCCCGTCGACCTCGAGGTCGACGTCGAGCCCCGAGGCACGGCCGCCGGCCACGAGCGGTTCGAGGTCGCGGAGGCCCGGCTGCGGCCCGAGTGCGTCGTCCTCGCCGTCGTCGCGGAGCATCTCGAGCATGTGCCGCATCTCGGTCAGCGCCTGCCTCCCGGCGTCCTCGACCACGAGCAGCGCGTCGCGGGCGCGCGCGGGGTCCTCGTCCACGAGGAACCGGGCTGCCCCCGTCTGGGCCATCATCACGCCGATCGAGTGACCGACGACATCGTGGAGCTCCCGCGCGATCCGCGCGCGCTCCCCGGCAACCGCCTCCCGCTCGCGCTCGTCACGCTCGCGCTCGAGATCGGCCGCCCGCTGCTCGAGGTCCGAGGCGCGCTCCTCGCGCGAGCGCAGCGCCGCACCGGCGATGTACGGGGCGCCGGTGAAGACCGCGAGGAAGCCGACGTCGGCGACGCGGAGCGGCCCCGGGTTGTCCGCCAGAATCGCAAGCCCGAGGGCCGCGCCAGCGATGCCGATCAGCGCCGAGCGCGTTCGGTCCTCGATCGTCCCTGCGACCCAGAACGCAAGAATGACCGGCGGCAGGACCGCCGTCGACTCGGTCGCCTCCTGGGCGAGCCGGGACTCGAGCGCCAGCGAGCCCAGGACGACGAGCACCGAGGCGCTCGGCCAGCGGTGCCGGAACAGGAGCGGGAGCGTCCACAGCGCAGGGAAGCCGTAGACGACGAGCGCCGAGCCTTCGGGTGACCCTCCGAGGACGGCGATCTCGGCGACGAGGAACAGCACGACGACGAGGAGGTCGATGGCGTGTCGCTTGAGGCGCCGCTGGTCCACGGGCGGAACGTACTCCCCTCCAGGTGCGCATCGCATCTGTCGCGGGTCTGAATCGTCTCCGACAATGGTCTGAGGTCGCCCGGCGAGAGATCGCCCGAACGGCCGGCCCGGTTCGGACGGGCGGCCGACGTCACCGCGCCCGAGCCCTCCTACGGTCTTTCGCAGCGTCGCATCGAGCGGCGCCAACGAGCGAAAGGAACAGGAGTCATGAAACCGATGTCGGTCATCATCGCAACGGCGGCAGGGGCGGTCGCGCTCGCCGGGAGCGTCGTCGCCTTCGGCGGCACGCCAGACACCGTCCACCAGGTTGGCCCCGGCCAGTCGATCCAGCGCGCGATCGACGCCGCCCAGCCGGGCGACACCATCCTCGTCGCGCCGGGCGCGTATCGCGAGAACCTGACGATCCAGAAGGACCGCATCACGCTCCGGGGCGCCGGGGACGGTGAGAGCGGCACGGTGCTCCTCGCGCCGGAGACGCCGAACGCCAGCCCTTGCAACGAGTTCGGGGAGGTCAACGGCATCTGCGTCGCGGGCGAGTTCACGCTCGGCAGCGACCAGGTCGGCGCCCCGATCCACGGGGTGCACGTGAGCGGCCTCTCCGTCCGCGGCTTCTCCCGGTTCGGGGTCGTCGTCTACAACGCGATCGACACGACCGTCGCACATGTCGACAGCGGCCGGAACCACCGCTTCGGGCTGGTCGCGTTCACCGTGCAGGGCATCCGACTGCTCGAAAACCGCTCGCACGACAACGGCGAGGGAGGCTTCTACATCGGCGACGCGCCCCGGGCGAACGCCGTCGTCCAGGGGAACGAGGCGTATCGCAACGACGACGCCGACGGCATCGGTCTCTTCCTTCGCGACGCGTCGCACGGCGCGGTACGGGACAACCGCCTCGAGTCGAACTGCGCGGGACTGCTGATCGTCGACACCGCCGAGGCGGGGCCGGCCGACGGGTGGCAGGTCTCGGGGAACACCGTCACCCGGAACACCGCAGCATGCGCCCCGACGGAGGACATCCCCGTCCCGCTCTCGGGCCCCGGGATCGCCCTTCTGGGTACCTCACGGACAGTGGTCGAGGGGAACGTCGTGACCGGCAACCATCCCACGGCGGAGACGGCCTTCGCGGCGGGCATCCTGCTGGCGTCGGCCACGTCGGTCGGCGGTGGGGAGCCCAGCTCGACGACCGTCCGCGGCAACGTGGCGCTGCAGAACGGGCCGGCCGACCTCGTC
This sequence comes from uncultured Actinomycetes bacterium, assembly GCA_963739405.1. Classification (GTDB taxonomy): domain Bacteria; phylum Actinomycetota; class Thermoleophilia; order Gaiellales; family Gaiellaceae; genus Gaiella. The sequence goes on along the minus strand of CAVUAH010000015.1, from coordinate 125,752 downwards.
TACGACGGGAGCGGCTCGGGCAACCGCGTCGCGGCGAACCGCTGCGGGACGTCGCTGCCGGGCAGCCTCTGCGGCTGAACGACTCGGATCCCCGGCCCCGGCGGACCGCTCCGCCGGGGCCGGGCCTCGCATCACGCCCCGACGTCGGGCGCGGCGCCGTACTCGTCGTCGGTGACGTGGTCGCCCCATGTGGCGCTCGTGCCGTCGTCGTCGACCTCGAGCAGCGCGAGGTGGGTCATGAGCCGCGACGCGGCCGCGCCGTGCCAGTGGTCCTCGCCCGGCTCGAAGAACACCCGGTCCCCCGGACGGATCACCTCGACCGGTCCGCCGCGTCGCTGGCAGATCCCGACCCCCTCGAGCACGTAGATCGTCTGCCCGTTCGGGTGCGTGTGCCACGCGGTGCGTGCGCCCGGCATGAAGTGGACGCTGGCCGCGCTCAACCGGGTCACCTCCGAAGGCGTCGCGATCGCCTCGAGATGGACGACGCCGGTGAACCAGTCACCGGGCCCGGGTCGCGTCTCGGGGCCGTTCCTCGTGATCTGCATTCGCTGCCTCCTCGTCGTGCTCCGTCCAGCGGCCCTCGCCGTGCGGTTCGCCGCCTGCGCGACATCCTGACAGGCGTCGAGAACGACGAAAGGCCCCGTTTCCAGGGCCTTTCCAGTAGCGGGGGCAGGATTTGAACCTGCGACCTCCGGGTTATGAGCCCGGCGAGCTACCTGACTGCTCCACCCCGCGGCGCGGCCACTATCGTAGCACCGGATGACCGGGATCTGGATCGTGCTGGCGGTGCTTCTCGTCGGTGTCCTCTGCGGGATCGCCTACGTCGTGGTGCGCGGCATCGCGATGTGGCGACAGATCAAGCGGACCGGCGGCGCCTTCTCGAGGGAGTCGGCGCGCATCGCCGATGCATCGGCGGAGATGCAGGTCCACCTCGATCGTGCCGAGGCATCCAGTGCGCGACTGGCGGACGCCACCGCGCGGCTGATGTCCTCGCGCGCGCAGCTCGAGGTCCAGCTCCAGGCTGTCCGCGAGGCGCGCCACACGGTGCGTCGGCTGCTGTGGTTCCTTCCCGGCGTCTGAGCCGCGCGGCGGCCGGCCTCGACCCGCATCGCCCGCCGGCCGCCTCGAGTCATCCGGGTGATGCGGGTCGGAGCCTCGCCGTCAGTGTGCGATCGACGTCCTGATCAGCTTTCCGGACGGCGCGAGCACGTACCAGAGCCCGCCGTTCAGGTTCACCGCCTGGCCCGTCGCCTGGCCCGGCGCGCGATCGACGACGTACGTGTAGAGCGGCCAGCCCTTGTACGTGACGACGCGTCCGCCGGCTGGGTCGCGGTCGGAGCTCAGGAACGTCTGCTTCGCTCCGCCTGCGGCCAGCGGCCTTGCTCCCTTCGGCAGCATCATCGGCGGCCAGACCGCCGCGCACGTGCTCACGCACGTGACCCGCTGATGCCTGTCGGGGACGAACATGTACAGCGTCAGGCCGTTGCCGTTCACCAGCACGGTTCCGAGCTTCGGCACCTTCCGGGTCGAGACCCGCACGACCTTCGCGCCGTGCGTCGCCGCGGTCGCGGCTTGCTCGGCGGAGGCACCGGCGGTGACCGTGAGCCCCGCGACCATCGCGAGCGCGAGTGCCGGAATGAGCATCCTGCGCATGACTGCTGACCTCCTCGCCTGCCCAGAGATGAGCTCGAGAGGGAGGCACGCGTGCGCGAGCCGCCCTCAGACTCAGGGTACGCGGCGGAGGCATCCGCCCGTCGTCGGAGCCTTACACTGCAGGCGCCTGCGTCGTACGCTGTGGGGCGTGCGCGTCGCCGCCGTCGACCTGGGCACGAACACGACTCGCCTGCTCGTCGCCGACGTCGAGCACGGCCTCGTCGAGGACGTCGTGCGGCGCGAGGCGATCACGCACATGGGCGAGTCGGTCGACCGGCGGCGAATCCTGCTCCCCACGGCCGTTGCGCGTGTCCGCAACGTGCTCGTCGACTATCGCCGCGAGGCGGAGGCGCTCGGGGCCGAGCGCGTGCTGGCGGTCGGGACGAGTGCCGTGCGCGACGCGGACAACGGCGAGGCGTTCCTCGGCGAGATCGAGTGGAGCTACGGGTTCACGACCCGGCAGCTGGACGGCGGCGAGGAGGCCGAGCTGATGCTCCGCGGCGTCAGGAGCGATCGGGCCCTCGGCGAGGGCACGCTCGTCGTCGACATCGGGGGTGGGTCGACCGAGCTCGTGATGCCCGACGGCGACAGGATCGCGTGGGCCGTCAGCACGGAGGCCGGGAGCGTCCGATTGACCGAGCGGTTCCTCACCTCCGACCCGCCGACGATCGACGAGCTCGAGGCGTGCGCGGCGTACGTCCGCACGCTGCTGCCGCCGCTTCGGCCCACGACGCTCGTCGGCGTGGCGGGAACGGTGATCACGGCTGCGACGATCTCCATCGGCGAGTCCACCTCGGTGCACCGGCGCCGGCTTTCGGCCGCCGAGGTTCGGCGGGCGCTCGAGGCCGTGGGCTCCGTCCCGCGCGCCGAGCGGGAGCGCGTTCCCGGTCTCGAGCCGGCGCGGGCGCCGGTCATCGTCGCCGGGCTCCTGGTGCTCCACGAGATCCTCGAGCGCTACGGCGCCACCGAGATCGAGGTGAGCGAGCGCGATCTGCTCGACGGCGCCGTTCTGGCTGCGACCGAGCTGCCGGAGCCGGAGGAAGGGCTCGCACCGCCCGGCGCCTACGTCTGCTGCTGAGGGCCCGCCTCGACGGCCGCGAGGAGCCCCTGGACGTAGCCGACCGCGTGAAGGCGCGCCAGCGTCGGGTAGCCCGGCACGCGCCACGCGTCGCCGGTGAGCCTCGGCGAGTGGTCGGTGCGAAGGGGCGCGTCCACCCCACTCTCGCGGTACGCGCGGATGCAGGCGGCCATATCGGTCGGCCCGTCGTCGACGAACGTCTCGACGAACCGCTCGGGAGCCCCGAGCACGTCACGGAAGTGAACGAAGTGGATCCGGCCCTCCGACCCGAAGCGACGGATCGCGGCGGGCAGGTCGTCCGTCATCAATGCGATGTTTCCCTGGCACATCGTCATCCCGTTCGCGGGGCTCGGGTCGAGCTCGAAGACACGGTCGAAGGCCTGGAGCGAGCGAACGGCCCGTCCGATCCCGCGGAGCGACGAAAGCGGCGGGTCGTCGGGGTGGAGCGCGAGGCGCACGCCGGCCTCCTCGGCCGCCGGGACCACACGCTCGAGGAACCATGCGAGGCTCGCCCAGAGCCGCTCCTCCTCGACCGGAGCGTCCGGGGCGTCGGGCGCGTCGGCCCATGCCGACAGGTCGAAGCCCGTCGCGACGGCGCCGCCGCGCGTCGGTATCGATGTCGAGGTCCGTGACCACCCGACGACGGCCATCCAGTTGTAACACCACACGCCGATCCCGAGCCTGCCCATGACGCGGATCAGCTCCAGCACCTGCTCGAGCTCCTCCTCACGACCCGGAAGCCCGAGCCGGAGCCGGTCCATCGGCGGGTTGTCCTCGATCACGGTGAGCCGCAGACCGGCATCCTCGACCTCTTGCCGGAGCAGCGCGAGCGGCCCGTAGGCCCATGGTGCCTCCGACGCGTGACCGCGCCAGTCCGATGCCGCGCGCGGGAGCACCCCGACCGCCTCCTCGACACCGACCTGCCGGAGCTGCGCCCAGGTCGGGTCGGCCCGCGACTCGAGGAGGATCTCGGCGAGGCGCAGCATCAGAAGCTCTTGACGGCGAGGAAGCCGCCGTCGGCGACGATCGTCGCACCCGTGACGTAGCGAGCCGCGTCCGACACGAGGAAGGCGACCACGTCGCCGATCTCCCCCGTGGTGCCGATGCGCCGGAGCGCGTTCGCGTCGCGCACCCGGTCGAGGAACCCGTCCGCGTCGTCGGTGTTCATGGCCTGGAGGTCGCGCGCGAGCATCGGCGTGTCGATCGTCCCGGGCGCGACCGCGTTGACGCGGATGCCGTCCGTCCCGAGCTCCACGGCGAGAGCGCGCGTCGCCGCGACGAGGCCGGCCTTCGCGGCCCCGTACGCGACGCAGCCGCGGAGCGTCGCGTACGCCTGCACGGAGGTGACGAAGACGATGTTTCCTCCACCCCGCTCCCGGAGCGCCGGAATCGCGAGCTGGGCGGAGAGGAGCGCGCCCTTGAGGTTGACGTCGAGGACACGGTCGAGATCCTCCTCGCTCATCTCGTCGAGATCGGCGTAGATGCCGACGGCCGCGTTCGCCACCATGACGTCGAGGCCACCGAGGACGGCCACCGCGTCGTCCACGATCCTGCCCACGTCCTCGCGCCGACACACGTCGCCGACGCACGCAACACCCTTCGAGCCCGCCGCGCGGACGAGCCGGAGCGTCTCGTCGAGCCCGTCCGGGTCGACGTCGTTCGCGACGACGTGCATCCCGGACGCCGCGAGCGCGGCCGCGATGCCTCGCCCGATCCCCGAGCCCGCGCCGGTGACCGCCGCGACCCTGCCCATGCTGCTCACGCGCGCATCATCCCGGATCCGTCTGGCGAGGGCTCGTCGGGACGAGCGGGAGCGCCTCGCCGGAGGCACGGAGCGCCGCAGCGGCAGGATTGTCGCGTTCGTCCCAGGTCCAGGCAGCGTCGGGGCGGAAGCTCAGGGCGACATCGTCGAAGGCGAGGAACTCTCGCACCTCGGGCAGCTCGAGGCCTGCCGGGGTCACGTAACGGAGGTGGACGAGCCCCACCAGCGCGCCTGCTGCAGCGCCGCGCACGATCTCTGTCCGACCGCGCAGCGAGGCGCCGCAGACCTCCGCGCCGGGTCGAGAGTCGTGGAGCACGAGCGTCGCGCTCGCGTCGCGTTCGAGGTTCCTGACCTTGCGGCTGCGTGACGAGGTGGCAAGGACCAGCTCGGCGCCTCGAACGGCCCACCAGACGGGAACAGCGTGCGGTGGCCCGCCCGGTTCGAGGGTCGCGAGGACGCCGACGAGGCGCGCCGCGAGCAACTCGCGCACCAGCGCATCTTCCAGCACGGCGTTGCCCCGCAGCATCCTGCTCGGCTCCGGGGCTCCCTCGTCTCGCTCCACGGCTCCACGTGGATACCACAGCGGAGGCACCGCCGGCTCGTCGCTCTTCCCCGAACCGCAACGAGATCGTCCGGATCGGCCGCGGTCGTGGTGGGATACTGGCTCGCGGAGAATCCGACGACAGGGAGGCCACCATGGCGACCTCGACCATCGATGTCGAGCTGCTCGAGATGTTCACCGCGGCGCTCTCGGGGAGCGCCGTGCTGCCCGGAGACGACGGCTACGACGAGGTGCGGCGGATCCACAACGGGCTGATCGACCGCCGGCCCGCAGTCATCGCGCGCTGCCGGGGAACGGCGGATGTCGTGGACGCCCTCGCGCTCGGGCGTTCGAGCGGGCTCGAGATCTCTGTCCGCGGAGGCGGCCACAACGTGGCCGGCCGGGCCGTCGCCGAGGGTGGATTGATGATCGACCTGTCGGAGATGAAGGGGATCCACGTCGATCCCGAGGCGCGCACACTGCGCGCCCAGGGAGGCGTCACGTGGCGAGAGCTCAACCGGGAGGCCCACCTGCACGGCCTGGCCGTGACAGGGGGTGCGATCTCGTCGACAGGGATCGCCGGCTACACGCTCGGTGGCGGGCTCGGCTGGCTGATGGCCAAGCACGGCCTCGGCTGCGACAACCTGATCGGCGTCGAGCTCGTGACGGCGGACGGCACGACGCTCAACGTCGACGACGACACGCACCCGGACTTGATGTGGGCGCTGCGCGGCGGCGGCGGCAATTTCGGCATCGCGGCGTCGCTCGTGTACCGGCTGCATCCCGTCGACATGGTCACGGGCGGCCTGATCGTGCATCCGATCGATGCCGCCGGCGACATGCTCCGCTTCTACAGGGACGCCGTCGCGGACTGCCCGGACGACCTGACGGTGTTCGCGGCGGTCGTCCACGCGCCGGACGGGTCGGGCACGAAGATCGGCGGGATGGTCGTCTTCCATACAGGCGACCACGAGCAGGCGGAGCGTGACCTCGCGCCCTTCAAGGCCTGGGGCTCGCCGCTCATGGTCGAGGTCGGACCGATGCCCTACCCCGTCATGAACACGCTCCTCGACGACGCATACCCCAAGGGCGCACTGAACTACTGGCTGTCGAGCTTCACCACGGGTCTGCCTGACGCGTTGATCGACGCGATGCTGGAGCGGTTCGCGACGGTGCCCTCGCCGATGTCCGCGATCCTCCTCGAGCACTTCCACGGCGCCGTCACCCGGGTCGGGCCGACCGACACGGCCGTGCCGCACCGCGACGAGGGCTGGAACCTGCTCCTTCCTTCCGTCTGGGTCGACCCCGCCGACACCGAGGCCAACATCGCCTGGACGAAGGACACGTTCGCCGCGCTCTCGGAGCACTTCAGCGGCGGCAGGTGGCTCAACTACCTCGGCGACGACCAGGACGGCGCGATCCGCTCGGCGTACGGCCCGAACTACGATCGGCTCGTCGAGGTCAAGCGGCGCTACGACCCGGACAACGTCTTCCACCTGAACCACAACATCGCGCCGTAGAGGCCCTGGACGCGGAGCGAGAGCTCGACCGGAAGCTGTCGGGCTCTCGCGTCGTCCGTCCTCGCGCCGCAGTCGCTGCAGAACCGGGCGCCGCCGGGATTCAGCCGACCGCAGGCGGGGCACGTGGTCACTCGTTCTCTGGGTCTCCCGGCTCCTCGTCCTCGGCGAGCCGTCGCTGGAGGACTGCGCGCGAGATCACGCCGACCAGCCGGCCGTCGTCGACGACCGGCACACGCTCGGCGTCCTGCTCCTCGATGAAGCGGAAGGCGTCGTCGAGCGGCGTGTCGGCATCGATCGTGTAGTGGGGCGCCTCGGCGAGCTCGCCGACCGGAGTGGTCGACGGGTCGCGCCCCTCGGCCACGACGCGCGCGACGAGCGTCTTGCGGGTGACGACGCCCACGAGCTCGCCGTCGGTGCCGACGACGTAGACGGCGCGCACCTCGGCCGGCGTCAGCACCTCGCCCGCGTCGCGGGCAGACGCCGTCGCGGGCAGCGAACGGGGGTCCGCGATCATGGCGTCGCGGACGCGGGACGCCGGCTCGGAGCTCACGGGTAGAGCCCGCGGGCCTCGAGCGCCGACGAGACGTCGCGGATCCCGGCCACGAGCGCGGCTGTCCGCATCGAGATGTCGCGCTCGTGGGAGATCTCCCACACGCGGTCGAACGCGTCGTTGAGCTTCTCCGCGAGCTTGGCTCGGATCTCGTCGCGGCCCCAGAAGAGACGTCCGAGATCCTGCACCCACTCGAAGTACGAGACGGTGACGCCGCCGGCGTTCGTGAGGACGTCGGGGAGGATGGGGATCCCCCGCTCGCGGAGGACCGCGTCGCCCTCGAGCGACGTCGGGCCGTTCGCGCCCTCCGCGATCATGCGGCAGCGCAGGCGCTGCGCGTTGTCGGCGTGGATCTGGTCCTCGCGCGCCGCGAGCACGAGGATGTCGCACTCGAGCTCGAGCAGGTCCTCGTTCGTGATCCGCGTGCCGGTCTCCCAGCCCTCGAGGGAGCCGTGCGCGCGTGCGTGCGCGCTCATCGTCGGGATGTCGAGCCCTTCGGGGTCGTGGACGCCGCCGGAGACGTCGGAGACGCCGATCACGGTGGCGCCGCGGTCGACGAGCTCCTGCGCTGCGATCCCGCCGACGTTGCCGAAGCCCTGCACGACGCAGCGCTGCTCCGACAGCCGCCACTCGAGCCGCTCGCATGCGCGAGCGATCACCATCACGACGCCGGCCCCCGTCGCCTCGTGCCGGAAGACGGAGCCGCCGATCGAGATCGGCTTCCCCGTGACGATCTCGGGCACCGCGTGGCCGCGTTGCATCGAGTACGTGTCCATCATCCAGGCCATCGTCTGCTCGTTCGTCGCCATGTCGGGCGCGGGAATGTCCTCCTGCGGCCCGATGAACGGGAGCAGCTCGGACGTGAAGCGGCGCGTGACCCGCTCGATCTCCCTCGCACTCAGCGCACGCGGGTCGCAGCGGACACCGCCCTTGGCACCGCCGTAGGGCAGCCGGAGGAGCGCGCACTTCCAGGTCATCCAGACCGCGAGCGCTGCGCACTCGCCGAGCGTGACCTGCGGGTCGTAGCGGATGCCGCCCTTCGTCGGCCCGAGCACGCTGGAATGCTGGACCCGATAGCCGGGAAAGACGACGCGAGTGCCGTCGTCGAGCTTGACGGGGCAGGCGACGATGATCGACCGCTCGGGGTGACGCAGCCGCTCCGCGACCCCGGTGTCGACCCTGGCGTGCGGAACGGCCTGGTCGAACTGGGCGATCGCCGTGCGATAGAGCGGCGTGTCGAACTCGAGGTGGGCGAACGACGGGACGTGCTCGGTGCTCGCCATGGCCGGATGAGTCTAGCCCGCTCCGGTGCCGACAAGTCGGACACCGGAGGTGCCTACGCCTCCGGCGCGTCGCTGAGGTCGGTTCCGCCCGGCGGGAGCCCGCCGCCTGGTGGCGCCAGGTGCCTAGCGCCTCCGGCGCGTCGCTGAGGGCGCGGGCGGGAGGGGGAACAGTGCTCTGCACGGGCCCCCGACCAGAGCGGCCTCAGCGGCGCGAGGCGGGCGGAGCCGGCTCCGCCCTGCGGAACCCGACACCTGCTAGTGCCGGGGCTGGGAGTCGAACCCAGATGTCCCGAGGGACAGCCGGTTTTAAGCCGGCCGCGTCTGACCAGTTCCGCCACCCCGGCGCAGTGCCGCGAGGCTAGACGATCAGCTGCGCCCCGGGAGAAGCGAGTCCGGCGGGAACCGCTCGGGCCCCTGGAACTGGTAGGCGGACAGGAACGCGGAGAACGCCTGCTCGTCGAACGCGGTGCATTTCCCGAGGTACGCGGTGCCCTCCGCGGGCTGGGAGGGGTTGGGCACGACCCAGGCCTCGAGTGCGATCTTGTCGCCGAGCGCCGGGTACGGCGCAAGAATGGTGCCGCGCGAGTTCGTCTGCACGAAGCTCTTGAGCTCGTCCACCGTCGCCGCGGGAACGTCCTTTCCGTACTGCAGGACGACCGCGCCGTGCTCGAGATTGTGGACGAGCTGTGCCTGGTAGACGGGCTCGTCGTAGATCCCGTACACCGCGGGAACCTGGTAGTGCGGGCCGGAGGTCGGGGGAACCGTGTTCCACTTCGAGGACGTCCCCGAGGGCGTCGTGACGGAGTGGTCGCCGGCAAGCGATGGCGTGGCGCCGAGAGTGCAGCCGGCCTGCTCGAGCGCCGCCCGCGCGTCGCCGCCCCCTCCTCCTCCGCCCCCACCGAGGGTGAACGCGAGCGCGACCGCGGCGACGGCGATGAGCACGGCGCCGCCGATCCCGAGGTACAGGAGGTTCCGGCGATCGCCGCCCTTGGAAGGCGGCTTCGGCTTTCCCTGGGGGCGCGGCTTCGGCGGCATGGACGCGGAACGATAGCGGCGCCCCTGCCGGCTCCGTCCGCCCGGGACGCTACGTTGCTGGGTCCTCATGACCGCCCTCATCGCCATCGGTGCAGCCCTCGCGGGCGCTGCGGCGTGCTGGTTCGCCCTTCGCCCGGCCCTCGCCCAGCGTGGCGAGCTTCGCCTCGCGCTCGACCGGCGCGAGCTCCAGCACCGCGACGATCTTGCGAAGCGGGACGCCGAGCTCGAGCTCGCACGGGCCGAGCTCGCCGATGCCCGTGCGAGCGCCGCCGCCGCCGGAGCGCGCCTCGAGACGCTCGAGGAGAAGCTCCCCGAGACCGTCCGCAGCATCTCGCAGGAGGCGCTCGACGCCTCGCGCGAGGCGTTCCTCTCGCAGGCGGGCGAGCGAGTCGAGAAGACGCTCCTCCCCGTGCACCAGCGCCTGGGCGACCTGCGGAAGCTCGTCGACGAGTCCGAGGCGCGGCGGCTCGACGACGGCGGGCGGCTCACCGCCCAGCTCGAGCTTCTCTCCGCGGGCGCGCGCTCGCTCGCGGTCGCCCTGGGGAGCACGCAGTCACGCGGGCGTTGGGGCGAGATCCAGCTCGAGCGAATCCTCGAGTTCGTCGGCATGGAGGAAGGCGTCGACTACTCGTGCCAGACGGGCAAGCACGGCGGCCGGCCCGACGTGGTCGTGCACCTTCCCGGCGGGAAGAACGTTGTGATCGACTCGAAGGCGCCCTTCGACGCCTTCGAGCGGGCAGCCCAGGCGCCGACCGAGGAGGAGCGCGGTGCCGCGCTCGCCGAGTTCTCCCGGAAGGTGCGGCTCCACGCCCAGGAGCTCGGGCGCAAGGGGTACTGGGCGCACGTCACTCCGTCGCCCGACTTCACGTTCATGTTCCTCCCCGGCGACGCCTACCTGGCCGCTGCAGAGGAGCAGGACTCCGGGCTGTTCGGCTTCGCCTACGAGCGCGGCGTGCTGCTCGCGACACCGCGAACGATCGTCGTGATGCTGCGGACGATCCGGGTCGCATGGCAGAACGAGAACGCCTCGGAGCACGCCCAGGCCGTGCTCTCGGTGGCGTCCGAGCTGCACGAGCGGCTGACGACGATGGCCGAGCATCTCGCGAAGGTCGGTCGAGGCCTGGACTCCGCCGTCGGCGCCTACAACAAGGCCGTCGGCTCCTACGGCTCGCGCGTGCTCGTCTCCGCCCGCAGGCTCGAGGGGCTCGCCGCGACACGGTCGACGCTCGAGAACCTGCCGCCGCTGACCGAGCACGCGTCGTCGCAACTGCAGCCGCTTCAGCTGGAGGTCGTCCCGCAGAAGCCCGACGCCGACGCTGCATGAGCGCCGGGAACACCCGCCGGGCCGCCATCGTTGGAACAATCAGGAGGTTGCGGACGAGACCGCGACCCATTTCCTCTCACACGCGTCAAGGAGCACACTGAGTCGATGACGGACGTCCGGGACCTGATCGTGATCGGCGGCGGCCCCGCCGGATATACCGCCGCCCTGTACGCGGCACGCGCAAACCTCGAGCCGCTCGTGATCGAGGGGTTCAACTGGGGTGGCCAGCTGATGATCACATCGGACGTGGAGAACTACCCGGGCTATCCCGACGGGGTCATGGGCCCGGCGATGATGCAGGACTTCCGCCGTCAGGCGGAGCGCTTCGGCGCGACGTTCGTCACCGACGACGTCACCCGCGTCGACTTCTCCCAGCGCCCGTTCCGCGTCTGGGTCGGCGACGACGAGCACCTCGCCGAGTCGGTGATCGTCGCAACCGGGGCGAGCGCGCGACAGCTCGGGCTCGAGTCGGAGCGGATCCTGCAGGGCCGCGGGGTCTCCTACTGCGCGACCTGCGACGCGGCGTTCTTCCGCGACAAGGTCGTCGCAGTGGTCGGAGGCGGCGACTCCGCGATGGAGGAGGCGCTCTTCATCTCGCGCTTCGCGCGCAAGGTGCTCCTCGTCCACCGGCGCGACGAGTTCCGCGCGTCCCCGATCATGGTCGACCGGGCCCGTTCGAGCGAGAAGATCGAGTTCGTGCTGAACAAGGTCGTGGAGGAGGTCATCGGCGACGCAAAGGTCAGCGCCATCCGGCTCTCGGACACGGTGACCGGAGAGGACTCGATCGCTCGACGCAGACGGCGTGTTCGTCGCGATCGGGCACGACCCGAACACCGCGCTCTTCCTCGACCAGCTCGACCACGAGCCGGACAGCGGCTACCTCCTCACACGCGGGAAGTCGACGCAGACGAACATCGCGGGCGTGTTCGCGGCCGGGGACGTGCAGGACCACGTCTACCGGCAGGCGGTCACCGCCGCCGGCTCCGGCTGCGCCGCCGCGCTCGACGCCGAGCGCTGGCTCAGCGAGCAGCGCCACGCCGCGTTGACCGCGTCCGCAGCCTCCTAGCGCTCCCCCGGCGGGCGACGGCCGACGGCCCCGTTAGCCTCGCGGGGTCGTGGCGGCGAAGTGGACTGATCTCGTCGACCCGAGCCGGGACGAGCTGCTGCATGCGCTCGCGACGCCGCTCGACCCCGATGCGATCGAGCTCCTCGCCGAGCCCTCGGGGGACGGCCGTGGCATCCGCCCGCTCTGCGAGCGACACGGCCGCTACGTGCTGGCAGTGCTCTCCTACCCGCGGCCGCGCGGCGACGAGCGTGCGATCTACCTCGAGCTGGATGTCGTGGCAACCCCCGACGCGATCCTCACGGTCCGCAAGACAGGGCCGGGAGGTGAGCTCGCTCCGATCGACGCCGTCGCCGCACGGGTCGAGGACGACACCTCGTCCGGCGCCGTCTTCCTCGGCGCGGTCGACGACACCGCCGATGCGTTCCTCGAGCTCCTCGACGGGCTGTACGAGGCGATCGACGGCCTCGAGAACGACCAGGAGCACCTCTCCGCGGCAGACGTCCGCCGGAGACTCGCGTTCCTCCGCAACGAGCTGCTCCACGCGCGGCGAGCATCGACCGCGACGCGCGGCATCGCTCGGCGCGTCGTCGACGGCCGGCTCGACGTCGGACGATCGGAGCTCTTCCCACCGGAGCTCGAGACGCGCTTCGTCGACACGTACGAGACGCTCGTCCGCGTCACGGAGGAGATCGACGTCGCGCGAGACCTACTCGGCGGCGTGCGCGACTTCCATCAGGCGAAGGTCGCGGAGCAGCAGAACGAGGTCGGCAAGAAGCTCACGGTCATCGCCTCGCTCGTCCTCGTTCCGAGCTTCATCGTCGGCTTCTACGGCCAGAACTTCGCGGGCGAGTTCCGGGAGTGGTTCTGGGCGTTCGGGGTCTCGGTCGGCCTGATCGTCACGACGACGATCGTGCAGCTCGCGCTCTTCCGCTGGCGCCGCTGGATCTAGGGCGACTCTTCGACTTGGGAGCTCCGGCCCGGATCGGCCGATCGGGCCGCTACCCTCGGTCGGGGTGAGCGCTCCGGCCCACACCCCTTCGCCCACGGGCGAGCCGGTCGCCGTTGCCGCGCGTGCCGCGACGGCCCTCGACCGCGCGCTGCCGTTTCTCGGGCCCGGCGTCGCGCTCGTGCTCGGGCTCGTCGCGCTCGGCCATCGCCCACTCGACACCGGCGAGGCGGCCGCGGTCATCGCGGCGCGCGGCTCGTTCTCGGACGTCGTCGAGCGCGCGTTCTCCGACGACCCGGGGCGGGCGGGCTATGTCACTCTGCTTCGCCCCGTCGTGGCCTGGAACGACGCCGAGATCTGGGTGCGCGTCCCGTCCGTCCTCGCAGCGGTCGTGGCGGCAATCGCCATCTACCGCCTCGGCCGGCGGCTCGTCGGACGGCACGCCGGTGCAGCCGCGTCGCTGATCCTTGCGTCGGCGCTCGGCGTCGTCCTCGTGTCGCGCACGGTCGGCCCCCTCGCGCTTGCGCTCGCGGCGATGCTTCTCTCGAGCGCGCTCTTCGCCCGGGCGATCGAGCGCGGCAACGCGCTCTGGTGGGCCGTCTATGCCCTGAGCGCCGTGCTTCTGCCACTCACCCATCCGATTGCCGCGAGCGCGCTCGCCGCCCAGCTCGCGGCGCTCGTGGTCGCCCGGCGCGAGGTCGATCTCCGGCTCGCCGTGCCGGCGGTCGCAGTGGCAACGCTCGAGACCGTCTTCTTCCTCGCCGCCGCGGTGATCGATCGTGCGGACGCCGTGGACGGAGCCGGCCCGCTGTCGCTCCATGCGATCGGGCTGGGCGCGGGACGGGCGCTCGGCTGGAGCCCGGTCGTCGCCGCCCTCGCGCTGTGGGGCCTCGTGACGCTGTTCCGGCGCTCCAACCGAGCGGGAGCAGGCCTGTGGAGGCCGGTGCTGGTGACGGGGCTCGTGGTGATGCCTCTCGCGGGCGTGCTCCTCGCCGGGGTCGCGCTTCCGGTCTATCCGCGGACGGCGCTCACGGCGGCGGCAGGCGGGGTGGCGCTCGCCGCCGGCATCGGGCTCGTGTCGATTCCCGATCGCGGCCTACGGCTCGCAAGCGCGGGGGCCCTCGTCGTGGTCGCTGCCGCCGCGCTCGGCACCGCCGCGGCGGAGAAGCCCCGGGAGGACTGGCGTGAGGCCGTGCGACTCGTGCGCGCGAAGACGACGCCGCAGGACACCGTGGTCGTCCTTCCTGCGAGAGCACGCGCGGCCTTCACCTACTACGCGCCGGACGTACCGCCTGCCCTCGTCGGCCGAGGAGAGGCGGTCTCGGTGGTCGTCGCCGGTGACCCCGACACCGCGGTCGCCACCGCGCGGCCGGTGGTCTCACCTCCACGCTACGCGCTCCTCTCGGAGGACCGGGCGGGCTCGGCGCTCGTCGTCCAGCGGTGGGTCAGGCCCTAATCATCTAGACGGGGAGCTGCGCCGCCGGGCACAGATCGAGGAGCACGCAGTCCGCGCACAGGGGTCGCCGCGCGGCGCAGATCCTGCGCCCGTGCCAGATGAGGAGGTGCGGGAACCGACCCCAGTCCGCCCGCGGGACGATGCGTTGGAGGTCGCGCTCGATCTTCACCGGATCGTCGTTCCGCGTCAGACCGAGCCGCTGCGAGAGACGGCGGACGTGGGTGTCCACGACGATCCCCTGGGCGTGGCCGAGCTCGGCGGCGACGACGTTCGCGGTCTTTCGCGCGACGCCCGGCAGCCGCAGCAGCTCGTCGAGCCGACGCGGCACCCGTCCGTCGAACTCCTCGATCAGGACACGCATCGCGCCGCGGATCGACTTCGTCTTCTGCCGGTAGAAGCCGGATGCGTACACGTCCTGCTCGAGCTCCTCGACGGGCACCGCGAGGTAGTCCGCCGGGGCGCGGTACTTCTGGAACAGCCGCTCCGTGACGCGGTTGACGTTCGCGTCCGTCGTCTGGGCCGACAGCATCACCGAGATCAGGAGCTCGACGTCGCTCTCGAAGCGGAGCGCGATGGTGGCGTCGGCGTGCTCGAGCGCCAGCCGCTCGATGGTCGGGCCGATGCGCTCCCGACGGGAGCCGAGACCGCGTCGCCTCGCCTCGCCGACGTAGCTACGCGCCACGCCGCCGGCGCTCGAACGAGGAGGTCGCCTCCTCCGCGCTCACCTCGCCGCGGAGAACGGGCGCCAGCCATTGCTCGACGAGCGGGAACGACGTGTCCCGTATGACGTCGAGCGCGGAGGCCGCATCGTAGGGGGTCGAGACGAGCTCGACACCGTCCGGGCCGAGCAATGCCCAGCGTGCGTCCGGCGATCCCTCGTAGGGCATGCCGACGCTGCCCGCGTTGACGAGCCGTGTCCCCGCAACCCGCCGGTCGTACTGGACGTGCGTGTGACCGCAGACGACGACGGGCGCCGAGACCCCGGCGAGCGCAGCAGCCACGTCCTCCTCGGGCGTCAGGCGGGTCAGAATCGGGAGATCGGAGCCCGGCGTCGCGTGGCAGAACAGGACCGTGCCGAGCTCCGGCATGTCGAGCTCGACCGTCCCGGGCCAGGCCTCCACACGTGCAACCCGGTCGGGCCCGAGCCGCTCGCTGCACCAGCGGGCGACCTCGCCCAGCTCGGAGTCGGGGGCGAGCTCCGTCACCTCGCGGTCGCCGTTTCCGGTGAGGAAGCGAACGCGGGCCCCCTCCGCCTCGAGCCGGTCGAGGCACTCGGCGGGGAACGGGCCGAACACGAGATCTCCTCCGGAGACGATCGCTTCGGCGTCCGCGAGCCGCGGGTCGCCGAGCACGGCGTCGAGCGCGGGCAGGTTGCCATGCACGTCGTACAGGGCCGCGACCTTCACGCGGGGACACGCTACAGGTGGTCCCAGGCCTCGACGAGTGCGAGACGAGGCCCTGCGCACACCCGATCGAGCGCCGGGCAGCCGGAGCAGGCGAAGGCACTCGGCGTCGGCGGGAAATCACCTCCGCGGATCCGTTCGATCAAGGCGCCGAGCTCACGCTCGAGCGTCGCGACGTCCGATGGGGTGAACCTCCGCGCCACGATATCCTCCGGCGCCTCGAGGAACTGGTAGACGACCTCGACGTCCTCGGCCCCGGCGCGGAAGCACGCGAGCGCGTAGACCATCTGCTGGACGCGGTACTCCTCCTCCACCACCGACGCCGGATCCCGCTCCTCGAGGGCGTTCGTCTTGTAGTCGAGCACGAGCGCGTCGGGCCCGGCCCGCCGGAGCACGTCGAGCCTGCCGCTCAGGAGCACGTCGTCGAGCGTGAACGCAAACGGCCGCTCGACGCGGACGCCGTCGAGCCCCGCGATCCGGGCAGCGAGCGACGAGCCGCAGTACCCCCGGACGAACTCTGCGACCCGCTCGAGCTCGACATCCGTCACGGGCGGGTACCAGGCGCGCACCAGCTCCTCGAGATCGGCAGGAACCGACGGGCGAGCGAGATCGACGCGCTCGAGCAGCCGGTGCACCGCATCGCCCACCTCCGTCGCGTGGAGGCGCCCGTCGCCGTCGCCGGTGCGGGCCCACGGCGCGGGGCGCATACCGACCACGCGCTCGGCGTAGTAACGGTACGCACAGCGCTCGAACAGCGAGAGGGCGCTGTAGGAGAGGCGCGCCACCCGCTGGAGCGGCGGCTCGGGCACCGTCTCCAGGGGGCGCAGGCGCGGCGCCGGCGGCGGCAGGGCCTCGCCCGACCCCTCGAAGAGCGCCAACTGGCCGTTCGCCGCGACAACCGGCGCGACCGCGGCCGGCGAGGCCGGAGCCGGATCCGGCTGCCCCCGGTCGAGACGGAGCACCACGGTCGCGGCACCGCGTTCCACCTCGACCGGACCGTTCGCGGCGCCGGTCCGCGCCTCGTCGCGCAGCCCGAGCCGGCTGAGCACCCACCCGATCGGAGTCTCGTCACCGACGTCGTTCGTGTCGCCGACCGACCCGGACACGATCAGCCGATCCTTCGCTCGGGTCATCGCGACGTAGTAGAGACGCAGGCGCTCGGCCTGCTCGGACCGCTCCCGGTGCGCCTTCACGTCCTGGTAGGACGCGGTGCTGACGCGCGTCCCCGTCGCGGGATGAGCGACCTTGAAGCCGAACCTCCCGTCCGAGAGCGCGAGGATGTCCGACACGGGCGGCCGGTTCCTACCGGCGTCGGCGACGACGACGACCTCGAACTCGAGCCCCTTCGCCGCGTGGATCGTGAGGAGGCGAACAGCATCAGCCCCCTCCTCCTCGGAGACCGCATCGGACTCCTTCGCCCCAACCGCCTCCTGTCCCTCGAGGAAGCGCACGAAGCCCTCGACGTCGGCGCCTCGGAGCTCCTCGTACGACCGGGCCAGACGAGCGAGCTTGCGGAGATTCGCGTAGCGCCGACGGCCGTCCGGGCGCGCGAGCACGGCGAGGTCGTAGTCGTGCTCGGAGAGAATGCGCTCGCAGAGAAGCTCGAGGGAAGCAGACGCCGCGGTCTCCAGCAGCCGGTCGTACCGTTGCCGGAAGGCGAGGAGCAGCCGCCGGTCCTCCTCGGAGAGGTCACCGGGCAGCGGCCGCTCGAGCGCACGAAACACCGGCTGGCGATGCGCCTCGGCCCGCACGAGCACGAGCGCGTCGTTCGAGATGCCGATGAAGGGAGAGGCGAGGACGGTCAGAAGCGCCTCGTCGTCGTAGCGGTTCTGGAGGAGCCTCAGGTAGGCGAGCAGGTCGGTCACCTGCTGCTGCCCGAAGTAGTTCCGGCCGGCGGCGCGGTATGTCGGCAGACCGACCGCACGGAGCTCCTCCTCGAACCACTCGGCATCCGTGCCGGCGGCGAACAGCAGCACGATCTCACCCGGTGACGCCACGCCGGCATCGACCAGCTCGCGGACGCGGCGGGCGACGTGCCGTGCCTCGGAGCGACGCCAGTGCACTCCGCTCTCGTGCGCGGCGGCCTTGTCGGTGACGAGCAGCTCGAACGCGTTGCGGAGGGCAGGGACGTCCGCGTCGTCGGCCGGCTCGAGTCGCTGGAACTCGTCGCCGAACTCCCCGCCGAACAGCTCGTTCACGGCATCGAGCACCTCGGGCCGCGACCGGTGGTTGCGCGTCAGCGGCAGCACCGTCGGAGCGGCTCCCCGCCGCTCACGGAACACGGCGACGTCGGCGTGACGGAACCCGTAGATCGACTGGAACTCGTCGCCGACGACGAAGAGGTCGGCGTCGGTGCCCTCGCAAAGAAGGTCGAGCAGCTCGGTCTGGAGCCGGTTCGTGTCCTGGAACTCGTCCACCATGATCGAGCGGAACCGCTGTCGCTCCCGGTCACGGATCGTCTCGTCGTCGCGGAGTAGGTCGCGGGCGCAGAGCTGGAGGTCCTCGAAGTCCAGCGCCGACTCGCGCTGCTTGGCCTCCGCGTACGCGGTCGCGAACGTCGTCAGGAGCTCCTGCAGGAGCTCGCGGTCACGCGCGGCGAGATCCTCGAGCGCCGCGGCGACGAGCGCATCGCGCGCCTCCCCGAAGCTGGCGGCACGCGGTCCCCGCGTCTTCAGGTCGGCCAGGCCGAGCAGCCGCTCCGGAAGCGTCGCCGCGTCGAGGAGCTCGAGCGCGGCCAGGGCCGCGGCCCGTTGCGCGTCCGTCGCGGCGGAGTCGCCGGCGAGCGTGGCGGCGGCATCCCGGAGGGCAGCGACCCGATCCGTCAGCGACGCACGGACGCCGGACTCGAGCACGAGGTCGCGTCCCGCCGAGCGAAGCGTCGCGTAGACCTCGACGAGCATCTGACGGAGGCCGACGGCACCGTAGGTCGCGAGCAACTGCCACCGGTCGGGCTCGTCGGCGGCGCAGAACCGCTCGAGGGCCTCCGCGAATGCCTCCGCCTGGAGGACGAGCGCCTGCGGCTCGTCGAGCACGCGGAACGAGGGGTCGATCCCGGCGGCGAGCGGGTACGCGCCCAGCAGACGTCGGCAGAACCCGTGGATCGTCGACACCCACGCGCCGTCGAGCTCGAGCGCGAGGTCGGCTCGCCCGCGCTCGCGCAACGCGGCACGGATGCGCGCGCGAAGCTCCCCGGCTGCGCGCTCGGTGTACGTGATCACGAGGAGCGAATCGACGTCGAGGCCGTCCTCGGCGACCGCCCGGACGAACCGCTCGACCAGGACCGCCGTCTTGCCGGTGCCCGCCCCGGCGGCGACGAAGACGCTTCCTCGCGCGTCGATGGCCGCGCGCTGCTGCTCGTTCGCGACGGCTCTCACGGGCGATCCTTCCTGCACATCCGCCAGAGGTCGCACCAGTGCGGGCACTCGCCGCCCTGGGGGTCGTGCCGAACGTCACCGACGCGGATCCGCTCCACGAGCCCGACTGCGGTCGTGCGGGCGGCGTCGACCGCCTCGTCGAAGGCCTCTGGATCGAGGTAGTCGCGCGGGCTGAACCCCGGAACCGCGTCGGACCCGGCCCGCAGCATCCCCCGCGGGCGACGACCGCCGCCGACCGGAACGTACACCCCGCCCATGGGCTCGAGCCCGAGCTGCTGGCGGAGCACGAGCATGTACAGCGGAAGCTGCAGCAGGTCGCGGTCGCGGATCTCTGCAGCCGAGGACGCGGCGCCCGACTTGTAGTCGATGACGATGCCTTGCGCGCCCATCGGCTCGCCGTCGACGCGGTCGATCTTCCCGCTGACGACGACGCCCGGCTCGAGCTCGAACGATCGGAACGAGACCTCGAGATGACGGGGCACGAGCGGCGACGCCGAGGCGGCCTCGTCGCGGACGAGCTGCTCGAGGTCGCGCTGGAGGCCCTGCTCGAGCTCGCGCCGGTCGAGGTCGCCCGCCTCGATCCTGAGGCCGGTCTCCACCGCGTCCGCGACGCACTCGCGCATCAGCGCGACCGCGGCCTCGAGGTTCTCGCCTGTCACCCGGTCCGCACCCGGGACGGCGCTCGGCAGCTTCGTGTAGAAGCGCTGCAGGGCCGCGTGCAGGATCGAGCCACGCAGCATCCGGTCGATCTCCTTGTCGATCGTCGACGGCCGGAGAAAGCGCTCGACGAACCACGCGGACGAGCACGACGCCATCCGCTCGAGCTCGGAGACGGAGAAGGAGTCGCGCGCGAGCAGGCGGAGCGCACGCTCGTGCGTGATCCGCGTCGACCGGCCGAAGGCGTGCGTCGCGCGCTCGAGGCGTCGGTCCCAGCCGTTCTCCCGTGCGAGCGCGGCCGCCTCGCCGGGCTCGACAGCCGCAAGCGAGGCGAGCGCTCGAAGGCGCTCGCGCTCCGTCGGCGCGGCCTCGAGCTCGGAAGTGAGTGCGGAGAGCGGTCGGCGATGCGTGTGGCGGCGAACGTCGTCCTCCTCGAACAGATCCCGCACGGCCTCCCAGAACGGGCCTGCCTCCCGCGGCGAGCCCTCGTCGCCCACCGCCTGGCGGACGAGCACGAGGCGCCGGCGCGGCCTCGAGCACACCGTCGCGAAGAGGTAGCGGTCGCGGCTCGCGGCATCGGGGCGCACGAGCCGAGCGCCGAGCCGCTCCTCGAGAGCGCGCCGGGTCTCCTCGTCGAGAAACGGCTCGACGCGCGGCCTGCGCGGCAGGGAGCCCTGCTCGAGGCCGATGACGACCACGACGTCGAAACGCCGCGTGCGCGCCCGCGCGAGGTCGAGGACGGCGACTCGCCCGGGTGCGCCGGCGGGCTCCCCACGCACCCGGGCGCGGTCGAGGGCCCCGAGGACCTCGCCGCGGCTCACGTCCGGTGCCGCCGCCGCGAGCGCCTCGAGCTCGTCGAGCGCTCTCGCAACCGCGTCGTAGGCGCGCAGGTCGAGGCGAGCCTGCTCTCCGGTCGGGGGTTGCGTTGCGCCGTGCGCGTTGCGCAACATCGCGTCGGCCAGGTCGCGAACGATCTCGGCAGGCGAGCCGTCGCGGAGGGCGACATCGAGAGGCGGGAGCGCGCGTCCCTCCCGAAGCTCCCGGACGACCGCGGAAGCGCGGTCACCGCGCACGATCCCGCGCCCCCGCAGCCGCCCTTCGATCCAATCGACCTCTTTGCGCGGAAGGCCGGAGTACGGCGACCGCAGATACGTGAACAGGGCACGCCGCTCCCCGTCGAGCCACGCGAATCGCAGCAGGGAGAGGAGCGCATGCCCGAACGGCGTCGTCGGCAGCGCCGCGCGGCTCTCGAACGAGACCGGGACTCCGAGCGCGGCGAACGCCGTGCCGAGCGCCGGCCTGACCGCATCGACCGACGGGCAGACGACCGCGATCTCGTGCGGCGGCGTGCCGGTACGGATCTGCGCTAGCGTGGCCTCGGCCACGAGCTCGAGCGTCCCGCGCTCCCCCGCGCCCTCGAGCCAGCGGATCGACCCGTCGAGCGGCGCCATCGCGGGCGTGTCCGAGAACAGGGATCGCTCGACGTGGGCGAGCGCCTGCGGCAGGTACTCCTCCGCGCGTGGTGGAAGCTCGAGGACGGCGCCGCCGGCGAGCGAAGCGAGGTCGTCGACGGTCCTCCGCAGGGACGCGTAGACAGGGCGGCCGGGCTCGTACGGAATCGACACGTGCACCTCGGCGCGGGCCGACAGCGCCTCGAGCAGCCGCCACTCCGCTCCCGTCAGATCTTCGAAGCCGTACGCGAAGACCGGGCTCGTCCCCCAGGCCTCGAGCTCCTCGGTCAACCTGCCGACCGCGCGCCGACGGAGCATCCCCCTGTCCCAGACGCCCAGCCGGTCGAGCTCGGCGCGGTACGCCCGGACGAGCGAGGCAAGTGGCTCGTCCAGATCGTCCGGGTCCAGCAGCGCGCTGTCGAGCTCCTCGAGCGCCCGGCCCACCGCGTCGGCGACACCCGACCCGCGAATCCCCTCGGGCGCCGTCCCGCTCGCCAGCCTCCGGACCAGCGTCCCCCGCTCGGTCTCCCCGAGGAGACGTCGACCCGCTCCGTCATGCCGAGCGAGCGCCTCGAAGAGGGTGTCGAACGTCCCGATCGTGCCGGCGAGCAGACCGCCCTGGCGTGCCAGGAGCTCTCGCTCGACCCGCTCGATGTCCGCGCGCTGCGGCACGACGAGCCACGGATCCCGGTCGAGCGTCGCCACGAAGCGGTCGAGCAGCGTCCCGACCTTCCCGGCGTGCGCCGGACCGACGACGAGCGAGAGACTCACCGGGCCATGGTAGTCGGGCTCCTACGAGCCGACCCTTACGCTCGACGGTGATACAGGCGTGCCTCGACGATCGGGGTCTCGGATCGCCGGGCCGAGTCGAAAGGTGCCCGACCGGCGTCGGGCACCCGGCTCAGGCGAGCGACTTGGGCTTGCGCCCGCGACGTGCGACTGCCGACCCCGGCATCCCGCCCGCGCAGGAATCGCAGAGATCTGCGGCCTTTGCACCGCGACGCGCGTCGTTGAACGTCACGCGCATCACTGCACCCTTTCCTTCCTCGACCTCTGCTCCACACTTGTCGCAAACAAGCACTGTCTTTCGAGCCACGATTCCTCCTCGAACTGTGCAAATCGCTCACGCGATTTGCACTAGATAGAGCTGATTCCGATAGGCCGGGAAGTATACGCGGAATTTTTCGCCCATTTCGTAGTGGATCTGCGAGGCAGATCCACGTAGAGTGCGGCCCCGAATGGACGCGCGCACGATCGTGGTTCTCGAGGGGGACCAGACGGGTCAGGAGCTCCTCGAGGCCTCCGTGCGCGTGCTGCAGCCCGACGTGCTCGGGCTCGACCTGGCGCTTCCGCGGTTCGACCTCTCGCTCGCGAGGCGTCGCGAGACCGGAAACGGGGTGGTCCACGACGCTGCGCGCGCCATCGCGGCGCACGGCCTCGGCCTCAAGGCAGCCACGGTGACCCCGGAGGGCCGCGACGACGTCGGCTCGCCGAACCGGATCCTCCGCGAGGAGATCGGTGGGAAGGTCATCGTCCGCACGGGCCGGAGGATCCCCGGCGTCCTCCCCGTCGGCGGCGTGCATTCTCCGATCTCGGTCGTCCGCATGGCCGTCGGGGACGCGTACGGCGCCACGGAGTGGCGCGAGGGCGAGGGCGACGACGAGGTCGCCTTCCGCACCGAGCGGATCGAGCGGCGGATCTGCCGGGCAGTCGCGGAGTTCGCGTTCCGGCAGGCCGAGAGAACCGGCGCGAAGGTGTTCGGCGGCCCGAAGTACACCGTGAGCCCGATCTACGAGGGAATGCTCAAGGAGGAGATGGATGCGGCCGCCGCGCGACATCCGGACGTCCCGTACGACCCTCAGCTGATCGACGCGACATTCGCGCTCCTGATCTCGTCGAGCGGCGCACCGATGGTGATCCCCGCGCTGAATCGCGACGGCGACATCCTCTCGGATCTCGTGCTTCCGTTGTTCGGCTCGATCGCGGGCTCGGAGTCGCTGCTCGTGGCGTTCGGCGACGAAGGCGTCGACCGCCCGACCGCGCTGATGGCGGAGGCCGCGCACGGGACGGCGCCGGCGCTCGAGGGGAAGGACGTCGCAAACCCGATGGCCATGATCCTGGCCGCGGCCGCGCTCCTCGCGCATACCGACGACGAGGGCTGCCAGCAGGCGGGGCGGGCGATCCGCGAGGGAACGCTCGAGGCCGTCGCCGAAGGAATTCGAACCGCCGACCTCGGCGGCCATCACGGGACCACCGCGTTCACGGACGAGGTGATCCGCCGGACGCGGACGAAGCTCGAGGTCTGGGCTGCGCTGTAGCCCCCGGCTGGCCGGGAGCTACGCCGCGACGGCCGTCTCGCCCGAGACGATCTCCCCCGCGTCGACCGACTCGAGGAACGCGTCGACGATCTCGGGGTCGAACTGCGTACCGCGGCACCGCTCGATCTCGGCGGCGGCCTCGTCCGCCGTGAGGGATGAGCGGTACGGCCGCCCGGAGGTCATCGCGTCGAACGCGTCGGCGACCGCCAGGAGCCTTCCCTCGAGCGGGATCGTCGTCCCGGCGCGTCGTGTGGGGTAGCCGAGCCCATCCCAGCGCTCGTGGTGGAAGAGCACGTAGGGCAGGGCAGGTTGGAGCGACGGGACCCCCGCGATCAGCCACATCCCCTCCACCGGGTGCGCACGTATCTCGGCGAGCTCGGCGTCGTCCAGGCGCCCGGGCTTTGCCAGCACCTCGGCCCTGACGTTGACCTTCCCCACGTCGTGCAGCGCAGCGCCGAGCCTCAGCGCGTCGAGCTGCTCCGGGGCCCAGCCGAGGCGGACGGCAACGACCTCCGCGTTCGCGGCGACGCGGCCCGCGTGGGCGCCGAGCGCAGGATCGCAAACGTCCATGGCGGTCGCATAGGCGGCAAGTCGGGCCACGGGCGTACTGGTTCCCGGCGCGGGCGCGGAACCCTTCCCGTAGATTCCCTGCAGATGCGCGTGTGCGTCCCTCGGGAGTCGGCCCCCGGCGAACAGCGGGTGGCCTTGACACCCGACGCGGCTGCGAAGCTCGCTGCGTCGGGCTTCGACGTCGTGGTCGAGCGCGGTGCCGGGGTCCTCGCCGGGTACCCGGACGGCCAGTACTCGGACGCGGGGATCGCGCTCGCGGACCGGTCGAGCCTCCTCGCGGACGCCGATGCGGTCGTCCGGGTCGGGAAGCCGACCGCGGACGAGGTGGCCGCGCTACGACCGGGCGTCGTGCTGATCGGCTTTCTCGAGCCGCTCACCGACACAGAGGGTGTGGCGCGCCTGCAGAGCCAGGGCGTCGTCGCGTTCGCGATGGAGGCGATTCCCCGGATCACCCGTGCGCAGTCGATGGACGCGCTCTCGTCGCAGGCCACGATCACCGGGTACAAGGCCGTGCTGCTCGCGGCCGATCGGAGCCCCAAGCTCTTTCCGATGCTGATGACGGCCGCCGGCACCATCGCTCCGGCACGGGTGCTCGTCCTCGGCGCGGGGGTGGCCGGCCTCCAGGCGATCGCGACCGCTCGGCGGCTCGGCGCGGTCGTGTCGGCCTTCGACGTCCGGCCCGCGGTCGCCGAGCAGGTCGAGTCGCTCGGCGCGACCTTCCTCGACCTCGGCGTGCGGGGCGAGGAGACAGAAGGCGGCTACGCGCGCGAGCTGACGCCGGAGCAACAGGCCGAGCAGCAGCACGCGCTCGAGGAGCGGTTGCCCGGGTTCGACGTGGTCGTCACGACCGCCGCCGTCCCGGGTCGGCCGGCACCGAAGCTCATCCCGGCCGACGCGGTCGAGGCGATGCGGCCCGGGGCCGTGATCGTCGACCTCGCCTCGGAGAGCGGCGGCAACTGCGAGCTCACCGAGCCGGGCCGCGAGGTGACCCACACGGGCGTGACGATCGTCGGGCTGACGAACGTCGCCTCGTTGATGGCGTCGGACGCGAGCCGCCTCTACGCGCGGAACGTCAGCGCGCTGCTCGACCATCTCGCCCCGGAAGGGACGCTCACCCTCGACTTCGAGGACGAGATCACCGCGGGGGCGTGCGTCGCCGGGGCACCCGAGACGAAGGAGGAAGGCGGATGACCGACATCGACCTCGTCGTCGAGCTGACCGTGCTCGTCCTCGCCATCTTCCTCGGCTTCGAGGTGATCGCGAAGGTGCCGACGATGCTCCACACGCCGCTGATGTCGGGCACGAACTTCATCCACGGGATCGTGATCGTCGGCGCGATCACGGTGCTCGGCTTCGCCGACGACGGGTTCACGAAGGCGATCGGGTTCGTCGCAATGGTGCTGGCGTCCGCGAACGTCGTCGGCGGCTGGTTCGTCACCGACCGGATGCTCGAGATGTTCAAGCGCCGCCCCGAGGAGCGGAAGTGATCTCCGACCCGGACGTCGTCGGGCTTCTCTACCTCGTCTCGATCATCTGCTTCATCCTCGCCCTGCGGTTCCTGTCGTCGCCGAAGCATGCGCGCAGGGGGAACTGGGTCGGCGGCGTCGGGATGGTGATCGCGATCGGGACGACGCTGGCGCTCGACGGGATCTCCAACTGGGGCCTCATCATCGCCGGCGGGCTGATCGGTCGGTCGTGGGCGTGGTCGGCGCCCGCACGGTGAAGATGACGGCGATGCCGCAGATGGTGGCCCTGTTCAACGGGGTCGGCGGCGGCGCGGCGGCGCTCGTCGCCCTCGCGGAGTTCCACATCGCGACCGGCGACCTGGCGGGCGAGGAGATCGTGTCGATCGTCCTCTCCGCGCTGATCGGGTCGATCTCGTTCGCGGGATCGATGATCGCGTTCGGCAAGCTCCAGGAGCTTCTCTCCGGCCGGCCGATCGTGTTCCCGGGCCAGAACGTGTTCAACATCGCCGTCCTGCTCGCGGCGGCGGCGCTCGGGATCGCCCTCATCTCGGGGGTCGACGAGCAATGGGTGCTGATCGCGCTGATCCTGCTGGCGCTCGTCTTCGGTGTCATGTTCGTGCTGCCGATCGGCGGCGCGGACATGCCGGTCGTGATCTCGCTGCTGAACGCGTTCACGGGCCTCGCCGCGTCCGCCACCGGGTTCGTCCTGAACTCCCTGCTGTTGATCGTCGCCGGCATGCTGGTCGGCGCCTCGGGCACGCTGCTGACGCTGCTCATGGCCAAGGCGATGAACCGCTCGATCGCCAACGTGCTGTTCGGGGCGTTCGGCCAGGTCCAGTCGGGTGGCGGCAGCGCTCGCGTCGACGACGGACGGACCGTCCGCGCGACGAGCCCCGAGGACGTCGCAGTCCAGCTTTCCTTCGCCCGCAAGGTCGTGGTCGTCCCCGGCTACGGGCTTGCGGTCGCGCAGGCGCAGCACGACGTCCGCCAGCTCGCCGAGCTGCTCGAGGAGAAGGGCATCGACGTGGAGTACGCAATCCACCCCGTGGCAGGGCGCATGCCCGGGCACATGAACGTCCTGCTCGCAGAGGCGAACGTCCCCTACGACCAGCTCAAGGAGATGGACGAGATCAACCCGGAGTTCCCGCAGACCGACGTCGCCCTGGTGATCGGCGCCAACGACGTCGTCAATCCCGCGGCACGGAGCGACCCGGCCAGTCCGATCTACGGGATGCCGATCCTCGACGTCGACAAGGCGCAGAGCGTCGTCGTGATGAAGCGGTCGATGGCCCCGGGCTTCGCAGGGATCGACAACGAGCTCTTCCTCGAGCCGCAGACGACGATGCTCTTCGGGAACGCGAAGGACTCGGTCGTGAAGCTGATCGCCGCGGTGAAGGCGCTGTGAGCGGAAGGACGGTCTCGGCGATCCGGGACGAGCGCGAGCTGCGCGCGCTGCTCGGAGAGCCGACCGAGCTCGTCCGCGCGAAGGTCGCCGACCGGCTCGACGACCTGACCCGGCAGTTCGTCGACCGCTCGCCGTTCCTGCTCCTCGCGACGTCGGCGCCCGACGGCACCTGCGACGTGAGCCCGCGAGGCGACCCGCCCGGCTTCGTCCGCGTCCTCGACGAGCGGACCCTCCTCCTCCCCGAGCGCCCCGGCAACCGGCTGGCGGACTCGCTGCGCAACATCCTCACCAACCGGCATGTCGGGCTGCTCTTCGTCGTTCCCGGCGTCGGCGACACCCTGCGGGTGAACGGCCGGGCGACGCTGGTCACGGACGACGATCTGCTCGCGCCGAGCGCGGTCGAAGGGAAGGCACCGAAGCTCGGCGTTCTGGTGGACGTCGACGAGGTGTTCACGCATTGCTCGAAGGCGTTCCTCCGAGCCGCGCTCTGGGACGCCTCGCGACACGTCGACCGCTCCGAGCTTCCGTCCTCCGGCGAGATCCACCGCCGCCGCGATCCCGCATTCGACGCCGACGCGTACGACGCAGAGCGCGCCGAGCGCTACGCGCGACGCGAAGGCTTCTGACTAGGCGGCGATGTCGGTCCCGTTCTTCTCCGGAGCTGCCGTCGAGCGGGCCGTGACACCCCACGAGGCGTACGACGCAGTCCGCGAGGCATTCGTCGCCCACGCGCGCGGCGAGTGGACGATGCAGCCGAAGCTCTACGTCACCAACTACCCGGCGGGCGACTTCCGGGCGATGCCGGCGCTCGGAGGCGGCCATGCCCTGCTCAAGTGGGTGACCTCCTTCCCCGGGAATCCCGCCCGCGGCCTTCCGACGGTGACCGGGCTCGTCCTCCTCTCGAGCGCCGAGACGGGGCAGCTCGAAGCCGTCCTCGATGCTGCGGCGGTGACGGCGCTTCGTACGGCCGCGGCCGGAGTGCTCGCGGCTGACACCCTCTGCCGCGCGGGCGCCTCGACCTTCGCCGTGATCGGGTGCGGAGTGAACGGCGCGGAGACGGCGCGCATGCTCGTGGCACGTGGGATCACCCCGCTCGTCTGGGACGTCGACACCGCCCGGCGCGAGGCCGTCGCCGGTCGGCTCGGCGCGCGCATCGCAGGGTCCCTCGAGGAGGCTCTCACGGCGGACGTCGTGATCACCGTGACCCCCGGCGCGTCGGTGCTGTACCGCTCCGGGTCGCTCCACATCGGCCAGCACATCTCGCTGATGGGCGCAGACGGTCCCGGCAAGGCCGAGGTGGCGGTCGAGGAGCTCGCGCGCGGACGCCTCTTCTGCGACGACTGGGAGCAGGCGAGCCACGGCGGTGAGCTCGCGGCGGGTGTTGCCGCAGGCCTCGTCACGCGCGAGCGCGTGACCGAGCTCGGCCGGGTCCTGGTCGGGGACGCGGACGGCCGGAGCAGCGCCGAGGACGTGACCCTGTTCGACTCCACCGGCCTCGCCGTCCAGGACCTCGCGATCGCGAAAGCGGCGCTCGCGAAGGCCGCGACGCTCGACCTTCCGACCATCGAGCTCTGAAGCGCCCCCCTGCCCAAGGGGCGTTCCGGCGACTCAGCCCAGCAGCCGCGCGGGCTCGAAGAGCTCGAGCAGTGGGTCGCGATCGCCGAGGATCGCGCGCGCGACGAGGCGTCCACACGCGAACCCGAGGACGTTCCCGTGACCGGAGTAGCCACCGGCGACCCACATGCCGGCCTCGCCGGGAACCTTGCCGACGACGGGCAGGAAGTCGAGAACGAGGCCGAAGATGCCCGCCCAGCGGTAGTCCACCCGGAGCTCCCGGCCGACGAGCCCGTTCACGAACCCCGAGAGCGCCTGCTGCACGTCGGTCGTGAGCGCTTCCTCCGCAGTGAACTCCCGCTCGAGCGACACGTCCCGAAAGCCGCCGGCGACAATGCGCCCGTCCTCGGTCTGGTGCCAGTAGTCGAAGCCGTGGCGCCCGTAGTGCGGAACGTCGAAGAGCCTCTCCGCGAGAGGCTCGGTCGCGATCACCTGACCCCGCGTCGGGACGATCAGCCCTTCCAGCTCTCCGAGAAGCCCGCTCGGGTACCCGTCGGTCGCGACGACGACCGCGTCTGCGTCGAGCTCGGCCCGGTCGGCGACGCGTCGGCACTCGACGATCTCCGCGCCCGCCTCGGCGGCCCGGGACGCGAGCCTTCGCACCATCCGCGCGGGTTGCAGGGCGGCGTCGGTCGGGTGCCGGAGAGCGGCGGTGAAGCGCTCGGACAGCAGACCCCCGGGCGCGTCGATCCACTCGGCATCGATCCCGTCCGCCCAGAGCGCCTCGACCTCCTCGCGAAGGTCTTCGCGCTCCTCGGCATCGGCGGCGAGGCGCAGGCTCCCGAGGCGACGGAACGCGTCGCCCGAGTGCTCCCCGAGCACGGTGAGCTCCGCCTCGGTCCACTGCCAGAGCTCGAGGGCCTTCTCGCGGCCGAGATCGGCCACGACCTGATCGTAGGGCGACGCCGTCCCACGCAGCGCGAACCCGCCGTTGCGGCCACTGGCGCCCTCCGCGACATGCCGCGCGTCGACGATCCGGACCCGGAGCCCCGCCTCGGCCAGCATGAGCGCACAGGCGCAGCCCGTCACCCCCGCGCCGACGATCGCCACGTCGAATCGACCTGCCGCGCCGCTCGGTGCCGGTGCCGACCACGGCTCGTCGAGCCAGTACGGCGTCATCGAGCGATCGTACTGCGCACCACCCCCTCGTCCACGACCACCGTCCCCGCAAGCTCGAGCAGCGCGAGCGCCGCGGCGAGCTCGCCCGCGCCGAGGCCGGTCGCCCGGCCGAGCTCGTCCGGAGTGCGTGCACCCGTATCGACGGCGGCGAGCACTGCGCGCGCAGCAGCGTCGTCGGGCGCGGCGGCGCCGTCCAGCGGTGGCTCGAGGCCGAGCGCGTCGAGCACGTCTGCCGAGCCCGTCGCGGGCGTCGCGCCGACGCGGAGCAGGGCGTTCGTCCCCGCGCTGAGCGCCGAGGTGATCTCCCCCGGCACCGCGAGTACCTCCCGCCCGTCCTCGAGCGCGAAGTCCGCCGTGATCAGCGCGCCCGAGCGCTCGCGGGCCTCGACGACGACCGTCGCCCGCGCGAGGCCCGCGATGATCCGATTCCGCGCCGGGAAGCGCCACGGGGCAGGCTCGACGCCCGGCTCGTACTCCGATACGACGAGCCCACCGCCGGCGACGATCGAGCGTGCGAGCTCGGCGTGCGCCGCAGGGTAGTCGCGGTCGACTCCGCATCCGAGCACGGCGACCGTCGTCCCGGCCGCCGCAAGGGCTCCTCGATGGGCCTCTCCGTCGATTCCGCGTGCGAGCCCGCTCACGACCACCGCGCCCGCCGCGGCCGCGTCCGCGGCGAGGAGCCTCGCGACCGAGCGGCCGTAGCCCGAGCAGGCGCGCGCGCCCACGATCGCGACGGCCGTCCGCGCGAGCACGTCGACGGCGGCGTCACCGCGGACCCAGAGCGCAGCCGGCGGGTCCGGGATCTGCGCGAGCAACGGCGGGTAGCTTCGGTCGCCGCGTCGGAGCGAGCGGACGGTCACGGGCCGGCCAGGGCCGCGGGCGAGCGGTAGGAGAGCGCCTCGGCGACGTGCTCCGGCAGGACGTCGTCCGAGCCTGCCAGCGCTGCGACGGTGCGCGCGACACGGGCCACCCGCGCACGGCCGCGGCCGGTCAGCGGCAGCCGGTCGACGGCACGGTCGAGCAGCTCGGAGGCGGCCGTCGTTCGGCGAGGCAGCCCCGACCGAAGGCGGCTCGCGGCCTCGACCACACGCTCCCGCACGATGGCCGACGCCTCGGAAGGACCGGCGGCGAGCTCGTCCGCCCTCGGCCGCGGCATCGCGACGACGAGGTCGAAGCGATCGATGAGCGCACGGGAGACCTTCTCGCGGTACGCGGTGATCCTGGTGGGTGTGCACGCACACTCGAGGCGGGGATCGCCCCTCCCTCCGCACGGGCACAGGTTCATCGTCGCGACGAGCCTGAAGCGAGCCGGGAACAGGGCTCGTCCCCCGACGCGAGCGACCGACACGACTCCGTCCTCGAGCGGCTGACGAAGCGCCTCGAGAACCGAGCGGGGAAACTCCGGCAGCTCGTCGAGCAGCAGCACGCCGCGGTGCGCGAGGCTCACCTCGCCCGGTCGGGGGAGGGTGCCTCCCCCGACGACGGCGGCGACCGAGGCGCCGTGGTGCGGGGCACGGAACGGCGGCGCGGTCACGAGACCCGACCCCGGCGGCAACGTCGCGGCGACGGAGTGGATACGCGTCACCTCGAGCGCCTCCGCGCGCGTGAGCGGGGGCACGATCGACGGCAGCCGCCGCCCGAGCATCGTCTTGCCCGTCCCGGGAGGCCCCGCGAGCAGGAGGTTGTGCCCACCGGCCGCCGCGAGCTCGAGCGCGCGACGGCCCCGCTCCTGCCCGCGGACCTCCGCGAGGTCGGGGAGATCCGGCGGCGGACGGATGTCCTCCTCCGCGGCGGTCGGCGCGATCTCGTCCTCGCCGCGAAGGTAGCCCACCGCCTCGCGGATGTGGCGCACGCCGACCGCCTCGACGCCGGCCAGCGCCGCCTCGTGCGACGAGCCCGCCGAGCAGAGCAGCCGCGCGAACCCTTCCCGCGCAGCGCCCTCCGCCGCGGCGATCGTCCCCGCGACGGGGCGCACGCGGCCGTCGAGCCCGAGCTCCCCGATGCACGCGTGCTCGGCCAGTCGGCCGACCGGCACCTGGCCCGAGGCCGCGAGCAGCGTCAGGGCGATCGCGAGGTCGAACCCGGTTCCCTCCTTGCGGAGCGCCGCCGGGGCGAGGTTCACCGTGATCACCTGGCCGGGCCACTCGAGCAGCGAGGAGTGGACGCCGCTCCGGACGCGGTGCTTCGCCTCCTGGCACGCGCGGTCGGCGAGCCCGACGATCGAGAACGACGGCTGCTGACCCGAGCGAAGGTGCGCCTCGACCTCGACACGCCGCGGCTCGAGGCCGACGAGCGCGAACGTGACCGCGCGACCGAGCATGCCGCGACCATAGGTGCGCACCGCGCACGGGAGCGTCCCGCCTTCGTGCCGGGACCGTGACGGTGCTGGCGGGCGGTGGGGCCTCGAGGGGCCCCACCGCCCGGATCGCCGCTAGCCCGTGTAACAGAGCACGTAGAGCGTGAACGTGCTCGAGTTGCCGCTGTCGTTCCCGCCGGTCGCCCGGTAGCCGGTGACGGCGTTGTTCGTGACGATCGGTGTCAGGCGCTGCACCCAGAGCTCGCGATCCGCGGCGTCGTCGCTCCAGCCGGTGCCGGCCGAGATCGCCTTCTCGTTCGCGTTGCAGTTGACGGTCACGCGTCTCGGTGTCGTACGCGCCGTTCTGAGCCACGCCGCCAGGGACGACGACGCCGGCCTGTCGAACGGTGATCGCACCGATCACGCCTGCCGGGCCGGCGGCGCCGGCCGGGCCTGCAGGGCCCGCCGGGCCGGCGGGTCCCGCCGGGCCCGCCGGCAACGAGTTGGCGGCGAAGTCGCCGCGGGTCAGCGACCCGTTCCGGACCTTCGCACCGGTGACCGCGTTGTTGGCGACCTTTGCGTTTGTCACGTTGGCGTTCCTGATCTTGGCCGCAACGACGGCGTTCGACTTCAGCTGTACCGTGCCGACCGAGTTCGGCGCAAGCGCCGTGACCGCGGCGACGCTCGTTCCGCCGAGGGCGACGAGCAGTGCGAGACAGGCGACCACCATCGCGGGCGACGGGCGGTGTGAGAGCAGCGTGCGCATGCAACCTCCTGGGTCTCGACGAAGAGAGGCCGGGCCCTGGTGCTCAGACGGCCCGGCAGACGAGGATCGACTCGAAGTACTCGCCGGCGCGACGCCCGGTACGGCGGTTGACGTGGCGTTCGAGCCGCTCATCGAGACGCAGCCTTGCACGGCCCAAGATTTCCGAATACAACCCACGCCGATCGTTTACAACCACGCAGACGGGCGCGCCGGCCACCAGGCGCCCACGGGCGTTCGCAAGGACATCTGCGACGCCGTCGACATAGGCGCGGATGGCCTCTCGACCTACACCGTGCGCCGGGCGGCCGAGCTCGACCGAACGCCGCTCCTCGAGCCCGAGGAGCTCGTACGCGTAGCGGTGCTGCTCGTGGTAGTCGATCAGCCCCGGATACGGCGGCGAGGTGATCACGGCGTCGAAGGGCCCGCCGAGGTCGAGCTCGCGAGCGTCGCCGTGCAGCACCGATGCCGAAGCGCGCTCGTCACGAAGGCCTGCGAAGCTCTCGAGCCGGTCGAGGGCGTCGAGCGTGTACCGCAGGAGAAAGCGTCGCGCCTCCTCGACGGGACGGCACGTCCGCCGGTGCTTGTAGCACCAGTAGGGCTCGAGCTGGGGCTCGCGCGGGAAGTCGAGGTCGAAGTGGGTGGTTCGTCGCGCCGACCGGGCCGCGCGCGCGAGGACGACGCGGAGCACGTCCACCGAGGCGGTGTCCTCGGCGAGAGCCCTGAAATGGAGGAGCTCGGCGGCGGCACGGGGCGCGAACCAGGCGCGAACGAAGGGCGAGGCATCGGTTGGGTACCGACCGTCGGGCTCGAATGCCTCGGCCTCCGCGTGCGCCCAGAGGAGGTCACGGCGCACCGCGTCGAGGTTGTGGCGCCGCGTCTTGACGCGCATCAGCAGGCAGTTGAACCCGGCGACGTCGACTCCGGTGGCGTCCCTGCCGGATTCGAGCGACTGGACGAGCGTCGTCCCGGACCCCGCGAAGGGGTCGAGGACGCGACCGCCCGGGACGACGTACCGGTCGAGCAGCGCCTCCACGAGCTGCGGAACGAACTTGCCGAGGTACGGGTGGAGCCGGTGGACGTGCTTCGTCCGCTCGCGCTCGGGGAGCTCCTGCTCCGACCACGACAGCGCGAGATCGAGCCGGCCGTGGAGCGCTTCCTGGGTTGCGGCCATGGCGCTCTCTTCGCCGCCCGCGGACAGCCTCCTCGCGGGTCGGACGCCCGCTCAGGTCGCGTGATGACGGACGCGACCGTCGGGTCGCCGACGGGCGAGGAGGCTCCTGTGTCCCCCGCCGCCCGGCCGCGGGCGGACAACGCTTGTGTTGATTCAACACAAGCGTTTGTCCTTCGTCCCTCGACAGAACGGGGCGCCTCGGGACAGGCGCCTCGCGAGCGGAGCCGCGCTACACGAGCCCGCGCGCGGCGTCGAGCGCCTCGAGACGAGCGATCCGGGCCGGAATCGGAGGATGGGTCGACAGCAGCGAGGCCATCCCGCCGCCGGTGAGCGGGCTCACGATGTAGAGCGACGCCGACGCGGGGTTCACCTGCATCGGGAGGACCTCCACGCCGCGCTGGAGGGTCCCGAGCGCGTCGGCGAGCGGGCGGCCGGTGCCGAGGAGCTCCGCGGCGGTCGCGTCGGCCAGGTACTCGCGCTGGCGCGAGACGGCGAACTGGAGCAGCATCGCCACGATCGGCGCGATCAGCACTGCCGCGATCGTGCCGACGACGCCGAGCGGGCTGTCCTCGTCGTCGCCCCCGAACAGCCACTGGAACTGCAGGAAGTTCGCGATCGCGGAGATCGCGGCGCCGATCATCGCCGCGATCGTCGTCACGAGCACGTCGCGGTTGCGAATGTGCGCGAGCTCGTGAGCGACCACGCCGCGGACCTGCTCCCTGGGCATCAGCGCGAGAAGGCCCTCGGTGACGGCCACCGCCGAATGCCGCGGGCTCCGCCCCGTGGCAAAGGCGTTCGGCTGCTGCGACGGGATCAGGTAGAGGCGGGGCATCGGGATCCGGGCACGTGCCGCGAGGTCCTCGACATCGGCCGCGAGGTCGGGCGCCTCACCCGGCTCGAGCGGACGCGCACGGCTCATCCGGAGCGCGAGGCGGTCGGAGAACCAGAACATCGCGAAGTTGAACGCGACCGCGATCGCGAGGAAGACGACGATCCCGCTCGTCCCGCCGACGACGGCGCCGAAAGCGACGAAGAGCGCCGAGAGGCCGGCGAGCAGGACCCAGGTACGGGTACGTGTGGTCATGTGACGTTCGATTCCTTTCCGGCTGACGTGGTCTGGTGCCTGTCAGCCGGAGGTTTCTCCCGCCACCTCGCTCGA
Source organism: uncultured Actinomycetes bacterium (assembly GCA_963739405.1). GTDB lineage: Bacteria > Actinomycetota > Thermoleophilia > Gaiellales > Gaiellaceae > Gaiella. Next base: position 90,769 of record CAVUAH010000015.1, on the reverse strand, counting down.
GGGGGCCTGCGCATCCGGGGTGCGACGGCCATGCCGTGCGACCCGTGTTGACGAACGCGCCCGTTGGGGGATAGTGCCCCCCGGCTCTGTCTTGGTTTCGTAGACAGTCTAACGGAACGCGCGTTCCCGTCATTCCCGCCGGGCCTCGTCCTCCGCAAAGTCGAGGCGCTCGATTCGACCGTCCGTCACGGCCGCGACCTCGAAGCGCACCTCGAGAGCGGCCGACTCGGGATGCGCCTGGAGCCAGGACGCGGCGGCCCGCCTGACGCGGCGCCGCTTCTCGCGGTCGACCGCGCCGACGGCGCCGCCGTACGTCTCGCGGGCCCGCTCCTTCACCTCGACGAACACGAGCCTTCTCCCGCGCCGGGCGATGAGGTCGAGCTCGTACCCTCCCGTATGGACGTTCGCGCCGAGAATCCGATATCCGCGGAGGCGGTAGTGGCGGGCGGCGACCCGCTCGCCGCGATTCACGCGGCGGCGGTCTCGGCGTAGGCGCGCGCCTGGAAGGACAGCCGGTGCTGCGGGCATGGTCCGTGGACGACGACCGCACGCGTGTGCTCGGGCGTGATGTACCCGACGTGCGCGGAGAAGCCGTACCGCGGATAGAGCGAGTCGAGGCGGCGCATCAGGCGGTCGCGGGTCACCTTGGCCACGATCGACGCGGCGGCGATCGCTGCGCTCTTCGTGTCGCCGTCGACCACCGCGGTGTGCGGCGGCGCGAGTGGGCCGAGCCGGAACCCGTCCACGAGACACGCCTCGGCCGGGGGACGGAGATCCGCGAGCACGTCGCGGAGGCCCGAGAGGTTCGAGCGATGCAGACCATTGCCGTCGATCTCCGCGGCGGCGATCACTCGCACGGAGATCCCCGCCGCGACCGCGAGCACGGCGTGGTAGAGCTGCTCGCGGTTGCGGGCGTCGACCTGCTTGGAGTCGTTGAGCAGCGCGAGTGGCCGCACGCGATGGCCGCGCAGCGCGCCGTAGTCGAGCAGGACGCCCGCCACCACGAGAGGCCCCGCCAGCGAGCCGCGCCCGGCCTCGTCGGCACCCGCCACGAACCGGACGCCGAGCCGGCGGTCGTGGCGGAGCAGGCGCTGGCCGGTCGAGAGCGGCACCGCCCGAGGATATCCGGCACCCTCGGACGGGACCGTGCCGGGTTCTCCACCGGCGTCCGGGTCGCTCGCGTGCCCGCTACGGGCTCAACACGCAGCCGGCGTTGCGCTCCTCGAGCCGGACCCTGGCGGTCACGCGCACCGTGTCGCGAACCAGGTCGACGCGGAACCGGTCGCATCCGCCGTCCGTCCGCCGCACCCGGCAGAGAACGACATTCGCCTGTTCCTCCACGAACCACGGCCGGGGATTCGGCGTGCAGCGCACGTCGGTCGCGACGTAGGCGGCGTCGCCGGCGACCTGCGACTCCACCGCACGACGTGCGAACTCCTGTGTCCCGTCCTCCACCCCGCACCCGACGGCGACGAGCACAGCGAGCACGACGAGGAGCGCCAGGGCGACGCGCACGGGGCGAAGGCCGTGGAGGAGGCGCGGTCTGCGGCTACGACTGCCGGAGCTCGCGGACGCGCGACTTCTTGCCGACCCGGCCACGGAGGTAGTACAGCTTTGCCCGGTTGACGTCGCCGATCATGGCGACCTCGAGCTTCTCGATCTTCGGCGAGTGGAGGGGGAACGTCCGCTCGACGCCGACGCCGAACGAGTTCTTCCTCACCGTGAACGTCTCGCGGACCCCGGATCCCTGGCGCTTGATGCAGATGCCCTCGAACACCTGCACGCGCTGCCGGTTGCCCTCGATCACCTTGAAATGGACGCGTACCGTGTCGCCCGCCTTGAACGCGGGGACGTCACGCAGCTGGCGCCGCTCGAGGCTCTCGATGATCGTGCTCATAGGAAGGTCGGCTCGGAGACCGGCAGCGGATGATAGCGGAGCCCGCCGCCCCGGGGGTTCGAGCCGGGAGACTCGAGGCACTTGCGACCGCGACAGCGGGCGCCTTCAGGGATCTGCCCTCGCCGAAGGCGGGGGATCCGAGCCGCAGGATTCCGCTCCTGCGGAATCCTGCTTGGCGGACGAGTCAATGAATGCTGATGCGGTTCGGCGGCCAGTACGTCATGAACACCTCGCCGATGAGGTTCTTCCGCGGCACGCTTCCCCACTCGCGCGAGTCACAGGACTGAGCGCGGTTGTCGCCCATCATGAAGTAGTGGCCCGCGGGCACCTTGAACGGCCCGAACGCCTCCGTCGGCCGCCGATCCGCCTCGATGTACGGCTCGCGCAGCTGCTTGCCGTTGATGAACATGTACCCCTCGCCGCGCTCGAGCCGCACCTCGACGGTCTCGCCCGGCAGCCCGATCAGCCGCTTCACGAACGTCCCGCCCGCGCCGCACTTGATGCGCGCGGCGTCAGGCGTGTCGAAGACGACGATCTCACCCCGGCGCGGATCGCGGAGGTGGTAGATGAGGCGGTTCGCGAGCACGCGGTCGGAGAAGCGCGCCTCGCAGCCCGAAGCCGGGCGGGCACAGTGGAGCGTCGGCTCCATCGACGAGGACGGGATCCGGTACGGGTTGACGACGAACGCCTTGACGAGCAGCACGATCGCAACGGCGCCGACGATGGTGACGACCCAGTCGACCACCACCCTGACCGGATCCGGCAGCCCGCGGGTGAGCCGATCGACCGGGTTGCGCGAGTGGCGGCGCGGATGCTCCTCCGCAGCCCACGGCAACGCCGCCGACGGGGCCGGCACGAAGGGAGGCTCCGGCTCGGCGGCGTCGGGCGAGCCCAGCGGCCCGTCGAGCGGGATCTCGGCCGGCGTCGTGGGCCAGCCGGTCCCAGCTGCGCCGTCGTCGGCGGAGGCTCCGGTGTCGCCGGGACCGCGGGTCGCCCCCTGACGGTTCCGTCGACCGGCGTCTCCCGCTCGTCCATGCCGCTCACGCGCGGCTCCTCGCACGGCTCTGCTCGCGGCGCCAGCCGTCGATCCTCGCGTGGTCGCCCGAGAGCAGCACCTCGGGGACCGCCCAGCCCTGATAGGCGGGCGGGCGCGTGTAGTGCGGGTACTCGAGCCCGCCCTCGAGCTCCGCGGAGAAGCTCTCGTGCTCGCCCGAGCCCGCGGCGAGCGCGCCGGGCAGCCGCCGCGCGATGGCGTCGAGCAGCACCATCGCGGGAAGCTCCCCGCCCGAGAGGACGTACGGGCCGATCGGAGACCGCGTCCGTCGCCAGGTGCCCGACGATGCGCTCGTCGAAGCCCTCGAAGCGGGACGAGAGCAGCGCCAGCTCGGACGTCTTCGCGAGCTCCTCGACGAGCGCCTGGTCGAGCTGGCGGCCCTGCGGCGTCAGCGCGACGATCCGGGCGGGCGTCGATCGCCATAGGCGGCCTCGAGCGCCGCGTCGACGACGTCCACCCGCAGCACCATCCCGGCGCCGCCCCCGTACGGGTCGTCGTCGACCTGGCCGCCGCGGAGCGGCGTCGTGTCCCGGTAGTTCAGCAGGCGGAGCTCGAGCTCAGAGCCGAGCACGGTCGCCAGCGGCCTCTGCTCCGTGAGCCAGGCGAATGCATGCGGGACCTGCGTGAAGACGTCGACGCGCACGGCGGTCCAGGGTACCCCTCGCGCAGGAGCGCCCAGACGCACCGCGGGCGGCGTAACCTCGGCTTCGCGAGCGTCCGGAGGGGTCAGGAGAGGAACCCACGGCGCACGACGATCCGCCGGCGGCGAGGTCGATCGTCCGGACGGCATCCTCGATCAGCGGCACGAGCGTGCCGTCGTCGAGCTCCAGGTTGTCGTTCGCCACGCCCGGATGCACCTCGACGACGTGCCCGAACCGCTCGTCGGCCTCGTCCACCACCTCGAGCCCGACGAGCTGGAAGGCGTAGTAGCTGTCCGGCTCGAGGGCCGGAAGCTCCGAGACCCTGACGGCGAGCTGGGCGCCGCGCTCGACGGGCCGGTCGAGCCGGATCGCGCGACGGCCGCCGCCAACACGGCGGACGACCTCGATCGTCGCCGGCTCGCCGCCCACGAGGACGGTCTCGCCGACGCGCCAGCGTCGCTCGTCGTCGCTCGCGTCCTCGACGACGAACGCCCCGTCGAGCCCGTGGGGGCGGCCGACCCGCCCGATCGGGACGAGCGTCGTCTCGTCGCTCAATCCGCGATCTCGAGCACGAGCCGCCGGTCGCTCCGGACACCGGCGGACCGGACGAGGGTGCGGAGCGCGCGCGCCACGCGGCCGTGCCGGCCGATCACCTTGCCGACGTCCCCGTCGGCGACGTGGAGGCGGAGGACGACGACATCCCCCTCGTCGACCCGCTCCACGCGGACCGCCTCGGGGTCGTCGACGAGCCCTCGCGCGATCCAGTCGAGCAGCTCCTCCATCGGCGCCGTCAGGAGATGCCGGCGGCCTTGATCAGGCGCGCGACCGGGCTCGGACGGCTGCGCGCCCTTGGCGAGCCAGTCCTTGACCTTGTCGGCGTCGAGATCGATCGTGGACGGGTCGGTCTGCGGGTTGTACCGCCCGACGATCTCGATGAAGCGACCGTCGCGGGGCGAGCGCGAGTCGGCCACCACGACGCGGTAGATCGGGTTCTTCTTCGAACCGATCCGCGTCAATCGCATACGAACCATTCAATGCCTCTCTCTCGTGGAAAGCTGAATTGTGCCCGAATCCGACGCATCGATTCGGGATCTAGCGCCGAGGGCGCTTCGTGCTGCCCCCGCCCGTCAGCTCGGCCGGGAACGACGGGAGCTTGCCCTTGCCCATCGCCTTCATCATCTTCTCCATCTGCTTGCGCGCCTGGAGCAGGCGGTTGACGTCCTCGATCGTCGTCCCGCTCCCGGCCGCGATGCGGCGCCGCCGCGGCCCGTTGATGGCGTGCGGCACACGCCGCTCGTGCGGCGTCATCGAGAGCACGATCGCCTCGATCCGCGCCATCTGCGCGTCGTCGACGTCGACGCCTTCGAGCTGGCGGCCCATTCCGGGGACGAGCTTCATCACGCCCTGGAGCGGCCCCATCTTCTTGATCATCCGGGTCGAGGCGAGAAAGTCGTCGAAGGTGAACTGGCCCGCGAGCAGACGACGTTCCATCTCCTCCTGCTCGTCGCGCTCGACGGCCTGCTCGGCCTTCTCGATCAGCGTCAGCACGTCCCCCATCCCGAGGATGCGCGACGCCATCCGGTCGGGGTGGAAGACCTCGAGCTGGTCGACCTTCTCGCCGACCGACGCGAACTTCACGGGCTTGCCGGTGATCGCCTTGACCGACAGAGCTGCACCGCCGCGCGCGTCGCCGTCGAGCTTCGTGAGGACGACGCCGTCGAAGGCGATCCGCTCCTGGAACGCGCGCGCGACCGTCACCGCCTCCTGCCCGGTCATCGCGTCGAGGACGAGCAGCACGTTGAGCGGCTTGACCGCGTCGCGGACGAGCGCCAGCTCGTCCATCAACGCCTCGTCGATCTGCAGCCGACCGGCAGTGTCGACGATCACGACGTCGCAGCCTTCGGCCGTCGCGCGCTCGAGCCCCTCGCGCGCCGCGACGACCGCGTCGGTCGTCTCGGTCCGGTAGACGGGCACCTGGAGCTGGCGTCCGAGCTGCTCGAGCTGGTCGATCGCGGCCGGGCGCTGGAGGTCGGCAGCGACGAGGCCCGGGTTCTTCTTCTCGTGCTTGCGCAGGTACAGCGCCAGCTTCGCGGCGGCTGTCGTCTTCCCGGCCCCCTGCAGGCCGCAGAGAAGCACGACCGTCGGAGGGCGCCCGAACGCGAGCTTCGAGTCGGTCGACCCCATCAGCTCGGTCAGCTCCTCGTGGACGATCTTCACGACCTGCTGGCCCGGCTCGAGGCCCTTCAAGACGTCCTGCCCGAGCGCACGCTCGCGCACGGAGGCGACGAACTGCTTGACGACCTCGAAGTCGACGTCCGCCTCGAGCAGGGCGAGGCGAATCTCCCGCGTCGCGCGCGTCACGGTCTCCTCGTCGAGCCGCGTGCGGCGGCCGAGGTCGCCCATGGCGTCCTGGAGGCGGTTGGCGAGCGTGTCGAACATGGCGATCAGCGTAGCCGTGCAGTCCCGCCCTTCTCGTCCGCGTCGGGGCGCCCTAGACTCGTCAGGTGTCGGTTTGTGACAGCTGCGGCGAGTCGAACGCGGACGACGCGCGGTTCTGCAGTGCGTGCGGCGCCGTGCTCCCGGAGCGCGTGCGGGAAGGCCTCGAGGTCAGGAAGACCGTCACCGTGCTCTTCGCGGACGTCGTCGGGTCGACGGCGCTCGGAGAGGCAACCGACCCCGAGACCACGCGCAAGGTGATGACGCGGTACGCGCGGGAGATGGCGGAGGTCATCGGCGAGCACGGCGGCACCGTCGAGCGGTTCCGCGGGGACGAGGTGATGGCGGTCTTCGGCGTCCCGGTCGTGCACGAGGACGACGCGCTGCGTGCCGTGCGCGCAGGCACGGAGATGCAGCGACGGCTCGGCCGGTTGAACGTCGAGCTTCGTGCGGCGTGGGGCGTCGAGCTCGCATGCCGGATCGGGATCAACACGGGCGAAGTCGTCGCGGGCGACCCGGGCACGGGCGAGTCGTTCGTGACGGGCGACGCCGTGAACCTGGCCAAGCGCCTCGAGCAAGCGGCCGAGCCCGGCGCGATCCTGATCGGCACGGCGACCTACCCACTCGTCAAGGACGCGGTCAAGGTCGGCCCCCGCGAGCGCTTCAGCGCCAAGGGCAAGAGCGAGCCCGTCTCGCGCATGGCGCTCGAGGACGTCGATGCGACCGCGGCCGGGTACGCGCGACGGCTGGACGCGGAGCTCGTCGGTCGCCGCGACGAGCTCGAGGCGATCTCCGAGGCGATCGAGCAGCTCTTCGCCGAGCGCGACTGTGGGCTCGTCTCGATCGTCGGTCCGGCCGGGATCGGCAAGTCCCGCCTCGCGCAGGAGCTCGCGGCGCGGTTCGCGCACGAGGCGCTCGTGTCGACTGGACGCTGCCTTCCCTACGGCCCGGGGATCACGTACTGGCCGCTCGTCGAGCTCGTGGCCGGCTTCGGTGGGCTCGACGCCGTCTCGGCGCGGATCGGCGACCTCGACGACGCGGACGAGGCCCTCGAGCGGGTGGAGACGGCGATCGGAGGGTCGGAGCTGGTCGTTCCGAGCGACGAGGTCTTCTGGGGAGTCCGGCGGATGCTGGAAGGGCTGGCGAGGGACCGCCCGCTCCTCGTGTGCATCGAGGACGCCCACTGGGCAGAGCCGACGATGCTCGATCTCGTCGAGTACGTCGCGGCATTCGCCGCGGGCCCGATCGTCCTGCTCTGCAACGCCCGCGGAGAGCTGCTCGACGCGCGCCCGGGCTGGGCGCGGTACCCGACCCACGAGCTCGGTCAACTCTCCAGCGACGAGACCGACGAGCTCGTCGGCTCGCTCGGCATCGATGAGCCCGAGCTGCGCGCCCAGATCGTGTCGACGGCGGAAGGCAACCCGCTGTTCGCCGAGCAGCTGGCCGTGATGGTGGCGGAGTCGGGCCGCGCGGCAGGCGGTGATCTCGAGCTGCCGGCATCGATCCAGGCATTGCTCGCCGCGCGGCTCGACAGCCTCGACCCGGACGAGCGAAAGGCACTGGAGCGCGCATCGGTCGTGGGCAAGGAGTTCTGGCAACGCGCCGTGGCCGACCTCTCCTCACCCGCCGACCGGCCACAGCTCGCCGGCCGCCTGCTGTCCCTCGCTCGCAAGGGTCTCGTCCAGCCCGTGCGCGCCGAGCTCCCCGGCAAGGACACGTTCCGCTTCCGGCATTCGCTGATCCGCGACGTCGCGTATGCCGGGATACCCAAGGCCGTCCGCGCGGAGCTGCACGAAGGCTTCGCGAGCTGGCTTCGGTCACAGCGGCCCGACGGCTTCGGCGAGCACGACGAGATCGTCGGGTACCACGCCGAGCAGGCGTACCACTACCGGACCGAGCTCGGCCCGACGGACGATCACACCCGCGCGCTCGCCGAGCTCGCTGCCGAGCTGCTCGGCTCCTCGGGACGACGCGCCTTCGACCGGGATGACCTGCCGGCCGCGGTCGGGCTGCTCGGGCGCGCCGCCTCACTGCTCCCGCTCGGTGAGCCGCGGCGGATCGAGGCGCTTCGCGACCACGCGCTCGCCCTCTGGGAGGCAGGCAGAGCCGACGAAGGCGCGGTGGCGCTCGAGCAGTTGCGCTCCGAGGCACGCGACGCGGGCGACGAGCACACGGTGGCGCTTGCGGAGCTCGAGGAGCTCGCGCACGAGCAGTTCACGGGGGACGATCTCGCCGCCGTCCACGCTGCCGCCGAGCGCGTTATCGAGCTGGGCGCTGCGACCGGCGACCAGGCCGCAGTGGCCAGGGCGTGGCGCCGTCTGTCGTCGGCCCGACGACGGGTCGGCGCGTACTCGGACGCCGAGTCGGCAGCCCGCGAGGCTCTCATGCACGCCCGCGCGGCCCGAGACCGGCGTGAGGAGGCACGCGCCGTGGACGCGCTCTGCAACTGCCTGCTCTACGGCCCGACGCCAGCGCCGGCGGCGCTCGAGACCTGCGTCGAGCTCCTTGCCGCGACCGGTCGCACACGGACGCTCGAGGCGAACGTGACAGGCGTCGTCGCAGGGCTCGAGGCGATGCTGGGCGACTTCGAGGCCGCGCGACGGTCGTACGCGCGCGCAGCGGCGATGCTCGAGGAGCTCGGACTCGACCTGGCGCGGGCTGTGCTCACCCAGATCGGGGTGCCGGTCGAGCTCCTCGCCGGCGACCCGGTAGCGGCCGAGCGCGAGGCTCGTCGAGGGGCCGAGATCTTCGAGCGCCTCGGCTCGTCGGTGATCCAGGCGCCGCTGATCGCAGAGGCCCTGCTGTCGCAGGGACGGTTCGCGGAGGCGGCCCAGGCCCTCGCGGCGGACTCTGCCGAGTCCGGCCCGCCGATCCCGCAATGGCAGGTGCGGTGGCGGATCGTCGCGGCGAGGCTGGCGATCGCGGACGGGCGTGTCCCGGACGCGATCGCGTGCGCGCGGGCGGGTGTGGAGCTCGCCGAGCAGACGGAGGACCCGTCGTTGCGCGGCGATGCCCTCGCGGTGCTCGGAGAGACACTCGAGGCCGCCGGCAGCCCCGACGAGGCGGACGCGGCGCTCGCCCAGGCGCTTGCGTGCTTCGCCTCGAAAGGGAACGCCGCCGCGGCTGCCGCTCTGGCGTCACAGGCGGGCAGGAGCGTTCGACCCGCAGTCTCTTGAGCGAGGATCCGAGCCGGGAGTATCGTCACCCGAGGGGACAACGGCGGAGGAGGCTCGCATGGCGGAGATCAAGGCACGACGCGGTTCCCCGGAGACGGGTCGCAGCTGGGCGGAGGTCAGGGACATCGGTCCGCCTGAATCGCGGGAGAAGCCGCTCCACGAGTACTGGAGCGATGCGCTCCAAGCGGCGGCGTTCGAGCTCGGCGTCGAGGACGGCGAAGGCTGGTTCGACCTCGAGACGACCGTCTACATCAAGCACGGGAGCCCGGGCTGGGTCGACGGCTTCCAGATCCGGCTAGGCGGCGGCCACTAGCCGTCGGGTGGATCGGGGCGCGGTGCGGCGCCTAGAGCGCCGCACCCGCATACGTCGCAGGCAGCGACACGGCACCCATCCGCTCGATCGTGTCCATCTCGACCGCGAAGAGGTTGTGCAGCGGCGCGATCTCGACCGTCGGGCGTGCGAGGTAGCCGCGCATCTGCAGCGCCTGGAGGAACCGGTCGTGGAAGGACTGGAACGCCTGCTCGGTGCGCCAGATCTCCGCGACCGAGAGCCCGTCCTCGCTGCTCCCCGACGAGGTGAAGGATCGCGCCGATGGGCGGGTTTGCGTCGAGGTCGAGCGTGGCGACGACCTCGTCGTATGACTGCGGGCTCAAGCCCGGGTACCGCGAGAACACCGTGACGGCCATGTCGCTCGCTCCTCCCTTTCCCCCTCGACCCAGTTGTCGAACGTCGTTCGGAGCGTACCCCGGACGGGGGATGACGCCGCAATCCCTCGGACTGGCTATGCGCGCGCGGGCTACGAGACGAGCGCGCGCGCGATAGTCGTGCGCGTCGAAGGGCCTGCAGGTCGTCGACCCCTTCCCCGACGCCGACCAGCTTGACGGGGATCCCGAGCTCGTGCGCGATCGCGATCGCAACCCCGCCCTTCGCCGACCCGTCGAGCTTCGTCAAGGCGATGCCCGTCACCCCGGCCGCGTCGGCGAACAGCCGCGCCTGCTGCAGGCCGTTCTGGCCCGTCGTCGCGTCGACGACGAGCAGCGTCTCGTGCGGCGCTCCTTCGAGGCGACCCGGCGATCACCCGGCGGACCTTGGCGAGCTCGTCCATCAGGTTCCCCTGTGTGTGGAGCCGCCCCGCCGTGTCGACGATCACGACGTCCCGGTCTCGCGCGCACGGCCCGCCTCGACCGCGTCGAAGGCGACCGCCGCGGGGTCGGCGCCCCGCGAGCCGCCCGACGAAGTCCGCGCCGGCGCGCTCGGCCCAGATCTCGAGCTGCTCCTCGGCCGCGGCGCGGAAGTGTCGGCCGCGCCGACGAGCACCGTACGGCCGTGCTCGGAGAGAGCTCGCGCGAGCTTGCCGATGGTCGTCGTCTTGCCCGTCCCGTTGACGCCGACGACGAGAAGGACGGTCGGCCCGTTCGACGGCGCGTGCAAGCGTCGGCGGATCGCCGAACAGCCCCTCGACCTCCTCGGCCAGCGCCTCGCCGAGGTCGGTGAGCTCGCCGCGCGCCTCGAGCCGCCTGACGAGCTCGGCGGTCGCCGGGACGCCGACGTCGGCCCGGATCAGCGCGACCTCGAGCCGCTCCCAGGCGTCCTCCTGCGCGGGGTCGAAGGACCCACCGAGCTCCGCCGACGAATGCGCGCCGGCTCTTCCCGAGCGAGTCGCGCAGCCGGGAGAGGAACCCGGAGCGCTCCTCGGCCTCCCGCGTCCCCGTCGTCGGCATCCCCGAGCAGCTCGGCCCATGTCCTCGACATCGCGTCGCGAACGCTAGCAGCGCGCCGAGCCGGACGAGGCTCGAAACGCCGGCGCGAGCCCGTTCAGGCGGTCGCGGCGGCGCGGTCCTCGCGCGGGAGCCGGCGGGAGACGATCTGCGAGACGCCGTCGCCGCCCATCGTGACGCCGTAGAGGACGTCCGCCGCCTCCATCGTCCGCTTCTGGTGCGTGATCACGACGAACTGGGCGCGGTCGGCGTAGCGGCGCAGGAGCTCGACGAAGCGGGCGATGTTCGCGTCGTCGAGCGCTGCCTCGACCTCGTCGAGGAGGTAGAACGGGCACGGCTTCGCGAGGAACAGCGCGAAGAGGAACGAGATCGCGCCGAGCGCCTTCTCGCCGCCCGAGAGAAGCGTCAGGCGCGTGATCTTCTTGCCTGCCGGCCGTAGCTCCACCTCGACGCCGGGCTCGACGCTCGTCGCCGTCCTCGTCGCTCGGCTCCACCAGCCGGAGCCGTCCCTCGCCGCCGGGGAACAGCGTCGCCGCGACCTCCTCGAAGTTCGCGGCGACCGCGGCGAAGGTCTCGTCGAAGCGGCGGTTGACGGTCTCGGTCAGCTCGTCTCGCAGGGCCGCGAGCTCCGCGAGCGACGCCTCGAGGTCGCCGCGCTGCGTCGCGAGCTCTTCGAGGCGCTCCTTCTCCGCCTCGTACTCCTCCTTCGCGAGCGGGTTGACCTTGCCGAGAGCCTCGCGACGCGCCTCGAGTCGTGTGACGCGGGTCGACCAGCTCGTCGCGACCGGCGCCTTCGTCCGGGCCGACCTCCTCTGCAGCGTCCGCGCCGGCGCCACGCGCGCCTCGTCGAGGCGCCGCCTCGCATCGGCGCGCCTCGCCGTCGAGCCGCGCGAGCTCGACCTCGACGGCGGTCACGCGGTCGGTCGCCTGGTCCACGGCCTGGCGCGCCTCGACCTCTGCCGCACCGAGCCGGCGCAGCGTCGCGCCGAGCTCTCCCGCCGCGGGCGGAGCCTGCGTCGACACGCGCGCGCACCGGTGTCTCCCACCGCGACGCGAGCGCCGAGGAGCGTTCGAGCAGCGCGGCGAGCCCGCCGGCGGCGCCCACCGAGCCGTTGCAGCAGGTCGACGTCGAGCCTCGTGCGCCGCGGCGCGCGCTCGACGAGCGCGGCGTCCGCGGCCCGCAGCGGCGTCGGCGGCGGCGAGCGAGGCCGCGGACGCCTCGTCGGCCGCGACGAGCGCAGCGGACGCTTCCGCAACGAGCTCCTCCCGGGAGCGGTCGCCGATGACCCCGATCCCGACCGGGGCGCCGCCGAGCCGGGCGACGACGATCTCTGCGTCGGATGCTCGCCGGCCGGCCTCGACGACCTCGCGCCGCACGTCCGCCTCGAGCGCCGCGTGCCGGCCGAGTGTCTCGCCCAGCTCGCCCGAGCGGCGGTCGGCCGACGCAAGCCGGGCCGTGAGCGGCGCCTCGACGCGGGCCACGGTGGCGACGGCTCGCGTCGTCGCCTCGACGAGGCCGTCGGCGACCGCCGCAAGGCGGCCGACCAGGTCGACGTCCAGTGCGGCTCCGCGCAGTGCGAGACCCCGGCGTACGCCGCCTCGGAGGCGCTCGCCCGCGCGCCCGCCTCGTCCGCCTCGCGGGCAGCAGCCGCGGCACGCGCCGCGAGCTCGTCCGCCTCGTCGGCCAGGGCGCGCCGCCGCGCGTCGAGCTCGAGCAGCATCGCCTCGCCGGTCTCGCCGGCGAACCACAGCTCGCCACGGTCGGCGTCGATCCCTTCGCCCTCGCGGGTGACGGCGACACCCGATCGAACGTCGCGCAGCCGGCCCGCCTCGACGAGCCAGACTCCCTCGACCAGCCGCACGGCGTCATCCGGGCCGTCGACGAGCGTGGTCAACGCGCGTGCCTCGGGGACGGGCGGCGCGCCGCCGACGCGACCCGTCGCCGCCGATGACGACGGACAGGCTTCCGAGCGACCGCGTGCGTGCACGATCGATGAGCTCCAGGGCGTGCTCCGAGCCGCTCGCGAGAAGCGCCGAGGCACGCCAGGCGAGGGCGGCCGCAACCGCCTTCTCGAAGCCCGGCTCGACCTCGAGAGCCGCCAACGCGAGCCGCTCCCCCTCGGCGGCGAGCGCGCGGGCCGCCGGCGCGACGCCCTCGCGCTCGGCGAGCGAGCGCTCGAGCGCGGCGAGGCGCTCACGAGCGGAGCGTGCGCGCTCGGCGAGGTCGTCCCTCTCCGTCGCTGCGGCGCGAGCGAGAGCCCGGTCCTCGTTTGCCCGCTCTTCGAGCTCCGCCGGGTCGCGGAGCCCCGCTGCGCGCATGCGCACGCGCTGCCTCGTGCTCCTCGCGAAGCCGTCCGGCAAGGTCCGCAGCGCGCTCCTGCCGCGCCCGCAGGCGCTCGCGCGTCGCCGCCGAGCGAGACGAGAGCGCGGTTGGCCTGGCCCTGGCCGCCGCTCAGCTCGCGTAGCCCGCGGTCGACGGCCTCGCGTTCCGCGTCGCACCCCTTCGAGGCGCTGCTCCGCCTCGTCGGCGACGGCGCGCTCGACGGCGGCGAGCAACGCATGCGCGTGGCGCGCGCGCTCGGCGGCCTGCCCGCTTCGAGCTCGCCGCGTCGCGGGCCGCCGCCGCAGCGGCGCGCGCCGTCTCCTCGAGGGCACGGATCGTCTCGTCGGTACGCGCCTCCTGCGCGCGCCGAGCCTCCGCCGAGATCGTCTCCGAGGCGCGACGCCAGGCTCGACGCCGACTCGCCCCGCACGGCCAACCGCTCACCGGCTCCCTGGAGCCGGTAGAGGGCGCCGAGCGCGGTCTCCCGCGCGCCGGCGGCATCGGACAGCTCGATCTCGGCGCTCTCACGCTCGCCGAGGACGGACTGGAGCCGTTCCTGGGCCGAGCGGCGGGCAAGCGTTGCCGCTGTGCGGCGCTCCTCCGCCTCGGCGTGGCGCTCGTCGAGCACAGCGACATCGAGCCGCGCGATGCGCGCGCGAAGCCGGGCGATCTCGTGCGCGAGCTTTTCGGCCCGCTCTGCGGCGGTCGCCTGGAGCGCGAGCGGCCGCAGACGCTTCCGGACCTCGTCCTCGACGTCCCGGGCCCGTTCGACCTGCGTGGCGACACGCGCGCGAGCTTCAGCTCGGCGCGGTGACGGCGTCGCTTGAACTTGCCGAGACCGGCGGCCTCCTCGACGAGCGCCCGGCGATCCTCGGGCTTGGACGCGAGGACCGCATCGACCTTCCCCTGGCCGACGATGGAGTGCATCGAGCCGCCGAGCCCGACATCGGCGAGCAGCTCGACGAGGTCGGTGCGACGGACCGGTGTGCGGTTGACGAGATACTGGCCCTCGCCTCCCCGCACGAGCCGTCGCGCGATCGAGATCTCGGAGTAGTCGAGCTCGGCGCCGAAGCCACCGTCCTCGTTGTCGAAGACGAGCTCGACCTCGCAGTGGTCGGCCGCCTGACGCGTCGACGAGCCGCCGAAGAGGACGTCGTCGGGCCTCTCCGCGCGCATCTCGGAGGGGGTCAGGGAGCCTGCAGCCCAGACGATCGCGTCGGAGACGTTGGACTTTCCCGATCCGTTCGGGCCGACCACGACGGCGACCCCGGGCTCGAGCTTCACCTCGACCGGGTCCGGGAACGACTTGAAGCCGCGCAGCTTGATGCCCCGCAGGTGCATGCTCGGGCGAGGCTATCCGCCGCGGCGGACGGCTTCGTGCACGACCCGATCCCCGGTCAGACGGCCGGCGGATACACGCCGAGGGCCGCGAGGGCCTCGGCGGCGGCCTCCTGCTCGGCCGCCTTCTTCGTCGTGCCGCTGCCGCTGCCGAGGCGCTCGCCGTCGATCAGCGCGGCGCAGACGAACCGCCGCTCGTGCGGGGGGCCGTCGACGTCGAGCACTTCGTACTGCACCGAGCGGCCGGTCCGGGCGAGTGCCTCCTGGAGCTCGGTCTTCGAGTCGACGTGGCCGGTGCTCGCGTACTCGATCCGCTCGTCGAATGCCTCGACGATCGCGGGCGCGACGACGTCGTAGCCGAACTCGAGGTACACCGCCGCGATCGCGGCCTCGAGCAGGGCAGCGAGGACGTTACGGCTCAGCGAGATCCGGTGCAGCTCCGGGCCGGGCACGTCCTGGGCGCTGGCCACGAGCACCGAGCCGAGATCGAGCGAGCGGGCGACCGCGGCGCAGCTGTGCCGCGAGACGACGTGCGCACGGATCTTCGCGAGCCGTCCCTCGGACGCCTCGGGAAAGCGGTCGTAGAGCGCCCTGGCGATCGCGAGCTCGAGCACCGAGTCGCCGAGGAACTCCAGGCGCTCGTACGAGGACGCACGGTCGGGCGCCCAGGACGTGTGCGTGAAGACCTTGTCGCGGCGCTCGGGGGGAAGAGCGGCGATCAGGCGCGGGAGCGCCTCGCCCTCCCCCTCGCGCACCTCACTGATGCTCGACGACGTAGTCGACGGACTGGCCGACGGTGGTCAACTTCTGGGCGTCCTCGTCCGGGATCTTGATCCCGAACTGATCCTCGAGCTCCATGATCAGCTCGACGAGATCGAGCGAGTCGGCGTTGAGGTCGTCCTGGAACGACGCATCCTCCGTGATCGCGCCCTCGTCGGCACCGAGCTTGTCGACGAGCGCCACCTTGACGCGCTCGTACACCTCATCGCGGGAAAGAGCCACTTCGCAACCTCGCTGGTCGATACGGGGTGATTGAGTCGCAGGACTCTAACAGCCTCGAAACATCTCAGGCGCGCGACGCCGCGCGCGTCTCGGGGAGACGCTCGGCGAGACGTTCCACGAGGCGGTGCTCGACCCCGCGCGCGGCCATCCGTGTCGCGTTCGCGATCGCGACACGGGAGCTCGAGCCGTGTGCGATCACCACGAGGCCCTGCAGGCCGAGCAGGTAACCGCCGCCGTAGGTGTCCGGATCGAGCTGCGCCGCGCAGCCCCCGCGCCGCCGGACGGATCAACAGGCCGCCGACCTTCCCGACCACCGACGAGCGGATCTCGGAGCGCAGCGCGTCGAGCACGCTCCGGATCGTGCCCTCGAGCGTCTTCAGCGCGACGTTGCCCGTGAAGCCGTCGCACACGACGACGTCCGCGCCGCCCTCGAGCAGCGCCCGGCCCTCCGTGTTGCCCTCGAAGCGGAGCTCGGCGCGCGCGAGGAGTGCATGCGCCTCGCGCGTGAGCTGGTTTCCCTTCTCCGGCTCCTCGCCGATCGAGAGGAGACGCACCGGGGGGTCTCCGACGTCGAGCATCTCCTGCGCGAACACGACGCCCATGCTGCGCGAACTGGACGAGATGCTCCGGCCGCGCGTCGGCGTTCGCGCCCGCGTCGATCAGCACGGTCGGCCCCCTCCGGGCAGGGATCATGATCGCGATCCCCGGTCGCAGGACGCCGGGAAGACGGCGGACGTGGAGGAGCGACGCAGCGAGCATCGCCCCGGTGTTCCCCGCGGAGACGACCGCGTCTGCATCGCCTTCGCCCACCGCGCTTGACCGCGCGCACCAGGGACGAGCCGGGCTTGGCGCGGACCGCGTCGGCAGGCTTCTCGTGCATCTCGATCGCCTGGCCGCAGCCGACGAGCTCCAGGCCGCGCGAATCGAGGGACCCAGGGCCGAAGAGGATCGGCGTGATCTCGTTCGAGGCTGCGGCGAGCGCGCCCTCGACGACCTCGTCCGGCGCACGATCGCCGCCGAGAGCGTCGACCGCGACGCGAATCGCCATCCTGCCGGCGCTACGGCGCGGGCGCCCGGAGCGGCCGGATCTCGCGCCCGCGGTACGTCTTGCACGTCGGGCACGCGCGGTGCGACTGCTTCGGCGAGCCGCAGTTCTCGCAGGTCGAGACACGCGGCGCGGCGATCGCGTGCTGCGCCCGGCGCTTGTCGCGGCGGGACTTCGAGGTCTTGCGCTTCGGAACGGCCATGAGCGGCCGCGGAGTTTACCTGCTCGCGGCACTACCTCGTTGCCACGGCTGCGACGCGCGATCGTTGCCGTCGCAGCTCGAGTGTGAGCCGTCGCACTACTCGCCGGCCTCCGTGCGGAGGCTCTCGAGCGCCGCCCAGCGCGGGTCGGTGGGCGTGTCGGCGTGCTCGTGTGGCTCGACGTTCAGGTCCTTGCCGCACACCGGGCACAGCCCCGCGCAGTCGGGGCGGCACAGGATCTGGTCGGGGACGGTCACCGCGACCTGGTCCCGCGCCCAGGATGCGAGGTCGAGCCCTCCCTCGCCCACGTACTCGGAGCGAAGCTCGTCGTCACCGCCCGGGCTCGTGGCCTCGTACTCCTGGGCGTCGACCGCCACCGTGACCCGGGCGGGCTGGAGGCACCGCATGCACGGCCCCTCGAGCTGCGTCGAGAACGCGAGCCGGAAGATGTCGCCCGTCGCGGCCCGTTGCACGACGACCTCTGCACCCGCCTCGGGGGGCGCAACGACGTAGCTCTCTCCCCCGAAGACGAGCGGGTCGAGCTCGAGCCGCACGGTCTCGCGGTGCTCCTCGCCCGGGCGGAGGCGAAGCCCTCTGAGCGAATAGCGGTCCACGGTGCGAGCGTAGCGCTCGGCGACCGCGCGGCCGTACCCGTCGGTCGCGCGGGATGAGCAATCCGTAAGGGGCGTCAGGGTTCCGTAAGAAGCTCGTTCGGTGCCCGAGATCCGGGTTAGTACCTGTGTCGTCCCATCGAGGAAAGGACAGTCCCGATGCGCACGACACGAAGGATCAGCGTGGTGTGGACGCTCGCGGCCGCCGCGCTCGCGGCACTCGCGACGGTGCTCGCCCTCCCGGGCGGCGGTGGAGCCGTCACCAACGCCGCACCCGGGAACACGGCGGAGCCCCGGATCAGCGGGAGCGCGAGGGTCGGCTCGACGCTGACGGCGACCCAGGGCACGTGGACCGGCTCACCGACGGGGTACGGCTACCAGTGGGTGCGCTGTCCCCGCGGTGGCGGCCTGCCGTCCGGCTCCGACTGCGCGTCGATCGGAGGCGCCACGACGACGCAGTACGTCGTCGCGAGCGCCGACGCCGACCACCGGCTCCGCGTTCGCGTGACGGCGTCGAACGCGGACGGCTCGAAGACGGTGGCGTCGAACGCGACCGCCCTCGTTCGCGCGCCCGATGAGGGCCGGCCCGTGAACGTCCAGGCACCGAGCCCTCTCCGGGACGGCCGCCCAGGGTCAGACGCTCCACGCCGTCCCGGGAACGTGGAACGGCCGCCAGCCGATCACGTACACGTTTCGCTGGGTGCGCTGCGACACGGCGGGCAACAACTGCATCCTGCAGCAGGGATTCTCCGACGACGCGTACCCGCTCCGCGAGGGCGACGTCGGGAAGACGATTCGCGCCCGTGTGATCGCGCGGAACAGCGCCGGCGAGACGAGCCGGCTGACTGCGCCGAGCCCCGTGGTGCAGGGGCCGCAGACGCCTCCCGGCCCGAGCGGCGTGATCACCCTTCCGAACGGCGAGAAGTCGATCCCGGTGACGAGTGTCCCGTCGACCGAGCGGCTCGTGGTCGACCAGGTGCAGTTCTCACCGAACCCGATCCGCTCACGGACAGAGCCGATCACGGTGCGGATCAAGGTGAAGGACACGCGCGGCTTCGTCGTGCGCGACGCTCTCGTGTTCCTCCGCTCGACACCGCTCGTGACGAGGAACGCGCAGGACCAGCCGACAGGGCAGGACGGGTGGCTGCAGCTGACCATCACCCCGGAGAACGACTTCCCGGAGCTGCGTCCCGCCTACGCCGTGCAGTTCTTCGTCAAGGCCTTCAGGCAGGGCGACCCGCCGCTCGCGGGCGTCGCCGCCTACAGGCTCGCGCAGGTCCCGCTCGGCTGATGGGACACCGCGTGGTGTGCCACCTTCGGGTGGCACACCACGCGATCGATCTGTCACGCTCCCGAGGTCCCCCGACGTCAGGAGCCCCCATGTTCACCCGCCGTACAGACGCACGTCGCCGCCGCGCAACACTCGCGCTCGTCGGCATCGCCGCGCTCGTCCTCTCCGTCGGCGCCGCCGCCCATGGGAGCGCCGGGCCCGTCAGCACTGCCAATCCGACGATCAGCGGAGTCGCCCTGGTCGGCCGGACGCTCGAGACCTCGAACGGCGCCTGGACCAATCCCGGCGTCGGCCTCACCTTCAAGTACCAGTGGCTGCGCTGCGACCCCGCAGGTGGCGACGACTCGTCCGACAAGACGTGCACCACCATCAGCGGCGCAGACAAGCAGTCGTACACCATCGTCAATGCCGACATCGGCAAGCGCATGCGGTCGCGGGTCTCCGCGAGCTCGAAGGGCGGCACGACCCAGGCGACGAGCACCGCGACGTCCGTGGTCTCCACCGAGAGCGGCAAGCCGGCGAGCTCGGCCCCGCCGACGATCTCCGGCAGCGCGATCGTCGGATCGGTGCTGACGGGCACACCCGGCTCGTGGGTGGGTGACGCCCCGATCACGTACTCGTACCAGTGGCTCCGGTGCGACAAGGACGGGAATGCCTGCGCGCCGCTGGCAGACAAGACGAGCTCGCGGTACACGATCGTCCAGGCAGACCAGGGACGGACGCTCCGCCTCCGGGTGATCGCCCGCAACAACCGCGGCACGGCCGACGCGTTCTCGAGCTCGACGGACGTGGTCCAGGCCAGCCCGTCGGACGGGACGATCGACCTGCCGAACGGCGAGAAGTCGGTCGACGCGAAGCAGGTCCCCGCCGAGGCGCGGCTCGTCGTCGATCAGGTCCAGTTCAGCCCGAACCCCCTCACCTCGAAGAACCAGACGATCACCGTCAGGATCAAGGTGAAGGACACGCGGGGCAACGTCGTCCGGAACGCGATCGTCTTCATCCGGTCGACCCCGAAGGTGACGTCCGGCGGCGACAAGTCGCCCACGGCGACGGACGGCTGGGTGCAGTACTCCCTCGTCCCCGAGAACGACATCACGATCCGAAACAGCTACAGCGTGCAGTTCTACGTCAAGGCGTACCGCACCGGCGACCCGACGCTCGGCGGGATCTACGGCAGCCGGCTGGTTCAGCTCGCGACGCGCACGAGCTAGTAACGGCGAGACGCGTGGCGGGGCCCGCATGCGGGCCCCGCCACGAAGGCCTGGCGGCGTTACTGGTAGCTCTCGACGTCCGGCACGTGGCCGTCGCGCTCGATCGGGCCGATTCCGGCCACGACCGTCTCCTGCGAGCGCTCGTGGAGGCGCTCGCGACCCCGTCGCACCGCGCCGAGGAACTTGTCGAGGTTGACCTCGAGCGTCGAGAGGATCCCGTCCGCCCAGTCCTCCATCTCGAGGCGTGTCTCGCGCGCGTCGCGGCGGGCCTCCTCGACGATGTCCTGGGACTGGCGCTCGGCGAGCTTCACGATCTCGGTCTGCGATGCCTCGCGCATCGCCTGCTCGCGCGCCTCGCCGATCAGGCGATCGCATTCCCGCTTCGCCTCGGCGAGCATCTCCTGCCGCTCCTTGACGATCCAGCGGGCCTGCTTGATCTCCTCGGGGATCGTCGCGCGCATCTGGTCGAGGATGTCGTAGATCTCCTCGCGGTCGATACGCACCTGATCGGTCAGGGGCACCGCCTTGGCGTTGTGCACGAGATCGTCGAGCTTGTCGATGAGTACGAGGACGTCCATGCCACGGATGGTACTCGCGGTGCCGGATGCGCGTGCGGGCGGGGGAGTCAGTCCTGCGGGCTGAGCGGGGCCCCGGGCCGGCCGTTCGGGTACAGCTCCCGGAACCGCTTCGCGACCGCCGGCGTCACCAGACCTTCGACGTTGCCTCCGAAGGACGCGATCTCCTTCACGCCGCTCGACGAGACGAACGCGAACTCGGGGCTCGACATCACGTACATCGTCTCGACCTCCGGGGCGAGGCGGTGGTTGAGCCGGTTCATCTGGAACTCCCACTCGAAGTCCGCGATCACGCGGAGCCCCTTGACCATCGTGCGGGCCCCATGCTTGCGGGCGAAGTCGACGACGAGCTGGCTGAAGACGTCGACGACGATGTTGTCGAGCTCCGCCAGCGCTTCCTCGAGGAACGCGACGCGCTCCTCGACGGTGAAGGTCGTCTGCTTGTGGTGCGGATCACGGACGACGCCTACGACCACCCGGTCGAAGATCGCCGCAGCGCGGCGGATCACGTCGACGTGGCCGAGCGTGACGGGGTCGAAGGTGCCCGGGTTGATGGCGACGATGGGTGGGCGATCGGTCATGGCGCGAAGAGGGTGAGCCGGGCGGAACCGTACCGCCGCGTGGTCACGAGGTCGAGCGGGAGCGCGGGCTCGACCCGCGCGTCGGTCTCCACGACGACGAGGCCCGCATCGGCGACGACCGCGGACACCGGCTCGCCGAGCCGGGGCTCGAGCTCGTCCCAGCGGTCGTAGGGGGGGTCGATCAGCACGAGCTCGTGCCGTCTGTGCGCGGCGCGCTCGTCGCGGAGCACGGCGAGAGCGTCCCGCTGCAGGACGAGCCCTCCCGTCAGCCCGAGGGCCTCCAGGTTCGACCGGATCACGCGGCACGCCGCACCGTCGGTCTCGACGAACGTGCACCGTCGGGCTCCGCGCGAGAGCGCCTCGAGCCCCAGCGCGCCCGAGCCCGCGAAGAGGTCGAGCACGGATGCGCCCTCGACGGGCCCGACGAGGTTGAAGAGCGACTCCCGCACGCGGTCGCCCGTCGGCCGGGTGAGCGCGCCCTTCGGTGCCGCTATCCGTCTCCCCCGGTGGGTCCCGCCGATGATCCGCATCCGCGGGCACCCTACGACTCGCCGACGTGGTCGGCCTCGCCGAGCAGCCGCTCGACCTGGTCGTCGAGGAAGGGCTCTGCGGCGAGCTCGGCCGCAAGCTCCTTCGCGCGTTCGAGCAGGTCCCGGTCGGCACGCAGGCGCGTGAAGCGCAGATCGGTCAGACCCGACTGCCGCGCGCCGACGAGCTGCCCCTCGCCGCGGAGCTCGAGGTCGCGCTCGGCGAGCTCGAAGCCGTCGGTCGTCGCGACCATCGCCTCGAGGCGCTCGACCGCCGTCTCGGACAGCTCGTCGCGATGCCGGGAGACGAGCAGGCAGAACGACTGCTCCGCCCCGCGCCCGACGCGACCGCGGAGCTGGTGGAGCTGCGCGAGCCCGAAGCGGTCCGCTTCCTGGACGATCATGATCGTCGCGTTCGGGACGTCGACCCCGACCTCGATCACCGTCGTCGCGACGAGCACGTCGAGCGCTCCGTTCGTGAACGCGGCCATGGCTGCGCGGCGCTCGGACGTCCGCAGGCGCCCGTGGACGCAGCCGACGCGGTAGCCGCGGAGCTCGTGCGTCCGGAGTCTTTCGGCCTCGTCCTCGGCGGCGCGGGCGATCGTCGTCTCGGAGCCCTCGACGAGCGGGCACACGACGTACGCCTGACGGCCGTCGTCGAGATGACGCCGCAGCCGGGCATACGCCTCGGCGCTGCGCTCCTCGCCGACCCAGGCGGTGACGATCGGCTTCCGATCGGCCGGCGGGGCCGCGATCTCGGACACGGCGAGATCGCCGTAGACGGTCAGGGCGAGCGTCCGCGGGATCGGGGTCGCGGTCATGTGGAGCACGTGAGGGCTGCGCCCCTCGGCGAGCGCAGCGCGCTGCTCGACGCCGAAGCGATGCTGCTCGTCGACGACGGCGACGGCGAGGTCGGCGAACTCGACCTCGCGCTGGATCAGGGCGTGGGTGCCGACGGCGACGCCGACGTCCCCCGACGCGACGAGCTGGTGCGCGGCCCGACGCTCCCGCGCGGCAATGCTCGACGTGAGGAGCGCCACGCGGACGCCGAGCTCGGCGCAGAGGCCCTCGATCGTGGCGAAGTGCTGCTCGGCGAGCGTCTCGGTCGGCGCCATCAGCGCGCCCTGCCGACCTCCCTCCACGGCCCGGAGCAGCGTGTAGAGCGCGACCGCCGTCTTGCCCGACCCGACGTCCCCCTGCAGGAGGCGCTGCATCGGCGTCGTCCGGGAGAGGTCGGCGTCGATCTCGGCGATCGCCAGGTCCTGCGCCTCCGTCAGCGTGAACGGCAGCAGCTCGCGGTAGCGCTCGACGAGCTCCGCGGGCGGCGGGAGCGCGTCTGCGACGAGCACCTCCCGCTCCGCCGCACGCCGACGAAGCGCCAGCTGGAGGACGACGAGCTCGTCGAGCGCGAGACGGCGGCGCGCGCGCTCCGCCTCGACCTCGGAGCGCGGACGGTGGAGGCGCACGAGAGCATCCGCTCGGAGGGGCAGCGGCTCGGTCGCGCGGATGACGGCGGGCAGCGGCTCGCCCGCATCCCGCGCGAACGCGAGCGCGGCCTCGCTGATCGCCCGCAGCGTCTTCTGCGCGAGGTCCGCGGTCGACGGATAGACCGGGGCGTAGTCCGCGGTCTCGGCCGTGTCCCCCACGTCGTACGACGAGACCTGGAAGCCGAAGCGGTTCGGCTTGCCGCGCAGCCGCAGCCGCGTCCCGGCGACGAGCTTCGGCTCGAGCCACGGCTGGTTGAACCAGGTCGCGCGGATCTCGCCCGTCGAGTCGGCGACGTGCGCGGTCAGGACATGGAGCCGGCCCCGGCGGCGACCGGAGGCGCGGCGCACGACGACGTCGAGCACGGCCTCCTCGTCGCCGAAGAGCTGCGAGATGGTCCGCTCCTCCGCGGCCGACTCGTAGCGGTGCGGGCGGTGGGCGAGGACGTCCCCGACGGTCGCGACCCCGAGCCGCGCGAGCTTCCTCCTGACGGCGGGGCCGACGCCCGGGAGTGTCTCGACGGGGAGCTCGAGCCGCTCCGGGTGCGGCGCCGAGCGGGGCAGCGGCCAGCGCGCAGGCGGGCTCGCGCCGGCGAAGCCGGTCAGCGTCCGACGCGCCGTGACGGAATCGGACATCCCGTCGAGTCTACGAAGCCGTCCGGCGCAGCCCGTCGTCGAGCGGCTCGAGGCGAGGCCCTAATCCTGGAACCAGAAGAAGCCGACCGCGCCGGGACCTGCATGGGTGCCGACCACGGCGCCGAGCGGCTCGACGAGATCGACCGTCGAGCGTGGACGCACTCTGCGCGCCATGTCCGTCAGGACCTCGACCCATTCCGGCGCGTTCGCGTGGGCGATCGCGACGTGGAGCCCGTCGCGGTCGTCGGTGCCCTCGGCGAACAGCCTCGCGAACTCCTCGAGCGCCTTCTGCCGGCCACGAACCCGGCCCAGCGGGGCGATCACGCCGTCCTCGACGCTCAGGATCGGCTTGACGTTGAGCAGCGAGCCGGCGAGCGCCTGCGCCTTGCCGATCCGTCCGCCCTTCTGGAGGTACTCGAGCGTCGCGACGGTGAAGACGACACCGTTCGTCTGCTTGAAGCGCTCGACCAGCTCGGCGATCTCCTCGTCCGTCGTCCCGTTCGCGAGCCGACGGTCGATCGCCTCGGCGAGCATGGCGACCGCGAGCGACGCGGTCTCCGTGTCGACGAGGCGGACGCGGTCGTCCCCGAGCTGCGCCGCTGCACGCTGCGCCGACTCGAAGGTCCCCGACAGCTTGGAGGTGAGATGGAGCGACCAGATGCGGTCGAAGCCCGCCGCGGCGAGGTCCTCGTAGCAGGCGAGGAAGTCGGCAGGTGTGGGCTGCGACGTGGTGGGCAGCGTCTTCGCCGCCGCGAGCCGCTCGTAGAAGCTCTCGGGCGAGATGTCGACGTGGTCGCGGAGCGCCTCGCTGTCGAACAGGACGTAGAGCGGGACGAGCCGCATGTTCGCGTGCCGGTCACGCGCATCGACGAAGTCCGACGTCGAGTCCAGGACGATCGCGGTGTTCTCGCGGGTCAACCGCATGCGGGGAGCCTACTGGCGAGGCGGAGGGCCGGATCCCGCCGCGCGGATCGCCGCGGCGAGCGCGTCCACCGTGCCTCCCTTCTCGACCAGCGCGACGGCGCCGGCGCGCAGGATCGCGTCGCGCTCGTCGGCCGTCGCCTCGGCCGTCAGGCAGACGACGGCCGAGCCCGAGGCGTCGATCACGGCCCGCGTCGCCGCGGCGCCGTCGAGCCCGGGCAGGCGGTAGTCCATCAGGACGACGTCGGGGACGAGCGCGCGTGCGGCCGACGCCGCCTCCGCGCCGCTCCCGACCGCGCCCACGACGTCGAGGTCCGGCTGGAGCCCGAGCAGGAGCTCGAGCGAGGCGCGAAAGACGTCGTTGTCCTCGACCAGCAGCACGCGGATCGCCATGCGCTACTCCGCCGAGAGGAGAAGCGGGTAGTGCGGCTGTCCGCCCCACTTCACGTCGGGCTCGAGCCCGCGGGCGTCGATCCGGGCCGCGACCTCGGCCTCGTCCGGCGCGCCCTCCCCGCGAAGCACCTGGACGAGCGAGCGGCCGTCCGCGGCGAAGCGGTCGAGCAGCGCGTCGACCACGATCCAGAGGTCGGGCGCCGCAGCCAGGGCGCGCCCGTCGAGGATCGCGAGGAACTCGCCCTCTGCGGCCGTGACACCGTCGACCGTGGCGTCGCGCGAGGCGCGGACGACCTCGCCGACCGCGAGCACCTCGATCGCGCCCTGCATCGCCTCCTCGTTCGCATCGACGTCACGCGCCGCGTCGAACTCGAACGCGGCGACGATCCCCTCGGGGACCGAGCCGGTGGCGACGACACGCACGTCCTTCGTCGACTCCCGGGCGGCGTTCTCGGCGGCGAGACGGACGTTCGGGTTGTTCGGAAGCACGATCACGTGGTCGGAGTTGACGGCCGTGACGCCCTCGAGGATCTGGCCGACCGACGGGTTCATCGTCTGGCCGCCCTCGATCACGATCGACGCGCCCTCGCTGCGCAGGATGTCCCGGTTCCCGCTCCCCTGCGCGACCGCGACGAGAGCCACGTGCGTCGGCGGCGCCTGCGCAGCTGCGTGCAGCTGCGCGAGCCATCGCTCGCGCTCTGCCGCCTGGCTCTGCATGTCGCCGATCTCCACGCGGGCCGCGTCGACGAGGCCGACGGCCCGCCCCAGGGCGAGCGCCCCCTCCGGCTCGTCGGTGTGGACGTGCACCTTCGCGAGCGACTCGTCCCCGGTCACGAGCAGCGAGTCGCCGAGCGGGTCGAGGCTCGCGTGCAGCGCGTCGAGATCGAGCGCATCGCCCTCGATCACGAACACGGTGCAGTAGCGGTACTCGGACTCCTCGTGGTGGATCGACTCCTCGGTCAGCTCCTCGGTCACGTCCGGCACGTCGGGGAGCGGCTCGCCCGTCAGGGCATGGAGGACGCCGCGGACGAGCTCGACGAGGCCTGCCCCGCCCGCGTCGACGACCCCTGCCTCGCGCAGCTTGTCGAGCATCTCGGGTGTTCGCGCGACGGCGTCGTCTCCGCGCACGACGGCCCGAGCCAACCCGTCGATCACCGGGAGCGTGCGCACCTCCAGCAGCTCGGCCTCCTCTGCCATCTCCCGGATGACGGTGAGCATCGTCCCCTCCACGGGCACCTTCACCGCCTGATAGGCGCTCGTCGCCCCCGCCCGCAGCGCCTCGGCCAGCACCTCGCCGTCGACGCGCTCGTGCTCGCCGAGCACGCGGGCCGTGCCGCGCACGATCGTCGACAGGATGACGCCCGAGTTGCCCTTCGCCTCCATCGTCGCCGCGCGCTGGACGTCCGCCGCGAGCTGAGCCGTCGTCGATGCGGTCGAGCGGTCGAGCTCGGCCACGATTCCCTGCATCGTCCGCTCGAGGTTCGTCCCGGTGTCGCCGTCGGGCACCGGGTAGACGTTGAGCGCGTTGATCCGGCGCCGGTGCCGCTCGATGTTCTCGAGCGCGGCCGCGGCGAGGCGCTCGACCGTCTCGAGGTCGATCACTCGGCTCTCCGGGCGCTGTCGACGTGCACGTCCACGGCCCTGACCTCGAGACCCGTGTGCCGCTCGACCTCGTAGGTGACGCGCGAGGAGACCATCGATGTCACCTCGGCGAGGTTCACCCCGTGGTCGACGACGACGTGGAGCTCGAGCGCGAGCCCGCCGTCGACCTCGCGAACGCGGACGCCGCGGTCGCTCTTGCTCCGACGCAGGAGCCGCAGCGCGCCGCGCCTCCCCGCCTGGTCGACGACGCCGAACGACTCCTCGACGGCGCGACCCGCGAGTGCCGCGATCGCGCCCGTCGTCATGGTCACGCGGCCGTGGTCGGTCTCGCGCAGGAGGACGGTCCCCTTCCTCACGGCGCGAGTGTAAGCGCTCGGGCAACGCCGAACCGGCCGGCGCGCCGGCCGGCCGCGTCAAGCCGCGTCAGACGGCCTTCGTGACCTTGCCGGCCTTGAGGCAGCGCGTGCAGACGTAGTCGCGGGTCGGCTTTCCATCGAGGACGAGCCGGACGCGCTGCAGGTTCGGGTTGAAGCGGCGCTTCGTCGCGACCATCGAGTGCGACCGGTTGTTCCCGGTCGAGGGCTTCTTCCCGCAGATGGCGCAGACCCTGGACATGCGGCCGGGGAGTGTAGCAGCGTGCTCGCGGCCTACCTTGCCGCGGCCGCCCTGAGGTTGGAGAACAGGTCGGCCATCTCGAGGGCGGTCCGTACCGCCTCGGCGCCCTTGTCGTAGCGCGGCTCGGCCTGGTCGGGCCGGTCGAGCGTGAGCACGCCGAAGGAGACGGGCACACCGGTCTCGATCGCGGCGAGCTGGAGCCCCGAGGCGGCCTCGCTCGCGACGTAGTCGAAGTGCGGCGTGTCGCCGCGGATCACGCAGCCGAGCGCGACGATGCAGGCGAAGCGTCGAGTCTTCGCGAGGGCCATCGCGGCGAGCGGGAGCTCGAAGGCGCCGGGGACCGGCATCACGGTGACCGACCCGGGCTCCACGCCGCGGGCTGCGAGCTCCTCGAGGGCCGAGTCGAGCAGCCGCCCCGTGACCTCGCCGTTGAAGCGGCTGACGACGACCCCGACCGCCCGTCGGCCGCCGCTCGGCTCGCCCTCGAGGACGGGGTAGCCCGGCGGGATGTCGAGCTCGCCGGGAGCGTGCTCTGCGCTCGTCTCGACGAGCTCGGTCACCGGCACCGTGTCCGGGACGTCGGCGGTCTCCGGCTCGGCCTCCGCCTCCGCCTCCTGCTCGGCGGCCGCGGCCTCGACGGGCTGCTCGGCGGCCTGCTCCGGCCCCACGAGTGGCTCGTCGGAGTCGGGCTCCGCGTCCTCGAGAGACGCCTCGTCCGCGGGAGGCACCACGCTCTCGCTCTCCGGCCAGCCTTCGAGCACGTTCTCGCTTGCCCGCTCGATCCCCTCGGGCGGGTCGTCCCAACGGCCCTCGTCGCCGGCCGAGTCCTGGTCGTCGATTCGATTCATGTCACCTTCCTCAGAGCTCGGCCCCGGTGTAGCGCTCGTTCTGGTGGTGGAGCCTGCGGCCGATGGTGTGGCCCAGCTTGTCGCGCTTCGTCTCGAGGTAGCCGCGGTTCTCGTCGTTCGGCGCCACCTCGATCGGCTCCTGCGAGACCGCGGTCAGACCGTAGCCCGAGATCCCGGAGATCTTGCGCGGGTTGTTGGTCAGCACGCGAATCGTCGTGAGGCCGAGGTCGGCGAGGATCTGCGACCCGATCCCGTACTCGCGGGGGTCGGCCTCGAAGCCGAGCTCGAGGTTCGCCTCGACGGTGTCGAGGCCCTGCTCCTGCAGCTCGTATGCCCGAAGCTTGTTGAGGAGCCCGATCCCACGGCCCTCCTGCGCGAGGTAGAGGAGGACGCCCATGCCCTCCTGCTCGATCCGCCGCAGCGCGCGGTCGAGCTGCTCGCCGCAGTCGCAGCGCCGGGAATGGAAGACGTCGCCGGTGAGGCATTCGGAGTGCACGCGGACGAGGACGTCGTCCTGCCCGTCCACGTCGCCCTTGACGAGCGCGACGTGCTGCTTGCCGGTCAGCGTCTCGCGGTAGGCGACCGCCTGGAACTCGCCGTGGTCGGTCGGGAGCCGGACGGAGACGACGCGCTCGACGAGCTTCTCCGTCCGCTTGCGGTACTCGATCAGGTCGGCGACGGTGACGAGCTTGAGCCCGTGCCGCTCGCAGTACCCGACGAGGTCCGGGACGCGGGCCATGGTGCCGTCCTCGTTCATGATCTCGCAGACGACCCCCGCCGGGGAGACGCCGGCGAGGCGGGCGAGGTCGACCGCCGCCTCGGTCTGGCCCGAGCGCTGGAGGACGCCGCCGCCCCGGGCACGGAGCGGGAAGATGTGGCCGGGCGACACGAGATCGTGCGGCGTCGAGGTCGAGTCGACCGCCACCTGGATCGTCCGCGCCCGGTCGGCGGCCGAGATGCCCGTCGAGACGCCGTCGCGCGCCTCGATCGAGACGGTGAACGCCGTCCCGAACTGCGCCTCGTTCTGGTCGGTCATCTGGTGCAGGCCCGAGCTCGTCGCAGCGCTCGGGCGTCAGGCAGAGGCAGATCAGCCCGCGGCCGTGCGTCGCCATGAAGTTGACCGCGTCCGGCGTCACGAACTGCGCGGCGATCGTCAGGTCACCCTCGTTCTCGCGGTCCTCGTCGTCCACGACGACGACGAAACGGCCGGCACGGATCTCTTCGATCGCCTCCTCGATGGAGGCGAAAGGGCTCGTCTCGGGCTCCGACACCGCGGTCACCGGGTCATCGTAGCCCCGGCGCAACGAGCCGCTCGACGTACTTCGCGAGCACGTCCACCTCGAGGTTGACGGGCTGGCCCGGGACGAGGTCTCGCAGCGTGGTTGCCTCGAGGGTGTGCGGGACGAGCGCGACGGCGAACGCGTCGTCGAGCAGCTCAGCGACGGTGAGCGAGACGCCGTCGACGGTGATCGACCCCTTCTCGACGCAGTAGCGGAGCACGTCCGGCGACGCCTCGACGACCACGCGGAGCCCGTCGCCTTCCGCCTCGACCGACCCGATCGAGCCGAGCCCGTCCACATGTCCCTGGACGTAGTGGCCGCCGAGCGGCTCGCCCGCCCGCAGCGCGGGCTCGACGTTGACGTCGCCGCCCTCTGCGAGTCGTCCGAGGCTCGTTCGGCGGAGGGTCTCGGGGACCGCGTGGAAGCGCATCCGGCCGCTGTCCACCGACTCGACGGTCAGGCACACACCGCCGATCGCCACGGAGTCGCCGACCGCCGTCGCGCGCGCCGTGTCCGGCGCCTCGACGACGAGCGTCTTCCCGCTCTCGCCCCCCTCGACGCCGACCACGCGGCCAACCTCGCGCACGATCCCGGTGAACATGACGCGGAGGCTACCCAGCGCGCACTCCCGCGCACGGTGTCCGACTTCGAGTCGGACACCGCTCGTCTACCCAGCGCGCACTCCCGCATATGGTGTCCGACTTCGAGTCGGACACCTCGCGTCACACCTCGCGCAGCCGCCAGGAGAGCAGCACGTCGTCTCCGATCCGCTCCACCTCCGGCGCGCCGAGCTCGAGCGGCGAGGGGAGCTCGGCGAGCATCGGCACCCCACCGCCCGCGAGCACCGGCGCGACGAAGACGAGCAGCCGGTCGACGAGGCCCTCGCCGAGGAACGCGCTCGCGATCGTCGGCCCGCCCTCGAGCAGGAGCGACTGCACTCCCTCGGCAGCGAGGTCGCCGAGCTCGTCCGGGAGCGTGCCACTGCGCAGCTCGAGCGTCGACCCGTCGGGCAACGGCCCGCGGCCGAACGCGAGGCGCCGCGGCTGTCGGGAGACCGGGACGTCCCGCGCGTCGAGCCGCGGCGCATCAGCACGGACGGTGCCCATGCCGACGCCCACCGCGTCGACCGACGCGCGCAGCTCGTGGACGCGCCTTCGCGACGGCTCACCGGTCACCCAGCGCCGGCCGGGGACGGAGGCGCGGCCGTCGACCGACACGGCGAGCTTGAGCGTCACGTGCGGGCGGCGACGCGCAACCCACGTCCGCCAGGCCTCGTTCTGCCGGCGGGCCTCCGCGAGATCCAGCAGCTCCGTCTCGACCCCTGCGTCGCGCAGCCGCGCTAGGCCCCCGCCGGCCTCGGGGCTCGGGTCGAGGCATCCGGCGACGACGCCGGCGACGCCGGCGGCCAGGATGCGCTCGACGCAGGGCGGCGTGCGGCCGTGATGCGCGCACGGCTCCAGCGTCACGTAGAGCGTCCCGCCGCGTGCGGCCTCCCCGGCGGCATCGAGCGCCACCACCTCCGCATGCCGGCCGCCCACCGGCTCGGTGACGCCCTCGGCGAGCGCGTCTCCGTTCGCCGACACCACGACAGCGCCCACGGTCGGATTCGGGTAGCCGCGCCCCGCGGCGGCAGCCGCGAGCTCGAGCGCGCGATCGATGCTCATGCGAGCGCGGCGCGAAGACGCCGGTAGGCGCCCGGTGGATCGGGTGCTCCGAAGACCGAGTTCCCGGCGACGAAGAGGGACGCGCCCGCATCCCTCAGCGCTGCCCCGTTGTCCTCCCCCACGCCGCCGTCGACCTCGATCGGGACGTCGACCCGCGTTGCGAGCTCCCGGATCCGGCCGAGCGCCGCCGGCATGAACGCCTGGCCCGAGTAGCCGGGATGGATGCTCATGCAGAGAACGATGTCCGCTCGGGCCTCGGCCGCGGCGGCCGCCGCCCGGTCGACGCCGGTCTCGGGATTGAACGCAAGGCCGACGGCGAGCCCGTGGCTGCGGGCGCTCGCGGCGACCCCGGCCGGATCGCCCGTCACCTCGACATGGAACGTGACCGAGTCGGCGCCCGACGCCGCGAACTCCTCGAAGTGGTGAGTCGGATCGTCGACCATCAGGTGGCAGTCGATGACGCCGCCCGACGCATGGATCCCCGGCGCGATCGACCGGAGCACGACCGGCCCCATCGTCACCGGCGGGATGAAGTGGCCGTCACCGACGTCGAAGTGGAACACCCGGCAGCCCGCGTCGAGGAGCGCGTCGATCTGCTCTCCGAGCCGGCGGAAATCGGCGGCGTACAGCGACGGGGCGACCTCGACGCCGTCCCGGATCCAGTCGTCCCAGCCCACCGCGCGATCGTACTGCCGCCGCGATGCTTGTAACAGACTGTTACTTGCGCATCCCCGGCACCGGCCGTCGGGCGGCGTCAGAGCCGACGGAGCCGGGCGACGAAGAAGCCGCTCGTGCCGTGGACGTGCGGGAGCGTCTGCAGGAAGGCCGGGCGCGAGCGGTGACGGAACGCCGGCCACTCGTCGCCGAGCGTCGCGTCCATCGCAACACGGCCGTCCTGGAGCACGGCGTCGACGATCAGCTCGTTCTCCTCGGCGTCGACCGTGCACGTGGAGTAGACGACCGTGCCCCCGGGCCGGACGCGATCGATCGCCGCACGGAGGAGCTCGAGCTGGAGCTCGGGCAGCGGCTCGGCGCGCCAGCGGAGGTCGGGGCGGGAGGCGAGTACGCCGAGGCCCGAGCACGGTGCGTCGACGAGCGCGCGGTCGAAGCCGACGAGCTCGGGCGGCAGGTCGCGCCCGTCTGCCTGGAGCACCCGGACGCCTGTTGCCCCCAGTCGCCGCGCGGCCTTTTCGAGCTGCTCGGCGCGCGCCTCGTCGACCTCGACCGCGACCACGTCGCCGGCGAGCATCGTCGCCTTGCCTCCCGGGGCGGCGCAGAGATCGAGCGTCCGCTCCCCTGGGCGGGCCCCGACCGCATGCCCCACGAGTTGCGAGGCCCGGCTCTGCGGCCAGATGCGCCCATCGGCGACAGCGGCCTCGTCGACGCGGTCGACCACCCAGGCACCGGGGATCAGCGGGTCCTCGCGGCCGTCGACCGAGCCTCGCACGAGCCGCACGGCGGTCTCCGGCTCCTCGTTCTGGACCGCCATCAGCGCACGGGCGTCCTCGGGGCCGAGCTCGCGCCACCACGTCTCGGCGATCCAGTCCGGGTACGAGTGCCGCAGCCCGGCCTCGACCGCCGTGCCCTCGGGGAGGGACGCACAGAGCTCGCGCGCGCCGTCGGCCAGTCGCCGCAGCACAGCGTTCGTGAACGGGACCGCACGCTCGAGCCGCGACGCGCGCACGAGCTCGACGGACTCGTTGACCGCCGCGTAGCGGGGAACGCCGTCGA
Source organism: uncultured Actinomycetes bacterium (assembly GCA_963739405.1). Taxonomy (GTDB): domain Bacteria; phylum Actinomycetota; class Thermoleophilia; order Gaiellales; family Gaiellaceae; genus Gaiella. The sequence continues at coordinate 57,968 of CAVUAH010000015.1, read as the reverse complement.
GGAACGCAAGCTGGTAGCACCCGAGCCGCAGGGCGGCGCGAACCGGCGTGTCGAGCTTCCGCACCGGGCGGCGGCCGAGCGTCTCGATCGCATGGTCGAGCGTCCGCATGCGCTGGACGGAGCCGTACGCGAGCTGTCGCGCGAGCGCGCGGTCGCGCTCGTCGAGCGCACTGGACTCTGCTCGCAGCGCACGGTCGGCGTACGCGCCGTCCTCGAACACGCGCCGCAGCACCGCGAACGCGGCACGCCGCGCGGGGCTCACCTGAGACCGCGGCGCCACGCTGCAACGTCCATCCGACGGCCGCCCTGGGGCTGCACCTCGAGCGGCTCGAACCCGCCGTCGTCACCCACGCGCGCGCGCCAGACCGTGACGGGCCGACCCTCGAGCTCCGCGCGGGCGCCGATGTGCGGGCTCAGTGCGCGGACGACACGGACGAGCTCGTCGGCAGGTCGGGCGAGATCGAGCACGCGGTCCTGGGGGCCGATCTTCTCGGCGTAGGTCGGCTCCCCGTCCTGCGGACTGAAGCTCGGCGCCGGGTCGGCGAGGACCGCGTCGAGCAGCCGCGCCGAGACCTCTGCGGCCCTCGCGTAGACGGCGCCGGCGTCGTCGACGGGGCCGATCGGGAACGCCTCCCGGGCCGCGACCGGCCCGGCGTCGAGCGCCTCGACCGTCTCGTGGATCGTCACGCCTGTCTCGGCATCGCCGGCCATGATCGCCCGCTCGACCGGCGCCGCACCGCGCCACCGCGGCAGCAGGGAAGGATGGACGTTGAGCCAGGCTCGCTCGGCGAGCAGCGCCGGCGGGATCAGGAGCCCGTACGCGCAGACGACCACCGTGGCCGCGTCGAGGTCGAGCCCCGCCGCGGGACGGTCTGGCTGGAGGACAGGGATCCCGAGCCGCTCCGCCACCTCCTTCGCCGGCGGCGGGGCGACCCTGCGCCCGCGTCCCGCAGGCGCATCGGCTCGGGTCAGGAGCGCTGCGACGTCGTGAGTCGCCGCGAGCCGCTCGAGCACGTCGGCGCCGAACGACGCGGTCGCAGCGACCGCGATCCGTGCCATGGCGCTCAGGAGAGGACGAGGCGGGGGCGGAGCTTCCCGAGCGCCTCGCGCCGCGACTCGGCGTCCGTACGGTCGAGCATGAGCTTGCCGTCGAGGTGGTCGACCTCGTGCTGCACGACCCGGGCGGGGTAGCCCTCGAGCTCGAGCGAGACCGGCCGGCCTTCGACGTCGCGCGCCTCGAGCGTGACCCTGGCGGCGCGGTCGACGGGCACCTTCACCGTTCCCAGGGAGAGGCAGCCCTCGGTGTCGGACTCGATCTCGTCCCCGACGGGCGTCACGACGGGGTTGACCAGCAGCCGGTCCTCGCCGTCGAGCGTGCAGACGAAGAAGCGCCGCAGGATGCCGACTTGCGTCGCCGCGAGCCCGACGCCCTCGGCGTCGTGCATCAGCTGGATCATCCGCTCGCTCACCGCACGAAGCTCGTCGTCGAACTCCTCGACCTCCTCCGCGCGCATCCGCAGCACCGGGTCGCCGTACTGGCGGATCTGCGAGAGCGCGATCTCCTTGCGGACGAGCCGCTCGGCCTCCGCCTGCGCCTCCTCCTCGGTCAGCTCGGCGTCGTCCTCGTGCTCGTCTCTCGTGCTCGTCGTGGTCGTGATCGTGTGCCACAGGGCGAGTCTAGCCGCCGGCTCCCTCGATCACGGACTGGATATCGAGCGTCCGCGTGGACCTACAACGATTGCGGATCGACGTCGACGACGGCGCTGAGCCCGTCGCGGCGCATGCCGCGCGCGGCGGCCGCGAGAAGCATGGAGGCGTGTCGTGCGACCGAGCGCGGCTGCGTCGTCTTCGCGAGCAGCTGCGCCCGATGGCGGCCCCGCAGCCGCAGTACCGGCGCCGGGCCGAGGAGCACCGCATCGACGCCCTCGAGCCTCGTGCGGAGCTCGCGCAGCGCCGCGAGCGGCGCCCCCGGCTCGGGCCCCGACACGAGGATCGAGACGAGGTGCCGGAAGGGCGGGTACCCGAGCGCCTCGCGTCGCTCGAGCTCGCCCGCGAGGAACCCGACGACGTCGTGGTTGACCGCGTGCCGCAGCGGGGTCGCATCGGGCTGGAACGTCTGCACGACGACGCGGCCCGGGGCGTCGCGCCCGCTGCGACCCGCCAGCTGGGTCACGAGCTGGAACGTTCGCTCCTCCGCGCGGAAGTCCGGCAGCGAGAGACCGGTGTCGGCGTCGACGACCGCCGCGAGCGCGACGCCGGGCACGTGATGCCCCTTCGCGACCATCTGCGTGCCGACGAGCACCGCCCGGGCGGACTCCCGGAACCGCTCGAGAACGTCGCGGACGGCTCCGGGACGGCTCGAGACGTCCGCGTCGAGCCGGAAGCGCTGGAGCTCGGGCACGTGCTTCGCGAGCTCCGTCTCGAGTCGCTGCGTGCCCGCACCGATCCGCGCCAGCTCGACCGAGCCGCACTCGGGGCAGCGCTGTGGCACGGGCTCCGAGCCCCCGCAGTGGTGGCAGTGGAGCACCTCGTCGCCGTGGAGCGTCAGCGCGACGTCGCAGTTCACGCACCGTCGCGAGACGCCGCACGCGCGACAGTGGATCGCCGGCGCGACGCCCCGCCGGTTGAGGAGGAGGATCGCCCGGCCACCGTCGTCCACGATCTCGCCGAGCGCGCGGAGCAGCGGCGTCGAGAGTGGGTAGCCGGACTCGCGCCGGAGATCGACGAGCCGGACGGACGGCATGGGCGCGCCGATCCGCGCGGGGAGCGAGAGTCGCCGCAGCCTCGCCCAGCTCTCCGGCCGCGGCGTCGCCGACCCGTAGACCGCCACGGCGCCCTCGAGCGCCGCCCGCTTGGCCGCGACGGTGCGTGCGTCGTAGCGCGGGTCCGATTCCTGCTTGTAGGCCGTGTCGTGCTCCTCGTCGACGACGATCAGCCCCACGCCCCGCATCGGCGCGAACACGGCCGAGCGGGCGCCGACGACGATGCGGGCCTCGCCGCGAGCGACGCGGTCGCGCTCGTCGCGCCGTTCCGCCTCGCCGAGCGAGGAGTGCAGGATCGCGACACGGTCGCCGAACCGCTGCCGGAAGCGCCCCACCGTCTGCGGAGCGAGCGCGATCTCGGGGACGAGCACGATCGTCCCGAGCCCGCGCTCGAGGGCGGCGGCGCAGGCCTGGAGGTACACCTCGGTCTTTCCGCTGCCGGTCGGGCCTTCGAGGAGGACGTGCTCGCCGACGCCCTCGTCGAGCGCGGCCACGATCGCCTCGACGGCTCCCTGCTGCTCGGGCGTCAGCTCCGCCGGCTCGGCCTCGCCGCCGAGCGACTCGCGCGCCGAGGGAGACGGCCGCTCGCCGCGCGGCGAGCGGCGCTTCGGCGCGACGAGCTCCAGCGCGCGGGCGGGCGTCGAGCCGTAGTAGTCGGCGAGCCAGAGAGCGAGGTCGACGAGCGGCCCCGGGAGCTCGTCGAGCACCCGCCCGACAGAGGACGGCTCGATCCCCGGCGGTGCGTCGACCCCGACGTCCGCCACGACCCCCCTCGTCGCGCTGCGCCCGAACCGCACGGCCACGACCGCGCCCTTCCCGACGCCCTCCGGGACCTCGTAGGTGAACGGCTGGGCGAGCGAGCGGGTCGACACGAGCGGATAGACGGTCGCAAGCGGCATCGCCGGCCAACGTAGCCGCCCGTTCGGCCGTCGCCGATCGGAGGCCGGGTAGACTCGGCGGCGATGGCGGGACACGGTCATTCGATCGACGAGTACCTCGAGGTGATCTACTTCCTCGCCTTCCCGATCGGCGAGTACCGCCCCGCTGGAGAGAGCGCCATCGCCTCACGGGTCGCCGAGATGCTCGGGGTCTCGCGCGCGTCGGCGGGCGAGATGCTCAAGCGGCTCGAGGCGGAGGGCCTCGTCGAGCGCGGCGAGCAGAAGGAGGCGATCCTCACCCCCGCCGGGATCGAGCGCGCCGAGAAGGTCGTCCGCAAGCACCGCATCATCGAGCGGTTTCTCACCGACTTCATGGGCTACACGGCCTCCGAGTCGCACGTCCATGCCGACGAGATGGGAGACACCTTCACCGACGACATGGTCGAGCGGATGTACGAGCGGCTCGGCCGCCCCGACCGCTGCCCGCACGGCTGGCCCGTGGACACGGACGTCGAGCAGACCGAGAACGAGGGCCTCGTCGCACTCGCGGAGCTCGCGCCGGGCCAGCGCGGCGAGATCGTGCGCCTCGCCGAGCACGACGGCGACCTGCTCCACTGGTTCTACGACGAGGGCTTCGTGCCCGGCTCGAACGTCGAGCTCCGCGAGTCCCAACCGGCCGCCGGCCAGCTGAAGGTCGCGCTCGAGGACGACGACCGCGCGATCGCCGAGAAGGCCGCGCAGGGCCTGTACGTCCGCGTCGCGGCGTAGCGCCTTACACGCCGCTAACAGGACCCTCACGCCCGGCCAACGGGGCGGTGATTCCCTTGCGGTCCACCCTTTGACCCGGGAGAATCCGACCATGCACAAGATCGTCGTCCTGCTGGCGTCGCTCGTCGCCGCCGCAGCGCTCGTCACCGTCGTCGGCTCGGCGAGCGCGGCCGACAAGCCCACACTCGGCGACGCCGTCGCCGCCCGCCTCGGCATCAGCGGCGACCAGCTCCGCGCGGCGTTCAAGGCCGAGCTGACCGCCAGGATCGACGCCGCCGCCGCCGCAGGCCGCCTGACGCCGGAGCAGGCTGCCAGGCTCAAGGCGAAGATCGCGAGCGCGAACGGCCTGGGCGTCGGGATCCGCAAGGCATTCGTCCAGAAGCACAAGGCGCTCGTCGGCCGCATCGCCAAGGCGAAGAGCAAGGGCCCCGCCGCCACGTACCTCGAGATGAGCCGGGCCGAGCTGGTGACGCAGCTCCGGAGCGGCAAGTCCCTGGCCCAGATCGCCCAGGCGAAGGGCAAGAGCGTCGACGGGCTCGTCGCCGCGATCGTCGCGCCGGCGAAGGAGCTGGCGTCGAAGGCGGTCGCGAACGGCAGGCTCACGAAGCAGCGCGCCGACGAGCTGATCGCCAAGCTCACCGATCGCGTCGAGCGGCTCGTGCAGCGGGCCCCCGCGAAGGCGTCCTAGCGAATCGGCACTGCGGGGCGGTCGTCGGGCGTTGTGCCCGGCGGCCGTCTCAGCCTGCGGTGACGGCGGACGCGAGGCCCGCGGCGGCACGCAAGGCGTCCGCCTTGTCGGTGCGCTCCCACGTGTAGTCGGCCGAGTCGGTGCGGCCGAAGTGGCCGTAGGCGGCCGTCCGCGCGTAGATCGGTCGGCGCAGGTCGAGGTCACGGACGATCGCCCCCGGGCGCAGATCGAAGTGCTCGAGCACGAGCTCGGAGATGCGCGCGTTCGAGAGCCCGTCCGCCTCGGTCCCGAAGGTGTCGACGAGGACGCTCATGGGATGCGCGACGCCGATGGCGTACGCGACCTGCACCTGGCAGCGGTCGGCGAGGCCTGCGGCGACGACGTTCTTCGCGACGTAGCGGGCGGCGTACGCCGCGGAGCGGTCGACCTTCGTCGGGTCCTTGCCGGAGAACGCGCCCCCGCCGTGCGGCGCCGCGCCGCCGTACGTGTCGACGATGATCTTCCGGCCGGTGAGCCCCGTGTCCCCCATCGGGCCGCCGATCACGAACTTGCCGGTCGGGTTGACGTAGAAGAACCCCGTCGCGCCGAGCCGAGCCGGGTCGTAGAGGTCGCGGTAGTCGGCGTGGAGGATCGGCTCGACGACGTGCTCGAGCAGGTCAGGCTTGATCAGCGTCTCGGCGTCGAGCCCGTCGCGGTGCTGCGTGGAGACGAGCACGCGCTCGATCTCGACCGGGCGCTGGACGCCGTGCTCGTCGATCTCGTAGCGCACGGTGACCTGGGTCTTGCCGTCGGGCCGCAGGTACGGCAGCACGTCGGCCTTGCGCACCGCCGCCAGCCGCTTCGCGAGCTTGTGCGCGAGCATGATCGGGAGCGGCATCAGCTCCTCGGTCTCCCGGGTCGCGTAGCCGAACATCATCCCCTGGTCGCCCGCGCCGATCCGGTCGATCGGGTCGGTGTCGCCGTGCTGGGCCTCGAACGACTCCTCGACGCCCTGGGCGATGTCCGGCGACTGCTCGTCGATCGCGACCATCACGCCGCACGTCTCCGCGTCGAACCCGTACTTGGCGCGCGTGTAGCCGATCCCCGCCACCGTCTCGCGCACGATCGAGCGGACGTCGACATAGGTCTCCGTCGTCATCTCCCCGGCGACCACGACGAGGCCGGTCGTGACGAGCGTCTCGCACGCGACCCGCCCCTGGGAATCGTCCGTGAGGACGGCGTCGAGGACGGCGTCCGAGATCTGGTCTGCGACCTTGTCGGGATGACCCTCGGTGACCGATTCCGATGTGAACTGGAACGTGCGCGCGCCCATCGCGTGTCGAACCTTAGCCAGGATCCTGGCGCGCGCCAGTTGGGTCACTCGACGGTCGGGTCGCGCTCCATCAGGCGCGCGAGGAGCTCGGTGAGCGGGATCCCGTCGAGCACCGCGCAGACGCCTTCGGTGATCGGCATCTCGACGTCCAGGCGGTGGGCCAGATCTCGAAGCACGGGCGCCGTGGTCAGTCCCTCGACCACCATCCCGATCTCGCGCGCGGCCTCGGCCGGGGTCGCCCCTCGTGCGACGAGCTCGCCGCAGCGCCGGTTCCGGCCGGACTTCGACCAGCAGGTGACGATCAGGTCGCCCATCCCGGCCAGCCCCGCGAACGTCTCCGGGCGCGCGCCCGCGACCTCGGCGAGCCGACCCATCTCGACCAGGCCGCGGGTCACGAGCGCGGCCTTTGCATTGTCGCCGAGGCCCAGGCCGTCGGCGCCGCCCGCGGCGAGCGCGATCACGTTCTTCGCGGCCGCGCACAGCTCCACCCCGACGAGGTCGTCGTTGACGTAGACACGGAAGGCGGTCGAGGTGATCGCGAGCTGGATCTGCACCGCGAGCGGCATGCTCCCGCAGGCGATGACCGCCGCCGCAGGGAGGCCCCGTGCCACCTCCTCGGCGATGTTCGGGCCGGAGAGCACGGCGACCGGCCTGTCGGCCACCAGCGTGGAGAGGCGTCCGCCCGTCGCCGGATCGAGCCCCTTCGTGAGGCTCAGGATCGGCGCGCTCCCCGGGAGCGTGGCCACGACCTCGCCGAACGAGGCGCTCGGCACGGCGACGACCACGAGGTTCGCGTCGGCGATCGGCGCGTCGCCGGTCGCGGCCGCATCGACGCCCGCGAGGTCGATGTCGCTCAGGTAGCGGGGGTTCCGCCCGGTCGCGCGGATCGACGCCGCCTGGTCGGCGTCGCGGCAGGCGAGCGTCACGGCGTGACCGTGGTCGCCGAGGAGGCGCGCGAACGCCGTGCCCCATGACCCGCCCCCGACGACGACGATGTTCACTCGGAGCGCTGGAAGTCGATCGACACCGGGACGCCCTGGAGCTCGAAGCGGGCGCGCAGCTCGTTCTCGACCCAGTAGCCGTAGTCTCGCGTGACGAGCCGCGGGTCGTTCACGTAGATCCGCAGCCGCGGCGGGCGTGTCCCGGTCTGCGTCGCGTAGAGCAGCTTGAGGCGGCGGCCGCGCTCCCCGGCCGGGCCCGGCCTCGCCTCCTTCAGCTCCCCGAGCGCCTTGTTCAGCGCGGGCGTCGAGATCCGGGTGGTGTGCTTCTCGAACAGCGCCTCGACGTGATCGAGCAGGCGGCGCAGGCCCCGGCCGGTGTGGGCGGAGACCGCGACGGCGGGCGGCCGTTGGCGGAGACGGCGGTTGAGCAGCCCTCGCGTCTGCTGGAGGTCGACGGTGGTGACGTCCCACTTCGAGAGGACGACGAGGGTCGAGCAGCCGGCCTTGCGCGCGACGTCGGCGACCGCGAGGTCCTGCTCGACGACGCCCTCGGACGCGTCGACGAGGACGAGTGCCACGTCGGCCCGCTCCGCCGCTTCGAGGGCGCGCAGCTCGGAGTAGTACTCGATCCCCTGCCGCTGGCGCCGCTTGCGCCGCAGGCCGGCGGTGTCGACGAGCAGGAAGGTCGTCTCGCCGCGTGTCAGCACGGTGTCGATCGTGTCGCGCGTCGTCCCGGGCACGTCCGAGACGATCACGCGCTCCTCGCCGACCAGCGAGTTCAGGAGCGAGGACTTCCCGACGTTGGGGCGGCCGAGGATCGCGACGCGCACCGCCTCCTCGCCGACGATCCCCTCGTCCCGGCCCGGGAGCCGCGACACGACGTCGTCGAGGAGGTCGCCCGTCCCGTGGCCGTGCAGGGCCGAGAGCGGCACCGGGTCGCCGAGCCCGAGCCGGTGGAACTCGACGGCGTCGAGATCGCGGCGCGGGTCGTCGATCTTGTTGGCGAGCACGATCACCGGCTTCCCGGACGCGCGCAGGATCGCCGCCAGCTCCTCGTCGCCCGGTGTGATCCCGGCCCGCGCGTCGACGACGAAGAGGACGAGGTCTGCCTCGCCGATCGCCGCCTTCGCCTGGCCGGCGATGTGCCGCCCGAACGGCCCCGTGTCCGCCTCGTCGACCCCGCCCGTGTCGACCAGGCGGAAGGTGACGCCGTTCCAGTCGCAGAGGAGCTCCTTGCGGTCGCGCGTCACCCCCGCCGTCTCGTGCACGACGGCGGCGCGGCTCTGCGTCAGCCGGTTGACGAGGGTCGACTTCCCCACGTTGGGGAACCCGACGATCGCGACGGTGCCGGCGCTTCTGACGTCGTCAGAAGCGCTAGAGGAGTCGGCGTCCGGACCATGCGCTCTCTAGCGGCGGTCCGCCGACGGCGGCACGCCGCCTTCGGGCGGCCCAGCGCGTGGACGTCGACCAGCCAGTCGAAGAGGCGCCGGATCTCCGCCTGGAGCAGGCCGGAGGCCTCCTTGTAGCCGCGTCCGCCCTTCGGCAGGCCGTCGAACGTCATCGGGTCGCCCCAGGCGATCGACACGGCCTGGAAGCCGCCCGGCCCGGGCTTCCAGCCCTGCGAGCCGTGGATCGCGACCGGGACGATCGGCACGTCTTCCTGGAGCGCGACCATCGCAGCCCCGGGCTGGACCTGGCCGGGCACACCCGAGAGCTGCCGCGTGCCCTCGACGAAGAGGCCGAGCGCATGCCCCTCCGCGACGATCCGCCGCATCGTCCGCACCGCCTCCCGGTCGGACTCGCCGCGCCGCACGGGGAAGCAGCCGAAGGTGCGGATGAACGCGCCGAACCCCGGCACGCGGTGGGCCTCGACCTTGGCCATGTAGTAGAGGATGCGCGGGCTGGAAGCGCCGAGCACGGCGGGGTCGAGCCACGAGAAGTGGTTCGAGGCGACGACGAGGCCCCCGTCGAGCGGAACGCGGTCGCGCCCGTAGACCCGTAGGCGCGAGGCGAGCGTCGCGGCCAGGCCGATGGTCGGCCGCCCGAGCGCCCACGTGACGTCCGGCAGGCTCATCGCACCGCCTCGACGAGCGCAGTGATTCGGTCGATCACCTGGTCGAGCGTCAGCTCCGTGGTGTCGACCTCCACGGCGTCGGGCGCGCGATGGGTGTTGATCGCGTCCCGTTCGTCCCGGCGCCGGAGCTCCTCCGCGAGCTCGTCGATCTCGAGGCCGTCGCGCTCGAGGTGCCGGCGTCGCGCGCGGACGGCAGGGTCCGCGACGAGCCACACCTTGACCTCCGCGTCCGGGACGACGACGACGCCGATGTCGCGCCCCTCGATCACCGAGTCCCCCAGGTGGCCGAGCTCGCGCTGCCGTTCTCGCATCACCTCGCGCACCTCGGGGTGGCGGGCGACGACCGGGACGGCCGCGTCGATCTCGGGCGCGCGGATGTGTGTGGTGACGTCCTCGCCTGCGATCGAGACGCTGCGGCCGTCCCCGAACGAGACGGGATGGGAGCGGAGGAGCGCCTCGAGTGCCGGCCCGTCGTCGAGCGCGCGTCCCCTCGCGGAGCGCGAGCCACGTGAGGGCCCGGTACATCGCCCCCGTGTCGAGGTAGCGGAACCGGAGCCGGTCGGCGAGCGCCCGCGCGACGGAGCTCTTCCCTGCTCCTGCGGGACCGTCGATCGCCACGATCACGCTCGTTCCGCGACCGGCTCCGGGCTCACTCGATCCATTGGCTCTGACTTCTAGTGGAGCGGCGCAGCCGATCCACGATCTCGAAGAAGCCCGGGAAGCTCACCGCCACCGCGTCCGCACCCTCGATCCTGACGCCGTCGCGCGAGGCGAGCGCTGCGACGGCGCCGAGCATGGCGATGCGGTGGTCGCCCCGGCTCGAGATCCGGCCGCCGCGCAGCCTGGCCGGGACGCCGGTGATCGCGAACCCGTCCTCGCGCGCCCGCGCTCGGACGCCGAGCGCGCGAAGCGCGTCGACGGTCGCCTCGATCCGGTCGGTCTCCTTCGCGCGCAGCTCCTCCGCGCCCCGCAGGACGCTCTCCCCGCGAGCGCAGGCGGCGGCGAGCGCGAAGAGCGGCAGCTCGTCGATCGCGACCGCCACCTCGTCCGAGCGCACCGTCGTGCCGACGAGCGGGGCCGAGTGGACCTCGAGGTCGCCGCCGGGCTCGCCGCCGATCTCGCGGCGGTTGTAGATCGTGATCCTCGCGCCCATCCGCTCGAGGATCTCGAGCAGGCCGGTGCGTCGCGGGTTGAGGTTGACGCCGTGGACGTGGAGCTCGGAGCCGGGAACGAGCGTCGCGGCGACGACGAACGGCGCGGCCGAGCGAGAAGTCGCCGGGGATCTCGACCTCGCCGAGCGACAGGCGCTCGACGGGACGCACCGTGACGCTCGTCGGCCGGACCGTGACACTCGCGCCGGCGGCCGTCAGCATGCGCTCGGTGTGGTCGCGGGTCGGGCTGGGCTCGACGACCGTCGTCTCGCCGTCCGCGTAGAGCCCTGCGAGGAGCACGGCCGACTTGACCTGGGCGCTGGCGACGGGAAGCGCGTAGTCGATCGGCCGGAGCGATGCGCCGGCGACCGTCATCGGCAGGTGCCCGTCCGTCGTCTCGAGCTCCGCACCCATCCGGCCGAGCGGGTCGGCGATCCGTCCCATCGGGCGCCGCGAGAGCGACTCGTCGCCGGTCAGCTCGAACGTCTCGCCTACCTGTCCGGCCAGGATCCCGGCGATCAGGCGCACGAGCGTGCCTGCGTTCGCGCAGTCGATCGGCCGCCCGGGCCCGCGGAGGCCGCGCAGGCCCTTGCCGAAGACGCGCAGCGTGCCGGCCCCGTGCTCGTAGACCTCCACGCCGAGCGCCCGCACCGCGGCGATCGTCGCCTCGGTGTCGGCCGAGCGGCCGAGCCCCGTGACGCGCGTCTCGCCGTCGCAGATCGCGCCGATCAGCACCGAGCGGTGCGAGATCGACTTGTCGCCCGGCACGGCGACGTGCCCCACGAGCTTCGGGACGGGCTCGACCAGCACCGAGTCGACCGCGGTGCTCACTCGTCGATCACCGGCGCCGCGATGACACCGTAGCCCTGGGCCTCGAGCAGCTCGCGCGCGCGCTCGGCCTCCCCCGCTCCGGCCACGAGCATCGTCAGCGTCCCGCCCTGCTCGGCCGACACGTGGTCGAGCTCGAAGTCCTCGACGTTGATCCGCTCGGCGCCGAGCGCCTGGAAGATGCCGGCGAGGACGCCGGGCCGGTCGGAGAGGTGGATCCGGAGGCGTTGGAGCTCGCCGGGGTCGCTGAACGCCGTCGCGAGCATCCGCCGCCGGTGGCCGCTCGCGTCGCCGATCCAGCGCGCGAGAAACCCGGCGTCACCGGCCGCGAGCGCGCGCTCGACCTGCTCGAGCTGGCGGCGCTGCTCCGCGAGCACCCCTGCGAGCGCCTCGCGGTTGTCGAGGAAGATGTCGACCCAGATCCTCGGGTTGGCCCCGCCGATCCTCGTCATGTCGCGAAGGGAGCCTCCCGCCGCCTGGAGCGGGTCGTGGCCGTCGATCCGCGTCGAGCCCGCCTGGTTGAGCAGGACGTTGGCGAGCACGTGCGGCAGGTGGCTCGTGACGGCCACGAGCCGGTCGTGCGCGTCCGGCCCGATCGCGACGGGCCGCGCGCCGAGCGAGGAGACGAAGCCGTGGACGAGCCGCAGCCGTTCCGGGGAGGTGGTCGCCGTCGGCGTCATGAACCATGTCGCGCCCTCGAACAGGTCGCCAGAGGCACGCTCCGGCCCCCGCGTCTCCGCCCCGCAGATCGGATGGCCGCCGACGAACCGCGGGTCGTCTCCCGCGGCCGCGCAGACCGGGCCCTTGGTCGAGCCGACGTCGGTGACCGTGCACCCTTCGGGTGCACGCTCCAGCACGTCCCGCACTACAGACGGCAGTTCGCCGACGGGCGCGGCAACGAGGACGAAGTCGGCGCCCGCCACGGCGCTCGGCAGGTCCGAAGCCGCGTCGACGGCGCCGAGCTCGGCCGCGGTCTCGAGATGCGCCGAGTCGGGATCCCAGCCGGTGACCGCCGGAACGCCGGCTCGGCGTGCAGCCAGCGCGGCAGACGCGCCGATGAGCCCCGTCCCGACGACGGCCAGGTGGTCGATCGAGACCGTCATCAGCGAGTCCTTCTAGCCGCAGGATCGCCGTGGGCGATCATGCGGCCCGCATCAGCTCGGCGATACGGAAGGCGAGGTCGATCGACTGGCGCGCGTTGAGGCGCGGGTCGCAGAGCGTCTCGTAGCGATGGTCGAGCTGCTCCTCGAGCACCTCCTCCGAGCCGCCGAGGCACTCCGTCACGTCCTCTCCCGTGATCTCGAGATGGACTCCTCCCGGCCACGACCCGACCTGGCGGTGGGCGGCGAAGAAGCCCTCGATCTCGCGGAGCACGTCGTCGAAGCGGCGCGTCTTGTGCCCGGACGGCGTGACGAACGTGTTCGCGTGCATCGGGTCGCAGACCCAGAGCACCGGGATCCCCGCCTCGCGCACCGCGCGGACGAGCGGCGGCAGCGTCTCTAGCACGCGGTCCGCGCCGAGGCGCGTCACGAGCGTGAGACGGCCGGGGATGCGGTCGGGGTTGAGCCGCGCGCAGAGGCCGACGAGCTCGTCCCCGGTGGTCGCAGGCCCGACCTTCGCGCCGACGGGGTTCTCGACCCCGGTGAGGAACGCGACGTGAGCGCCGTCGAGCTGGCGCGTCCGCTCGCCGACCCAGAGGAAGTGCGCCGAGCATGCGTACCAGTCGCCGGTCGTCGAGTCGCGGCGCACGAGCGGCTCCTCGTAGTCGAGCAGCAGCGCCTCGTGGCTCGTCCAGACGTCGACCTCGTGGATCGAACGCTCGTCCCCGAGGTCGATCCCGATCGCCTGCATGAACCGCAGCGCGCGCCCGATCTCGTTCGCGATCCCCTCGTAGCGGCGGCCCTCGAGCGAGCTCGCGACGAACTCCTGGTTCCACGTGTGCACCTGGGTGAGGTCGGCGAAGCCGCCCTTCGTGAACGCCCGCAGCAGGTTCAGGGTGGAGACCGCCTGGTAGTACGCCTGCACCATCCGCTCCGGGTCCGGTACGCGCGCCTCGGGCGTCGGCTCGTCGGAGTGGATCGCGTGACCGCGGAACGAGGGCAGCTCGACCCCGCCGACGCGCTCGGTGAGGGACGACCGCGGCTTCGTGAACTGGCCGGCGATCCGTCCGACCTTGACGACGGGGAATGTGGCGCCGTAGGTGAGAACGGCGGACATCTGGAGGATGACCTTGAGCCGCTCCCGGATCGTGACCGCCGAGACCTCGCGGAACGACTCGGCGCAGTCGCCGGCCTGGAGCAGGAACGCGCGCCCCTCGACGGCCTCCCCGAGCGCGCGGCGAAGCGCACGCGCCTCGCCCGCGAAGACGAGCGGCGGCAGCTGCCCGAGGCGCTCCCGGACGACCTCGACCGCGGCCGGGTCGGGCCACTCGGGCTGCTGCAGCGCAGGCAGCGAGCGCCAGGACGAGGGGGTCCAGGGGTCTGCGATCGCCATGCGGTCGAGTGTAGTCGTGGCCGTTTTGACGCTCCGCACCAAAACGGCTAGAAGTTCGGGAAATGCCGAACGTCGATCGCCACCACCTGTTCTGGCGCGTGTCCGCGCTCGCGTCCATCGGCGGCCGGCAGGCGTTCTAGTCCTTTCGGTCGCGAAGCGAGCGAAAGGACCATCGATGAGGATCTTCTCGGGCATCCAGCCCACGGGCGACAAGCACCTGGGCAACTACATCGGCGGGTTCCGCCAGTACGCGCAGACGCAGGAGCAGGGCGAGGCGTTCTTCTGCATCGTCGACCTGCACTCGATCACGGTCGAGCACGACCCGCGCGATCTCCACGACCGCACGCTCGACCTGTTCTCGATGCTGCTCGCGACGGGCCTCGACCCCGACCGGTCGACCGTGTTCGCGCAGAGCCACGTGACGGCACACGCCGAGGCGAGTTGGCTGCTCTCGGCCGTCACCTCGTACGGCCAGCTCGGCCGGATGACGCAGTTCAAGGACAAGGCCGACCGGCGCGAGTTCGTCTCGGCCGGCCTCTTCACCTACCCGGTGCTGATGGCGGGCGACATCCTCCTCTACCAGACGCACAGCGTCCCGATCGGCGACGACCAGCGTCAGCACCTCGAGCTCGCGCGGGACGTCGCCGAGCGCTTCAACGCGCGCTTCGGCGAGACGTTCGTCGTGCCCGAGGGCATCTACCCGGAGGTCGGCGCGCGGATCATGGACCTCCAGGAGCCGACGCGGAAGATGTCGACGACCGGCGGCACGGAGCAGGGCACGATCAAGCTGCTGGACGAGGCCGATCTGATCCGCAAGAAGTTCCGCTCGGCGGTCACCGACTCGGGCCGTGAGATCCGGCGCGGCGACGACAAGCCCGGCGTCTCGAACCTGATCGACATCCTCTCCGTCGCGACCGCAGCGCACGCCCGGCGAGATCGAGGTGGCGTACGAGGGCTCCGGCTACGGCGACCTCAAGCGAGACGTCGGGGACGCGGTCGTCGACCTGCTCGCCCCGGTCCGCGAGCGCTACCTCGCGCTCCGCGCGGACGAGCCGGAGCTCCTGCGCCTCCTCGGGATCGGGGCCGACAAGGCGCGCGCCGCCTCGGAGCCGACGATCGAGACGATGTACGAGCGGATGGGCTTCGTGAGGCTCTAGGCGCCCATGATCAAGACGCTCGTGATCTCGGGAGTGGTGCTCGCGGTCGCGATCGTGGGCGGCATCCTCCACTTCACGGACGCCGAGCCCGTCGCCACGTTCCTGGTGTGCGGGATCGCGCTCGGCGGCGTGGCGTGGACGATCGGGATCGCGACCGAGTCCGTCGGCGCGCGGTTCGGCCCGGCCGTGACCGGCGCGCTCCAGTCGACGCTCGGCAACCTTCCCGAGCTCTTCATCGTCCTGTTCGCGCTGTCGGCCGGGGAGCTCGTCGTCGCGCAGTTCTCGATCCTCGGGTCGCTCTTCGCGAACGCCCTGCTCGTGCTCGGCCTGGCGATCGCCGCCGGCTCGGCCAAGCGGGCGGACGGGACGATGACATTCGGCAAGCGCCTCCCGAACGACACCGCGACACTCCTCCTGCTCGCGGTGTTCCTGATCTCGATCCTGGGGCTCTCCGACCAGGTCGGCGACGCGGCGAGCCACCACCAGTACGAGATCTCGGTGGTCGGCGCGGTCTGCCTGCTCGTCGTCTACGGAGCATGGCTCTACGGTTACCTCCGCTCGGACAGGTCGTCCGAGGCCTCGCTCACCGAGCCGAGCCACGCGGCGCTGCCGTTCCAGGTGGCGGTCGTCCTGCTCGCCGTGTCGGGCGTCGCGGCCGCGCTGGTGTCGGACTGGTTCGTGCACGCCCTCGATCCGGCGGTCGAGGCGCTCGGGATCTCGAAGGCGTTCACGGGGCTCGTGATCGTCGCCATCGCCGGGAACGCCGTCGAGAACGTCGTCGGCGTCCAGCTTGCCTGGAAGGGCCAGAACGATCTCGCGATCTCCGTCGTCAAGAACTCGGTCGCGCAGATCGCGTGCTTCCTCTGGCCGGTGCTCGTGCTCGCCTCGTTCTTCTTCGCCGACCGGCTCACGTTCGTGGTCGAGCCCGTGTACCTCGGCGCGCTCGCGCTGACCGCGATCGCGCTCTGGCAGGTGACCGGCGACGGACGGGCCGTCCTCTTCGAGGGCCTCGCGCTCGTCAGCCTCTACATCGTCCTCGCGACACTCGTCTGGTTCGAGTAGAGGCGCCGGCGCTTCGCGCCGGCGCTAGAGACCCACTTGCCGGCGGAGCCTGCGAACCTCGTCCCGCGTCAGCTCGCGCCAGTCCCCGGGACGGAGCCTGCCCGGCCCGAGGCCCGCGTAGCGCGCGCGCCGGAGCCTGACGACGGGGTGGCCCACCGCCTCGAGCATGCGCCGCACCTGGCGGTTGCGGCCCTCGTGGAGGACGAGCTCGAGTTGCGAGGGGCCGAGCCGGCTGACGCGCGCCGGGGCCGTCGGTCCGTCGTCGAGCTCGACCCCCTCGGCGAGGCGGCGCAGCACCATGTCGTCGAGCACGCCTTCGACCTCCGCGACATAGGCCTTCTCGACCCCGTAGCGCGGGTGCGCGAGCCGGTGCGCGAGCGGGCCGTCGTTCGTCAGGAGCAGCACGCCGGTCGTGTCGCGGTCGAGCCTCCCAACGGGGACGACCCGCACGTCGCCGCCGACGAGATCGACGACGGTCGGCCGGCCCTTCGGGTCGCGCGCGGTCGTGATCGTCCCGCGCGGCTTGTTGAGCAGCACGTGTCGAAGCGCCTGCTTGCCGACCTCGCGGCCGTCGACGCGCACGAGGTTCGCGGCCTCGACGAAGGTGTTGAGCTCGCCCGGGGCGCCGTCCACGGTCACGCGTCCCGCCTTGATCAGCTCGTCGGCCCCGCGGCGCGACGCGACCCCGGCGCGAGCGAGATAGGCATTGAGGCGCACGTCCGCATTCTGTCCCTCGCTACCCTCCGCGGCGTGATCGACCACGCCGACCTGACGCGCCGCCTCGCCGATCTCGTCGTCGGCTACGGCGCGAACGTGCAGCCGGGCCAGATCGTCGGGGTCACGACCTTTCCCGGCAAGGAGGAGCTGACGCGCGAGATCACGCGGGCCTCCTACGAGCGCGGCGCACGCTGGGTCGACGTCGTGGTGTTCGACCCCCGGATCAAGCGCGAGCGGCTGCTGCACGCCGACGAGTCGACGCTCGACTACGTGCCGCAGTGGCTGATCGACCGGCTCGAGTGGCTCTCCGACGAGCACGCGGCGCGGGTGACGCTGAACGGCCCCGCCGATCCCGAGGCGCTCGCGGGCGTCGATCCCGCGCGGGCCGGTCGCGACCTGCTCCCGTATCTCCCGAACGTCGGCGACGTCGTCAACCGGGCGACGACGAACTGGTGCATCACCGCCGCCCCCACACCAGGCTGGGCGACGCTCGTCTACCCCGAGCTCGAGCCGGGCGAGGCGTACGACCGGCTCTGGGAGGTCATCGCCCACGTCTGCCGGCTCGACGAGCCCGACCCGGCGGCAGCCTGGCAGGAGCGTGCGCGGGCACTCGAGACCATCGCGGCCCGCCTCACGGAGCGCCGCTTCGACGCGATCCGGCTGCACGGTCCCGGCACCGACCTGACCGTCGGCCTGCTCCCGTCGTCGACCTGGCACGCGGCCGACTTCGTGACGGTGGACGGATTGCGCCACTTCCCGAACCTTCCGAGCGAGGAGATGTTCACGACGCCCGACCCCCTGCGCGCCGACGGCCACGTCACGGCGACCCGCCCGCTCGAGGTGTTCGGGGCGATGATCGATGGCATCCGCGTCGAGTTCGCAGGCGGCCGGGCCGTTCGGATCGACGCCGACCGCGGCGCCGACACGCTCCGCTCGATCGCGGCGAAGGACGACGGCGCATCCCGCCTCGGTGAGCTGGCGCTCGTCGACGGTCGAGGGGCGCATCGGCCCGCTCGGCACGACGTTCTACGAGACGCTGCTCGACGAGAACGCCGCCAGCCACATCGCGCTCGGAAACGGGTACGAGCTCGGCGTCGAGTCCGACGCGGACAAGGCCCGCGTCAACCCCAGCTCGATCCACGTCGACTTCATGATCGGCTCGCCCGAGCTCGCCGTCGACGGCCTCACCGCCGACGGCGACGCCGTCCCGCTGCTCCGCGGCGGCGCCTGGCAGATCTGACTCCCGGCAGGGAGTCCTCTCCTCCGGTGCGGTGGGAGCGGCTTCGGCGGCATCCGGCGGCGCGCGGGGCACGCCCTCTTCCGGACATCAGAGGGGGTTGCGGCCGCGACAGCGGACGCCTTCAGGGGTCTGCCCCGCCCGCAGGGCGGGGATCCGAGCGGCGGGATTCCGCTCGGCGGAATCCCGCTCGCGAACAACGTCACACGGGCGGCTCGGGGTCGTACTGGATGTAGCGGCGCACCTCGCGGGCGCGCTCGACCGAGTGGAGCCGCGCGACGAGGTGGAGTGCCATGTCGATCCCGGCCGAGACGCCGGCCGCCGTGACGATCTCGCCGCTGTCGACGAAGCGGTCGTCCGGACGCACCTCGATGGTCGGGTCGAGCTCGGCGAGCGTGTCGAGCGCTCCCCACCATGTCGTCGCCGGCCGGTCGCGGAGGAGCCCCGCGGCGGCGAACACGAGTGAACCGGTGCAGACGCTCGTCATCAGGGTGTCGCCGTCGCGGAGCCCGCGCAGGCGGTCGAGCGCGTCGGAGTCGGCGAGCTCGCGGCGCGACCCGGCGCCGCCCGGATAGACGAGCACGTCGATCGACGGGCGCGCTCTCCCAGGTGTGGTCGGGCAGGACGCGCATCCCTTTCGCGCACGTCACCGGGTCCGCGGTCGAGGCGACGGTGAAGATCTCGACGCCGTCATCGGGCCACTGCCTCGCCCACGCGGCGAGCACCTCCCACGGCCCGGCGAAGTCGAGCTCCTCGGCGCCGTCGAACAGCGCCACTGCGATCGTCGTCACGCTGGGGACTCTACGAGGCGCGGGCTTCGGCGACCGCGAGGAGCCGCTCGCGGATCGCGTCGGCGTCGCCGCCGAGGTCGTCGAGGCGCGGCAGCTCGGCGAGCGTGTCGAGCCCGAAGACGCGCTCGAAGAGCGGCGTCACGCGGTAGCGCACTGCCCCGCCCGGCCCGCTCTCGCGGCCCGCCTCCGCGACGAGGCCGCGCTCGACGAGCGAGGCGACGGCGGAGTCCGCGGCGACGCCGCGCACCCGCGCGATCTCGGGCCGCGACACGGGCCCCATGTACGCGACGATTGCGAGCGTCTCGAGCGCCGCCTGCGACAGCCCGCGCTCGACCGGGCGCTCGAACAGGCGGCCGCATGCGTCGGCCGCCTCGCGCGAGGCGCGGAACGCGTAGCCGCCCGACACGCGCTCGAGCACGATCCCGCTCCGGCCCTCCGCATAGCGCTCGCGCAGCAGCCCGAGCGCGGTCTCGACGCGCTCCTCGTCGTCCTCGGTCGCGGCCACGAGCTCGTCGACCGTGAGCGGCTGCGAGGCGACGACGAGCAGCGCCTCGATCGTGCGCGCGACGGCGTCGATGGGGGTGCCGACGATCGCGTCGGTGGAGATCAGGCGGAGCGAACGGTCCACGCGTGAGTCCTTTCTGTCTCGTGACGCGAGACGCGGATGGGGGCGAACGGGGCGACCTGCGACGAGAGCGACCTCGCCGGACTTCCGCAGCTCGAGCAGCGCGAGGAACGCGACGGCCTGCTCGACACGGGAGAGACCCGCGACCTCGCCGTCGAAGTCGAACACCCGGCGGCGGCGGAGGACCGCGCGGAACCGCTCGAGGAACTGCGCGACGGGCGGGAAGCGAAGGGCCATGTGCGAGAGGGACACCTTCGGCGGCGGCACGGCCAGTCCTTCGAGCGCGGCGGCGAGCTGCGCGGGATCCTGCTGCGCCAGCCTCCGCTCCGAGCGCGGGGCGAGCGGCGCCGGGCCGAGGCGGAAGTACCGCTCCCGCTCGGCGACGAGCCGCTCCCGCAGCCAGGTCGCGGCCTCCTTCATGCGCCGGTACTCGGCGAGGCGCCGGGCGAGCTCCTCGGCGGCCTCCTCGGGCTCGAGCTCGGCGAGCTCGGCTCCCTCCTCCGGGAAGAGCTGGCGCGCCTTGATCTCGAGCAGAGCGGCGATGAGGACGAGGAACTCGCCGCACGCGTCGAGGTCGATCTCGTCGCGCGCCGTCAAGTGCTCGACGAACGCGACCACGATGGAGGCGATGTCGATCTCTGCAGGCTCGAGCTGATCCTTGAGGATCAGCGTCAGGAGGAGGTCGAACGGGCCCTCGAACGCGTCGAGGTCCAGCTCGAGGTCGCGAACCGCCGACGGCACGCGCGGGAATCTAGCCGGGAGGTCGGACGCGCTTGGCCTGCGGGACGGCCATCTTGCGGGTCGGCGCGGGCGGCTTCTCCTTCTTCCTCCATGGCCTCGCGGGCCGGTCCTTCCGCTGCGAGAGGACGTACCAGATCACGCCGCCTGCGATCCCGAGCAGCGACACCCACGCGTTCAGGCGCAAGCCGGCGATGTGGTGCGCGGGGTCGATCCGCAGCAGCTCCTCGAAGAAGCGGCCGGTGCAGTAGAGGGCGATGTACGCGGCGAAGACGCCCGGTGGCCGCGGGCGAAAGCGTCGCTCGATCACATACACGAGCACAGCCGCCATCGCGAGATCCCAGATCAGCTCGTAGAGGAACGTCGGGTGGAATGTCGTGCCCGGCGCGTAGGGGAACGGCGGCGAGTCGATCTCGAGCCCCCACGGCAGGTCGGTCGGCTTGCCGAAGAGCTCCTGGTTCCACCAGTTGCCCAGGCGACCGATGCCCTGCGCGAGCAGCAGGCCGGGCGCGAGGCAGTCGGCGAGGAGCCACACGTTCGCGCCGGCGCGCTTCGCGACGATCCCGCCGACGAGGCAGCCGAGCGCGATGCCGCCCCACACGCCGAGCCCTCCGCGCCAGATCGCGAATGCACCCCACCACTCGTCCGGCACCTCGTCCCAGCTCGTGATCACGTGGTACAGCCGCGCGCCGACGATCCCCGCCGCGACTCCCCACACCGCGCAGCGGAAGATCAGGTCCCAGTCGCCGCCGCGATTGACCCAGCGCCGGCCGGTGACGTACGTGCACACGGCGATCGCCGCGAGCAGCATCAGGCCGTACATGTGGAGGGTGAAGGGCCCGAGCTCGAGCGTGCCCGAGCTGGGCGAGGGGATCGACGCGAGGACGCTCACCGCGCGCGCATTCTACGATGCGCGCTATGCGAGGCCCTTCGCGCGCAGCTCGGCGAGCGCGCGATCGGTCTTCCGGAGCCCGGCGAGCCCCATCCCGGCGAGGATCTCGGGCGCCTTCGTGAACTGGATCTCGCGATAGTCGACGACCTGCAGGAGGTTGCCCCACGGGTCGCGGAGGTCGAGCGAGGGCGGCCGTGAGACCTCGATCCCCGCCGCGACCGCGGCGCGCGGACGGCCTCCTTGTCGTCGACGACGACCCCCACGTGCCGGTGGACGTCGGGCGCGCCGTGCCGGCGCCCGCATCAGCGCGACGAACTGGTCGCCCATGTCGATGAACGCCATCGACCCGGAGCGGCTCCGCAGCGTGAGCGGCCCGAACAGCTGCTCCCAGAAGGCGAGCGCCTCGTCGATCGAGCCGACCTCGAGCGCGACGTGGTTGATCCCGACGAGCGCCATGCCGGGAGCGTAGAGATCTCCGGTGTCGGACTTCGAGTCCGACACCTCCCGCCGATCGCGGCCTACGCGCCAGGTGTCCGACTCGAAGTCGGACACCGACCGGGAGGAGGCAACCCGCAGGCCTCGTGCGGTGTACTCACCGAAACGCGAAAGGAGAGAACCATGCGCAGGCTCGTCGTCGCACTCGCAGTCGCCGCCGTCCTCCTCCCCGCCGCCGCGCTCGCGGGCGGCTGGGCGACGGTGCAGCTCAGCTCGACGCCGAAGGGCGCCCAGGCGGGAACGCCGTGGGTCGTCAACCTCACCGTGCTCCAGCACGGGGTCACGCCGCTCGCCGGTGTCAGGCCCGAGGTGCGGATCGTCCAGGGGAACCTCAGCCGCGCGTTCACCGCCCGGCCGACCGGGCGCACCGGTGTCTACCGGGCCCGCGTCGTCTTCCCGCGCGCCGGCACCTGGCGCTGGACGATCTGGGACGGCTTCAGCCGCGAGCACACGTACTCGCCCGTGCGGATCGCGCCTCCCGCCTGAGCGCCCCGGCGGCGAGAATCCGCTCCTCGAAGTTCTCACCGGACCGCCTGAGTGCAGTTGCGGCGGCGAAGCCGCCGCCTTCAGGGATCTGCCCCGCCGCAGGCGGGATCCGAGCGGCAGGAATCCGCTTCTGCGGATTCCTGCTCGCGAACAAACCTCAGACCGCGTCAGCGTGCAGGCGCTCGCCGAGGCTCTGCAGCACCTTCGTCGCGATCGAGGGCATCTCCTCGATCAGGCCGCGGAACGCACGGTCGGTGACGACGAGCAGCCGCACCGGCGAGGTCGCCGTCACGGTCGCGGTGCGCGGAACGTCCGAGACGAGCGCGATCTCGCCGATGAAGTCGCCCGAGCCGAGCTCGCGGACCTTCTTCCCGCGCTTCGTGACGATCACGGTGCCGTCGACGACCACGAGGAACTCGCGGCCCCGCTCGCCCTCGCGGATCAGCGTCGCGCCGTCGGCCAGATCGAGCTCGTCCGCGAGCGATGCGATCCGCTGGAGCTCCGCCTTCGAGCAGTTCGCGAACAGCGGCACGCCACCGAGCAGCTCGACCTTCGTGTCCTTCCTGAGACGCACTCGACGATCCTACGAAGCCGGAGGGCAATGGTGCAAGTCCGACAACCGGCGCTCGGCCGCCGAGGTCTTACACCTTCTTCACTGCGGAGCCTCAATTCCCGCATCTCCGACGCGTACAACAGGACAACCGGAGAAGGCGTTTTCACGAATACGCAGGCGAGGAAGGACGTTCGGAGAAGAGAGGGCCATGTCGATCGTCGATGTCACAGAGACCAGCTTCGAGCTCGAGCGCGTCGAGCTCTGGCGCCTCGACTCGCTCGAGCGCGCCGGCTACGACGCCGAGTCCGCGGCCGTCCTCGCCGCCTCGCCCGAGATCGACCTCCACCTCGCCGTGTCGCTCCTCGAGCGCGGCTGCAGCGTGGATCTCGCGCTCCAGATCCTCCTGTAGCAGCCGTCGCGATGCGGCGGGGCGTGGGCATGGCCCACGCCCCGCGTCCGCGTGCCTCTACGACATCCCTCCGTCGAGCCAGGGATCGCGGCCGGGATCCTGCCCGGTCGCGACCGCCGCGAGCCGCCCGAGGTAGTGGTCCCCACCCGATCGCGTGCGACCCGGCCGCCTCGGCGGTCGGGAGGTCGCGATGGACGAACCGCAAGCGCGTGCCGTCGCCTTCGGGCTCGAGCTCGAGCTCGAACTCGACGGTCGACGATCCGGGCGCGACGGCCGCCCCCGGCCCGTCGTGCCCGCTCGCCTCCCAGCCCCAGGTCAGCACGAGCCGGCGCGGCGGATCGAGCTCGACGAACGTGCCGCTCGCGACGTTCCCCGACAGCACGGTCACGCGGTATGCGCCTCCCGGCTCCGGCTCGAATGTCGCCTCGGTCCCCATCCAGCGCGTCGCCTTCTCCGGGTCGACGAGGAACTCCCACACCGTCTCCGGCCGCGCGGCGATCGTCAGCTCGCGGACGACCGCAGTCTCCTCAGTCACGCTTCCCATGCTTCCTCTCCTCTCGTTCCGCTTCCCGTTTGAGCGCCGCGAGGCGATCGCCCCAGAACTCGTCCAGGAACGCCTGCAGCGCCATGAGCCCCTCGGGCCGTGCCCGGTAGAGGCGTTTCGTCCCGTTCCGCCGCTCGCTCACGAGCCCGGCCTCCTTCAGGACGGTCAGGTGCTGGGAGACCGCAGGGCGCGTCACCTCGAACTGCGAGGCGATCTCCCCGGCCGAGCGCTCCTCGTCCCGTACGAGCCGCAGGATCGCGCGCCTCCGTGGCTCGGCGATGGCCTTGAGCGCAGCCTCCATGACCATATGTAAGCAGAAGCTTACGTAAGTGTCAACTTACCTATCTGGTCGAGCTCAGCGCCGGACGACGACGAGCATGTCCGCACCCGACTCGGCGCCCCACACCTCACCGGGCCGCCCGAGCAGCTGCCGCACGTCGGCCCCCGCCCGGAGAGGGATCCGCGTGAACCGCCCCGTCGCCGGGGCGAACCGCCAGAGCCCGCTTCGCCCGAAGTCGGTCAGCCAGACGATGTCCTTGTCGTCGACGTAGACGGCGTACGCCTTCGCCGGGCCGGGAATGTCCCACTCGCGCCACTTCCTGGTCGCAGGGTCGTAGCGGGCCACCTTGCCGGCGTTCCACTCGCTGACCCAGATCCGCCCCTTCGAGTCCGACCAGACCCGCCGCGCGCCCTGGCCGGCGGTCGGCGGGCGGATGACGGTCGCCTTGCCGGTGCGCACGTCGATCTGCGCGATGTGGCTGCCGGCGAGCGACGCGTAGAAGACCTGCCCTTTCGGCGTCGTCGTGATCCCGTACGGCCCCGGGCCGAGCGGCGCGCGGAAGATGCGCATCGCGCCCGTCTTCGGGTTCAGGCGACCGTAGATGCCGCTCTGGCCGGTGAACCAGAGGATCCCGCGCTTGTCGAACGTCGCGGTGTTGAGGTTCGCGTTGCCCGCCGAGGCGGGCAGCCGGTAGCCGCGAAAGGCGGTCGTGCCGGGCTCGACCCGGACGATCGCGTTGAGCCCGCCGTCGGTCACCCAGGCCGCGCCGTCCGGCCCGACGATCACGCCGTGCGGCGCCGAGCCCGCCCCGAGCGGGATCTCCGTCGTCTGCCCCGTCGTCGGGTCGAGCCGTCCGAGCTTGCCCGTCGCCTGTGCCGTGTACCAGACCGTCCCGTCGGGCGCGGGCGCCACGTCGTGCGGGTGCGTCCCCGGCGGGACGGGATACTCCTGGACGCGCAGTGCGGCCGCACCGCCGGCACCCTGGACGAGGGTCGCAGCGACAGCGGCGACGAGGGCACCGGCGAACGCACGGGGGAAAGGCATCCTGCTGCTCCTTCGCAGACGAGCTACCACGCTACCGGGTCGGTCTACGATCGACGGCGTGAGCGAGAGCCACCGCGTCTACTCGACCGCCGACGGCGACCTCCGCAAGGCGCGGACGCCGGCCGGGCGCGCTCGTACCGCACCGTCGACGCCGGACGACGGGATCGTCCGCGTCTCGCGCGAGACGAGCGGACGGCGTGGCAAGACGGTGACGGTCGTCCGCGGGATCCCCGCCCGCGAGCTGGACGCGGTCGCGAGCGACCTCAAGCGCCTGTGCGGCTCGGGCGGCTCTGCCAAGGACGGGGTGATCGAGATCCAGGGCGACCATCGCGCGAAGGTCGTCCCGCGGCTCGAGGCTCAGGGCCACCGCGTGAAGCTCGCCGGCGGCTGACACGGGCCGGACGCGAGGCCCCTGCCGTCAGCGCGCGATGAGCGAGCTGAGCTCTTCGCCGGCCAGGTCGACCCAGCGCAGCCCACGGATGCCCGCGAATGCCCGGTCGGCCGACACGAGCGCCTCGGCCTTCTGCTCGATCGCCGCCGCCGCCAAGACCGCATCGAACGCCCCCAGCGCCTCGTCACGCTCGAAGAGGCGCAACCCGGCGAGAAGGCTCTCCTCCGCCGGCTGCAGGAGCGGGCTCAGGAGAGTGGCAAATGCGCGTCCGACGCCCGCGGCATCGGCCCTGCCCCTGCGCCGGGCACGGACGTGAACCAGCTCCTGGATCGCTTCGACCGTCGTCGTCGCCTGGATCGACCCGTCCTCCACCGCCTCGACGATCGCGCGCGCAGGCTCGCGCAGCTCGTGATCGTCACCGACCGCGTAGACGAGCACGGTCGTATCGAGGACGATCACGCGCGCCGGCCGCGAAGCGCCTCGAGCTCGCGACGGAGTGCGGGCGGCCGCGGGACGCTCATCGGCTCGGCCGAGAGGATCCGGCGAGCCGCGGCACGTCGCTCATCCGTGGACGCCGGGATCGCCCGATCGAGCGCCTCGCGCACGACCGCTCCGACCGAGACGTTTCGCTCGGCCGCATACGAGGAGAGGCGCTTCCACCGCGCCTCGTCGATGAGGACCTGGAGCCGCTTCTCCAACATGCACATACATTAGCATGTGCATGCTCGACGGCTGGGTGTCGGACTGAAGTCCGACACCCGCCCGAACCCGCCGCAGACCACGGCAGCCGGGTGTCGGACTGAAGTCCGACACCGGCCCGAACGCGCCGCGGATCACGGCGCCTGGTGTCGGACATTCAGTCCGACACCTCCCTGCGCGCACCGCCGGCGGCCGGCGCCCGCGCCTCGCCGTAGACTCGGCCCGTGCCCGTCGTGTGCGCCGACTGTGGAGCCGAGCAGTCCGCGGAGGCGCGGTTCTGCAGCGCGTGCGGCGCGGCGCTCTACCGCATGTGCCCCGGCTGCGGGACGGAGCAGCCGGCCACGGCGGCGTTCTGCTCGAGCTGCGGGACTGCGCTCCGCGACGAGACGACCGCCCCGCCGCACCCGCGGACCCAGGACCGCCAGGAACGCCGCATCGTCACCGTGCTCTTCGCCGACCTCTCGGGCTCGACGGCGCTCGGCGAGCGGCTCGATCCCGAGGAGCTCCGCGAGCTCCAGGGCGAGCTCTTCGCGCTCGTCAACGGCGAGGTCGAGCGATACGGCGGGACGACCGAGAAGTTCGTGGGGGACGCGATCCTGGCCGTGTTCGGGATCCCGCAGGCGCACGACGACGACCCGGAGCGCGCGGTTCGCGCCGCCCTCGCCGTCCACGCGCGCTTCGGCGCGTTCGCCGACCGCGTCCGCGCCCGCCACGGAGCCGAGGTCGGGCTGCGCATCGGCGTCAACACCGGCGACGTCGTCGCCGGCCGCGAGGCGGCCGCGCGCGGCGACCTGATGGTCAGCGGCGACGCGGTCAACGTCGCCGCCCGTCTGCAGCAGCACGCGGAGCCCGGGTCGGTGCTCGTCGGCGCGCGAACGCAGTTCGCGACGAGCAGGTCGATCGACTACGAGCGCCTCCCCGACGTCGTCGCAAAGGGAAAGGCCGATCCGGTGCCCGCCTGGGTCGCGCGCGCCGCGATCGAGGAGCCGGGCGCCCGGGGCGTCGCCGGTCTCTCCGCGCCGCTCATCGGCCGCGACGAGGAGCTCGACGTGCTCGGCGCCGTCGCACGGCGGGTCGAGCGCGACCGCGTGCCGCAGCTCGTGACGGTGTTCGGCCAGGCGGGGGTCGGGAAGTCCCGCCTGCTCCGCGAGCTCGTCGAGCGGCTTCCCCACGCACAGGTGCTCCGCGGCCGCTGCCTTCCCTACGGCGAGGGCATCACGTACAGGCCGCTCGCCGAGGCCGCGAAGGCGCGCGCGGGGATCCTGGAGACCGACCCGTCGGACGCGGCGCTCGCGAAGCTTCGCGAGGCGGTCGAGCGAGACGTCCCCGAGCACGCCGGGCGCGTGCTCGAGGCCTTCGCCTGGATGATCGGACTCGCGCTGCCCGATGCGAGCGCGGTCGGCCAGGACGTGACGCCGTGGCTGCACGACGCCTGGCGCCGCTACCTCGACGCGCTCGGGCGCGACCGGCCGACGATCCTCGTCGTCGAGGACATCCACTGGGCCTCCGACCAGCTGCTCGACCTGGTCGAGCACGTCGCCGACACGCTCGCCGAGACGTCCGTGCTGATCGTGTGCGCCGCCCGGCCGGAGCTGCTCGAGACGCGGGCGACCTGGGGCGCCGCGAAGCAGAACGCGACCGCGCTGACGATCGGCCCGCTCGACGGTGCCGAGGCGGAGCGACTCGTGTCGGAGCTGCTCGGGCGCGGCTCGACGCCCGAGGCGGTGCGCCGGCGCGTGCTCGCGAGCACCGAGGGCAACCCGTTCTTCGTCGAGGAGATGCTCCACATGCTGATCGAGCGCGGCGCGATCGAGCGGCGCGGAGACCTGTGGCAGCCGACGGCCGGGCTGCGCGACCTCCCGGTCCCCGACTCCGTCCACGGCGTGATCGCGGCGCGCCTCGATCTCCTCGATGCGGACTCGCGCGAGGCCGTTCGCCGCTGCTCCGTCGTCGGGCGCGTGTTCTGGCCCGCGGCCGCCGATGTCCGGGACGACGTCGTCGCCGGTCTCACACCCCGCGGGCTCGTCACCGAGCACCCGACGTCGTCGATGGCGGGCCTGCGCGAGTTCTCGTTCAAGCACGCGCTCACCCGGGACGTCGCCTACGGCTCGCTCCCGCGCCCGGAGCGTCGCGCGCTGCATCGGCGCGTCGGGGAGTGGCTGCTCGAGGTCGCGCCCGACCGCGGTGTCGAGACGGCGGAGCTGGCGGCGTACCACTACGCGGAGGCGCTGACGTACGGCGAGACGAGCCCCGCCGTCGCGCGGCGTGCGTCGGAGCTTCTCGCGACCGCCGGGCTCGCCGCCCTGCAGCGCGGGTCATACGACGACGCGCGCCGACAGCTCGAGCGCGCGGCCGAGCTCGCGACGGACGACGAGACGAGAGCCGCGGCGGAGCTCCTGCTCGGGCGCCTCGCGGCGACGATCGGCGGGCCCGATGACGCCCTCCGCCATCTCGACCTGGCGATCTCCCTGGCGAGGCGCGAGGACGTGACGCTGCTGGCGGACGCGCTCAGCTGGCGGTCGCGCTCGCTCTGGCTCTCGGCACGGTGGGACGAGGCGCTCGCCGTCGCGAGCGAAGCCGTCGACACGCTCGAGGGCGAGCCCGACTCGCCGCAGCGTGCGCGGGCGCTCGCGAGACGCTCGCAGCTCGCGATGCTCCGCGGCGACCCGAACGCGCTCGAGCTCGCGGAGGACGCGCTCGCCGTCGCCGAGCGCGTCGGGGACGCGTTCGGTGCGGTCAACAGCCGGATCAACATCGCCTCCGCACAGGCGATGACGGGAACCAGCACGGCGCCGGACCCCGAGGAGATCCTCGAGATCGTCGACGACGCGATCGCGATCGGGGCCGCGGAGGAGGCGTACCGCGCGCTGGCCAACTTCCTCTGGAACGCGGCGGGGCACATCCCCGTCGACGATGTCGTCCGGATCCATGACGAGGTCGCCGACAAGCTGACGTATCTTCCGCGGCCGCCCGCGATCGGGCCCTACGTCGAGCTGTCGCTCGCGATGGTGCAGCTCCTGCCCGCCGGCCGCTGGGACGAGGCCGACGAGATCGCCACGGCTCTGGCGAGCCCGCGGACGCTCCCGACCGCTCGGCTGGTCTGGCTCGGCCTCACCGCGCAGCTTGCGACGCGCCGCGGGGACCTCGCGACGGCGGAGGAGCGCCTGGGCGAGCTCCCGCTGATGGCGCTCGCGAGTGCCGAGCCGCAGCGGATCGTCCCGATGGCGTGCGCCTTCGCCCCGTGGGCGCATCTCGCGGGCAGGCGGGACGAGCTTCGCCGCGTGGTCGCCGACTCGATCGACGCGGTTGCCGGTCGCTGGTCGGGGGTCATCAGCGCCCTCCCGCTCGTCCGCACGCTCCACGCGGCAGGAGAGGGCGACCTGCTCGACCGTGTGGTCGAGGCGATGCCGCCGGCGCCGGGAACCGAGCTCGGCGGGAAGGCTGCGACGAGCCGCCTCGCCGCCCAGGGCCTCGTCGCGCTCCGCGAGGGTGACGCGGCGACGGCCGTCGGGCGCCTCGAACGCGCCGCCGACGCCGAGCGTGCGCTCGGCTACGCGTTCGATGCGGCCGCGCTCGAGCTGGATCTGGCGGAGGCGCTGGAGGCGGCTGGTGAGGACGAGCGGGCGGCTGCCGTTCGCGGCGAGGCGGAGGCTTTCATGGCGTCGCTGGGGTGCGTCAACCCTCTGTAACGGCAGCTGACGCTCGGCGGCATCGGACGGCAGCATCGTTCACGTCGCGTCGCTGCCTCGTCCCACCGACGGGCTCGGCTCGTCCGGGTCGATACCCGCCCGCGGGATCAGCGGCGGCTGTTAGACCGCCTGCGGCACGAGGACGAGCGTGATCGATCCCCGGCGCGCACGAGGCGCGGGGACGAAGCGCGACAGCAGCACCTCGTGGGCGGGCGCGACGACGCGCAGGTGGATGTGCGGCGGCGTCCCCTCGTACCGAGCCGGATACGGCCCCTGGAACCGGAAGCGGCCGTTTCGGTCGGTGATCACGGTCCCGCTGAGGGCGCGAACGTAGGCGCCCCTTGCATTCGCCTGCCAGAGCTCGACCCGTGCACCACGGATCGGCTTGCAGTCGAGCGAGGACACGACGACGCCGGTCAGGACATGCCCCGTGCCGATGCTCGCGCGGACGGGCGGCATCCCGCGCCCGAACGGGCCGAAAGCGTCGGGCACCGTCGGGGGACATCCGGGCGCAGCGGCACCGGTCGCCGCGACGGCGAGAGCGGAGGTCGTGACGACGGCGGCGAGGAGCCCACGCAGCCAACGCATGCGCACGTGATAACAGATCGGGTCGGTCGCGTCAGGTGCGATCACGCACCGCGCGCGCAGAGTCCTCCGCCCATTCGATGCGCGTCCGGGTGATCGTTGCGTGCGTTCGTGCGGTGACAAGATCCGGTGCGTGTCGACGCTGGACGGGACCACTCGAGCGACCCTGCCCTCGGGGACGGTCACGCTTCTGTTCGCGGACATCGAGGGCACGACACGCATGTTGCGCGGCGTTGAGCGTGCGTGGTATGTCGACGCTCTCGAGAGACCGCTACGGCGCTCCTTCTCGCTCGGGGCCGCGGGCTGAACCGCACGCGGAGGCGGCTGTCACCCTCGGGCGCGGTCGCAGTCGCCGCCGGGATCGCCGTCGTCGGAATCACCTACTGGCGGAGCTGGTACGGCGTCGATCTGACCGACGAGTCGTTCTACGTCGCGTTGCCGTGGCGGTTCGCCCACGGCGCGAGCCCGTTCGTCGACGAGACGACGGTGGCGCAGCAGGCGGCCCTGCTCGTCACCCCTTTCGTGTGGGTCTGGCGCGAACTCGTCGGCGTGGACGGCGTCGTGCTGTTCGTGCGGCACCTGCAGTTCCTGTTCTCGCTGCTCGTGGCCGCGGCCGTGTTCGTCGGGTTGCGGAGCGTGCTGCGGAGCGCATCGGCGGCCCTGCTCGCATCGGTGGCGGCAGTCGCGTTCGTGCCGTTCGACATCCACAGCCTGAGCTACAACACGCTCGGCAGCGGACTGTTCACTGCCGGCTGTTTGCTGGCGTTCCGCTCACTCGCGCCGCACTCGAGCACCTGGTGGCTCGTCGCCGCCGGTCTGTGCCACGGGTTCGCGGTCTTCGCCTACCCGTCGCTCGCCGTAGCCGTCGTCATGGCGTTCGCAGCGCGGCTCGTCCTCGAGCCGCCGCGGTGGCGGCGCGAGATCCTGGCGTTCGGACTGCCGTCGCTCGGCGTCTTCGGCGGCGCGATGGGCATCGTCGCGGGGAGCGCCGGTGTCCACTCCGTCGCCGAGGGGTACCGGCGGTCGTCGAAGTACCTCGGCCATTCGGCGAGCGCTGGCAAGCTCGACGACGTCTTCCACCACCAGTGGACGACACTGCACTACTGGTACCTGCTCCTCCCTGCGCTCGGCCTACTGCTCGTCGCCTGGCGATTCCGCCGGCCGCTCGCCGTGCCGCTTCTCCTCGCGCTACCGGTCCTTTGCCTGCCGGTCGCCGCCGGCCGGGCGCTCGACTCGTACACGTCGTCGCTCGAGTTCGTGTCCCACTACGGCGCGCTCGCCCTGCCGTTGCTCGTGCTCGTCTGGCCGCGGGCCGACGCCCGTCGCCTGTTCGCAGCCGTCTGGGTGCCGGCGCTCGTGGCCGGGCTCGCGACCGCATTGTCCAGCAACAACGGCGGCGTCAACTTCGGCGTCGGCTTCCTGCCGGCGATCTTCGTGACGACGGCGTTCCTCGTCTGGGCGCTCGAGGATGCGGCGGCCCCGCGACTCGCCGTCTGGCCGGCAGTCGTCGTACCCGCGCTCCTGCTCGTCCTCGGCTGGCCGGTCTACCGCGACGGGCCGGTGTCGACACTGGACGCGACGGTGTCGAGCGGCCCTTTCGCGGGGCTGCGGACGAGCCTGAACAAGAAGCTGTGGCTGGAGGAGATCGGCCGCGACCTGGATCGCGTCAGCCCGGACTGCCGCATCGTCTTCTTCCGCGACTTCCCGGGCGGCTATCTGCTCTCCCACTCCCGGGCGGACACGTCGAGCGCCTGGATCGCCACGATCTCGGAGGACAAGACCGACGCCTACCAGCAGACGTTCCTGCGCTACTGGCAGCGGCACGGCCTGCCCGACGTCGCCGTCCAGACTCTGCGCATCCCGTACCAGTCGCGCCGCGACGCACGGATCGAGCGCTACCGCGCGGACACGCCGCTCGTCCGGCTCTTCCGCGGGCCGGGCTACCGCCTGATCTCGACGCACTACAACTACGTGATGGTACAAACGCCGAGACTCCACGTGCCGGGTGCGCCCTGCGGGCTAGCCAGGCCGCTCGCGGCTGCCCTTGCATCTGCGCGATCTCGCTGTTGCGGCACCGGTCGCCGGCAGGGGCACGATGCGTAGAGCCGCGGGACGGCGGCTCCACGCACCAGGTTGTCCGCGCTACGTGCAGTCGATGGTGAAGTCGTCGCGCTGCACGACCACGTTCTCGTCCGCGTCGAGTGTGATGTGTGCGGTCTCGCGCACGATCAGGTTGTTGCCCGGTCCCGGACCGATCAGCCGGTACCTGTTCACGTACGTGAGCGTCGCGTGCTCGCTGTCGAGGCTCTGCGTATAGGCGCCGTGCTCCACACCGGTCAGGCGGTAGATGTCACCGGTGATCCTGCCGACGAGCTCGCCGTGCCGCTCGAAGAGGAACTGCCACGCGGCGTGGTTGCCGTTCACCGTTTCCGAGGCGAGGTCGTTCACATCGATCGTGCCGGTGAGCAGTTCGCCCGAGCCACCGTTCGCGCACGGGACATACCCGGCGTATGCGATCGAGAGGTGCTCGTTCGCGGTTACCCCTGCGTGCGCCGAAACGACGACGGTGAGGGAGGCTGCTGCGAGCGCCACAAGCGTCGAGATGCGCTTCTTCATGATGTCTCCTTCCTGTCCGTTCCCCGGCGGTGCCGGAGCTGTCGACGGGCAGCAGACACCGCGTCGGTTGCAGGTTGGGTTATCCGGCGGTATATGGCCGGTAACCGAGGCACGGTGCCCGCAGGAAAGGATCGCCGGGAGGGACGTGGAGTTCTCGATTCTTGGACCGCTCGAAGCGGAAGACGGCGGGACGCGCGTCGACCTGGGCGGCGGCAAGCAAAAGGCGCTACTCGGGCTTCTGCTGCTGCAGGCCGGCCGGGTCGTGCCCATGGATCGCCTCATCGACGGGCTCTGGGGCGAGGAGGTGCCGGAGAGCGCACCCAAGATGGTGCAGATCTTCGTCTCCCAGCTTCGCAAGCAGCTCCCGCGCGAGCTGATCCGGACGCGGTCGCCGGGGTACCTGCTCGACCTCGACGGACACACCCTTGATCTGCACGCGTTCGAGGCGCTGCATGCGCGCGGCCGCGAAGCGCTCGCGGACGGCCGGGCGGAGGACGCGGCGAGAGAGCTGCGCCGAGGGCTCGACCTGTGGCACGGCGTGCCGCTCGCGGAGTTCGCGGAGCCCTTCGCCCGTCCGGAGGAAGCACGGCTTGTCGAGCAGCAGCTCGCCTGCCTCGAGGACCGCGTCGACGCCGAGCTGGCCCTCGGACGCGAGGCGGAGCTCGTGGCCGAGCTCGATGCGCTGGTCCACCGCCATCCGCTCCGGGAGCGGCCGCGAAGCCAGCTGATGCTGGCCCTCTACCGCTGCGGCCGGCACGCTGAGGCGCTGGAGGCGTTCCAGACCTTTCGCCTGACGCTCCACGACGAGCTCGGGATCGACCCGCCGCCCCGGCTCAAGGAGCTTCAACGGCGAATGCTGCAGCAGGACCCGTCGCTCGACCTCGCCTCGAGGGAGCGCACGCCGGCCGTCGACGCGCTGCCCGCCCCGGCGACCCTCGTGCCGGCGCGGCCGCCCCCCGCGGAGTCGCGCAAGCTCGCCACCGTCGTCGTCGCGGACGTCGGGCCGATCCACGCGCCCGACGACCCGGAGGCTCAGCGCGCCGCGCAGCTCGACCGGACCCGCGCCGCCGAGCAGGAGCTCACTCGTCACGGCGCGAGCGTCGCCGGCTTCGGCGGTGGACGCGTGCTCGGCGTGTTCGGCGTCCCGACCGCGCAGGACGACGACGCGCTACGCGCGGTCACGGCGGCCGTGGCACTCCGCTCCTCGAGCCTCGCCGCCCGCGTCGGTCTCTCGACCGGCGAGGTCGTGACCGGGGACCCGCTCGTCGCGGGCACTCCCGTCGACGAGGCCGCACGGCTCCAGGAACGGGCGAACGCTGGTGATGTCCTCGCCTCGCCGCGGACATGGCGGGCCGTCCGGCACGCGGTCGAGGCCTCGCAGCGGGAGGACGGTTGGGCGGTCGACACCGTCGATGCTCAGGCAGCGCCACTGGTCCGTCGCCTCGAAACGCCCCTCGTGGGGCGGGAACGGGAACTGCACGAGGTCACCAAGTCAGTCGAGTCCGCCGTCGGAGCCGGGCGTCCCGGCCTGGTCACCGTGTTCGGCGCCCCAGGCTTGGGCAAGACACGCCTCGCGGCCGAGTGCGTCGATCGCCTGCAAGGCGTGACGAACGCAGTCGTCACCCATTGCAAGGCCGACGGCCGCGACGACACGTACGCGCCGCTTCGCGAGCTGCTGAACGAGCTCGCCGACGGCGACCCGGCCGAATGGCTTCGCCGACGGCTGGGGACCGACGACACCCCGCGCCTGGCCGACCAGCTCGCAGTCGCCGTCGGATTCGCGAAGGGAACCGCGCAAGCCGAGGACGCCGCCCTCGCCACCCGCAGGCTGCTCGCCGGCCTCGCGGACGAGCGCCCGCTGCTCCTCGTCGTCGAAGACGTGCACTGGGCCGCACCCGCGTTCCTCGATCTCGTCGAATCGGTCGTCGAGCTTTCCCACGCCCCGCATCCTCGTGCTGTGCCTGGCGCGTCCCGACCTGCTCGACCTCAGACCGCACTGGGGCGGGGGACGCGTGAGCAGCTCGACGCTGCTGCTCGACGCGTTGCCCGCGCCGGCATCGGCGGCGCTCCTCGACCTGCTCTCCTCGGATCGACGGCTCGACGCCGACGCACGCACCCGCATCCTCGAGACCGCAGAAGGCAATCCGCTCTTCATCGAGCAGCTGCTCGCCGCCGAGCTCGAGGGCGACCTCGCCACGCTCCCCGACTCGATCCAGATGCTCCTGGCTGCGCGCCTCGACCGGCTCGACGAGGCCGATCGAGCCGTCATCCAGGCGGCGGCGGTGTGCGGGACGTCGTTCACGTCCGACGAGGTATCGGCGCTCGTCGGCGAGGACGTAGCGGCGTCGCTGGTGACGCTCGTCCGGCGGGAGCTCATCCGCCCCGGCGAGGCCGAAGCCGTCGAGCGTGCCGGCTGGTCGTTCCGGCACGCCCTCGTGCGCGACGTCGCCTACGCCGGCGTACCGAAGTGGCGGCGCGCCCAGCTCCACGAACGTCTGGCCGAGCGCGCACTGGAGGCGGGCGTCGACGGAGACGTTTCGGCTGCGCACCACCTCTACCTGGCGTTGCGCGCGCGCCGCGAAGCGGGAGAGGGCGGCGCGGCCGTCGCCCGGCTTGCACAACGGGCGGCGGTACACCTGCGCCGGGCGGGCCTCGCCGCCATCGCCCGGGATGACTGGTCGGCGGCCTCGTCGCTGCTCGCGAGAGCGTGCGAGCTCCTGCCGCGCGACGCGCACGAGCGCGTGGAGCTCCTGCCGAAGCTGGGCGAGGCGCTCGTCTGGCGCGGAGAGCGCGCGGCGGCGCGCGACGTGCTCGCGGAGGCACATGCGGTCGCGACGGAGATCGGCGACGCGCGGCTCGCAGCACGGGCACGGCTCGCAACGGCGCTCGCATTGATGTGGGGCGAGGGGCCGGTGCCGCCGGACCAGATGCTCCGCGACGTCGACCACGCCGTGCCCGTCCTCGAACGTGCCGGTGACCACGGTGCGCTCGCGATGGCCGAGCTCGTCCGGTTCTTTGCGCTCGACCGTGCCCGGCTGCCGAGCTCGGAGCAGCGGCTGTCCGTCGCGCTGGATCACGCGAGACAGGCAAACGAGCGGGAGATCGAGCACCGCGTCATGAGCTGGATGTGCATCACGCTGCCGGGGGGCAGCGTCCCGGTCGACGAGGCGATTCTCCAGGTCCAGGAGATCGCCGAGGTGTCCACCTCCGCCTACGTGTACGCATCGGCTCGCAGTGCGCTCGGTCTCCTGCTCGCAGCGAGCGGCGAGTTCGAGCAGGCGCGCGCACTCGTGGAGGAGACCCGAGAGTCGCTCGAGGAGCTCGGGCTGTGGGTGTCGGCCGCGGGGCATTCGATCGCTGTCGCCGAGGTCGAGATGCTGGCCGCCGACGACTCGGCCGCCGAACGCGTGCTCCGGAAGGGCTTCGAGACCCTCTCGAGGTCACATGACGAGCTCTCGGAGGCGAACGTCGCGTGGCGATTGGGGCTACTGCTGGCGCGGCAAGGGCGAAACGACGAGGCGGAGCGCTTCGCGCGCGTCGCCGAGCGCGTCCCGACGCCCGGACTGTGGGTGGACGTCTGGTGGCGAATCGTCGTCGCGCTCGTCGAGGCGGACCGCGGCGAAGCGGCCGCGGCTCTCCGGCTTCTCGGTGAGGCACGTGCCGATATTGCTTCCGCGCGCGGACCGGGAAGTCGCATGGAGGCCGACGCCCTGATCGAGTGCGCCGAGGTGCTACGTAGGGTCGGCCGCCTGGACGACGCCGCCGCGCTTGCCGGCGAGGCGGCCGGGATCGCGGAGCGGCTCGGCTACATCGTCGCTCGCCGGCGCGCCGAGCACGCTCAGCGCGCGCTGACGGCGTAACGGACGGCGCGACCGCCTCCGTTCGAAACGACGAGCAGCGGGTTCGCCAGTCGTGGGTCGGCTCGGATCGTCGCCGGAACTCCGAACTGCGTCGTCCGGCCGTCGTCGGAGGTTCGTCCCGCGATCCGCCGAACGGACGGCCGGCCGCCCGCCACCTCGCTCGCCAGTTCGTAGGTCAGGGTGGCCGATACCGAGCCATGTCCGTGCGGAAAGGTGAGGGTGAGTGAATAACTGCCTGACCGCGGCAGTACCGGACGGACGTAGTGCACGGCAAGCGGTGCGACGACGGCGCTGCGCTGTGCGACGGGGCCAAGGCCGAACGCGGGCTCGATCACATCGCCGTAGTCGCCCACGAGCGCGACGGCGAACCGGTGGAACGCCTGCGGGAACGGCCTCCCTGCGATCCGCGCGTACGTCGCCGCGACGGCGCCGCCTCCGTCTCCGGCGGCGGGCTCGGCGGCGAGACGCTGAAGGAGCGCGGGGAGGAAACGAGGCTGGTCTGTGTCCAGGCTTCGCCAGAGCAACTGGGAGCCGTAGCTCTGTGAGACGATGCTCCGCCCCGTCGCCGCGAACCAGCCGCGCAGCTGAAGCGTCGACACGAGGTCGTCGAGGCCCGGCGCGACCCGAGTCTCGAGCGCGGCGGCCGTCCCTTCGAGGATCCACGGCGGTGGGAGCGCAGCCGCGTCATCCGCGGGGAAGTACGAGAACTGCACGAGATGAAAGAGCTCGTGCGCCACAGTGGCGTAGACGCTCGCGAAGCTCCGCTCTGCGCTCGGATCGAGGTTGTTCGACACGACCGCAAACGCGCCGCCGGCCGCGGCGGCAGCCGGGAAGGCTATACCGAGCGTCCCCGGCATGAAGCGCGTGACGTACAGGTCGGGCCGCGCGTCAGGCCCGTCCTCGTCGGGAAGCGGCGCCAAGAACCCGCGCCGCTCGTAGTAGGCGAGCGCACGGTCGGCGGCTCGGCCGACGAGCTCGACGTAGTCGGGAACTCCGTCGGCGTCGTCATCGTTGAGCGGCGGCGCGTCGATGCCGTGCTCGACGTAATGGACAACGGCACGTTCGGACGAGTACGTGCGCTCGGGCGAGGCGTAGTCGTTGTAGACCTGGTAGCCGTTGGGGGCCATCGCCGTCTCGGCCAGGGGGACGTCGGTCGGCCGTGGGCGCTCCACGGCCGCGGGCGACACGGCGGGCAGGAGCAGCAGCACGCCGAGCGCCGCCGCCGCCGCCCGCCGCCACCCGGCACGCCTGCGACGCCGCCGGACAGGGCGGCCGACGATCCGACCGGCGATCGTCTCGGCGTCGCGGCCGACACCACCGATGAAATGCGAGTTGCGCCGAGACTGGTAGGCGAGGCCGAGCACGTACAGCCCGGAGACCCGCGTCGCCCCGTGCTGGTGGACGATCTCGCCACCGCGGTCGAGCGCTCCGTCGATTCGCAGGAACGGATACGCAGGACGGAACCCCGTCGCCCACAGGACGGCGCCGAAGCCCTCGAGGTCGAGGGTGCGCGGCCCGGCGGGAAGGACGAGGGGCGCCGGGTGAGCCCCTTCCGTGCCGCGCGCCAGCGGGTGCGCGTCGATGCGGCGCAACACCTTGACGAGGCGCGCGTCTGCCGCGGCGACGTTCGCGGCCAGATCGTCGGCGAAGACGGCACGGAGCCCCTCGAAACGCTCGAGGCGGCCGGTGATCGTGATGCCGAGCGCCGCGAGGCGGTCGAGGCCGATGTCCTCACCGCCGTTCGCACCGCTCAGCGGAAACAGCGGCACGCGCTTCGCAGCCTCGACGTCAGGCAGCTCGTCGACCGCCCGGTCGAAGTCTCCGAGCACCTCGAGCCAGTCGAAGATGTCGCGGCCGCGGTACCGACGCGGCGCGCGGGAATGGCGCCCGACCGTCAGGACGACGTCGCGCCCGGCGCCGGACAGCTCGAGAGCAAGCTGCTGCCCCGTCGCGCCGGCGCCGACGACGAGGACAGGCCCGTCGGGGAGCAGGTCGGCACGGCGGTAGTCGGCGGAGTGCAGGGAGGCGATCTCCGGCGGCGCCGGGAACGGCACATGCGGGGACGCGGCGTCGCCGGTCGCGAGCACGACACTGCGGGCGACCCAGGCGCCGTCCGTCGTCTCGACGCCGAAGGACGCGCCCCGCCGCACGATCCGCAGGACCTCGACCCCTTCGAGCACCGGAGCGTCGAACGATCGTGCGTAGGCCTCGAGATGCGCAATGACGTCCGTCCGGGACACGAAACCGTCGGGATCGTTCGCGGCCCGCACGCCGGGCAGGCGATTCATCCAGTTCGGCGAGAGCAGCGTGAGCGAGTCCCAGCGCTCGTGCCAACGCTGCCCGACTTGGCCGCGCTCGAGCACGACGTGCTCGCGCCCGGCGCGAGACAGATGGTGGCTGAGCGCGAGCCCGGCCTGACCGGCGCCGACGACGAGGGTGTCGATCTCGACCGGCGAGAGGCGGCGCGGCGCCCGGACGAACCGGGCGCCGCTGGTCGTCCTCACGTCTCGACCCCCACATCTACCGGGACGCCGTTCGTGACCATGTCGAAGACGGCAGATCGCGCCTTCGCCCGCTCGACCAGCTCCCGGAGCTTCTCCGGCGGGGCGTCGCCCTCGACGAGGAATGCGACCCGGATCCGATCGAAGCCGTTTCGCACCTCGTCGGAGAGCCCCAGCGCGCCGCGCACGTCCATGTCGCCCTCCAGCCTCGACTCCACGCGCGTCAGGTGTACGCCGCGCGCGGCGGCGACATAGACGAGCGATGTCGTCAGGCACGCGGCCAGCGCGTGCAGGAGAAACTCGGCCGGGTTGGGGCCGGTGTCGGTGCCGATCAGGATCGCCGGCTCACCCGCGTTGAGCTCGAACGCCTCGACGCGCGAGGTGTCCTCTCCGCCCGCGGCGTAGAAGCCCTTGATGGTCGAGCGGTTGTGCGCGCCGTCGAGCCAGCTGTTGTGCACCCGGAACTGGAACGTCCCGAGCTCCGGCTGTGCCTTGACGGCGTCAAGGGTCGCGAACAGCGTCTGCGTGTCGACGCCGTTGCGAACCGTTTCGATGGTGGTGCTCACGTGCACTCCTTCCGGTCGGCGGGCGGATCCCGCTTTCGCCAGCACGATCAGGGGGCGTGGTTGCCCCCGGGTAAGAGCCCGGTAGCAACCGGGTAAAGGAGACGAACGTGTGACCTAGCCCGAGCTGGGAAGGATCGTGCGAACTCCACCAGCAGTCGCCGCCGACATTCGGCGGGCGATCGCCGTCGGACGCCGGGAGAGCGCCTCCCCTCCGCGAAAGATCTCGCCGCCGTCCTCGGCGTCACCACCAACACCGTGCCGAGATGTCGTTATCACCGACCGGTACGGCCCTTTCCGGTCCGTCACCGCCGTCCAGTTCGCCAGGATCAACCGCGCTATCCTCCGGGCATGGCGACCTCGCAGAAGACGACGGACGACCCGGACTTCATCTCGGAGCTCGTAGACAAAGGCGAGGACACACTCCGACAGATCGTCGACCGCCCACGGCGGCTGCTGGACGGGGCAATTCAAGGGCTGGAAGACCGCCTCCACGACATCGCGGTGAGGCTGCGCGCGATCGATCCGCTCGAACGCCGTGTTGCCGCGATCGAGACGCGTCTCGACGCGCTCGAGGAGCCGACGAAGGCTGGGCACGTAGCGGACGACGGCTAGCCGCTCGCGCCCCGCCGCATCGGCTCGACCTCCGATTCGCGAGGCCAGTACGAAGGGTGTCTTTCCTTCGTCCAGCCCTGGTACCCCGAGCGATAGAGGCCGGCGTGGCGCTTCGCGACGATGTCCCCGAGCGCGTAGCTGACGGCCGCGTCGAGGAGAGCGTGGCCGTCGTCGAACACGTCGGCGAGGCAGCTCGCGCGTCGAGCGGGTGGACTCTGGTTCGGCTCACCCGCTCGAC
Organism: uncultured Actinomycetes bacterium; assembly: GCA_963739405.1. Lineage (GTDB taxonomy): Bacteria > Actinomycetota > Thermoleophilia > Gaiellales > Gaiellaceae > Gaiella. The sequence continues at coordinate 17,286 of CAVUAH010000015.1, read as the reverse complement.
GTTGGCTGTGTTCCGAGCTTCCTAGACCGGAACGCCGCAGGTCGCGGCGGCTGCTTCGAGCGCGGGGATGATCTCGGAGTCCTCGAAGTGGTCGATGCCCTTCCCGTTGCTCAGCACGGAGGTGTTCCACCTGCGCTCCGCAGCGCGCAGCTTCGAGCCGGAAATCCTTGCCGTTCCAACGTGGCGGGAATGTCCCTTGGTTGCTTAGGCCAGATACTCCGCGAGCCGGTCCAGTGTCTCCGTCCAGCCCGCTTGGTGCAGTTCGTATCGAGCCTGGGTCGCGAACGATCCATGGTCGAGAGCGAGCCTCGTTCCGCCACCATGGTCAGAGAACGAAAGCGTCACGAGTGTCTCCTGGTCGTCGGGATCGGGCTCTTCCCAAACGAACGTAAAGGCGAGGCGCCGCGGAGGATCGACTTCCGAGTACCGCCCGTTCAAGTGGAACGCCTCCCCGTCCGGTGGCTGCATCGTGATGCGATACCGCCCTCCCTCGCGAACGTCGAGGTCGACGCTGGGAGCGGTGAAACCCGCTGGCCCCCACCACCCGCCCAGTTGATCGGGCTCCGCGCATGCCGCAAACACGCGCGCCCTCGGCGCCTGCAGAACCCTTTCCAGATGAAGCGTCAGCCTCGAAGGATCGACCGTCACGCGGTGATTATCCGCCGATCAGCACAGACAAGCGGTGCGAGAGACCGCCGCGCTGCCCAGTGTTCGGGAATGTCGCTTGAGAGCGCTGAGGTACGAAGAAACGCGGGCTGAGTCGGGCGGGGGCCGTTCTGGGACACAACCATGGGGTCGTTTCTGCAAGAACACCGGTTGAAGTACCTGCACATCGGCGTTTCCGTTGTCTCGCAGAGCGACAGATCCGGCTGCAGCGTCATCCCGACGATGGATGTCGACGCGGTAGCCGGCGACGCCGGCGAAACGCCCAACACGTCGGGCAATACACGCCGACCCTCGTCAACTCACCACCATGTTGCCTCAACAGGCAAGAGACGGACGATGTTGTCAGGAGAGAATTTCCACGGTGTGGGAGTCACGGAGTCTGCCGACCCAAGAAAGAGCCCCACGGTCAGAGCTACAGACTTGTCTTATCCCTGACTCGTCGGGGCGAAGCTGGTTGGACTAGCCCCCTGCCGCTGGGAACTGGAGGAGGACACCCTCCGCGAGCTCGAGGATGAGCTGTCGTCGCTACGTCTGCGGATCGACGCATCGAGATCGGTCCGGTCGAAGTGCGTCTCCTCCCCGACCGCGTACTAGCCCTCCGACCAGTGGCGCAAGATTCCGTCGCCCGTGAGGACGGCGAACGTCTTGCGTTCGCGCCCCCGCGTCACGAGGAGTACGACGTGGAACTCCTGGCCAACGTGGTCGTTGAGCCAGTGGAGCGTCTCAGCGCTCGGCATCGAACATCACGCGACACGACTCTCGTAAGTAACGACCCGTCCGGCTCGTCGCTCATCGTGAGACGTGGAGGATCTCGCCGCGATGGTTGCTGTGCTCGATGCGGCCGTAGCCGGACGGCTGCCGCAGTTCGACCGGCGGCTGGCCTCTCGGTAAATCCTGGTTGGCGTGCCGCTTGAGCGGTGTTCGAGGGCGCGAGCGACGACCGGTGCCTTGGAGCGCCATTTCACCTCCTCTTACGAACTCCGTTCGATGGGGCGACCTCCTGGGTCGGCACCAAGAACAACTCGGCCGCTTGCTCGTCGGCCAACCGATCCGCAGGGTCCCAGCTCAAAGAAGATCGAAGAGCACGCAACGAGGCCCATGAGTACTCCGTCGGCACGGTTCAGCTCGACCGGCCTCGCTATGCAGCTGCGACGCTTCGGGCGGTTTCGAACAAGGCCTCTGGCATCGGCATGCGGTAGCCGCCAGGTGAACGCCACGGACGCTCGCCTGGTGTTCTTGACGTACTCGGCGGGACCGAGGAACGTGAACGGTTGCGTCCCGAGCTCGAAGGTCTTCCGTTCGCGTACGAACAGGAGGATCCGCTGTCCTGAGATCGATGGTTGATGTACCGCTGGACGGTTGGCTGTTGTGGTGTCTGGCGAGATTGGGATTCCCAGTGGAACAGCTCGCGATTGATCGCGTAGTCGCGGTACATAGTCGTCGGCGAGTAGTCGCGCTCGGCCTTGTGGAGGTCGACGAAGAACACGTCGCTCTTTGCCTGAGGCACCCACAGGATTCCGCCCTGAGTCACCTTCGGTTTCACGCCTTCGCCGAAGCCGAGCGCGGCGATGACTTCCTGCCGGGAGTAGCGCGCGTGGAGTGTTAGCGGGATTTCGGCTCGGAAGCAGCGACGGCGATGCGGGCGTGCTCGACCGCTGGTCGATGACGTCGAGCAGCTGGAGGAGCTCGTCACGGACTGCGTCTTCGCGCCAGAGGGCTTCGAGAAAGTCCGCGAGCGTTCTCGTGGCCGGCGGTGCCGGAGCCGAGGCCCCAGGCGAGCATCGTCATCAGGCGCTTGTGACGTTCATCGAGGTCACGCTCGCGCGGCGGTCTACTCTCGAGGATCTGTTCGCGGTAGAACGCGACTCGCTCGGGATCGTCGATGTGCGTCAGCCGAGCGAGCGCTTTCAGCGTGCGCGCTTCGAGCGCCGGGTCGGCGGGGGCGCAGTCGTCCGGCCGGCGTCGCGGCGCAGTCGCGTCCAGCTTCCGCTGCGGTAAACGTCCTCGAGACGATGATCGTGGCGATCCAGGAACTCGCCGAGTCGAGTACTCGTCCGGCTCGGCGCGGAGATCGGCGACGAGTGTTGCCCAGCGCGAACGGCGAACGGCCGCTCGGAGGTTGTCGAGCACGATCTCGCGGCTTTGGCGGTCGAGGTCGACGGTGCACCCGGCCGGCAGGAACGGGAAATCGGCGGCGACTTGGTCGATGATCGGGCCGCGGCGGGTGTCGAGGATCGCCTGCAGCCGATCTTCGAAGCGAAATTCGCGACGGTGCTGGCCGATCAGGTCGATGACCGTGAGGTGACTCTTGCCGGCAGCGCGGCGCAGCCCGCGTCCAAGCTGCTGGGTGAATACCGTCGCTGACGCTGTCGGCCGAAGCAGGAGGACGCAGTCAACGTCGGGCACGTCGACGCCCTCGCCGAGAACCTCGACGGAGAACACACAGCGGAGCCGACCTGCCCGCAGAGCCGAGAGTTGCCGGTCACGCTCATGTGGCGGGTCGTCCCCGGTGAGCGCAACGCTCTCCAGTCCAGCCTGGGTGAATTTCAGCGCCATGTAGCGTGCGTGCTCCTTGGAGACGCAGAAGCCGAGCGCGCGCATCGTGCCGGGATCGAGCACGATCCGCTCGACCGCCTCCAGAAGCTTCGAGACGCGAAGGTCGTCGTTGGACAAGAGGTTGCTGAGTTCGTCGAGGACGTAGCCGCCGCGACGCCATGTGATTTGGCTGAGGTCGGTTCCGTCCGCGACGCCGAAGTACTGGAACGGGACCAGGAAGCCCTGGTCGATCGCCTCCCAGAGGCGCAGCTCGACGGCGACCCGCTGGTCGAACCAACTCGTACGTCCTGTCCGTCGAGGCGCTCCGGCGTCGCGGTCAGCCCCAGTAGCTCTCGCGGCGAGAGATGGTTGAGCAACCGGTCGTATGTCGCCGCCGCGGCGTGATGGAACTCGTCGACAACGAGAACATCGAATGTGTCCGGGGCGATCTGCTCCAGTCGCGCCTCCTGCAGCGACTGGATCATCGCGAAGACGTGCCGTCCTTCGGCGATCCGGCCCCCACCGTGGATCTCTCCAAACGCGCCGTCGCGGAGGACGGCCCGGTAGGTCGCCAGCGACTGCCTGAGGATCTCCTCGCGATGGGCAACGAACAGCAGCGACAGGTCGCCATGCCGGTGGACAAGCTGCCGGTAATCGAGCGCAGCGACGACAGTCTTGCCTGTCCCGGTCGCGGCAACCACGAGATTTCGGTGACGGTCGTGCCGCTCGCGCTCGATTGTCAGCGCGTTCAGCATCCGCTGCTGGTGTGGGTACGGCCGCACGTCAAGACCCGCGAATGAGATCGTCGAGGCCTCCCCGAGCGAGCGGCGGTCGAATTCCCGCAGCGCCTGCTCCAGCTCTTCCCGTTGACGTTGGGTCGTAGGGCTCGAAGTGCTCTGACGCCCAGTGGCTCTCGAACGTCATCCGGATCCGGTCGACCACATGCGCAGCGTCGATCGAGGACAGGCGCACGTTCCACTCAAGCCCGTCGAACAGTGCGCTGTGCGAGAGATTCGACGAGCCCACGAACGCTGTGGTCAGCCCGGACGCACGCTCCAGCAGCCATGCCTTGGCGTGCAGCTTGGTCGTCCGCGCGTCGAACGCAACCCGCACGTCGGCGCCAAGCGACACGAGCTCGTCGACAGCCCGCTTCTCCGTCACACCCATGTACGTCGTCGTGATCACCCTGACCCGGCCGCCGCGCGCCAAGACGTTCCCAGCGCCTCGCGGAGATGGCGGACGCCCGACCAGATCACGAACGCGCACAGCAGATCGACCGAGTCGGCGCTCGCGAGCTCGGCCCGCAGCTCGGAACCGATGTTCGGCTGCCCGACAGCGTTGACGAGCAGATCACTCTGGCTGAACGGCGTTGCCGGCAACGGCGGCAACGGAACGACGTCACCAAGCGGCGATCGACCCCTGATCCCCTGAAGCACCCGAGCTGGTACCGCGACCTCTGCATCGCTGCCGGCGCCGGGCGCGAACCTCCGGAGCATCTCGTTTACCGTCCGAGCCTGCACGTCGGCGGTCGCCCCCTCGACCCGCAGCTCGCGCCGCAACTCGTCCATCGCATGCCGCGCGAGACGATCAGGCGCCTCAGCGGCATCCAGCGGCGACTCGTCGAGCGCTTCGGGGGCCGACTGCAGCCAGGTCACGCTCGAGCGCACGCGTGATCAGATGGTCGCGCGGGCCTGGATCCGTCGAAGCCATCCGCCGATCATCGCGCACGACAAGGAGCCGCTCAGCTCCTGGGCACGGACAACGAGTCGGAATCCGCAGGCGACCCTACTGGGGCGTGTTCGGCGGACTTAGCCCTCGGCCCGGTCGCCCGCGTCCCGTCGCGAACGCCCTTCCTCTTCCCATCGATTGCCGACAGAAGTGCACCTGGCGGCGTCGACGCTGCGGTTTACTGGGGCGGTGCATGATCTGCGAGACCCGCCGACCTCCTGGGTCGGTATCAGTGAAGGCCGACGCTTGCGCTTCCGGCACCCCTCCCCCTCCCCGATTCTCGGGACGCTGGGGCGTAGACCCGGGCGCGGTTGTGGTTGCGATTAGCTGACGGTTAGCGACGCTGCCGATGATCGTCCGGTGAGTCGATGGTGTCGGCGGATCGCATGCGTTACCACGGTCGTCCTGGCGCTGGGAGCTAGCCGGAACGGCTCCATCTCGAGCGACGACAAGGAGGCTGAGGATCATGCTCTTAAGAAGAAGCGATCTCGGAGCAGGGGTAGCTGGTTGATTGCCGCTTCGCGCTCGTGGCTGTACTTGGGATCGTCACAGGGCGCGCGAACGCAGCGAGTGTTCTTCGAGTGCCCCAGGATTACCTGACGATCCAGGCTGCAATCGACGCCGCTAATCCTGGCGACGTCGTAAGCGTCTCACCGGGCGTCTACAACGAAATGATCGACAATCACTCCAAGACGATCACGATCGAGAGCACAGGCGGCGCCGCGGCGACCGTCATCGACGGTCAAGGCGGGGCCCTGCGGCTGACGGCCATCATCGGCGAGACACCGGTGCTACGCGGGTTCACCGTCGAAGGTGGCATCTACACCAGCGACGGCCCGGCTCTCATCGAGAGCAACCGAGTCACTGGACGACGAGTCGTGCTCTGGCGGATCGTTGCCTACTTCTTCAGCGCAACCATCCAGAACAACGTTGTGACCGGGCGGCCCGCCTGCTCGCTCTTCCGGCCGGCAATCGACGTCGCCGCGGCGCCGGAACCGTGAAAGTCACCAGGAACGTGATCACTGCCAATGCTGGTGGTGGGATCTCCGATGAACGCGGCCGGGTCGCCGAGATCAGCCGCAACACGATCACGGCGAACGGAGGGGGAGGCACTGGCAGGCGTATCAGTCGGACGCGTTGATCGTGAACAACGTCGTCGCGCAGAACGGCTATCACGGATCGACTGGTCCGTTCCGTTCGGGACACGCGGACCGATCATCGCCAACAACACGATCGTTGCGAACTCGCTGTCGGCGATCTTCGTGGACGGATTCACCCGCTCCATGCACGTCTTCAACAACATCCTCGTCGGGACCGGCAACCAAACCGTCGTCAATTGCCCCGGCAGCTTCTTCGAGAAGGATCCGCCAATTCTGGAGTTCAACGACGTCATCAGCACAGGAACGGGATCGCGTTACGGTGGCGTCTGCTGATACGGGCGTAAGCGGAAACATCTCCGTTGACCCGCTGTTCTCTGGTGGTTCCGACTCCGGCTCCAGTTGGGTTCGCCTGCCATCGACGCAGGGATGTCTATGGGGCTCCACCGAGTGATCTCGAAGGCAATCCGCGACCGAGGACGGTACTGACGCGGACAGTCTGGCGTCCTGGACATGGGCGCCTACGAGTACCAGCCGCGGCCCCCGGACACGGCACCGCCCCAACTCAGCGTGTGAGTTAATTCCGGATCGACTCTGGCCGCCGGACCACGGGTACGTCACGATCCGGCGACCGTGTACTGGCGACCGACGACACGGACGAGGCGCCGACGTTGGAACTGGTGTCGGTGACCTCGAATGAGCCAGACAACGCCCCCGGTGGAGACGATGGCAACACGACAAACGATGTCGTGAAGGTGATGACTACACCTTCAACTTCCGAGCTGAGCGAAACGAGAAGGGGTCCGGTCGAACGTACACCGTCACGTATCGAGCTACGGACGCAAGCGGCAACTCCGCGACCCAGTCGGCGGCAGTCACTGTGCCTGCTCGGAATTAGCCCGCGGCTGCACTGACCGAACTGTCGACCTGAGGCCCGCCCGTCCACGCGGGCCTCAGTGTCCGGGCGTGTGTTCATGACAGCCGGGCCACACGCTAGCGGGCGGTCGTTGACGGCGTCCTGGACGACGAGAACCTGACCCGCCGACCTCCTGGGTCGCTACCACGATCGACCTCGAAGCCGCCGACCTCCTGGGTCGGTACACGGGAGGCGGCCCCAAGGTCGTAGTGCCCATAGGTTGTGGGCCTCTCCGCGAAGGGTCACCGCGGCCCGTGCACGCAGTGGCGCCGTGGAGGCCGCACGGTCCCGGAGACTCGTACGGGATCACGCCATCAGGTCGGTGAACTCGCGTGCCACTGCGGCGCTGCGAACCGTGAGGTCGACGTGCGCTGCGTTGCCATCGAGACGCAAAGCGAGTAGGGTCGATTGCGCCGAACGACACAATTGATCGGAGGCGTCATCGCCAATCAAAGGCGCCCGGAGCGAGTCGAGCTCCAAATCCGCGACATCGAGGACCCGCTGCCCGACGCGACGTTCGGCAGCATCAGCCGCTACGTCGAGGTCGCCCTTCCGGCCGGGGTCGAGGAGCCGGTCGCGTCTGGAAGGCTACGGATTGGCTTCGACGCGAAGGACGCGGCGCACGTCGATCTCTACACGCTGACGCTCTTCCGCGTCGATCTCGAGTCTCGTGTGTTTGCGCCTGTCGAGAGCTCTCGCGTCGACGTTGGCAAGTGCGAGGTCACGGCTTGGGTGAACGAGCCGGGGATCTATGGTCTGATCGGGCTGCCGAAACACACGGGCCTGCTCGAGACCCTCCGGCTCTTCGATCGGCTCGGCCCACAGCTTCTCGAGGAACGCGAACGTGGCGAGCACGCGTTGCAGGATCGGATCTGCGGGCTCATCCTGTGCGCCGACCCGACGCCATGGGGTGACGGGCCAACCGGGCCGGGCAACCTCTGCGAGAAGTGTCTGGGCTTAGACGTCTCGTTCGGACGGTTGCCCGAGAAGTATCTCTGGAGCGCCGCCCCGACGTTCCGCCGTTCCGCGAGATCGTCGATGACCCTGACCCTGTCGGTGAACCGGCACTGCTCGCCTGGGGCGCGAACTACTACGGGCAGCTCGGTGACGGCTCGTCCCGAAACCAACGCGACACGCCCATCTGGGTGGTTCCGCGTCTGATCGCGAAGAAGGTCGTCGGGCCCGCCTGGGGGGACTGGACGCTCGCGCTCGCCACCGACGGCAGCGTCTGGTCGTGGGGGTCCAACAGCAGCGGCCAGCTCGGTGACGGCACGTTCTTCCTCGAGCGGTCGATTCCGGTACGTGTCGCCTTCCTCACCGATGTGGTCGACGTCGCGGCGGGGACCAACCACGGCGTCGCCGTCAAGTCGGACGGAAGCGTCTGGAACTGGGGACTCACCGACTGGCGCCAACAGGCCGTGAACCGGTTGCCCGTGCGCGTCAGCGGGCTGAGCGACATCGTCGCGGTCGCGGCCGGCTACGAGTTCAGCCTCGCCCTGCGAAACGACGGGCGAGTCTTTGGTTGGGGCGAAGGCAGCTCCGGGCAGCTCGGAGACGGAGCACAGGCATTCCGGACGAGCCCCGTCCAGGTCGCGGGTCTTACCGCCATACGCTCGATCGCGGCGGGGATTTCGTCTTCATTCGCGATCAAATCGAACGGCGACGTCGTCGCCTGGGGCGCCGGCCCTCTCGGTCTCGCAGGCGCCGCAACCGGCTTACGCCCGTACAGGTGCCGGCGCTGAGCAACGTCGAACAGGTCAGCGTCGCCGGCCACGGGCTCGCGCGGACTACGGCCGGTGCGGTCTGGTTCTGGGGCACCAACCCTTACGGGCAGGCCGGCGACGGGACCACCTCCGGCGCCCACCCCACGCCGGTGCCGGTGCCCGGACTGCAGAACATCACGGGCATTGCCGTCGGCGCCTCACATAGCGTGGCGCTCCGAAACGACGGCACGGTGTTGGCCTGGGGAAGCGGCAGCTCGGGACAAATCGGAACCGGCCCCCTGTACACCGCGTCGACCCCGGTTGTCGTGCCGCTTCCGGGAGGGCTCGCGGCGGCCGGGTCGGTGCAGCCGAAAACGCGAGCTTCGCGATCGTCGCGTAGGAAGGTCAATCACACGACCATCAAGGCTCTCCGCATGGGCCGCCTCAGGATCGGCAGAGTTCAAGCCCGCCTCCTGCTCGTGCTCGTGTGCACCGGGGCACACTCGCCAGCGCAGGCTGCGGCGGGGGCAATAGCACCCCGCCGGCACGCCCGTCCTGGTCGACGTCCTCGACGGTCCGTGCACGGCCCCCGGCAGCAGCCCCTTCCCGCTGTTGCCAGCCGAAGCGGTGCGGCTACGCATCGGAGCACCGTGGCCGTCCGCCGATCTTGTGGTGACGGCGAACGGCACGACCCATCGAGAACGTCGGCCCCAGCAACACGCAGAGGCAGAGCGATCTCAAGGCGGCAGGCACGCCCTACTGGATCCCGGCGAACATCGACCCGAACCCGAGCCCGCCGGTATGGACCGTCCATGTCGAACTACCGATGAGCATGCGAGCCGGGCCGCTCGCGCTCACCTTCGCAAGCCGCAAGCCAAACGGTCCGAGCTCGGGCTCGCTCTCCGTCGATTTCACAACAGGGCGAGAGACGCTCACGGCCACGGCACCGTCCTGGAAGCGCGTGGAGCTAGCCTGGCGAGACAGAGGCGGCGAGACCGGTTACCGGATCGAACGAAGCACTCAAGGTGGCCCGTTCACCCTGCTAGGAACGGTCGCCGCGGATGTCACGAGCACCACCGATACGACCGGAATCACCGACGAACGAACTTACCGCTACCTAGTGACCGTGCTCGGTTGCGCGAACAGCAGCCCGGCGCTCGACCGAAAAGCGGCCCTGCCGATGTCACCACGCCACCCGGCCCGAAGAACGGCGTGGACACGATCACGCTCACGCGGTCACAGTCAGACCCCTTCCTCTTCGAAACGGACCTGATGCTGTTCGCGCCGCGCTGGGGACGCCCTGGTCTCGAGCCTCACCAATGTCGCCGTCGACATGAACGGCGCCGGCCTCAACCTTGGCACGATTCGACATACCGACTCGAACGGTGTCTCGCGATCCGAGAATCCATCCGGGACCGACTGCACGGATGGTTCCACGGTTACGCTCGCCCCTCAGAACTCGTCCCCAAAGTTCGACGGGACCACCGTTACGGGTACCTGGACGGCCCGAGTCGTCTTCGCCTCAAACGTCCCCCTGCGTGACCTCATCGACCTGAAGATCTCCTGGCGGGCACCCCACTAGCTCGTCTCGGGGCACCTGCCCGCAATGCGCAGGAGGATCGGCTAGCTGTTGAGTAGCCCGACGACGCCGTGCGACCTCCTGGTTGCCTACCGGGGGGCACGAACCGCCTAGAAGCCGCCGACCAGCTGGGTCGGGACCAGGACGCCGCGTGCCGCGGGGGGCAACAACCAGTCGTCATGACGAAGTCGAAGCGCAACGATCGCAAGAAGCCCGTTACGGCCGACCCACACTGACCGCGGCAGGGCGACGGTGGGCTACGCGCGGACCACCTGTCGAGAGGCTTCGGGTGTGAGAAGCATGACCGGTATCCGTCGCGTTGTCCGTTCCTGGTAGCGGGCATAGCCGGCGTACGTCGCCGTGACCATGGCCCACAGCCGCTCGCGTTCCTGCTCCGACGCCGACCGAGCCGTGACGTCCAGCTTGTCGGTGCCGATCTCGACGACCGCGCGCGGGGTCTGCTGCAGGTTGAGCGACCAGTCGGGCGGCCGGTCCGCGCCGCCGTTGGATGCGATCACCACGAGGTCGGTCCCGTCCCGAAAGAACGTGAGCGGTGTCGTACGCGCTTTACCCGACCTCCGGCCCGTGGTCGTGAGCAGGAGCACCGGCATTCCGGCCACCGAGCCAAGGACACCTCCCCTCGTCACGCGATGAACGGCCAGGTGCGCCCTACTGAGGCCTCTGATCACCCAACGACGCGACCTCGACCGAACCGCGGACACGACGTGCACCTGCACCATCCTCCCGGTCGCCCCGTCCACGATCATGGCACTTCGGAGTGCTTCAAAGCCGTCCCAACCGGCCGTCCGTCGCGATCAGTTCGAACGGGGCACACCCCCGTCGACCTACTCCCCTCGACCAGGCCCCCGACTCCTCAGGGACCAATGAGTCCGCGCACTTCCTCCACCAGCGCCCGGGATCTACGCCCGCCGCGTCGCCGCGAGGTCCTCCAGCTCCTGCCGGTCGATCAACTCGCCCGGGATCACGGCAACGCGGGAGCGCGTTCGTGCGCTGAGGGTCGCCGTTCGCGTGCCGCCCTCGAGCAACGCCCGCTCCCCGACGATCGCTCCGGCCCGATCTCGGCAACCTCTTCGCCGTCGATCTCCACGGCGAGCACGCCGTCAAGAATGAGGTAGAGCTCGTCGCCGGGAGCGCCCTGCTCCACAAGCGTCTCGTCCGGCTCGAGCGCGCGTCGCTCGGGGATCATCTTGCCCGCCATCAGCTCGCGCGAGATCTCTCGTTCGAGCGCGCTCTCTGCGGCGGTGACGAACGCGTCGGACTCCTCGTCGCCCCACGGAGTTCGCTCGCCGTGCGTCCCGCCGTACCAGGCCTTGAAATCGATCGTCCCGGACTTCGCTGTGAGGTTTCCGTCCCGGTCGTAGATCCAGTGCCTGGGGAAGGTGCTCGCTCCGACGAGTTGGTGCTCCGAAGAGCCGTCCGTTCGGATCGTGAGCGCGAGCGTCGTCCAGGTGTTCGCCGAATGGATCCGGAAGAATTGCCCCTCGATGGCCCTGCGCGGAGCCGGGAACCCAGCGCGGCCGCCGACCGTCTGCACGAAGCGAACAGCGTTTTCCTGAACGTCCGGCTCGTGTCGCAGGACCTCGAAGACGACGGCGGGAATCGTGATTTCCGTAACACCGCGGTTGATGAGCGCCGAGCCGACCAGTCCTGTGCCCTCGTACCCGTGGCTTACGATTTTCCCGTCCTCGACGTCGATCCAGGCAGCGAGGCGATTGGCCTCGCGAAAGCGATCCTCGGCGCGTAGGCGCTCGAGCTCGCCTTCCTCGAGATGCTCGGGCGGCGGCTCGTCGTAGCGCGCGACCCCAAGCTCGAACGGAAGCTTTGGCATCTCCTCGATCGCATCCGACGGAATCCAGGAAATTGCCGTGACTGATGACTCGATGCGCATCTCGCACCCCTGCACTCGACCCTCCCCACGCTAGAGCATCCAGAGGGCATTGCCTAGTCGACCGCACGGTCGTCCCGTGCTCCTCGGGGCGCCAATCGCGCACGCGCACGCGAGACTTGGTACCAACCGTTCTCACGATTCCGGGGGGACCAGAGGCTCCGTCACCCACTCAGAGGCCCGCGAACAGTTCTACTAGGGCTAGTTGTCGCCGTGATCGTGGCGATGTCCTCGAAGACGGCCTTGCCAAGGCCTCTCGCGAGCTCGACCATTCGGTCGGCGCCCTGCGATGGCCCGCCGATGCGTAGGCACGCATCACACCTCTCGAGGATTCTTTCTGCGATCGGATGGAAAATCTCGTTGAAGGCGTCATCGCCGACGCCTGTCGAGCCGGCAGCCTCGATCAGTGGAAGCGCGAACCATTCGCCCATGACGGGAAGGTGCCCGAGTCGGAAAAGTCCGAGTGCGGCCTGACTCATTGCCGCGACATTGGCTTCGATCAGAGCAGGGTCATCGTTCGTCCCCGACCGGTATGGGCCGGCCACGAGGATCATCAACGGGTCGTTCATGCGGTCTCCGTTTGGTCGCGACGCTTCTATCCACCGGTGATTCCGCGCGACCCCCAGATTCGAAGGTCGGCGCTGTTCCTCCCGATCCACCTCAAGCGCCGCGCGCATCCGGCTCGAGCGACGGCCACACTCGTCCGGCATGGTCGATGTAGACGACCTTGTCCCCGGTGTCGATCTCCCAGAGCGGATAGAGCGGTGACCGCGAGGCGGGAGACGATCGCCAGACCAGCTCGGCTCGGCGAGCCGTCGACGCGCCGGTGCGTCGAATCGCGGCTTCGCGATCGAGCACGGGATGTGTAGCGGCGTCCGGCAGCGTCGCCCACTGGGTCACCTCTCCGCTTGCCGCGTCGACGGCGGCGATGCCGAGCGCTGCGCTCGGGCCGCCGAGCACGACGAGGTAGTACGCCCCTTGGGGCGGGTCCCTCCTGGAGACGAGAAACGCGCGCGCGGGCGTCCTGTCACTCAGCTCGAGCCGCTCGCGCGCACGGGCGATCGCCTCGGTCTCCGCTACGTCGGGCGGCATTCGCGCCAGCGTAGCCCTGCTGGGCCCGAGGTCAGATGCCCGGCGTGTTGATGTGGAGCGTCGCGAAGATTCGTCCGTCGAGCCGGACGTAGATCCGGTAGTCCCCGGCCGTGACCATGTGGAACGGGACGAACGGCGACAACGACTCGAGACACGGCCGCCAAACGAGTGTCGGGTACAGGCAGTAGGACTCTCGTCGCACGTTGAGGCGTCCTGCGCGGTCGCCGAGCTCGATCGGCCGCTCGAGCGTCTCGCGGAGCACCGTCTTGCGATCGAGAGCGGTCAGGATGCTGGCGCCGCCTCGCGGAAGCGCGATCGCCTGGCGGTAGTCACCGAAGCGCGCGTCCACCGCGACAGCTGCGGTCACGCCCAGCCTCGGCCGCACGAGCGGGACGATGAAGTAGTACGAGTCGATCTCGTCGAGACGCTGGACGAGGACGGGCGTGCCCGGCTCCGTGTCGTCGAGTGCCCACTTCCAGTCCTTTCGTTCCGGGAGCCCGTGGCGTTCCAGTCCGGCAAGCGCGTTCTTGATTGCCGTGGCCGGTCTCAGCAGCTGCCGGCCCGTGGCCCGCTTCCCGGCGGGCGCCTGCGCCCCCAGGCGTGTCGCTGGGGGATCGGGATCGCAGACCGCCACGTACTTCCCGTTCCAAGGCTCCCGTACTTGTTGCCGGTCGCATACGAGGACTGCCATGTCGAGTAGGTGATGTGCTCGTTGGCGACGCCACGGGTTCCGCCGCCCCCGCAGCCGTCGGTTCCACTGTGGGGCGGAGGGGCTGCCGGCGGGAGCCCGTAGAAGCTCGGCACCGGCGGCCAGGGATTGTTCACGTCGAAGGCGGTGATCGTGTACGACGTATCGGCTGAATCCGTCGGCGCGGCGCTCGCCTCGTACCCGCGGACGACGAGCCAGTGATCGCCCTTGTAGACCATGGCGATCGCGGCCACACCGTAGTGGTGGATCGTCCAGCAGAGCTTGCGCGAAATCGCGTCCTCGCTCGCCAGCGAGTAGAGCGCGAACCAGCCGCCGAAGCCGCCCGGACGACGGTCGTTCATGACCCACTGGAGGCCGTCCGGCGGGTTGTACCAGGAGGCCAGCTCACTCGTGTGGTTGCGCTCGTCCGTGTAGATGCCGTCCTGCGCTTGGATCCCAGCGCCGATCGAGTCGAGCACCATCTGTGCGCAGGCGGCGCCGCAATAGACATCGGTGTCCTGCTGGTGGTACGGAACGTTCAGCAGTTCGTGAAGCGACACTGTTCAGCCTCCACGTGACCTGTCTCGGCCGCTTGTCCGTTGAGCGCGCGTCCGGCGCGGCCACGATCGCAGCGGTCCGTCACCACCCCGTCACCGCGCCGTCACCACCCCGCGTTGACACGCACCTGCTACGGGAGTAGAAACGAGACGGGCGGCGCCCCGATACGACGCGACGAAGGCGGTACGTCCTGCCGAGCCAGGCGACCCGATCGTTGCTGCGGCATCTCGGACTCGAGCTCTCGAGCGGCAGACGGTGCCCGCGATGACGGGCGCGATCCCTCTGGAGGAGCTGACAGAGACCACGCGGCACGGCGGGCCGTCACTCCAGCTGCTCGACAGCTTCGAGCTCGTATGTGAAGGCAGGCATCTCGAGCTGCCTCTGCCCGCACAGCGGCTCCTCGCCTTCCTGGCGTTGCACGATCAACCGACGCTGCGGGGCTATGTCGCAGGGACGCTCTGGCTCGACTCGAGCGAGGCGCATGCAGCCGGAAGCCTGCGCTCGGCGCTCTGGCGCATCCGACGGCTGGGCCCGCGGCTCGTCGAGGCCCGCGGCAGCCGCCTCGAGCTGGCCTCCGTCGTCGCTGTCGACGTCCGCGGCGAGCGCGGCCTGGGCGCGGCGCGTGCTCGATCCGTCGTCCGAGCTCCGCGGCGCCGACGTGGCGCCGATCTGGCGGCCGGGACAACTCTTGCCGATTGGTACGAGGACTGGATCGAGATCGAGCGCGAGCGGCTGCGCGCGCTCCGGGCACACGCGCTCGAGGCTCTCTGCCACCGCCTGACTGGCGCGGGTCGCTTCGGAGAGGCGACCGAGGCGGGCCTCGCCGCCGTCCGGGACGAGCCGCTTCGCGAGAGCGCCCATCGCGTGCTGATCGGCGTCCACATCGCGGAGGGCAACCGCGCAGCAGCGCTGTACCAGTACCGAGCCTTCGCGCTCCTGCTACACGAGGAGGTGGCGATGGCTCCGTCGTCGCGTATGGAGCTGCTCATGGAGTCGATGACAGGTCGCCCGTGACGACGCGGTGACGTGTCGTTGACGCCTTATTGCTAGATCGGCGGTACGACCTGGAGGTGGAACGATGCCCTATTCGGCAAGGAATGCGCAGATACTCACCATCGGTGCGGGCCGCGAAGTAGCTGCCGCCCGCCGAGGATCGCGAGGGAGCGACTTTCGCGAATCTCAGCCCGAGCCTGCTGCGGTCTACGAGGCGCTGAAGCTCATTCCGGGGGCCGAGGAGATCATCAAGGAGATTCCCGGCCTCGGCGACTTCGTCGCCTGGGTGCCCACGGCCTACTTCAGCGTGTGCAAGAAGACGGGCACCGCCTACTACCTCGACATGTGGGACGTCGATCACTTCGACGGCTTCACCGACATGGCGCGGTGCCTCGCGGACTGTCGCGCCTGGTTCTCTGGTGACGGCTTCACGACGTGGGGGTCGGGTCAGACGAAGACCGGACGCGTGAACTGCTACTTCGTCGCCCCCACTGCCGGCCACTACATCTGCACCGCCGCGCTCCAGAGCTACCCGACGGGCAGCGGCGCGCAAGTCGAGTGCCTGATCGACAACTCCTCGTTCGGCCCGCTGCCCTTCAGCGGGACGATCTACCAGCCGCACCCGTGCGACCTCTCGGCGGGTGGCCATCACTTCCGCATCAGGCAGATGTCCGGCTCGTTCTTCTTCCTGAGCCTCACCGTCTGGAAGGTCTGATGCCCGTCGAGTGCAGCCGGCTGTTCCAGGCGCGAGCCGTCGTCGCGCCGCTCGAATGCCGAACGGTCGCCGGCCCGTTCAGGAGGGACGTCGTTCTCACCGACGTCGTGTTCGAACTCTGGAACCACGCGAACGGCTTTCAGTCGCGCGCGTGCGGGTTCGTCTGGAACGCGCTGCCGGGCCAGCGGGAGCCGCCTGCTGATGGGCGGCCAGGTCGACGACGTCGGCCGCCGGTACGACCTCGAGTCGGGCCGGCGCCTCTGCCCGACTGGATCGACGCTCTCCGTCTGCACGTGCCTCTTCGTCGCGTTTCCGACGAGCACCATCTTCGCCCTCCTCACCGGCTACAGCTGCCAGGAGTCGCACGTCGACGTGTCCGGGGTGAAGGCCGTCGGCGGCGACTACTCGATCGACTGGCTCGAGACGCAGTTCGGGGCGCTCGACCCCCACGACCCGACAGGCGCCGGGGCCGTGACCGGGGACATGGCGCACGCGCTCGGGGAGCGCGAGCTCGTCGGAACCGCACGCGAGCACGTCCATCCGGGTGACCTCGTCGTCCACGGCGCAGACGGGACCACGACCGTCCCGCACGGCTCGACGATCGCGGTGCGGCTCGCCGGCCACGAGCCCGGGCTGCAAAGCGGAGGCGAGGAGCGAACGACCCGGCTGCCGGAGGGGACGAACCTCGTCGTCGCGCGGCGGGTCCGCCTACGGACGCTCCGTGCACTGGCTCTGCTATCGCGAGCACGAGCCGCCGCGCGCGGCCTGACTCTACTTCGTGGACAAGGCGCGCCAGCGGTCGCTCGAGCGACCGGCGCGCCCTGGAACGGGCTCCTGCCACAGATCGCCGAGAACGGCGCGGATGCGACGAAGACGCCGGAACGGCTCGCCGAGGCCGTCGACATCGTCCGGAAGCTCCGTGCCGAGCAGGGCCTCTCGATGGAGAGCTTCGACGTGGTCGTCGAGGGCGACACGTTCGGCGCCTGGGTCAAGAACGTGGCTCCGCCGGCCGACCGGGAGGCGGCCGGCCCGACCTGGTGGGTCGAGAGTTGGGGGAACGTCGAGCGCGGCCCCAACTGGATTGCCCATGTACGGCGGCGAGTCGCGGCC